>JAYZFC010000010.1:0-119984 GCA_036337035.1 Pseudomonadota bacterium | reverse complement strand
AGATTGAGATGAAGAAGCAGCTGCTAATATCTTATCCATAGTTTTCTTAGCACTCGCACCTTTTGCAAATCTACCAGCAGCATTTGCAGTTCTTTTTTCGCTTGCTATAGTGCTTTGAAGATTAGTGTCATTTTTTATAGCACTTCTTAAACCCTTATCTAATTCACGTTGCTTAGCTCTGAGAGATTTTGCAGAAGCTCGAGCAGCAGTGTTGTCTCCAGCATCTTTATATGCCTTAATATCAGCCTTTAATTGAGTGACTTCTGCTTTTTTTGATTCTAGAGCAGCTTTAGTAGCAGCATCAACATTATTAATAACAGTATCGTAAACTTTAACATGTGACTTTGGTAAAGAAAGTCTTGCTTCTGCAGCATTTAAAGAAAAAATACAAAAAATTAATATAAAACCCGCTATTTTATTATTCATAGTAAAATTCTCCATTATTAGATTTTAAAATACCTTTAAAAAACAATAACTTATAAAAAAACTTATTATTAGTTATTTTAACATTTCTACGTATAAAACGTGAGGTTTCATTTTAGGTTGACACTATTAATTAATTTGGAACGTTTATTGAATCTATAACATCTATATATGCTGAACTTATTCTTTGATCTTGTTTCATTGACTGTAAAACTGAAGCAATTCTAAAATGATCACTAACTATAAAAAAAGCTGTATTGTTATATTCATAATGAGCTTTTAAAATAATATTATAGTCATTAGCTACTTCTTCTACTTCTATTTTTTCAGAAAACTTAACTATAATCTCACCAGTAACAATAGCTATATTACCTCTGTCAAGATTTAGTGCTAAACGGTAATTAGATAAAACATTATCAGATAAAATCTCTGAAGCTTCATTATTAACAGATAAGTGGAATGATCCATAATCCATAGACCACACTTCATTATTATCTAAGCTATCTTCTTCCCCTAGATGCTGATGATTATCCATTTTAATAATTGAAGAAACACTACTATTAGTGATTATTTGATAGGAACTTAACTCTGAATTAATTATTGGACCAGAAGCATGAGATTTAATAAAATCTTCACTACACGGCTCAAAATAAGCTTGAGAAACTGCATAGTACGAGAAAGAGCAAAAAATAAAAATAAATAAAGTAAAAATTAGTTGTCTTAAAAAAGCTTTATCAATGGCCATAAAATTTAACTCCGCATGAATTTAAAGTACCTGTATTTCCATTAAGAGAATCTACAACTTTACATGTCCAAGAACCAACAACATTTTCACCATAAAAAGCATTACTTGAAATTCTAAAATCATTAAAATCATTTTCGTCATAAAAAGCATTCCTTATTGTAAACATTACAGAGCGGGTGCCAGAAGGAGAAATTAACTCTATGCCCAGGTCCCCAATAGATGGATGTGTAATATCTACTGTCAACTCGACAGACTCAATAACTAAATTATCAGTCATCATAATATCTATAGCTGCTCCAGTAACAGAATTATCTGGGATCGAGATTCCCGTAGTTTGGTTAGTCTTATTTATATAATCATAAGTACCAAGACTACCAGAAACATAGTTTTTAGCAGCGACTACTGCTGCATAAACATCAATCCTGCCAAAACCATACCAATTATGAAATTTATAGCCTGCTCCATTGATTAGCCATGCTGGCTCCGCAATGTAACTTTGACCATCAATTTCAACCATATTATCAGAAATACTAGAATCAATCTGAACAGATGTTGTTGCTAATATATGCTTAACATCTCTCCATGTAAGGCTTGAATTTGCCTCTAAGATCAACGCTATTGCTCCAGACAACACAGGAGCAGATGATGAAGTGCCATTAAATGTTGAGGTATAATTACAATTAGGATTGTCAGGGTGACTTTCCTGAAAAGCATTTTTCTGAGTTCTTGTTGTATAGCCTCTATCGCATCCTGACTGATCAGTTGTTAACATTGCTGGTCCATAATTTGAAGCAAATGGTCTATAATCAGGATGATTACCAAATTGTCCTCCAGGTGCAGTAACCCAATTAGCCGAGCCGGCTGTAGAGTATGTAGATTTAACACCTAAAGCATTTGAAGCTGCCACAACAATATAATATGGAAGAGAATTATGGGGATCCATAGCAGTATTTCTACAACTTATATTTAACTGTCTACAACTAGGCGAAGGGTCTTTTTCATTTTCAAGTCTAAATCCATTTCCAGCTGATTTTACATAAATTGCACCTAAGCCATTTCTTAAATTATTCACTCCATTAACTAGGGCATCCTCAACCTGTGTGTATGGTCTTGTATCAAATTCTAATCTTGGACCATAACTTAAATTAAAAATATCTACATCATTCGCGTAATCAGCTCCGCCTAAAGAGGCCACTTGATTAGAAGTTGCCTGGCTCATCAAGAAATTAAATCCTCTTAAAGAAGCTTTTGGAGCAACACCACGAGCACCTTTATTGTTCCACCCTACGGATGCAGCAAGTCCTGCAACACTTGTCCCATGATCTCCGTCAGTTCTAGAAGATGTAGGGTTAGTTGTCTCATCAACAAAGTTAAATGACTTCCCAATAGCTATATTGTCTTCTATATCTTCATGTGCTATCTCTAAGCCACTATCAATAATAGCAATATTAATCCCTAGACCCTTATAACCATCTGCCCAAGCCTTATCTACATTAATATCTTCGCCAAGTAAGCCTGATTGCCCAGCAAAACTATTTTGCCCAGTGTTATCAGCATACCATTGATGTAAGTAAAGAGGATCAGATTTAATTGAAAGCGTGACTTTAGCTACTCCTGAGGAATCTATATACCCATCATTTACCTTAAATGTAAAAGAATCAGTAGTATTAGAAGTTATGTTTTCTAAACCAGTATAATTAAACTGACATGAAGAGCTATCAGAAATATTAATTGTACCAATAGTTGTATTATCTACAATAGAGCAAGTTATAGGTCTATTATTTTGAGAGGTACCTGATAATTGACCAATATCTTGAGGCACAGTTAGATAATCAATTACAAATGAAGCATTACTTGGTTTAGGTAAAGTATGAACATTAATATTCAATGGTGCCTCATCTTCAACATCTAGAACACCATCGCCATCATCATCAGAATCTGCATACATTCCTGTTGATAAGCAATCTGAATCACAATCATCAGGAGCACCATCTCTGTCAGTATCAACTAGTGATCCAATAGGTATGGAAGGAAAAAAATCATAAACATCAATAATGCCATCCCCATCAGAATCAGAGGGCGGTCCTAAATCACTATTACCTCCTCCTCCACAAGAAGATATCAACAATATAAAGGAAAAAGTAAATAATTTATTTATCATAAACTTAAGTATAATAAAAAAACAAACTTAGTGTTTAATAGAATAATAAATAAGTAGAAAAATTAATTATTATCTTATAAATTTGATTGGTATTACTAAAAATTATTGAGTCTAACTTTAAAAAAATATCTTATCCTATTTTTTTTTATCATGGCATTTGCACAATAAATTTTTACAAATTTGATAATTTCTTAAATGAGCAAAGAAAACTAAAATTGAACCAAATATAGTCATATATTTTTCACCTAGATCTCCAAGTACAGTAACTCCTAAATAAACTGCCAATATAAGAAGAGATAAACCAATAAGGCCAATAACAAAGACTGAATACTTTCTATGATTATTCAGGCCTAAATATAAAGAAAAAATACTTATAGGGACAGCAAATAGCAAAATAACCAAGTGAACCAACTCTTCATGATAGGAAAAAGTTATAAAGCTAGAAATCGCAATAAGAAAAGTTGGGAAAAAAAGGCAGTGTACAAGACACCCTATTGATAGCCCGACAGAAAACTTATCTCCTAATAATTGTGTCTTAATCATATTTAATATAATTATCTCAGAAAATTAAAAAAATAGAAAAAATTACCTATCTTTTTGCTATTTCAGGTATGCACCCATATGGCTCTATATCATATGCCGAAGGTATAAAATGCCTTGTTCCCTCAAATGGAGTCTTAAAATATAAAGGATCTTCAGCTACCCAAGAAACAACGAAACTCATGCCGTCATCATTTAGATGAAGCCTTTCTATCATATGCAGCTGATTACTATGCATTACTCCTGGATGAGGCGTCAAAACACCACCTTCAAAACCAATAGTATCTATAACAAGCGTATTACCCTCATACCATCCTATTGAGTGGCCATAAGGCCTATCAACATAAGATGGCTGATGATCTTCAGTTAAGATAACTACTCTAGTAGTATCCATATATTCGTGAATTATATGAATAAATTCTTCTGTTTGAATAATATCAGTAACTGTACCCGGTTCTGACCAAACCCTTGAAATACTAGAAGCGCTACATTGAAATGATGGGTCATCAAAACGCTCATCATAGGACTCAGCTGCAATTAATCCTTTATCTGTTAGTCTATCTACTTGAGGTCTTTGAGATCCAGGGCCTAACCCCATTCCTCTATTAGCGAGATCTCTTTTCCATGGTCCTTTAAAATTTGGCTTATTATTAATCAATATTTCTCTATCATAGTTAAACGCTATTTCTTCTGGTGTTTCTATTGAGCCGCTTCTATTAATAATTGATCCATCAGGCATTTCAGCATTTGTAAATGAGCACCCTAATGGGTCTCTTCTAGCAGCTATTGCGTTAACTATCACTTGTTGACCAACTTCAAACTGATTTGCTGTCCATCCTTGTTTAATAAGAGTATTGGCTGTTTGCATCTCACACTCCCAAACAACAGATTCTCCATTTAAATCTGACCTAATATATAAAAAAGAATGTGGGTTTACGAAATCAAACTCCTCAACGATACCAATTATACTAATTGGCTTATCTCTATCGTAATGTGGTGCATTAGAATGATGAGAAAAGCTATCATTAGAAAAAAATATAGATAAAGATATTAGAAATACAAAATTAATTTTCATTTTTTTTCCTTAGCTTAAGAATATGGTAGTCGCGAGTGGTTTCGAACCACCGACCCCCACCATGTCAAGGTGATGCTCTACCCCTGAGCTACGCGACTATATTAATATTGTAAAATTATATTACTTTTAGATTACTTTCGGAACCTTAATTCCTAAGCTGCTCTGGTTCAGTGAGGTGATTCTATCTCTTAATTCAGCAGCTTTCTCAAATTCTAAATTATGTGCATATTCATGCATCTTCTTCTCTAAATCAATTATAATTTTTGATAACTCTTCAGGAGAAGAATTACCTAATTTATAAGTATTTTGGGCTTTGCTCTTCTTATTTTTTTTATTAATAGAAGCTCTAGCTCCTTCCATAATATCTGGGACATCTTTTATTATAGATCTTGGCTTAATATTATTAGCAGAATTAAATAATTCCTGTTTTTTCCTCCTTCTATTAGTTTCATCTATAGCTCTCTTCATAGAATTGGTAATATTGTCGCCATAAAGTATAGCTTTGCCATTAATATTTCTTGCTGCTCGACCAATTGTTTGAATTAAGGCACCTTCAGAACGCAAAAAACCCTCCTTATCCGCATCAAATATTGCAACTAAAGATACTTCTGGCATATCCAGACCTTCTCTTAGCAAATTAACACCTACTAACACATCAAATATACCTAACCTAAGATCTCTAATAATTTCTGTTCTTTCTACTGTTTCAATATCTGAATGAAGATACCTTACCTTAACAGCATTATCTTGAAGGTAGTCTGATAAATCTTCAGCCATTCTCTTTGTTAAAGTTGTAATAAGGACTCTCTCCTTGCTTTTAACTCTTAAATTAATTTCAGATAAAACATCATCAACTTGTATAGAGACTTTTCTTACCTCAACCTCTGGATCTAGCAAGCCGGTTGGCCTGACTAGCTGTTCCACCGTACTTTCAGAATATTCCTTTTCATAGCGGCCTGGGGTAGCTGATACATATATTGTTTGTGGCGAAAGATTCTCAAACTCCTCAAAACACAAAGGTCTATTGTCTAATGCAGAAGGTAGCCTAAAACCATGCTCAACAAGTGTTGTTTTTCTTGATCTATCACCATTAAACATGCCCTTAAGCTGGGGAATCGTTACATGACTCTCATCAACAAATAAAAGTGCTTTATTAGGAAGATAGTCGAGGAGAGTAGGTGGAGGTTCCCCAGGTTTTCTACCAGAAAGATATCTTGAGTAATTTTCGATTCCCGTGCAATATCCAATCTCCTTTATCATCTCGATATCAAAATTGGTTCTCTGCTCAAGTCTCTGCGCCTCTAGCAATTTATTTTCTAATTTAAGTTGTTTTAACTGAGATATAAGCTCTTTCTTTATCTCTTTAACGCTTCTTAAAAGCGTCTCTTTAGGTGTCACATAATGAGTTTTAGGGTATATAGTTACTCTCGGTATATCTTGACTTACATTACCAGTCAATGGGTCAAAATAATTTATAGATTGCACCTGATCATCAAAAAGCTCAATTCTAACTGAATCTCTTTCAGATTCAGCAGGAAAAATATCAATAATATCTCCACGCACCCTAAAACTACCTTTCGTTAGATCAAAAGGGTTACGAATATATTGAAGGCTTGAAAGCTTATTTACAACATCCCTTTGGCTTGCTGCATCACCAATTTTGAGATGTAAGACCATACTCATATAGGCCTTAGGGTCACCTAATCCATATATAGCAGATACTGTAGCAACGATTATTGAGTCAGGTCTTTCTATAAGAGATTTAGTTGCTGATAATCTCATTTGTTCAATATGACTATTTATAGATGCATCTTTCTCAATATATGTATCTGACGAAGGAACATAAGCTTCTGGCTGATAATAATCATAATAAGAAACAAAATACTCAACTGCATTATTAGGAAAAAATTCCTTCATCTCGCCATATAGCTGTGCGGCTAAAGTTTTATTATGCGCCAATATTAGAGTTGGTCTCTCCAATCTACTAATAATATTAGCCATAGTAAATGTCTTACCAGAGCCAGTCACGCCTAATAAAGTTTGTTTTTTTAGATCATTTTCTAGTCCTGTGCATAATTTATTTGTAGCGGGTAGTTGATCTCCAGCTAATTGGAAGTCTGAATATAGCTTAAATGAATGTTTTTTCATAAAAATGCAGTCTACAAAAAAATAGATAATTACAAAAAAACTAATAGAGATCCAGATAAACAGAAAGGAAAAATTGACTTGTGATTGTCTATACTAGAAAATTAGCAACCTCATTATATATAAATAGTTATTCCCGCGTAGCTCAGTTGGTAGAGCGATTGACTGTTAATCAATTGGTCCCTGGTTCGAGTCCGGGCGCGGGAGCCACTATTTAAGAATAAACCACTAGCAAAAAAATTAATCAATCATAGATTTATGAATAATTATATTTAGCATTTTCTCTGTTGCTATTACTGCAGCAGCAGTCTGATCCGAATCAACACCCACTGTAACAAAACTCTTACTCTCGTCATCTTTAGATCCCCATCTGATTAGGGTTTCTACCAATGCTTCCGTTTTTCCTCCAGGAGCTATCCTTACCCTATAATCAGCCAACAAAGGTAGGTATAATTTAAAATGACTTGTTGCCTCCTTAAGAGCAGTCATAAAAGCATCATATCCTCCATCTCCCTTACCTGAAGCTGAAAATTCTTTACCCTTATATTTAATAGAAACATATGCCTCAGGAATAGAGTTAGAAGAAATTTTAATTTTATAATTCTCAATTCTAATAATTTGATCAGATGGTGTCTTCAAAACATCGGCGATTATCATTAATAGATCTTCTGGAACTACATTATGCTTTCTATCACCTAACTCAATAATTCTATTCAAAACAATCTTTTTATTTTTCTCAGATAGATTTATACCAAGCTTAGCTAAGTTATGATCCAGTGAGGCTTTACCAGATAATTTACCTAAAGCATAACGCCTCTCTCTGCCGAACCTTTTTGGTGCTAATTTGGTTTCATAAAGATTGCCCTTTGCGTCACCATCAGCATGTATACCAGCTGTTTGTGTAAAAACATCGCTGCCTAGAATAGGAGTATTTGCGGCAATATTTTTTCCACTAAATGTTTCGACTAAATTAGAAGCTTTATATAAAGACTCTTCAGAAATACTTGTTGAGTAGTTAGTATGATCATTAATAGAAGCAACAATCTCTGACAGTGAAATATTTCCCGCTCTCTCTCCTAGTCCATTTACGCTTGTATGTATTCCTTTTGCTCCGGCAGTAATAGCAGCAAGAGCATTAGCAGTAGCTAGTCCGTAATCATTATGGCCATGAAAATCAAAAATCATATCAGGCCATTCTTTGACCATAAAAGATATATATTTAGAGACTTTCATAGGTGATAAAATTCCAAGCGTATCAGCTAATAAAATTCTTTTAATATTCATTTTAGAGGCCTGGTTGACAAAATCTATAACATAGTTAGGGTTATCTTTTATACCATTTGACCAATCTTCAAGATATATATTGACAGATAGGCCGATTTCATTAGCATAATCGACAGTCTTATGAACTGATTTTAGGTGTTGATCTGGTGTCATGCGTAACTGTCTTCTACAGTGTAATTCTGAGCCTTTAGCTAAAAGATTTAATACTTTCAGTCCAGCATTATTTAACCAATCAGCTGAAAGTTTATGATCACAAAAACCTAATATTTCAATTCTATCAATATAGTCTTTGTTTTTTGCCCAATCTGCAATTCTTTTCGAAGATTCAAACTCACCTTTTGATGTTCTGGCTGAAGCAATTTCAATCCGATCAACATTAAGGTCTTTAAGTAACATCCTTGCTACATGGAGCTTTTCTGAAGCTGTATAGGAAATATCTGGCGTCTGCTCACCATCTCTCAAAGTTGTATCCATTATAGAAATTAATTTTGACTTATTCATCATCAAATCACCAAAAAAAAATACTAATTATTATTCTACTTTAAACTTGTTTTAATAAATAGTTATATATATTTGATTTAATTTTATATAATTAAATCATTGAAATATATATTCAGTAGGATTCAACTTTGAGCAATTCATTACCATTAGAAGGTATTAAAGTTATAGAAATGACCGAAGCATTAGCAGGTCCTTATTCATCTATGCTGCTAGGTGACTTAGGAGCAGATGTAATTAAAATAGAAAGGCCTGAAATAGGTGATCAATCAAGAGGCTGGGGGCCACCTTTTCTTCAAGGTGAAAGTGCTTACTTTTTATCAACTAATCGTAATAAAAGAAGTCTAGAGCTGGATATAAAATCAAACGATGATATAGAGTTATTTTATAGATTAATAAAAGACTCAGATGTTTTTATAACTAATAATCCAAAAATGGACTCTCTTAAAAAAAATAATATTGATCCTGATTTATTACGCAAGATGAATCCTAAGCTTATTTATGTAGCAATCAGTGGATATGGTCACTCAGGTTTAAAAGCTGGTAGGCCTGGTTATGATATTTTAGCTCAAGGGGAAGCCGGCCTAATGTCTTTAACAGGAAGTAAAGAATCAAGTCCTGCTAGATACCCATCAGCAATGGCTGATATTAGTGCAGGTATTTACGCTACTATTGGAATACTCTCCTCGCTATACAAAAGAGATTGTAATAAAAAGCTCAATGGTGATTTTATTGATATAGCTTTAGTTGATGCTCAGACTACATGGTTAGCTAATATTGGTAGTAGCTTTTTTATGGACAATAAAAGACCTGCTAGAATGGGCAACGCTCATCCTACAATATGTCCTTATCAGCCGTTAAAAGCTAAAGATAAAATGCTCATAATAGCTATAGGTACAGAAAGATTATGGAAAAAGTTCTGTAGAATTCTACAAATAACTGAAAGTGTTATGAATGATCCAAAATTTATCACTAATGCAAAACGAAATGATAATAGACATGATTTAATAAAGATTCTCGAGAAAATAATGGTTAAGAAAAATGCAGATTATTGGATAGAGCAATTCATTAATGAAGATATACCTGCTGGACCAATAAATTTTCCTGATGAAACACTTGAAGATGCCCACCTTAAATCTAGAAATATGATTGTTGAAATTGAACACCCAGCATTAGGTATTATTAAATCAATTGGCAACCCAATAAATATATCACAAAATGGTCCTACCTATAGAAGGCACCCTCCTCAATTAGGAGAACATAATGAAGAAATCAGGAAGAAATACTCAAAAGATTAAATCTAAGGTGTTTAGATCCTTAATGACTTAAGATAGTCTAAAAAACTATCACCTAAATCAGTATTTCTTAATCCATATTCTATGTTTGCCTTAAGATAGCCTAATTTATTTCCACAATCATACCTTATACCTTCGAAAGGAAAAGCATGAACAGGCTCTTCTAATAGCAATGAAGAAATTGCATCTGTTAATTGAATTTCACCGTCTTTCCCTTTGCCTTGATTCAAAAGAATACCAAATATTCTTGGAGTTAAAATATATCTTCCAACAACAGCTAGATCAGATGGCGCCTCATCAGGACTTGGTTTTTCAATAATATTGCTTATATTGTTAGTACTGTCATTTATATCAACAATACCATACTGGCTTGTTTCTTTTTTTTGTACTTTTTCTACACCTATAACTGAACAATCGTGTTTACTAAAATAACTACACATTTGTTTTAAGCATGGCTCTTGGCTATAAATTAAATCGTCAACTAAATGAACATAAAAAGGATTATCGCCAACAATTTCTTTAGAAAGAAGCACAGCATGGCCAAGGCCTAATGGCTGATCTTGATTAACAAAAATACAATCAATATCCTTAGGTAATAAATCAAGAACATAATTCTTAATAAATAGCTTAGAGTCGCTTAATATAAATACTAATTTTTTTGCGCCAGCAGCTAAAGCCTCATCAATAGCATATTGAATTAATGGTCTATCAATTATTGGGAACATTTCCTTAGGAGTTGATTTGGTTGCAGGCAGGAAGCGCGTTCCTTTTCCTGCAACTGGAAATACAGCAGTATGTATCATTATCTTAATCTCTTGCTCATTATTTAGTTAGCTTTAGTAAAGAGCTTCTCAAATTCAATGATTTGTTTTGGCATAACCGTCTCCCACTGCTTACAACTAGGGCACTGCCAAATAATTCTCTTTGCGCCATATCCACAAACAGTACAACAATAACGAGAACTCTCTAATGCTATTTTTCTAAGTATATTAGAAATATTAGATATTTTATTAATTTGTTTATCAAATGAAATGCTAGAAAAATAATCTAAATCAATAAATTCAGAAATTAGGTCATGGTTTGTATAAAAAGACAAAACATACTTATATAAATTCTTATCAGTTGAAAGCTGATTTATGATTGATGAATAAGCTAAGTAATATTCAGTGTTACCGTCTTTAGAAACAAGCTGATTGATGTAATCAGAAAAATCATTCTCTCTATTTAGTTTTTTATAACAAAATAAAAAATTAGGCAAGACTTCAACTAATAGTCTTTTGTCAAATTCTATTGATTTTTGATATAGACGAATAGCCTGTGCAAAATCTTCATCCTCTTTAGCAATTGCTGCTCTTATTAAGTTACCTCTGTATACACCAGATTCACTCCTTACAGAGCTTTTCAAATGTTTTCGAGCAGAATCCAGATCTCCACTTAATCTTGAAATTTCTGCTAATTCACAATAATAGTGTGCAATCTGTGGAGATTTCTTACCAGTAACTAATTCGAGCTTTCGATGAACATTTATAGCTTTTTCCCAGTTTCTTTCCTTTTCATATATGTCTACTAATTGTTCCAAGGCAGATGTATTAACTCCAGATTCATTGGTAAGTTGACTAAAGATGCTTTCGGCTCTTCCAAATAAACCTGCACCATAATAATCTTGCGCTAAAGAGAAAAGTGCTTGTTGTCTTTGTTTATTGTTTAAATTAGGTCTAGCAAGAATATTTTGATGAACTTTAATAGCTCTATCAGTCTCACCCCTTCTCCTAAACAGATGACCTAAAGCAAAATGTGTTTCTAATGTATCGTCATCAATTTTAGCTAACTTTGTAAATAATTCTAAAGCTTCATCATTTTTTTTATTTAAAACTAGATTCAATCCTTTTATGTAATCTGAGTGAATTTTTAATGGCTTTATATCAGACTTGCTAATATATGATGAATAATGTGCAAAAACCCAGCCAGCAGCAGCTGCAATAATAAAAAGAAAGGCTAGCAAAAATGTAGATTCAGTTGGCATCTTGTAATGGCAAACTTCTCAAATTAGAAATTTCTTCTTCAGCTAGACGAAGGGATTTTCTTAATAACCTTCTCTCCATGTAAAATCTTGCCATAAATACAAAAGAAGAAAATATCCCGATTAACCACCCTATAATGAACGAGGAGATTAATAACAAGGAAAGTGAAATATCATTATAAACTCTAAAACCTAAATCTACAGATAAGTGAGAAGGATTTTTATACGCAAAAATAGAGGCTAAAAAAGAAACAACTAAAAATAATACTATTAGAATTGCTCTACGCATTAATAAAGAACTATCTTCGTATTGGAAGATCCTTTGACATATTAACTCGGTCTCTTAAATCTTTTCCAGGTTTAAAATGAGGAACATATCTTCCAGATAATGAAACTGGTTCACCAGTTTTTGGATTTCTTCCCATCCTAGGTGGACGATAGTGGAGTGCAAAACTACCAAATCCTCTAATCTCTATCCTATCTCCTTTAGCAAGCGTATCGCTCATTACTTCCAAAATATGTTTTACTGCTAATTCAACATCCTTCAAGGGAAGATGTGTTTGCTTACTAGCTATTAATTCAATAAATTCTGATTTTGTCATAATAAAAAATTAATCCTCCGGCACTAGTTTTTCTTTAAGCAAATCACCTAGGGATGTGCCTTTTTCTGATTCTTTCTCAGAGGCAGACTGATAGCTTTTAACAGCTTGTTTTTCGTCATGCTCCTCTTTAGATTTAACTGAAAGAGAAATATCTCTATTTTTCTTATCAACATTTATTATTTTAGCCTCAAGTTCATCACCTACTTTTAAAACTGATCTTGCATCATCTGTCTGATCTCTAGATATTTCAGATGCTTTTAGGTATCCAAATATTTCATTACCAAGATCAATATTAGCTCCTGCCTTTAAAACTTCTGAGACCTTGCCTTTAACAATACTACCTTTTGGATTTTGGGCCAAGAAAATTTTAACAGGATCTTCATTTATCTGCTTGATACCAAGTGATATTCGTTCTCTTTCCGCATCTATAGCAATAATAACTGTTTCAATTTCATCACCTTTTTTAAAGTTTCTAACTGCTTCTTCGCCAGATCCATCATCCCAAGATAAATCAGACAAATGAACCAATCCATCTATACCTCCATCAAGCCCTATAAAAACTCCAAAATCTGTAATAGATCTTATCTTCCCAGAAATCTTATCTCCTTTATTATGGCTTGATTCAAAATCTTTCCATGGATTAGTCTTACATTGCTTGATTCCTAAAGAGATACGTCTTCTTTCTTGATCAATTTCTAACACCATAACTTCAATTTCTAAGCCAATCTCAACTACTTTGTTTGGGCTAATATTTTTATTTGTCCAATCCATTTCTGAAACATGCACTAAGCCTTCAATCCCTTCTTCTAGCTCTATAAAACAACCATAATCAGCTATATTTGTAACTTTACCAAAAAATCTTGAATTTAACGGGTATCTTCGTGCCACATCAACCCAAGGGTCAGATCCAAATTGCTTTAGACCAAGAGAAACTCTATTTAACTCTTTATCAAATCTTAAAACTTTCACTTCTAGCTCATCACCTATTTGCACTACTTCGGAAGGGTGCTTCACTCTCTTCCAGGCCATATCAGTAATATGCAATAACCCATCCATTCCACCTAAATCTACAAAAGCGCCATAATCGGTAAGGTTTTTAACAACACCTTTTATTGAAGATCCTTCTTTTATGCTCTTAATTAACTCATCTCTTTCTGCGCTATTTTCTTCTTCAACGACAGCCTTTCTAGAGACAACAACATTATCCTTTTTTTTATCTAACTTAATTACTTTGAATTCATAAGAATTTCCCTCAAGTTCTGCAGGATCTTTAATTGGTCTTGAATCAACTAATGAACCGGGAAGAAAAGCCCTAACATAGCCAATATCAACAGTAAAACCACCTCTAACTCTACTTGTAACCTTACCAGATACAATTTTACCTTCATCATATGAGATTTCTAATGACTTCCATGATTCTGCTTTTTTTGCCTTATCTCTAGATAATTTTGTTTCACCATAACCATCTTCTACGAGGTCTAGTGCTACATCTACTTGATCGCCTATTTGAACTTCAATTAATCCTTCGCTATTAAAAAATTGTTCAGCAGGAATAACTGCTTCAGACTTTAAGCCAGCACTAACAATTACAACATCTGGATTTATATCAACAACTTTAGCTGAAAGAATTTCTCCCTGCTTAATCTGTCTATCACAAATCGTTCCTTCTAATAATTCTGCAAATGATTCAGCCATTTATCTATTCCAAATTAACAAAACTCTCTAATTTATTATCTGTAAAACTCATTATTAATAAAACTTATGATTTCTTCTAATGTTTGGTCAATATTTAATCTTGTTGAATCCAAACAATAAGCCCCTTCAGCTGGTCTCAAGGGAGAAATCTTTCTATTGATGTCTGAGAAATCTCTTTCAGAAATTTCCCTTGAAAGGTCGGGGAGGCTAACATTAATACCCTTTTCTTTCAACTGCTTATGTCTCCTAACCGCTCTAACTTCAGTATTAGCTTCAAGAAAAATTTTAATTTGAGCCTCAGGAAAAACAATAGTTCCCATATCGCGCCCATCTGCGACTAATCCTTGAGAACAAATAAAAGACCTTTGTATTGAATATAATGCATCTCTAACTTCCTTATATTGTGATATTTTAGAGGCAAAAATACCACAATCCTGCTGTCTAATTTCGTTAGTTACATCATTATTATCCAGCAAAATACACTCATTATCAGTATCAAGAACAAATTTAATCTGCAACTCTTTTGCTTTTAAGCTAAGCCTATCAATATCATCAGGCGATATTTTGTTGCTTTTTGCTAGAAATGCTAAAGCTCTATAAAGAGCACCGCTATCTAATAAACTCCAACCTAGCCTTTTTGCAAGTAAGCGGCTAATCGTCCCCTTTCCAGAACAGGTAGGGCCGTCAATAGTAATTATTTTCTTCTCTTTATTAATCAAATTATTTATTTGCTTTTAATTACTTTTAAACCAAGCTTATTAGCTTTATCAACAAAATCAGGAAATGAGGTATCAATATTTTTAGTATTATTAATATAAATATCTCCTTCAGATTTCATACCTGCAATAACAAAAGACATTGCAATGCGATGATCTCCAAGGCTATCTACAATACCTTCTTTAATTTTACCCCCAAAAATAACGATTCCATCATCTTTCTCTATTGTCTTTACGCCAAGATTTTTTAGCCCTTCAGACATTGCAGATATCCTATCAGACTCTTTGAAACGTAATTCTTTAGCACCAGTTATTTGAGTTATACCCTCTGCACATGCAGCAGCTATGAATAATATTGGTAATTCATCAATACTAAGAGAAATCAGGGAGGGATCAACAGTTAATCCTTTTAAATCTGTTTTCTTAACAAATATATCCGCTATACTTTCTTCTCCAATTTTTCTCTTATTAGATATTTCAAAGCGTGCTCCCATATTTTCTAATATTTTAAGCAAACCAATTCTAGTATAATTCATATTTACTTCAGGAATTAATACCCCATCTTTAGAGTTAAGAAGACCCGCAACAATAAAAAATGCCGCCGAGGAAAAATCTTTAGGGACGCTTAGATGACTAGGAGAAAGTTCTTGTGGCCCAACTATAGATACTTCAATACCATAATTTAAATCTATACCTATAGATTTAAACATCCTTTCTGTATGATCTCTAGAAGGACCAGGAGAACGAATTACTGTTCGACCTTCAGAATTTAAACTAGCCAATAAAATAGCTGACTTTAACTGGGCGCTTGCTGCTGGTAAATCATAATCTATCCCCTTTAGATGAGATGAGCCAATAATTTCCACTGGGGCACAACCATTACTTGTCTTAATCCTAGCACCCATTAGTCTTAACGGCTCAGCTACTCTCTCCATAGGCCTCCGGGATAATGAATTATCTCCAGATAATCTAGTAGAAAAAGTACTAGATGATAATAACCCCATTAAAAGTCTCATACCTGTTCCTGAATTTCCTAAATCAAGATCTTTTTTAGGAGCAGTGAAATTTTTTAATCCTCTGCTAATAATTCTCAAGTTAGTGCCCTCTAGTTCAAATTTAACTCCAAAACTAGATAAAGCCTCCATTGTTGATATACAGTCTTGGCCAAGCAAAAATCCACTCACAGTTGTAGTGCCTTTTGCCATTGCGCCTAAACAAAGCGCCCTTTGAGAAATAGATTTATCTCCTGGAATATCTACGGTTCCAGAAATATCTGAAACAGGGCTAGAAACTAAGCTCTCTTTTTTAAGCATCATCTACTTATTATCAAAGGTATCATTTGGCCTGTTTATAGGAGCCTAAAATTTTAAAAAAATTTGCCTTACGCTCAATCTCTAAGACAGCCTCTGCAACCGCCTCATCATCACGATGACCCTGAATATCAACAAAAAAAACATAGTCCCATTTTTTTTTCATTGATGGAAGAGACTCTATACGTGTCATGCTTATTTTGTTTTTAGACAAAGGGTATAATAAATCATATAAAACTCCTGCTCCTTTAGCGTCAGCTGCTGAAAAGATTATAGAAGTCTTATCTTCCTTTGATTGCTTGGTATCTTCATTACCTATAACAACAAATCTAGTTGTATTTTCGTCATGATCTTCTATATTTTCAGCCATTACATTTAATTTATAAATCTTAGCAGCAAATTTAGATGCTATAGCAGCAGAACTAGGATCTTTTAATGCTTTTATTGCTGCTTCAGCATTACTCAAGGTTTGAAATCTTTCTATATTTTTGAAATTATTTTCTAGCCATACATCACACTGGGCTAATGCTTGAGGATGAGAAAAAATTAATTTTATTTTTTTTAAATTATCTGATTTAGTAAGCAAGTTGTGATGAATAGGCATCTCAACCTCACCACATATCAATAATGGAGATGTCATTAACATTTGTAGGGTTATTCTTACACTGCCTGCATAAGAATTTTCAATAGGCACAACACCATACCTAACATCTCCCTGAAAAACATTATTAAAAACCTCTTTTATTGAAGTACAGGGCAACAGACCAACTTTTGACCCAAAAAACTCTGTAGCTGCAAGGTGAGTATAGGTTCCTTCTGGTCCTAAGTAACTTACTCCAAAATCTGAATTAGGTTTTAAGGTTTCCATGAAATTCTAAAAATTATTACCAATATTAACTTAAAGGAGGCAATAATCGCACAGAAAGTATACCTGAAATAGACGAAATATTTTTGATCAATGATTGGTTCAATTTTCCATCAATATCAATGATAGTAACCGCAACATCATCTTTAGAAATATTAATAAGATCAGCAATATTAATGCTACCTTTAGCTAAACAAGTTGATATTTGACCAACCATATTTGGAACATTAGCATTAGTAATTACAATTCGCTCGTTATTTTTTCTTGATAATTTGGCCTCAGGAAGATTTACTGAAAAATGTATATTCCCATTCTCAATAAAATCTATAATATTGTTACACACCATAATTGCACAATTTTCCTCCGCCTCTATAGTTGAAGCGCCTAAATGAGGTAGGCATATAATATTCTGATTAGATATATAATCTGGTGACGGAAAATCAGTAACATACTTAGAAATTAAGCTAGAGTTAATTGAATCAATCATAGATTTTTTATCAACAACCTCTTGTCTTGAAAAATTTAAAACAATAGAATCGCTTTTCATTTTAGATAATAAATCTTTATTAACCATGCCTTTGGTTTGCTCATTTGAAGGCACATGTAAAGAAATAATATCTGATAAAGAAAACAACTCATTGAGATCTTTTGCTTGCCCAACACCTGATGAAAGCTGCCAAGCTCTATCAACGGTCATCATTGGGTCAAAGCCTATGACTTTCATTCCAAGGTTAAGAGCCATGTTAGCAACCTCTACACCGATTGCTCCTAGACCTAAAACACCGAGAGTCTTGCCAGGTAGCTCAAAACCTACAAAGTCTTTTTTTGAAGACTCCACAGATTTATTAACTTGATCTTCATTGCCACCAAGCGCTTTAACATAATTATGTGCTTGAATAATATTCCTAGCTGAGATTAAAATACCAGCTAAAACCAATTCTTTTACAGCATTGGCATTTGCCCCAGGAGAGTTAAATACTGGAATACCTAATTTAGTAAGCATTGCAACCGGAATATTATTGGTTCCAGCACCAGCACGGCCTATAGCTAATAAATTTTTAGAAAATTTATAATCATGTAATTTTTCTGATCTCAAAAGAATTATATCTGGAGATATGCAGTCAGTATCAAAAATATAGCGATTATTTGAGAATAAAGACAAACCTTTCTCTGAAATTTTGTTAAAAGTTTTAATATTATAACTATCTTTCATATTGCTATTCATATTGAGACTCAAATTGTTTCATAAAACTAACTAACTTATCTACACCTACCTCAGGCATAGCATTATATATACTGGCTCTCATTCCACCTACTGATCTGTGTCCTTTAAGATTGACAAGCCCTTCTTCTGCAGCTTCACTTAAAAAAAGAGAGTCTAACTCTGGATTAGATAAAGTAAAAGGAATATTGGTCCTAGATCTATAATGCTTATTAACTTTATTAATGTAGAATTCTGAAGAATCAATAAAATTATAAATTTTCCTTGATTTAAGTAAATTAGATTTCTCAATAGAGTGAAGGCCACCCTTCTTGCTAATCCAATCTAAAACAAGCCCAGCCATATACCATGAAAATGTTGGAGGAGTATTCCACATTGAGCCAGTCTCTGACATCAGTTTATAATTTATTACACTAGGAGTAATAGAAGAAGGGTTCAATATTAGATCCTCTCTAACTATTACTATGGTCAAACCTGAAGGGCCAATATTTTTTTGGGCTCCTGCATAAATTAAGCCATACTTATTTACATCAATTGGCCTAGATAAAATAGTAGAAGACATGTCAGCAACTATTGGTGCATTAATATTATTTGGTATTTCAGTAATCTCTACTCCTGCAATCGTCTCATTTGGAGTGTAGTGAAAATAGGATGCGTTATCAGATAGCTTCCAGTTGTCAAATTCAGGAACAGTGGTATAACTAGTATTTTCTGCATCAGCAACAATATTGACATTTACATAAGATTTAGCTTCATCTGCAGATTTTTTTCCCCAACTTCCTGTTATTAAATAATCGGCTACAGAATCTGGCTTTGCAATATTTAGAGGTATAGCAGCAAATTGAAGAGTTGCTCCTCCCTGAAGAAAAAGAACTTTATAATTATTAGGTATTTCTAGCAATATTCGTAAATTTTTTTCGGCCAGTTCTGCAAGTTCTAAAAAATCCTTGCTCCTATGGCTTACCTCCATTACTGACAAACCAAGTTCGTTCCAGTCTAAAAATTCCTCTTTAGCTTTAACCATTACTTCTTGAGGAAGTAAAGCAGGGCCTGGTGCAAAATTATATACATCTTTCATAACTTAACTAATTGCTCCAAAATACTAAGTATCATTCTCTTGAATTGCCTCTACTCTCTCTAGCCCAACTAGCTTGTCGCTATCATCTAATCTTATTAATCTTACGCCTTGAGTATTTCTACCCATTATTGATATTTCAGAAGTTGTAGTTCTCACTAAAGTTCCGCTAGAACTTATAAGCATAATTTCATCATCTTCTGAAATTTGTAAAGCTCCAACAACTTTTCCATTACGATCAGAGGTCTGAATAGCTATCACTCCTTGGCCGCCTCTTCCCTGAACTTTAAAATTATCAACTAATGTTCTTTTACCAAAACCATTTTCAGTTGCAATCAATATTAATTTCTTATCTGGTATAGCAAGAGATATAACCTCATCATCTTTATTAGCAAGCTTTATACCCCTTACACCAGCAGCTTTTCGACCCATAATACGAACATCGCCTTCTGAAAAACGAATTGCTTTTCCTGAGCTAGCAAAAAGCATAATTTCTTGATCTCCATGAGTGATTGCTGTACCTATCAACTTATCTTCCTCTGACAGATCTATCGCTATAATGCCATTTGCTCGAGGTCTTGAAAAAGAACTTAAAGATGTCTTTTTAACCTTACCTTTACTAGTAGTAAAAAAAACATACTTTTCTTCATGAAATTCATTAATTGGTAATACAGAACTTATTCTCTCATCATCCTCTAATGGAAGAAGATTAATAATAGGTCTTCCTCTTGCCCCATAACCAGCTTGTGGAACTTGATAAACTTTTAACCAGTACACTTTACCCTTGCTTGAAAAACAAAGCAGTGTGTCATGTGAATTAGCAACAAATAGTTGATCAATAAAATCCTCATCTTTAACCTTAGTAGCTGATCGGCCTCTCCCTCCTCTTTTCTGTGAATGATAAGCAGTAACTGGCTGAGACTTTATATACCCACCATGAGACAAGGTAACAACCAGATCTTCTTCTGGTATCAAATCTTCTACTGTTAAATCATTAAAGTCATCTATAATTTCTGTTCTTCTTTTATCAGCATAAGTATTATTTATTTCTTCAAGCTCGCCCCTAATAATAGAATTTAATTTTGAAGAATTAGTTAAAATTTCATTAAAATTTTTAATTTTCTCAACTATCTCTTTATACTCAGAAAGAATCTTATCCTGCTCAAGAGCTGTAAGCCTATGCAAACGAAGATCAAGTATTGCCTGAGCTTGCACATCTGAAAGAATATAAAATTTTCCTATTAGCCCATATTTGCTGCTCAAATCTTCTGGCCTAGTTAAATCTTGACCAGCTACTTTAAGCATTTCTATAACTTCTCCAGGCTTCCATTTACCAGTAACTAGCTTAATCTTTGCCTCCTTGGGCGATGTTGATGATTTAATTAAGCTAATGATTTCATCAATATTTGCTAGAGCAATCATCTGGCCTTCAAGAATATGAGATCTATCCCTAGCTTTAGATAAATCAAACGCTGTCCTTCTTGTTACAACCTCTTTTCTATGATGAAGAAAACACTCTAATAAATCCTTGAGTTTTAAAACCTTAGGCTGGCCATTAACTAAGGCTACGATGTTAATTCCAAAAACACTCTGCAATTGAGTGTGTTTATATAAGTTATTCAAAATAATATCTGGTATCTCGCCTCTTTTTAACTCAATCACAACCCTCATGCCATCTTTATCTGACTCATCTCTTAATTCTGATATACCTTCAACTTTCTTATCTCTAACAAGCTCAGCTATTTTCTCGATCAATCTAGCTTTATTAACTTGATATGGGAGCTCAGTAATTATTATTGACTCTTGATCTGTTTTACCTAATTTCTCTGTATGATTTCTAGCTCTTATATATATACGACCTTTTCCATTTGTATATGCTTCTAAAATACCTTGTTTTCCATGAATTATTCCTGCAGTAGGAAAATCTGGACCTGGTATAATTTTTATTAACTCGCTTACTGTCAACTCAGGGTTGTCTAATAAAGATATACACGCACTTATAATCTCACCAAGATTGTGTGGCGGAATATTTGTAGCCATACCTACTGCTATGCCAGAAGATCCATTTACAAGAAGGTTGGGAATCCTAGTAGGAAGAACAGTTGGTTCATGCTCAGTATCATCATAATTTGATATAAAATCTACCGTATCCTTCTCAATATCAATTAACATATCCTGAGCAAAGCGGGACATTCTAATTTCTGTATATCTCATTGCAGCCGGTGAGTCACCATCCACTGACCCAAAATTTCCTTGGCCATCAACTAACAAATACCTCATTGAAAAAGGCTGGGCCATTCGGACAATAGTTTCATACGCAGCTGAATCTCCATGGGGATGATATTTACCAATAACATCACCAACTACTCTCGCAGATTTTTTGTAGGGCTTATTATATTCATTGCCAAGCTCTCTCATAGCAAACAAAGCTCTCCTATGAACTGGCTTAAGACCATCTCTTGCGTCAGGTAAAGCCCTACCTACTATCACGCTCATAGCATAATCTAGGTAAGACTGCTTCATTTCGTCTTCTAGTGTTACTTGATATATTTGGTTCTTGAGATCAGTCATAAATTTAACAAAAATTACTTATATAGACTTAATACAATGATTATTTAGGTACAATACAGATTCAAATTAAATTTCTTATTTGTATGTAAAAAAAACAAATTTAAATAGCTATAATTAGTATAATTTTAACATAAATAGATGCTTAACGAACCATAAGAAAGTAGATAAATGACGAATAAAAATGTAGATTTAAATGAGATCAAGAAGTTTCAGTCTATCTCAGATGACTGGTGGGATACGCAAGGGCCGCTAAAAACCCTCCATCAAGTAAACCAGCTGAGATTGGACTATGTAACAAGCGCAACTAAAATTAAAGGAAAAAGAATTCTAGATGTTGGCTGTGGTGGAGGGATTTTTTCTGAGTCTTTAGCCAAACTAGGTGCAAATGTCACAGGTATAGACTTGGCTGATAGTAGCCTTAATGTAGCTATAAATCATGCTAAGAAATCTAATCTTAATATAAATTATAAGAATATTGATATAGAATCATTATCAGAAAAACAGCCAAATTCTTTTGACATAGTTGTATGCTTTGAACTTCTAGAGCATGTTCCGAATCCAAAATCAATAATTTCTTCCTGTAACAAAATAGTTGCCAACTCAGGTGATTTATTTTTTTCAACTATCAATAGAAATATAAAAAGCTACTTATTAGCAATTGTAATTGCAGAGAAGTTGTTAAATATGATTCCTAAAGGCACTCATGAGTATCAAAAATTAATTAGGCCTTCTGAATTAATATCTTGGGCAAGAAAAGAAAAATTAATCCTTAAGGATATTACTGGGCTTCATTATAATCCAATTAATGATAACTATTTTCTTAATAAAAACTATGATGTTAACTATTTTTGTCATCTAAAAAAAATGTAATGAGTAATAAAATTATTTTATTTGATCTAGATGGAACTTTAATTGATACAGCTCCTGATTTAGTATTATCTCTAAATAAACTACTCAAAAAACATAATTTACCATTAGCCCCATATGCAATAGCAAGAAATGAATCTTCAAATGGATCCAAGGGTCTTGTTTCTTTAGGCTTTAAAAAAAATAATAGCTCTCTAATTAAAGAATTTATAGAAATTTATCAAAATAATATCTGTGTAAAATCAAAGCTATTTCCCAGTATCAATGAACTACTAGATGAATTAAAATCATATAACATTCAGTGGGGTGTAGTTACTAATAAGCCTAAAAAGTTAACAAGAAAACTACTTAGTTTAATTAATCTAAGTGTTAAGCCATCTATTGTTGTGTGCGGAGATGAATTGCCAAAAAGAAAACCTGACCCAATACAAATAGAATTTGCAATAAATAAGCTAAATATTAACAAGAACGATTGTATATATGTAGGAGACGCTCTTAGAGACATACAAGCTGGAAAGGCTGCAGGAATTAGGACAATAGCAGTAAGATATGGTTACATAAGAGTTAATGAGGACCCTTACAATTGGCAAGCAGATATTGTTATAAACAAAGCTTCTAGTATTATTGAAGGAATAAAAAAATTAGGATTCATAAACTAACAATATGATCGAAATAGATAACAATTTATTTACACTTATTTTAACTACTATATTTTTTTTTGTAGGTATATTTATTGGCACTACAATAACTCGCAATAAACTAAAAGATCAGAAACTATCTGAAGAGGCTCAAAAAAATGCACTTCTCTCTGCAAAAGAGGATTTAACAAGAACTTTTAATACTCTAGCAAATAGTCAACTAAGCCATCATACTGAAAATTTTCTAAAATTAGCTAAAGAAAACCTTAAGACGCAACAAGAAAAAGCTAGTAATGAGCTATTTTCGAGAGAAAAAGCTGTTGAAAACTTGGTAAACCCAATAAAAGAAACATTAAGCAAAACACAAGAATATCTAAATAAAATTGAATCAACTAGACAAGAATCTCACGGGAGCATTAAGGCTCAGCTTGAATCAATGGCTATCAGCCAAAAGAATCTAACACTGGAAACACAGAATCTTGTTTCTGCACTTAGGAGGCCGGAGGTAAGAGGTCAATGGGGAGAAATTTCATTACAGAGACTTGTTGAGCTTGCCGGAATGGTAGAACATTGTGATTTCATAACGCAGGATCAAAAAGAAACAGAAGATGGCATTATTCGTCCAGACATGGTGATAAATATGCCAGATAATAGACAAGTTATCGTTGATGTTAAAACTCCATTAGATGCATATCTAGATGCAATTAAAACTAATGATAAAAAAATACAGGAAGCTTCTATGGATAGGCATGCTATTAACCTATTAAATCGTATAAAGGAACTTTCTAGTAAGTCATATTGGTCACAATTTGAAAATAGTCCTGAGTTTGTTATTTTATTTATACCTGGGGATCAATTTTTAAGCGCTGCTCTTTCAAAGAAGCCAGAATTGCTTGATGATGCACTCAGACAACATGTAATTCTAGCCACACCCACGAGCTTAGTTGCGCTCTTAAAAGCTATCGCATACGGTTGGCAACAAGTTGCTTTAACTGATAACGCGAGAGAAATAAGAAATGTTGCTGCGGAGCTTTATGATAGGTTAACAATATTTACTTCGCATTTAACTGGTATAGGAAAAGATCTTAATAGTAGCGTGAAATCATTTAATAAGGCAATTGGCTCCCTTGAGAATAGGGTCTTATCTAGTGCAAGAAAATTTACTGAACTAGGTATCAAACCAAAAAAAAATATTGATAAATTAAAAAAAATAGATGAGATTGCAAGAATAGAAAAGGATAGTTAGTGAAAATACCAAACTCTTATAAACCTAATAAAAATAATCTAGAAAATAAAATCGTTTTTATAACTGGTGCAACTTCTGGAATAGGTAAAGCTTTAGCTTTAGAGTTATCTAAAATGGGAGTAAAGCTTATCCTTCATGGGAGAAATAAATCTAAACTAGATAGCTTATATAAAGAAATAAAAAATATAGGCTATGAACCAACTATAGTAACACTGGACCTTGAAAACTCTAAGGCTGATGATTATAAAAACTTCATCAAATTAATTGAATCAAAATATCAAAAGATAGATGGTTTGGTTCATAATGCTGCAATTCTAGGGGATAGAAGTCCTATTGAGCACTATGATATAGGGCTTTGGCAAAAAGTATTACATGTAAACCTTACTGCACCTTTTATTCTAACTAGATGTCTATTGCCTTTTTTAAAAGAATCATTAGAAAGGTCTTCTATCATTTTTACTTCAAGTGGTGTAGGAATTTCTGGTAAAGCTTACTGGGGAAGCTACTCGGTATCTAAATTTGGGATAGAGGGTCTTTATCAAATACTAGCTGATGAGCTTGAAAATACTAATATTAGAGTCAACTGCATTGATCCTGGAGCAACTAGAACAAAAATGCGAAAAAAAGCTTATCCTTCTGAAAACCCAAATAATATTTCTAAGCCTGAAGTAATTTTAAGGCCTTACCTTTTTCTGTTAAGTGATGAAAGCAGCTCAATAAATAGAAAAAGGATAGCTTGTCAATAAAAAAATATATTAAATTATCTATTTTTTTTTGCATCTGAACTATTATGCAAGCTACTAACTTCTTTAACAGTTAAATTTCTAATATCGCCTCTTTTCATGCTTCCAAGTTTGATTGGGCCAAAACGGATTCTAATTAATCTACTAACTCTAAAATTGACTGCCTCAAAAATTCTTTTTACCTCTCTATTCCTTCCTTCTTTTAAGGCTACTTTATACCATGTATTTACACCTGATTTTCCATCCTTAGAGATATATTCAAATTTTGCTAATCCATCGGAAAGCTCAATACCGTTTTTTAGTAACGCTATATCCGTGTTACTTAATTCACCAATTATTCTTACTGCATACTCTCTTGTAACTTGATATCTTGGGTGCATTAAGCGGTTAGCTAACTTTCCATCTGTCGTAAGTATCATTAAGCCAGATGTACTTATATCTAGTCGTCCCACTGAGACCCATCTACCTTTACTCGGTGGAGAAATATTTTGAAAAATTGTCTTCCTACCCTCAGGGTCACTACGAGTGCTAACTTCTCCGGCGGGTTTATAATACACAATATGTTGATGTGAGCTATCTGGTTTATCTATAGTAACTTCTTTACTATCAACAAAAATTTTTTCTTTTCCGGTTATTCTCATCCCTATAGTAGCAACTACTCCATTGACTTTAACTCTACGTTGATCGATTAAAGACTCAACTTTTCTTCTTGAAGCAATGCCAGAATTTGCAAGCACTTTTTGAATTCGATCCATATAAAAAATCAGTCTATTAGTGCTCTATCTTTGATGATTCGCTAGAAAGATCCTCTAGCATATCTCCCTGAGGGCTTGGCGATCTACCTAAATAAATATCTAAATCATCAACTTCTTTTATTTCAGAGAGTGGAGGAAGTTCATCTAATTTTTTTAGATTAAAGTAATCAAGAAATTCATTAGTTGTGCCCAATAAAGATGGCTTTCCCGGAACATCTTTATATCCTAATGATCTAATCCAACCTCTATCAAATAATGTACGAATGATATTAGATGAAAGCGCAACTCCCCTAACCTCCTCAATTTCACCTCGGGTTATTGGTTGTCGATAGGCAATAAGAGCTAAGGTTTCTAGCAATGCTCTGCTATAACGAGGAGATCTTTCTTCCCATAAAGGTTTCAACCAACTAACTATATCTTTTTTAACTTGAACTCTAAAACCACTAGATACTTCTTTAATCTCAATACCACGATTCTTATACTCAACTCCTAAGTCAAGAATAATATTTTTTATTACTTTTCTATCAGGGCGATCTTTATCTAAAAAAATCTTGCACAACTTATCTATGCTCAACGGCTTATCCGACGTAAGCAGGGCAGATTCAATAATATTTTTTATAAGATTACTATCCATCAGGCAATGTTATATGAATTGGTGAATAAGGTTCTGTCTGAACTACATCTATCAAATAATTTCTCAATAATTCTAATATTGCTAAAAAACTTACTGTAATACCCATTCTCCCTTCTGCAGGATCAAATAAATCAGAAAAATTACAATAGGTTCTCTCACTTATTGTTGATAATATAAAAGTCATTTTTTCTCTTATTGATAATGGCTCTTTTTGAATGTGGATATTAGAAAAAAGAGAGGATCTTTCAACAACTTCTTGGAAGGAAATCAGTAGCTCCTTAAGAGCTAAATCTGGAAGCTCTCTTGATAGTGGCTTATCAAGATCAATATTATTGGCTATAACATTATCTCTATCTACTCTATCGAGAAGATCTATATCTTCAGATGCTTTTTTAAATCTCTCGTATTCCTGAAGCCTTCTGATTAGCTCTGCTCTTGGATCTTCTTCATCAGCATCTGTATCTCCAGGTCTTGGAAGAAGCATGCGGGATTTTATTTCAGCTAAAGTAGCAGCCATAAGCAAATATTCCCCTGCTAACTCAAATTGCATATCTTTCATTAAGTCAATATATTTAGTATATTGAAGAGATATATCAGCTATAGGGATATCGAGGATATCAATATTCTGCCTCCTAATAAGATACAAAAGCAAATCTAGAGGACCTTCAAATGTCTCTAAAAATATCTTTAATGCTTGTGGCGGTATGTATAAATCTTGAGGAATTTCTGTTAACGGCTCGCCAGAAATAATTGCAAAAGGCATCTCCTTTTGAGAGGGTAATCCACTCTTCAGCAAACTGCTATCTAAACTAGATTGATTTGGATCTGATATTTCATCATTTTTGTCTTTTATGACATC
Source organism: Pseudomonadota bacterium (assembly GCA_036337035.1). Lineage (GTDB taxonomy): Bacteria > Pseudomonadota > Gammaproteobacteria > Steroidobacterales > Rariloculaceae > TMED78. The sequence goes on along the minus strand of JAYZFC010000010.1, from coordinate 92,000 downwards.
ATCTTTCAATTAAAAACTCCAAATCATGGTAAAATTATTAATAAGCATAATTTATTTAATTAATAAATAATAGATATATTTCAAATAATGATTAAGAAATGAAAATACTAATTGACTTCCTACCAATCGTGATATTTTTTGCTGTGTATCGCCTTTCAGATATTTATTTAGCTACTATTGCGATAATTGTAACAATGTTGCTACAAATAATTTACCAATGGTTATTTACCATACAAATCAATAAGATGCTACTGACATCTACTTTACTAGTGACAATATTTGGAGGAATAACATTATTGTTTAGAAACCCAATATTTATACAATGGAAGCCTACTATAGTTAACTGGATTTTTGCTCTAGCCTTTTTATTTACTCATTTTGTTGGAGAGAAAACGCTAATAGAAATAATGATGGGAAAAACAATAAATTTAGAAAAAAAATTATGGAAAAAAATGAACCTAATGTGGTTTTTTAATTTTATATTTCTAGGAGCTATCAATCTTTATGTAGTATACAATTTTAGCGAAGAAGCATGGGTTAATTTTAAATTGTTCGGTATGCTTGGTATAACATTTATAATGGCTATTATTCAGTCTATATGGATCGCCTCTAAATATAAAGAAATGCCAAAATAGTTCTTAGGAATTATATGAATGAAAAAATCCTCGTTAAAAAAGATCCAATGTATCCTAGATAAAGAATTTAAACCAGATACCCTAAAAATAAAGGATTTAAGCTATCTTCATAAAAATCATGAAGGCTCAAAAAGTGGTAAAGGGCATTACTCAATTTATATTGTTTCTAGCTTTTTTGATAATATTTCATCTATTCAAAGACATAAAATGATATATGATTCACTTGGTGATATCATAGAAAATGAAATACATGCATTAACTATTAAAGCATATGCAAAAAATGAACTAAAAAATATAACTGTTTTTGATTAAAGGGAAAAATTATATGTTTCATAAATTAAAAAAATACTCATTATTATTTTTTATACTATGCGCCTTAGGCTGTAGCAATGAACAAAATACATCTAATCTACTAGGAGAGGATGTGGTTGCATCAGTAAATGGCCAGCCAATTCAAGTGTCGCTATTGGATTACTATTCATTAGGAAGAATTCAAAAAAATCTCGATTCGCTTAGTGATGATGAATATAACTTACTTGTAGATGAGCTAATTCAGTTTAAGCTATTAGAGGAAGTAGCTAACTCTGCTGGTCACACACAAGAAATAGATGTAGCAGCAGAAATTGAAGTGCTTAGATTAAATATCCTATCACGAATCGTCATTACCAATTATCTTGAATCTAATCAACCGACGGATGCAGAAATTCAAATAGCCTATAATGAAAGCCTTTCACAATTATCAGGAACTGAATATAAAGCGCGTCACATACTGGTATCAGAAGAAGCTGAAGCAAATGAGATTATACAAGAAATTGCTCAAGGTGCTGATTTTCAAAATCTAGCAATAGAAAAATCTACAGGCCCTTCAGGCCCAGATGGAGGTGACTTAGGTTGGTTCTCAGCACAAACTATGGTTGCTCCTTTTGCAGAGGCAGTAGAATCAATGGAAGTTGGCAGCTACTCTGAAAGTCCTGTTACTACAAGATTTGGATATCATGTAATCTTACTGGAAGATAAAAGAGAGCAGCAGCCACCAGAATTAGATGCTGTGAGAGAGGACATGATAAGATTGGTTGAGCAACAAAAAATAGCTTCTTACTTAGAGAGCTTGCGAAATTCAGCAGAAGTCACTCTAGAGTAATATCTAACTCTTTACTCAAGCGTCTAAAAAGATCAGATTCATCAAATAGAGCTAAATTTAATGATTTAGCTCTATTATATTTTTCTCCTGGATTTGTCCCTACAATAACGATATCTGTTTTTTCTGAAACTGAAGATTTAACCTTAGCACCTAAAAATACCAGCTTCTCTTTTAGATCGCTTCTTTTAATTTTATTAAATGATCCTGTTATTACTACATTCTTAGACTTAAAAATAGAATCTTTACTTTTATTTACCTCATCTTTCCATGAAATACCACTGTTTAAAAGTTTCTCAATCGTCTGAATATTCTCTTTTTTATTAAAAAACTCTTTAATATTGCTGGCAACTATAGGGCCAACATCAGCACATGATTCTAATTTATCTATATTGGCTTTTTTAAGATCATCAATAGATTTAAAATTTCTTGCTAAAGTAGTTGCTGTTATTTCACCAACTTCTCTTATACCAAGTGAAAATAAAAATCTGCTAAAAGTTGTTTCCTTGCTTTTTTCTATTGAATTTAATAAATTTTCTGCAGATTTATCGCCCATTAAATCTAACGAAGAAAGTTGATTTTTATCAATATTATAAAGATCAGAAAGGTTTTTCACTATTTCATTTGAAACTAGTTGATCTATTATCTTCACACCTAATCCATCAATATCCATAGCTGATCGTGAAGAAAAATGCCTTATAGATTCTTTTTTTTGAGCCAAACAAGAAAATCCGCCAATACATCTAGACACTCTTTTGCCTTGATCTCTAATAATCTTAGAGTGACATATTGGACATTTTTTTGGAATCTTTACTTTACTTGATATTTTTTTTCTTTTTTCTAGAATTACTTTTGTTATTTGAGGAATAACATCTCCTGCTCTACTAACTATAACTGTATCACCAATCCTAACATCTTTACGGTGTAACTCATCTTCATTATGTAAAGTAACATTAGAAATAGTAACTCCACCAACATAAACAGGCATTATTCTGGCCACTGGAGTTATTTGACCAGTTCTACCAATCTGGAATTCAATATTACTAACAACAGATGTTTCTTCCTGAGGAGGTAGCTTGTGTGCTACTGCCCAATTAGGTGCAGTCTTGCTATAACCCAGTATCTTCTGCATATCTAAATCATCTAACTTATAAACAACCCCATCTATCTCATAACTTATATTTTCCCTAATTTTATTAATCCTTGAATAGTAAGACATACATCCTTTAAGCCCATACACTAATTCTGAATCTGGTGAAACTTTAAAGCCAAGATTTCTTATAAAATTAAGCAGCTCTGAATTTTTTTTAGGAAGCTTTGTACCCTTAATTCTAACCACTGAATAAAAATAAGCATCAAGTGGGCGAGTAGCAGTTATTTTTGGATCTAATTGACGAAGACTTCCTGCTGCGCCGTTTCTAGGATTTACTAAAGTGCGTAACCCTAATTTTTGTGCATTTTGATTATATTTTAGGAAATCTATCTTTGGCATAAATACCTCACCTCTGACTTCGATTTCATCTGGAATTAATGATCCTCTAATTCTTAGTGGAACAGATGGAATAGTTTTTATGTTGTGAGTTATATTTTCACCAGTTTTTCCATCTCCTCTTGTCACTGCAAAATCTAAAATACCTTTTTTATAAAACAGAGAAACAGCTGCTCCATCTAACTTAGGCTCTGCTATAAATGGAATTTCTTCAATATTCTGTGGTAACTGTATTTTCTTTAATGGATCTATAATTTTAGAGGAAAATCTTTTTTTTAGCTGGTCTTCATTAAAAACATTATCAAGAGACAACATAGGAACATGATGATCTACTTCCTCAAATCCTTTAATAGGGGTGGTGCCAACTCTTTGAGTTGGAGAATCAATAGTTACCAAATCAGGATTAGATTCTTCTAATTTTTTTAATTCAAGAAATAACCTATCATACTCAGAATCAGTAATGGTAGGATTATCATCAGCATAATATGCAAAATCATGGCTTGTGATAATTTTTTTTAATCTTTCAATTTGAGCCTTAGATTTATTTAAATTATTTTTCATAAAAAGCTATTTGTTCACATCATGCTGAAAAGCTATAATCTCTTCTCTTATATATCTCTCTCTTTGTATGCTCCATGAACTTCCATTTTCATCGAGTATTTCTATATCAAGCTCTTCAGCAATACTTTTAGCTAATCCTACCATGAAATCAAATCTTGAAACGCCATCAGAATTGCCTATAATCTGCATAAAAAGAGTTAGCCCTCCAATTACTAAATTTTCCTTATTTTCAATATCAAATGTTCCAGGCTCTGTAAGATTAGCTATACTAATTATTGGATTATTACTATTCTTTTCATAATAGTTAAAAATACCGAATCTGCCATAAGTAAAATCATTTTCCTGCAAACATTTGAAGACTGAAAGTGAATCTAATTGATTTTTTCCGATAAGTCTTAAGGTGATTACTTTTTGCTTATCTATATCTATTGAAGATTGTGCATCTTTTATATCTATATCATCAATTTTATCATTATCATTTAAATTCTCTTGCGCTTTATAATCATCTTTTTCCTCTACTAACTTATCTCTATATTTAAATTTAAAACGCTTAAAAAAAGATAGCTTATTTGCATATGGTATAGGCTTAATAGAAAAAAAATATATAAGCAAAAAGACTGCAATACCAAGCAAGAATAGAATCCATCTTAAATCTAACACAGGCCTACTCCTTATGTATTTACAATTTTCATTGCTTCTTCAATATCAACTGACACTAGTCTAGAAATACCAGGCTCACTCATCGTTATTCCAGTAAGTTGGCTCATTGACTCCATAGTAGTTTTATTATGGGTAATGAGTATAAATTGCACTTTATTAGACATCTCTTTTACAATATCTGAAAATCTTCCTACATTTACTTCGTCCAATGGAGCATCGACTTCATCTAGCATGCAAAAAGGTGCGGGGTTAAGTTGAAAAATAGAGAAAACTAGAGCAACAGCAGTTAAAGCCTTTTCGCCGCCAGATAAAAGCTGAATGCTACTAATTCTTTTCCCAGGTGGCTTTGCCATTACCACTACTCCTGATTTAAGAAGGTCATCTCCTTCTAATTCAAGATAAGCACTACCACCTCCAAATAGTCTAGGAAATAAATTTGAGAGACCAACATTAGTTTCGTCAAATGTTTGTTTAAACTTTGATCTTGTCTCACTATCAATTTTTCGTATAGCTTTCTCCAATGTATCAAGGGCCTCTAGCAAATCCTTCATTTGAGAATCTAGGTAATCTTTTCTTTCAGACTGATTAGCAAATTCATCTATCGCTGCAAGGTTTATAGCTCCTAACCTAGAAATCTTAGCTTCATTCTTATCAATCATGCTCTGCCATGTCTCAAGACTAGAATGTTCTGGCAAATTACTAACCAATATATCAAAATTATTTCCAGTTTCTGACAACCTCTCTAATAATGTTTGTGAGCGAACCTGGAGCTCTTTTAACTTAAATTTTTCTTCATCAAGTAATTCTTTTTCTCTAGCAGCCTCTCTTTCTTCTTTAGCTCTTGCAAGTTCAGAGTTGCTAAGCTCTTTATTGATTGAATCTAATTCATTTCTTAGACTTGATAAATTCTTCTCAATAAGGTTCCTTTCTTTTACTTTACTAGGTAGTGTATTTTGCTCATCAGATAAAGGATCTACTTCTTCCTTAATTTTCTCTTGTAATAAATTATACCTATCTGAGAGATTATTTTTTTGTGTATAGACACGATCCAAGGAAGCAGAAACTGATTCTTTAGAGCTTTTCTGAGACTCTAATTTTATCGTAAGTTTACTTACAATATCTTTATTCTGCTCAACTATATCTCTAATATCAGATAGATTTTTTTCAGCTCTCGCTCTATCTAACTTAAGCTCTTCTTGTTCCTTTTGATAACTATCCCTTTCTTCAGAAAAGAAAGTTTCTACAGATAAAATTTCTTTATTAATACCATTAATCTTTACCTTAACACTCTTAATATCCTCACTTCTTACTATGACTCCAGTATCATTACTATCAGAATAAGCAATCTTCATCCACTTCTCTGACACCCAATAACCTTCTTTAGTAACTACTGACTCATTATCATTTAAATTTGATAAAAGTTTAATAGCGCTCTGTAAATTTTCTGCTACATATATATCTTCCAAAAAATATGACAAATCAACACCACTTATGTATGAGCTAAGCTTTTTTTTATCAGAATTTCTATTAGCTTCAGGTTTACATTCTAATAAGTCTATACTACCTTTGGGCAGAGAAGAGCAGTCTTTATAAAAATCTGTAATACTATCAACGCAAATAGCTCCTAAATGTTTACCCAAAACCGTTTCTACTGCCTTCCCCCAGCCATTAACTACTTTTATTTTATTAATCAAGGTATCTGAAGAGTCTATTTTTCTAGAATCCAACCAAGTGTTAACCTCCTTATTTACACCTGATAATTTAGCCCCTTGTATAGCCTCAAGTGATGATAAATGTGAGGACTGCTCATGTAATTTAGATCTTAAAATTTCTATTTTCTCTGAAAACTTAGTTTCCTTAGAGGTAAAATTTGTTATGAGCTTATCTAGTTCTTCCACATATGTCTGGATCCTACCCTCTGATTCTTTTAGATTAATTAATGATGACTCTAATACAGAAATAGCGTCATTAAGCTCTTTATCTGTTCCATCTAAGATTTGGTCTAGCTTAGCAATTTCAGATTCATCACTACTAATATGAGAGCTAATTTCCTTAATTTCGCTATTAATTAGATCTAGATCATCTTTTTGTCTAGAGCTAACCTCCTTTCTGTGTTTTATAGATTGTTCCAATCGCGCAATTTCTGCTCCAGCTTTGTAGTACTTAGCTTGGATTTCATTAAACTGATCATTTGAGCTTGACTGACTCAGTCTAAGTCTTTCAATAGTACTTTCTGTACTAGTTCTTTTAGAAATAATTGATTCTAAGTCGTTTTGCTTTTTTCCTACAATATTAGACATAGAGTCATACTCTTTTTTTAACTGCTTAATTCTTAAGACCAAATGCTCTGCCTTCAGTTTGCGTTGATCTTCTTTAAGTTCCTTATACTTCTCTGCATTTTTTGCCTGTTTATCCAAATGATTAAGTTGCTTATCAACCTCATCTGTCAAATCAGTCAGCCTATCAATATTATCTTTAGTATTTTTAATCTTGTTCTCAGTCTCTTGCCTCCTTGATTTATATTTTGATATACCGGCTGCTTCTTCTAAAAATGATCTTAACTCCTCTGGCTTGGCTTCTACTAAACGAGAAATCGTACCCTGTTCAATAATAGAATAGCCCTGTGACCCAAGACCTGTACCTAAGAGTATATTGGTAACATCTTTTCTTCTACATCGTGTGTTATTCAAGAAATACTGAGAAGAGCCATCTCTAGTAACAACCCTACGAACTGAAATTTCTGAAAATGATGCATAAGCACCAGAAATAGCAGCATCAGAATTATCAAAAACTAAGTCTACGCTAGCTCTGCCAACAGGTTTTCTATTGCTTGAGCCATTAAAAATAACATCAGCCATAGACTCTCCTCTTAAGGTTTTAGCAGAGCTCTCACCTAAAACCCATTTTACCGCATCAATAATATTAGACTTTCCACAGCCATTAGGCCCAACAACACCTAATAGATTGCTTGGAAATAAGATAGTTGTTGGCTCAACAAATGACTTGAATCCTGATAATTTAATACTACTTAATCGCATTGAATTTTATTAATTATTTTCCGAAGTGTAGATGCTAATTATTGATTCGTGTAAAGTAAATATATTAATAAAAAAAACTAAATAATCTGTTAAAGAAGATAGGTAAAATATGAATAATACAAAAATTAATGAAAAACTAGCGCCATCAGCAGAGCTGATAGACACATTCCCCAACCCCAATCCTAATAGAGATTATACTATCTATATTAACATACCAGAATTTACTTGCTTATGTCCTAAGACAGGACAACCAGATTTCGCTACCCTTAAACTAGAATATATACCTGATAAATGCTGTATAGAGTTGAAATCTTTAAAAATTTATGTGTGGTCATATCGCAATGAGGGTGGGTTTCATGAAGCTCTTACTAATCAAATACTCGATCATTTAGTAACAATTTCTTCACCAAAATTTATGCGCCTAGAGGCTATTTTTAATGTTAGAGGAGGTATAGAAACAACAGTTTCAGCAGAATTTAAAAAGTCAGACTAGAGGCAAAAATCTCATATATTTAATAAATATTTACTAATTTATCAATAAAAAAAATAAAAGTTGCTTCCTCTTGGCGCGATGATATGTATAATTGCAAACTTTCAAAAGTTGTTATAACTAAATAAAAGATGAAATCAAAAAAAGCTACCAAGAAAAAGAAAGTTGCTAAGAAGAAAGCTACTAAGAAGAAAGCTACTAAGAAGAAAGTTGCTAAGAAGAAAGTTGCTAAGAAGAAAGCTACTAAGAAGAAAGCTACTAAGAAGAAAGTTGCTAAGAAGAAAGCCGCTAAGAAGAAAGCCGCTAAGAAGAAAGTCGCTAAGAAGAAAGCCGCTAAAAAGAAATTGTTTAATTATATTAATGCTAATTTAAATATACTCTCAGGCCCTACAGAGGACTTCTCACCATATCTTCCTAAAAGAGGTGAGGAATATATGAGTAGCGGCCAGCTCAAACACTTTAAAAAAATTCTAGTTGGATGGAAAAATCAATTAATAAAAGAGCTTGATAAAACTATTCTTCATATGAAAGATGAGCCTACAAACTTCCCAGATCCAAACGATAGAGCAACTCAAGAATCAGAGTTTGGGCTCGAACTAAGAGCTAGAGATAGGGAAAGAAAACTGCTAAGAAAAATAAACTCAGCTATACAAAGAGTTGATGATAAGTCATACGGATACTGTGAACAAACTGGTGATGAGATTGGTCTAAGAAGGCTTGAAGCCAGGCCTGTCGCTACACTTTCTTTGGAGGCTCAGGAAAGAAGAGAGCTTCAGGAAAAGCAATATAGAGACGCTGATGACTATTATAGATAATATATAAAATTAATTATCCTCCATATCCTTCATAGTTAGCCTTATCCTACCTTGCCTATCAATCTCTAATACCTTAACTTTAACATTATCGCCTTCTGTAAGTTTATCGCTAACTTTCTCTACTCTCTCTGTTGATATTTGAGATATGTGAACCAAACCATCCTTTCCAGGAAGAACAGTAACAAAAGCTCCAAAATCCATTAACTTAACAACTTTTCCTTCGTATATTTTTCCAACCTCTACTTCAGCTGTTATATCTTCTATTCTTTTTTTAGCTTCTCTTCCAGAAGAGCCATCTACAGATGCAATCTTAATGACACCATCATCATCAATATCAATAGTTGCACCTGTTTCTTCAGTTAATGCCCTAATAACAGATCCCCCCTTTCCAATAACATCTCTAATTTTATCCTGATGAACTTTCATAGTAATAATGCTTGGTGCCCAATCCGAGGTCTGTTCTCTAGACTTCTCTATAACTTTAGACATCTCCCCTAAAATAAAAAGCCTGCCTTGTTTGGCCTGATCAAGAGCTATTTTCATTATGTCTTGAGTAATGCCATCTATTTTAATATCCATTTGCAGAGCAGTAATGCCATCAGTAGTTCCAGTAACTTTAAAATCCATATCACCTAGATGATCTTCATCACCCAATATATCTGTTAAAACAACAAAATTATCCTGTTCTTTTATTAGGCCCATTGCAACACCAGCAACTGGAGAACTAACTGGAACACCCGCGTCCATTAAAGATAAACTGGTACCGCAGACACTAGCCATTGAGCTTGAACCATTAGATTCAGTTATCTCTGAAACTACTCTTATAACATAAGGAAAGCTCTCCATATCTGGCAGAACAGCTTGAACACCTCTTCTAGCAAGCTTACCATGACCTATTTCTCTTCTTTTAGGGCCACTCATAAAACCAACTTCTCCCACACAATATGGAGGAAAATTGTAATGGAGCATAAACCTATCTTTGTATTCCCCTTCTATAGCATCAATAATTTGAGAATCCCTATCCGTTCCCAAAGTAGTAGCTACTAGAGCTTGAGTTTCACCACGAGTAAATAACGCAGATCCATGAGCTCTTGGAAGCAAGCCAAGCTCAACACTAATAGGTCTTACAGTAGAACTATCTCTCCCATCAATGCGAGGCTCCCCCTTAAGAACTCTTTCACGAACAATCTGTTTTTCAATCTTAGAAAATGTATTATTAATTTTTTCTTCTGACCAATCATCATTCTCTTTACTATTACATAATTCATGTATTTCATTTCTTACTTCTATAAGCCTAGTAGATCTAGATTTTTTCTCAGCTATCTTATAGGCTTCGTCTATGCTTTCTTTTATTGAACTAGAAATAAATTCTTCTAAAGACTTATCCTCGACAGGAGCTTCCCATTCAAACTCTTCTTTAGCAACTTCTTTTTTAAGTTCATTGATAGCTTTTATTGCTGATTGCATTTGCTCATGACCAAAAACTACAGCACCCAACATCACCTCTTCAGAAAGATTATGGGCTTCTGATTCAACCATTAGTACCGCACTTTCAGTTCCTGCGACTACTAAATCTAGATCAGAATCTTTTAGATCTAACTTATTAGGATTAAGAATATACTTATTGTCTCTATACCCAACTCTAGCCGCACCAATTGGGCCCATAAAGGGAAGGCCAGAAATAGATAAAGCTGCAGAAGATCCTATTAATGCCGGAATATCTGGATCTATATCTGGATCCAAAGATATAACAGTAGCAATTACCTGGACCTCATTAGAATACCCTTTTGGAAATAGTGGTCTAATTGGCCTATCAATTAATCTTGAAGTAAGGGTTTCTTTTTCAGTTGGCCTTCCTTCTCGCTTAAAAAAACCTCCAGGGATTTTTCCACCTGCATAAGTCTTTTCTTGGTAATTAACAGTTAGAGGAAAAAATGAACGTGGTTCCGTATTGCCCTTCTGACCAACAGCTGTAACTAGTAAAGCTGTATCTCCCATTCTGACCAATACTGCGCCATCACATTGTCGCGCAATCTTGCCAGTTTCGATAGTAATCTCATCATTACCATAAGTAAAAGTTTTCTTTAATTCCACCGTATATACCTACATTTAAAAAAATTATTAACAATATCTATATACTACTTAATAGAGATAAAAAAGAGTGAAAAAATATATAAACTCTATTTTCTCAGACCAAGATCTTTAATTAATTTCTGATACTTATCTTGATCTTTTTTCTTTATATAATCCAATAACTTACGTCTCTTATTGACCATACTTAACAAACCTTTTCTAGAGTGATGATCTTTCTTATGATTAGAAAAGTGATCTGTTAACTGGTTAATCTTAGCTGATAAAAGAGCCACCTGAACTTCAGTGGAGCCAGTATCATTAGAATCTCTTCCAAAACTAGAAACTATGTCGGACTTTTTATCTGAACTCAAAGCCATATTTAAGATGCCCTATAATTAAAAAGTGTATTGTACCTATAGAAACGATCAGCACCAAATACTAAATTTATACAAAAATTTTTTTTGGGGCTAAAAACCCATCTGTTGTCGCAAATCCTAACCCAATAAAACTATGATCCGAAGCATAAACTCTTACCTCTCCAGAAAAAAAACCTGAAACAACTTCAACCTGTTGACCATTCATAAAAGATTTTAAATGATTATCATATAGAGTTAAAACTGGTATATTTTTAAAAACTCTATCAATATCCAATATAAAGTCATATATTTTTTTTTGGTTATTTAAAATAACATTCTCTATAAACTCAATATCATACATCTTATCATTTCTAAAAGGCTCAACTGAGGCACGATGTAAATTCCAGACATGGGCATGTGTCCCCATATCATTAGCAATATCTTCTACTAATGTTCTTATATATGTTCCTTTTGAACACTGAACTGTAAAGTTCAACCTTGGCCAAGAATAATTATCTAACCTTATTGATCTAATTTTTATTTTTCGAGACTTTCTTTCAACTACCTCTCCCCTTCTAGCTAAATCATAAAGTCTCTTTCCTTTATGTTTAACTGCAGAATACATAGGGGGAGTCTGTTGTGATTCACCAATAAATTTCTGCAAGCTATTTTTAACTACACCCAAAGAGAGAGAAGAAGAATTGCTAACCTTGACTACCGTCCCCTCTCTATCTCCTGTATCAGTAGATTGCCCTAATCTTGCCTCTACGCTATAAGTCTTTTCTGAATCTAATAAGTAAGAACAAATCTTTGTTGCTTTACCTAAACAAACTGGTAGCATTCCAGTTGCCAAGGGATCTAGACTTCCAGTATGACCGGCCTTTTTAGCTCCAACTATCCTTTTTGCTTTCTGTAAAATATGATTTGAGGTAAAGCCTTTTGGTTTATTGATTAACAAAATACCATTAATAGATCTATCATAAATATTATTTTCTATTGATTGCATCATCTATAAGCTTGCTAATCCTAATGCTTCTATTTGGGCCGCTATCTCTTTCAAAGATTAGTTCTGGTACATGCCTTATCTTCATCTGCTTCCCAAATTTCTTTCTTAAGAATCCTTTAGCCTTATCAAAGGCTACTAATATATCTTCCTCTTCCTTATCATCAAAATTTAGGGTACTAAATAAAACTATGGCCTTACCTGAAAGCTCTGTCATTTTAACACTACTGATCGTAACTCCGTTTAATCTAGGGTCTTTTATACCCTGATGTAATAGATTATTAATGAATCTTTTTAATTCAGAAGCAATTCTTAGATTTCTTGAAAATTCTCTAGGCATAACTAGACGGATCTTGGCACCTCAGATCTATCATAACACTCAATCTGATCTCCAGATTTAACATCATTATAATTCTTAACACCTATTCCACACTCAGTACCAGCTCTAACCTCTTTAACATCATCTTTAAATCTTCTCAAAGACTCTAGCTCACCTTCATAAATTACAACATTGTCTCTTAAAACTCTAATTGGCTTAGTGTGCTCCATATAACCATCAATAACTAAGCATCCGGCAATATTTCCTAGCTTTGGAGATCTAAAGACATCTTTTACCTCAGCTAAACCCACAATTTTTTCTCTAATCTCTGGAGATAATAAGCCACTAGCAATCATAGAGACATCATCTATAGCTTCATAAATCACACTATAATATCGAACATCTGATTTTGTCTCTCTGATTAAATCTCTGGCACTAGAGTCAGCTCTAACATTAAATCCTATAATGACAGCTTTTGATGCAAGAGCAAGCTGAACATCTGATTCAGTAATACCACCAACCCCATCTAGTATCACATTAACAATTACTTCATCATTCGAAATTTTCCCTAATGCATCCTTCAGTGCTTCACTGCTTCCTTGAACATCAGCCTTAACTAAGATTGATAAAGATTTTCTCCCTTTATCAGCCTCGGTTACAAACATATCTTCAATTGATGAAGACTGCTGACTTGCTAACTTCATATCTCTTTCTTTATTTTGTCTATACTCTGCTACTTCTCTAGCCTTCCTCTCATTTGGTACTACCAAAATATTATCGCCAGCCAAAGGGGTACCTGAAAGACCTAAAACAACCGCTGGTATTGATGGTCCTGCCTCACTTAATGAGCCTCCAGATTCATTAAACATAGCTCTAATTCTTCCATATTCATGTCCTGCAAGCAGAATATCTCCTAATTTTAAGACGCCCTTAGAAACCAAGACAGTAGAAACAGGGCCCCGTCCTCTCTCTAAAGCAGACTCAACTACAACACCTGAAGCTACGCCAGAATGAGGGGCATTAAGATCAAGAATTTCTGATTGAAGCAATATAGAGTCTAGAAGGTCACCTATACCCTCACCAGTTTTAGCTGAAATAGATACGAAAAGCGTATCTCCTCCCCATTCCTCAGATATAACTTCATGCTGTGAAAGCTCACTACGTATTTTTTCTGGATCAGCCGTATCTAAGTCAACTTTATTTATTGCTACAATTAATGGAACTGACGCAGCCTTAGCATGCTCTATTGCCTCTATAGTCTGAGGCATCACTGAATCATCAGCCGCAACAACTAAAACTACTATATCAGTAACCTGAGCTCCTCTGGCTCTCATTGCTGTGAAAGCAGCATGTCCAGGTGTATCTAGAAATGTAATATTGCCTTTATCAGTTTTAACATTATAAGCACCAATATGTTGAGTTATGCCACCTGCCTCACTACTAGCCACTCTGGCTTCTCTAATATAATCTAGCAAAGAAGTCTTTCCATGATCGACATGCCCCATAACTGTTACTATAGGTGCCCGTGGCTTCAGCTCAGCATTATCAATATTAGACTCTAAAGATTGCTTTAATTCGTCCTCAATACCACTATCACTCTGAGCTTTTGGTATGTGTCCAAGTTCTTCAACAATTAAGATTGCTGTATCCTGATCTAAAGTCTGATTAATCGTAATCATGGTACCCATGCTCATAGCAACTCTTATAACTTCATTAGATTTTATTGCCATCTTTTGGGCTAAATCAGCCACAATAATTGTATCTGGAATAAGAACTTCTTTCACCTGAGGTGAAGTAGGCTTTTCAAAACCATGTTGTGATTCTTGATTAATATTAAGATTGCTCCTTCGTACTCTACTTTTCTTTCTTCTTATATGAGAACCCTCAGCAACATGAAGCGTATGGTCTCGTCTTGACTTTCGTAATTTACCCTTATCTTTTTGTCTCTTTATTTTTTCTTGTGATTTTTCTTCTCTTTTTTGTTCTTCTTTATCAGCCTTTTCATCTTTAGCTAACTTTAAATCATTTATCTCATCCTTTGATCTAGCCTTCTCATCATTTTTCTTATCTTCTTCTTGAGTCAGGTTCTCAGGTGTTTCCATCTCTAATTGATCTAGCGCTTCCTTCTTTGGTTTAGTATTTGTATCAATATTAGTTATTGGTACTGGCTTACTTGATAATAGATCTTCAGATGGCTGGATAACATCCTCTTGAGAAAGTATTTGTTGTTCTTTTTTTAGCTTTAACTGATCTTCAGATTTCCTTATTTCAGCATCAAGAGCTGCTTGCTGTTGTTTTGCTTGCTCTTCTAATTCATCTCTCTTGATATATGTTCTTTTTTTTCTAACCTCTATATTAACTGTTCTAGATCTTCCTTGTCCTGTTGATAGAGTTAACTCGCTCTGAGACTTTCTCTTTAATGAAATTTTTTTTGGGCTTGATAATGATAACTGTTCACGGCCATGGGTTTTTCTTAAATGAGTAAGTAGGCTTACTTTAGCCTCTTCACTAATAGTATCTTCTGCGCTTTTAACATCTATTCCAGCCTCAGACAGTTGTGATATTAATTTCTCAACTGGCACTTTTAGCACCTCTGCTAACGCTAATACAGTAATATCACTCACTTAGCTTCATCCTCATCTGAAACTATTTTTTCTTCTTCGCTAAACCAATGAGACCTTGCTTTCATAATCAAATCAGCAGCTCTCTCAGGATTAACAGAGTCTACATCCTCAAGATCAGCTACTGACTGTTCAGCTAAATCTTCTTTGGTAACTATCCCCTTAGAAGCCAACTCAAAAGCAAGCTCTTTGTCCATACCCTCTATGCCTAATAAATCTGAGGATGGACCAGATTGATCAATAACCTCTTCATTAACCAGAGCTTGTGTAACTAATACATCTTTAGCTCTTGATCTTAATTCATTAACAATCTCTTCATTAAACTCTTCTACAGCTAAAAGCTCATTAGTTGGAACATAGGCTACCTCTTCAATAGAAACAAAACCCTCTTGGACCAAAATAGATGCAACGTCCTCATCAACATCAAGATCATCCATTAGCTTGCTTATTAGCTCTTTAGACTCCTGATCACTCTTCTCCTCTGCATCCTTCTCTGTCATTACATTTAATTCCCAACCAGTAAGCTCACTAGCTAATCTTATATTTTGTCCACCCCTTCCTATAGCCTGTGATAGCTTTTCATCATCAACAGCAATATCCATACTATTTGTTTCCTCATCCATAACAATAGATAAAACATCAGCAGGAGACATTGCGTTTATAACAAATTGAGCTGGGTTTTCATCGTGCAAAATAATATCTACTCTTTCTCCTGCTAGCTCATTGGAAACTGCCTGGACTCTTGATCCTCTCATGCCAACACAAGCACCGACAGGATCAATCCTACTATCATTGCTTTTAACAACAATTTTAGCTCTTAAGCCTGGATCTCTTGCAGCATTAAGTATCTCAATTAAATCTTGCCCCACTTCTGGAACTTCTAATTTAAATAATTGAATTAGAAATTCTGGTGAAGTCCTGGTTAAAAATAATTGTGGGCCTCTAATCTCTGACTTTATCTCAAAAAGAATTGCTTTAATTCTATCTTGAGGCTTAATAGGCTCTCTTGGTATTAAATGCTCTCTAGGTATAAAGCCTTCAGCATTACCTCCTAAATCTACAAACACTCCTCCCCTATCTACTCTCTTTACGATTCCATTTACTAATGTACCTTCTCTTTCTTTGAATTCATCAACAACTTGCTCTCTTTCGGCTTCTCGTATTTTTTGAACGATAACTTGCTTTGCCGTCTGAGCAGCTATTCTTCCAAAGGCAACTGACTCAATTGGTATCTCGACAAAACCTCCAGGTTCAGCTTCTTGATTAATTTCTAAAGCATCTTCTAGCCTAAGTTCTTTATCAGGATCTTCTAATTCATTTGAATCATCAGCAAAGACTGCCCATCGCTGAAATGTTTCATACTCTCCATCTTCTCTGTTAATTGATACCCTAACATCTATTTCCTCACCACGTTTTCTTTTTGTAGCTGTAGCTAATGCAAATTCTATTGCTTCAAAGATAATATTTTTACTAACACCTTTTTCATTTGAAACCGCATCTACAACCATTAGTATCTCTTTATTCATATCAACTCTTCACTTATTATTTTTGCCATATCTATATTATTAATTGGAATTTGATAAAGACTATCATGAGTCAGTAATGATACAGATTCTGAATTAGTGTCTTTTATGATTCCAGTCATTTTTATTTTTCCTTCAAATGAAGATTTAAACTTAATACTTACTCTAGAACCAGAAAACTGCAAAAAATGTTCTTGAGTTCTAAGCCTTCTATCAAAACCAGGCGAAGAAACTTCTAGAATATACTTCTCTTCTAAAACGCCCTCTACGTCAAGAAGAGTACCAACCTGCTCACTAACAAAAGCACAATCATCAATACCAACCCCACCTTTTTTATCAATAAAGATTCTTATAGTTTTATTAGGTCCTAGGTGACGATCTACGTCAACTAGCTCATAACCTAACTTAGCGATAGGGTTTTCCAATATTCCAATTAAATCTTTCTTATTCACAACTAACCTATTTATTACTTTACGTTAAAATATAAAAAATGGGCCTATAGCCCATTCAGTAATTAGAAAAAATATCTAGCTTATGATTGTACTTAAAAAATAAAGATTAGTCGATAACGTTCTCTTAATCTTCCTATATAAATTATTACCTTTCCAGCTGATCTGGCATATCTTCATCTGGCAAAAATGAAGCCAATCTACTCTTTACTTCAAAATAGCTTTGATTAGAAGCAAGATTATTCCATTCGTTGGGATCTATATTATGGTCATAAAGTTCCTCAGAACCGTCTGAATATCTTATATACCTATAGCGATCATCTCTTATTGCATGATTTTTATAACCATAAGTGCTTAATGCAAAATGATCCCAATTTGTCATTTGATCCTCAATTAGAGGTCTAAGGGTTCGCCCTTCTAGGTGATTAGGTATGTCCCAACCCATTATATCAAGAAGCGTTGGGTATAGATCCATTAAGGAAACAACTTTATCAGTTTTCGTCCCAGCCTTAGTAATTCCAGGAGCTACAATAATTAGAGGCACTCGTGTCGACTCCTCCCAAATGGTTTGTTTTCTCCAACGAAGTTTCTCTCCTAAGTGCCATCCATGGTCTGACCATAAAATAATAATCGTATCATCAGCCTTTCCACTTTCATCTAGTGCATCAATAAGCCGACCAACCATTGCATCAGCAAAGCTGATACTAGCAAGATATCCTTGGACAGCCTCTCTATAAGTATTTTCTCCACTTTGTCGTATCCACTCATGAAGGGCCATTCCATCAAAAGTCCCTGTAGGGGCTTCCAAAAGAGGATACTTATGAATCAACCTTCCTGCAGCTGGCACATCATCTAAATCTGAATCATTAACTAAAGGTAATGTAATTTGATCAATTGGATATAAATCAAAATATTTTGAATTGTTATACCAAGGGAGATGAGGTCTATAAATTCCAACACCAATAAAATTTGAGTTATCGCCCATATTTAAAATATTCTGAATAGAGTGTGTAATTACCTGTCCGTCTCCTGAAGCCTCATCTTCAGTAGTCATTCTATGCCAATCAAAAAATCTAGACATAGGTGTTTGATTTGATGGCCTATTAATAGGGGCAACCTCATCGTGAAGTTGTCGATCAATTGATGGATAATAAGTATCCCAAGCCTCTGTATCATTAAAGCCTCGGAATGCTCGAGGGTTATAAGTAGAGGCATGAAATAATTTACCAGCTCCCATTGTTTTATAGCCATTGTCTTTTAAATATTTAGGAATTGTTGGTGCATCATTAAAAATATCAATAGTACGCCAATCTGGATTATTCAGGTAAACGCCTGTAGAAGAAGGAGCGAGGCCAGAAAAAATAGCTGTTCTTGCTGGATTGCAAAGAACAGATGGTGTATGAGCATTAGTGAATGCAATACCTCGTGAGGCAAGTTTATCTATGTTAGGTGTCAAAACTTGATCATTGCCGCCCAAGACCCCTACCCAATCATTCAAATCATCTATTGCAATAAAAAGGATATTGGGTTCTGAGCTAGACTCCTGAGTAGATCCGGCAAAAGAAATCAGTAAAAGAAAAAATAGAGAACAAAACTGTTTTTTATTTGTCATATCTATACCTACCTTGGTATTAAATCATCCGCCAGAGCATAACACTCATACTCGAGGATACGAAGATCTTCCTCCAATCGTCTATAAAGAATCATACTCATATTCCACGGTCTTGTAAAAACTTCAGGGTCTTCTATGTTAACTTCATAAAGCATATGATTTGGGCTTATGGGGGTATACTTTTCAACAACATGGAGCGAAGGACTATGAAAGTTTCCAGACCTATCAAACCATGTTTTATCAGTAAAATGCACTACATCGACGATAAGTGAATCGCCTTCCCAGTGCCCCCTTGAGTCACCCATATACCACTGAATAGGTCCAGGAGGATGAGCGCTATCCATATATATATTTCTAATAGTGTGAACCCACTCATAAGTCATAACGACTTGATCCTTAGTTTGTATTATTTGAAAAGGATAAGGCATATAAGTTATTCGCGGAACACCAACAAGCTCACAATTAGCTTCAGAGTCATCTAGAAATCTATTCTCAAAATTAACCTTTCTTTGCTCAAGCGCCCATTCTTGATAAGGGATTACATTATCTTCAACTACACCAATACCTGCTGGAACTCCAAAACTAGGGCTATGATCTTGAATATCCCATACAGCAGTTCCAAAAGCTTGCCATATACCTTCGATTACTGGTTGGCCATGCTCATTTCTTGGGACTTCATAATTTTGAGAAATTGCATTATGAGAAAAAAATAAAATCAATAAAATCTTAAAATAGAATCGATACATAAATATCCTTAAATTATAAAGTTTTTAGCTTTCGGCATTTCCTGAGAAGAGTGTCGTACCATCCTCTAGGGTAACCTCTTCACCATCGATTGTTCTTGAGCCATCTCTAGATGGAATTCCATGAACAATTATAGTTGCTCCTGTAGGTAAATTATCTGGCCTCCATCCTCTCCGATATAAAGAATTTGCAGCTCCAAACTCAACCTTCCATACCTGATTCTGGCCACCCTGTTCATCTTGAACTTGTAAGTGAAGCCAAGCATGTGGATTTCGCCATTCCATATCAATAATAGTTCCCGTAATTACAATTTCTTTTGTTAAATCAAACTGCAGTGCCTTGGAATGATGCGCAGTAGAAAAAATTGAAAAAGAGCAAAGAAATAAAAATATTAAAGTTCTTAACATTATCGTGTCCCCTCATACAGTTCCCATGCATCCTTAAGTCTTCTTGCTTCATCACCAGTTATTCCAGGGTAAACTTTGTAACCAACATTAAAAAATTGCTCTCTAGAAATTGCATTATCTTCAAAACAAGCTTCTTCCCAAATCTCAAAATCAGAAATATTTCTCCTAAAGGCAATAGCAATAGTAAAAGGCTGTGTAAAAACATTATCATCTGTAATTGTTGCCTGATAGTGCAATGTATTATCATCAACTAAAGTAAATCTTTCCTCAACATGGACCTCATCAGTAAAAAACCTACCTCTCTGATCCAGCCATGCTCTTGCATTTTGATTAGTCGTATCTACAACAAAAGTATTATTATCCCATGACCCAATAGAGTCGCCATTCCATAATTTAATTTCTTCACTTAATTTATGAGAAGCCGAAAAAGGGATCATCCTAAATGCATGCGCTTCCTCTCCTTGAATAAGGATATTTTGCGGGGTCTGGTTAAATTGGTAAAGGCCCGTCATGTACATGCTCAAAGGTACGCCATCTAATCGGCAAATAGCATTATGGTGAACATAAGCTGTTCGATTATAGCGTCTTTGTGCTTCAGCCCAAGGTTGTAATGGGGTATAACCATCGATTGGGTCAACAACTGAGCTTGGGGTCTCCTGGTCATCTAGCGTCTTTGGGTGTGCCTCAATACTTTCATGAGCAGCTACAGTTCTTCTCCAGATACCAGATAAATCTGGGTCTCCATTCTGCAATCTAGGAGGATCAAATGTTTTTATGGCTTCTAAAGCGCATTTATGAAAAATTGCCTGTTCATTTTCAGGACAGACAGACTCTGTTATCCAACTCTGAGAAAATGAAATTTCTATACATAATAGAAATAAAAAAAAATGAGAAAGGCATAAAAAAGAATGTATATTTTTGTTCAACGCAAGTTTTTCCTATTAAATACTATGAAATTATACTTTATTACATATATTATAATAACATTAAGTATTTTTTTAAACTAACTATAGATAATCTAGCATAAAGAATGTCACAACAAAGAAATCCAAGATATTGGTCATCTAAATGGTACACAACAAAATTTGCTGAAGAGCCCTGGCCAGCTGGCTGGTACTGGCATGATGAAGAATATACCTGGATAGGGCCATACACATCTGAAGAAGAAGCTAGAAATAACCTAGAAAAACACTTAAAACTAAATCCTAAGCCTGGCTATATTGGACAACCTGCAGTCATAGAGAATAAGCCTGAAGAAATGAGTAAAATTTTACCAAAAAAATAAATTTGTTAGGCCTAAATATTCATTCGCCATGATAGGCTTCTACATTAATAAGTAATTTAACCTGAGGAAAAAACATAGGTAAATCATACATAATGTCAAAATCCGCCCTATTGATAGTTGTACTAGCATCAGCACCACAAACTTCTCTAGAGGGCCTTCTAAAATGGGGCTGGCACTGAAATCTATCAATACTTAAATTAACTGGCTTACTAATACCTTGAAGAGTGAGTATGCCTTCAGCCAATGTTGGCTCACCGTTTACAAAATGAGCTAAAGTTGCCTTATAAGTTGCAACTGGAAATTCTTCTGTCTTATAAATATCGTTAATAAATCTATCGTTCATTGGTTGCCAGCCAAAATCAATTGAACCCATATCCATAACTACATCAATTTCACCTGATTCATTCTCTTTATCTAAAATAATAGTACCAGAAGTCTTTGTAATTTTGCCTCTCCATATTGAAAGCCCACCTTGATGATCTGCTTCAAAAGACGGAAATGTATGAGAATTTTGAACGATATATGTAGCAGGCTCAGCCATTATAATGCTAGAAAAAAAGGATAAGGATGTTAAAAATAAAAGAAAACTCTTCATGTAAAATCTCCATCAAAGCATATCACTTCTTAATTCTAGATCGATAAAAATAAAAATACCAGCAAGAAATACTAAAAAGCCTTATCTAGATGATCCCTTGGAAGGGAATTTGTAAATAAAGAGATAAAAATCGTAACAATTACTGCCAAAAGGCCAGAAATAGTAGCAGCAGAATACGGGCTATCTGAATAAAATTTAAACCAATCGCCTAAATAAATAAGACTAGAAAGAATTTGTGTATGAATTAATACAAACAAAATAGCCCCAAACCAAAATCCAAATATTGCACCAGCTGGAGTTACCCCTCTCCAAATACAACCCAGAACTAGTGGACCCATTAAGGCTGCTGTAAAGCCTCCAATCCCAATCCAGGTAAGCAATACAACATTCATCCCAATCGTAAACCAAGCTAAAACTGATGCGCCAACCAAAGTAAGCGCTGTTACTATCCTGCTTATAATTAGGACATTTTTATCTAATGTGTCTTGACTCAGATTTTGATGAATTCTTGGAGCAATCGTTTTTCTGTAAATATCATTTGCAAATACTTGTGAAGTAGATATTACAAGCCCATCAGCAGTTGACATAACTGCTGAAAGAATTCCAACACCTAATAAAGCAGCTACCCAAGTTGGAAAAATATCGATAAATAATCTAGGTAATGCAGCATTAGCCCCTAAAGATGAATTTAAAAGATCGTCCCCAAATATGCCTCTAGCTAATGCTCCGCCCAAAGTAATAGCTGGTAAAATCATTCCAAAAGAAAAAGCTAAAATTAAAAATCTGCTTCTACTACTCTCATCTTTTAATGCCCATAATTTATTTCCAATATGTGGTAAAAGCCCTAAAGGTATGTGTGCTACCACAAGGCTTATGTATGACCAAATAGATGCTGTAATAGGCGAGCCTGAGTAAAAGGAACTTACTAGCTGGGGGTCATCATTTTTTAACTTAAGAACTAAATTTGGTAGCCCGTCGCTACCAACACCAAGAATAAAAAGTATAGTAATCATAATAGCCAAAAATATCATTAAAAGTCCCTGAGCGCCGTCTGTAAGAATATCAGCATGTGCTCCACCAAAAGTGATGTAAGCAAGAAGAACTAATGTAGTAATTATTAAAGCCCATGATTTAGGAATCCCAAGCATCATCTCAAACATAACTAAGCCTGCTACTAGTTGGCCTGCAAGATAAAATAGTAAAATTAAAGAAAAAAGTGCTGCTGATACTCTAAGAAACTCGGACTGATATCTTTCACCTAAATATTCTGGTATTGATCTAACTCCAGATGAATTTCCAAATTTAGCAATACTCCTCTGAGAAATTAAAATACCTATATATATTCCTATCGGGTATAAAAAAGCAATCCAAAGAGTAGATAGTCCATAGGTATAAGTTAATCCCGGCAGTCCTAGAAAAGTTGCTCCGCTAGCTGCAGTAGAAGCAAAAGCTAAAGCTAACAATAGAGGGCCATAAGAGCTTCTTGCTGTGGCAAAATCATCGGAATTTGTAACTCTATTATTACCAATAATTCCAATAATTATCATAATAAGCACATAGCAAAATAAAAAAACCCAAGACCAAGTATAAAGATGCATAACTACCTTTTTTGATAAAATGATAATTTATTAGAAACAAAATGATAATATAGTATAAAATATATAAAATATTTTCTCTTAGGTTATTTAAATTTTAAGGAAGTTACTATTATGATTAATGCTGCAATTGTTGGCATAGGCTGGTGGGGAAAAACACTAGTAGAGTCAGTATATGACAACAGCAATAAAATAAAATTCTCTCATGCGGTACATAGAACAGCATCTGAGGATGCAAAAAGTTTTTCAAAGAATCATGGCATGACATTTTCTACAAATTTAGAAGATGCTCTAAATGATCCTAATATAGATGCAATTGTCCTTGCAACTCCTCATTCAATGCATGTAGATCAAGTTGTTGCATGTGCTAAAGCTAATAAACATGTTTTCTGTGAAAAACCCTTTGCCCTTCACAAATCAGAAGCAGAAAAAGCAGTTAAAGCAACTCAAGAAGCTGGAGTAGTTTTAGGACTAGATTTTAATAGAAGACTCCACCCTGAAATAAAAAACATAAGAGATATGATAGCTGCTGATGAGCTAGGCACTATCCTTCATGTTGAAGCAAATATGACATTTCCTAATGCTCTATTTTTGGATAAAAATGCATGGAGGGCTAGTAATGAAGAAACACCTTGTGGGGGTTTAACTCCAATGGGAGTTCATGCGATCGATGGAATGATAGATTTGTGTGGTGAGATAGATGAGCTGTACTGTCAAAGCTTTAGAAGAGCTGTTGAAGTAGAATCAGACGATACAACATCGATACTATTTAGAATGAAAGAAGGAATGTCTGGCTATTTAGGAACTATGACTGCGACAGGAGGTGGTTTTAGCTTTCAAGTTTTCGGCTCTAAGGGTTTTGTTAGATTGGAAGGAATGACGCATATAGCCGGCACCCCTTCTGAAGAAAGAAGAAAAAAATGTTTTGGAAACTGTATTTTTAAACCAATAAAAGGGCCAGCAAAAAACTGGCAGGCAGAAGAAGTTGATATAGTTAAAGCAGTGTTAGAAGAGTTTTCAGACTCTATTATTAATAAATCACCATATTTTATTCCTCAAAGTGAGATGATTCATGGTGTTGCAGTCACAGAGACAGTTGTTAAATCAGCTGAATCTCATCAAGTAGAAAAAGTTTTATAAAAATTAATTATTAAAGGAGAAGTTAAGTGAGAGTTGGTACACATGGAATGATGCAAGTTGATTATGAACAAAGAATCGATATGGGCCGTATGAGAAAATATAGAGAAGATCGTATTCAAAAATATATGAACGAATTTGATGTTGATTGTCTATTGCTTTTTGAAACTGGCAATAAAAGATATTCTACTTCAACTGCAGTAGCTTCACCGCAAGTTTGCAATATGGGTCGTTATGCAATCGTACCTAGAGAAGGAAGGCCGCATATTTTTGGCTTTGGATCTGAAGTAGCAGCAGAAAAACTTTACTCCCCATGGGTTAAAGACACAACCTTTCCAGCTCATGGAACAATGCATGGAGCTCTCCCAATGGAATGGGAGTGCTATAGAGACTTTCTAAAAGATCTAGATATGGTGTTAGATAATCATAAGATGGATAAAAAGAAAGTAAAAATTGGTGTTGATATAGCTGAAGCTCAAATTATGTTAGCAATGATACAAGAGGGCTATCAGGTTGTTGATGGGCAAAATGTTATGCAGCATGCGCGAGCAATAAAAAATGAAGATGAAATTATGAACTTAAAGCATGGCGCAGCAATTGTTGATGGTGCCTTCCATGCAATTGCTCAAACAATAGCTCCAGGAATGAAAGAAAATGACCTTCAAGCAGTAGCCTCTCATGAAATGCATAGATTGGGTTGTCAATGGGTTCATAATGTTCAAGTTACAACTGGTAATAGAACACACCCACATCCACACCTAAGCTCTGATCGATTAATTCAGCCTGGTGATATGATATTTATGGATATTGTTTGTGTATTTAATGGTTATCTTACCTGTGTATATAGATGTTTCTGTTGTGGTGAACCAAATCAAAAACAAAAAGATATTCACGCACAATGCCTTGAATACCAATTAGGAGGAATAGAGGCAGTTAAACCTGGCCTTACTACAGCTGATGTTTGTCAGGCTTGGCCAACAGCGAAAGCTATGGGAGCTAAAAATGAAATGGAGGTCTTTGGGCTTCAATATGGGCATGGTATAGGAGTTGGCTTATGGGAATTCCCAATAATGTCAAGAGCCTATAGCCTAGATCATCCTGTTACTATTGAGCCAGGTATGGTATTTGCTTTAGAAACTTATGCAGGTATCGGCTTTGATGGTGTAAGATTAGAGGATGAGGTTGTAGTAACTGAAACAGGTATTGAAGTTATCACTAAATTCCCTACTGATAAATTAATTGGCTGTGGAATGTCCTACTAAAGGAGTTATTTATGGCACGAATAAGGTACTTAGCACCGGATGAGATTGAAGATCAAGAAGCTAGAGAATGGCTTGAGGAATCAATTAAAAACGGGGTTCCTGGTCCAGAAAATCAATCTATCAGAGCGCATCAACCTGATGTAATGCGTGCATTTACCTTAAGCCGTAAATTACTTTTTAATAGAAAAACTAATGTGGGTGTTGTTGAGACTGAGCTAAAAGAATTGATGAGGTACTTTATAGCTCGAAGCCTTAACTGTGAGTACTGAAGCAACCAAGGTATCGCCCGTGAGGTGAATAAAGACAAATCGCACAGACTTAATCAGCTACAAGAATATAATAAATCTGACTTATTTACCCATCGTGAAAAAGTTGCTCTGCGATATACAGATGCTATTCTCTGGAATCCAGATTTGGCTGATGATGCTCTTTGGAAAGAGCTCCATGATGAGTTTTCGGAAGCAGAAATTGTTGAAATTGGTTATTGGGCAGGTTTTACTTCTGGAGGCCAAAGATGGCTCCATACTTTACATTGCAAACAAGGAGAGCTAGCAGCTCATATTGAGGAAAGAGAAAAAAATAAATAAAACTTACTCGAACTGGGCTGATGGAGATAATTGCTCAATATCCTCAATTATAATTTCTTCTCTCTCTATATCTATCTCACCATATTGATCAAAATCAATAATTGTTTTCTCTGGAGCAATTTGTACTGGTAATGGGGCATCAGGTAGTTGTCGACCTCTATCTGGTGCTGGAATGAAATTACTTATTGTAAAATACCTAATTGGATCCTTTAAAAGAAATCGTGTTACCCCGTCATGCATAAATAAAAATAACGTAATAGTAATAGCTACCCCACCAAGAGATGCCAAAAAATACCTTAAAATAGATTTTTTATAAAACATAAAATTACAATACTTATCTTTAATATAAATATATTATATATGTTTAAGCCATATGGTTGTATATAATAAAAAATATAATAACTACAATTAAAAATTAAATAATGATTAATAATGATGATTTACTTGATATAGAATCACTGCTAAGTGAAGAGGAAGCTCTACTCAAAAATAAAATTAAAGCATTTGTTGATAAAAATGTACAACCTATAATAAAAGACTATTTTTCAAATCATCAATTTCCTAAAGAAATAATTGAAAAATTTGGCCAGCTTGGCCTATTTGGCTGCAATCTCCAAGGTTACGAGTGTGCCGGGCTGAATAATATTTGCTATGGACTAATCTGCCAAGAGTTAGAAAAAGGTGATAGCTCTATTAGAAGTCTTTTTTCTGTACAAAGTTCTCTATCAATGTATGCAATTCATGCTTTTGGCTCTGAAGATCAAAAAAATAATTACCTTCCTAGAATGTCTAAGGGAAAAATAATTGGATGTTTTGGTTTATCAGAATCTCATGGGGGATCAGATCCGGCAAATATGAAAACTATTGCTAAAAAAGATGGGGATGATTGGATAATTAATGGGTCTAAAAAATGGATTACAAATGGAGTAATTGCAGATATATCTATTGTTTGGGCCATGACAGATGATGGAATAAAAGGTTTTATTGTTGAAAAAAATATGAATGGTTTCAAAAAAAAAGAGCTCCAGGGTAAATTTTCCTTGCGAGCTTCTTCAACAGCAGAGCTCTTTTTTGAGAACGTTAGAGTTCCGAAAAACAATGTTTTGCCTCTATCTAAGGGTCTTGGATCACCACTCAAATGTTTATCTCAAGCAAGATATGGAATTATCTGGGGCCCTATTGGAGCTGCGCAAGCATGCTTTCAAGAGGTCTTAGAATATTCAAAAAACAGAGAGTTATTTGGACGTTCGCTTGACTCTAATCAAGCTATTCAGATAAGACTAGCTGAAATGGCAAGGAAAATCTCTATAGGGCAATTATTAGCCTTTCAGATTGGAAAGCTTAAAGATGCTAACACAATAGAGCCAGCTCAAATATCTATAGGTAAATGGAATAATGCAAGGGCTGCTTTAGAAGTAGCTAGAGATTGTAGAGATATTCTTGGGGCACACGGAATTAATATTGAATATAGCGCTATCAGGCATATGCTTAATCTTGAGAGCATCATTACTTACGAAGGAACTGAAACTATTCACCAATTAATAGTAGGGAAAGAATTAACTGGTAAAAGTGCTTTTTAAATAATCTTGATATTTTTTTATTAATCAAGGCTCCTATTATAATTTATATAATATATCTATTGTATTAATAATTATATCTAAGATTCATGTGATCAATATACTAATATCAATCACATGAATTCCTAAATATCTATAGATCTAATATTCTCCTAAAGAATATTTTCGGCTAACCAAATATGGATGTATTCTGCTATTTCCTTACTATTCAATTCAAGCATCATCATATGGCCATTGCCTGGAAGACCAACCTCTTCCATTCTGACATATTCAGTATCTACACCAGCTTGATTTAGCCAGTTAGCTAAACAATGGTCAAATATTCTATGGTAACTACCCTCTCCATTCATAAATAGTACTGGAATGTCAGTAAGGTTAATAAGCTGTCTCGCTGGCTCAGTTTGTTGATAACATGGAACTAAATCTGGCCCTTCCGCTTCACTTGTTAGCTCAACAGATAATTCAGAAGGTTCGCTAATTGGTGGGTCGTATGTAATCGGAGTATTTCCTACACCCCATGAGAGCCCACCTGATTCTCTGTAGCGAACATTAGTTGTATCAACACCTCTTATTGGTGGAGCTGCTGGTTCTATAGTTACTATAGTCTTTACTAAATCAGGTCTTTCATCTGCAATATTCCAGCCAAACCAACCGCCTTGAGAGTGTGTTAGTAAGATTACTGGTGTGTCAATCAAGTCTAACAAGGCAACATTAGCATCAATAGCTAGTGTTGCTTGCTCACCATAGCCAGTAACATATTGAACCTGAGTTTTAGTAAAATTGTCCATAATAGGATCGCCCATCAGTCCAGAGCCAGGCCACTGAGTTTGCTTTGGTGCTTGAGGATAGTCAGCCTCTGTTGCAGTAGCTGTAAATATCCTCTCTAACAATGGTCCTGTTCTTGCTCCTAGATCACTATTAACTCCTGGGATGTATTGCGAGCGTCCCCTTGTTGGATAATCCTGTACATAAACAACATATCCCATTTCAAGAAAATCATAAGCCCAACCAGGTCTTCCATCAGGAGTTTGTAAATAATCAACACCAGTTTGACCATTGCCATGAAGAAAAACAATTGGATACGGATATAAAACTTCATGAGGAACCATTACTTCAACATACATTGAATTAGCCATAGTTTCGCTTCCTTCTTCACCAACATAATCACCGCCAACATAAAAGAAACCTTGGTGTGCTATACTCTCAGTAGACATCATAGGTATCTCAGCAGAAGGAATTGCTGCTGACTGACGCTGAACATCCATCTGAGCACATGAAGTGATCAAAAAGAAAATTCCAATTAAAGGAACAATAAAATTAAGTTTAAGTGTTTTCATATCTTCAATCTCCAATTAAAAAATTATTGCCAAGCAGCATAAACTGGCCTGCCAACCATTGTTTCAGGTCTAGCGCCAACTCTTGGTCTATACTTCTGAACTCTTCCATTGCCAACTTCGGCAACATAAAAATTGCCTTCTTGGTCTACACTAAGGCCATGAACTCCCCACATACCTCCAGGAAAATCTCCAAAAACTCCCCATGAATACAAAAAATTACCTTCTAGGTCATAACCAAGAATTTTACTTGTAGCTCGATCTGCAGCCCAAAGAATATTATCAGCACCTATATAAAATAAATGGATATCTGCAGGTTCATCACCAAAACTCCATTCATCTAAATACTCACCATTCTCAGTAAATACCTGAACTCTATTATTAGCTCTATCATTAACAAAAACTCTTCTTGTTTGAACATCAACTGCTATGCCATGAACATTATTCATATAACCTGGTCTTGTCTCATTCGGAGGATTACCAGCTTCACCCCAAGACATTAAATAATTCCCATCATTATCAAATTTAACTACACGAGTATTTGCATAACCATCAGCAACAAAAAAAGCATCCGGCAAAAAGGCCATGAAAGTTGGTCTTGAAAAATGTGTCTCATCATTACCAGACTCATTAGGAATGCCTATTGTTTGAACTAATTCAGAACCGTCATTAGTAAATTTAAAAATAGCATGACGAAAATCATCTACTACCCAAACATGCTTTTCAGGATCATAAGGATTAATTGTTACATAATGAGGTCTCCTAAAAAGAGAATCCCATTGTGTCCAGTCTTCAATTATTTTGCCATCACGATTAACGACAACAAGGCAATGCGTCCACCTATGATCAATCCCATATTCTCCCCTATCTGTATCATCGCCTTCAAGCGCTCCTGGTAAGCTAGCTCTAGGACCTACTGACGCATTTCTCCATGGTAATTGTGCAACTGGGAAAGATAGGGCTGGCCCAGCTTCAGGATAAACTTCTCTTTCTGGAGCCTCTATATTAGGTAACTCTCCACGATGAAGTAAAAAAATTCTATCTGGACTCTCTGCAAAAACACTTTGACCAGCACCGTAAGTCCAAGCTTCATTTCCAGGAAGCTCTGCTATGTCTTGTGGCCAACCATCTACAACTTCATAAGGACCAAACTGATCTTGGCCTCCTTTTTGACCAGGTACAGCAGAAAAATAAAGCGTATCTATATTATTATTTGATTGGTTCCTGTTAACAAAAATAACCAATGATGCAACTACCAATGCAGCAACTAATAAAAAATTATTTTTCATAACCCCTCCATAAAGAAATAATTACTTAATCGTACTCAGCTAACTCTTCTTCCCAAGCTTTGAAAGTGAAGTTATCCATACATGAAAATTCTTCTATTACCCAATCAACTTTTCTATAGCGCCTTTTACCAGACCAGCTTTCTGTAAACGCAACAGGATCAGTTATTTCAATATCAATAACTAAGTTATCTTCATCATCAAGATACATTCTCTCTACTACTTTTAATTCATCACTATGAGGAACACCTTCTCTATCAATCCAAGTTCTATCATTAAAATTAACTGTCTCAACCACAAGGACGCCATCATCCCAGTAACCAATTGAATCACCCATCCACATTGGGCCCAAATCGTCTCTATGGTCTCTTCCATCTGTAAAAATCTGTCTAACAACATGATCATATTCAAATATCATCAGAACTCTTCCTGGTGTATGAATGATCTCCATAGGAAATGGATGCATGTAAATCCTCGGAGTTCCTGGCCTAAAGCACTCATAGACAGGATCATTTGTTTCTAAAACTGGCACTCCCATTGCGCCAAAAGTCGGCTTAGCTTGGTCATATAATGCCCTTGCCCATGGAGTCATAGGGGGAAGCTCTCCTATAAGCTGAGAATTCTGAAAAGACCTTGTCCCTTCAGGGGGGAAGTTGGTCCAGACACCAGAAAAATCTGCCTCTCCATTACCATCTTGGGCATTAATGGAGCTAATAAAAAATATTGATAAAAATAATTTATATAATAATTTTATATCCATGGTTTTAATAAATCCTAGTCTGAAATAAGCTCAATAGACTTGAAGTAATCTTCATCGCCATTAAGATAGTTTCCTTTTGAATCGATTACTAATCTTAATCTTAGAAATGGTGAACCATTTCTAGCAGGATTACCTCCTAAAACAATTTCATCTCCTGGCTGAAGGACATCCTTACTCCATCTTACTGCTCCTGCCGCTAACTCCCTTCTAGCTAAGCGATTTGGGCTAGTAATTTCTCCAGACCATTCAACAGTATCTCCATTATCATCTGTTGCTTCAATATAGATAAGCACATGAGGATTAATAAAATCAAATCTAGTAACTTTACCTCTAACTGCAATATTAACTTCATTATTAAAAGATGCACCACCATGATGAGCAAAAGATATGCCTATAAATAAAACAGACGCTAAAAAAGATAAGAAAGTTTTTAATATCATGTTTTTAATCTCCCTCAATTCAAAAATTACCAACTCGATCTAATAGGCTGTCCAACCAAGAAATCTGGGTTAGCGCCTTCCCTTGGAGAATATTTCTGAAAGCCGCCATTATCTACTTCAGAAATATAAAAATTACCATCCTCATCAACGCTCATACCATGAACGCCCCACATTCCTCCAGGAAAATCACCCCAAGTTCCCCATGAATACAAAAAGTTTCCATCTAAATCATACTTGAGAATCTTATTGGTGCCTCGATCTGCAGCCCAAAGATAGCCATCATTAGTTATCATAAACATATGAATATCTGAAGGGTCCTGACCAAAACTCCATTGATCAAGATAATTTCCATCTTCATCAAAGATTTGTACCCGATGATTATATCTATCATTAACAAAAACCCTACTAGTAAAGGGGTCAACTGCTATTCCATGAACATTATGAAAATGATTCGGCCTTGTATCTTGACGGGAATTATCTGATGGCTCTCCCCATGAGGTAATATAGTTGCCATCACTATCAAACTTAACAACTCGAGTTCCATTATAGCCATCAGCTACTACAAAGCTTCCGTCAGGAAACCAATCTAAGAAGCTAGGTCTATTAAAATGAGTTTCATCATTACCGAGTTCTCCATATGTGCCAATAGTTTGAACAAGCTCACTTCCATCATTCGTAAATTTGTGAATTACATGTTTATGATCATCCACGATCCAAACATGCTTTTCAGGATCATATGGGCTAATTGCAATGTAATGAGGTCTCTGGAGTATCGAATCCCATTGATCCCACACATCAACAATATTTCCATCTCCATCAAATATAATTATGCAATTTTTCCATAATGCATCTACACCAATCCTACCTCCTCTAGATTCCCAAACAGAAATTGCTGTTTCAGCTAAGCTTCCAGCTCCTCCATTAGCTGGCAAACTTGAGACAGTTGCATCTCGCCAAGGAAGTCTCCCTACTGGAAAATAAATACTTGGAGCAATATCTGAAAGAGCAACAGTGCTTGGCCTATTAATATTTGGCAATTGGCCACGCTGAAGGGCAAATATTTTGTTTGAACTTTCAGCAAAAATGCTTTGTCCAGCGCCGTAAGTCCAGTCTTCGTTTCCTTCTAGAGTTGAAATATCTACTGGCCAATCAGCCACAACATTATATGGGCCTAAAATATCTTGGCCTCCTCTCTCTCCGGAAACCGCTGCTATGCTGCTATTATCTGTAAAATCTTGTCCTTGCTGTTGACTACATGAAGTGATCATCAGTACAAAAAATGCTAATAAAATAAATCTAGATGTCAAACTCCCTACACAAATATTCTTATTCATAGAGGACTCCTCAAGAAAGTTTAATATAGCTCTAGAATACCAATTTTCTTCGGTAGTGCCAAATACGATATAGCTCAACTCCGGATAATACGAATAAGTAAGTGATTGATGTAGTTCTATCAAATGCAGTTAAGATCCAATGAGCAAAGATGAGCACTGTAGCTAAATACACTGTCCTATGAAGTTTTTTCCAATTTCTTCGCATAATTTTTTGTGAATAATTGTTACTTGTAATTGCTAGAATCATAAATATTATTAAAGCAATCCATCCAGAAAGATAATCTAAGCCCTTAAAGTCTTGGAATATTCTATCTATATTATTTACTTGATTTAAGTATATTATGGTATGCATAAGAGCATAAAAAAAGCTCGCCACCCCAAAATATCTTCTACTAACTAGCAACCACTTTGAAAAGCTCCTACCAGGAAAAGATCTTACAAATGGAGTAACAAATAAAGAAAGAAATAATAGCTGAATGGAAATTTTTCCTGAAAGGTGAACAACCTCTCCATAAAATAAGACACCTATATAGTATCCATAACATATGTATAGAAACGGAATAGCTAATATCAACCAGATCAAAAGTCTAGATTTTATAATTTTTAAAAACATCACTTAACACTACAATCTGCTAACGCATCTTTCAATCTATAGATAATTAATTTTAATTGCAAATGATTCTCATTTAGTTTAATTTGTCTAAAATTTAAACAAAATGGAGATTAGGTATGTATATTAATAAAACTATCGCTACATTGCTCTTAACTTGTCTATTTATTGGCAATGTTAATGCTCAATCTATTCTAAATGCTAATACAGCTTCTGAGACAGAATTATCCTCAATTCCTGGTTTTAATGAGGCTGCAATTGAGTTGATTCTAGAAAATAGGCCTTTTAATACTGTTGGCGAGCTCAATAATCAATTAAGTACTTTAATGAGCTCAAATGAGCTTGAAGACGTATATGGCTATGTCTTTGTGCCGCTAAAACTCAATAGCGCATCTGATGATGATATTCAGCTAATTCCAGGAGTTGGAAGCAGAATGGCACATGAATTTGAAGAATATAGGCCTTATACAAGCATGAATCAGTTCAGAAGAGAAATTGGAAAGTATGTGGATGAAGATGAAGTAGCTAGATACGAAATGTACGTTATTTTGGAATAAAAAATATAAATCCACAATAAATACCCATATATGCTTGCTTTTTAGAATATAAATGATTATTATTCGCATTTGTAAATGACAATCATTCTAAGGATAGATAAAAATGAAAATAAAAACATTCATTCTTTCATCGTTGTTTCTAATTGGCTCTTCAGCCTTCTCTCAAGAAGCAAGCGATATGGAGAATATTACAATAATCGGAGACAGGGTCATTCATGGTTCTGTTACAACTATTAATTCAGAAGAGCTTCAGTTATTTGAACATATAGATGTTCATAAAGCTCTCTCAAATGCTCCTGGTATAAATTTTAGACCTGAAGAAGGTTATGGTCTAAGACCAAATATCTCTATTAGGGGCACATATGATGATAGATCTGGAAAAGTTACTTTAATGGAAGATGGTGTTTTAATAGCACCTGCTCCATATTCGGCTTCTTCAGCTTATTATTTTCCAACTTTTGGAAGAATTCATTCTGTTGAGGTTTTAAAAGGACCATCAGCTATCACTGAAGGGCCTTATACTATAGGTGGTGCAATAAATTTAATTAGCACTCCCATACCAAGCTCTACAGGTGGCTTCTTCAATCAAGAATTTGGATCTAACAGCTCAACAAGAACACACACAGCCTTTGGTTTTTCAGAAGAAAACGTAGGTTTTCTTCTAGAAGGTCATTTTGGGCAAACTGATGGATTTGATACTATTGAGCATGTTGGTGGCAACACTGGATTTGATAAAGATGATATCTTATTCAAATTTAGACTTAATTCTGATGAAGGTTCAGATATTTATCATCAATTAGATTTTAAATATCAAACTTCTGAAGAAAAATCTGATCAAAGTTATGTTGGTCTTTCGAAAGCTGATTATGCAAGTAACCCAAGACAACGCTATGGCTTTACTAAATACGACCAAATGAATAATGAACATGATCAAATAGTTGTTTCTTATAGTGTTGATTTTGGTGATATCGATGTATCTCTTACAAATTATACAAATGACTTCAAGCGCGATTGGTTTAAAGTCGATAAAATTGGTTACAATGGTGCCGCTAAAGGTATTAATAATATGATTGATTATGCCAATGCTGGCACAGCAGATGCAATTGCGGTGCTAAGAGGAACCAACACAACTGCTGAAGAGATTAAATATAAGCATAATAATCGTGTATATGAATCAAAAGGTACAGTCTTAAAAGGTAACTGGGCCACAGATAATCAAACTTTAACTTTTGGTTATCGTACTACTGAAGATTCAGAAGATCGTATGCAGTGGTACGAAACTGCAAATTGGCAAAGCGGTAGCCTAAGTGCTCTAACTGTAGGCGCTAAACCAGGGTTTTCTTCAAATAATAGGCTTACGGTTGCCAAAGCGAATGCCTTATTCTTAAATGAAGAAATTAGGTTAGATAACCTTACAATAACAGCTGGTGTTAGAAAAGAAAGCTGGGATATTAATGAAACACGTTGGGATGAAACTGCAAGAACTACGGTAAATTCAGGTTATCCAAAATCTAAAACAGGTAATAAAGAAAAAGATGAAACTCTTTATGGTTTTGGTGCAGGATATAGCCTTGCAGAAAATAGCGAAGTGTTCTTTGGATATCATCAGGGCTTCTCTCCTACAACTGGTGATGCAAAACCTGAAAGTGCTAATAGTATGGAGCTTGGTTGGAGAGGTGCATTAGGAAATGCTGATGTTCAGGCAGTTTATTTCAATACTGATTACAACAATATTGTAGGAACTTGTACTAACTCAGCATCAGGAATTTATGAAGGATGTACTATTGGCGATACTTTTGATGGTGGCGCAGCGACTATTTCTGGTATTGAGCTTACAGCATCAACATCATTTACTAATGCTTCAGGAGCCACTATCCCACTTAGCATAAATCTTACTACCACTGATGGTAAGTTTGATACAAGCTTTGAAAGCTCTTATTGGGGTAATGTTAATAAAGGTATGAAATTGCCAAATATGCCAGATAGTCAGCTTTCGCTAATGGCTGGTTATGTTACAACTAGTGGATGGGCAACTTACTTAAACTTAACAAATTTTGGAAGCACTTGTTCTATAGCATCTTGTGCAGCAGACACTAATATTGACTCTTACTCAGTTATAGATCTTTCTGTTACAAAAGAAATCAACGAGCAGGCAGATGCATATCTAGTAATTGGAAATGTTACAGATAGTACAAATATCGTTGCAAGAGCGCCTAAAAATGGTATTAGGACTCAAAGACCACAATATTGGAACGCTGGTATAAGATACAGTTTCTAATATTATTTAAAACGAATCTCCTCCATCTCCAAAAATTGGTTCCCTAGATCAAATAATGGAGGAGATTCAAACTCTCGATAATATCACTTTTAGTTAAATACAATTAAAAGTGATGTTTAACTTTAATCAATTTATTGAAGGATTTTATTATGATTGGTGTTGGTGATTTATTTCCAAAATTTAATTTAACTGCTATAGATACAAATAATGAATTTATTGATGTATCTAATAATTTCTCAAAAAATTCTTGGTCTGTAATCTACTTTTACCCAAAAGATTTTA
Organism: Pseudomonadota bacterium; assembly: GCA_036337035.1. Classification (GTDB taxonomy): domain Bacteria; phylum Pseudomonadota; class Gammaproteobacteria; order Steroidobacterales; family Rariloculaceae; genus TMED78. The sequence goes on along the minus strand of JAYZFC010000010.1, from coordinate 55,148 downwards.
CATTTATTTGTCCAACTGAAATAGTTCAAATGGATACACTTCTTGAAGAGGCAAAAGTTTTAGGAATTTCTGGTGATAATGAATACTGTAAGCTAGCTTGGAAAAATGAAAATTCAAAATTAGGAAAAATAAAGCATCCCTTAGTAGCAGATCGTGGTCTAAGATTATCATCTGAATGCGGCATAGTAGATCAAAAAGAATTTGTTTCATTAAGAGCTACTTTTATTATGAATCCTGAAGGAATAATTGAGTCAGTATCGTGCAATCATCTTGATACAGGCAGAAGTGCATCAGAGATACTTAGGACGATTAAAGGGTTGAAAGCTGGAGGACTAACTGGGTGCTCTTGGCAGCCAGGTGAGTCTTTTGCAGATCAAGATTCTTAAATTATAGTATTGATTTTATAAGAAATTTAACTATTAAATGGATTTTTTCTAATAATTACTTCATCTCTTCCAGGGCCAGTTGAAATCATATCGACCCTAGTACCAGTAATTTCTTCAATCCTATTAATGTATTCTTTTGCTAAATCTGGTAACAGATCATAATCTTTTATTCCTGCTGTCTTAGTTTTCCAACCTTTTACTGACTCATAAAATGGTTCACATTTATCAAATTGTTCTGCAGATAATGGAGGATTATCAATCACTTTTCTCTCATATTCATAACCAGTACAAATTTTAATTTCATCTAAGTCATCAAGTACATCTAATTTAGTTAAACAAATTCCAGTAACAGAATTAGCAAATATTGCTCTCTTTAAAAGCACTGTATCAAGCCAGCCACACCTTCTAGGCCTGCCAGTAGTAGCTCCAAACTCAGCACCAACCTCAGCTAGATAAGAACCTGTATCATCTTTTAACTCAGTAGGAAATGGTCCAGAACCTACTCTTGTTGTATAAGCCTTAGTAATGCCTAAAACATAGGAAAAGTATGTGGGACCAACGCCTGATCCGGTAGAAGCGCTTCCAGCTGTAGTATTTGATGAAGTTACATAAGGATAAGTCCCAAAGTCAATATCTAACATTGCGCCCTGTGCGCCCTCATAAAGGATCTTTGAACCGCTAAGCTCTAGTTTTCTTAATTCTTGTGGAATATCTTTTATGTTTGAAGCAATGCTATCAAAAAAACTCAAGCACGAATTAAGCTCTAAAGAAAAATCTGCTACTTCCGAATTATAATAGTTTTTTAGTAAAAAATTATGTAAATCCAATAGAGCAGAAAGCTTACTTTCTAAATGACCTCTATCAAATAAATCATTAATACGAATTGCTCTCCTTGCAATCTTGTCTTCATAAGCAGGCCCTATACCTCTACCCGTAGTACCAATTGGCGATCCACCTAAGAATTTTTCTCTCGCTTTATCAAGTAAAACATGTGAAGAAAGCACTAATGGGCAATTTGTAGAAACTGCAAGGTTATCTTTAACATCAAAATTTTTTTCTTTTAATTGGTTGATTTCAGATAGCAATGCTGTTGGTGAAATGACTACACCACTTCCAATGAAACACTTAACACCTTTTTGTAAAATTCCTGAGGGGATTAAGTGAAGAACAGTTTTTTCATCTCCAATAACAATAGTATGACCTGCATTATGACCTCCTTGAAATCGAACAACAGCATCGGTCTTCTCTGCTAAGTAATCGACTATGCATCCTTTTCCTTCATCACCCCATTGCATTCCTATAACGACAACGCTATTTCCCAAAATCTAACTCCTAGAAAAATATAATATAACTAACCCTACAAATATTAATAAAAGACCAAATTGTCTCAGTTTATTTTCCTTTAATTTTCCAATAACAAAAAGAGCTCCTTTCCATCCTTTAGGAGAAATAAATGGAAATAAACCTTCAATTATTAAATAAAAAGCGATTCCTGATAATAACTCATTCCAAAGCAATTTATTAATTTAAGGGTTAAGAACGCCAAATTGACTTTGAAGAAATTGAAAAAAATCGCTATCAGGACTTAAAACTAAAACATCTTGCTGTCCACCAATAGATTGACGGTAAGCTTCCATGCTGCGATAAAATGAATAAAATTCGGGATTTTGGTTATATGCATTAGCATAGATTTCTGCTGCTTGAGCATCTCCTTCTCCTCTTAGAATCTCTGCATCTCTATTCGCCTCAGCTAATATTACTGTTCTTTGTCTATCTGCATCAGCCCTTATTCGTTCAGAATCTTCAGAACCTTCAGCTCTTAACTGTGCTGCAACTCTAGCTCTTTCCTGTTGCATCCTAGCATAAACAGAATCACTAACCTCATCTGAAAGCTCTATACGCATCACTCGAACATCAACAACCTCTAATCCTAACTCTGGAGCTCTTTGCCTCGCTTGAACTAGCATTTGTGACATAATTTCAGTTCTCTCTGCAGACACGACTTCTTGAACAGTTCTTCTTGAAAACTCTGCTTTAATACCTTCTCGAATAATTGCAGATAGTCGTTGCTGAGCAAATAACTCATCCCCTCTTGCAGCTCTATAGTATTGCCCAGGATCTGTTATCCTCCATGTGATAAAATAATCTACAAGTAGATTTTTTTTCTCACCAGTCAGAAATCTTTCCTGAGATTCGCCATAATTAAGTATGCGATTTGGGTATTTTCTAATTTCATTGACTATTGGAATTTTAAAATGCAAACCTGGCTCATAATCAGATTTAACTATCTCTCCAAAACGGAATTTAACCCCATGCTCTCTTTCGTCAACATAAAATAAAGTCATATTAAGAATAAAAACTACTAATAAAGTTAGTAGAAAAATGGAATTTAATTTTGAAAACATAACTATCTCCTAACTATCTAAGATCACGAGATCTTGATGGAATGCTAGAGTCACTAGCAACCGGATTATTTATTAGTGGCTGCATAGGTTGTTCAGCAGCATCTCTTCGCTCCATTAATCTATCTAATGGTAAATAAATTAAATTTCCTCCTCCCTCTGCATCTAATAAAACTTTAGTAGAATTAGATAGCACAGCTTGAACCGTCTCTAAATACATTCTTTGACGCGTTACATCTTCAGCTTTTTCATACTCCTTTAGTATTTGAACAAAGCGACTAGCTTCTCCTTCAGCATCCGCAATAACTCTCGCCCTATATCCCTCTGCGTCCTGAATAGCTCTAGCTGCGGAACCTCTTGCATTGGGCAAAATATCATTTGCATATGCTTCAGCTTCAAAACTCATTCTTTCTTTATCTTCTCTTGCTTTAATTGCATCTTGAACGCTTGCCTCTACATCAGAAGGAAAGTTCGCTTCTTGCAAGTTAACCTCAAAAATAGTTAAGCCTGCCCCATATAAATCAAGAGTGCTCTGAACTAACTCTAGAGCTTGAACGGCAATTTCAGCTCTACCCTCAGTTAAAATAAAATCTAATTCATTTTTTCCAACAACTTCTCTTATGGCACTTCCAGTAATATCTCTTAATGTTGATTCTGGAGACCTCAAATTAAAGAGAAAAGCTTCAGGATCAGTTCTTCTATATTGTACAACCAAATCTACATCGACAATATTCTCATCCTTAGTAAGCATACTGCCCTGATAGGCAAGCCTTTCTGTTACATTGGTATTGATTGCTTCAACACTTTCTATAGGCCAGGGTAAATGCCATCTAAGGCCGGGTTGAGTAATAGTTTTAAATTCTCCGAAACGAAACACTACGCCTCTCTCAGCATCATTAATCGTGTAAAAACCTGAAAAAGCCCAAAAAGCTAAAATAATCATAAGCACTAAAGAAATAAAGCCGTTAGCTTTTCTAGGGGAGCCTGTTCCACCACCAAACTTCTTCCCTCCAAAAAATTTAGAAAACTTCCTCTGGAAATCTTTTATGACAGCATCAAAATCATCTGGCTGATTGCCTCTATTAGAGTTCCAAGGATCCTCTCTCTTTTCATTATCATCCCAACTCATTGTTTATATTCCTTTTTTTTAACATGTTTTCAAACACTCCGGTTTCTAATGATAGCTCTTCTAGATGGCTATTTGGTATCATTAAATCCAATGTCCAGCCACCAAGGTTATTTGGCTTTTCAGAAGTAACTGCTGATAGAGAAAATAACTTTGCTCTCAATTTACTCTGATTCGGCCCTAGATCTATTTTACCTGAAATAAGCTCTCCAAAGCATCTAATTTTGATCTCTTCTATTAAATTATCAATTCCTTCACCGGTTTTAGCTGAAACCCACAACTTATTAAGCCTTGATCCTTTAATATCATTACTTATTATATCACCACTAAACTTATCACATTTATTATAAATATGAATGCACGGTATATTGCCAGCACCTATATCAGTTAAAACTTTTTCAACTTCATGACTCCTTTCTACCTTATGCGGATCTGAAGAATCAATTACATGTAAAAGAAGAGAGGCCTCTTTGGTTTCAGTTAAAGTAGATTTAAAAGCAGCTATAAGCTGGTGAGGCAAATCTCTAACAAAGCCAACAGTATCTGCTATTAAAACATCTCTATTATTAAATTTACTAAACCGCCTGATAGTTGGATCTAAGGTTGCAAACAATTTATCTTTCGCATCATTGCTTTCATCACTCAAAGCGTTAAATAATGTCGTTTTTCCTACATTTGTGTAGCCAACTAATGCTACAGTAATGGCATTAGCCTTTCTTCGCTCTCTCCGGCTCATTTCTCTTTGCTTTGCAACGCGTTCTAGCCTATTTTTTAAAGATTTAATTCTATTGCCTATTAAACGCCTATCAGTTTCAAGCTGTGTCTCGCCAGGACCTCTTAGGCCTATCCCCCCTTTTTGTCTCTCTAAATGGGTCCATCCTCTAACCAGTCTTACGGAAAGGTGATCTAACTGAGCTATCTCAACTTGTAGCTTTCCCTCAAAAGTTCTAGCTCTCTGAGAAAAAATATCTAATATCAATCCATTTCTATCTAACACCCTTACCCCTAGAAATTTTTCAAGATTTCGCTCTTGAGAGGCTGATAGTGTTTGGTTAACTAAGACTAATTCATTTGAAGATTTGCAAATATTCTCTTGAATTTCTTTGACCTTACCTGTACCAATAAAAAGATTAGGGGTAGGCTTTTTTATTTTTATAGTCATCTCATCAGAAACAACAACACCTGCTGAATAAGCTAAAGCTCTAAATTCCTGAATTTCATCATCTTGGGGAATACTGCCAATTCCAATATGCAATAGAAGGCACTTTTCCATAAAAATTATTTTATTAAATTTTCTATCATTTTTAATATACTATCACAAGGTTATATCTTCATGTGTTTTTTTTGGATAGAAAGATTCTTAATTATCTCTTTAGCTAAATCGTTTAAATAAGAATCTTTATCCTCCTGGCTATTAAAAACCACTTGAGAAACTTTATGATCTGAACGTAATGAAGTCATCTGTCTTTTAGCAAGATTTCTAGTAGCCGTAATTATTTTCTTTCTAGCGTCATGAAGAGAATAATTACCATCCAGATAAGACCAAATCTGCCTATAACCAACTGATCTCATAGAAGGAAGATCAGGGTGCATATCTAATCTAGTCTTGAAATATTGAACTTCCTCGATAAAACCATTTTTAATCATCCCATCTAATCTTTTATCAATACGAGCGACCAGCCAATCCTTATTTTTTGGAAAAATAGCAATAGCATTAACAACTATTCTCTTCTTATTTATATTTTTTTTCTGCAAAGATGAAATAGGCTCACCTGAAATATAATAAACTTCTAGAGCTCTCTGTATTCTTTGCCTATCGTTGATTGAAATCCTTGATGCAGAAACTGGATCTACCTCTTTAAGTAAATGATGGAGTCTAGGCCAACCTATTTTTGATGCTTCGTTATCTAAATCTTCCCTTATCTTTTTATTAGCTGGTGGCAAATCTGCTAACCCATCTCTAGCTGCCTTTAAATACAAGTGAGTGCCACCAACAAGAACTGGCATTCGACCTCTAGATAAAATTTTATTAATTAAAATATCTACATCTTTTACAAAATTACCTGCAGAATAGCTCTCCGAAGCATCAATGATATCTATAAGATGGTGGGGAATTTTAGACAAGATTCTTTTTGATGGTTTAGCAGTTCCTATATCCATCGACTTATAAACCAATGAAGAATCCATATTAATTATTTCAAGTGGCACTTTTTCTGCGAGATTAATCACAAAATCAGTTTTTCCGCACGCTGTAGGTCCTGTAATACTATAGCACTCGAACATCAGTGAGGCCTAGATTCCTGGTATTACCAACACTTGTCCAATATAAATTAAATCACTACTTATGTTATTTGCAATCCTTAATCTTGAAAGTCCAACTTTATAAAATTCAGCAATTTCAGACAATGTCTCTCCTTCACTAATAATATGAGTCTTGTCATTTCTAATTAAACTAGGAGGATTTGAAACAAAAATAGTTCCTACTGTAGGGCTATCAATAAAATATTCAATAACACCAAAATAAATAGCATCAGCAAAAATTTTCTGAAAAAGCGGATCTACGAGTCTTCTTTCTTCGTCTGGATTAGAAATATAACCTAGCTCAACAAGAATAGAAGGAATGCCTGATGACTTTAATACACGAAATGGAGCTTCCTGCGGCTCTTTTTTTCTTACTTTAGTGATCCCATTCAGTTCTCTAATAATATATTCGCTAACTTTTATACTTGCAGGAATAGCTGTTTCATGAGCCATGTCTAACAATACACTAATTACATCCTCATCCTGGCAATCAGCACACCCAAATAAGCTAGAAGAATTTTCTCTATTAGTTAAAGCCTGAATTTTTTCATCAGAGGCGCCTTTTTCTGATAATACATAAACTGTAGCACCACTTACTCTACTATCAGAGAAAGCATCAGCGTGTAAAGAAATATAAAGATCGGCTTTCGCCTCTAAGGCCATTCTGGTTCTATCAGTTAAAGCTACAAAATTATCAGCATCTCTTATTAAGAATGGAGAAATTCCTTCCTGCATGGAAAATTTCTTTGCAAGAAGCTTTGCTATAGACAAAACTACATCTTTCTCATTATATCCACTAGGACCAGTAGCTCCAGGATCCCTACCACCATGGCCTGCATCAATAGCAATAATAATATCTCTTAGGTCAGTCGAGCTTAATTCATAATCCTCTATATCAAGTATCAATCTCTTGCTTTCAGCCTGATCAATTAGATTCAATGTATATGCTGATGATGTTTTTAAATCAAAAACAATTCGTAAATTATCATTAAGGTTCTTTCCTAGCCTAATTTCACTGATATTTCCTGATCCAGAAAAAAGCTTGGCAGAGTAGATATTATCTTCATCAGCATAAAAATTATAAATGGAGCTACTAGTCAGCACTTCTTTAGGTCGGTAAGAAAAATTAGTTTGAAATTCAAGAAGAAGCCTATCTAATGCTCCATCTCTTTCCAAATAGGTAGCCTTATATTCTAGATCTTCTGAAAGCTCAAATACGACTTGTGTTTTTTCACTAGATTCGATAACTCTAAGTGATTTAATCTCTTTAGCTTGCAGAACCAAGGGAATAAATAAAGATGAAACTACCGCTAGACGAAAGATCTTAAAAATCACTACTATTTCTTACCTATACAGAAAACTTAATTTTTTCAATTAACAAAAAATAATTCAACTTTTTTTTAACTATAAACAAATATTGAATAAAAAATAATTGAATATCAATTACTTGCTACCTCATTAATTGCCCTTAATACATCAGATCCCTTGTTCGATTTAGACATAATGCATAAATCTCTATACTCTTGGCTGATAAATGTAAATAAAAATAGTAAATCTAATGAATTTTCAATTTCTTTAACTCTTTCTGGCCATTCAACAAAAATCCAATTATAAGGACTTGAAATTCTTTCTCTAAGTCCTAGTGACTCAAATTCTTGTACATTATAGCGATCATCCAATCTATATAGATCTACATGGATTAAATTAATAGAATCAATATTATACTCTTCTAGAAGAGTATATGTAGGAGAAACAACAACTCCTTCATAACCGATAGCTCTTAAGAAGTACCTCATCCATGTTGTCTTACCTGAGCCTAGTTCACCAGAAAGACCGGCATTAAAACTATCTACTTTGCAACCTGTTATCGCATCACCAATCTTCGAGCATAATGCTTCAAGATTATTTTCAGATAGCTTATAAAAATCTATTTTTTTCATTTCTTAATTTAGTTTACTATTTTTCTTATATGTGGCATTAAATCTGAAGGAATCATTCCCTTTTTGCCATTAATAGATTCTGCGTCTCCAGCAAGCGCATGAATCATCACTCCTGCAAAAGCAGCTTCTATAGGTTTTATATTTTGTGCTACAAGACTGCCAATTATTCCTGCTAATACATCGCCCATACCAGCAACAGCCATTCCTGAATTACCATAGGTGCAAACACTAGGAGAAGATTCTTGGTCCTGCATAACTAAAGTATTACAACCCTTAAGAACAACTACACCTCCAAAGCGGTTTGCTATTTTCTTTATATTAGACATTCTGTCACGCTGAATTTCTTTACTATTTGTATCAAGCAGTCTGCTTGCTTCCCCAGGATGAGGAGTTAAGATCCAGTTATCTCTTTTTTCGCTATCTTCAGCCAATATGTTTAAAGCATCAGCATCCAATATAATAGGTAACTTAGAATTCATTGTTGTTCTATATAGATCATTTGACCACCTAGACCTTCCTAACCCAGGTCCTAGAACAACCGCATCGACATCATCTAAGCAATTTGCTAATTGATTGTTAGCCTCTATTCCAAAACATAAAACCTCAGGCAGTCTCTTTAAGATAAAATCTTTATTTTTAATATGAGTAGCAACCTTAACCATACCGACTCCAGATCTTAAAGCAGATTCAGCAGCCAGAGTTATTGCTCCACCCATATTTTCATTGCCTCCAACTACTAATAATGTACCGTTATCACCTTTATAGGAAGATTTTAATCTCATCGGCAATATATTTGGTAGTGAAGATGAATTCATAATTCTTAAACTAGGTCTAAAAATATCATAAAGCTCTAGAGGAATATCTAGCCCATCAAATTTTATCTGGCCTACGTAATCAGAAGCATTGCCTAAAAACAAACCTTGCTTAAGCGCAACTAAAACTAAAGTTATAGATGATTTCACTGCTGTTTTCATTGGAATTCCTGTATCTGAATTTAACCCACTTGGGATATCAATTGATACAATAGGAATTTTTGATGAATTCAAAAAATTTATTGCCTCAAGATAAAAACCAGACACCTTTCTTGATATGCCAGTACCTAGTATTGCATCAACATAAAGATCTGCTTCAAATTCATTAATGTAAGAAGTGCCATTTTCAAATTTTTTAACAACGCCTCCTGTTTTGAGATATAAATTTAAAGCTTGATTGGTTTCTTCTGAAAGGTTCTCATTACTACCAACCCTAATTACAGCGACACTCTTATTATTTTGTAATAGCAGGCTTGCTAAAATAAAGCCATCACCGCCATTATTGCCATCGCCACAAAAAACTACTATTTTCTTAGCTTCAGAATAATGAGTATTTATAATTATTTGAGCAGCTTGACCAGCTTTAAGCATAAGAGAGTAAGAGGAGATAGGTATCGAACCAATAGCATGGTTATCAATCTTACGCACTACTTCAGAAGAATAAATATTAGAAGGTAGATTTTCCATAATATGTTTATACTAACTCTATGAATAGTTCAAATAAACAAATTAAAAGGAATAACCTAACAAATCATCAGCTTCTCGAGCTCTCTAAAAAAATAAAAAAAGAGGGGATACGGCTTGGATTTCAGCAAATAGGTATAACAGATACCAATCTATCAGAAGATGAAAAGTGTCTTGAAGACTGGCTCTCCTTAGGAAGAAATGGTGAAATGGAATATATGTCTAGACACGGGAAAAAAAGATCTAGGCCTAAAATGTTAGTTCCAGAAACAATCAAAATAATTTCTGCGAGGATGGATTACTGGCCTTCAGAGTCTAGTAAACCTAATGATATTTTAAGTAACAAAAATAAAGCATATATTTCTAGGTATGCATTAGGAAGAGATTATCATAAAGTTTTAAAAAAAAGGCTATCTGCGCTAGCAAGATTTATAAAAAAAGAAGTTGGTCATTATGGATTTAGAGTTTTTGTAGATACTGCCCCTGTCCTTGAAAAAGCTATCGCCAGAAATGCGGGTCTTGGTTGGATTGGAAAACATACAAATCTAATAAATCCTAAGGCAGGTTCCTTTTTTTTTCTAGGTGAGATATACACAGACCTTAACCTACCTAATGATATACCAAAAAAAAATTATTGCGGAACTTGTCAGTCCTGTATCAGCATTTGTCCCACTAACGCAATAGTAGCTCCATACCAACTTGACGCAAGAAAATGTATCTCATATCTAACGATAGAGCACAAATCATCTATTCCGATTGCCTATAGAAAAAAAATTGGTAATAGAATATATGGCTGTGATGACTGTCAACTAGTATGTCCATGGAATAAATTCTCTAACCCAACTAAAATTACAGACTTCAAGGTAAGGCATGAGCTCGATGAAAAAAGCTTAATTGAACTGTTTCTTTGGTCTAAATCTGAATGGGAGGAAAATCTTATAGGAAGCGCAATAAAAAGAGTTGGATATGAAGGATGGCTAAGAAACCTGGCTATCGCTCTAGGGAATTCAAATAGTAGCCCAGAACTAATGTTAGCTCTTGAGAAAAGAAGTCAATACCCTTCAGAGATGGTTAGAGAGCATATAAAATGGGCAATAGATCAACATACATAAACAGGTATATTATCAATTAACCTTGTTTTACCAAGGTAAGCTGCTCCCATTACAACTAAATTCTTATCTCTATCTGAAGGCAGATTTAAGTTAAACTCATTCCTTATAGTCAAATAATCTACTTTAAAGCCTAATTCACTCAAATTTTTAATTGCCTTAAGAGTTAGCGCATTAAAATCTATATCGCCATCTAATAAACTTTCAGAAATGCCTAAGAGTGTTTTATAAAGACTAGGAGCAATATCTCTTTCTTTAGTCGTTAAGTATAGATTCCTAGAGCTCATTGCTAGACCGTCCTCCTCTCTTACAACCCTATTTGAAATAATCTTTGGTTGATTGTAATGCATATCTTGCAGCATCTGACTTATAAGTATTTTTTGTTGGAGGTCCTTATCTCCTAAAATCATTAACTCTGGTTTTATTAAGTTAATTAACCTTAAAATAACTGAGGCTACACCACTAAAATGATTTGGCCTAACAGCTCCACAAAGATCATTACTCAATTCAGGAAGTATAATTTTTGTAGCTGCCTTTAAGCCGTATGGATAAATTAAATCCTCGGTTGGTAAAAATATAAAATCAACTAAGCCTTGATCTTCTATTTTTTTTCTATCTTCTTCAATAGTTCTAGGATATGAATCTACATCTTCATATTTTTCAAATTGTGTCGGATTTACAAAAATACTACAAATTACTTTATCAGAATGATTAGAAGCAGTTTTAAATAATTCCATATGCCCCTGGTGTAAATTTCCCATAGTTGGAACTAAGGCTATATTTTGTTCTTTTTTTCTCCAATCTTCCTTTTGATTAGATAAATCAGCTAGTGTTTTAATTATGAAAATTTTAGACATCTTCCTTAATCAAAAATAAAAAATTTTATTATCTATGAAAAACAATTCTCTGATGAAGGGTATGATCCTTCCTTTACTGAATCTTTATAATTCTTTAATGCAGAAAGAACTGAATCTGAATCTGACATAAAATTTCTAACAAACTTAGGAGTTGGGCCTTGTGTTATTCCTAAAATATCATAAATTACTAAAATTTGTCCGTCTACAAAGGGGCCAGCACCGATACCTATGACAGGAACGCTTAGTGATTTAGTAATAAGCTTGCCTGCTTCATTTGGGATACATTCAAGCAAAACTATATCAGCGCCAGCATCCTGAAGGGCAGTAGCTTCTTCAACCATTTTACTAACTTTATCCTTATCTCTTCCTTGTACCTTAAATCCACCTATTTTATGAACAGACTGAGGCTTTAATCCTAAATGAGCGCAGACTGGAATATCATGCTTAGCAAGACACTCTACAACAGATAGCTGATTATATCCTCCCTCGAGCTTAACCATCATGGCGCCTCCTTCCTGCATTAATCTTACAGCGTTATCAAGAGCCTGATCTGGAGATGAATAGCTCATAAAGGGTAAATCAGCAACTAAAAAAGATCTTTTTAATTGAGCTGATACAATCCTTGTATGGTAAACAACATCCTCTACAGTGACAGGAACTGTTGTATCATGACCTTGAATAACCATACCTAAAGAATCACCAACTAAAACTAAGTCAATTCCTGCCATATCAACTAATTTTGCGAAACTGGCATCATAAGCAGTAAGACATGCTATTGGCTCTTGGGCTTCCTTCATTTTTTTTAACATAGAAATATTAATTGGCGGTGATTTCATTCCCCTCTCTTCTAGCTGCTTATACATAAAATATATCCCTATTTCTCCTCGGCTATATTTTGAATAGTCGGATTAAAGAAGTGCCTTCCACTGCCTATATTTTTAATAACTGATAAAAGTTCCTGATAGTCTGATTCCCTATGGATCGGGTCTATAACTGCTGAATTGATGATGAGAAGAGGAGATTTATCGTAATCATAAAAAAATTTAGCATAAGCATCACCAATTTTTTCTAGATATTTTTCTTGAATTCTCCTTTCATAAAACAAATTTCTTTCTACAATTCTTTTCATTAATATATCTGCTGGTGCTTGAAGATATATAACTAAATCTGGTATTGGAGCCTTATAATCTAATTTCTCTCTTATTTTTTCATAAAGCTCAAATTCATGATTATCTAGATTAAGCTCAGCAAATAAACGATCTTTTTCAAAAATAAAATCTGTAACTTTGCCAAGAGAAAACATATCGTTTTGCTGAATCCTATCAATCTGTTGAGTTCTCTGAAATAAAAAAAATAATTGAGTTGGAAGTGCTGTATTTTGCGAATCATTATAAAATCTATCTAAAAAAGGATTTTCTTCGGCCATTTCAAGCACTGCCTCACTTTGAAAGGTGTCTGCTAATCTCTTAGCTAAAGTAGTTTTTCCAACGCCAATAGGACCTTCAATCGCTATATAGCTTGCTTCAATTGATTTTTTATTTTTTTCTGTGCTCATAATATACTGACTGAATATCCATATTAAAGATAATCAACTAGCTTATCTAGCTTAATCATTTTTACCTTATCACTAGACCTATTTTTATACTCAATCATATCTTGATCTAACTCTTTATCTGAAACCACAACACGATGAGATACGCCTATCAGATCTGCATCTGCAAATTGAGCTCCTGGTCTAATATCTCTATCATCTAATAAAACATCGTATCCGCTTTGCTTTAAAGTATCATAAAGCCTCTTAGCAACCTCTTTAACTCTATAAGACTTCCTCAGATTAATTGGAATAATAACAACATCAAAAGGAGTTAGGGCTTCTGGCCAAATTATACCCCTACTATCATTATTCTGTTGTATAGAGGCTGCAACTAGTCTTGTTACTCCCATGCCATAACATCCCATAAACATCTCACATTGTTCTCCAGACTCATCCAAAACTAGAGCTTTCATGGCTTTCGAATATTTTTTTCCCAACTGAAATATATGACCAACCTCTATCTCACCAGAATCATCTATAATATGAAATTCTTCTGATAGATTTCCACCGATAGCACCTGGATCTGCGCCCTCTATAGAAAATCTTAGATCAAGTCTCTCAAGAATTCTGATATAGGCATCTTTCATAATTTCATATGTTTCTAGAAGAGAATCTTCATTAAGATGAAAAGAATAGGCATCTTTCATAAGAAACTCTCTAGCTCTCATTACACCAAATCTAGGTCTAATTTCATCTCTAAATTTTGTTTGTATCTGATAATAAATTAAAGGAAGCTGTTTATAACTTTTTATCTCATTTCTTGCTAGGTCAGTTATAATTTCTTCATGAGTAGGCCCCAAACAAAATTCACGGCCATGCCTATCTTCAAATCTTGCTAATTCAGCTCCATAATCTCCCCATCTGCCAGATTCATGCCATAACTCAGCAGGCTGTACTAAAGGCATTAGAATTTCGTGGGCACCTGAATTATTCATTTCCTCTCTAATAACTCTTTGGACCTTTCCTAGTATCCTCATACCAAGTGGTAACCATGTATACAGCCCTGAAGCCAATCTTCTAATTAGGCCTGACCTCAACATTAATTGGTGGCTAACTATTTCAGCATCTTTTGGTACTTCCTTAAGAGTATGTAGGGGAAATTTTGATAATCTCATATAGTTATTTTTGTTTTATTTATAAGAAAATATTGCTTCAATCTCACAATTAAAGCAGGATTATATCCATTATCAAACATCAGTAGAACAATTGTCCAATAAAGGAATAAAAACATATGGATAGTAATAAAAAGCAGCGTCTGTCTTTGATAGGTATCACTAGGTGGGAATTAAATAAAAAGCTAAATAATAAAAAGAAATGCTCGAAAGATGAATCTTTCGAGTGGGAAACACTCGCTGAAATGACATATAAATGCGCTAAATGTGATCTTCATAAATCTAGGATACAGGTAGTTTTCGGATCTGGGAGAAGAGATGCTAAATTATTAATCATTGGAGAAGCCCCAGGAGCAGAAGAAGATAAACAAGGGAAACCATTTGTGGGAAGATCCGGAAAGCTATTAAACTCAATGTTAAAAGCAATAAATATCAATAGAGAAGATACCTTTATTACAAATATCCTAAAATGCAGGCCTCCAAAAAATAGAGACCCACAAATTGAAGAAATAGATAAATGTAGGTCTTATCTAATAAGACAGATAGAGTTAATTAAGCCAAAAATAGTACTTACTCTAGGTAAAATTGCATCACAAATTATACTTGACTCTGATGAAACTATAGGGGAAATAAGAGGGAAAAAAATCTTTTCTAATATTATAAAAATGCCTGTAGTAGCAAGCTATCATCCTGCATACTTGCTTAGAAATCCCTCAGCCAAAGAAAAATCTTGGGAAGATTTAAAGATCATAAAGAAGGCTATTGGAAGCTGAAACAATGATAGCGATATTAAAGTCAAAAATAAGAATTATGCAAATAAATGATATTGAGACTGTCGCAAAAATTGATAAAGATAATTATCAATTTCCGTGGACAGCAGGAATTTTTAGAGATTGCCTACTTGCTGGCTATCATAATCAAATAATTGAAATTAATAAATCTATAATTGGATTCAGTATAATGACCTTGAATATTGATGGCGGTCATATACTCAATTTATGTATAAAAAATAATTATAGGAGATATGGCTATGCCAAAAGATTAATAATATCTATGATATCATTTGCAAAAAATCATAATAAAAAAAAGATAATGCTAGAAACTAGAATGTCAAACTCAGCAGCTATATCACTATACAAAAAAATAGGATTTTTTCCTGTTGGAATTAGACCAAAATATTACAGAGGTGAAAAGAATAGAGAAGATGCTCTATTATTAGCAAAAAATATTTAATTAATTTATTTTATATTGTCTAGTTGATATTTTAGCTTTTTTAAATCTCTATTAAGATTTTTAAAAATATTTTTTTCTTTATTAACCACTTCTGTTGGAGCATTTTGAAGAAATCTTTTATTCTTCATCTTACTATCTCGTTTTAAAATTTCTTGATTTAGCTTATCTATTTTCCTTTTAAGCCTTAATTTCTCCTCTTCAATATCTATGAGGCCATCAATTGGAACAGATATTTTAATATTTCCTAAAATACCAGTAAATGAATTTTCTATTACTTCATCTTGCTTTTGAATAATATCTATATTATCAATATTTCCTAACCCTTGAATCATTTTGAAATTATCATTAATCATAATTAAATCAGACTGACTACAATCTAGAAGCTGTAATGATAATATTTTTTTAGGTGATATATTCATCTCACCCCTAATATTTCTTATCTCAATGATAAAAGATTTAATCCAGTCTATTGAATCCTCTGATTCAGGGCTGATTTTATCATTTTCAAATATAGGAATTTTTTCTAACATAATAGATTTAGATTTAATTTTCTTTTTCTTGACTATTTCCATCCATATTTCTTCTGTTATAAATGGCATAATAGGATGCATTAGCTTAATAATTCCTTCTAAAGTTTTGTATAGGGTATGTATTGTTGCATTTCCATGATTATCTGATAATTCTTTATCTAGAAAAACTATCTTAGAAAATTCTATATACCAATCACAAAACTCATGCCAAGTAAATTCGTAAATTAACTTAGCTGCTAGATCTATTCGATAGTTCTTTAGATGTTTGTGGTAGGATTCAACTAATCTATTAAATCTTGAGTTCATCCACTTATCTGCTAATGAATATTCAGTTTCTTCTACCGAGTTAAGTGGAATATTTTGAAAAACATACTGAGAAGCATTCCAGATTTTATTACAGAAATTTCGATATCCCTCTACTCTTTTAAGATCAAGGCTAACATCTCTTCCTGTGGTTGCTATACTAGCCAGTGTCATCCTTAATGCATCTGCACCATAAGCATTTATTCCTTCTGGAAATTCTTCCTCTGTCTGTTTCTTAATTCGTTCTTTCATTTGAGGTTGCATTAATCCCTCTGTTCTTTTCTTAAGAAGTTCCTTTAATCCTATTCCCTCTATAATGTCTATAGGATCAAGAACATTTCCTTTGCTTTTTGACATTTTTTGACCTTCATGGTCTCGAATCAAGCCATGAATATAAATATCCTTGAAAGGAACATCTCCCATAAATTTTATTCCCATCATAATCATTCTTGCGACCCAGAAAAAAATGATATCAAATCCGGTAACTAAAACTGATGTTGGATAAAACAAATCAAGATTTTTATTTTTATGAGGCCAACCCAAAGTTGAAAATGGCCATAATGCAGATGAAAACCAAGTATCTAAAACATCTTCATCCTGCTTCAAGGTAACTTTACTACTTAAATTATTAATAAGTCTAACTTCATGTTCATCTTTACCCACATATATATTTCCATCATTATCATACCAAGCTGGAATTCTATGTCCCCACCATAATTGTCTAGAAATACACCAATCTTCAATATTTTCCATCCATTCAAAATAAGTGTTTTCCCAATTACTTGGATGAAAACGAATATGTCCTGACTTTACTTTATCTATAGCAGGCTTAGCTAAAGACTTAATATCAACAAACCACTGATCAGTCATAAGTGGCTCAATAATTATTCCACTCCTATCACCCCTAGGTATTTTAGTTACATACTTCTCTTCTTTATCTAATAAATTAATAGACTCTAGATCCTTGATAATAATAGTTCTCGCATCAAATCTATCTAAATTTTGATATTTTTTAGGAGCATGACCAATTATCTTTGCATGCTTATCAAAAATATTAACTAAGGGTAAGTTATGTCTCTTCCCGATAGCATAATCATTAAAATCATGTGCAGGAGTAATCTTTACACATCCAGTTCCAAAATCTGGATCAACATAATTATCAGAAATGATAGGGATCAATCGATCACATAATGGCAATCTTACAGAAAGACCTATAAAGCTCTGATAGCGCTTATCAGAAGGGTTAACAGCTACTGCAACATCCCCAAGCATTGTCTCAGGTCTTGTCGTAGCAACAATGAGGAATCTATCTTCACCTTCAATGGGGTATTTTAAATGCCATAGTGAAGTCTCCTCTTCATTTGATATAACTTCTAAATCTGATAGTGCAGTTTGCAACTCAGGATCCCAATTTACTAATCTTTTCCCTCTATATATTAATTTTTCATTAAATAACCTTATAAAGACTTCATTAACTGCCAAAGAAAGATCCTTATCCATGGTAAATTTCTCTTTAGACCAATCAAGAGAGCAACCCATTCTTCTCAATTGTTTGCCAATTGTATTACCAGACCTATCTTTCCAATCCCAGACCTTTTTAATAAATTCAGATCTACCCAAATCATGCTTGGTAATGCCCTCTTCGCTCAATAATCTTTCTACAACCATCTGTGTTGCAATACCGGCATGGTCCGTTCCTGGCTGCCAAAGCACATTCTTACCTAACATTCTATGATATCTTACAAGCGTATCCATTATGGTATCTTCAAATGCATGGCCGATATGGAGTGTACCAGTCACATTTGGTGGTGGAATAACAATAGAAAAAGAGTTTTCATTCTCACCAGATTTAAAGAAACCTGACTTTTCCCAAAATTGGTAATGCTTTGATTCTATATCTAGAGGTTGATATTTTTTTTTCATAACAATGCTAATTTATCTTATGTGTATTAATCTCGTATCCATTTTTACTATAAAATGAAAAACGCTTTCTACCAAAATCCTTATTTTTATTAGAAGAATTAACTATCTCAATTAAACGATCAAAACAATTAAAGAATTTAGGTGGTTGTTCAGCTAAATTAATCATTAAATCAAAAGGAATCGATCTTGAAATAATATATTCTTCAATGCCATCAATACTAGGATAGCCTATAATAATTGTTTCCTCAGGAATGCACTTACTAGAAATATCAGCATAAATATGTGGTAAAAAACTATTTTGAGAAAAAGTCCAAAGCAGTTTATATAATTTTTGGGCAATAAATTCATCGCCAGAATATAAAAATACTCTCATCCCGCTATTAAAAGCTTTATCGACTACTTTACAAATAAAACGTAACCAAATATCTTCTGAATTGCTACTTAAAATATAAAAATCAATTTGAGTCAATTCACTACCTAAATATTCAGCAAGAAATCGACTAAAAGCTGTACTGGTCGACCAGTTGATCCTTTGTTAGCTTTGCTTAACCAAGCTGAACCAGCTATATCTAGATGTGCCCATGAAGTATTCTCGGCAAATTGTTGAAGGTACGCTGCTGCAACACTTGCGCCAGCCTCACGACCACCAATATTAGCGAAGTCAGCAAAATTACTTTTTAGCGCCTTTCTATGGATATCATGGACAGGAAGCCTCCATGCAAAGTCACATGATCTCTCTCCAGCTTCTAATAAACCTTTTGCAAGTAATTCATCATTGCTAAATAACCCACTATAAAAATTACCAAGAGCAAGGAGGCATGCTCCTGTCAGTGTTGCAACATCAATCAATAATTTTGGCCTGTACTTTAAGCCATATGTTATTGCATCACACAATATTAGCCTTCCTTCAGCATCTGTATTCAATATTTCAACAGTTTTGCCAGACATAGTCTTAACAATATCTCCAGGTCGGGTAGCAGATGATCCAGGCATATTTTCGCATGCAGGAATCAAAACAATAAGATTTATTGGGAGTTGAAGCTCTCCAACAGATGAAATTACACCCATAACGCTTGCAGCTCCACACATATCGAATTTCATTTCATCCATTGCACTAGGGGGCTTCAAAGAAATACCGCCAGTATCAAAAGTAATGCCCTTACCGCATAAGACTATAGGTTTATCATTCTTTTTTGTTCCAGAATATTCAATTATAATGAATTTGGGTGGCTCTGCTGCTCCTTGAGTAACCGAAAGAAAAGCCCCCATCCCAAGCTTCTTCATCTCTATCTTTGATAAGGCTTTAACTTTAATATTCTTATATGTCTTTTGTATCTTTTTAGCCTCGCTAAATAAATGACTTGGAGTACAAATGTTTGGAGGTCGATTTCCAAGATCTCTAGCTAAATTCATTCCTTTGCCTATTGCAGATCCATCTTTTATTCCAGCCTTAGCTTCCTTAATATTAATCGATTTTGGAAACACAATAGAGAGCTTTTTGAAGTTATTAGCCTTTGTTTTAATGCTTTTTAGCTCATCAAATTTATATAGTTTAGTCATTGCTGTTTCAACACTAAATCTAGATGCATAGTAGGGGGAAATCGAATTATTTATAAAAAAGCTTAAAAAGCTTGTTGCGTTAGGAATATTTAAATCTATAAGCACCTGAAAAGCAGAAGATAAAGATTTCTGAAAAACTTCTGGTCCAAAATTATCCTTTTTTCCACAACCTACAAATAAAATACTATCTGCCTTTAATTCACTGATATCAGAAAGCAAAAAAGTTTTACCCTCATCTGAAGATAAATGCTTACTTTTCTTATGGTAGCTAATAATGCCATTACAGAGCCTATCTAATTCAAACAAAGGCTCATTTAATCTACTTTCAGAAAAGACAGGTAAAATAATACATGAGGTTTTTTGCTTAAAAATACTGTCTTGACCTATCTTTACTTCAAAATTCATCTATATCTCCTTGATAGATAGTAAAATTTTCCTTTAGAATTAATTATAAGGATATAATTCTAACAGTTTATGCTATCTTTGTTTTTAAAACTATTAGATTATTTGTTTTACTCTCAAACTCTAATTTAACTGACAATTTTAAAATGGGCATAATTAACAAATATATTTTTAGAGAAATATTTTCCACTTGGTTGATAGTTATGCTTACGCTGTTCATTATACTCATGAGTAGCCAATTTTCAGAAATTCTTAATCAAGCTGCTACAGGAAGGATACCAAAAAGCCTTATACTTAATACTCTAATTCTTACATCTATCCAGTATATAAATATTTTGATTCCTTTTGGTTTATTTTTGGCAATAATGCTTAGTCTAGCTAAACTAAATAGAAATTCGGAAATGACAGTCCTAAATGCATGTGCTATAGGTCCTCCTAGTATTCTTAAACCAATCATATATCTAGCAATGGTGCTTTCATTTTTTGTAGCATGGCTATCACTTTACGCAAGCCCAAATGCATTAAATATAATCAATAACATAAAGCTAGAAGCTGAAAATGAAATAAGAATTGGCATACCAGAAGAGGGTAAATTTATACCATTTAATAATAATAAGGCAATTCTTTATATTGAAGAAATAAAAGATATGGAATTTAATAATGTATTTATCCAGCAAGATTATGATGATAATCAAGCTATAATAATTGCAGAAAAAGGAAGAAAAATATCAAGCACAAACAATAACGAAATAATCTTTGTCCTCGAAAATGGTAAGAGATATGATGGAGAAATTGGTAGTAAAAAATTTCAAATAACTGAATTTAGCAGTCATAACATACCAATTCTTTCAAATATTGAAATGTCTAAAACTGTATTATCACAAAATATGACATCAAATGAACTACTTAATTCAAATAATATTAATGATATAGCTGAGCTACACTGGAGATTAGCATCTCCAATTTCAGTTCTAATCTTATCATTTCTTGCTTCAACACTTATTTCAATAAGTCCTAGGCAAAGTAATTATGCTCAACTTGGTATAGGGATATTGATATATATGATTTATATTAATTTTTTGACTTTGGGTAAAGTTTGGATGGAAAGAGAAATATTACCAAGCTGGATAGGCTTATGGCCAGTTCATTTAACTCTAGCTACCTTGTCCTTAATATTATTTTATAATAAATCTGGGCTTAACATAAATCAAATTATAAAAAATGAAACTTATAGATAAATATCTCATTTCTAACATATTAAAAGGAGTTTTTACTGTTATTTTATTACTAGTATCAATTTCAAGCTTATTAGATTTTATTTATCAGCTAAATGATGTGGGAAAAGGTAGTTACTATTTTTTTAATGCAATAATTTATACTATATTAGGAATCCCTAGATTAATTGTTCAAATTTTGCCAGCTGCGGCGTTAATTGGCTCACTTCTAAGTCTTGGAAATCTATCTCATAACCACGAATTAATAGTTATGCAGGCGGCTGGCATCTCAAAAAAAAGACTAATCAAGTCAGTTTCAATAGCTGGATCTATTCTTCTAATTATAATGATGGTACTAAGTCAATCTCTAGCTCCATCATTTGGCGCATACGCACAACAATATAGAACAGATAAAATAAATAACTCCATTGAGTTATCAAATCGTGATTCCATTTGGTTAAAAGATGGAGGCAATATAATTAATATTAAAAGATCTACCGATAGTACAAAATTTGATGGAATATACATATATGAGATTGAAGACTATGAAAAAATTAACATATTAAGTAAATCAGAAGCTGCAAGAATTGATGAAAACAATAATTGGGTGCTAACAAATTATAGTGAAACTCTATTTCTAGAAAATCATATAGAGTCTAATTTAATAGATCAAATAATTAAAAAATATAACTTAAGTCCTGAAATACTAAGCCTATCAGAAGTCCAACATGATTTTTTAAATAATAAAAATCTAAGTCGGTATATAAATTATCTAGAGGATAATGGACTAGATTCAAAAAGGTATCGTATTGCATTTTGGTCAAGGATATCCGAAAGTCTATCAGTTTTACTGATGACAACACTTGCATTACCTTTTATATTTAGCTCACTGAGATCAACTAGCACAGGTAGGAATTTAATTACTGGATTGCTAATAGGTTTGGGATATTACATATTTTCAGAAACCTTCATAAATATTGGTGAGGTATATAATATTAGTGCTTTAATGGTTGCATGGATACCAACTACAATTTTATTAATAATTAATTACTATTTAATTCATAAGATTGAATAATCATTTAATATAATTTAATTATAATGGTTTTTGATAGCCTATCATTTAAAAAAATATTTTCTTTATCAATAAAATACCAAATAAAGCAAAATCCTGGTGGAAATAAAAAACTTAATGATGAAAGGTATCTTCTCAATGCGCTCGAAAAATCTATAGGCTTTCCTTCTTTATTTACAATTTTTATTTTCCAGGCACGCATTCCTAGAGTTTGCCCACCATTAATCCAAAACCAAGCAAAAAAATAAAAATGTAAAATAATAATAACTAATGTAAACCATGTTGCTGAATATGGTATTTCTCTACCGCCCCTTAAAATAATAATTGCTAAAGTAAAAACCATTATTAGGGATAAAAAAATCATTAAATCATAAATAATAGCTAATAGTCTCCTTAAAATTCCAGCTTTTGAAAAAATTATATTTTTATCCATAAAATAGATGCTATATTAAAAAGACTCAGAAATCAGAAAAATAATGGGAGTTCTACTTTGAAATTGCTATTAAAATTAGCCTCACTTCTACTAATCATATTAGCATTTCTGATGATTGGTATATTAACTGGAGCTGCTATAGGCTATCCAAATGCTGGTGCTGCTGTTGGTTTAGCAATTGGTATATCAAGCAGTATAGGGTTAGGCTCCTCATACTTAATTTCTTTCTTTAATGACAACTAACAATATTAAAGTAGAGAATAAAAGTAATTCAAACTGGTATGTTTATATTCTAGTTTGTATTGATAATACCTTATATACCGGAATCACAAAAAATGTTAAGAGAAGAATAAATAAGCATAATAATAAATTAGGAGCTAAATACGTAAAAGGAAGACTTCCCGTTAAATTAGTATATAAAGAAAAATACACATCACGCTCTGAAGCAGCTAAAAGAGAATATCAAATAAAAAATATGTCTAAATTAGATAAAAAAAAATTATATACTTAAGATCGTAAATCGCTCCCTAGGGGAATCGAACCCCTGTTTCCGCCTTGAGAGGGCAGCGTCCTAACCGCTAGACGAAGGGAGCTGAATTTTAATTACTATCTACTTAATAAAGAAACCTTCATTTACCTTATTGCTCCATCTAGAAATCGTAATAGATGAGACTTCTGAATATTTGGATCCCGACCACAATAAAATTATAATTTTCTCAACTGCTCTATATTCACCCACAGCTACAACTTCGACACTTCCATTAGTTAAATTCTTTGCCCATCCATAAATTTTTAAACTAAGTGCAGAATCTCTTATTGAAGCTCTATAGTGGACGCCTTGCACTTTACCAGAAATATTACAAAGGAATCCAGTTTGATTAGTTTCGGGAAACAATAAAACCGCTATTTAATGGACATTATCTATTAGGTATAGACTTAGCCATTTCTAATATATCAAAAGCAGCATCTTTAGCAGTAAGTGCAAGCGACTTAGCTAAATCATACCTACCTTCTCTCAAATGCATCTCTGCATCTTTTAAAAACCCTCTTGCTGTTTCTAAATTTGCATAATCAGAACCTGAGAGATGACTCAGTTCTTGCTCTACAACAGAAATTGCTTGACGGGCATCACTCATTTCTTGTATTGGCGGAGCTGTAACACACCCAGCAACAAGACATAGAAGGAATAAAGATAAATATTTCATAAAATAAACAACAATTATTTAATAAATAGTTCTATAATTAAAATAAATAGTAAGCAATTTTTTTCTTTTAATCAAAATAAATAAATCCTAGAATCTCAATATATTAACTTAACTTTTAAAAACAAATACTTAATGAAGAATATACTAATCCTATACTACAGTCGCAAAGGCAGTACTCACTCGCTAGCGAATCATGCCGCAAGAGGAGTTGAGGCTGCTGGACTAGAAGCATCCATTAGAACTCTACCGTCTATTCCTTTAGATAATAATAAAGAAGTAGAAACACAAGCTAAAGAAGGTGCTCCATTTGCTTCTCTTAATGATCTTAAAGAATGTAATGGACTATTGCTTGGAAGTCCTACTAGATTTGGAAATATGGCAGCGCCAGTAAAACTTTTCTTAGATACAACATCTTCAATTTGGCTAGAAGGATCACTGATTGATAAACCATTCGGTGTATTTACTTCATCAAACTCTATGCATGCAGGACAAGAAACAACCTTATTAACAATGGCTATTCCACTAATACATCATGGAATGGTATGGGTTGGGCTTCCATATACCGAAAAATCACTTAGAAATACTAAGACGGGTGGTAGTCCATATGGAGCTTCACATGTAGCTCTTGATTGGAATAAATCGCTATCAGATGATGAAAAAAAATTAGCCTTTTGTCTAGGAAAAAGAGTTGCAACCTTGGCATCAAAGCTATAATTATAAACTATTTACTAAATAAAACTCTTTTAATGAAAGGAATTGTTAAGCTTCTTTTTTCTATTAGTGAAGCTGAATCTAGCTGGTCAAGATAATTGCCAATATCTACCATATCTCTTCTTATATAATTAATTAAATAAGCAGCACTTTTATCGGGCAAAAGCATACCTCTATTTTTTGCTTGGCTAATTAAAGCAGTCTTAAGAAACTCGTCGCCTAGAGGCTTAATAAAATAAACGGAAGAGCTAGTAGCTCGAGATTCTAAGTCAGGTAAAAAATAATCAATTCCTGTAGGTGGTATATTTGAAGAAACTAATAAATTAACTCTATTTTCATAAAGCTCATTATATAAATTAAATAGCGGAATACTCCATGATGGTTCACTAATCACTAAATGTATATCATCTAGAACAAGAAGATCTAAACTAGACAATCCATCTAATATTTTTGGTCCTTGTTTCTTAAAGGATTTAAAAGGTAAATATATAACCCTACTTTCTTTATAAAATGAGCAGACAGACTGTAAAAGATGGGTTTTTCCAACTTTACTTTCACCCCAAAGCCAAAGAAATTGAAAGTTAGTTGTATCTAAATTTTTTAGACTATGAATAATTAGATTATTGTCACCTGAAATAAAGTTATCAAATATATATTTTTGAGATAACTGAAATGGCAATAGAATCTGCTTCATTTATGCTATTATATATAATCTTAGAATAAACACTCTATCATCTGTTTAATCTAAAAAATAATTTATCTTCTTCATTGGATTCTTCATTGCTAGTACTTTTAACTAAATAATTATCTAAGCTCAAAATATTATCAAGTAAGTATTTATCTCCTCTACCTCTAACAAATAAAACTAAATTCCCATCACCTACTTCAATAGGACTAACCTCTTCAAGAAAATTTATTGATTCAAGATAAAGAATGGCGCTAGCATAATCATCCAAACTTTCTATATCTGATATGGTCACCACAAATTCACTAACATCTCCATGTATCTGAAATCTACTAGCATAATAATAAGATAAATCATTTAGTGCAGTTTCTAAAGTCCCAAAACTAAGACTTTCGCTTTCTCCATTCCTCAAAATATACCATTGAGCCTCTAATCTGCCATACTCAGACACATAACCGCTAGCATACAAAATATAATTAGCGTTATACCTATTGGATGCTCTTTCAATTATAGTATCTAGCCTATTACTTATATCATCAGTTGTAATTATAGAAATATCTTGTAAATCTAGTAAAGGCAATATGACTGGAAGAGCTCTAGAGTTTGAATAAGTCTGAATATCTTCAAATAATTGTTGCTGAACATTTCTAAAGCTATCTGAAATTGCTAAGTCTAGCGACTTCGCGGAAAGGATTTCAGCTTCATCTTCACTAGTGTTGATTGAAAACCATAAAAGTGTAATTGGTCTTTCTCTCCCCCATCTTGGTATACCCAAAAAAGCTAGCTCTGACTCAATTAATTCATCATTAAAACCAATAGATAAAGTTTCATTATCTAATCTAGGGCCACATAATAAGGTAAATTTTTCTGCTTCCTCAATTATGCTAATAAAGGCTTGATCGGAAATAATGCGCTGACTATTTAAACCAGTTATTCTTTCTAATAGCTGGGTCATAGCTTCCTTATAAGTATCCTGCTCTTCTCGAGATCCAGTACCGCATATATCTATATCTTGACTAACATTAATAGTATATAGATCTTCTACTACAACGGCTGATATACTTGCAGGGTAGCTATATAGAAAAAAAAGAAAATATAAGTAAATTTTTTTTAACATAAATACAAGAAAATGAATACGCCTGTTTAATTTAAGCTATTATACAGATCTAAGGCAAATAAAATTCATTATGGACCTTTAATATGAAAAAGAAAGAGCATTTTACTTACAAATCTGCTGGGGTTGATATAGAAGCAGGAAATCAGCTCGTCAAAAGAATAAAAAATATTGTTTCTAGCACTAAAAGATCTGGTGCTTTAGGCAGTATAGGAGGATTTGGAGGCCTATTTGAATTAGATATAAAAAAATACCCGAATCCAGTTCTAGTTTCTGGTACTGATGGTGTAGGAACAAAGGTTAAACTCGCAATTCAAAGCGGTATTCATAATAAAATAGGGATAGATCTAGTAGCGATGTGTGTTAATGACGTTATAGCACAGGGAGCTGAACCCCTATTTTTTCTTGATTACCTTTCAACAAATAAGCTTAATATTGATATAGCTTCACAAATTATTGAAGGAATAGCAGAGGGCTGTAAATTGGCTGGAGCATCACTTATAGGCGGCGAGACTGCGGAACATCCTGATGAGAAGAATGAAGGTAGCTTAGAGTATGATCTAGCCGGCTTCTGTGTAGGGGTCTGCAATAAAGATGATTTAATTGATGGTTCAAATATCATTGAAGATGATATTATTATTGGTATTAGCTCTTCTGGACCGCATTCAAACGGATATTCGCTTATCAGAAAGTTGCTAGAAAAAAATGAATCCAGTATAAATAAAAAAATTATAGAAGACCTACTTGTACCAACTAAAATATATTCTGGAATAATATCCAAACTAGTATCTAAATTTAAAATAAAAGGTATAGCTCATATTACTGGTGGCGGACTAACAGAGAATATACCTAGAGCTCTTCCTAGAAAGCTTGGTGCTTCCCTGAATAAAAGCTCTTGGGAAGAGCCTGATATTTTTCAATGGATAAGAAGTCATGGTGTTAGCCAAGATGAGATGTATAGAACATTCAATTGTGGAATTGGAATGATAATAATAATTGATAAAAATGACAAAAAACAAATTTTATCTTTGATCGGATCAGATGAAAAAGCATGGGAAATAGGAAAGGTAATTAAAGATAAATCTCAAAAGGTTAGTATAATTTGAAACAAATAAAAAAGATTAAACTTGTAGTGATGATTTCTGGTGAAGGAACAAACTTGCAAGCGCTAATAGATGCTCAGAAAGAAAAAAAAATAAACACACAAATAATGGCTGTTATTAGTGATAATAAATATGCTTATGGAATAAAAAGAGCTAAAAAAAATAATATTCCTACATTTATTTTTGATCAAAGAAATTTTGATACTAAAGATGAATTTTATTTAAATATATCACGGGAAATTAAGAAAATTAATCCAGATCTTATTGTGTTAGCAGGTTTTATGAAAATTCTTAATAAAGATTTTATTAATGCATTTCCCTATAAGATTTTAAACATTCATCCATCTATCTTGCCGAAATTTAAAGGATTAAATACACATAAAAGAGCTTTAGAGTCAGGAGTAAAATATCATGGCGCTACAGTACATTTTGTGGAAGAAGATCTAGATAGTGGTCCTATTATTATGCAATATAAGCTAGCTGTTAATAAAAATGATGATGAAGAGATATTAAAAAATAGAGTTCATAAGGGTGAATATTTAATACTTGTAGAAACAATAAAGCTATTTATTATGAAAGACTTAAAAATAGATAACAACTCCATTATAATTGATGGAGTTCCATTACATAATCCTATTCTATATGAAGAAAGTATTTAGAAAATTATTTGGTTTACTGTTTATAGTTATTATATCAATTCTAAGCAATCAACACCTATACTCTCAATCTGTTAATAATGTAAGTTTACCACCCTATGATGCAATATATAGCTTAATATTTAAAGGGCAAAAGGTTGGGAGAGCAGAAATTTCATTAACTTATAATGAATTAGATAATACTTACAGATTGTTTCAATTCTCAGAAGCTAACGGATTGGCAAAATTATTTTATCCAAATATTATTGCTGAAGAAAGTATTTTTACTTTTACTAATGGAAATCTTTTGCCTCTTGATTTTTCTTATGAGGATAGTGGGGACAATGAAGATAATTTTAGTATTAAATACAGTTGGGAAAATGAAATAGCATTATTATCAAACAATTTAGGAATTGAGGAATTAAAACTAGAGGAAGGTGCTTATGATAGAGTTAGCATCAGAGCAAAGTTGATGATGGATATGATAGATGGTATAGAAATAAGCAAATATCAATTATTATCTCGCGATGGCTTCAGCTTAATTTCTTATAAAAAACTAAATCAAAGCGAAATTAATACAGAACTTGGTATCTTTGAATCAATACTTTATGAGCAGAATACAGAAAACTCTTCAAGAAAATTAAATTATTGGGTATCACCTAGTGATAACTACCTTCCAATAAAAATTGAACAAGTAGTGAATGGCGAAGTACGAACTTCTCTATTGCTTGAGTCTATAGAGTGGCTAAATTAAGCTTTTGGTAAAGTTACTCCGGTTTGCCCCTGATATTTTCCATCCCTATCTAAATAACTCATTTCACACACTTCATCTGATTCAAAAAAAAGCATTTGTGCCACTCCTTCCATGGCATAAATCTTAGCAGGAAGAGGAGTTGTATTAGAAAACTCTAGGGTTACATGTCCTTCCCACTCTGGTTCGAGAGGGGTGACATTTACAATAATGCCACATCTAGCATATGTGGATTTACCAAGACATACAGTTAAGACATTTCTTGGTATTCTAAAATATTCTACTGTTCTAGCTAAAGCAAATGAATTAGGAGGTATGATACAAATATCAGAACTTTTATCTACGAAACTTGACTCATCAAAATCTTTTGGGTCGACTATTGCTCCATTTAGATTTGTAAAAATTTTAAAATCGTTAGCACACCGAACATCATAACCATAACTTGAAGTGCCATAAGAAATAACCTTCTTACCTTTAACTTCCTTAATCTGATTTTGCTCAAAAGGTTCAATCATCTTATGATCTTCTGACATTGACTTAATCCATTTATCTGACTTAATGCTCATAGTTTAATTTTCTACTATAATTTCTGGAAAAACATCACTATAACTCCTTTTTTCTGAAGCTAAAACACATGAAGCAGCTAAGGCTGCATCAAAATAACAATCTGATATATCTCCGCCTAAACCTGCTAAAACGCTCGGCGTTCCAAGATCAGACTGCTCTGATATTGATTTATCCAAAGGCAAAGAGGCTAATAGAGGAACATTGTATTCATTTGATAAGATTTTGCCACCAGACGGTCCAAAAATTGCCTCTTCATGTCCACAAGAACCGCAAAAATATGTACTCATATTCTCAATGACTCCAAGTATTGGAACATTTACTTTTTTAAACATTTCTATACCTTTTCTAGCATCTGCAACAGAAACTTTTTGAGGCGTAGTAACGATAATTGCACCGCTAACTGGAACTTTTTGTGAAATTGTTAGCTGAATATCTCCTGTTCCTGGCGGCATATCAATTAATAAATAATCTAAATCGCCCCATTTGGTTGAAGTTAATAGCTGATTGAGAGCAGAGGTAACCATAGGACCTCTCCAAACCATTGGTTGAGTATTCTTGATTAAAAACCCTATCGACATAACCTTAATGCCATGATTTTCAAGAGGCTGAATAATCTTGCCATCCTCACTAATAGGCTTTTCTCCCTCAAGACCAAGCATGATAGGTTGGCTTGGTCCATATATATCAGCATCCAGAATCCCTACTTTTGCCCCTTGTTGACTCAAAGCTAAACATAAATTCGCGGCTATTGTAGATTTGCCTACACCACCCTTCCCAGATGCAATCGAAATAATATTACTAATTCCTGAAAGAGGCTTGAGTCCACTTTGAACAGAATGGGGCCTAATATTTTGCTCAAAAATAAACTTAACTTTCTTAAAAAAAGGTAGGATCTCGCAGTGTTTTGACAGGAGGGTCATAATCTCTTCATAGCGCCTACTAATTGGGAAACCCCACTCAACCTTAAGGACTAAACTATTTTCAATTTCTGATATGGTAAATGGAGCTGAGGCATCTCCTAAGCTTATATCCATAAAAGGAATTGAGAGGTCTCTAAGATGATCATCCAGTATTTCAATATTAGTTTTTTTCATGTGATAAGGCACCAGAGCTAATAATAAGAAAAAAAATCATAGTAATGGCATAATTCTAATAATTATTTATCATACTTGGTAGTAGAATATTAATTTTCTATAGGTAAAAAAATTGAAAATAAAGAGGAATATACTTGTAACAAGCGCTCTACCTTACGCTAATGCGCCACTTCATATTGGTCATTTTGTAGAATATACTCAAACTGACATATGGGTTAGATTTCATCGTATTAATGGGCATAATTGTACATATATCTGTGCAAGTGATGCACATGGCACTCCCACAATGTTACGCGCTGAAAAAGATGGTATAGCTCCAGAAAAGCTAGTTGAAATAAATGCATCTAGCCATTTAGAAGATTTTAAGAAATTCAAAATTAGTGTCGATAACTATGTAACTACTCACGTTAATGAAAATAAAGAAGCAACAGAAGAAATCTATAGACTGCTTAAAGAAAATAATTTTATATACAAGAAAAAAATACAGCAGTCATTTGATAATAAGAAAAATATGTTTTTACCAGATCGATACGTAAAAGGGACATGTCCATTTTGTAAAGCAGAAGACCAGTATGGCGAT
This sequence comes from Pseudomonadota bacterium, assembly GCA_036337035.1. Lineage (GTDB taxonomy): Bacteria > Pseudomonadota > Gammaproteobacteria > Steroidobacterales > Rariloculaceae > TMED78. The sequence continues at coordinate 23,710 of JAYZFC010000010.1, read as the reverse complement.
TCATGTGAAAACTGTGGAGCAACTTACTCGCCAATGCAACTAATTGAACCAATATCAGTAATCTCAAATACCACACCAACAGTAAAAGAGTCAGAACATATTTTCTTCAAACTAAGTGATTTCGAAAAAGAGCTAAAATCATGGGTAGCTGAACATATAGATTCTACATTAGTAAATAAATTAGACGAATGGTTTAAAGATGGGCTTAAAGATTGGGATATCTCAAGAGATGCTCCTTATTTTGGATTCGAAATACCAGATGAAAATAAAAAATATTTTTATGTTTGGTTTGATGCTCCTATTGGATATATAGGTAGTTATTTAAATTACCTTAATAACAATAAAAATCAAAAGTTTGATGAATTCTGGAAATCAGAAGAAAATACTGAGCTCTATCATTTTATAGGCAAAGATATTGTTTACTTTCATACCCTCTTCTGGCCTGCAGTTCTATCAGGAGCAGGATATAGAAAACCTACGGGTGTATTTGTCCATGGTTTCCTAACTATAGACGGTAAGAAAATGTCTAAATCTAAAGGAACTTTTATACAAGCTTCAACATTTGCAAAAAATTTCGATCCAGATTTTCTACGGTACTACTTTGCTGCAAAATTAGGTCCAAATGCTGATGATCTAGACTTAAATATGGATGATTTTATTGCAAGAATAAATTCTGATTTGGTTGGTAAATTAATTAACATTGCTAGCCGGTGCTCAGGATTTATACATAAATTTAATAATGGAAATCTATCAGAAAATATTGATGATAAAAAAGTAATTAAACTGTTTTCTGAAAAATCAGACTTAATAGAGAAAAGCTACATAGAGCGAAATTATGCTCAAGCTATTAGAGATATTATTCAATTAGCTGATCTAGCTAATCAATATATTGATGAAAATAAACCTTGGGTTCTTGCGAAGGATCCAAAACAAGTTAATAAGGTAGTTGAGATTTCAACTATTGCACTAAATTTATTTAGAATTCTAATTATTTATCTTAAACCTGTAATTCCTGGGATAGTAGAAAGATGCGAATTATTTCTTAATGAAAAAAATATGAATTGGTCTGATAAGGATAAGATTTTAGCTGGGTCTAAAATAAATACCTACAAAAATATCATTGAAAGAATTGATAAAGATCAAACAGATAAATTAATTGAAGAGTCAAAACTATAGTGAAGCGTTTAGAAAGAGCTAAAATAGTTATTAGCATCTTAAATAAAACCTATCCCAATCTACCAATACCTCTTAAACATAAAGATGCTTATACTCTTCTTATATCTGTTCTTTTATCAGCTCAATGTACAGATGAAAGGGTTAATAAAATTACCCCAAAATTATTTGCTCTAGCTCCAGATCCTAGCTCTATGATTAAACTATCTCAAAAAGAAATTTATAAAATAATTAAGCCATGTGGATTAGGTGAGAAAAAATCTAAAGCTATTTATAATTTATCCAAAATTATTATTAAAAAATATAAAAAAAATATCCCATGTAATTTTGATGATCTCGAAAGCTTGCCAGGAGTAGGCCATAAGACTGCTTCAGTTGTAATGAGCCAGGGATTTGGGATACCAGCATTTGCTGTAGATACCCACATTCATCGACTTGCTCAAAGATGGGGGCTCACTAATGGAAAAAATGTAAGAAGGACTGAGCAAGATTTAAAATCTATCTTCCCAAAAAAATTATGGAGCAAGCTTCATCTCCAAATAATCTTCTGGGGAAGAGAATACTGTCAAGCTAGAGCTTGCTATGGACTGGTATGTAAAATTTGTAGAGAGTGTTATCCAAAAAGAAAGAATAGGTTTCTACATAGCTAAGTTTATTTTTCCTTGTATGTCTTTTGCCATATCGACTATAGTTTTCTCTATAGGTATAGGTTCCCAATTAAAAACCCTCTTAGTCTGTGAATTATCTATAAGAAATTTTCTATTTAAGTTGTTACTAGCGATCTTCATATCTTTATTAAATATACCAAGAAACCTTATAAGCCAATCAGGAGCACTCAAACTAGGAGCACTTATACCATTATTAATTAAAATTTTTGTAATCTCTTCAAAGTTTATAGGGTGATCTGTAATACATGGAAATCTCATATTATTTGCTTTAGGTGAAAGCATGGCTAAAATATGGAGCTTTGCTACATCTCTAACATCAACACAATTCATAAATATATTTGGTATTAATGGTATTTCCTTCATTATTATCTTTCTCATTATGCTGGCAGAAGCGCCTTCAAGATTATTGTTTAGTAAGGGCCCTAGTACAAAACCAGGATTAATAACTGAGATCTCTATATGATCTTTATTCTTCTCAATAAAATTCCAAGCAGCTTGTTCAGCTAGAGTCTTGCTTTTAACATAAGCTGTGATATTTCTAGCATGAATGTTTGTCCAGCTATCATGATTTAAAATAATATCTCCATTATCATGCCCATAACATATAGCAGCGATAGAAGATGTAACTACAACCCTTTTGACATTAGATATTGCGGATGATCTTAAGGCCCTGATGGTTCCATCTCTAGCAGGTATGATTAATTCATCTTCATGTTTTGGATCCTTTAATGGGAATGGAGATGCCACATGCAAAACATACCTACATTCTCTTGTCGCTGAATCCCAACCGAAATCTTCTAGCAGATCAAGATTAACAAATTCTAAATTATTATTCTTTACTAATGGCTTTAGTGCAGAAAGAACACTAGATCTTTTGCTTTGATCTCTCAATGAAGCTAAAACAAAAAATCCTTGAGCTAATAGTTCAGAAATACAATGAAGGCCTATATAGCTGGAAGCACCCGTAACTAAAACTTTTTCCATAAAATGGGTTACTATCTCTTTGGTATATATAAATCTGTAATTGTGCCTTCGGCAACTTCAGCAGCAAACCCAATAGTTTCTGATAATGTAGGGTGAGGATGAATGGTTAGCCCAATATCCTCTGTAGTTGCATCCATCTCAATAGCAAATCCAACTTCAACAATGAGGTCACCTGCATTAGACCCAACAATTCCAGCACCTAGAATTTTTTTAGTATTTTTCTCAATAATTAATTTTGTAATCCCTTCAGATCTTCCTAAAGCTAATGATCTTCCGCTTGCTGCCCAAGGAAAAACACCTTTTTCATAATCAATACCTTGCTCTTTAGCCTGATCTTCTGAAATACCAACAGAGGCAACTTCTGGATCAGTATAAGCAACTGAAGGAATGACCCTTGCGTCAAAAAATGTTTTCATACCAGAAACAACTTCTGCAGCTACTTTTCCTTCATGTGTAGCCTTATGAGCTAGCATTGGCTCACCAACAATATCTCCTATTGCAAAAATATGTTCTTGATTAGTTCGTTGTTGATTATCAACTTCTATTAATCCTTTCTTATTAGTAATAACACCTGCTTTATCAGCACCTATCGATAAACCATTTGCTGTCCTTCCAATAGCTACTAAAACTTTATCAAAAGTTTCTTTTTTACTAGGCGCCTGGTTTCCAGAAAAGCCAACAGATATACCCTCTTTTTTAACATCTAATGATGTAACGCTAGTTCCTAGCATAATTGCCTCATACTTTTTTTGCATCATTTTATGCAGGGGCCTAATTAAGTCCCTATCAAAAGTTGGCATTAATTTATCTGTAAGCTCAACTATACTAACTTTAGATCCTAAAGCCTCATAAACAGTCGCCATTTCTAAGCCAATAATACCTCCTCCTATTACCAACAATCGATCAGGGATATCATCCATTTGCAGAGCTCCAGTCGAATCCATAATTCTTGGGTCACTAGGTGAATTTGGCATCTTAGAAGGCTCAGACCCGGCTGCTATAATACATTTTTTAAAATTAACAGTTGTAAGACTATTGCCAGTTTTAACTTCTATCTCATTTGGTGAGACAAATTTTCCAACTCCATGTAAAACAGTAACATTTCTTTTGTTTGCTAGAGTAGAAAGCCCTGAAGTCAGCTTACTAACAACATCTTCCTTCCATCCACGTAACTTAGAAAGATCTATCTTAGGCTTACCAAAATCAATTCCTTTATCAAGCATTTCTTTTGATTCTTCAATTACTTTAGAGGCATGAAGTAATGCTTTAGAAGGAATACAGCCAACATTCAAGCATACTCCTCCGAGTGAAGATGACCTTTCAATTAATATCACATCAAGTCCTAAATCTGCCGCTCTAAAAGCAGCAGTATATCCACCAGGGCCAGAACCTAAAACAACCAGATTAGCATTCATTTTTTTGTTAGACATAATTATTCACCGATATCCTTAGTTAATTCTAATTCTTTCATAGCTGAAGACAGAAAAGTAGTAAAACGCACTCCATCAGCACCATCAATCACCCTATGGTCATACGATAGAGAAATAGGCAACACTAATCTAGGAGTAAAGTTATCATTTTTATATATTGGTTTATAAAAATTTTTAGATATGCCTAAAATAGCAACTTCGGGAGCATTAATTATAGGGGTAAACGATGTCCCTCCTATTCCACCTAAGCTAGATACAGTAAAAACTCCACCTTGCATGTCTTCCAATCCTAGCTTATTAGACCTAGCTAGATCACTTAATCTTGAAAGCTCTATAGCAATATCAAAAATATTCTTTTTATCAACATTTTTTATTACCGGTACAACTAAACCATCAGGTGTATCAACAGCAAAGCCTATATTGCAATATTTTTTAAAAATTAACTCACTCCCATCTTCACTTAAAGATGACGAAAATTTAGGGTACTTCTTTAAAGAGATTGAACAAGCCTTAATAACAAAAGGCAAAATAGTTAATGAAAAACCTTTATCTAGAGCGGTCTTTTTTAGGGAATTCCTTTTCTTATCTATATCAGTAATATCTATTTCATCATTCTGTGTAACATGTGGAAGGTTAACCCAGCTAGCGTGGAGACGAGGACCAGATATCTTCTGTATTTTTGTTAATTTTATTTTTTCAATTCTTCCATAACTTGAAAAATCTGGAATGGCAATCTCGGGTAACTGAGAATGAGATCCTCTTAATATTTTTTTAACATAAGCTTTTACATCATCAGTAGTGATTCTTCCCTTACTAGCGGTACCAGAAATTCTTGCTAGATCTGCTCCTAGTTCCCTAGCAAATTTCCTAACAGAAGGACTTGCATGAGCAGATTTAAATGAAGCATTATCAATTTGATTATTAGCTTCTTTCGAATTATTTAAATTATCACTCTCTTGTTCTAATGGCAGATCATTTGTTGAGACAACCTCTTCCTTTTGAGGGAGTTTCTTTATAGATTCTTGCTCTATAGGTTCTTGAAGCTCCGCCTCAATTACGCAAATGATATCCCCTTTAATTACTTTTTTACCTTTATCAACTAGTATCTTTTCAATAACACCTGAATGAGTTGAAGGAATATCCATAGTTGCCTTATCAGTCTCAAGGACAATTAAAGGATCATCTACTTCTATTTTATCTCCAACATTGACTAATATTTCTATAACATCAACATCTTTGAAATCACCTATATCTGGAACTAATAAATTCATCTCAATAATTTACGCATTTAATGGATTTGGTTTATCTTTGTCAATATTGTGGTCTTTCATTACTTTATCAATTATAGAAGGGTCTAGCTTATTTTCATAAACCAATGCATTTATAGCTGATAATAATATTGAATATCGGTCAACTTCAAAAAATTCTCTTAAAGCCTTTCTTCCATCACTCCTTCCAAAACCATCAGTTCCAAGGACCGTATAGCTTCCTGGAATCCACTTTCTAACTTGATCTGGAACTATCTTCATATAATCAGTAGCTGCTATAAAAGGCCCTTTCTCTTTTGAAAAAATCGAAGTCAGATAGCTCTGTTTTTGCTCTGCGATAGAATGCCTAGCATTCCAATGATCGGTATCAAGAGCCTCCCTTCTAAGTTCACTAAAACTGGTAACACTCCATACATCAGACCCAACCCCATAGCTCTCTAAAAGTTTTGCAGCCTCAATAACTTCCCTAAGAATAGTTCCAGAACCTAGCATTTGAACCTTCAGATCCTTATCTGTGCTAGTTAGCTTATAAATACCCTTAACTATTTGACTTTCAATATTCTTAGGCATTGGTGGATGTGGATAATTTTCATTCATACATGCAATGTAATAAAAAATATTCTCTTTCTTTTCATACATTCTCTTTATTCCATCTTGAATAATTACGGCAAGTTCATAAGAGAAACAAGGATCATATGATCTACAGTTTGGAATAGTAGTTGCTACGAGTTGACTATGTCCATCTTGATGCTGCAACCCTTCACCAGCTAAAGTTGTTCTGCCAGCGGTACCGCCAATAAGAAAACCACGAGATTGAAGATCTCCCCCAGCCCATGCAAAATCTCCCACACGCTGAAACCCAAACATAGAATAAAAAATATAAAAAGGAATCATAGGTACATTATTATTTGAATATGAAGTTCCTGCAGCCAACCAAGAACAAAATGCCCCCGCCTCATTAATACCTTCCTGTAAAATCTGTCCTTTCTTATCTTGCTTATAATATGTTAACTGATCAGCATCCTGAGGAGTGTATAGCTGACCAAGAGAAGAATATATCCCAACTTGTCTAAACATACCTTCCATACCAAATGTCCTGCCTTCATCGGGAATAATTGGTACGATATGGGCACCTATATTTTTGTCTCGAACTAAAGTAGATAAAATCCTTACTAAAGACATTGTGGTAGAAACCTCTCTCTCGGAAGTTCCCTCTAGCTGAGACTTAAATAAATCTATGGATGGTGCTTTTAAAGCTTTAGAATCTTTCTTTCTTGAAGGAATAAAACCTCCTAATTTGGATCTACGATCCATTAGGTATTGAAATTCCTCACTATCTTTTTTTGGTTTAAAATATGATAAATTATTTATCATCTTATCAGTAATTGGCAAGCTAAAACGGTCTCGAAAAGCTTTTAGATCATCCTCCTCTAACTTCTTTTTCTGGTGAGTAATGTTCTGGCCTTCGCCTGCATCTCCCATACCAAATCCTTTTACAGTCTTAGCTAGAATAACTGTTGGCCCTCCTTTATGATTTATGGCTCTATGATAGGATGAGTAAACCTTTACAGAATCATGTCCACCCCTATTAAGCCGCCATATGTCTTCATCTGACATTTTGGACACCATATCTATCATTGAAGGGTCTCGACCAAAAAAATGCTCTCTAGTATATGCACCATCTTTGGATTTAAAGTTTTGATACTCTCCATCAAGACAAGCTTCCATAGTAGCTCTTAATGATCCATTATAATCCTGTGCTAATAATGGATCCCATCTAGATCCCCAAATTAATTTAATTACATTCCAGCCAGCACCTTTAAAAACTGATTCTAACTCCTGAATAATTTTTCCATTACCCCTTACCGGACCATCTAAGCTTTGTAAGTTACAATTAATAACAAAAATTAAATTATCTAAATTCTCCCTAACAGGCATTGTAATAGCCCCAAGAGATTCAGCCTCATCCATTTCTCCATCACCTAGGAAACACCAAATTTTTCTATCATCTATGGGTGTTATTTCTCTATGGCTGAGATAGCGCATAAATTTAGCTTGGTAAATAGCCATCATTGGGCCAAGGCCCATTGAAACAGTTGGAAATTGCCAAAAATCTGGCATTAGCTTAGGATGAGGATAAGATGATAATCCATCTCCTGAAATCTCCTGTCTAAAGTGATCTAACTGATTCTCAGACAACCTCCCTTCTAAAAACGCTCTAGCATATATACCTGGAGAAGAGTGCCCCTGAAAAAAAACTAAATCTCCCTGTCTAAGGCTGTTTGTAGCCCTCCAAAAATGATTAAATCCTACCTCGTATAATGTTGCTGAAGATGCATAACTTGCAATGTGACCGCCATATTCTGAGCTAATTCTATTAGCACGAATAACCATAGCCATTGCATTCCATCTAATATAGCTTTCTATTCTTTTCTCTATAGATCTATCTCCAGGATAAGCAAGCTGATCCTCTAAAGAGATAGTATTAAGATAGGGGGTATTAAAAGATTGATTGTCATTAAACCCTCCAATTTTGGAGTGATCAAGTACCCGGCTCAACAAATATTTAGCACGCTCTTTCCCATGAATACTAATTACAGAATCCACAGAATCTAACCAATCCTGAGTCTCTTCAGGATCGATATCTTTACTATTGCTCTTCGATAATGGTATTTTATCCAAATGGAACACCTATTAGATTCAAAGTTAAAAATATATCAAACAAAAGAAAAACCAAGCGCTAAGGCTTTCGATGCTTTTCATCATGTTCTCATTATTATACCAAAGAGATCTGATGATAGCGTCCTCAGTAAGCTTACTCAGGGTATTAAATTAAAGAAATTGCTTAAATTTACTGGTAAAACAGCAACATCTAGGCTTAATAATGCAAATTTTACTGGCCTGACATTAGCAATATTTGAGCAAAAAACTACTTTTGAGATCCTCACTTGGGCAAGAAAAACGCTAAAAAATATAATACAAGAACAATCTAGTAGCTTAGGAATAGTAATTTTAGATATTGATGAGGATCAAACGAAATCTATCGCAGAAGCCTTAGTGGCTGCAGCTGAAGCAATGATCTTTAAGGCTCCTCAATATAAATCGAAAAAAAATAAAAATAGGCGCCTTTCTAAAATTAAGTTTTTTCAAATGCCTTCGAAGCTCAATCTATCAGCTATAAAGGCTCAAGCTTTGGGAAATAATATTGCTAGATGGTTTACTATTCAACCTCCAAATAAACTTGATGCAAAAATATATTGCTCAAAAATAAAAAAACTTGTTAAGCCATTTAATATTAAATATAAATTTTATGATGAAAAAATATTAGATCAGATGGGTGCTGGAGCCTTCTTAGCTGTATCCCAAGGTAACAAAGATAGAAATGCTGGTATCATTAAATTAAGCTACAGACCAAATAAGAATAATGAGCCTGATCTAGCTTTAGTGGGTAAAGGTATAATCTTTGATACTGGAGGAACAAACCTAAAACCATTTCAAAGCATGTTAAATATGCATATGGATATGGAAGGTAGTGCTGTAGCGTTAGGAGCTATAATTGCTCTGGCTCATCTCAAAGTTCCTTTTTCAGTTGATGCTTGGCTTGCTATAACAGAAAATAGAATATCTTCTACTGCTTATAAATCTCAAGATATAATTAAAGCCTATAATGGAACGACTATTCAGACTATTCATACAGACGCAGAAGGTAGAATGGTGCTAGCTGATACATTATCAATTGCGTCAGAAGAAAAACCTAAAATGATTATTGATTATGCTACTCTGACTGGGAGTTGTGTAGCTGCTCTATCTCAGAGTTATTCAGGGGTTTTTAGCAATAGGAATAATGCTAATAATTTAATGTTAGAAGCAGGAATTAAAAGTGGTGAAAGGGTATGGCCTTTCCCAATGGATGATGATCTAGAAGAGCCTATAAAAAGCGATATTGCTGATATTAAACAATGTGCTATTTCTGAGTACGGAGATCATATACATGCAGCAAAATTTTTATCTCATTTCGTACCTAAAGATATACCCTGGGTCCATATTGATCTCAGCTCTGGAAAAAATAAAGGGGGTTTAGCTCATATACCTACAGATGCTACTGGGTTTGGAGTAAAATTAACTGTTGAGCTATTTCATTCTAGAAAGTTTAATTCGATACTAAAAGATCTTTAAGTTCATTTTTTTCATAAAGTTCCATAATAATATCGCATCCACCAATTAGTTCGCCATTAACATACAATTGAGGGAAAGTAGGCCAATTAGAAAAAACTTTTAGTCCTTCTCTAATTTCTTCATCTTCAAAAATATTAAAATGCTCAAAATTAGCCCCTACAGCTCTCAAGGCAGCAACAGATTGCGCTGAGAAACCACATTGTGGAAAATCTGGTGTACCCTTCATATATAATAGGATGTTTGAATTACTAATCTGCTCTTTTATTTTTTCATTTATATCCATTTAATCAGACCCCTTCATAAAAATAATATCATTAATTTAATTGTTATCTTGATAAAGTAATTAGTATAATTAAATATTATAAAGAATTTCAATATCTTCTAGGGAGAATTATATGAATCCGCTTAATACAATAAAAGGTACAGTAATAGCTGGTATCTTGCTTTCAATAATTATTGGGGTAATGACCATGGGGGCTAGCCTTAATGTACCAAGCCTAATTATTTGGATACATGTCTTAGCAGGTATAATGTGGATAGGCCTGCTATATTACTTTAATTTTGTTCAAGTTCCTGCTTTGGCAGAAGCCATGTCAGATAAAGAAGGTCCTGGTGGTGCTGGAATTACTAAATATGTCGCTCCTAAAGCATTATTCTGGTTTCGCTGGGGAGCAGTTTTAACCTGGCTTTCAGGTGCGGCTTATCTAGGACACTTGGGTATATTTGTTGATGCTTTTCTACTTAGTGGCGCTAGTTTTACTATAGGAATTGGGGCTTGGCTAGGAACGATTATGCTATTCAATGTATGGGTCTTAATATGGCCTAATCAAAAGAAGATACTTGGTATTATAGAAGCGACAACTGAAGAAATAGCAAAAGCTAAAAAAACTGCGTTTCTAGCTTCAAGAACAAATACTCTATTATCAATACCAATGCTAATGAGTATGGTTGGTTATGGTCATGGTGGATTTTTTATATAGAAGATTTGTTTGAGCCTCAAAATAGAAGATCAGTATTTTTCTGAAATAAGCAGCACTGTATCAAGAGCACTTGATGAAGATGTTGGCTCTGGTGATATAACTACTGATGCGCTTGGTGACAAAAAAAACAAAAAATTGAATTCTACTGTTATAGCCAAGCAAGAAGGCGTGCTTTGTGGCTCACAATGGTTTGATGAGGTATACAAACAAATTGATAAAATAATAGAAATCAAATGGTACAAAAATGATGGGGATTCTTTCTCAAATCAAGACATTATATGCGAAGCGTTTGGTCCAATAGGATCACTGCTGACAGGTGAGAGAACAGCGCTAAATTTTATACAATTACTCTCAGGCGTCTCAACAAAAACAAAAAATTATATTAATGCGTGCAAAGATAGTAACGTAAAAATCCTTGATTCTAGAAAAACCATACCAGGACTAAGAATGGCTGAAAAATATGCTGTCCATTGTGGCGGAGGTACTAATCATCGTCTTGGTTTATTTGATAACTACTTAATAAAAGAAAACCACATAAATGCTGCGGGCAATATTGAAAAGATAATTGATTCAGCAGGCAAACAAGCTTACGGTGAAGTTGGAGAAAATCGTTTTTCTACATGGAACAATGAACAAAGAGGTGGTCACTGCATTATTGTTGAAGTTGAAAATATTGAACAACTAAAGATAGTACTAAAAAAAGAAGTAGATAGAGTTCTCCTTGATAATTTCTCAAAAGAAGAAATTATTAAAGCAGTAAAACTAAGAGATGCTTATAAAAATAAATATATCTACTTAGAAGCTTCTGGAGGAATAACAATTAAAAATATCTACTCAATAAGCTCTACTGGGATAGACTATATATCAGTTGGATCACTCACTAAAGATATTGAAGCAATCGATTTTACAATGTTAATAAACTCTTAAATCTAAAATAGTCAAAAAATCTACACTAGTTAAGCTCTTCACTGCGTTTTTTTGCTTGGTTAATTGCTAAATCAATACAATCTTTAAAGTCGCCATTAGTGAGCACTTCTAATGCGGCCTCCGTAGTGCCCCCTGGGCTTGTCACTCTTTCTCTTAACTCTTGTAAATTTTTCTCAGATTCTAATGCATAATTAGCAGAGCCATAGACAGTCATAATTGCTAATTCTCTTGCGAGATCCTCTTTCATACCAGCTTTTACCGCTGAACTGATTAAACACTCTATAAAATAAAACACATAGGCTGGGCCACTCCCAGAAATAGCTGTGACAATATCCATCATTGATTCATCTACCCAGGCTACTTTACCCACTGATTCAAATAAGCTCTGAGATAGCAATACTTGTTCCTCACTAGTTTGACTAGAGGCACATAAGGCCGTCATACCGTTACCAATACTTGATGGTGTATTAGGCATTGATCTAACAATAGATACATCTCCCAAGGCCTCTTGATAAACTTTTATTTTCTTTCCAGCAACAATAGATAATATAGCTGTCTTAGATAAATCTTGCATTGAAATCTGATGAAGTACCTCATCTAACACTTGTGGCTTTACTGCTATTACGATTACATCAACATCAAAATGAAAATGCTCTATATCTTCATGAAACGATATTTCTAAATTACTTAAAGTTTTTTTTACTTCTAGATTTGGATCTATCGCTAAAATATTTTTATATCCATGTTTAAGCCAACCTCTAATTAGAGACTGTCCCATATTACCAGCACCAATTAATAAAATTTTCTTATTTTTAAACATAAAATTTTTTCCGAATTGATAATAAATTAATACTTATCTTCAGTTTTAGCAATAAAACATGTAATAGCTGAGTCACCCAAAATATTAATAGAGGTTCTAAACATATCTAGCAAGCGATCAACTCCTAGCACTAAAGCGATTCCTTCTACTGGCAGTCCAACCTGTTCTAAAACCATTGCCAACATTATCATTCCTGCACTTGGAACAGCTGCAGTTCCTATAGAGGCTAATGTGGCAGTGATAATTACCATCAGGTAATCAGAAAACACTAAATCAATAGCATAAACATTTGCAATAAAAACTGTTGCGACGCCCTGCATTATTGCCGTTCCATCCATATTAATTGTGGCTCCTAGAGGGATAGTAAATGAGGCGATAGATTTTTTAACATGAAGTTTTTTTTCAACAGCATCAAGGGTAACAGGGATAGTTGCGCTAGAAGATGCAGTACTAAAGGCAAACGATATAGCCTCTCTCATACATTTTAAGAATTTAATAAATCCAATATTACTCAAATATAACAATAGCCCATAAACTAAAGATAGTTGAAGTAACAAGGCTAGGATCACAGAAATGCAATAACTTAATAATGGTAAAAGTACTTCTATACCCTGAATAGCAAAAGTTCTTGCTATTAATGCAAAAACACCTATAGGGGCAATACTAATAATAATAAAAACCATCCTGATGATCACTTCATTAAGATCAGTAAAAAAATGTGAGACTTTCTTTCCTTTTTCTCCTGATATTGCTAGCGCAAATCCAAACAATAATGCGAAAATAATAACCTGCAGTATTTCGCCATCTGCCATTGCTCTAATTGGGTTATCAGGAAATATATTTATCAGAACGCTACTAAAAGATAGTGTAGCTTGCGACTCAAATGAATAATCCCTGATTAGAGAAATATTAATACTATCTCCAGGAGAAATAATATATGCAAGAGCTAAAGCTATCGTAATTGCTAAAGATGTAGTAACTAAATACAAAGAAATTGTTTTTAGAGATATTCTCCTAAGCGCATCTAGACTCTGCAAAGAAGTAACTCCACATACAAGAGAAACAAAAACTAAGGGGATAACCATGAGTTTCAATAAAGAGATAAATATAGATCCTAGTGGATATAGAATATGTTCGACTAAAAAATTAATGTTAAAACCGAAGATACTATATGAGATATTTAGTATAATCCCAAACAAGATGCCTAAAAACATAGAAATAAGTATACGTTGAGTAAAATTCATTCTATAAGCTCAATTTTATTTATATAACTTTTAAGCTTACGGATTAATTTAAAATAATCAAACAAAAGGATACCTAATGACAGAAAAAGAATTGCCAGAAATTAATATGGAAGAAGATAATCTCTATGAACAAACTACATACACTGATAGAAAAATGGGTAGCATCTTAAAGCTTATACCTATAAATAAAGATGGTTCTAGAGATGATTCTAGAAAAATAATATTTATTGGCCAAACTCAATTGCTCACCCCTGCAGGCGCTTTACCAATAAATTTTCAGATGCCTGAAAATTCACTTGAATCATCTGTAGACCAATTTGGTGAATATGCTAGTAAAGCACTAGAAGAGGCAATGAAAAAGCTTGAAGATATGAGAAAAGAATCTGAATCTTCAATTATTGTTCCTAATGCCGGTGATGGACAGCCTAGAAATTAAATCCTTATAGATAAAAAATACAGTATACGAGCTCTTAAAAAATCATATTATTTTTTAGCACTTATTGATATATACAGTTACACAAAAAAGTTTGAAGATAAAATTCAAACTTTTTTTGTGCTGTATGTACCAAGAAAAATACCTATAAAAATAAAAAAACTTCCTATTAAGTGATAAAGAAGAAGTTCTTCATCTAGAATTACTATAGCAAATACAACACCAAAAAAAGGTATCAGGTTAAGAAATAGTCCAGCGCTAACAGCACCAATTGATTTGATACATATATTCCAAATAAATATACAAACAGTAGTGGCTATAACACCTAAATATAAAATAGAGCCTATAGTTTTATTAGATATAGAAAAACCTCCATAAATAAAATATTCAATCAAATAAAAAGGTAAAGTAAGTAAACATCCAAGCAAGGAAATAAAAAAAAGTAGCGTTGCATTACTAGGTAATGAGTTACTCTTTTGTAAGGCCACACTATAAGCCGCCCAAGCCAATACTGCTAACAACATAATTAAATCACCTGGATTAAGATTAGATAAACTTAAAAAAGACTTATCCCCATGTGAAATCATTACTACCACCCCAAATAAAGCCGATAGTATTCCTAATATTTTTTTTACTGATAAAGCATCCTTTATAAAAAAGAAGGCGATTAAAGCTACAAATATTGGTTGGCTGCCATTGATTAAGCTAGCATTTATTGCCGTAGTATAATTTACAGCTATGACTGACATAGTATTTCCAAAAATAATTAAAGTAGACACTAAAGCAATACTTCGCCAATAATTAAAATAAGATTTAATTCTTAGAAGATTATTAGTAACAAAAGGAAATAATATAATAAGGGCGCTACACCATCTAAAAAATGTAAGAGCTAAGGGAGGTATATCCTCATAAACTCCTCGTGATACAACTAAAGCACCTCCCCATAAAGCCATATTTATAATAAGAATAATATAGGCAAATGGTTTAGAAATAGATTTCGCCATGATAAATCAATAAAAATCAATTATTATATAATTTATAATACCATATAAAGAAAAATGCAATAATGAGTAATACCCTAGATATAGTAGTAATAGGTGCTGGAGTGGTTGGGCTATCAATAGCCAAATATCTCTCAGAAATAAATAATAAAATATTAGTCATTGAAAAGAATAATAATATTGGTAAAGAAACTTCTTCTAGAAATTCTGAAGTCATTCATGCTGGAATCTACTACCCTGAAAATAGCCTAAAAACTAAACTATGCCTTCAAGGGAAGGAGCTTTTATACAATTACTGTAAAGAAAGAAATATCTATTTTAATAGGTGTGGAAAACTAATATTATCTCCAGAAAAATCAAAAGATATTTTTTTAGATGAAATAGAAGATCAGGCAAAAAAAAATAATCTTATGGATCTAATAAGATTAAATAGTAAGGAAGTTAAACGCATGGAACCTGAAATTGTTTGCTCAAGTGCAGTTCTATCTCCTTCATCTGGCTATTTTGATAGTTACCATTTTATGAAATCACTGAAGTCAGATATTGATGATTCTAATGGATCTTTTTCATTTAATTCGGAAGTAATAGGTGGTGCTATAAAAAATAATTATATAGATCTATTGATTAATAGTTGTGGAAAAATTATCAATCTAAAAACTAAAAAACTGATCAATGCAGCTGGTCTAGAAGCAACTAGTGTTATTAATAAAATTAAAGATTTTCCAAAGAAAAATATACCTAAGATATTTTATGTTAAAGGAACATATTTTGGCTATTCTGGAAAAAATCCTTTCAAAAAATTAATTTATCCTCTACCAGAAAAATCAGGGCTTGGTATACACATAACTATAGATCGTTACAACAAAATTAAATTTGGCCCAGATACTGAACTAGTAAAAAAAATAGACTATAAAATAAATAAGGATAAGATAGATTTTTTCTATAAATCGATTAATAATTACTGGCCGAAAGTAGTTAAACAAAATATTTTTCCTGCATATTGTGGTGTTAGACCAAAAATAAATAGAGAAAATACAAAAGAAAATGATTTTATTATTCAGTGTCAAAGAGTTCATCAAATACCTGGATTAATAAATTTATTTGGTATTGAATCTCCAGGGCTAACTTCATCTTTGGCTATAGGTAAATATATAAGATCCTTATTAATTTAAGAAATTTTCCAAATATCCCCAGACTTAATAATATCATTTATACTTTTCCTTCTATTCATATTTGAGGGGTGAGACGCATAGAACTGATCATCATAAGTATCTTGATCTACTTTTCTAATTATACCTAGCGCTATTGGAAAATCTGGTGGCTGCATAGCTAAAAGCAACTGAGAAAGTACTGGATTAGCCTCATCATGAATAAGAACTTCATCCTTATGCTTATTTGAATCTACAATCTCCAATTTAAAATCCTTATTAAGTTTTAGCCCCTTTGAATTATTATTGCCAAAAAGAAGAGGTCTTCCATGTTCCACATGAATCTGGAAATCAGTTACATTCTCTTTATCTGTAAATTCAGAAAAAACTCTATCGTTATAAACTATACAGTTCTGAAATATCTCAACTAAAGCAGAGCCTCTATGATGGTATGATGACTCAATCACAGAACTTAAATTCTTTTTGTCAGTATCTATTGCTCGAGCAATAAAAGTACCACCAGCTCCTAGAGTGAATAATCCAGCATTAATCGATTTACCTAAAGAGCCTCTAGGAGATGACGGAGATTTAGTACCCACTCGTGAAGTTGGAGAAAACTGCCCTTTCGTTAAACCATAAATTTCATTATTAAATAATATAATATTAAGATTGATATTTCTCCTTAAAGTATGTAGAAGATGATTGCTACCTATAGACAAAGCATCTCCATCACCAGTAATAACCCAAATATCTAAATCTGGATTAGATAGCTTCAAACCAGTAGCAATTGATGGTGCCCTTCCATGAATTGTATGGAATCCATAAGTGTCAATATAATATGGCATACGTGCAGCACAACCTATTCCTGAAATAAAAACTGTTTTTTCAGGATCAACATTGAGTTTAGATAATGTTTGAGTCATGGTTTTTAAAATTGCATAATCACCACAGCCTGGGCACCATCTAACCTCTTGATTCGAGGAGAAGCTTTTCTTTACATCAGTCTTTTTATCTTTCAAATTACAAATACCTATTTATTTAGTTGGCGATTTATTTCTTCAGTTAATTCAGATACCAAAAATGGCTGTCCGGATACCTTACAAAAAGGAATAGGACTTAAATTTAATTTATCCCTTATCAATGAGGAGAGCTGTCCCATATTCATTTCTGGCACTAAAATCTTTTCGAAATTTTGTAGCAAATTTTTTAAATTATTTGGAAAAGGATTTAAATAATTGATATGTATATGGCTAACCTTATCACCATCAATAGATTGAACACTTTGGTTTATTGCACCAAATGTAGAGCCCCAACCTACAACTGCTAAACTACCTTTCTTTCTTCCATATGAAATCTCTTGCTGAGGAATAAAATTAACTATATTTTTCACTTTTTCTATCCTCAAATTAGTCATTTTTTGGTGGTTCTCAGGATCATAAGATATATTTCCAGTCTTTATATCTTTCTCTATACCACCAATTCTATGAATGCCGTTTTTAAATCCAGGGGGGATCCAGTATCTAGCAAGAGTTGTCTTTTTTCTGTGAAAAACATTTTTTAAACCTTTCTTTGGCCGGTTGATATTTATTTTTTTATATTTTTTTATATCAGGTAATAGCCATGGTTGCGAAGAATTATTTATAAAACCATCTGTAAGTAAAACAACTGGAGTCATATGCTGAATTGCTATCTTTACAGCTTCGATAGCAATATCAAAACTATCGCTAGCTGAAGAGGTAGATATAACAGGAATAGGAGAATCTGCATTTCTTCCATAAACTGCCTGGTACAAATCTGACTGCTCTGTCTTAGTTGGCAATCCCGTGGAAGGCCCACCTCTTTGAGAATTAATAATCACCAGTGGCAACTCTGCATTTATTGCTAAGCCAATAGACTCAGTTTTCAAAGCAATACCTGGCCCTGAGCTTGAAGTTACTCCAATAGCTCCACCATATGAGGCACCAATAGCTGCACATATTGATGCAATTTCATCCTCAGCTTGAAATATTCCTAGACCAAGCTCCTCCATTTTTGATAGCTGATGAAGTAAAGATGATGCCGGAGTAATAGGATAGGAGCAGAAAAGCATGGGAAGATCTGCTAATTCTGCTGCTGCAGCTAAACCAAAGGCCAATGCATCACTCCCTTTGATATTTCTGTATTCCCCAGATGAAAAACTTGCAGGAGGAAAATTATAATTAGGTAGCGCGTGACTAACCTCATTTACTTCTCCAAATGTATGCCCAGCCAATAAAGCTGCTTTATTAGCTTCGCATATGTCTTTCTCTTGGAAAATATTATCAATCCAGGAAACTAATTGATCTGTTTTATGGTTAAATATCCACTGAATAATTCCTAACGCTAAAAAATTTTTACATCTTGAGGCCTTGCTTCTACTCAAGCCAAAACTAGAAACCGCTTCATTAGTCAATTTATCAATATCTAGCTCAACTAACTGATAAGAAGACAAATCACTTGTATTCCTTGGATCTTGCTTGTAACCCGCTTTTTTAAGATTACGCTCTGTAAAAGCGCTGGTATTTAAAATTAATATTGCTCTACGATCTACTAATGGCAGATTTACCTTCAAGGCTGCTGGATTAAAAGCCACTAAAACGCTAGGATTATCTCCGGAAGTCATTATTTTTTCTGAGCCTAGATTTATTTGATATGCTGAAACTCCAAATTCTGAACCTGCAGGTGCCCTAATTTCTGCTGGAAAATCTGAAAAGGTAGCAAAATCATTGCCTTCTATAGCCGCAGATTTTGCAAATTGTGCGCCCATAAGCTGGATGCCATCTCCTGAATCTCCTGCAAAACGAACTGTAATAGACTTTTCATTAAAATCTGATTTTTTCATATTTTTCATATTTTCATTATAATTATAAAATGCATGATAAGGTAACAAAGTACTAAATATATTTATGACATTTGTAGTTTCAGAAAGCTGTATTAAGTGTAAATACACAGATTGTGTGGAAGTATGTCCTGTTGATTGTTTTCATGAAGGGCCTAATATGCTTGTCATAAATCCAGAAGAGTGCATTGATTGTACCCTTTGCGAGCCTGAATGTCCTGAAGAAGCGATTTATGATGAAGAAGAGCTTCCAGAAAATGAAAAACAATTTCTTGAAATCAATGCGGAGCTTTCTAAAAAATGGCCCACTATTACTGAAGCTAAAGATCCACCAGATGATGCAGATAAATGGAGTAATAAAAAAAATAAGTTAAAGTATCTAGAAAAATAGCAGGGGCATCTAACCTACGGCTGAAATAAATATGAAAATTTAATAAAAAACTGTTCTCCATCTTTATTCATATCTGAAACTCTAATTAATTCTGTTCCATCCTCAGTATCTACTAATTGAAAATTACTTGAATTATGGTTATAGCCCATGTAGAAGGAAGACCAAGGATTAATTACATATCGTACTAATAGGTCATAATTAATGCCCTTATTTTTCTTTAGAGAAGTCATGTTACTTGGCAAAGTAATATCTTTCTGGGAAATAAACCTTAATGACCATTCTTTTGTAAACTGATAATTAAATTTAGTTCTCAAAATCTCATTCTTAAAAATCCTTGAATCAGATATAGGGTCTTTTAAGGAAGATCTTAGAAGGCTAGTCTCAATATTGAATTGACTAACTGGTTTCCAAGTAAAGCCTAATCCAAGTTCATTAGTATTACCAATCTCTGGCTCTTTTCCACTGGCGGGCAAGAGATTAATAGCTTCACCAATTGCTAAATTAATATCAAAAAAGAATTCTGAAATAAATTTAGCACTAAACGAAGCCTTAATTTTATTATATTTATAATTTCTTAGGTTTGATAAAGAATCATGATCTTCTGGCCTTAAATTTTCTTTAGTGTTGTAATAATCTAACTTAAGCTGTGTCTGACCATCCCACTTCCAAGTTAATGAACTTATAGACTGTTCAAATAAGTTAAGACTATTCTGATCTAATATCTTATTCACAAAAATAGTTGGACCCCATTCATTAAGAGTGCCTTCTTCTGGAAGAAAACTATAAGAAACTCTGTTATGCCAAGATTTAGTATCGGGTTGATAATTTCTAGCTAAATAACTTAAATCAGCTACAAAATCTTCACTAACATTTAAATAATGAGAGTGGACATTAACTCGATTACTTTGACGATCTAACCTAATATTGTACATAGCTCCATCTTTATTGGAATCCTCATTCTGAAGGTTGCTATTCACAAACTGAATATCAGAAGACCAGCTATCGTTTAGATTAATTCTTCCGTCATAACTGAAAACTTTATTCTGTCTTTTACCAAAAGACCTATCACTCATAAAAAAACCAAATCGGTAATCTTCAGAAAAATCTCTAAAAATTCTTAAAACTTGAACTTCAGCTGACTTACCATATAAATTACTATTTTTATTTACACTGTATCCGGGAGCCTCATCATCAACTACCATAGCTCCTATGCCCCACCCATTTTCCTGGCCTGTTAACCTAAGTCCATTAGCTGGGTCTTTAATTCTTCTGGTAAACAATAGCGTAGCCTCAAGATTAAAGTAATCAGCATTTTCTATAAAAAATGGTCTTCTTTCTGGAAATCTAACCTCGAATCTCTCATTGACAGTTACCTGAGGCTCATCTGACTCTACCTGACTAAAATCGGGATTAATGGTAGCATCCAGAACAAAACTATCTCTTAAAATAAATTTTGCATCTAATCCAACTTCGCTTTCATTATCTTTTACAAAAATAGGGCCATTATCATTTGCTTTATCTAAAATGTCATAATTTCTAGAAAAAGAAAAAGGGACTAACTGAATATTACGACCAGGGGAAACATCTTTAACTCCTGAAAGAAGAGCAGCTTGACTAATTCTAGTCTTTATATTTCTTGATGATTCTGGCCAAGCAGCTAACTCACTCTTCCTAGGTATAGATCTAAAGAATTGTATTCGCCACAATTGCTCAGACTGCTCAGGAAAACGCAAAGTCTTTAAAGGTACTGTCATTTGAACAACATAGCCTTTATCTGTTACTTTACCCTCTGAAAACCATAGTGCTTGATAAGAAGAATCAAACCCTTGTGGCTTAGTTAGCTCGTTGTATCGCCCATCCCACTGAATACCAAGTGGTGAAGATCTAAAAACATATGAAGATCTCTGTGAATTAAAAGTATCTAGATCAAAACCTATTCTATCATCATCCCAAATAGTTTCTCTGGGTGACATATTTGCCCTAATTAACTCTGGGTTATTATCAAAACAAAGAAAAATAAAATATAAATTTTCTTTATCGTAAGCAAAATAAACCTCGGTAACTTCGGTAGCTGGTTGTAAATCATTAGGAAACCGTTGCTTAAAGTTTGTAACAAACTGCATCTTATTTTTAATATCTTGTGATGGTGACATATCCAAGAAATCTTCAATCACAGGAGGTTTATCTATAAAAGGTATCTCTATATCTCCTATTTCTAAGCTCAAAGCAGAATTAAAATTACTAGAAAAAGCTATTAATAGAAATGGATTAAAATAGAACTTAATAAATCTATAAAAAAATAATTGAGAAAAGTTTTGAAGTTTCATGCTGATGCCTTATCATCTATCATATATATTTTAACAATTAATAATATAATTTGCTAAATTTATAAATGAAAAAGAATATATTATTTTCAGCTAACAACGGTTTAATAGATAGAAGATTTTTCTTGAAAAGCAGTGCCGTAGCTTTAGGTGCTAGCACCTTGAGCTTGATGAAAGCAAAGCCAGTCTCTTCTGATGATATCGAGTGGCCGGATTGGATGACCAAGCCAGGAATTGGTTTATCAGGATACAGCAGTAGATCATCTTTTGAATCTCATATTTTAAGAAAACCTGCTCCGGTTCTAGGTACTGATGGAAGCGGCTCTTCTAGAACTCCTATTCAGTACTTACAGGGAACTATTACACCAAATAGTTTACATTTTGAGAGGCATCATAGTGGTATTCCTTCAATTCATCCTGATGAGCATAAGTTATTAATTCATGGTCTTGTTGATAGGCCTCTAATTTTTGATATGAATCAACTTCATAGGTATCCAATGGTATCAAATATTCAATTTTTGGAGTGCTCAGGAAATAGTAGGCCAAATTTAAGCGAGCTACCTCCAAAAGGCACTTGTGGAGACATACATGGAATGATTGGATGTAGTGAATGGACTGGTATTCCATTAAATATACTTCTCGATGAGGCAGGGCTTAAAAAAAATGCTAGTTGGGTATTAGCTGAAGGAGCAGATGCAGCTTCGTTAACAAGAAGTGTTCCTATTGAAAAAGCAATGGATGATGCAATACTAGCACTTTATCAAAATGGTGAAAAACTCTATCCTTCAAATGGATATCCAATAAGGCTTTTTCTGCCAGGATATGAGGGAAATATTTCAGTTAAGTGGCTAAGGCAATTAAAAATTACCGAAAAACCAATGATGACTAGAGAAGAAACTTCAAAATATACTGATCTATTACCAAATGGAAAATCACTAATGTTTACTTTTCCTATGGGCGTAAAATCTGTTATCACATCGCCTTCTCCGGGGCTTGGCTTAGATCAAATAGGATACTATGAGATTTCAGGTATAGCATGGTCAGCAAATGGAAAAATTAAATCTGTTGAAGTCTCTGCTGATGGCGGAAATTCTTGGGCAGAAGCTGAATTATCAGAACCCGTCCTTTCTAAATCATTAACTAGATTTAGAATACCTTGGAAAAGGAGTGGTGCTCCAGTAATTATTATGAGTAGAGCAACTGATGAGGCTGGAAATATTCAGCCTACAAGAGAAAAATTAATTTCTGAAAAAGGCTCTCAGGTGTCCTATCATAATAACTCTATTCAAGCTTGGTATATCTCTTCAGATGGTTTAGTTGAAAATATATATGTATAAAAGAATCTTCTTATTCTATTTTATTTTTCTTTACTGCTTTGCATTTAAGATTATTGCTCAAGAAAATCCAAATCTTGGAAAATTAGCTGATCTAAGCTTGATAAAAAAATGGGATATAAGCATTGGCTCAGATGGCTATGAACTTCCAGCAGGCTATGGAGATGCAATAATAGGGAAAGAAATCTATAACCAACAATGTATTGCTTGTCATGGAGTTCAAGGAGAAGGTTTATTAAATGATAAGTTAGCAGGAGGTCATGGATCTTTAGTTACTGATAAAGCAGTTAAGACAATTGGTAGCTATTGGCCTTATGCAACAACTATATTTGATTACATTAGGAGAGCTATGCCATATCTCTCACCTAAAAGTCTAACTAATGAGGAAGCGTATTCACTAACAGCATATATGCTATACATAAATAATATAATACCAGAAGAAATGATTATAAATGCTGAAACCCTGCCTATGATAATAATGCCAAATAAAGAAAACTTTATTATCTCTTATCCAAAATAAAAAAATAAATTTATAAAAATAAAATCTATAGT
>JAYZFC010000009.1:0-50619 GCA_036337035.1 Pseudomonadota bacterium | reverse complement strand
ATTAAATGGTTTTTTTATGATTAGTTTAATACAAAGGGTAAGTGAGGCTGAAGTCATTATTAATGAGAAGCAAATAGCTAAAATTAATAATGGCATACTTGCATTGATAGGAATTGAAGTGGGAGATAATAACTTTAAGATTAATAGATTTGTAAATAAGCTATTGAATTTTAGGATATTTAATGATAATTCAGGGAGAATGAATCTTAATATTCTTCAAATTCAAGGAGAGGTTTTACTAGTTCCGCAATTTACCCTTTTAGCAGATAATAATTCTGGAAATAGGCCTAGCTTTTCTCAATCGCCTAATACATCTTTTAGCAAAGATATTTTTAATAAAATTATTCTAGAAGCTACGAAAAGCCCTATAAGGGTTGCTTCAGGTGAATTTGGAAAAGAGATGAAAGTTAATTTATCTAATGAAGGGCCAGCAACTTTTTGGGTCAAGGTTTAGTTTCTGTTATTAAAATTAAACAATGGAGGATTTTAAGAGTATTATTAGAGCAACAAATGTTATGAATATATTGGAGATTTAAATTATGGGAGTTGGTGGAATAAGTATGTGGCAGTTACTAATTATTTTGCTTATCGTAGTACTTATATTTGGCACTAAGAGATTAAAAACTTTGGGTGGAGACTTAGGCGGTGCAATGAAAAGTTTTAGAAAAGCCATGGATAGCGAAGAGAAAGAAGTTGAGATTGAAAAGTTGGGTGAGAGCTCTCAAGATGCTGATTTTGCAGATCAGAAGGAAAAGACAAAAAGGAAGTAGAGCTTAATGTTTGATATTGGTTTCTGGGAGTTGGCTTTAATTTTAGGTATGGGACTTTTAATTTTGGGTCCAGAGAGGCTTCCAGGCTTAGTTTCTAAAATTGGTAGATGGATTGGTAAAGCTAGAAGAACAGCAAATTTTCTTCGCAGACAGCTTGAAGAGGAAATTATTAGTGCAGATTTATCTAAACCAATAAATCAAAATATAGATAAATCTAAACCTAATTTAGTTACTCCTCTTAATGCAGATAAAGTAGCAGATGATATTAAACCTGTAAGTGATAAAAAAAAATCATAAATTATTTTTATGATATTTAATTAATTTTTTAGGTATAAGGTCGATTACCGTTGAGCACATTAGATAAAGAAAAATTAGAAGAAGGATCTTTAATATCTCATCTTGTAGAATTAAGATCTAGATTACTAAGATCAATACTCTCAATTTTAATTATTTTTGTTTGTTTAATTCCATTCGCTGAAAATATTTTTACTCTAGTTGCCACTCCATTAATGAATCAATTGCCTAATAATGCAACTATGATAGCGACTCAGGTTGCGTCACCTTTTTTAACCCCTTTTAAGATGAGTCTTTTTGTCGCTATCTTTCTTGCCATGCCAATTATTTTGTATCAGCTATGGCAGTTTGTTGTGCCGGGCCTGTATAGGAAAGAACAACGATTTGCTTTTCCTCTATTGATTTCAAGCATAGCTCTCTTTTATATAGGAGTAGCATTTTCGTATTTCGTAGTATTTCCACTAATGTTTTCTTTTTTTGCAGCGGTTGCTCCGGAAGGAGTAACTATGATGACAGATATTAGTGCTTATTTAGACTTTATCATAACTATTTTCTTTGCATTTGGATTAGCTTTTGAGGTACCAATAGCAACAGTTATTTTAGTTTGGAGTGGCCTAGCTTCAAGAGAAAAATTAGCTTCATGGCGACCATATGTATTTTTGGGGGCTTTTATTATGGGTATGCTATTAACGCCACCAGATGCCATTTCTCAAACTTTACTGGCTGTTCCAGTTTATTTGTTATATGAGATTGGTTTATTTTTGCTAAGATTTCTTGATATAGAAGAAAAATAATTATTATTTATTGGCTTCTTTCAACAGAAACTAAATAATTTATAACTTCGATTAGTGTGTCATAGCCTCCTGCCTTACTTGCATCAGTTATATATTTTCCATTAATTATAATTGTAGGTACGCTGGCTATTCTATATCTTCGAGAAAGTTCTTCGGCACGTTGTAATTTAGTATGAACTGAAAATGATTCTATTGCGTTTATAAAATTTTGCTCATCTATTCCCTGGCCTGAAAAAAAATTAGCTAATAAATCGTTTGAGTCCAAGAAGTTTCTATTTACATGAATTTCTCTGAATATAGAAGCATGAACTTGGTCAGCTACACCGAGAGCTTCAGCTGCATAAAATGCTCTTGCATGAGTTTGAAGTGTGCTATTCCAGACAGCTGGAATTCTAACAAAGCTGACATCTTCAAGTATATTTTCCTTCCAATTTTCTAAATAGGGATCAAGGGTATAGCAGTGCACGCATCCATACCAAAAAACTTCTGCTACCTCTATTTGGTTTGGACTAGAGCTCGTAGGTTGTGTTGGTGATAATATTGTATAGTGTATACCTTCTTCGAATTGATTGTTGTTTTGTGATTCAGCAATACTGATAAAGAAACAAATTAATGAAATAAAAAAAACTAGTTTATTTTTTAAATGATGCATTTCTAGACTCCTCTATTTTAAACCTTGTATGTAGCTTGCAACTGCTTCCATTTCTTCCTGAGTTAGTGAATTTGCTATTGATCTCATAACTTCATTAGAGTCTGAAGATCTAGAGCCCAAAGCATATGCATTTAAAGTATTGATTGTATATGTTGAGTGCTGGCCTTTTACTATTGGATAAAGAGCAAAAGGATTACCTTTGCCTGATGGACCATGACATGCAATACAAGCAGGCACATTCTTTTCCATAATGCCTCCTCGATAAATTTTTTGTCCTAGTTCTACTAGATTTGGATCAGCGCCTCGTTGGATGCTTGATAAGGATGAAAAATAGGATGCTAAATCCTGTATATCTTGCGCTGTTAAAGGCATAACAAAAGGATTCATTAGGATATTTTCCCTTTGTCCATTTTGAAAAGATTGTAGTTGTTTTTGAATATATTGTGCGTGCTGACCAGCAAGGCTTGGCCATTCAGGATTTATACTGTTACCATCAATTCCATGGCAGGCAATACAAACTGTAGCTTTTATTCTACCATCTTCTATAGATCCTTGAGAAAATCCCAAGTTGCTATAAAGCAATAAAGATCCTTGGCTACAGAGGGTAAGGAGCCAAAAAAATAGCAGTCTATTTGTTAGAAGCCACTTTTTCATTTTCGTCTTATGATTCCCTTATTATTTGGTAGTTATAATGATAGATTGTACACTAATACAAACATGATCAATATCAAATAAATTATATTTAATTATGCCATTTTCTCAAAATTCTGATTTTATGTTAAGTGCTAAAAATATTAAGCAATTTCCTAATGATAGTGGAATAGAAATTGCTTTTGTTGGCAGATCAAATTCTGGAAAGTCGAGTGCAATAAATGCAATATTAAATAGGAGAAAGTTAGCTAAAACTAGCAAAATGCCTGGAAGAACTCAGCTAGTTAATTTCTTCTCTGTTAGAGATATCGATCATAGAATTGTTGATTTACCTGGATATGGATACGCTAAAGTTTCCAATGAAATAAAGAGTGACTGGGAAAGAATGGTCGAATCGTATCTTCATTCTAGAACATCTTTAGCTGGCCTTTTTATAACAGTTGATTCTAGAAGGGGGCTGAACGATCTTGATAAAATGATGTTATCTTGGACAGAATCCTCAAGTATGCCAACAATTGTTCTTCTTACTAAAGCAGACAAGATTTCAAAAAATTTATACAGGCAACTTAAAAGTACCGTTGATATTTCTTTGCCTGTTTTATCTTCATCATTACTCTTTTCATCTATTTCGGGCGAGGGTGTCTTAGAAGCACAAACACAATTATCTAATTGGTTTTCTATAAATTTATAATCAATGCGCTTCATCCCAGTTATTTCCAATACCATAGTCTACTTTTAATGGAACAGAAATTTTGGCGGCACCTTCCATCAGCGTTTTTACTTGTTCAGCTATTTCATTTATCTGTTTTTTATTAGTTTCTAGCACTAGCTCATCATGAACTTGCATAATTATTTTTGCATCTGAGAGTGATTTTTTTAGCCATTCATCAACACTTATCATGGCTAGTTTTATTATATCAGCAGCTGATCCTTGCATTGGAGCATTTATAGCACTCCTTTCTGCATACATTTTTCTTTGATGATTTTTTGAATTTATTTCTGGTAAATATAATCTTCTTCCATGAATAGTAGAAACGAATCCATTTTCTCTGGCAAAATTTTTCGTTTCGTCCATATATTCTTTTACTTTTGGATACTTTTCAAAATATAAATCTACATATTTTTGTGCTTCAGATCTATTTATACCTAATTGCCGAGCAAGACCAAATGCTGACATACCATATATTAAACCAAAGTTTATTGCTTTAGCTGATCTTCTTTGTTCTTTAGTTATATCTTTCAGATCTATATTATAGACTTCAGAAGCTGTTATTTTATGAATGTCATCATCATTCTTGAATGCCGAAATCAGACCTTCATCTTCTGATAGATGAGCCATAATCCTCAATTCAATTTGAGAATAATCAGCTGCTAGTAGAAGATATTCTTCAGGAGCAATAAAAGCTTGCCTAATTTTTCTTCCCTCAGGCTTTCTTATAGGGATATTTTGTAAATTAGGGCTTGATGATGACAGTCTTCCCGTAGCTGCTACTGCTTGATGGTAAGAAGTATGAATACGATTTGTTATTTTATTTACTTGCATAGGTAGCTTATCTGTATATGTTGTTTTTAGTTTTACTAAAGCCCTATAATCTAAAATTATTCTCGGAAGTTCATAATTTTGAGCTAGATCTTGTAAAACATTTTCAGCAGTAGATGGCTGTCCTTTAGGAGTTTTTCCTAGAATAGGAAGTTCTAATTTTTCATAAAGTATTTCTTGTAGTTGCTTGGGAGAGGAAATATTAAATGAGCCACCTGATATTTTATATATCGCTTTTTCTATATTTTTTATAGTTCTAGCTAGTAAGGTACTTTGAGCATTTAAAATATTAGAGTCAATTAGAACACCATTATGTTCAATTTCTTGAAGAATTTTAATTATAGGTCTTTCAATTTTTGTATATATTTCTTTTAGCTTAGGCGTAGCTTCTAGTTTTTTCCATAATTCTAAATGTAATTTTAAGGCTATATCAGCATCTTCTGCTGCATATTTTGTAGCTTCTTCAATGTGAACTGCATTAAATCCAATTTGCTTAGCTCCTTTACCAGTAATTTCTTCGTATTGAATAGTTTCATAGTCTAGGTATTTTTTTGCTAAAGAATGCATATCATGACGACTAGCTGTTGAATTCAGAACAAAAGATTCCATCATTGAGTCAAAAAAGATACCACCCATTTTTATATTATAATTTTCAAAAATATGCATATCGTATTTAATATTTTGACCAACTTTCTTGTTGTTGCTTTCTAGCCATGGCTTTAATTTTTTGAGAACATAATTTATGTCTAGTTGCTCTTGCGCTGATGGATAATCATGATTTAATGGTATATACAAAGCCTCATTTGGAGTATGTGAAATAGATATGCCTACTAATTCTGCTGACATATAGTCTAAACTAGTTGTTTCCGTATCAATGGAGACAATTTTAGATTTCTCTATTTTTTTTAATTCTTTTATCAAATCATTTTTATCAAGAATGATTTGATATGATGTTTTATTACTAATAGTTTCTTTTTTTGTTTCTTTTAGCCCTCTTAATAAGCTATTAATTTCAAATCTTTTGTGTAGTTTCTTTAATTCCTCTTTATTAGGGCTAGATTTATATAAGTCATCAAATTCTATGTTTATTTTTACATCCTTTACTATTGTTGTTAGTTTTTTGTAAAGAGGAAGCTTATCCAGAGATTCTCTAAGCTTTTCACCAACTTTACCTTCAATCTCATCAGACTTTTCAATAATTCTATCTAAATTATTATATTGCTTTAGCCATTTTGAAGCAGTCTTAGGCCCTACGCTAGGAACTCCGGGTATGTTATCTGCAGCATCGCCAACAAGAGCTAAGTAATCTATGATTTGTGATGGCCTGACTCCAAATTTATTAATTACTCCTTTAGTATCATAAGTTTTATTACTCATCGTATCTACTAGTGATATATTTTCATTAACTAGTTGTGCCATATCTTTATCAGATGTAGATATAATAGTTTTAATATTATTTTTTTCTGCAATTGAAGCTAGTGTTCCAATCACATCATCTGCTTCTACCCCTTTAACTTTTAATAGAGGAAGACCAAGAGCTTTTATTGCTCTGAATAAGGGTTCTATCTGAGGTCTTAAATCATCAGGCATTGGTGGTCGATTAGCTTTATATTTATTATATATTTCATCTCTAAAGGTTTTCCCTGGCGTATCAAATACAATCGCTATTTTTTGTGGATTATATTCATCAAGTAGCTTATTCAGCATATTTAAAACACCAAATATTGCTCCAGTGGGTTCTCCTTTACTAGAGGTTAGGTTTGGTAAGGCATGGTAAGCTCTAAATAGATAAGAAGAACCATCTACAACGATAAATATTTTTTCTGCTGACATTATTCTGAATTATTTTTTATTGTATGGCTAATAAAATAGGCTTCAGTGCTTACTTCATTTGATGCAGGAACTAATATTAGATCTCCTTTTTGTCCACATCCGGAGAAAAGTATTAAAATAGTAATAAAAAAATTATTCTTCATTTATTTTTTTTGCAATAATATTATAAGCATCTCTAAATGGTATCTCTTTTTCTAAAGATAGCTTATTAGCCTGCTCAGTTGTATACATATCATCACTTAACTTTATTTTTTCCTTTTTAAAAGAAATATTAGTAATAGAATGAGACATAATTTTAATAGAATCTAATGTAATATCTATGGACCTAAATAATGGCATTTTTATTCTTTGTAGATCTCGATGATATCCAGATATAAGTTTTGAAGATATTGATAAAACTTCCATTAATGCACCTATACCTATAGATTCTGCACTTCTAACAAGCTCAAAGACATCAGGATTATTTTTTTGTGGCATTATTGAAGAGCCAGTAGTTATACTCTTCTTTATTTCTAGGAAGGAAAATTCGTAGCTATAAAAGAGAATAATATCAGATGCTAACTTAGCTAGGTCACCTAATATCATTGTAAGTTCAAAAATCATTTCAGCCTCGGCTTTTCCTCGACTCAATTGCACTGCTGTTACAGGTTCATGCGTTGATTTAAAACCAAGTTTTTTTGTTGTAAGATCACGATCAATATTAAGTCCAGGTGTGCCATATCCAGCAGCAGAACCTAATGGATTTTTATCAGCTCGGCTAATAACATTATTAATCGATTTTGCGTTATCTAAGAATTCTGCAATATATCCTTCAGCCCATAACTTTACTGAGCTAGGCATACCCCTTTGTGTATGAGTATATCCAGGAATTTCTATTTCACCTTGTTCATCAATTAGTATATTGATTTTACTAACTAGATTAATGAGCTCCTCATTAATTATAGAGCTTATATCTTTAAGATAGAGCCTTAAGGCAGCTAGTACCTGGTCATTTCTAGATCGACCAAGGTGAATATATCCTCCTAGTGAACCAAGTTTTTCTACGAGATGATTTTCTAAGGCCGTATGTCCATCTTCTTGATTAAGCTCAATCTTCCATTCCCCTTTTTCATGCTCCTTACCAATTATTTTCAATGCTTCAGAAATCTTCTTACAGTCATCTTTTTTTACTAAGTTCATTTCCTTCAGCATATTGATATGAGCAATAGATGACTTAATATCATATTTTATTAGGCGCTCATCAAGATGAAAATCATTTCCTGCGGTATATTTAAGAATTAACTCATCGATTGGCTGGTCTTTATCCCATAAACGTTTCATTATAATTTCCTACTCTTTTTCAGCTGTACTTAAAATATTAATATCATTCACTACTAGAGTGCCCGTGCCATCATTTGTAAATATTTCTAATAATAAACTATCAGCTAGGTTATAAGAAATAACATGAACACGAGGCACATTGCTCGTAAGCGCTAATTCAATTGCATTAGCCTTTGGGAGCATCCCATCTTCAAGTTTACCTTCTTTTTTTAGTTTATTTAGGCCATTAATATCTACATATGAAATCATAGAATCAGCATTATTCTTATTTTCAAGAATTCCAGGCGCCGCCATAGCTAGTATTAACTTTTCTGCTTTTACCGAGGCAGCTATTGATGCAGCAACAGTATCAGCATTTATATTTAATAATGTTCCTTTTTCATCAGCAGACAAAGGACTCACAACAGGAACTAAGCCATTTTCTAATTGTTTGTATAGAATATTAGCATCGACACTTTCAATATCACCAACAAAGCCATAGTCTTTTACTTCTCCATTTTTATTATTTTTTACAACAGGTCTTTTACTAGCTGTGATAAGTCCAGCATCTACTCCGCTTATTCCAACAGCAGGAATAGAGAGATCCCTAAAGCATGCTAATAATTTAGTATTAATTTGTCCGTTTAGAACCATTGCTGAAATTTCAAGCGTTTTCTCATCTGTGACACGCCGTCCTTCAATAAATTTACTATCTATACCAAGTGATTTAGCTAATTCTGTAGATTGTGGGCCTCCTCCATGGACCAAAATAACTTTAATACCAAGATCATGTAAAATTCCTATCTGCTCAACGATTGATTTTGTTTTTTCAGAAGATATTATTGCCTCTCCTCCAATTTTTAAGACAAATATTTTTCCTTTAAACATACGAATATATGGAGCAGCCCTCTTCAATGCAGAGACTACTATTGCCCGCTCACTTTTTTTTAATTCAATCATTTTTTATCCTTTTATCATCCTATATAAAACTGCCATCTGAGCATACATACGATTATGCGCTTCCTGTATTACGATACTTCGAGGACTATCTAAAACTTCATCAGAAACAACCACACCTCTTCTAACTGGTAAACAGTGCATAAATTTACATTCATTTTTAGCAGTTTTAAACCAACTTTCATCAACACACCAATCAATAAAATTTTCCCTTAACAATTTATCTTTATTCTTATCTCCATAATTTAAAGTTGATGACCAAGACTTAGCATAGATTACATCAGCATCTTCCATAGCTTCATTTTTATTACTAGATTCTAGAATACTTCCTCCAGATTTTTTGGCTTCAGCAGCAGCTTTTTCCATTATAGTTTTAGGTAATTCAAATCCTTTAGGGCGTAATATAGTTACATCCATGCCTCGCTTAGCAGCCATTATTAGAGTTGATGAAGGAACGGCAAGAGGGAGTGCATTGGGATGATATGCCCAAGATAAAACAAACTTTCCTCCATTCTTAGGAATATCTAAATTATCCATTGTTTTCCAGTCAGCTAAATTTTGACAAGGATGTTGAATGGCAGATTCCATATTAATTAAAGGTTTATTAACCAATGATGAGAGGTTTTTAAATTTGATATCATTCAAATCATCATCTAAATTTTCTCTTTCTGCAAAAGATCTAATGCCTACTATATCTCCATAAGAAGCAATAACCGGGACAGCTTCCTTGATATGCTCTGCTGCTGAACCATCCATCACTATTCCATGCCTGGTTTCTAAACCATGTATTGACATATCAGGTGAAATAACAAAGGAGCTACCACCCATTCTAGACATCCCTGCTTGGAAGGAGGCGAGAGTTCTAAGCGAAGGGCTTAGGAAAAGTAAAGACAATACCTTACCCTTTAAGGCATCTGGTTCAGGGGTTTTTTCTAGCTGATTCGCTAAATCTAGCAAATTATAAATTTCATCATTATTAAAATCAGCAAGATCATTAAAATTATTCATTATTAATTTCCTTTAAGGCTAATGATAGGTTATCAACATGTGATTTATTAAGTATAAATGGAGGAAGTAACCTTACTATATTAGGGTCACTACTAGTTCCAGTCATTATATTTTTTTCCAATAATTTATCTCTTAAAATTTTAGCAGGAATTTCAGTTTTAAGACCAAGAAGAAATCCTGCTCCTTGAATATCTATAACTGCTCCTACTTTACAGGTATCAAATATATACTTTGATACATTATTTATATTATCCATGAGATTTTCTTTATTTATAGTATCTATAACAGCACTAATTGCTATAGAAGCTAGAGGGCCTCCTCCAAAAGTTGTTCCTAGAGATCCAGCCCCAAGATTTTTTGCTATTCCTTGCTTCATTATTATTGCACCACATGGAAGACCACCACCTATTGATTTTGCTGTAGTTAGTAAGTCAGGAGTGATCTGAAAATAGTTTGCACCAAATGGCACACCAAGCCTACCTATTCCAGTTTGAACTTCATCAAAAATTAGTAAGGAATTATTTTTTTTGCACTCAATATAAATATTTTCAATAAATTCATTAGAAAATTTGTAAGCACCAGCAACTCCTTGTATTGGCTCAATAATTAATGCTGCAGTATTTTTATCTATAGCTTTTTTTAATAAGTCAATATCATCTCTCGGAACAAATTCAACCTCCATAGGTGTTGACGGAAATCCGTACCATTTTTTTTTGGATCCCCAAGTCACTGCTCCAGCTGCAGCTGTCCTACCATGAAATGCATTTTCTATGGCTATAACTTTATTTCTACCTGTTATCTGAAGTGCAATACGTATAGCATTTTCATTTGCTTCTGCACCACTATTTACAAAAAATATTCGATTTAGTTCTTTTGGAGCAAATTCAGATAATTTTTCAGCCGCTTCATCTCTAGATTTCATTACAACTGCATTGCTCTGAAAAAGAAGATTTTTTGCTTGATCAATAATAGCAGATGTTAATTTGTGATGATTATATCCTAAGCAAGCGACTGCATGCCCACCATAAAGATCTAGAACTTCTCTGTTATTATCGTCTTTAAGAAAAACACCCTCACCCTTTGAAGGTTCAAAGGGAAGAACAGGGTATACTTCTTGGAGATGCGCTTTGTATTTATTCATCAGGCCCATCCTATTGGAGGAATTTTTAATCCGTCTTCTTCAGCACATCCAATTAGCTTATTAGCAAGCTGAATTGCCCCTCCAGCTGCACCTTTTATCAGATTATCAATAACACAAAAGATAACCAAATAATTATGATTTGTTGAAATATATATTTGAGCATTATTTGTTCCAACGATATCTTTCATTTTAGGTGGAGCATTTACTACATCAATAAAATGATTATTTTTATAGTAATCACTAAATATCTTATTAATCATAATGTCATCATAACCATCTTTTAGTTTACAGAAAGTTGTAGCATGTATTCCTCGAGTAAAGGGTCCTGAGTGAGGAACAAAATTAAGTGATATTTCTTTCTTTGTAATTTTCTTAATAAGATGGATTACTTCTATTGAATGGCGATGTTTAAGAGGGTTGTACGCAAAAAAATTACTATCTCGGATAGGATGATGAGTATTTAATTTTGGTTGACTACCTGACCCAGTACTACCTGTTACTGCACTAGTTGAGAATTCTAATTCAGTTATATTATTTTCTACCAAAGGCATAATAGATAGAAGCATAGATGTAGCAAAGCAGCCTGGATGAGCAATATTTTTTTTATTTATTTTTTTCAATTGCTCAGGGATGCCGCAGTAAAAAGATTCAATAATTTCTGGTGCTGAGTGCTTCTGGTTATATGTATCTTCAAAGTAGCTTTTGTTATCGAATCGAAAGTCAGCTGCAATATCTATAATATTAATTTTTATTTTTTTCTTTTTAGATTTAGAAATAATTTTATTTATTGAATGTGCTGATTTACCATGATTTGCAGCAGATATGACAACCCAGTGATTATTATTATTCAATTTTTCTAATCCTACATTTAAGGAAATAAATTTTTTAGAAGGAAGAATATTTTTTAGATGTGGAAAAACTTCAGCTATAAGCTTACCTTCTTGACTATCTGATATAACTAAATCTACATAAAAATTTGGATTAAAAGATAGTAGTCGAAGTAACTCTCCACCTACATAGCCTGATCCTCCTAGGATTATTACAGGAATCTTATTATTCATTTTGAGCACCTAATTTGTTTTTTTGAAGTGAGAGTTTTGACTCAATATAATTTCCTAATTTAGCTGAATTAGTAAGAGCATTTATTGCTTTTATATTACTTTGTTTTTCTATTATATCTATACCTACTTGATTATCTGTTGCAGGACCAGTTAAAAGATCAGGGATTAGATTAAAGTGATCTTTTAGCATTTTAACTCCTCCCCAGGCACCCATAGGGTCATTTGCACAAAGAACAATAGATGAAATCGATTTGCTAAGATCTTTATCTGATAAAATTGATTCAACACCATATGCACCAAGAATTCCATCTCCAAATTCACAGACAATAACATCTGGCTTTTCTATAGAGATAGAATTAAGAATCTTTTTAGTTACAGATGCAGAATTTCTTGAAGTGGTTGCTACTACTCCATAGTCAGAAAATATTTCTGTATTTCTAGCACCCGCATCTTCCATTGCAAGTATATCTCGACGAAGAGCAACACCAGTACTTTTGAATGCATCGACAATAATTCCATTATGATTTAGTTGACTAATTATTGAACATGCTGCAACAGTTTTTCCTGAATCCATACAAGTTCCAGCTATAGCAATAATAGGTGTTCCATTTAGGTTTAATTTTTCTTCTATCTTTTTTTTAGCTTTTCCTACTTTAGCAGGAACCCCAATCCTTTCGCCTAAAAAAGGAAATTCTAAAACAACTCCTAGGACTTCGCAGTCAAAAGGAGACCCTTGACTAATATTAATAGAATCACAAATACCTAATACACCCCCAAGGTTTAGAACTTGAATTTTGTCACCAGTTGAAAGTTTTTTTGGTATATGGCCTGAGTAGCCAAATAACGCATTTCTATGACCAAGCGCCCCAACAATTATATCGCCCTTTTTAATTTGTGCCATGCGCCCACTTGTAAGCTCAAGAGTATTATAGCGAGATTTATTATTCAGTATTTTCACTGCAATAATAATTCCTTCCTCACAAGGAATATCCGCACTGATCCTTATTTTTCGACCAATTTCATTACCAATTGTTACAGAAGAAATTTTATCTACTATTAAGGATTTCATTTTATTTCTCCTTAGCTCGGCTATGTAAAATACCAGGTAAAGATAATATTTTTGAGAGACCCAATGCATCTCTAGCATCCCATTCGCCTATAGTCTCACCATATTTTCCTTTACTTGCTGATAGAAGAGAGAAGGGAGATTCAACACCAATAATAAAAATAGATCCAGGACGTAATAGACATTCAACTTTACCAGAAACATTTTTTTGTGATGATGTAAATAGAGCTTGTATATCTTGACAGACAGGGTCTAGCTGTTTTCCTTCATGAATAAGCTCACAATATTGGAGGCTTATTTGTTCTTTAGTCTTTAATTGCTGAGAAGTAAGTGTAAGTTTTTCTAGCTCACGGTGAGCAGCAATTAAAATATTAGCTGCCGGTGCTTCAAATGCTACTCGTCCTTTTATGCCTAATATTGTATCACCTAAGTGAATGCCTCGACCTATACCAAAACCTTTTCCTATTAATTCTAACTTTTCAATAATATTAACTGGATTCAACTTTTCACTATTTATGGATACGGGGATACCTTGATTAAATTCAATAAATATTTTTTGTTCATTCAATGGAGAACTGAAAGCGCCAGAGCTAAGCTCCCAAGCTGACTCAGGAATACTTTCTTTGGAATCAAGAGTTTCAGAGCCACCAATAGTTACGCCCCATAGACCTCTATTTATGGAATAGGCTGATCCAGATTTAGGTGCAGGCAAGTTTAATTTTTTTAAATAATCTAGCTGATCTTTTCTTGCCCAAGAGTGATCTCTTACAGGCGCTAATACTTCTAGATCAGGAGCTAAGGTTTTTATAATTATTTCAAACCTTACTTGATCATTTCCTGCAGCTGTACATCCATGTGCTATAGTTGAAGAACCCATTTCTTTAGCAATCTTAGCTAGATATTTAGCTTGTATTCCCCTTTCAGAGCCTACACATAAAGGGTACATTTGCCCTTTTTTTATGTTACCTATAATTAAATATTTAAGAACTTCATTAAAAAAATCATTTTTTGCATCAACCAAAATATGATTATCAGCACCTAGTTGATCAGAGCGATTTTGTAGATACTTTGAAGTTTTATTATTAATACCACCTGTATCTACAGTTACAGTTATTACAGGTTTTTTGTATGTTTTCTTTAACCAAGGAACACAAAAAGAAGTGTCTAGGCCACCAGAAAAAGCAAGTACAATAGGAGATTTTTTATTAGTCATTATGCAAAATCCTTATTTAATTTTATTTTGATTTTATTTTGTTGAGAAATATTTTGGGTAGCAATAAAAATAGTATCATCGCCAGATAAAGTTGCTATTATTTCAGGCCAGTTATTTTCATCTAAAGTTACCGCTACTGTCTGTGCTGCTCCTATTTCTGTTTTAAGAACAAGAAGGTTAGGGCCAGCACTTATAACTTCATTAATAAAAATCCCAACATTTTCCAAAGTAAAATTTTTTATACTTGTTTTTTTATCAGGCATGACATAGCTTGAGTTAAGCTTATTAATACCCATCTCTTTTAGATCTCGACTAACACTAGATTGAGTGACCCCATAACCCCTATTTTGGAGAAGGGTAACTATTTCTTTTTGCCTAACTACATTATTTTCTTTGATAATTTTAGCTATAGCATTTCGTCGATCTAATTGTTCTGATAAAGGTGTAGGCATGGTTTTATATGTCCCATATTCATAATTTGTGCATATCATATAGTATATGCGCAAATTATGCAATAGTTATTACTAAATAAGTCCATATTTTTTCAGTAAAATAGCTGCATATCGTATGGTAATAAAAAATGAAAGCACTAAAAATATCAAACTTATTTAAAACCTATTCCAATGGTAAGGATGTCATTAAGGGTATTGATCTTGATGTACATACCGGAGATTTTTTCGCGTTATTAGGACCAAACGGTGCAGGTAAGACTACTATAATTAATATCATTACATCTTTAACTAGTAAATCTAGTGGTCTGGTAAAGATTTTTGACTATGACTTTGATACCCATAAAAATCAATGTAAATCATTTATTGGTGTAGTACCTCAGGAGTTTAATATCAATATGTTTGAAACTTGTTCAAACATATTAATTAATCAAGCTGGTTATTATGGTGTATCTAGAAAGACAGCAATATATCGTACTGAAAAATATTTAAAAGCTTTGAGATTATGGGATAGGCGAAATGATATAGCTAGGACATTATCAGGTGGAATGAAAAGAAGGCTTATGATAGCAAGAGCTTTAGTTCATGAGCCAAAGTTATTAATTTTGGATGAGCCTACTGCTGGAGTAGATATAGAGATCAGAAGATCAATGTGGGATCTATTAAGAGAAATCAATGATGATGGAATGACAATTATTCTTACAACACATTATCTTGAGGAAGCTGAAAGTTTATGTAAAAACATTGCTATTATTGATGAAGGTATTATTATTGAAAATGACTCTATCGCAAATGTTGTAAAGAAACTGTCTCATCAAATTTTTATTCTTACATTGTCGAAGCCCTGTTTAAAAAATCCTACTATTAATAATTTTAAATCTTCATTAAGAAATGATTATGAAATTGAGGTAAGTGTTTCTAGCGATCAAAACATAAATGATTTATTTTTGAGTCTTTCTAATCAAAATATAGAAATATCTAGTATAAGAGCGAGGAGTAATAGGCTTGAAGAGCTATTCATTAGTTATGTTGATGGAAAGGATAATAATGCTAAATAGAAAAGAAAAAATACATAGCAATTCCAATACCAAATTAAATGAATTAGTGAAAGTTAATTTTGTTGGTTATTACACTATAATAAGAAGAGAGATTAAGAGAATTCTTAGGATATGGATTCAGACTATCCTTCCACCTGCTATTACAATGACACTTTATTTTATTATTTTTGGCAGTCTAATTGGAAGTAGAATAGGCGATATGAGTGGAATTCCATATACTACATTCATAGCGCCAGGGCTTATAATGATGTCTATCATTACAAATTCGTTTGGTAATGTTGTATCTTCATTTTTCTCAGGAAAATTACATAGACATTTTGAAGAAATGCTTGTTTCTCCTATGGATGTAATAACAATTGTGTTTGGTTTTGTCACAGGAGGGTTAATCAGGGGTATTCTCGTCGCATTTGTAGTTACTATTGTTGCTTTATTTTTTACGGATTTGAAAATAGTTTATCCATTAATAACATTTTCTACTATTATTTTAACATCTATGACTTTTTCATTAGCTGGACTACTAAATGCAATATTTGCAAAAAATTTTGATGAGATTTCGATTATTCCAACATTCGTTTTGGCTCCACTAACATATCTCGGGGGTGTATTTTTTTCTATATCGCTTCTATCGCCTTTTTGGCAAAATATTGCTCAATTTAATCCTATTTTATATATGGTAAATGCCTTTAGATATGGAATGCTAGGAATTTCTGATATACCAATAATTAAAGCTTATATAATAATTTTTATAGCCCTATTTTCTTTATTTTTTATTGCTATCTTTCTATTAAACAAAGGTACTGGTATAAAAAATTAGCTTTAATTTAATGTTAGCAAGAATGTCTTGCCCTGAAATTGAGTGATTACTCCTGATTCATTAATTTCAACAATAGAAATACCTTCTGGAGATATATAATCCCCCTCCCTAAAGCTTCTAGAATTAATTCTGACAAAGCTATTATCATCGACACTACTAAAAACATGGAGTTCTATATTTAAATTTGGTAATGATATACCTTGTGCTTTTAGCTCCATATAGGTTGGTATTATTTCTTCTACCGTATCAATCATAAACTCTGATTGAAAATTATTTTCATTCACTGATTCTGATATGCTTATATCAGTTAGATCTTCTATTACTCTTGAAGTGGAGATATCTTGATTAGAAATTTCAGTATTAAATAGTTCCTGCTTTGGTATTTCTATTGAAGCAATTTGAGGTTGATTAACTTCATCTTTTAACCATAACCATGCCAACCCAACACATAAAAGGAGCAATATAAGAATTAGTAATTTAATCCAAATTGGTAGCTTTTTTATTGGAATTGCATATGGAATATTAGTTATTTTTGGAGGTTCAGACTTTAATCGCTCATTTTCAGATTTTCTTAATGCATCAAGAATAAAAGACATATTATATATTCCTCTATTTAAAAGAAATTAAAAAAACTTAGTTTTTCTAAAATCCAGGTATTATTAGGATCTAAAATCTTACTAATACCAAATATTATAAAGGCTGAACCTAATAATAAGAAAAAAAACGCGATATTAGGGCTATGAGTATTTTTATCATTACCATAAATCTCTTTAGCTGATTTTCTTACTATGGATTTATTAATTACTCTTATTTCCTCAGTATAAGCAGCTAATAATGCATGATCACACAGCACATTTATAATCCTAGGAATACCTTGCGATAATCGATAAATTTCTTTAAGTGATGAATATTTAAAGATTTCTCCCATAGCTCCAGCAATCCTCATTCTATGTTTTATATATTGAAGAGCATCTTTTTTGCTCAATGGATCAAGATGGTACCTACCAGTTATTCTTTGAGAAAGTTGCCTCATATTTTTTTTATTTATTGTTTCTCTTAATTCTGGTTGGCCTATAAATATGATTTGTAATAACTTTTGTCTAGAAGTTTCTAGATTTGTTAAAAGCCTTACTTGTTCTAGGACATTTCGATTTAAATTTTGAGCTTCATCAACAATGAGAACAGTTCGTCTCCCTTTTGCATGAGAATCTAGAAGGTACTTGCTTAAGTTGTCTATTAGAATTTTAATTGTATTATTATCAGGAATTTCAATATCAAGCTCCTCGCAGATAGTAACGAGAAAGTCTTTTGTTGTTAGTTGTGGGTTTAGTATTAGAGCTATATCTACTTCTTCTGGGATTTGTTCTATCAAACTTCTTACTAAAGTAGTTTTTCCTGTACCAACTTCGCCGGTTAGCTGAATAAAACCACCACTTTCAGATACACCATAAACTAAATGCGCTAAGGCATCTGTATGTTTTTTACTTAAATATAAATATCGAGGATCAGGAGTTATAGAGAAGGGCTTTTCGTTAAGGCCAAAAAACTGAGTATACAAAATCAGCTCCTAATTAAAAAAAATATAACTTTGAAAGTATATTTTATTCAATGACTTCGATGGTTATAATATCAGACATTATTGGTGGATTATGCGGCCTATGAAGAAGATCGCCTACTACTAGTTGAAGATTATGCTCACCCGGAGATAGCTCTATAGTAGTTTCGGATTGGCCTAAACCAAAATGAACATGATTTTCATCAGCAGGAATAGGAAGTTCATAATTTTCTAATGAAGCATCTATGAGCAAGTGGTGATGCCCAGTGTTTGGAGCATCAATTAGGGCTGGAGCTATTCCTAAGCCAGATAGCCCAAAAACTATCTTTACCGGGTTAGATAGCGTTTCTCCATCTAGCGGTGCAATAAAATAAACATAGGCTTCAGCTGGAGCCTCTCTTATAGACAGATCCATAGCTACCGGTTGTGCTTCAGAAGATGAGCTAGAATTTGATTCATTGGCTGTTTCTTGTGTACAGCCAAGAAGTATAAACAAAGATAGAAAATAAGAAGTTAATTTATATTTCATTTTAATTCTCCTCTATAGAGTTTTTAGTTTTAGACACTAATTCTTTTGGATCAAAATCATCAACAGATATAACTTCCATCATTCTAGCATCAAAATCAATCATTTTTTCTTTTTCAGAAGAGCTTATGATGCCTTTTTCTTCTGCTTCTTTTATTTGGTCTAAAAAGGTTTCTGATAATAAAACCTTCTTTTTATTGGCCTGTAGAATCTTTTTCTCGATTGGTTTAACTTCTTCTGCTAACAGTAGTGTCTTATTAAGAGATGCAATATAGCCTTTTTCGTCATTGAACATTCCTGAGCAAAGCCTGTCTCTAGATTCTGAAGGTGTTGTCATTAGATCGACAATAGCGTTACCAAGCTGATCAGAAGGAGATGAGAAAGATCTCCCACGAGGAAAAACTAAGATTCTTAAGATTTTTGCGATCAATCTATTAGGGAAATTTCTTAAAAAGCCATGTAATTGTTCTTGGGCTCTATATAATAAAAATCTACATGACCATTCTACCAAAGGTAAGTCTTCCTTTGGGGAGCCCTCATCTTCATAATGTTTTAGAACCATTGAGGTAAAGTATAGATAGCTAAGTACATCACCTAATCTAGCAGATAATAACTCTTTTCTTTTTAAATCTCCTCCCAAGAAAAGCATCGCAACATCAGTTACTAATGCAAAAGAAGCGCTATATCTATTAACTTGCCGATAATATGAACTTAGAGAATTTTTTCTTGGAGAGAATGAAAACTTAGCAAATGTAATTCCCATAATTAGTGATCTAACAGCATTAGATACAGAATAGCCAATATGCTTAAAAAATAGCTTATCAAATGAATTTATACCTTTTTCTTGATCATCTTCCGTCATAGCGTTTAGTTCAGGTAAAACAAATGGATGACAACGAATTGCTCCCTGGCCAAAAATGATCAGACTACGAGTAAGTATATTTGCTCCTTCTACAGTTACCGGCACAACCGAGCCAGCAAACCTATTCCCTAAATAATTCTTAGGACCAAGGATAACAAGTTTACCGGCATGAATATCTATAGCATCTTTTATAATTATTCTGCTGAGTTCTGTATTATGATATTTAAGTATTGCGCTTGGGACAGCTGGTTTTTCGCCCTGATTGATAGCAGCGCATGTAACTCTTGATCCAGATTTAATGATATAGGTATAACCTGCCATCCTTGCAATAGCTTCGCCTACTCCCTCAAATTTTCCTATAGACATACCAAACTGCTTCCTTAGGTTTGCATATGCACCAGTTGTATATATAGCTGTTTGAGCTCCTCCGACAGCATTGCTTGGAAGCGCAATACCTCTTCCAACTGATAGGAGCTCTACAAGCATTTTCCAGCCCTTACCAGCCATTTTTTGTCCACCAATAATTGAATCAATTGGGACAAAAACATTTTTACCTTGGGTTGGGCCATTCTGGAAAGGAATTCCCATTGGCAGATGTCTACGACCTATAGTTATTCCATCTAAGTTAGTTGGAACTAAAATAGCAGTTATTCCATAATCATCTTTATTGCCAATCAAGTGATCAGGATCAGAAAGTTTTACTGCTAAACCTAATACTGTTGCTATAGGAGCAAGTGTTATATATCTTTTATCCCAATTTAAGTTAATCCCTATTACTTCTTTACCTTTGTATTTTTTTTTGCAAATAACTCCATGATCCATAATAGCTGTTGCATCAGATCCAGCTCTAGGAGATGTTAGGGCAAAACATGGAATATCAATACTCTTAGCTAATCGAGGGAGCCAATAATTTTTTTGCTCTTCAGTACCATAATGAAGAAGTAGTTCTGCTGGGCCTAGTGAATTAGGAACGCTCATTATTGAAGTTAGGGTTGAGTTACAAGACGAAGCTTTTGATAGTATTAAAGAAACAGCAAGAGGAGAGAAACCCAAACCACCATACTTTTTTGGAATTATCAGCGAGAAGAATTTTTTTTCTTTTAGGTATTTCCATGCTTTATCTGGGAGGTCTAACAAATCATGATTTATTTCCCAGTCATTTAGCATTGCACAAAGCTCTTCTGTCGGTCCATCTAAGAAATCTTGCTCTTCCTTTGAAAGCTTACCTGGTTTTAGATTGAGCAGTTTATCCCAATTCGGCATTCCAGAAAAAAATTCACCTTCCCACCAAACTCCTCCAGCTTCAAGTGCTTCTCTTTCTGTACTTGATAATTTAGGAAGCTTATTTTTTAAAGAATTATATATTGGAACAGTTAGATACTCTTTTCTTAGAGATGCTATATTTAGGCATAGTAACGGGAGAAATATAAGCCATAGAATCATAGACCAAAAAAAACTAGGGCCAAATAATGTAAAAATAACTATTGTGGCACCAAGTGCAGCAGAAGAGGTCTTATATTCGATACGCTTATAGGATAGGAATAAGCAAATTATTAATATGAACAAAAGCCAAAACATGCCAATCATAATAAACCTATCCTATTTAATATTTACAGCAGTTCTTCAACTGCAT
Organism: Pseudomonadota bacterium; assembly: GCA_036337035.1. Lineage (GTDB taxonomy): Bacteria > Pseudomonadota > Gammaproteobacteria > Steroidobacterales > Rariloculaceae > TMED78. The sequence continues at coordinate 29,443 of JAYZFC010000009.1, read as the reverse complement.
TTCTTTCTTCTCGAAGTTCAATATTAGTAATATCCATTTTTTCCTTACTAAATGTATCAATTTCAAGATTTTGTACTATAGTATATTTACCATTTTTACAGATCACGGGATATGAATAAACTACTCCTTCAGGAATTGAATAGCTTCCATCAGATGCTACACCCATGCTAACCCAGTCATTTTCTGGGGTTCCTTGGACCCAGTCTCTCATATGATCCATTGCTGCTGAGGCTGCTGAGGCAGCAGATGAAGCTCCCCTAGCTTTAATTATTTCTGTTCCCCTTTGTTGCACTAATGGAATAAATTCTTGTCTATACCATTCTTGACTTACTTCTTCCTTAATTTTTTTCTGATTTTTTACGCAATGTGAAATATCTGGATATTGAGTAGCAGAATGATTACCCCAAATTATCATTTTTTTTATTTCTGAGACGTGAGCACCAGTTTTTATTGCTATTTGAGCTTTAGCTCTATTATGATCCAGTCTAGTCATTGCTGTGAAATTCTTTGAGTCAATATCAGGGGCATTTTCTCGAGCTATCAAAGCATTAGTATTAGCAGGATTCCCTACAACTAGCACTTTGATGTTATTGTCAGCTACATCATTTATAGATTTTCCCTGTTCAGAAAATATTTTTGCATTACCAAGTAATAAGTCCTTTCTCTCTATATCAGCTGTTCTAGGTTTAGCTCCAACTAGGAAAGCATAGTTAGTATCTTTAAAACCTATTTTAAGATCATCAGTTATAATAACTTTATCTAAAGTATCAAAAGAGCAATCATCAAGTTCCATTGCTACACCGTTTAACGCTTTCATAGCTGGGGTAATTTCTATTAATTGAAGAATAATTGGTTGATCTTTTCCGAATAGTTGGCCAGAAGCAATTCTAAATGCAAGCTGGTAGCCTATTTGACCTGCAGCGCCTGTTATAGATACTCTAACGGCTTTTTTACTTGGCATATTATGAATCTCCTAATTAAATTGAAATTGTCGATATTCAGTTTCTTCTTCTATATCAGTAGGTGCTTGATTTATTTCATTATGAAGATCCACTTGCTCATTAAAAATAGAAGCAACTGCTTCCATTTCAGCTACAGCAGCGTTGTACCTTGAATACATAATAGATCGATATTCAATTGTAGCTTGATCACCTGTTGTTGTTATCTCTTCATTTAGACAGCTGAGATATATATCCATATTTGCCATGTAATTTTTTATTTGGTCTTGAGCTATTAGCATTTCCTCCATACTTGCGGTTAATCCATCAGGAATTATTACTAGAGGAGGGTAATCACAGCTATATCCAATAGTTGCCGTATTGATTACAAAGAGAAAAAAAATTAATCTAAATATATTCATCAAATCTCATATAAGTTTTTTCTTGAGTTTCTTATACTATACCCTACTGTTTTATTAGGTTCCATTTATGTTGTGATGGCTTATCTTTTTAATGTTTAATATAGTATATATCTGTAAATTATTAATTAAAAAAGCGAGATACTTTTGCTAAATTTTGATGGAAATTGGTTAAGAAATAGAGATCAGGTAAAGCTACTAAATAGTGGATTAAGAGGAATAGAGAAAGAATCTCTTAGAGTTGATTTCAAGGGTAATTTATCAATGAAACCGCACCCCTTAAAGCTTGGCTCAGCTTTAAGCAATCCTTATATAACTACTGATTATTCAGAGTCATTATTAGAATTTGTTACTCCTCCTTATAATTCTAATTCTGACATGCTTCAATTTTTATGTGATACGCATACTTTTTTTTATTCTGTTTGTAATGATGAATTATTATGGTCTCAGAGCATGCCTTGTGAGATTTCCCAAATCTCAAATCTTCCAATAGCTCATTATGGAATGTCCAATAAAGGTCTTATGAAATCATTTTATAGAAATGGTCTTGGTTACCGATATGGAAAGGAGATGCAATTAATATCTGGTATACATTTTAACTATTCTTTGCCTTTAGATTTTTGGCCTACTTATAAGGAATATAAAAAAAATTCACTATCATTAAGAGACTTCGCATCTCAGGAGTACATGTCACTTATAAGAAATTTTTATAGAATTTCGTGGATCTTTATATACTTATTCGGTGCGTCTCCCATAATGTGTAGATCCTATGATCAAAAAGGTACTAGTGGTCTTAAAGAGCATGATTCAAATAGTTTATATGGTAAATTTAGTACTTCTCTCAGAATGAGTGATATTGGTTATTCCAATAATGGACAAGCTGAATTAGATATATCCTTTAACTCACTTAATCAGTATGTGCAGGACTTATCAAAAGCTATTAGAACTCCTAATGTGATGTACGAAAAAATTGGCCTGAGGGAGAAAAATAAATATAAACAATTAAATACTAATAACTTACAAATTGAAAATGAGTATTATAGTTTTGTAAGACCTAAGGCTATTTCATTGAATGACCAGCCTCTAATAGCTAATTTAAGAAAAGAAGGGGTTGGTTTTATAGAACTAAGAACTGCTGATATTAATATGATGGATCCGTTAGGGATTAGCAAGGATCAACTTTATTTCACTGAAGCAGCACTAATTTACTGCTTATTATCTGATAGTCCACATATTCATCCTAATGAGCAAAAGGAAATTGATAATAGAAATCTAATAGTTGCTAAACAAGGGCGATCTCCTGACTTGAAATTAGTAATCAATGGTAAGGCAGATTTTTTGAAAAGAATAGGAATTTTAATTCTAGAGAATATTTTAGAAGTTGCTAAGTCTCTTGATGAAAATAGAAAAAATAATGATTATTCTGAGTCTGTTAAATCTCAAATGAAATTAATTCACTGGTCTGAAGAAACACCATCTGCTAAAATCTTGAACGAAATAGAAAGAGAAAGCATAAGTTTCTCTGAATTTTCATTACATGCATCACAAGAACATGCTTCATATTTTAAAAGTCTAAGATTGTCTGAAGAAAAGTATAAATTTTTTAAAGAAGAAGCAGAAAATTCTATAGAAACTAGTAAAGAATTAGAGAGAAAAAGTTCATGCTCCTTCGAGAGCTATCTAAAAGATTATTATAGGAATATTTGATTATGACTTTTGCAATAAAAGTTGAAAAACATGGCCCTCCAGAGGTTATGCAATATGTTGATGTTGATATAGGTAGTCCCATAAATGATCAAGTAAGAATTGACCATACAGTTATAGGTGTTAATTTTATCGATACATATTTTAGATCTGGACTTTACCCAATTAATCTTCCGAGTGGTTTAGGTGGTGAGGCTGCAGGAGTAATTAAAGAATTGGGAACAGAGGTAGAAAACTTTAAATTAGGCGATAGAGTAGCCTATGTATCGCCACCACCATCAAATTCATATTCACAATCAACCATAATTGATTCAAAAAAATTAATAAAACTTCCAGATGATATAGATGATAAGACTGCTGGAGCTCTTTTTTTAAAGGGCTTAACTAGTTGGTATTTGCTTAGAAAGACATTTGTTCCTAAAAAAGGGGATTATATTCTTCTATATGCAGCAGCAGGTGGCGTTGGGCTAATAATGAGTCAATGGGCAAGATATTTAGGCTTGAAGGTTATAGGTGTTGTAAGCACAGAAGAAAAAAAGAAATTGGCTTTAGAAAATGGCTGTTGTGATGTCCTATTATTTGGAGAAAATATTGTTGAAGCTGTTAAGTCTATTACGAATGGTTTAGGCGTTTCTGTAGTCTATGATCCAATTGGCAAAGATACACTTTACGATTCTCTTGATTGTCTTAGACCTAAAGGTTTGCTTGTGAGTTATGGAAATGCATCAGGTGTCATTGATTGTTTACCAATCTTAGAATTACTTAAAAGAGGCTCGTTATATGTAACAAGACCTACTTTATGGAGCTATATAAAAGAAAGAAAAGATTTTGAAGAAGGTTGCGAAGAGTTATTTAATCTTGTTAGAAAAAAGGTTATTACTGCAAGAATTGGACAAAGTTTTCCATTAGAAAAGGCTATTGATGCACATCATGCTTTAGAAAGAAGACAAACTAAGGGATCAACAATTCTTATCCCTTAAATATTCAGGTTGCTTCTATTGGCCAAATTATTGGCAGTAAAATCATCGTAATAAGAAAAATGATCAGTGAAAGAGGGATACCAATTTTTATATAGTCAGAAAATTTGTAACCTCCTGGACCCATTACTAAAATATTTGCTGGATGTGAAACTGGACTAGCAAAGCTTGCAGAAGCAGCAATAGCAACAGCCATCATTGCAGTTTGAGGGGGAATATTTAATTCTACACTAGTAGATAATACAATAGGAGCCATGAGGACTACTAGAGCGGCAGTAGGTATTGCCATTGTAGCAATTGCAGTTAAAAGGTATAAGCCAGCAATTACCCACCAAGGGCCTAGAGGTGATAGTATATTCATAGCCTGATTAGCAATTAATGCAGCTGCACCACTATTTTCTATTGCTGTGCCAAGTGGTAACATGCCTGCAATTAGAAATATAATTCTCCAATTAATAGCAAGATAAGCATCTTCCATGCTTATGCATTTGAAGAGAATCATCATAGTCGCACCTATCACAGCTGATATATATATAGGAAACCAACCAGCGAAAACTGAAAATAAAACGCCAATCATGATAGAGATAGCAATAGGAGCTTTCTCAGTTTTAGTTAATTTTTGTGAATCAGGTGTCAAAACAATAAAATTAGAATCTTCCTGAAAAATATTAATCTGTTCTCTTGGTCCTATAACTAATAGGGCATCACCTAACTTCAATTTGGTATGGTTTAGGTTTGATCTTATAGCTTTTCCTTCTCTCCAAATTGCAATAGGCTCTAGCCCATACTTATCTCTAAAATTAAACTCTGATAATGGTTGATCTATTAAGTTTGAGCGGGGATCTAAAATTGTTTCAATAATGCTTAATCTATCAGATTCAAGTGTATTAAGGGGGAGTTTAGATGATTCTTGTAATTCAAATTCCTGCAGTCCTCTTAGGACATTTAGATCTTCTTGTTGACCTTCAATTAGAAGTATATCCCCACCTTTTAGATTTTGATCCGAGGGAGGCATAATTATTAATTCACCATCTCTGAATATAGCAAGCAACCTAAAATCAAAAGCTTCTCCGAATCGGTTTTTGCTAAAATTTTGGCCTGCAAGAATAGATTCTTTTGGGACACTTACAACAAATAGACTTTCTTCAAGATTATAGATTTCAATAAGCTCATCTTCTTCTATTTCTTTAATGTCACTAAATTCAAGAGAATTACTTAATTCTTCAAAATTTTCTGGCAGAGTTTGTAAAAGAAGAAGATCACCTTTTTTTAATGGAATGTTAGACAAATTACTTCTTCTGATTAGAGTGCCTCGTTTAATAGCTAATACATTTGATTGATATTGTTTACGAAATTCTCCATGTTGCAATAAACTTCCAACTAATGGTGAATTGTCTTCTAAAGAAACTTCTACTAGCTTCATTTTAGTTGACATCAGCCCTTGAAGAACAGGGGCTTCTCTCTCAATTACTAGCTCACTCCATCTTAAGAATTCTTGAAATCTGTCTAGTGTACCTTGAATTATTAACCTATCGTTTGCTTTAAGCATCTTTTTTCTTGAAGGCATAAAATCTGTATTCATTCCCCTTTTAATGGCTAAAACAATCAACCCTGCTGCTGTTCCTATTTTACTCTCGTTAAGAGTTTTTCCTTCTAGAGATGAATTTTTTGGAACTTTAATTTCAAAAACATGAGATTGAAGCCCATATTGAGTACGTAAATTTCTTTGGCTTCTTTTTTGTATATCTTCTTCAAGGGCAGTTTTTGGCAACAGATGTCTACCAAAAATTACCATAAATACAATACCTGAGAATACACAAATAACTCCAATTGGAGAGAAGTCAAATAATTTAAATGCATTCAATCCAAAATTTTCTAATGAGTTGCTGAGGAGTAAGTTTGGTGTATTACCAACTAGTGTTGTTAATCCACCTAATAAGCATCCATAAGCAAGAGGTATGAGTAATCTTGAAACAGGGACATTAGTTCTTCTAGCAATATCAATAACTACTGGCAACATTAAAGCTGCAACACCAATATTATTCATAAATGCGGAGAAGAAACTAGCTACCAACATTACAATAATTATTACACTGATTTCTTGAGTTCCTGCTACTTTTAAGATTGAGTTTCCAATAATATTGGCAATACCAGTTCTAGTTAAACCATCACTAAGGATAAACATTGCCCAGACTGCAATTACCGCTGCATTTGAAAATCCTGCCACTGCTTCTGGAGGTGTAACTAACCCAGTAAGCACAAGTGAACCCATAACTAATAAAGCTATTAGATCCATACGAAGAATTTCAGTTATAAAAAGAACCAGAGAGCCTACTAATATTAGTAAGACAATGGCTATCTGGAGTGTCAATATACTAGAGGAACGCTATTTCAGTCCCATTCCTTCTCTTCACCATTTTCTGGTGTTACAAAGCCTAGTAAACAACCATTACTTTTATCTTTTAGCTGATGACATCTAACAGAGATACTATCACCTATGTTGACATCACCTCTTGCCCAGCCTCTTCTAACTAAGGCATTGGGACTACCTCCCTCTAATGCCCAAAGAGTATTTTCACCATTTCCATTATCAACATTAAGATAAATCCAAGTATGAGGGTTAATCCATAGAAGATCCTCTACTATCCCTTCCATTTCCATATAGGAAGTCATTTCATAGTTACCATGCGAATGATGAGCCCATGCTGCAGTTAATAAAGCTATAGAAATAGATGATGCTAAAATAAATTTTTTCATATAGTTCCCCTAAAATATCTTTTAATCTCCAAGAGTTCTTCTATCAACATCAGAAAAGTCACCTAATAGCCAGCCCTGCCTTTCTTCTGCATCTTGCTGTATTAAAGACCAACCAACACTATTTTCTGGACCATAATCATATCTAACATAGTTTTGATTGTTATCAATAAATCTAAGAGATTGCTGAAAGTGACCTTGAGGTGGGTAGCCCTGAGGAACTGTTGCATCAACTATATAAAGTTTCTTATTATGAAGAAAAATTCCTACAAAAGACCTTGATTCATCATGATTTGTTAATTGTAATTGATGGCCAGGAATTCTATCTATGTGAGCCCAAATATCTAAAGTGACCTCTTTAGCATTTTGTCTAAAGTTAGTTGCAGCATAAGCAATGGATGCTATAACATCAATCATATCGTATTGATATCCAGCCGGGGCGTCGGCTTCTGTTTTATTAGTTCTTTCGCTATGAATTTCTTTGTAATTAGTATAGTCAATTATAGTAAGTGAAAAATCACTTACTCCTCTTGATGCTGAATAGGTCTTACCTGGAAAAACTGCTCCATATTCTGACTCGTAATCAAAATAAGTAATTTCTGGCTCACCAGGAAAATTAATAGTAAATAAATCCTCCATATCGTGGTAGATTTCCCAATCTTGAGAGAGCAAGGAAGAGGGGATAATTAATACCAGTATGTAAAACACTTTTTTCATCTTTAGTTATCCTGATTAAATTAAGTTCATGATTTTATCATTGTTCTGATAGATTGTTTAGCTTTCATGTATATTTTTATAGTAAATTACCTTCTGTATCAATAAGGCTAACTTTTCCTAAATTAAGATTTCTTATACTAGATTCAATAAGGCTTAAATCACCTACTATTACCCATGTTAGGCTATCAGGTGATAATATTTTTTGTGTTGCTTCATTTACTGATTTTACATCAATAGAATTTACAAGATTTTCATATTCATTCCAATAATTATCGGGAAGATTAAATCTGATTATTCTTGCTATGTCATTAACTATTGAGCGATTTGTTTCCCAGCGACTGGGAAGACTTAAAGTACTTCTACTTTTGCTTGAATTTACCTCTTCCTCTGTTACTGGTTTATCATTAAGAATAGCCTGAATTTCAAGATCCATCTCCTTTAGAGCTTCTGAAGTTTTATCAGTTTGGACTGATCCATAAGTTATAAAAGGTCTTTGATTAGTTGTTTCAAGTATTACTGAGCGAATACCATATGACCAACCTTTATCTTCACGGAGATTCATATTTATTCGTGAAGTAAAACTACCACCTAAATTATCATTCATTGCTTGAAGCGATTCTTCTAGATCGTTTGATTTTGGTGGAAATACATGCCCAGTAAATATGTAGCTTTGATCAGCTCCAGGCCGGTCTATGAGATAAATATTTGCTTCTTCAGGAAGTGATACATTTGAAATAATTTTTTCTGGAATTTCCTCCGCACTCCATTTTGTGAAAAGCTCTTCTAGTTTTGGTTTAATTTCTTCCATACTTATGTCGCCAGCTATTATAAGAGTGGCATTATTAGGCCTAAGCCAAGTTTTATGAAATCCTTCTAGGTCTAGTTTCTGCATTTCCGTTATAGAGTTTTCATTTCCTGATCCTGTCATAGGAAGAGAATAGGGATGATTTTCACCAAATAACAACTTTGGAAAAACTCTTTGAGCCATTGAAGATGGGGTTGATTGCTCTTGTCTAATTTTTGAAAGCATTAATTGCTTTTGTCTTTCTATTTCATCTTCAGAAAAACTAGGATTAAGTATAATATCACTATAAATTTCTAATGAGGGTATAAGATTGTTTTTTAAAGCAGAGAGATTGACATATGAGTAGTCTAAATTCGAACCAGCCTCAATTGAAGCACCAAGTCTTTCTAGCTCTGTACTTATTTCAGTTGCACTTCTATTTGTTGTTCCCTGGTCAATCAAGTTCATAGATAGGCTAGTTCTTCCTAGCTTACCAAATTGATCAGCGGCATATCCTGCATCAAATTGGAGACTAAATTGTATTAAAGGAACTGAAGATCTTTCTACTAAAATTAATTTTAGACCATTATTTAATTGACTAGTTTCAAATTTAGGAAAATTTGCTTCAGGGTATTTTTCTGGGTACGGCAAACTAGATCTATCTGCTTTATCAGCATTACTATTAATTAATTTTTGATCATAAGGGTTTATTTCTAAAGTAAATGATGGCTCAGAAAGCCATTTGTTAGAAATATAAATTAAATCTTCTTTTGTGGCTTTTTCTATCCGTTCTAATGATGATTTATATGAGTCTGGACTATTACCATAAACTGTATTTTCAGCTAAAACGCTAGCTTTACCTGTCACACGCTCAATAGTTCGAATAAAATCTGATCTTATGCTTGTTTTGGCCCTCAAAAGCTCATCTGGAGTTGGCCCTTTTTCCAAAAAAATTTCTACTTCTTCTTGAATAATTGAGTTAATTTTTTCTAGATTTTCTCCTTCTCTAGCCGTTGCCCAGATTAAAAAACCGCCAGCAATTTCATCTGCCATTGCATATGTTCCAGCATCTGTAGCTATTTGTTCTTGGTATACGAGTCTTTGATATAATCGAGAAGTTGTACCTTCTCCTAAAATTAATCCTACGACTTCTAACAAATCTGATTCTGGATTGCCCCATTCTGGTGAAGGCCAAGTTCTATATATTCTTGCTTGAGGTACCCTATCTTCTACGACCATTTTTCTATCATGAGCTAATGAAGGAATCCACGTTTCAAATCTTTCTATAGGAGGTCCTGGAGGTATATGGCCAAAATATTTTTCTACTTTCTCTCTAGCTGTTTTAGCATCTATATCACCTGCTAGAACTATTGTTGCATTATTAGGACCATAATATTTGTTAAACCAATTACGAACATCTTCTAGAGTTGCAGAATTCAAATCTTCCATTGAGCCTATCACTGACCAGGAATATGGGTGTCCTTTTGGAAATAAATTTGTAGTAATATAATCAAAAGCCTTACCGTAAGGTTGACCTTCTCTTTGCCGCTTTTCATTTTGAACAACACCTCTTTGTTCATCCAGCTTTTCTTGGTCTATTGCGCCTAAGAGGTGCCCCATACGATCAGATTCTAGCCAAAGTATTAAATCTATAGCTGTTGTAGGGACAGTTTGGTAGTAATTTGTTCTATCAGTATTAGTTGTGCCATTGTAGCTCGTAGCTCCAACTTTCTGAAGAGGCCCAAAAAACTCATCATTATTATTCTCACTTCCATTAAACATTAGGTGTTCAAAAAGATGAGCAAAACCAGTCTTCCCCTCTTCTTCATTCATAGATCCAACGTGATACCATATATTTGTAGCTATTATTGGTGCTTTTCTATCTTCATGCACTACTACCCTTAATCCATTATCTAGTACAAATTGTTCATAGCTAATCTCAAGATCTGTGTTAATAGTTAATATCTCCTTATTTGGGCTAGGATTCAATATAAAATCTCCTTTTTGTCCACATCCAGAAAAAAAAATTACTATTATTATTAAAAATTTATTTTTCATTCAGTTATGATTCGTTGATTAAATTCATTAGATCCATATTTTAAAAGCTTGAAACGCTCTTGTCTCCATTTTTTAGAAATTTTATTTTTGTATACAAATAAAAGATTAATTATAGTAAGGGGTAATTTAAAGTAACTAGGTATAATATTGTGGATGAAATTCTCTTACTTAATGGTATTTTAATTAATGAAGGCAAAATATTTGAATCAGATTTGCTAATACATGGAGACAGAATTAAGAGGATTGATTCCAATCTCTCCCATTTATCAGCAAAAACAGTAATAGATTTGGATGGGAAATATGTTCTTCCAGGCCTAATCGATGACCAAGTTCATTTACGTGAGCCCGGTATGACCCATAAGGGTACTATTTCATCTGAAAGTCTAGCTGCTATTTTAGGTGGAGTTACAAGCTTTTTAGAAATGCCAAATACTTCACCACCTACCACTACTTTAGAGGCACTAGCAGAGAAGAAAAATAGAGCAAATGGATCTAGCTATGCTAATTATGGTTTTTATTTAGGGGCGACAAACAGCAATTTAGAGCAAATAAAAAAGGTCTCACCAAGTGAAGCGTGTGGAATTAAAGTTTTTATGGGTGCTTCTACAGGAGACATGCATGTAGATGACCATGATGCCTTAGAGAATATATTTCATCATGCACCTTTAGTTGTTGCTACTCATTGTGAAGACTCACCTATTATCTGGGAGAACGAAAAATATTATAAAGAAAAGTATGGAAACGACATATCGGTTGCTTTACATCCTAAAATTCGTTCAGAAGAGGCATGTTTTAAATCTTCGTCACTAGCGGTAGGTTTAGCTAAAAAATATAATACAAAATTACATGTACTCCACCTTTCAACGAAAAAGGAATTAGATTTATTTTCTAAGGGTGATCTAAAGGAAAAAAATATCACTGCAGAAGCTTGTGTTCACCACCTTTGGTTTGACGAATCAGATTATAAAGAACTAGGTAACAAAATTAAGTGCAACCCGTCTATTAAGTCAGCAATTGATAGAGAATCGCTAGTTCATGCTGTCAATGAGGACGTCATTGATATAATTGCAACAGACCATGCACCTCACACATTAGAGGAAAAGCAACGACCTTACTTTTCTGCTCCATCAGGTCTTCCATTAGTTCAACATTCATTACAAATGTTATTCCAACAATATGAACAAGGTTTATTTTCACTTGAGACAATAGTGAATAAGGCTTGTCATAATCCATCTAGATTATTTAACATAAAAGATAGGGGATTTTTAAGAGAGGATTTTTTTGCAGATGTTGTTGTTGTAGATCCGAGAAAAAATTACACAATATCACAACAAAATTTGGCATATAAATGTGGATGGTCTCCTTTGGAGGGTGTTTCTATGATTTCTAGCATTGATATGACCATTCTGAATGGCACAATAGCTTTCAAAGATGGATATTTGACTAAGACTCCAAATGGAAGAGAGCTAGAATATAATTAAAAATTGAATTATATGTCGTAGTTATATAATATAACCGATCGAGTGAAAAAAGCTTCAATATGACAAAAAAAGTTCAACTAATAGTGCATAATTTAGAAAGGGCCGTAAAGGTACTTTTAGGTGATGACTCAATAAAAGATCGTCTTTACGAAGCTTATTCGTCTTATATTGCGGAATTGGATTTATCAATTTTAGATGATGTTATTAATGAAAAGATTAATCATCTTCATGAAATGATGCATAAGCAGAGAGCCGTTTCAGGTAATGATCATATTCTAGCCACAGTTCAAAAAATGTCTACGATAGAGGCAAGTATTTATAGTAGAGAAATTTTTTCTATTTATAGTTTAATTATATTTAATCAGTTAGATGAAGAAAAATCTGTAAATAAATCTCGTGGACCTTTAAAAGCGGCTAAGAGCAAAAATATCAAATCAAATAATAAAAATTCTATACCACAATTTTTAAAAAAATCTAATTAGCTTTAAATCTTTTTTTTAGATGATTGATGAATCTATATCCAAGTGTTAATAGTAATATAGAAGAATAGATTATTGGCTCTAATGTAGTAACTCTAACTTGCCAGAAAAAATGAACTACAGCAAGAGGACCTATTAGGTATATCAGTTTATGAAGCCTACCCCAATTTTTTTTTAATAGTCTTTGCATTTTATTAGTTGATGTTATGGCTAGAGGAATAAGTAATATTAGGGCTATAAAGCCTAAGGTAATATATGGTCTAATTATTATGTCTTCTATGATAGACAACCATTTTAATTCTCTATCAAGCACTATGTAGGTTAATGCATGCATAAGCACATAGAAGAAGGCAGCCAAGCCAAGAATTCTCCTGAATTGTATAAGATAATTGATTTTAGTTATTTGTCTAATTGGTGTAATTAGTAAGGTAATTAAAATTAAATTTAACCCATTCTTTCCATAGCTATGAAGGAGATTTTCTATAGGGTTTGCTCCAAGGCCATCAAAAAATCCAAAAATTTTAAATACTGAAATTAAGAAAGGTATATAGCAAAAAAATATCACAACATATTTCGCTGTGATGATTCTAGATTTTTTCATAATTAATCTATACTTTATCTTAATAGTTCAGTTTTAGATTTAAGTTTTTATACAGGTAAGCTACTTCTTCTTGATAACCATTAAACATTTGTGTGGGAATTTTAGAAGAAAAAAGTTCTCCACCAATTTGCCTTTCATGAGATTGGCTCCATCTAGGATGAGAAACTTTTGGATTAACATTTGAGTAAAATCCATACTCTCTAGAGTTAGCCATTTTCCAAGTTGTTTGAGGCATTTTTTTTGTAAATCTTATATGAACAATTGATTTTATGCTTTTAAAGCCATATTTCCATGGGACAACTAGTCTGATAGGGGCCCCATTTTGATTTGGCAAGACTTCGCCATAGACTCCTACTGCCATGAAAGATAAAGGATTGATTGCTTCTTCTATCGTTAAGCCTTCTCTATAAGGCCATTCTAGAGATCTATATCTGACTCCAGGCATTTGTTTAGGGTCATTTAGAGTAAAAAATTGAATATATTTGGCATTAGAGTTTGGATTCAAAGAAGTAACTAATTTTCTCAGTGGAAAGCCAATCCATGGAATAACCATAGACCATGCTTCAACACATCTAAATCTATATATTCTTTCCTCAAGTGAATTAAGATCTACGAGGTCTTCAAAGTTAAATGTTCCTTTTTTTTCTACTTCACCATCTACCTTAATAGACCATGGCCTAGTTTTAAGTGTATGAGCATTTTTAGCTGGATCATCTTTCCCTGTTCCAAACTCGTAGAAATTATTGTAATTTGTAACATACTCATAGGGAGTAAGTTTTTCACTAGTGCTTCCATTCCAAGAGGAAAAGTTTGTTATTTTCCCACTAACAGGCATGAGCTGCTCATTTGAGAATATATTTGCTGTTGCGCAGGGAATTACTCCCAATGCAATGCCAGTTTTGATTATATTTCTTCTATTATTAAATACTGACTGTTTAGTTATTTCAGAAGAATTTATTTTATCTCTTTTTTTTATTAGCATAACTTAAACTCATTTTTTCCAATTATGATCAATAAATAATAAATTTGAAAGGATTTCATTATTATTTGAAAGTAGAGTAGAGTAAAGGAGTATTATTTTTCTTGGCATGTATGTTGCATATTTATAATTGTATTTTTTTTGGGGATATTTTATGAAACTAATAACTGCTGTAGTAAAGCCATTTAGACTTGATGATATTAGGAGTGCATTGGCTGATGTAGGTGTTCAGGGCATGACTATTACTGAAGTAAAGGGTTTTGGAAGGCAAAAAGGTCATACTGAGCTATATCGAGGAGCTGAGTATTCTGTTGATTTTTTACCTAAGCTAAAGATTGAAGTAGCTGTAAAAGATGATCTTGTAGAAAGAATCATAGAGGTAATAATTGAATCAGCAAGAACTGGCAAGGTCGGTGATGGAAAGATTTTTGTTACCAATTTGGATGAAGTTTATAGAATCCGAACTGGAGAAGTAGGAGACCAAGCCATTTAGTTTCTGCACTATCTAGGTGCGCTTTTGTTTATGAATGGTGCAAATTAGAATTTTTTTTCTTAGAGCACATATATTCACTCAGAAATTTTTTTTGGCATAGATTCTGCATCTATTAAATTATTTAACAATTATAATTTAGGGGAAATTAATGAAAAAATTATTTTTTGCCTCAGGCATGCTGGGATTCTTTCCTGTTATTGCTTCAGCCCAACAATTGGATACCGGTGACACTTCTTGGATGTTAATTTCCACAGCATTAGTGTTATTTATGACTTTGCCGGGATTATCCTTGTTTTATGCAGGTTTAGTTGGCCGAAGGAATGTTCTTTCCGTGCTTATGCAGTGTTTTTCAATTGCCTGTGTAATGTCTGTTCTCTGGGTTATTTGTGGCTATAGTCTCGCTTTTGGAAATTCAGTCAATGGTTATATTGGAGATCTTTCCTTAGTCTTTTTAAATGGCATATCCTTCGATTCCATGTCTGGCACAATACCTACAACTGTATTTGTTATGTTTCAAATGACTTTTGCAATCATTACTCCAGCATTAATGGTTGGGGCTTTTGCTGAGAGGATGCGATTTTCCTCGATGCTCCTTTTTACTAGTCTTTGGTTAATTCTTGTCTATGCTCCAATTACTCATTGGGTCTGGGGTGGTGGCTGGCTAGGAGATTTAGGATTTAGAGATTTTGCAGGAGGCGCCGTAGTCCATCTTACTGCTGGGAGCGCTGGTTTGATAGCTGCAATTGTTATGGGCAATCGCTCAGGCTTTCCAAGTAATACGCTCCCTCCTCATAATCTAACCATGACTGTTACTGGTGCATGCATGCTTTGGGTAGGCTGGTTTGGTTTTAATGCTGGTAGCGCTGTTGGCGCCAATGGCGGTGCAGGTATGGCTATGTTAGTCACACATATAAGCGCATCATTAGCCTCACTTACTTGGATGTTTATCGAATGGCTTAAGTACGGTAAACCAAGTGTTTTAGGAATAGTTACTGGTATGGTGGCTGGTTTAGCCACTATTACGCCTGCTTCTGGTTATGTAGGTCCACTAGGAGCTATTGTTATTGGTATCTCAGCTGGTGCAGGCTGTTTTTATGCTACTCAGTTTATTAAGCAAACTCTAAAAATAGACGATTCACTAGATGTATTCCCTGTTCATGGTATTGGAGCTTTAATTGGTCTCTTTCTTACAGCAGTTTTTTCTTCTGCCCAGTATGGAGGCGTAGGTCTTGATGAGGGTGGTATATTGAGCCAATTTAGTATTCAGGTTTTTGGAAGTATTGTTACACTAGTCTGGTGTGGGGGATTAAGTTATATTCTTTTGAAGATTATTAATTCAATTATTCCACTTAGAGTTAGCGAAGATGAGGAATCTAAGGGACTCGATGTAGTGCTCCATGAGGAAGCTGGATATAATTTATAATTTTTAATTAAGTTATTATTAGAAATAGCGAGATTTTAATTAAGGTCTCGCTATTTCAGGTTTAATTTCTAGGATAGTAAAAGGAAAAACTTCTTATTACTTTTTCTGTTGATACTGCTTCTCCATCGATGATTCTAGGTCTGAATCTTGATCTTCTTATTGCTCTAATGGCTGATGCATCTTTGAGGCCTGGTGGGATGGATTCTAGAATTTCTATATTTGACGCTCTTCCTGTTTCGCTGACATCAAACATAATTAAAATTTTTCCTGGTTCAGCTTCAGGGTCTGTTGGATCTGTTAACCCTCTTGAAGTTGGATTTTCTCTAAGTACATATATAGGCTCATTGAATCTTTCATTCCTTAATTCTTCTGTCTTTTCTATTGTTTCTAAAAGATCCCATGCTTGAGTATATTCAGCTCTATTATTATTTATTCGATTAAAAGCAGTATACCAATCTCCGATAGATATTAAGATATCGACTATGGTTAAGGTGTCAATATTTTCTTGGTTTTTTGCAATTTCTAAAGCCATTTTCAGTGCTCCAACACCTCTTCCTTCTTGTAGTTTCTGATCTCTATAGCTACTGGCAATCTCTAGTAATGGTTTTATTAGAGCTTTGTTTTGCTCACCTTCATTTTTTTTAATAATAGCTATAGCTCTAGAATAAAAGATTCTTGCTTCATCAAATCTATAGGATCTCCTGAGCCAGTCAGCGTATCTATACAGCCCTGGAAGAAGAGACATAGTTTCAGATCCATGAACCCTCTCCATCATCTGGAAGGCCTCTAACTCCACTTTATCAGCTTCTTCATAATTTTCCATTTCGACCATGACATTCGAAAGATGCCTCATGATTTGAAGCTGGTTTTCATTCAGCAAACCATAAACTCTTCTACTTACAGATCTCGCCTCATTGAATATACTGATCGCTTCATAATAATTATCCCTATTTTGATTTGAAATCCCTAAACCAATAAGTGGAATTATTGTTGACTCAGAATAAAAACCCTCAATGTCTCTGAGAATTTCTATTGATCGCAAAAAATCTTCCTCAGATTCATTAAATAATTTTGCTTTATTTTTTATCAGGCCTAGATTATTAAGAGTCAATGCTAGATCTTTACTAATTCCAAATTCATCCTCAGTAATTAAAACAATTTCTTCGGCAATAGGAACAGCATCTAAAAATTGTTCAGCGTCAATTAAGTTTTTTAATTCTAATTCAGCTTCTAGTCTTCCTGCTCTATATAGAGCTTGATTAGCTTCACTTTCAATTGCTTTTTGATTTAGCGCAGTCGGATGAGAATCTATGAGTAATTGATTATCCTGATTCTCTTGTGAATATAGAAAATTGATAAAAAAAGGCAATATCAAGAGAATTTTTTTTAACCTTATTATCATAAATTAACCTATAAGTTTTGGCTCAAATACTGTATTTAACTCAATTTTACACAAAAATAGTTTTAAATTAGCGAATTAACACTTAAAAAATAAATATTACATTAATTAGTGATTGCCAACAGTATTTTTTTTTTGTGTTCGATATTTGTTGTAGAGGCTGCTCTCTAGTTTATAATTACCGCGGTATAGGGATTTTATTTAGGAACTTTTTTGCTTGAGATTTAATTTTGAGTTTTAAACCAATGAAACCGACAAAAGTTTCTGAGAATGAATATTTTCACCAAGTAGTAGATTGCCAGTGGGGTTGTCCAGCTCATACTGATGTACCTGAATATATACGACTAATTGCCCAAGGCAGATTTTCAGATGCCTATATGGAAAATAGAAAATCAAATGTTTTTCCTGGAATCTTAGGAAGAGTTTGTGATAGGCCATGCGAGCCTGCTTGCAGACGAGGTAGAGTTGAAGAAAAGCCAGTTGCTATTTGTCGCTTGAAGAGGGTTGCTTCAGATAATAGAGATGATATATCTGATAGGCTTCCAAAAGCACCAGAACAAAAGAATGGAAAAAAGATTGCTCTCATAGGAGCCGGCTGTGCCTCTTTGACTGTCGCTAATGATTTAATGCCATTAGGCTATGAGTGTACTATTTATGAAGCACTAGATAAGCCAGGTGGATTAATGAGAACCAACATCCCATCATTTAGGCTCCCCGATAAAGTGCTTGATGAAGAAATGGGATACATTATTGATATGGGAGTTGACCTTAGATTAGGTACTAGAATTGATAGTTTTAAAGATCTAATGCAAGAGGGATATGATTCTATTTTTGTTGGGTCGGGTGCTCCTAAAGGCAAAGATCTAAAAATTCCAGGCAGAGAAGTTAGCAATAATATACATATAGGAATTGAGTGGTTAGAATCAGTTGCTTTTGATCATATTAAAAATATTGGAAAAAAAGTTTTAATTATTGGAGTAGGTAATACTGCGATGGATTGTTGTAGAACTTCATTAAGATTAGGAGCTCAAGATGTGAAAGTTATGGCTAGGAAGCCAAGGGAATTTTTTAAAGCATCAGATTGGGAGCTTGAGGATGCTGAAGAAGAACAAGTAGAGATAGTTGTTAATCATTCGCCAAAGGAGTTTGTTGTAAAAAAAGGAAAGCTTGTAGGGATGATCTTTGAAAAGATGGAATATGAGATAGATAAAAGCGGCAAGATTACAAGCACTAAGGTCATAGGCGAAGAACTATTCCCATGTGATGATGTAGTATTAGCTATTGGCCAAGACAACGCCTTCCCGTGGATCGAAAGGGATTTAGGTATAGAGTTTGATAAATGGGATGTCCCTATTGTAGATGAGAAAACTTTTCAATCTACTTTACCAGGCGTTTTCTTTGGAGGAGATTCAGCTTTTGGCCCAAAAAACATTATTTGGGCTGTGGAGCATGGACATCAAGCTGCTATTTCAATACATAAGTACTGTGAAGGAGAAGATCTAGATAACAGATTGCCACGTGGAGTTAATCTTACTAGTGCCAAAATGGGTATTCATGAATGGAGTTATAGCAATGATTTTGATAAATCATCTAGGAGACTAATGCCTAGTGTTGATTTAAAGGAGAGATTTAATAATCTAGATATAGAGGTAGAATTAGGCTTTAATGTTGACCAAGTTGTAACAGAAGTAGAACGATGTTTAAATTGTGATTTGCAAACTGTTTTTTTTGCAGATTTATGTATTGAGTGTGATGCTTGTATTGATGTTTGTCCAGTTGATTGCTTGACAATTACCCCAAATGAAAGCCAGGAAGTCATTGAAAAAAATCTTACAGCACCAAGGCTAGAGGAAAATCAGCTTTTGTTTGTCTCAGAGCCTTTAAAGCAAACTGGGAAAGCAATGATAAAAGATGAAAATCTTTGTATTCATTGCGGGCTTTGTGCTGAAAGATGCCCTACTGCTGCATGGGATATGCAGAAGTCAACTCTAGATATCCCTTATGCTATTGATGAAATGAATGATGGAAAGTCAAATTGCCAGCAAAAAAGAAAAGTAGGGTAAACGATTTTGTAATTAGAATTGCTAATGTTAATGGCACTGGCTCCGCTAGTGCTAATACTTTACTCATGAAGTCTATCTTTAGGATGGGTATTCCTGTTACGGGTAAGAATTTTTTTCCAAGCAATATTCAAGGTTTGCCAACTTGGTATGAGATTAGAGTAACAAAGGATTCCTACCTAGCTAGATCTGGTGAAGTCGATATTATGGTAGCTATGAATGCTCAAACATACCAAAAAGATCTTAAAGAAGTTTCTTCAGGAGGAGTTTTAATTTATGACTCAAGCTGGCCTAGAGAGAATTTTAAAGATAGGTCTGATATAGAAATCTTGGGAATACCTTTAGCTAGAATGTGTAATGATCATTTTTCAAATGCTAGAGCTAGAATACTAATGAAAAATATTTCTTATGTTGGGGCTTTAGCCGCTCTTTTAGAAATCGATCTTAAAATCATTAAATCTCTTTTAGGAGAAACATTTGCATCTAAACCAAATCTAATAGACTCAAACATGGAAGCTATAAAATTAGGATATGATTTTGCCACAGAAAATTTTATATGCCCACTTAAAACTAGAGTTAAGAAAATGAATAAGGCTAAAGATCATATAATGATAGATGGCAATACAGCCGCTGGTCTCGGTTGTGTTTATGCAGGAGCTACAGTTGCAGCCTGGTATCCAATTACCCCATCAACAAGCGTTATGGATGCTTTTAAGTCTTTTTCAGAGAAGTTCCGTAAGGATAAAGAAACTGGTATAAGAAATTATATAATGATCCAAGCAGAAGATGAGCTTGCTGCTATAGGAATGGTTTTAGGTGCTAATTGGAATGGAGCTAGAGCCTTTACATCAACTAGCGGACCGGGAATATCTTTAATGAGTGAATTTATTGGTTTGGCTTACTATGCTGAATTGCCTGCAGTTCTAATTGATGTTCAGAGGGTAGGACCATCAACAGGTATGCCTACAAGAACACAACAATGTGATATTTTATCAGCTGCTTACGCATCACATGGCGACACTAAGCACATTGTTCTTTTCCCTTCTAATCCTAAAGAGTGCTTTGATATGGCTAAGGACGCTTTTGATTTAGCTGATCATTTTCAAACACCCGTATTTCTTTTAACTGATCTAGATTTAGGAATGAATGATTGGATGAGTGAGGAACTGAGCTGGGATGATAAATATGTTCCTAATAAAGGAAAAGTCTTGAGTGCTGATAAGTTAGAGAAAATAGATAAATTTTATCGCTATTTAGATAGTGATGGAGATGGTGTAGCTTATAGAACCTATCCTGGGGTTCATCCAAAGGGTGCATATTTTGTGAGAGGTTCTGGACACAACAAATTTGGTGGATATACAGAAGATTCTGAAGAATATCAGGAAGTTATTGATAGGTTGATTAAAAAGTTTAAAACAGCTTCAACTATGGTGCCTAAGCCGGTAATTACTAAATGTAAGAAAAAAACCAAGTCTGCTATTATCTCAATAGGGAGTTGTGATTATGCAGTTTTAGAGGCGATTGATTCACTTTCAGAGAAGGCTATTTATTTAGATTATCTGAGGGTTAGGGCGTTTCCTTTTAGTGAAGAAGTTATTCATTTTATTAATAATTATGATCATTTGTATATAGTTGAACAAAATAGAGATGCACAATTAAAAAGTCTTTTTCTTATAGAGACTGATTTTCCAAAGAAAAATATTGATTCGGTTCTTCATTATAGCGGGCTTCCAATTAGTAGCAGCTCCATAGTAAAAACAATTGAAAAGTTAATTGAAAAAGATGAGGTAGCATGAGTTACATATCTAAACCAAAAATAGAACACGCTGGTCTTAGCAAGAACAATTTAGGCTTAACAATTCAGGATTATGAAGGTGGTATGTCTACATTATGCGCTGGGTGCGGTCATGACTCAATAACAGCATCTATATGTCAGGCTTTCTTTGAGCTTGATGTTCCTCCTCATAGAGTTGCTAAATTAAGTGGTATTGGCTGCTCATCAAAGACCCCAGCGTATTTTCTTAGTGCATCTCATGGCTTTAATTCTGTTCATGGGAGGATGCCTTCTGTTGCCACAGGAGCAAGTGCAGCTAATAGAGAAATTAATGTAATTGGCGTTTCAGGTGATGGTGACTCATTATCAATAGGTCTAGGGCAATTTGCTCATGCCATGAGAAGGAATGTCAATATGACTTATTTAATTGAGAATAATGGCGTATATGGATTAACTAAAGGACAGTTTTCTGCTTCAGCAGATATTGGTTCTAAATTAAAGAAAGGCGAGCTTAATGAGCAGCCTCCAATTGATCCAGTTCAGATGGCTTTATCTCAGGGAGCTACATTTGTAGCAAGAAGTTTTTCTGGAGATAAGAAACAATTAGTGCCTCTTTTGAAAGCCGCTATCAAGCATAATGGATTTGGCTTGATAGATATATTATCTCCTTGTGTAACTTTTAATGATCATGAAGATTCTACCAAAAGCTATGCTCATACAAGAGAGTTTTTTCACCCTGCTGTTCATCTTGATTATATTCCTCCAGCTAAAGAGATTAAGGCCGCATATGATCAGGGTGAAGCAATGCCAATAGAAATGCATGATGGAAGTAAGCTTATACTAAGAAAGCTTGAAAAAGATTATAACTTTGAAAACAGAGGACAGGCTTTAGATTATGTTAGAGGTAAGCATAGGTCTGGTGAAATTGTAACAGGACTACTTTTTATTGATGAAGCTGTACCTGATATGCACAATTTGAATAATACTTCGGATGTTCCTCTAAATGAATTAGAGTTTAAGGATCTTTGTCCTGGGAGCTCTGTTCTTAAAAAAATCCAGAAAGGCTTTGTCTAAGTTATAGGCTAAAAGGGCATTAAGGAATTTTCTTTAGAAAGCTGTATGTATCCGATATTGACACCCTGTCTCCAGCCTAATCCAAACCTAACAGGAGCAAGCTTGATATCATTTCTTTGATTATAATTTAAGCCAAAACCACCCACATAATAAAGACTACCCTCAACCCCTCCAAATCTCCCTGTAAAGAGGGAATCTACTGAAGGTAAGTTATAAATAAGTATAAAGACTTTAGTTGCATTACCACCAATATCAAATCCTAGAGTAGGCCCTCTCCAGAAAACTTTATTAGTTGTTCCATTGCTTAAGAAAAGATCACCATGGCCGAACTTTACGCCTATACCTATGGAGCCTGATGCCTCCTCGCCCTTAATGTACGCATCAGGAAGACCATTATCTAAAAAGGCCTGATTAAGCACATCAGCCATACCTTGTGCTGTAGAGCCAAAGAAAATCTCTGCTTCTCTTAGAATTGTATCTTGTTGATATGGAATCACAGGATTTGCTGATTCTATAGATTCTGATATTGAATCTTCATCCGGTTTATTTGGTTGATTAGTGCATGAAATTGACAGTAAAGCTAAAAATATTAATAAATAAAGGTTTATTATTTTCATATATTAGAATCCTAATCTAAATTAGCTTAATTAGTCAATTGAATATTTTCAAATAGAATAATTAATCTAAAGCACTTGAAATAAGTTCAATTAATTCTTTTTCATTAGAAACTTTCGAGGCTTCATTAGCATCTATTGTGTAGCCATACTTATTAGAAAATTTTTCGTATATGGGTTTTCGATATTTAATCAATTGAGGGAAGACCCATCTAGAAAAATCATCAGGATTTATTTCATTTGGGTCATTAATTTTATTTTTTATTAAGTAGTTTTTTAATTCAGAATCAAGAAAAGTCTCATTAAAATACATAGGTTTAGGATTTTTCTTAGCCCTTTCAATAATTTTTTCTTCCATATCTTTATTAGCTTTAAGATAAAGAATTACGGTATGCTCAGATAGAGTTTTTGATATATCTTCATCAATTTCACAAATACTACCTCCAGCATCATTAATGAAGTGATCATACCCATAGATTTTTTTAGCCATATCGAGGAATCTAACTACATCCTTCATAGCACCAATTTCAGCTTCTCTATGAAGAGCCTGTCTTTTCTTAAATTCTTTTAGATTAATTCCTCCTAAGTTTGCATCTCCAACTTTTCCTAAAAAAGAGGATACCGGAGATAGGTTATCAACCGTAATATTACTAGCAATATATATAGAATCACTTCTAAGCAGATCTCTTAGAAACCCTACTTCCATAGCTTGTTTCTTAATATTATCTAGGATAGGTTCAGCAAGATATTTTGTACCTATGCGATAATCTCCAGAATAATGAAACCATTTAGATTTTGGTAATTTATTAGCTAGCGTTGTTTTTCCAACACCTGACATACCCAATAGAGTGATAGCTTTATTAGGGTTATCTAAGAATTCTTTTGCTGTAATCTTCATTATTTTATTGTAACAGTTAAAAGTGAAATTTAATAAATGCTATTCTTAGTTGTTCAAGTTCCATTGAATTGAAAACACATTTCTTGATGGCCTTAAATCACTCAATTCTCTTGTGATAGAAAACCTTATACTACCTTTTCTGTATGATAAAGAGCGGATTAATTCTAATGAATTAACCTTCTCTTTTGCTAAAGATATCGTATGCTTTAAACCATTACTTCTGTTAATTTCAGATTTTCTTGCGATTAATGACCATGTATGCCCTTTATCATCAATAATGAGGCCACCTAGGCTTAAAATTCTGCTATCTGAGTCAATAGTATGGCCAATTGATCTTGATTTATATCTATAGCCAGAGGTATATATCGTGTGTTCATAAGCGCATCTGAATTGAGGAGATCCACCAATTAAGTCACATGATGTATCACTCCATTCAAAAAATGATCTGTAATTAAAGTTAGCGTTAGAATTAAAACCCCATGTTTCAAATCCTAATTGGCCCATATAAGCACTTGGTAGACCATGAAACTCATCTTCTCCAATCCATTGAGTATATATTGCAACTGGCAGTTGGTAATTATTAAAAGAATAGCGAAGATCGAATCCTGCTAATTGATTTCCAGGTTCTGTAGATAAAGATACATTATCATTTTGATTATCTTTACCTAAGAGCATATTTAGAAAAACCTCTTTATTACAAGTTCTATTTTTTCCACACAATTGAGCAGTTCTGGATAGTCCAATTTCTAGATTATCTAAAGGCTTAAAACCTATCCTCCATCCGAAGAAATGTGAGTACTCAATATCTCTATTTTTTTCTAGCTTTCCATATAGTGCTTGAGTAGTCCATGGTCCTAGCCATCTTAGCCAGAGGTTATTAAATGGTTTCGCTACTCTTCTGTTTAAAGATATAGAATGAATGCCTCTAATATTATTTGAAAGAATTAGATTTCCATCCCAGCCAGGGCCCCACCACTTACTGGTAGCATTAAGGGATAAAAACCAATTACCTATTGCCATTCCAATATAAGACCCTGTAGGCCTAGCTCTATTTGTTCCAATGTGCGATTTATCAACCTTCGCTCTTAGGTCAAAATAAAATCTTCCTTTAGCAGTAGATAATCTCCATGAAAGCTCCTCTTCTTTTCTTGGTCTAGAGGAATAGCCTCTAATTCTATCCGTATCATTGGATGCTGAGAAACCTAGACTTGTTTTAATATCATCATGAGATTCATTTTCTGGAAATATTCTTTTTAAAGAGTTAGCTAATTTATGATTATTTTTTAGTATAGTATTTCTATTCAAATTAATATCAGATAGAAAAATTGGCCATCCATTTATTGGTGCATCAATAATTCCGGAATCAGCTAATAATCGTATATCGTGGCGCTGTCTTATATCCCCTGGCTGAATTAATTCAGCATAGATTAAGTTGGAGAGCCAATAAAATAGGCACACAATTAATTGAGCGAATCTGATATATCTAGTAGAGTATTTCATTATTATTTATTATCGCTTTAAACAAACACATCGCCTAGTTTTTTTATTAACTTATTCAATTTTGGAGGGATTATTTTTTGAAGATTGCAATATTATTAGGTGGATCTAGTATGGAGCGTGATATATCTATTTCAAGTGCTAAGCAAGTAATTCAAGCTTTAAGATCTCTAGACCATGATGTTAGTTTGATAGATTTATCCACTGGTATCTTGTCATTAAAGTCTGAAAATGAAATATTCAGTAGAAATATTAAACCAACTCCACCTGATTTTATTAATGAAGAAAAAAGTAAAATTAAGAAAATAATTTCAGATAATATTTTTTTAGATTTTGATTTAGTCTTCATAGCTTTACATGGAGGAGTTGGGGAGAATGGAGTTGTTCAATCTATCCTAGAAGAGAAGGAAATTCCTTTTACAGGTAGCAATTCTAAGGGTAGTGCGTTAGCAATGGATAAAGATCAAAGTAAAAAGATATTTGTATCTAATGGAGTATTAACACCAGATTGGACAATAGTTACCGAAGATAATGATCTTAATTTTAACTTAGAATTTCCATTAATAGTAAAACCAAACTCACAGGGCTCAACTGTAGGATTAAGCTATGTAGATGATGTTATTTTGTTAAAAAATTCCATTAGCAAAGCTAGATTATTCGATAGTAAGGTTATTGTTGAAAATTATATTTCAGGTAGTGAGTTAACTGTGGGAGTTCTAAATAATGAGCCGCTTTCAGTTGGGCATATTATTCCTAGAGATGGAGAAATATTTGATTATGAATCAAAGTACCAACCTGGATTTGCTGATGAAATATTTCCTGCTGATATTAGCCCTAAATTAGAAAATGAAATAAAAGATATAGCAATTAAGGTGCATAATATATTAGGACTAAATAACTATAGCCGAATAGACTTTATAGTTGATAGTGAGGAAAGAATTTGGTGTCTAGAGGCCAATACCCTTCCAGGATTGAGTGCTGGTAGTCTGCTACCTAAGTCTGCTTTGGCAGTAGGAATTTCATTTGAGGAGCTATGCGCTAAGATTGTATCTACACCAGTCAAACAATAATTTTAAATTCTAATATTTTTTTATCGATAGTTTGACATAAAGATTATTATAGAAAAAATGATTAATAAAATTGAAAATATGAAATTTATTTTTTGATAATGAATATTGATCCATTTATAAGATATAGTATTGGAAACTATATAAACAATAGAGAAGTACCACATCATATCAATAAACATAGCTATAGAAGAGTAGGCTATTATTAGATTCCAGGTTGTTTCTATATTAATTATTTGACTAAATAAAGCTAAGAAGAAGATAAAAATTTTAGGGTTAATAATTGCTATTATAAGACCATCTAGGTAGGGATTTTTTATCATATTTATTCTTTTATTTCTATTATCTTTATGTTTCAAGAGACCGTTTATACCTAACCATAGTAAATATGCACCTCCAATATATTTAGCAAAAAAATATATTTTTGGTAGAAGGGAGGTAAGTATTCCTAAACCTGTTGCGCTTAATAGTGCATAAATACCTACAACAATAGAATGCATAAATGATGAGGCATATCCATTATAGGCTCCATTAGTAATTGTTTGGTTCAGAATTATAACTAGTGATGGACCAGGAGAAGCTGCACCAAGAAAAAAAATGACTGAAATTATAATAAAATCATCTATCATTATATGAAGATTATCTGAATAGAAAATGATAAACAATGAGTACAAGGCTTATGAGTAAGAATGAAAATACGAAAATATTAACTAACCCCATTAGCTTTCTTGCGTCTTGCTTTGGCCTAGGGTTGTCACCTATAGCTCCAGGTACTATAGGATCCTTATTTTCTATATTATTTTTTTATTTCACTTTGAGTTTTGGCTACGATTTACAAGCATTAATTTTTTGTATTTTAATTATTTCTGGATTCTGGATTTGTGGAGAAAGCGCAAAGGCGCTCAATTGTCATGACCATCCTAGTATTGTTTGGGATGAAATGTCCGTTATGTATGGAATACTGTTATTTTCGGATTTTGCGTCATTAGACTGGATTATACTTTTTCTTTTATTTCGTTTATTTGATATTTGGAAGCCTTGGCCAATAAGTTATATTGATAATAAATTAAGTGGAGGAGCAGGTATTATGTTGGATGATGTTTTAGCAGGAGTAGCTACAGTAATTATATTTGAAATGATAAAAATTATTTTTTAATAAAAAATGACGGCTGAAAAAGTATTAGTTTTTGGTTTCATTATTTTTTAGAGGCCCATGAAAACTGATTCCAACTTTATCAAATCTAGCAATTAGAGAATCGCCCAAGGCTGAGGCACTAGTAAGAACCCCTCCATACTTTGAGCCTCCAGGTAGGTTATCTATATCTTCAATCAAGCAAAGAGCACTTTCTACAACAAGTTTTGATGTAATTTTATAGCCTGGATCACCTTTTCCGTGCATTTTAAATAACGATTTTTCTCCATCCTCTGTTTCAGCTATATACTTACAAACAAACCATCCGTGTTTTTGGAAATTTTCTGATGGCCCTTCTCCTGGTTTTAGTAAAAATGGTCTTACAAGTTTTTTTATTGGTGACATAAGTACTAAGGCTAAAATTCCTATAATGATTAAAGATTTCAATGCGCTAAACCAGCTTTTGTAAAATGTATATTCTTGATAGGTGAAATTCGAGCCATAAGGCTCTTCCCTTAACTTTAAGAGAGCATCGCTTCTTCTAACTACTCTTGTATTAATAGCAGACATAATAAATGGTGCTGACCAAGCATTAATATCATTAATTTTAGAAATTTTAAAAAAATCATTACTAAGATATTTTTGTTTATTTGAATAAGATTTATCAGGATTCAATAAAAAAGTGTCAGCTAAATTAATTCCAGTTTTTAGCTTTTTAGTTGAAAACATAGTTTCGATAGTACCGCCTGATGCTCTACCTTTAAGTGAATAAAAAGCTTCAATTCTTTTAATAGGTTTTTTTAATATTTGTGACACATAAAAAACCCCTAGATCAGAGGGAATTGAATCAAAACCACATGAAGGAATAATTTTTATACCTTTTGAAGATGCTTCTTTATGATGCTTATTAATTAGAGATTTTACCCAAAAATTTTCACCGGTTATATCAACATAATGAGTGTTATTCTTGATACAGGATGCTACTAATTTTGAGCCATATAAATGAAATGGTCCTGCAGTAGATAAAATAACTTTTGATCTTAAAGTTAAAACATCTAATGTTTGAGTATCATGAGAATCAGCAATAAAAATTTCAACTTCAGCAGAGCAGTCTTTAGATACTTTTTTAAGACTCTCTTTATTTCTTCCAGCTATTGCCCATTTAACTTTTGTGTTTAGTGATTGTAAATATTTGACGCATAGCTGCCCTGTAAATCCTGTAGCTCCATAAATTATAATATCTAAGTCTTTTTTCATGCGCTATCTTCGATCCAATAGATTATATAAGCTATCCAAATCATTATTTGAGTAGTTGTAGTGGTGGGCCCGGGAGGACTCGAACCTCCGACCAATGGATTATGAGTCCACTGCTCTAACCAACTGAGCTACAGGCCCTTTAAAGATTATTCATCCTCAAGCAAGAAGCTGCGTAGCTGGTCTGTTCTTGAGGGGTGACGAAGCTTGCGGAGTGCTTTTGCCTCTATTTGTCTTATTCTTTCTCTAGTAACATCAAACTGTTTCCCTACTTCTTCTAAAGTATGGTCTGTATTCATATCAATACCAAACCTCATTCTTAGGACTTTAGCCTCTCTAGGTGTTAAACCAGCAAGTACTGCATGAGTAGTTTCTTTCAGACCATCTGATGTAGCTGTTTCGATTGGAGATGAAATTTCCGTATCTTCTATAAAATCACCTAGATTTGAGTCTTCTTCATCACCAATAGGAGTTTCCATTGAGATTGGCTCCTTAGCTATTTTTAAAACTTTTCTTACTTTATCTTCTGGAAGATCCATTCTTATAGAAAGCTCTTCTGGTGTTGGCTCGCGACCCATTTCTTGAAGCATATTTCTAGAAATTCTATTTAGCTTATTAATTGTTTCAATCATATGAACTGGTATCCTAATAGTCCTAGCTTGGTCAGCTATAGAGCGTGTAATAGCTTGTCTTATCCACCATGTAGCATAGGTTGAGAATTTATAACCTCTTCTATATTCGAATTTATCAACGGCCTTCATTAAGCCAATATTACCTTCTTGGATAAGATCTAAAAATTGAAGACCTCTATTAGTATATTTTTTTGCAATAGATATGACTAATCTTAAATTAGCTTCAACCATTTCC
>JAYZFC010000008.1:0-123513 GCA_036337035.1 Pseudomonadota bacterium | reverse complement strand
ATACCTGATGCTAGATCAGAACACAAAAAAGAAGCAGCACTTCCAACTTCTTCAATTGTGACATTTTTATCCAGAGGTGATTGATTTTTTGCTACCTCTAGCATTTTTCTCATACCTTTTATACCAGCAGAAGCAAGTGTTTTTATTGGTCCTGCGGAAATAGCATTAACTCGAATACCTTCTTTACCTAGATCAAAGGCAAGGAATCTTGTAGAGGCCTCCAAGCTAGCCTTTGCTAATCCCATAACATTATAGCTTGGTAATGCTCTGATAGCTCCAAGATAACTTAATGTTAAGAGAGAAGCATTTCGATTTTCTATCATGGGTTTAGCTTTTTTTGCTAAAGCTGAAAAACTATAACTTGAAATATCATGAGCCATTAAAAATCCTTTTCGATCAACAGCCTCAATATATCTACCATCAAGTTGATCAGCGGGAGCGTATGCAACACAATGGATCAAGATATCAAAGCTGTTCCAGTGATTTGAGAGTTTATTGAAAAAGCTGTCAATTTGACTATCCTCTGTTACATCCATGGGAAAGGCTATTTCGCTTCCTAGTTCTTGCGCCATATTTCTTACCCTATTTTCGAGTTTTTCCCCTTGATAATTAAAAGCAAGTTCAGCTCCATGGTGTTTTAAAGATTTTGCTATGCCCCAAGCTATAGATCTATTGCTTGCTAATCCAATTACCAGGGCCTTTTTTCCTTGTAGAAATCCCATTATGATTATTCCTCTTCATTAGTTTTAAGAAAGATAGTAGTCTAAGATAACAATATACTTAAAAAAGTATATTTTTTTTAAATATATTTAGCGTATGAAGAAATTAAAGATATATACTGATGGTGCATGCAAAGGAAATCCTGGCCCTGGTGGTTGGGGTGCCTTAATAATAGATGGTACTCAAGTGAGAGAAATTTTTGGCGGAGAAAATTCTACTACGAATAATAGAATGGAGCTAGTAGCAGCAATCCGCGCATTAAGTAGTTTACATGAGTCATGCGATATAGAAATTTATACTGATTCAAGGTATTTGCAAGATGGTATTACTAAGTGGCTTACTAGCTGGAAACAAAGAGGATGGCTTACAGCTAATAAGAAGGCGGTTAAGAATAAAGATTTATGGGAAGATCTCTCAACGCTTGTAGTGAAGCATAAGGTAACATGGAATTGGGTAAAGGGTCATTCTGGTGATTTTCTTAATGAAAGGGCAGATGTTTTAGCCAATAAGGGCATCAACTTATAGGTTTAGTAATTTAAATATTTCTTTATGAGACAGATAATTTTAGATACAGAAACTACCGGTTTAGATTTAAAATCAGGCCATAGAGTTATAGAAATTGGCTGTATTGAAGTTATAAATAGAAGAATAACTGGTAAAAATTTTCATACCTATTTAAATCCTCACAGAGTAGTAGATAAAGCAGCTTTTGAGGTTCATGGCTTATCTGATGATTTTTTAAGTACCCAGCCTTCTTTTGGTGAAATAGTTTCAGATTTTCTTGATTTTGTTAAGAATGCGGAACTAGTTATTCATAATGCTAGTTTCGATCTTTCTTTTTTAAACTCAGAGATGTCAAATTTAAATCTACTGCCAAATGGTTTAGAGGAGATATGCGATGTGCTTGATACCTTGAAAATGGCACGAGATCTTCATCCTGGTCAAAGAAATAGTTTAGATGCCTTATGCAAGAGATATAATGTTGATTCTTCCAAAAGAGAGCTTCATGGAGCTTTACTCGACGCAGAAATTTTAGCAGAAGTATTCTTGGCTATGACTGGTGGTCAAAATGATCTATTACTTGATGATATAGTAGATGAAGTGATTATTGATGAAAAAATGTCTCCAGTTACTCGCCCAAAAAAATCTAGACTAGAAGTTAGAAATGCTAATGCATCAGAACTAGAAGAACATAATAAATGCCTTGATATCATTTCTGATATTTCTGAATCTAAGACATTATGGCCAAAATAGCTAATATTTATAAATAAACACCGAAAATACTGATAAATTTATCTTATTTATCTTCCTATGAGAGCCTATATCTTTTAGAATAATAAAAATTTTTTATATAGTTTGGAGGATTATAAAGTTTATGGAATTATTAGAATGGAATTCATCAATGCTGGTTTCAGGTATTATTTTAGTTATTACATTTGTAGCTATATTTACTGAACAGCTTCACGGTATGGAGAGATCAAAAGTCGCATTACTAGGCGCAGTGTTTATGATTATATTTGGCCAAATTTTTGGTTTTTACGATCCAGAAGGTGCAATTGAGGCAATTGACTGGAATGTGATTTTCTTGCTTGCAGCGATGATGACCATTGTTTCAATTATGATTCCAACAGGAGGATTTCAAGCTTTAGCATATAAAATAGCCAAATTTAGCAAAGGACAGAATTTCTTGTTATTGGTTCTTTTAGGGACCTGTGTAACAGGCCTATCTTTGTTATTAGATAATGTCACTACTGTCGTTATTTTTGGTCCATTAATTATCTTAATTGCTAATGCTCAGAAAATAAGTCCAATTCCTTATCTTTTAGCTGCCGCTTTATTATCTGATACTGGCGGTATTGCCAGCCTAGTTGGTGATCCACCAAATATTATGATTGGTTCAGCTGCTAATATTGATTTTAATACTTTTTTATTTACTATGGGGCCGATAACTTTTGTTGCCTGGCTTGTTTGTTTGGTGATGTTGAAATTTTTATTTAAAAAAGAGTTGGCTCAAGTACCAGCTGAAGTAGATCATAAAGTTCCAGAAATAGCCGAGCAAAAAGTTTGGTTATGCTCCCTCGTTGTTTTAGCAATTATGACAGTTTTGTTTATGCTTCATAGTGCTTTTCATTGGGAGCCTTGGTTTGTAGCAGTTTTGGGTATGGCGACTCTTGCTTTTACTTCTAGAACTATATTAATGGATAGGGCTTTAGAGCATGTTGAATTTACATTATTAATTTTTTTCTTAGGTCTGTTTATGATAATAGGTGGCGTTGAACATAGTGGATTTTTACAATACCTAGGACAATATATTGTTCCTTTTGTAGAGGCTGATCTTGTTTCAGCAACAATTATTTTAATGTGGATCGGAGCAGCTCTCTCGGCTGCAATTGATAACATTCCTTTCACAGCAGCAATGATCCCAATCATTCTGGGTATGGAGCAACAAGGCGTAAATGTTGCACCTCTTTGGTGGGGACTAGCAATGGGAGTTGGCCTAGGTGGAAATGGAACTCATATTGGATCTACTGCAAATGTATTTATTGTCACAATTTCTGAAAGGTTAGCTAGGGATCAAAATGACCCAAGCCTCGCTATTACTCCACTTCTATGGTTTAAGAAAGGGGCACCAGTAATGATTGGTACTTTGATAGCAGCAACAATTCTGTTTTATACCTTTTTTGATTTTTTTGCTAAGCCAATAAATTAAAATAAAATGACTTTTTGATTTATGAAGATATTAGTAACTGGGGTAGCTGGTTTTATTGGTTCGCATGTTACTAAACGCTTGTTGAGTGAAAATCATGAAGTAGTTGGTATAGATAATCTTAATAATTACTATGATGTTGAGCTTAAGAAAGCAAGGCTTTTATTTTTAGAAAAATTTTCTAATTTTATTTTTCTTAAAATTGATCTTATCGATAAAGATGCCATATCAAAGCTTTTCAAAGATGAGAAATTTGATGTAGTTATTCATTTAGCTGCTCAAGCAGGTGTTCGTTATGGTCTAGAAAAGCCTTTTTCTTATATTGATTGTAACATGATGGGTATGATGACTATTTTGGAAGGGTGCAGAGATAATAACATAGAACATCTTATTTTTGCTTCGTCCAGCTCTGTTTACGGTTTGAATAAGAAAGTCCCTTATTCTGTCAAAGATAGAGTTGATAATCCGGTTTCGCTATATGCTGCAACAAAGAGGTCCGGCGAGTTAATTTCACATTCATACTCACATTTGTTCAATTTAAAAATAACAGGGTTAAGATTTTTTACAGTTTACGGACCTTATGGTAGGCCCGATATGTCACCTTTTATTTTTACAAAGAACATTATAGAAAATAAACCAATTAAGCTTTTTAATAATGGTAATCACAAAAGAGATTTTACATACATTGATGATATAGTATCAGGAGTTGTATTGGTACTTAATCATATTCCTTCATCTAATAATTCTAATCACTCAATGGATAATGTAGAAACAAGTTCTGAGTTATTTAAAATATTTAATATAGGTAATAATAAGCCTATTGAATTGCTTGAATATGTTAGTTGTATAGAGGAAATTTTAGGAAAAAAAGCTATAAAAATACTGGAACCTATGCAATTAGGTGATGTAGAGGACACATGGGCTGATATAGAAGAAATGGCTAAAATTGGCTATGGCCCAACAACAGATTTGAAGCAAGGTATGAAAAATTTTATTGAATGGTTTTTAGATTTCTATGATATTAAGAAATACTAGTAGTTTTTAAAATGAATAATCGACCTTATGCCAAAGAAACAAAAGCTTGGAAAGAGTTAGAGTCTCTTGCTTTAATGGATGATTATCAAGATATAGAATTGTTATTTAGTAAATATCCTAGTCGTGGCTCAGATTTTTCATTGAATTTTGATGGCTTATATTTTGATTATAGTCGTCAATTAATTAATCCTAATATTTTAAATATGCTTATTTCTCTTGCTGATCAGGTTGGAGTTTCGGAATCTATACAAGAAATGTATTCTGGAAAATATATAAATATTACAGAAGATCTTCCAGCGCTTCATACTTTACTCAGAAGACCTTCAAGTGATTCTTTTATTTTTAAGAATAAAGATATTTTAATAGATATTAATAAAGAGCGTAATAAAGTCAAAAATATTGTTAATAAGATACATGATGATATCTTCAAAGGATTTGATGGTAGCCCTATAACAGATGTTGTCAATATAGGTATTGGAGGCTCAGATTTAGGCGTTAGAATGTGTGTTACTGCTTTATCAGAGTATAGAAAGAAAGATTTAAGAGTTCATTTTGTTTCAAATTTAGATGGAGTTGAGTTAGCACATACTTTGTCTTTAGTTAATCCTCGCTCAACTATTTTTATTATTTGCTCAAAGAGTTTTTCTACTTTAGAAACATTAACAAATGCAAATACAGCAAGAAAATGGTTTATAGAGCACGCAAACGAATCAGCAATGAAAGATCATTTTTTTGCTGTTTCAAGCGACTATAAGGCTATGCTTGAGTTTGGGATAGCAGATGATAAATGTTTTAAAATTTGGGATTGGGTGGGAGGACGATATTCTATTTGTTCATCCATTAGTTTATCTCTAGCGCTATCTATAGGCTGGGATAATTTTAAAAAATTAATTGAGGGAGCTCATAGAATGGATATTCATTTTAGAGACTCACCTTTTCAGGAAAATATTCCAGTATTATTGGCCTTAATTGGAATTTGGAATAGGAATTTTTTAAAAATTTCCAGCCATGCAATTTTACCTTATGACAATCATCTAGAAAAACTTCCTTCTTATTTACAGCAACTAGAAATGGAAAGTAATGGAAAGTCAGTAAGAAAAGATGGAAGTTTAGTTGATTTATCTACTGCTGCTTTGATTTGGGGAGAGACTGGATCTAATGCACAACATTCATTTTATCAATTTCTTCATCAAGGAACAGATAGAGTTTCATTAGATTTTATCTTACCTATTAATTCTGGTATCAACCTTCAGAAACAGCAAGATTTAGTGGTATTAAATTGCCTTGCACAAAGCGTAGCTTTTTCCACTGATAATCCCTTCAGCGATGCCGATGAATCTATTAGTTTAAATGAAAATTATTCTGGAATAAGTCCTAATTCACTTATATTATTTAGAGAGCTAAGTCCTAGGGTATTAGGCTCATTGATTGCCTTATATGAGCATAAAGTTTTTGTTCAAGGTATTATTTGGGGTATTAATTCTTTTGATCAATGGGGCGTAGAAATTGGAAAAAAATTGGCTAAAGATATTAAAAGTATAGAAAATAAAAAGAAATCAGATCTTCCAGATTCTATTTCTCATTTATTAGAAATAATAAGCAAAATAAAGAAATAATGGATTTCATTGACCTTAAAACTTCTTTTAGCTTATTAAGGAAGTCTATAGACGCAAGAATTAATTCAGTATTTGAGAGTGGTCAATATATCTTAGGCAAACAAACACTTGAGATGGAACAAAAGCTGTCAGAATATGTTGATGTTGATCACTGTATTGCTTTATCAAATGGAACAGACGCTTTATTGATAGCCCTTATGTCTCTGGGTATTGGAAGAGATGATGAGGTTATTACTTCTCCTTTTTCGTTCATTGCTTGTGCAGAAATGATTTCTCTTTTAGGAGCAAAGCCTGTTTTTATTGATATTAATCCTCTTACTTATAATTTAGATGAGAACTTACTAGAAAATTCGATAAATAATAAAACTAAAGCTATTATTCCTATATCGTTATTTGGACAGTGTTCAGATTTGGGAAAAGTTAATAAGATAGCAAAAAAATATAATATTCCAGTTATTGAAGATGCAGCTCAAAGCTTTGGGGCAACATATAAGAATAAAAGCTCTTGTGGATTAACGACTATAGCAACAACATCTTTCTTTCCTTCAAAACCCTTGGGTTGTTATGGGGATGGCGGAGCAATATTTACTAATGATTCTAAGTTAGCAACCCGTATTCGCGAGCTTAGGATGCATGGTGAGAGTAAGCGTTATCATCATGATAATATAGGCGTTAATGGGCGAATGGATGAGCTTCAAGCAGCAATTATACTTTCTAAGCTAGAGATTTTTAATGAAGAAATAAGATTAAGACAGAACTGTGCAGACATATACCTAAAATTAATTAATGAGCACTTTACAGATGAAGTCATTACTCCATATATAGAATCTTTTAATACTTCTGTGTTTGCACAGTATACTTTGATGGTACCTAATAGGGATCATGTACATGAAGAATTAAAAAAGAAGGGTATTCCAACTGGTATTTATTATCCAATTCCTGTTCACTTGCAGAATGCTTTTGCTTATTTGGGTTATTGTGATGGGGACTTCCCTTTGACAGAGCATGCTTCTAAAAATGTTATTAGTCTTCCAATGCACCCTTATTTAGAAGAGCTACAACAAGTAAAAATTATCAATGAGCTTAAATCTATAATTTGATTATATGTATTATTATTTAAAAGTGAATAAAATCAAGTATATTGTATCTTTATCTTATTATATATTTTAGGTTATTTTAATTTATTAGGTTTTTTAATGATTTATTTACTACAAGGTTTAATTACATGCATGTGCTGTTTTTTAACAGTGATCTTTGCTAAATATTATAGATTAACCGATAAACCAGATGGATTAAGAAAAAAACATGATGGAGAAATAGCATTAGGCGGCGGACTTGCTGTATATATGTCTATTGTTTTTGGAAATATATTATTACCTATAGAAAATATAGGAATTCCAATTGATATTTTTTGGATTTTTATATTTTCTTCTTTTATTCTTTTAATGGGATTATTAGATGATATTAAACCTTTGCCAGTATTATTTAGATTGATCGTTCAGGTTTTAGCTAGTTTTGGAGTTATTATTTATACTAATCTCTATGTTTCGAATTTCGGTGATTTGCTAGGATTGGGAGATATTGATTTGGGTATTTTTAGTATTCCAGCAACTATTTTTATGGTTGTGGGTGTATGTAATGCTTTTAATATGTTAGATGGAATGGATGGACTAGTATCTGTTGTTTCCTTGATAGCTTTAGCTACAATTTCTTTTATCTCAATACTAAATTTTGATTCATTCTCAGTTTTTTTCTTACCATTTATTTCTTTACTAGTGTTTTTATTTTTTAATTTAGGTATTTTTGGCAGCAAATGGAAGATGTTTCTAGGAGACAGTGGCTCAATGTGGATTGGCTTTACAATAGCTTGGTTATTAATACTATTGAGTCAGGGTGATCAGAAATTATTTAATCCTGTCATTGCACTTTATGTAATACTTCTTCCAATACTTGATGCATTATCTACATTTATTATTAGATTTAGAGATAGAAAACCAATTTTTCTACCAGATAGAAATCATATTCATCATATCTTGTTAGATTTGGGTATTAGTAAGCAATTCTGCTTACTTATTCTAACTTTTCTATCATTATTTTCTATATGTTTTTCGTTATTTGCTATAAAATATAAAATAGCTGATTTTTTTGTGTTTTATGCTTTTATTTTTACTTTAGTTTTCTATTCTTTATTATTAAGATTTATTTTGAAAAGAAATTAATTAATTGCATATGACTTTTTTAAGAATAAAACTTTATATGTCTGTTATTTAAAATGAATGAAAATAATACAAATCAAGTATCATCAGATGCAAGAGAAATTAATTTAATAGAACTTATACATATTTTTTGGAAACATAAGTTTTTTATTTTATTTTTTACTTTTATTTTTTCTATCACTGCTCTTTTTTATGCCTTTTCCTTGCCCAATATTTATCGATCATCTAGTCTGGTGTCTGCTCAGAGTTCAATCTCGGGTCCTGATCTTGGAGGTTATGCAGGACTTGCAGCTATTGCTGGCATTAACCTTCCTTCTTCTAGCGGTGATAAATCCGATATGGTTTTAGAGACTATAAGATCTAGAGAGTTTTTAAAGCATTTAATTTCTTTTGAAGATATACTTCCAGCTCTTATGGCTGCTAAAGAATATGATCCTTCTACTCAGCAGATTATTTATGATGAGGAATTATTTGATGATAATTCAGGAAACTGGATAAGAGATGTTGAACCTCCATTTGATCCTACTCCATCTTATCTAGAGGCACATGAATCATATTTGAGTGACTTCTCAGCTTATCAGGTCCCTGAAACTGGCTTTATTGTGTTATCTTTTGATCATGTCTCACCAAATTTTGCCTATAATTTTTTGTCATTAATTATATCTGAGATAAATAAATGGATGATGCAAAAAGATTTAGATGAGTCATCAAAGGCCTTAGCTTATCTTAATGACCAAGCATCTAAAACAAATCTAACGAATATGAATTCTTCAATTAGTAATTTAATTGAATCTAATCTAGAAACACAAATGAGAGCAAGAAGTAATGACGATTATGCACTTAGTATTATTGATCCGCCGTTTACTCCTGAACTAAAAAGTAAGCCAAGTAGGAAACTTATATTAATTCTAGGAACTCTAATAGGTGGGCTATTGTCATTATTATTAGTAATGATTAACCATTATTTTATTAAGAAAAAATATCTTCATATTTAAAATATATACATATTATGAATTTTAATATAAAGAGCGTTATTGATGATCAAATTAAATCATCTATAGAAACAAAACAGAAATTACTTAATTCTAAGGAAGTATTAAATAATATTAAACTTTTAATAGAAAAAGGATTAAATAGCTTAGAGTTAGGTGGAAAAATAATATTTGCTGGTAATGGCGGAAGTTTTGCAGATGCCCAACATTTATCAGCAGAATTTTCGTCACGATTTATGTTTGATAGAGCACCCTTAGCCTCTTTGGCTCTTGGTACAAATAGTTCAGCAATGAGTGCAATTGGAAATGATTATGGCTATGAAAATGTATTTTCTAGAGAGTTGGAATCAATTGGAATGGATATTGATCTTTTTATCCCAATTACTACTAGCGGCAATAGTATTAATATTATTGAAGCAGTTAAGATAGCTAAGCAGAATAATATTGAAACTATTGGTTTTACTGGCGCTAATAATGGCAATATAAATAAAATTTGTAATTGTATATGCGTTCCTTCTACTGATACTGCTAGAATACAAGAATGTCATATTCTGATTGGCCATATTTTTTGTGGAATAGTTGAGAAAATATTTTTCAATAAATAAAATTTAATTAATATTCACAACTTTTTAATGAAACTTTTCAAAAAATTCTGGAAAATTATTGAAAAAAAATACCAAATATTTTTAATTTCTCTAATTTTTCTAATGATTCTTGGTGCGATGCTTGAGACACTAGGAGTTACCTTAATTATTCCTATAATTGGCACTGTTCTTGCTGAAGAAGTTTTTTTGCCTAAATTCTTTCTAAACGCATTCCCTTTTCTTGAATTAGCTACCCAAAAGGAAATTATTATTTATGTCATTTCATCTTTTATTGTTTTTTATATATTTAAGAGTTTTTACTTAGTATTTTTGGTTTATATCCAGGCAAAGTTTATATATTCAATACAAAGAAATATATCTACAAGATTATATAAGACTTACCTTAATCAGCCCTATAGTTTTCATCTGCATAAAAATTCAGCCACAATAATCAGTAATGTAATGAATGAATCAATGCAGTTCGCTATGTCATTTACTGCACCTTTGGTATATTTTTTAACTGATATTCTTTTAATTATTGGTATTTCATCACTTTTAATCTTAATAGAGCCTTTTGGAGCTATTATTATCTTAATCATATTCTCACTAGGATCATTATTAATGTATGTGTATTCAAAAGAAAGATCATCTAAATGGGGAGAAAAGCGTCAAGAACATGAAGCCAAAAGAATCCAAGCTGCTCAACAAGGAATTAATGGAATAAAAGATATAAAATTATATGGTTTTGAATCAGTTTTTTTTAAATATTTTTATACTAGTACTGATATTAGCTTAACATCAGGAAGGCTACAAACTACTCTTCAAGGCATGCCAAAGATTTTTTTTGAATTCTTAACTGTCATAGCATTATCAGCCTTAATTTTATCGCTTTATTTTTCAGATACTGCTTCAAGCGATCTTATAGCAACTATAGGTGTTTTTGCAATGTCAGCATTTAAATTACTTCCCTCAATTGCAAGACTTGTTACAAATATTCAGGCATTTAGGTTTGGACAACCAGTGATACATATTATTGAAAAGGAATTAGATCTTAAAGCCATTCCTTCTAAAGAAGTATCTGTAAAGAAATTAAATTATAAAAAAAATATAGTTTTAGATAATATAAATTTTTTATATACAGGATCTCAAAATAATACTCTTAAAAAGATAAATCTAACAATTAAATCTGATCAAACGATAGGTATTATTGGCTCAAGTGGAGCCGGTAAAAGTACTTTAATTGACATAATTCTAGGATTATTAAAACCTACTAGCGGAAAAATATTGGTAGATAATGAGTTAATAAATGATCAGAATATTCGATCATGGCAGAAAAATATTGGTTATGTATCTCAATCTATATATTTACTTGATGACTCGTTCAGAAAAAATATAGCCTTTGGTTTATCTGAAAAAGAAATTGATGAGAACAAAATACAAAATTCAATTAAATTAGCTCAACTAGAAGAGTTAATAAATTCTTTACCTGATGGTTTAGATACTTTTGTTGGCGAAAGTGGCGTTAGACTCTCTGGAGGGCAGAGACAAAGAAT
Organism: Pseudomonadota bacterium; assembly: GCA_036337035.1. Taxonomy (GTDB): domain Bacteria; phylum Pseudomonadota; class Gammaproteobacteria; order Steroidobacterales; family Rariloculaceae; genus TMED78. The sequence goes on along the minus strand of JAYZFC010000008.1, from coordinate 112,090 downwards.
AGGAATAGCTAGAGCATTGTACAATAATCCATCAGTCTTAGTATTAGATGAAGCTACTAGTGCTTTAGATGTAAGAACAGAATTAGAAGTAATGAAATCAATTAGATCAATGTACGGACAAAAAACAATATTAATTATTGCTCATAGACTTTCAACTGTTAAATTTTGCGATTATATTTATAATATCGATGATGGTGAAATAGTTGGAGAAGGAACACCTGATGAGATGTTATAATTTACATATTTAGCCACTAATTTAGAAAGAGAAATGAATGCATAGTAAAACTAAATTTTATGATTTATTCACTCGACATTTACCATCGAATATAGTTACTAATTTGAGCGATAAAGATCAGTATGATATTTATTTCGAACAATTTTCATTGTTAGCTTTAGAAGAAATGCATAATTACTCTACTGATGAACGCTTGTATGATTATTTTGAATATAATGCTTTTAGCAGTATTGAAGATACAAAATCATATATGAAAAAATTAATTGATAGAATGTCAGGAGATAAAGATACTAGAGTTTCAACCTATTGGTTAATTCGAAGAAAAAGTGATAAGCATCTTATCGGTACAGCAGGATTAATTGATTTTAATTTTATCAGGCAATCTATAGAGTGGGGTTATGGAATAGATCCTGAATTATGGGGCCAAGGATATATCTTACAGATACAAGAAATTCTTAAAAACTATGTTTTTAATGTTTTAGAGTTAAATAGAATTCATGGTGTAACAATGATTACTAACAAGAGAACTATTGAATCTATATTAGCTGCCGGTTTTCAAAATGAAGGCATCGCTAGAGATTATTACTGCAAAAATGATGCTTTTATCGATGGCTGGCGTTATGCTATGACCAAGCATGATTATAAAGAACAGGAAAAAAGTTTTTCTAAGGGAAATCAAGATGATATTAAATTAGATGATGTAATAAGCATTGTATCATCCATCCTTCCTGATGAGGATATTTCTCATAAGACAACAATGAGAAATACTACTAGCTGGGATTCCTTAAATCATATGTTGATTATATTAGCAATTAAAGAGAAATTAGATATTAATTTATCTCCATCAGATATTGCTGAGGCTACTTCTATAAAAAGAATTTTAAAAATAGCAAATAAAATTAAGTAGTTTTTATGAATTATTGTTAGATATGAAAGAAGCATCATTATTTTTATATGATCATATAAAGGAATTTAGATCATGCTATGCCTTAAAAATAGGTTCAAAGAAAATATCTTATGAAGAGGTATTGCATAGAGCTCTTACTCTTTCGGCGTTTTTAATTGATAATGGTACAAATAAAGAAACTATTGGTATTGTAGGTCAAAGAAAAAGCTCATCATATATAGGTTTATTAGGTGTTTTATTTGCTGGATGTAGTTTTACTCCAATTAACCCAAAATATAATATTACTAAAATAAACTCTATTATTAAGAGCTCTAATATTCGTATTCTAGTTGGAGATCTAGAGGATATTTTAGCGTTAGATAAATCTATAACCTCCAGAATGTTATTAAATATCATTCCTGATGGCTTATTTCATAAAAAAATACCAAACAATTATATTGATCAATCCATATTAAAGAGCATTAGTCCTCTTAAAGAGCCAATACAGAGCAAACATGATGATCTTGCTTATATAAATTATACATCAGGGTCAACTGGAACCCCTAAGGGCGTGAAAGTTTTGAGATCTAATTTATTTTATTTTTTAAAAAATATGTCAAATATGTATCAATTAGAAAAAGGATTCCGTGCATCTCAAATGTTTGATTTTAGTTTTGATCCTTCTGTAGCAGATATACTATTTACCTGGCTAAAAGGTGGTTTACTATGCATAGTTCCAGAAGAAGAATTAATTCTTCCTAGTGGATTTATCGTTCGTGAAAAAATAAATTTTTGGAATTCTGTTCCTTCTATAGCTAATTTCATGATAAAAACTGGCAATCTAGAAAAGAATAGCTTTCCAGAATTAACTCATAGTATGTTTTGTGGAGAACAATTTCCTATTCATGTAGCAAAAGCCTGGAGAGCTGCAGCTCCTAATAGCACAATAGAGAATTTGTATGGCCCAACTGAGGGAACTATCTATATAACTCGATATGTTTTTACTCTAGAAGACGAAAAAAAGTCATTCAAAAATGATATTGTTCCGATTGGTACGCCTTTCGATTATCATTCTTCAGTTATAATTGATGAAAACGATAAACCAATAGAAGATTCTCAGATTGGGGAAATTATTTTTTCTGGCCCTCAGATAACAAATGGTTATTTAGATGATCAATCTAAAACAGATATGGCTTTTACATCATTTAATTGGGATAGCTCATCTTTAATTTGGTATAGAACTGGAGATTTAGGGTATAGAAATTCTTCTGGAGATATAGAATGTATTGGAAGAAAAGATAGTCAAATTAAAATAGCTGGTAGAAGAGTAGAGATTGGGGAAATAGAATCAGCTTTATCAAGATTTAAGAAAACTGAGGGTGTAATAGTTGTTCCTTTAAAAGATAATCAAAATATTGTTATAGGATGTGTTGGGTATACATTAGATGATATAACTAAAGAACAGATTCTACGAATTAGAAAAGATATTATAGAGTTTTTAGATCCAGTATTTTTCCCAAAAAAAATTATTTCAATCTCTCAGTTTCCAAAATCAATGAGTGGAAAGATTGATAGAAAAAAATTAGAGATTATGGCAAAGGATATATAGTTTTGCATTTTTTTAACCATAAGATATATTTTAAGAAGCCAAAACACACAGACTTTTTGATATGGGATTATATTAATAGTGGACGATTAAAGTCAGTTATTCCAAATAGTTATAGTATATCAATTATTGGTACGAGGCCATTAGGGATATATCTTCATCCAAAAATTATTTTACTTTCATTGTTTTTATTAAAAGATTTTAAATTAGGAGTTTGTTCTAATAATTTAGTAGGATTTCTTAAGGATTCCTTAAAACAACTGCAGTGTATTCATATTAAAGCATGTTTAGTTACTATAAATCCTAAAGCGGTGATTACAGGAATTGATAACTGCTCACGTTTTGCCTGGCTGTCAAAAAATTGCAACTCATTTCCTTTTATAGCAATTCAAAATGGATTAAGACTAGCTTATGATTCAGAAGATGGACATCCATATCATGTGCAACATCTTTTTTGTTTTGGTCAGAAAGAAATTAATGACTTTCCAAAAATGGGATATGAAGTAGACAACTTTTATCCAGTCGGATCACTATTGGCGTCTAGGAAATTTAATATGACTATGCAGCAAGAGCCATCAAAAAATGATTTATTAATAGTTTCTTGTTGGAGAGGGAATATTGGATTTAGTAAAGATGTTCAAGATAGTATGAAAACAATGAATATAATGGATAATTTATTAGCTAAGTATTTAAAAAAAAGCAATCTTAAGGCAACTATAATGCTAAGGTCTGAAAGAAATGGGATTGATTGGTTTATGCCAGAAATAGGGTATTCAGAGGAGGATTATTATAAATTAATTTATGATAATTTAGTTAATATAGTTGAACCTAATTTTAAGGAACGTAATATTTATCCAGCTATGCAATATTCTAATTTAATAGTTGCGTCATTTCCTACAACTTGCCTTATTGAGGCTTTTTCGATAGGAAAGAAGGTATTGTATACTAGATTTGGAGATTGTGATAAAAAATATTATTCTGATATCCCTAAAGAAGTTATTTTTTCTTCAAATAGTAATAATGAAGATGATTTCTTTAATGCAATAGATGAGCTTTTATTAATTAAAAAAGAGACTTATATTAGTAAATATCAACAGTTAATGACTTATTATAATTCCTTCCCTAAAAATTATTCGACTACTGAGGAAATAAAAATTAAAATTAAACACATTATTAAATAAATATTAGTTTAATTCTGTATGGTATTCGAATTCAACTAAATAATAAAATCATGAATCAAAAAAAGTTTTATAGCCTGAAAGAAGTTAAGATTAGATGTACTGAAGGACGTTTTTTTTCCTATTCAGACTGGTTCGATAAAATATTTATTCCGTTATCAATGTACTTCGTTTGGCTATTTGTAAATCTTAGGATTAGTGCAAATATTATTTCATGGATTTCGGCATTCTTTGCAATAGTAGCTGCTATTCTAATTTCATGTCAAAATCCAATCTATATAATTATAGGTTCATTTTTTTATCTTATTTATTATTTATTCGATTATATTGATGGGGCTGTGGCAAGATTTAATAGAACTTCAGGAGTATCTGGTCAGTATATAGATTGGATAATGCATGTTATTTCTTCTTCAGCCATTATGTCTGGTATTGCAATTGGTGCAATCAGTAGTACTGGTAACTGGTTGATACCTTTTTGTATTTTAAGCGTAGTTTCTTCAATCTTGACCTATGCAAGATACTCCATGGCTTGGTTTGCAATTATTATGGACAATCAGCAAAGGCGATCAAAAGGTTTAGATATGGATAAAATTACCTTAGAAACATCAATTTATAAAAGAGATTATTTTCTTTATGATTTTATAAGGAAGTGCGTATGCAAATTTTATCATGAGGAAACTCTTATTTTTTCATTACCAATACTAGCCTTACTTCATTATTTTATTTCTTATACATATATAGATTTTAGAGTATTATTGGTAGTTGGTGGTGGTTTATTTTATTTTCCTGTTATGGTAATAGAAATACAAAAATTAGCTTCTAGTAAAAAGATACCAGAGGCCTCATATAAATTGTTTAAATCTAATGAAAAACCAGTTTTACCTGATGACCACTTCTTTAAATAAAATATAATAAGGCCTTGCTATGCAAATATTAATACCAGCAGCTGGAATGGGAAAAAGATTGGGTAACGCCACATCTGATAAAACAAAATGCATGGTCGAGATTAATGGAAAAACCTTAATTGAGCATTGCCTAGATATTGTTACATCTTTCCCAATAGATAGAATTATCTTAATTATTGGATATGAAGGAGAAAAGCTTAAAAATCTCCTTGGTAAAAGCTATAATGGAATTAAGATTATATATGTTGAAAATCCAGAATACGCTTCAACAAATAATATATATTCCGTCTATCTTTCAAAAAAATACTTAATTCAAGAGGATACAATTCTTATAGAAAGCGATTTAATTTTTGAAAAGGAAATTATAAGAAAAATAATCAATAATAAATCTGAAAACTTGGCAGTTGTTGATCAATATAAGCCATGGATGGATGGAACAGTTGTAAAAATTAATTCAGAATCTGAGATAGATCATTTTATATCTAAATCAGAATTTAATTTCAATGATGCCCATAATTATTTTAAAACAGTAAATATTTATAAATTTTCAAAAAAATTCCTAAAGGATGTTTATATTCCTTTCTTGGAATCCTATGCAAGTGTATTGGGAAATAATGAATATTATGAACAGGTTTTAAAAGTTATTGTTAATTTAGATATGGGCCAATTAAAGGCTTTGTCGCTAAGTGGAGAGCTTTGGTATGAAATAGATGATTTGCAGGATCTTGATAATGCAAATGTCATTTTTTCTAAACCAAAGAATAAATTTGAAATATTATCAAAAAGATATGGAGGTTATTGGCGTTTTGATAACCTTATAGATTTCTGTTACCTTGTAAATCCATACTTTCCAACTAAGAAGATGAAAAATGAATTACATTATAGCTTAGATAAATTAATTCAAAGTTATCCATCAGGGGAAAGTACTCAAGCCTTGTTGGCAGGGCAAATGTTTGGTGTATCTCCAAAACAAATTGTTGTTGGAAATGGAGCTGCTGAGCTAATTAATATTTTAACCTCATCTTTAAATATAAAATTAGCTATTTTTAGCCCAACTTTTGAAGAATATACAGCTAGATTCGCTAATACAGAAATACATATTCCATCAAGTAAGGGTTTTAGATATGAGAAAAAGAATATCATAAGCATTGCTAGTGCTGCTGATGGGGTTATTTTAATAAATCCAGATAATCCATCTGGCAATTTCATACCCTATAAAGACATTATAGCTATTTTAAAAGCTTTAAAAGAAGAAAATAAATATTTAATTTTAGATGAGTCTTTTGTAGATTTTGCCGATAATGGTTTTGAATCATCTGCGCTTAATACTCCTGATCTAGAGAAATATGAAAATCTAATAATTATTAAAAGTATCGGCAAAAGTTACGGTATTGGAGGTTTACGTCTTGGCGTATTAGCAACTTCTAATCAAAAAATTATAAATCAAGTAAAAAATCAAATACCAATTTGGAATGTAAATTCAGTATCAGAATTTTATCTTCAGATCATTGGAAAATATAAAGCAGAATATAAGACTAGTTGTGAAAAAATTGCACTAAGAAGAAAGGATTTGCTTATAGGCCTATCTAGAATAAAATATATAACCCCTTTTCCATCTCAAGCAAATTATATTCTCATGGAAATAAAAGGTATAAATGCTACAAAACTTTCAGCTGATCTATGTAATAAGTTTGGTATTTTGGTTAAGGATTGCTCTGGTAAAAGTGGATTTGTTAAAAATAACTATATCAGGGTAGCTGTAAGAAATTCACGAGATAATCAATATTTATTAGAATGTTTAAAAAAGTTTGATACATAATACCTTATCGTTATGAATAATATAAAGCTAATATACCTTCTGAGATTGTTTATTAAATAATGAGGCTTATAAAAACATTAATTGATTTGAATGATCAGCATGATAGTTCTCAGTTAGTTCTATTAGGAACATGGTGTGTAAAAAAAAAAATAGAGTTATTAGATCAAATTAATGATTATAATATTGCTCCTTATCACTGGGATGATAATAAAAAATTTAAAAAAGATTTCTATTATTTGGAAAGTCTTCATGAAAGGGTCCTATTAGATTTTGTAGATTCATTAAATAATATTCATGGAATAGAAGAAGATACTAGATACTGGAGAATTATTATTGGTCCTTGGCTTCGTTTTTTTACTGATGTCCTTTTTGATAGATATGAAATTATTAAACAATCTCAACAGCACACAAACCTGGAATATACAATCCATAAATATAATGTAAGTGACATAATTCCTGAAGATTTTCCTGAATTTTATGATTACATTACATCAGATCAATGGAATGAAATCATTTTTTCAGAATGTATTAAACATCAAGGAATAGATTATAAAAATTTGCCTTCATCAATAATATTTGACCATATTAAAAGCAAAAAGAAGGTTACTTCTTTTATGGATATTATTAAAAATCTATTACGACTATATCAATCAATAATTCCAAATATTTTTAATAAAATATCAATCATCTTACCTAACTTATCAGTAATTAAGCTATTAAAGCTTCAATTATCGCTTAAACAGCTTCCTTATTTTATTCCTCCCTTTATAGATTACAAATCAAAAGAAATTGATATGTCTATAAGAAGCGCAATTAATTTATCATTTTCTAGAAATGAATTTGAAGATTTCTTAAGCGATCAAATATCTAAGAATTTACCAAAAATATATCTTGAATCATTTAAAGAGTATAGAAACAAATCGCTCAAGAGGTATCCAAGTAATCCTTCTCTTATTTATACCTCATATGCCTACCAATCTGAAGATAGTTTTAAGTTCTGGAGTGCTGAAAGAACTTCTTTAGGAACGAAACTAATAATTGGCCAACATGGTGGAACATTTGGGTTATCGTATTTTAATCAAACCGAGGATCATCAATTAAAGATTGCAGATAAATATATTTCATGGGGATGGAAATCAAGCCTTTACAAGAATATTATGCCAATGCCTTCTATAACTCTCAATGGCAATGATGTCATGTGCTCATCCCATAAAAATCAAGGCCCACTTATTCATGTTCTTGGGTGTTTACCAAGATATTTTTATAATTTCTTTTCAATGCCTATTGCTGGGCAGTTCTGTAATTACTTAGAAGATCAAATAAATTTTTTAAATGAATTAAATAAAAATAATCTTCAAAGACTAAAAATACGTCAGGATACTAGTGGTATCAAATGGGGTTGGGATATTGAAGGAGTATTAAAAAAGAATGGATTCTCAGATAATATTATTGATTCAAATATATCTATCAAAGATCAATTGAAAGGCTCTTCTTTATGTATATGTACACATAATGGCACGGTCCCTTTGGAGGCACTAGCTTTAAATTTTCCTACTATAATTTTCTGGAATTCTAACTATTATGAAATTAGACCCGAAGCTATTGATAGTATTAAAATGTTAAAAGATGCTGGTATTTTTTATGATTGTCCAATATTAGCTGCTAAACAAATTAATAAAATTTCATATAATATTGCTTCATGGTGGCAAGGAGAAAAAATTCAGAGTGCCAGATCTTCGTTTGTCAATAAATATGCTTTAAACTCAAATTACTCTTTAAATTTACTAAAAAAATTTCTAACTAAGCAAGCAAACATATAATGAAAAATATTGCTAAATCTTACCCATTTCAAGTATTTAGACATAGGATTTATATCCCCTTTTTAAATCTTATTGATCATATGAAAGATAAATATCGAAAAATTAGTACTCAAAAATATATAGAATTAGAAGATCTTGGTATAAGTAAAAAGATTGGATCTAGATATGAGTCTATAAGTTACAGTAAACTAAAGCTATTATCATTATTTTCTTTAAATGAAGGCTTTTCTAGCTTTCTTGATATAGGCTGTGGCTTGGGAAGGCCTATTATTGTAGCAGGTGAGAGCGGTTATAAAAAATTATATGGCGTTGATGTATCGAGTAGTTTAATTGATATATGTAAAAAAAATATCAAAACAATAGGTTTAAAGGCGGAGCTAGAATGTTCAGATGTTGATAATTATGACCTACCTTCTGGCAAGCTATGTATTTTCTTATTTAACCCTTTTGGTAAAGAAAAAATTCAAGATCTAATAGATAAGGTAAAAAATCGCAACCAAGATACACTTATTTTGTATCATAATCCAAAACATAGTAATCTTTTTCCCAATCACTTTAAGTTCAATGAGTTTAATTGGAATAATTTTGGGCTTTATAAGGAAAAATGTTTTTGCTATTTAATTCCTGCTAAATTAATTGATTAGTGTTATCTTTTAACACAAATTATAACTATAATTAAGTCTCAATAATTTAAAAATTAATATGATTGATATCTATTCTAACAAAACTGTTGTAATTACGGGCCATACTGGATTTAAAGGCTCTTGGTTGACTGCATGGTTAAAGCTTATGGGCGCCAATGTTATTGGTATATCATTAGATCCACCTACCTCTCCGTCGCACTTTCATGCGGCTAATATATTAGATGGCATAGATGACTGTAGAATTGATATTAGAAATATAGATGAAATTAAACAAAAAATATATGATGCTTCACCAGATTTTCTTTTTCATTTAGCTGCTCAGCCAATAGTTAGAAAAAGTTATGAGGATCCCTTGGAGACATGGAATACGAATGTAATTGGCACAATTAATATCTTGGAAGCACTTAGATCTCATAAGGGTAAATGCACAGCTGTTATTATTACAAGTGATAAATGTTATGATAATGTAGAGTGGGAATGGGGATATAGAGAAAATGATGCCCTAGGTGGGCCGGACCCCTATAGTGCTTCAAAAGGAGCAGCAGAAATAGCTATTAGCTCTTATGTTAGATCATATTTTAATAATCTAGATAGTGGCATTAGAATAGCTTCTGCTAGGGCAGGTAATGTTATTGGAGGAGGAGATTGGGCAGAAAATAGAATAGTGCCTGATTGTATCCAGGCCTGGTCTAAAAATGAAATTGTCGAGTTAAGAAATCCTTCCTCTACAAGGCCTTGGCAACATGTTCTAGAGCCCCTAGGAGGTTATTTAGTTTTAGCTTCTGAATTAAGCCAAAAAGATAATTTGCACGGTGAGGCATTTAATTTTGGCCCACCTGCTCATCAGAATCATAGTGTCTCTTCACTAGTTACTGAAATGTCCAAGTATTGGCCTCTAGTAAAATGGGAAAAGCCTAAGGAAATAAAAGAAGTTTTTTACGAGTCAGGGTTGCTAAAGCTGAACTGCGATAAAGCACTCCACTTACTTAACTGGCAGGCTATATTGAACTTTTCAGATACTGTAAAACTAACTGCTGAATGGTATATGCATTTCTATAAAAATTCTGAAAGCATAGCTAATGTAACAGATTTGCAAATAACTGAATATCAAGATTTACTGATTAAGAAAATGATAAGACATGAGTCAGGATAATAAAGTTTCTGTATACCCTTTGAAAGAAATAGATCTTGAAGGTGGTAATATTCTTCATGGTTTAAAAAAATCAGATAATGGTTATATAAACTTTGGCGAGGTATATTTTTCGATGTTAAACTTTAATGCTATAAAAGCATGGAAGTTTCATCAGTCTATGACTTTAAATCTAGTAGTTCCAATTGGAAAAGTTCTTTTTGTTTTTTTCCTTCCAATTGACAATACTTTTAAGGAAGTAATCATTGGAGAAGAAAATTATCAAAGAATTAATGTCCCACCAGGTATATGGTTTGGCTTTAAAGGATTGCATGAATCTGCTAGTCTTATAATGAATATAGCAGATATAGAGCATGATCCAGATGAGGTATTACGAAAGCCTATTAATGAATTTAAATATAATTGGTAATTAAAATATGAAGGTTGTTATTTTAGCTGGTGGCTTTGGAACGCGTTTATCAGAATATACAGATTCAGTTCCCAAGCCTATGATTAAGATCGCAGAGCATCCAATTTTGTGGCATATAATGCAGATATATGCATCTTATAATCATAAAGATTTTTATATAGCATGTGGATATAAGGCAGACTATATAAAAAAATATTTTCTTAACTATCCTACATTACAGCAAGATTTTACAGTAGATTTTTCTAACGGTCGTGTAAATACTCATGGGTCAAATATTTCTGAAGACTGGAAAGTAACATTAGTTGATACTGGCTTAGAGACAATGACTGGTGGCAGAGTCAAAAGAATGAGAGATTATATAAAAGATGATGAAACTTTTCTTTTGACATATGGAGATGGGTTATCCAATATTAATATTGATGAACTTATAAGTTTTCATGATAGTCATAATAAAATGGTGACTGTTTCTGCTGTTAGGCCTTCAGCGAGGTTCGGCGAGCTTGATATTGACAATAATAAGGTCATATCATTTCAGGAAAAGCCTCAACTTAATCAAGGTTGGATTAATGGAGGTTATTTTGTTGTGAATTCATCTTTCTTTGATTTAATTGATGGGGATTCTACTATGCTTGAGCGTGAGCCACTTGAGTTAGCTGCAGCTAGAGGTGAGTTGATGGCATATAAACATGATGGTTTTTGGCAATGCATGGATACTAAAAGAGATCATGATATGTTAGAAAATTTATGGAATTCTAACAAAGCGCCTTGGAAGATATAGCTCATTAAATGAATGTTCTTATTACTGGGGGATTTGGATACTTAGGGCAAAGGCTTGGAAGGTACCTTCATAACTCAGGACTAAGTATTTATCTTGCTAGTCGAAGTACTAAAGATAAACCGAATTGGCTAAAAAATGGGGAAGTTTTAAAGGTAGATTGGAATAATACTTCATCTCTTTTTCATGGGTTGCCAATTATAGATATCTTAGTTCACACAGCTGGAACAAATGCATTATTCTCTTCCCATTATCCAGATTTGGCTAAGGATTTTAATGGGGAAGTAACAGCTAAATTATTACAAGATTCAATTGTAAATAATGTAAGTGAATTTATGTATTTATCAACTGCTCATGTATACGCAAGTCCTTTAGAAGGCATTATTTCAGAGAATACAGAACCTTCCAACCATCACCCTTATGCAACTTCTCACTTACTAGGAGAGAGGTATGTTTTGGAAGCTAATTCATCAGGAAAGATAAAGGGCAGCATTTTGCGATTATCAAACTGCTTCGGACCACCTGTGGATAAAAGTGCAGATTGTTGGGATCTTCTAGTTAATGATATTTGTTTACAAGCTATCAAATTTAATAGGATTAATTTAAGAACTAGTGGTAAGCAATCAAGAGATTTCATACCTATTTCTGAATTATGCAGAATGGTTGAGTATTTAATTAGGCATGATTCTGGGAAGCTAGATAAGCCAATTTTTAATATAGGTGGAAAATCAATGAGTGTTATAGAAATGGCTAACCTAGTAGCACATGTTTTTTATAGTAAATATCATAAAAAAATAGACATTTTTAGTAAAAATGACTTAAATCATATTAGCAATAATAAATTTGAATATAAAATGAATTGGCTAGAAGGCAAAGATTTTCTTAGAGATTATAACCCTGAGAAAGAAATAGAAGATCTTTTAGATTTTTGTAAGCTAAATTTTTAAAAAGGCTAGTATATGGATAAAAATAATTATTCTTTTTCTGTAGTCATTCCTACATATAATCATGCTGACTTTTTGAAACAAGCTCTTCAATCTGTAATAGACCAGAAACACAAAGATTGGGAGGCTATTGTTGTAGATAATCACTCATCTGATCATACCGATGAAGTCATTAAAAGCTTTAGAGATTCAAGAATCAAAATTCATAAAATATATAATAATGGAGTTATTGCAGCTTCTAGAAACTTAGGTATTAATTTATCAACTAACGAGTGGATTGCATTCTTAGATTCAGACGATAAATGGTATCCAAATAAGCTTAAAGAAGTCTCTAAACTTTTATTAAAAATAAATAGTTATGATGTAATAACAACTGATGAATATAAGGTATTTCATGATAAAAAAAAGAAAACAACACTTCGATATGGCCCATTACCTAAAAATTCATATGAGCATATGCTAATCTATGGAAATAGACTTTCACCCTCAGCAACCATTGTTAGAAAATCTTTTCTACAAAAAAAAGGTATAGCCTTTAATGAAGATAAAAACTATATTACTGTAGAAGATTATGATTTCTGGTTACATTTAGCACTTTCTGGAGCAAAATTTAAATTTATTCCTAGTGTACAAGGAGAATACCATGTGCATTCATCAAATAATTCCAGTAGAGAAGAGATACATCATAATAATGAGATTCATCTCTTGGAAGATCATATTTTTAATATTCAGGGTTTTGCAGAAAACAAAAATAAATTATTAAAAAGAATTGAGTGCAGATTAAAAATATGTGATTCAATAAACAATCTTCGGCAAGAAAATATTATTTCTTTCATTGTTATTTTTTTTAAAGCCTTGGTTAATCATCCTCTAGGATCCTTTCTTTATCTTCTTGAAAGAATGATTGCAAAAATAAAGAATTATTTTTATAGTTTTATGTATAATCTAAATAAATTACTTAAGATTTAAAGATTATATAGGTCTGTTTAAAAAATATTAAATGATCAAAGATATAGCAAGAAAAATATTAAGCTTTATAGGTTTGAATATTAGATTTTCTGTTGTACCTGGTATTTCAATTTTTGGAATCAATATTCATAAAGACCCAAGAAAAGGTAATGCAGATTTTAGAGGGAATTATGCTCTTAAATATTGCACTAATTTGAAAATTAATAGTGTTTTAGATGTAGGCTCTGGAGGCAAAGAGCATGCAAAAACATTTGCTAACAATGGATTTGATGTACTTTGCGTAGATTATGGTACTTCTGTGTATGCAAAAGCATCGACTATTGATGGCGTTAAAACAGTTTATTGTGACTTTATTAATTTTAAATCAGATACTAAATTTGATTTAATATGGGCCTCTCATGTTATTGAGCATCAAAAAAATGTGGGTTTGTTTGTAGATAAAATTATTGAGTTATGCACCGATGATGGCTATGTTTGTATAACGATTCCTGATCCACATAGACATTTATGGGGAGGTCATCTGACTTTATGGAGCCCAGGTCTACTAGCATACAATATAGCATTAGCAGGCTTAGATATTTCTGATGCGATTTTTATAAGAGGCACTCTCGAGACATCTATTATATTTCAATTAAAAAAAGCTATTTTACCAGATAATTTGACCTTTGATTCTGGGGACATAGAAAAAATATCACATCTTTTGCCATCTTCTTTAAATGAAGAAAGTGATCCTTGGAACATAAAGTGGCTGTAATATCTCGACCTTTCCCAGTTTTAAAAAATTTATTTCTTAAAGATCATATGAGAAATATAGATAGTGATGCAATATTTTTTACATATGGAAGGGATGCTCTCCTATATGGCCTTAAAACAAAAAAAATGAAAAAGGGCTCTACAATAATTATTCCTGCATATATGTGTAAATCAACCTTAGAACCACTTATAGATTATGGTTTTAAGATAATCTTTCAGGATATTAATGATGAATTGAATTTAGATTTAGATTTATTAGAAGAAAATATTATAAAATTTAAAGCTCAGGCAGTTCTAGTTGTCAATTACTTTGGTTTTAAATCGAATATAGAAGAGATTTCTAAATTATGTTCAGAATTAAAAATAATCTCGATTGAGGACTGCTCACATAGTTATTTGTCTTACGAACATTTTTATAAATCTATTAAGTATAGTGATTTTGCAATTTATAGTATTAGGAAATCTCTTCCTACTTATGATGGGGGAGCAATAAGATTTAATACTAATAAATCAAATCATTGTGAAATTAATATTAATAATAGCTTAATAGATAAAATAAAAGTTTTTTATAGGACCTTTAATTATCTTGCATCTCGGTTTTTAGAAATATTTATTGTAAAATTAAAAGTAATAAATATTTATTCAGACACAATTACAAAGCTAAAGTTCTTAGTTATCAATAATGAAAAAAGTACTAAATATAAAAATTTATATTATCAATCTAATAAGCCCGTTAGACCGTCTCCCTTATTAATACCATATTTAAAGAATAAAGAGCTTGAAGATAAAATAAAGCTTAATGTTATTAGAAATTATATTGATATAGTGAAAGGGATGGAAAATCTTGGATTTAGATCCCTATACTCTGATTTACCAGATAACTGCATACCACAATATGCAATTTTTTTTGATGATTCTCAAAGGCTATATATGTGCTTGAGAGATAATAAAATTGGCGCATCCCAATGGCCTAATTACGAAATACCTGAAGAGGTTGCCGATAATCCAAAGTTCCCTAAGGCTAATTTATTTAATAAGAAGCTCGTAATGATACCAATACATCAATCTGTTGATAGCAAGCATTGCAAGAATATTTTAGATATAATATCCATGTGTAATTGATCTGAATTTAATAAAATATTAACTTTTAACAACCATAATCTATTAATCCTTTAAGTGCCTTAATGAATATATTGATTTAATTAGAGAGAATTAATTATGAACATATCTACTAATTGGATTGATAGTGAACAATACATAAAATTGTTAAAAAATTACTCTTTTAAGGGCGCCAGCTTATTTCATCATGAGGACTGGCTTAAGGTAATTTCTTTAGGGCTTAATGCAGAGCTTAAAGCAGTAGCTACTTCTAGTAAAGATAATCAAATTATTGCCTTAACGCCTTTTATGTTCAAAAAAAAAGGACCATTTAAGTTATTTGGAGCCCCCTTACGAGGCCTTTATACAGAATTTACTGGCTCCTTATTTACAGAAGGCGTATATGAAGAAATGAAATATCTAGCCCTACTATCCCAAAGTCAGTTTATTAAAAAAACAGCAGATTATATAGAATTTGGATTTGAAAACAATCAAAATGAAAAAATTAATGAGACTTTTAAAAATATCGGTTATGAAAAGGTAACTCGTTCATCATTAATAATTAACCTCGATCTAAATAAGGATGAACTATTAAAAAGCTACACTGGTAGAGCTAGAAATATGATTAGAAAATCAGCAAAGATGAATGTTGAGGTGTTCAATGTAAATCCAAATATAGCATGGATAAAAAATTATTACTCCATGCTTAAGGATACCTTTATTAGACAAGGAACTAGATGCCCCCACCCAATAAGTTTTTTCTATGAATTAATAAATCTTCACTCATCAAGTAAAATTCTTTTTTTAGAAGCAAAAAAGGATGGTAATTTTATAGCTGGATCACTATTTCTTATTGATAGAAAACGTATGATTTACTTATCAGGAACATCAAATTTAGAAGGAATGAGAACTGCAGCGACTTCTGCACTTCAACACCATGCAATGCTATATGGAATTGAAAATGGATATACTAGATATGATATGGGCGGTTTAGGAATCCCATCAATTGATAAATTTAAATTAAGCTTCGGTGGTGATATATACTATCAAGATAGATGGATATTGAAATCAAAGTTGTTTTCATTAATCGAACCTATTGGAAAATGGGTAATCAAAAAGGGCTTCATAAGGCTTTAAATGATGAAAAATATTAATACATTAGTAATGCATAGAGTTGTTAAGGATCAAATAGAAAATTTTGAAGATATAACACAACAAACATTAATTAAAATTCTAAAAAATGATTTAATATCTTTTGATACGATAGATTCAGCCTTTAAAAAAGAAAATCAGAAGCAGAACTCAATCTGTTTAACCTTTGATGATGGATATTCCTCTGATATAGAAATTGTGTTGCCAGAGCTTCAGGAAATTAATGCAGCTGCTACATTTTTTATAGTAAAGGATTATCTTGGTAAAGATGGCTATATGACCAAAGACCAGGTTATTAATCTTAGTAATAATAATATGCAAATCGGGTCTCATTCTTTAACTCACCCAAATTTTTTAAATATAGATTCTAAAAAAAAGACTGAAGAGCTTATATATTCAAAAAAGTTCCTTGAGGATTTAATTTCTAAAGAAATTACCACTTTTGCTTTTCCATTTGGTTTTGTTGATGAGGATTCAGTTGAGAAAGTTTTCTTAGCAGGTTATAAATATTGTTGCATATCTAAGCATGGCATCACAAATGCTCATTCAAATATTATTCCAAGAAACTCCATTAATGGTGGAATGAAAATATCTAAAATATATAAAAGTATGAGACCGTCTTTCACAACAAGATTTCTTTGGTCAATAGAAGATATTATAAAACCTATAATTAAAAAGCATACTCCAAATATTTATCCAAAATTAAGAAATTTTATTTCAAAAATTTAAGAGATTTTTTATGAAAATTGCAATTATTGGCGGAGCAGGATTTGTTGGAAATAGTCTATCTAAAAGACTAGATAAACAGAATATTGATCATATGGTTTTTGATAGACAGAGCGGAAAAAGTAGCCATATCTATATTGATGTAACAAAAAAAAATTCGTTAGACTTAATTAAAGATGCAGATATAATAATCAATCTAGCAGCTGTGCATAGAGATGATGTTAAACCCATAACATTATATGATGATGTTAATGTTCAAGGAGCTCGCAATATTTGTGATGCTGCTGATAAACATAATATCAATAAAATAATTTTTACTAGTTCTGTTGCTGTTTATGGATTTGCACCATTAAATACAGGTGAGGATGGCGATACAAATTTCTTCAATGACTATGGCAGAACTAAATATTTAGCAGAGCAAATTTTTAAGGAATGGCAACTAAAAGATAGTAAGAATAGATCTTTAGTGATTGTCAGGCCAACTGTGATTTTTGGAGAGGGTAATAGAGGCAATGTCTTTAATTTATTAAATCAGATAGCCTCAAAAAAATTTATTATGTTTGGCTCTGGTAAGAATATTAAATCTATGGCATATGTTGAGAATGTTGCTGCATTTTTAGAGTATAGTATTAAATTTAAATCAGGTATACATATATATAATTATATTGATAAACCAGACCTTGATATGAATGAACTGATATCAATTACAAGAAAAATATTATTTGATAAAGAGGGGGTAGGATTAAGACTTCCAAAAATCTTAGGAATTGTAATTGGAAGGTTATTTGATTTTTTATCATTTTTATTAAAAAGAAATTTAAGTATAAGCAGTATCAGGGTTAAGAAATTTATGTCTAACTCTCAATTTAATTCTTCTATTCAAGAATTATCATTTACACCTCCTGTCGAATTGAGACAAGGACTCGAGAGAACTCTTATTTATGAGTTTCTAGAAGATAATCGAGATAAAAATATTTTTGAAACTGAATAATATATTATTAAAGGGTATAAAAAAGTGAATAAATTTTCGGTTGTAATGTCAGTATATATATCCGATTCTCCAATCTATTTTGTAGAAGCTGTAAATAGCTTATTAAATCAAACGAAACTGCCAGATGAAGTTTTAATTATTGCTGATGGACCACTTAGTGAAGAACTAGACATTGCTTTTGATAGTTTCAAGAATATTGATTTTATTAAGCTGATAAAGCTTGATAAAAACTGCGGTTTAGCCTTATCTAGAAAGGAAGCTATCTCGAGAGCTTCTTTTGATATTATTGCCGTTATGGATTCAGATGATATTTGCGTACCTGATAGGTTTGAAAAGCAAATTAAATTAATTGAAAATGGTCAAGCTCAAGTTGTTGGAGGTTGGATAGAGGAGTTTCACAATCAACCAAAGGACAAGGGTAAGATAAGAAATACCCCTACAAGTTATGAAGAAATACTTTCGTTTGGGAAATGGCGAAATCCTATTAATCATGTAACACTAATGTTTACAAAAAAAGCCTATGATGCTGTTGATGGCTACTCTTCTGTTAGACATACTGAGGATTGGGACATGATATCTAGGATGTTGGTTGAGGGTATTATTGTTATGGCTATTCCAGAAGTATTAGTTCATGTTCGAGCAGGCGATGACATGATAGTTAGAAGAAGAAAAATTGCTCAATTTATGGGCGAAATAAAAATATTTTTTAGGATGTATAAGATTGGTTATATTAATATATTTCATTTGGTGTGCAATATTTTCATTAGAGTTATATTAAGGATGCTACCAAAATTTATTACAAGATTTACTTATAATTTATTCTTAAGAAAATGATATCTTTTCAGATAGTAGGAAATTAAGCTAAAAATTAGACTATAATTAATTCTTTTGGGTCATTTATAATGAGAAAAAATATATTAATAACTGGCGGATCTGGCTTTATTGGAAGCAATCTAGTAGATTTTCTACTATCAAAAGGCCATAATATTTTTGTTATCGATGATCTTTCTACTGGACTCAAAGAGAATGAAAATAGTTTAGCAACCTATTATCATTATGATCTTGTTAATTGCATTGAAGATAGTAAATATATCGAAGATATTTTAATAAATCATAATATTGATTTCGTTTATCATTTAGCAGCAAGTGCTGATATATTTCTTTCAATTAATAATCCTGAAAAAGTTTACAAAATAAATGTACTTGCTTCTATTGCCTTTGTGAATGTATGTATCAAATGTAATATTAAGAAGTTCTTATTTGCATCAACTTCAGCAGTATATGGAGAGCCACAATATCTCCCTGTTGATGAGCAACACCCAACTGATCCAATGAGTCCATATGGCTTAACAAAACTTGGGTTTGAGCAGTATTTAAGCTATCTTAAACTACATTCAGACACCTCTTTTATTATTTATAGATTTCCTAATGTTTATGGTTATAGGCAAAGACCAGATTTAGAAGGAGGTGTTGTTGCTATATTTCAAGATGCAATAGAAAAAAATAATGATATTAAAATTTTTGGAGATGGTAGACAAACAAGGGATTGGGTAGATGTAGTCGATATATTATCTGCATTAGATAAAGGACTTGGTTTTGAAAAAAAGTTTGATATTTTCTCATTAGGATCAAATACAAAAACTAGTCTGACTATGCTTTTAGATTATTTTAAAGATATTACTGGCTATTCTAAATCACCTATATATTTAGATGAGAGGGATGGTGATATTAAACATATGGTTATGCGATATGATTATGCA
This sequence comes from Pseudomonadota bacterium, assembly GCA_036337035.1. Lineage (GTDB taxonomy): Bacteria > Pseudomonadota > Gammaproteobacteria > Steroidobacterales > Rariloculaceae > TMED78. The sequence goes on along the minus strand of JAYZFC010000008.1, from coordinate 92,270 downwards.
AAAAAAGAACTTGATTGGGAGCCTTCTATTTCTCTAAGAGATGGTATTAGAAAGTTAGTAGATGGAGTTAAATAATGTGCGGGATAGCGGGCACTATTTTTAATAAAAATTTTACTTTAGGTTCCGAAGTACTTTTATTAGATTTTAAAAAAATTATTGAAAATGAACAACTAAAGTCTGAAGAGCTTCTTGAGTTAGCATGGAAATATAAGTCGAATATTAACTTTTTAAGATTTTGTAAAAATTTATCAGAAAGGGAAGAATTAAGTAATATTTGTACTTCATTAGAGTTATTTATAACAAAAAAAAGATTAGTAATTTCAAGCATTGATAAAAGTGCATCTCTTAGTCCATACAAGCAAGCTGTAAAAGAATGTGAACAAATGATGGATGCTCACTGGTTTTTATCAGAGGAGATTCACAGATGGGTTAAAACAATTGAAGATTTATCAAATTCTAATATTTCAGAAATTGATGACTATAAGATAATTTTTTATAAAGACTTGTGCAAGGTAATTCATGCTATAGATAATAGACTTGAGTTAAGAGGGAGAGACTCATTAGGATTATCTATTGTAATTAATTCATTAGATTCTGATGATTGTTTTGTAGCTCAACCCCAAATAGATGCTCAACAAGAATCCTATCATTCTTTTGATAATATCAATTATAGAACTCATACATTTACGTTTAAAGTTTGTAATAGTATAGGCGGACTCGGAGATAATGCATCTCAAATAAGAAGTCTTATAAAAAATAATTTATTATTTAATAAATTATTAAATGATTCTGATATCAAGTCAGCAACAATAATGGCTCATACAAGATGGGCTTCTGTTGGAGCTGTCAACATAAATAATGCTCACCCAATTTCTTTAGTTAGTAGCTCTACAGACAAAAAATATCAATCTTTAGCATTATTAAATGGAGACATATATAACTATAAAGATATAATCAATAAAGCTAAAAAGATTAATGAAGAAAAAATAAATTCTCTAGATTGTACTAATGATGGACTAGCAATACCTGCATATCTTATAAATGAGAGCTCTCCTGATTTAAATGTGATATCAAAAATGGCATCTGAGTTTTCAGGTTCATTTGTTATATCTCTTCAACATACATCTAATTCTGAGAGTATTACTCTTCTAAAAAAAGGAATTCAGGGCTTATATCTAGGTTTTTCGTATGACGGAATGATGTTTTCATCTGACGTTTACGGTCTTGTTGAGACATGTAAGTATTTTATACCTGTTGAATCTGATACCGCTATGGATATATCGGCAAATAATTTTTCTACCGCAAATCAAATAAATCTAAAAATTATTGATCATAAATCAGGGAGCACAAGGTCTATAGATTCAAATGATCTACAGGTAACTAATATTACTACTAGAGATATAGATAAAAGGGGCTTCAAACACTTTTTAGAGAAGGAAATTTATGAAACATCGGATATTGTAGAAAGAACTATCAATGGCTATCTTCAACCAGAAAAAGTGATTAAAGAGAGTGGCCTTATTTCAGCTATATCAATGAATAATAGCCAAGTTCCAGAATTTATTATCACCAGTTTAAAAAACAGAAAGATCAAAAAAATTATTATTACAGGGATGGGAACTTGTTATACAGCTGCAGTAGCAATGTCTATGTATATGAGATCAAGGCTTAAAAAATTTATTGCCGATATAGTTGTAGAACCTCATATTGCAAGTGAAGGAAGTGCTTTTTACCTAGAGCCCAATATGCAAGATACTTTAGTCATTGTTATTGCTCAATCTGGGACAACTGTTGATACAAATGTTTATGTTCAAAAGGCGAAACAGAGAGGAGCAATGAGCCTTGCTATAGCAAATAAAAGAGAAGGGGATGTAACATTTATTGTTGATGGAACAATTTATATAGGTGAAGGAAGAGATATAGAGATAGCTGTGCCTTCTACAAAAACATATACTGCTCAAGTCATTCTTGGATATATATTAACTTTATACTTTTCTATCAATTTAGCTGAGAATGAAAATCAAAAAAATATGCTTATAAGTGATTTATCAAATTTAAGAAAATCAAATAAAATTATAGAAGATAGTTTTAAAATTATTAAAAATAAAGTTTCATTCAGCAAAATAAATAAATTCGGATGTATCCATAATTCTTGGTATGTATTAAGAGATGCATCTTCTAATGGTGTATGTGCAGACGAATTAAGAATAAAATATTCTGAGAATTGTTATCAATCGGTATCTTCATTATCAATTTCAGATATTAGAAATATGAACTTAAATAATTCATTTATCACTATAATTTCAGAATCTTGCCTATTAGATCTTTCTGATGATATTTTGAAGCTTACAGCTGAAGGAAATTCAATAGCTTTAATATTAATAGATCAAGTCATACCTAAAGAAATACAAGAATTAGAAGATGAGGATAAGGTTTCTATAATTAATATGCCAGCTGCAAATAAATATTTCACTTTTTTACCTACTGTAATAGCAGGACAATTCTTAAGTTATTATCTTGCTATTGCGCTTGATGAAAGAAAAAAATACTTTGTTGATATTAAAAAATCCTTGCTTTCAAAAAAAGAACTTAAAGTAGCCTGGAATGAGCTTGAAAACTATCTTGATAAAGGATATCTAAATCAAGGAATCTCATCGTTAGATATCAGAAAGCTAGGTAGACTAATAAAAGAATATATAGATGATGGTATTTCTAATAATAAATTATCTCTTAATCAAGTAACCTCTCATTTAGAATATTTAATCCAATTAACGAGACGAACTATTGATACTATCAAACATCAAGCTAAAACAATTACTGTTGGAGCTGTTAGAGAAAATATGCACGACCAATCATCTCTTGTTAGGTCTGAATTTAATTCAAATAGTTCAATGCAATTAAATAGTGATGATCATTTACTTGAGGATATTTATAGCTGTTTTAATGATAAATATATTGAGAGATTAAATATATCTAATTATAAAGAAATTTTGATAGCCTTTGAGGAAGTAGATGAGTCATACGCTTATAATATTGTAAATTTTATTAATGATTTTGCTACACAATTAAATCTAAATAAAAAAATTAGGTTAGCACATGAATATGATTATCCAGATGATAATAATAAAAGTTCTGCGTGTTGGATCTATATATCTAACTCTAAAGTAGATGCTCAAGGTTCATTTCTTAATTTTTTAAAGGAAGATCAATTTATAAACTTTGATTTTAAAAGTTTTAAGATAAAAAAAGAAAATATTCTTAATTACAATAAAGAAAGTAGTGAAGAATATAAAAAATCATTATGGTCGCTATTTTTATCTATATATATTTCAAGTAAATTATTAGTTAAAAATACTTTAATGCTAGATGAGGATAACCATCTTTCAAAAAGAGTAAAATTTGAAATGCATAAACAACTACTATCTTTAATAGATGCAACTTCCTATATAAATAATTCAAATGTAATAAATTCTTCGATCGACTATGCATCAAAAATGTTTTTAACAAGAAAAAACTGGAAGTGTATAGGAAGTGGTACAAACTATAATTTATCAAAATTTACTTCTAAGAGATTGATTAAAAAAATGAGAAGAGCTTGTGCTTTTGATGTCTTAGAGAACCATAAACATATTGATATGTCAGCTGAAAGTGCAATCATTGTATTTATATCTAATATCTGGCAACAAGGTTACCAAGAAGATGCTTTTTCTGAGATAGAAAAACTTATTTCACATAATAGTTTACCTATTATAGTTACAAATCATGAAGATGATAGATATGATAACTTTTCACTAACTGTAGAAGATGATTTAATAAATCTAGTAAATACACCAGTTCCAATTATTAAGTTACCTAAGGTTGGACAGCAGTACTCGTTTGTAGCTAATATATTGTTTATAGAAAAACTTATCGATAAAATGTATACATTAATTGATTCTGGTCAGTCTATGATTCAGAATAGAGTGGCTATAGAGCCACCAACAAAAGGAATGCTAGTTGAATATATTTGGAAGTGATGGTTTTAGGTGTCAATTTGGCACTAAATTTATGACCTTTGAATTTATCTCAAAATTTAGCTGTGCTCTAGCTGATGTATATAATTCAGAAAATCTAAAAGAGCCTATTTTAATATCTAGGGATACAAGATCTTCAGGCGTGTTAATAGAAGATTTAATAACATCAATATTATTAGCTAAAGGTATCAATGTTGTTATCACTGGAGTTTTACCAACTCCTGGAATGTCAAAACTATTAGAGGTAAAAGATTTTTCTATGGGGATTATGATTACAGCATCCCATAACCCATATAATGATAATGGAATTAAGATGTTTGGCTCAAATGGATTTAAATTAGATTCAAACATTGAATCAAAAATAGAAAAAAATATTTTAGATAATAATCATAGAGGAGATCTAATATTTAATTCAAGAAATACTATAGGTAATAAGACTTTTTTAAAAGAGGCTTTTAATGAATACATAGAATTAATATTAGATCCTATTATAAAAAAGAGCTTAGGTATTAAAATTCTTATTGATTGTGGTAATGGTGCTTTTAGCAATTTGAGTAATTTATTAAACAATAATAAAGATCTAACTTTTATCAATAATACTCCTAGCGGAGATAATATTAATTTAGATTGTGGCGCGCTTCATGGAAAAGATCTTTTAAATTTAGTTAGACTTAATAATTACGATTATGGTATTGCTTTTGATGGAGATGGAGATAGAGCTATTTTTGTAAGCAAAGAATATGGAATAATTGAGACTGAGAAATTAGCATGTTTATTTTTTAAATTAGATAAAGATAAATCAAGTAATAAGGCTGTAGTATCAGAAATATCTAATCTAGCTCTAAAGCATAATATTATTGATATTGGAGGTGAGCTAATAGAGACCGAGGTAGGTGATAGGTTTGTAGTAAATGCTGTAAAGGATAGTAACGCTGTTTTAGGTTGCGAACCTTCAGGCCATTTCCATTTTCCAAAATACAGTAAGTCAATGGATGGATTTTTAGCGATGCAAAACTTCTTACTATTAATTGTTCATTACCAAGCTAATTTAGATAAAGAATTATATAGTTTAGAGCATTATGAGCGTATTCAGGAAAATATAAGTATCGAAAAGTACCCAAATATAGAATTACAAAGAGTGAGAGCTAGTATTAAGCCTATACTTAAGGAAAATTACGAAAAACTAATTATAAGGAAGTCTATGTGGGATCCTGTGATAAGAATATATTATGATTATAGAGATAAAAATAATTTCATTTTTTTGAAAGAAAATTTAATTAATATTTTATCAAAGAGTGCTAAATAACTATCAATATTATGAAAGCAATGATTTTAGCAGCTGGAAGAGGAAAAAGAATGGGATCATTGACAGAAAAGATTCCTAAACCACTGATTAAAATTAATCATATCCCTTTAATTGAATACAATATTATTAGAATTAGAGATGCAGGAATTACAGATATAGTTATAAATATATCTTGGCTAGGATATCAAATAAAAGATTACTTAGGAGATGGCTCCAGACTTGGAGTTAATATTTGTTTTATTGATGAAGGAGCAGAAATGCTAGGAACAGGAGGTGGTATTCTTAATGCTCTTCCTATCTTAGGTTTAAGTCCTTTCTGGTTAATTAATGCTGATTTATATTCTGATTTTGAATTAGACCCATCAAAAGAACTTGATAATTGTAAATTAGCTCATTTAATACTAGTTAAAAATCCCAATCATCATCCGACAGGTGATTTTATGTTATCTGGTAATCATGTTATCCCGAAAACAGAGAACAAAATAATTGATTCTTATACGTTTAGTGGAATGAGTGTTATATCACCTCAATTATTTGACGGAATAAAACAGAAAATATTTCCATTAGAGCCAGTTTTAAGACAAAAATCTATAGAAGGATATATTTCAGGCGAATTTTATGAAGGCCTATGGACTGATGTTGGCTCAAAAGAAAGATTAAAGCTATTAGAAGATTCTTTAATTAAGTAATTCTGATATAGATTTGATGATAGTAATAAAAATTAATACTTCTTCTGAATAAGGGATTATTAAAATGGAATTTATCGCTTACTGTTTAATATATTTATTGATGATATTTTTTATATTTTTTCCTGGAATTGTTAAAGAAAGATTTTTTTTTATATTTTGGCTCATTATAGCTGTTTCATTAAGTTTTATTATTAGGTCAACTATAGGCGAAGGAGGTATTCAGACTGATATAGAAGGATATGTTATTTCTATGCAGCAAAATACTGTAGATCATACGTATTTTTTAAGAGAGTTTATTTTTTGGTTTGGGTCAAGATATCTATATAACATATTTGGCGATCCATCTTCTGTGTTTGTTATTTTAGATATAATTTTCTATTTATTCTTATATAAAGGCATCTCGTTAAATAAAGAAATATTTACATCTAATATTAAAACAGAAGATATAAGGTATATTTTTTTTGGCGTACTATTATTTTTCCCATTTGTTTTAGGTATGCATAATGTATATCGTCAAGTAATGGCTACCGCAATTTTTATGACCACTATCGGTTATTTTTCCAATAACCAATTTAAAAAATCTTTCTTTTCTTTCTTGCTAGCTTTTTTTATCCATAACAGTGTAATTTTATTTATAGGGTCAATATTTATTTTCTCTAAAAAAAATATATATAAAATATTTGCATTTGTCTCAACATTTTTTGGTCTTATAGTTTCTTCTATCGTAATAAATTTAACTAGTGGATGGTTTAGAAGAATAACTTCTGAGATATCTGTAGGAGAAAATATAGCTTATCTATATATAGGGGTATTGTTTTCTATAATAATAGCAATTATTTTTTTTGAGAGATTTAGTAAAGAAAAAAAATTCAATTCTTTAATTTATTTTTTTAGTATTTTGTTCGTTATTTATTCTTATTCTGCCTTTACTTTGACGAGCCTAGCAGCTGAAAGAGTTGTGCTTTATGTCTTTGCCCTTATGTTTCCTTTCTTAGCATTTTATTGTGAGGATAGGTTTAATCCAAAGATCATGATAAGGTTAATTTTTTCACATTTATCCATAGCGCCTCTATTCATCTTATATAATTCTACTATTGATTTACTATTATGATAGGTTTTCTAGGGTATTTTAGATATATTTAGAATTAGATCAATGATTGAATTTATAATATAATTATTTAAATATTGATTTATTAAGGGATAAATATGAGTATTTTTTTTATAAGGAAGATTTTCTATAAATTTATTTTTTTATTTCTTGCTTTACCTGTTTATTCTCAAATTATCCCTCCTGATATACTTGAACAATTTGAGAGTCTTCAACAATTAGGACAAAATAATTCACAAGAGTTATCAAATATAGATAATCAAAGCAATATTCTAGCTCCTCAAGAAAGCGAAATAGATATAGAAGAAGATTTCATCTCTTTAAAAACCTTGTCATTTGGTACTCTAGAGCTTCAAAACTTTGGATATGATATTTTTAAGGAGCAACAAGTTATTTTTTCTCCGATAACAGATATACCAGTTCCTGCTGATTATATTATAGGACCTGGAGATGAGATTAATATCCAACTTTTTGGAAATAATAATGCTCAATATTCTCTTCAAGTAAATAGAGAGGGTTTTATAAACTTTCCTGAGCTTGGCCCTATCATTGTTTCTGGTTTAAGTTTTGAAGATCTAAGATCATTATTATCTGATAGGGTTAGTAATCAGATGATAGGTGTTGGAATAAGCACCACTTTAGGAGAGTTACGCTCTGTCAGGGTTTTTGTATTAGGTGATGTTGAAAGGCCAGGATCTTATCTTCTTGGCGGATTCTCTACTATAGTTAATAGTTTATTTGCAAGTGGCGGATTAAGCGATATAGGGTCTCTAAGATATATTGAGTTACGCAGATCTGGTGAGACTATTTCACAACTTGATTTGTATGAATTTCTTCTAGAAGGAGACTCTACAAATGATGTTATGTTGATGTCTGGTGATATTATTTTTGTTCCTGCAATTAAGAGCTCTGTTGCTATTGCCGGTCAAGTTAGAAGATCAGGGATTTATGAGATATTAGAAAACACCTCTCTAGATGATGCTATTTCTATGTCAGGAGGGTTGCTTGCAAATGCTGATCTATCATCAATTAAGATTGAAAGAATTATACCCAATCAAGGAGTTACTCTTATAGATGTTAACTTAAGCGATGCCAGTAGTGTTGAGATTCAAAATGGAGATGTAATTTATTTTTCATCAATTCCAAGCGAAATTAATGGAGTTAATTTAATTGGTAATGTAGCTAATTCTGGTGTTTATCAGTGGTATAATGGAATAAAAATTAGCGATATTCTTTCTAAGCCATCATTGCTATTACCTGATACTGATTTTGATTATGGTTTAATTCGTAGACAGAAAGATTTAGTTTCTGAAATTGAAGTTTTGTCTTTTAGTCTTGAAAATATATTTTCTGGAAATTCTGACCTCTTATTAGAAAATCGAGATACAGTTTATATCTTTAAAAGAACTAGTTATCCTGAAGAATTTATTGCAGCACTTGATGAATTAAATTTTACTATAGAGTTGATGCCACCTAATTTTAAACCTTTTCTTAGGGCTCCGACTAACCACCCTTTATTTGAAGAGATGCTTGAGCAGGGTTATTTAGAAAATATTGATGAAGATACCTTTGATACTGTTTTTAATCAGCCTTATTTAAATCAATCTCCAAACGATGACCCTTATTCACTTTTTAGGCCATTAGAAGATGAGTCCTTAGTAGCAACAGGAGTTACTAATCAGCAACAAATGACAGATAACCCTAACTCTGATCCTAATTCAGATTTGATACTCCCAGAAGATAATCGTATTTCTGCTCAGATTTTAGATCAACAGCAATTAGACTCTAGTAAGAGAATCATATCTAAAGCATTGGTTAATGAATTACAAGGACAAGGTATTATAGGGCAGAATCTTTCAGTAGAAATATCGGGGGCTGTTAGAGATCCCGGGATATACCCATTATCAAATGATATGACACTGATAGATCTTATAGCTGCTGGAGGTGGGCTTGATGCCATAGCTTATTTAGATGAGGCAGAGTTAGTTAAAGAGCCAGATTTAGACTCTATAGTTAGCAGATTAGCTGATACTGTCTCTATAGATTTAAATCAACTAGTTAGCAGTAGCAATCAGTCGGAACATAATCTTATTCTTGAAGAAGGAGATATTTTACATATTAGAGAATTTCCTCAAGTTAATTTTCAAGGATCTGTAAGTATCTTAGGAGAAGTAGTTTTTCCAGGAGCTTATACAATAAGAAATCGAGAAACTTTGAGATCAGTTTTAGAAAGAGCTGGTGGGTTAACTGAACAAGCAGATGCAGGAGCAAGTATCTTCTTACGTCTTGATTTACAGCAACGAGAATTAGATCAAAGAGAACGCTTAGTTAGTCAATTGGAGGCACAAATAGCTAATACTGCATTATCATCTCAAGACGCAGCAGCTGCAATATTAAGTGGTCAAGCATTAGTGACACAGTTAAATAATATAACTCCTACCGGAAGATTAGTTATTCCTTTGCAGGATATAATAAATGGGCTTCCTGTAGATGTAGAATTAATTGATGGTGATCAGTTATTCATTCCTCGACAAAGCCAAGAAGTAACAGTTTTAGGAGAAGTATATAATCCGACTTCTCATTTTTTTAATAATGAATTTTCACTGGAAGATTATATTGAAGCAAGTGGTGGAACAAACGTTCGTGCTGATGAGTCTGAAATTTATGTAGTGCGTGCTGATGGTTCAGTAGTTTCAGGAATAAATTCTAACTTCTTCAGCCGTTCTTCTAGTAATAGCATTCAAGCTGGGGATACAGTGGTTGTTCCAATGAATTTTGAAATTGTTGCTCCTATTGCATTATGGACTAGCGTAACTCAAATTCTTTATAATACAGCAATTGCAGTAACCGCTATAAATTCAATGTGAGTAAAGTAGCTTTAATTTCTGGTATTACTGGTCAAGATGGTTCGTATCTAGCCGATTTGCTTTTAGACAAAGGGTATATTGTTCATGGCATAAAGAGAAAGAGCTCTTCATTGAATACAGATAGGTTAGATCATATTTATAAAGAGAGCTATGATGATAAATCAAAGTTTCATCTTCATTATGGTGATTTACTCGATTTTTCTAGTATTCTTTCTCTTGTTGAGACAATTGAGCCTGATGAAATATATAATTTAGGCGCACAATCTCATGTAGCAGTAAGCTTTAAAATGCCTGAATATACATCAGAAGTTGATGCTTTGGGCCCCCTTCGTTTTCTTGAGGCAATTCGGATTCTTGACCTAAAAGGAAAAACGAAATTTTATCAGGCCTCAAGTTCTGAACTTTTTGGTAAAACACTGGAGTCTCCGCAAAGTGAATCTACCCCATTTTACCCTAGGTCACCCTATGCAATTTCAAAGCTTTATGCTTATTGGGCTACAATAAACTATAGGGAAGCTTATGATATGTTCGCTTGTAATGGCATACTGTTTAATCATGAGTCCCCAAGAAGAGGCGAGACCTTTGTAACAAGGAAAATAACTAGAGGTTTATCGAATATAGCTTTTGGTCTAGATAATTGTATATTTTTAGGTAATCTTGATGCTAAAAGAGATTGGGGACATGCTAGAGATTTCGTGAAAGCACAATGGATGATGTTACAACAAAAAGAACCTAAAGATTATGTAATTGCTACTGGAATTCAAGCCTCTGTTAAAGATTTTATTATTTTATCAGCTTCTAAGCTTGGGATAGAATTAGAATTTACTGGTAATGGATTTGATGAACAGGCTAAAGTAATTTCAGTGGATAATAATATTTCTCCTTCTGTAAATACAGGAGATGTAATTGTAAGAGTTAGTAAAAAATACTTTAGGCCTACAGAGGTTGATAGCCTCTTAGGCGATGCTTCAAAAGCAATTAAAGATTTAGGTTGGCATGCTGAAACTAGTTTAGATGAACTTTGTCAAGAGATGATAGATCATGATATTAATATTGCAAAGCAAAAATCATTATTAAAAAATATTGGTTATTCTAAAGACTGATAGAATATTTAGGCAATCCAAATAAGGTATTTTTAATGCGTGTAACAATTTTCGGTTCAGGTTATGTGGGGTTAGTGACTGCTGCTTGTTTAGCAGAAACGGGCAACCATGTGATATGTGTCGACATAGATGAGAAGAAAATTAATGCTCTAAATAATGGCAAGATCCCAATATATGAGCCTGGTTTAGAGGAAATAGTTCTCCGAACTAAAGAGGCTAACTTATTAGAATTTACCACTGATGCTAAAAAAGCGGTACTTCATGGTTTATTTCAGTTTATTGCAGTTGCAACTCCATCTGATGAAGATGGATCAGCTGATCTTACTCATGTATTAAAAGTTGCAGATACAATTGGTACATATCTTAATAATGATGAGCAGAAAATAATTATTAATAAATCTACTGTTCCTGTTGGGACTGCTGATAAAGTAAAATTAGCTATAGCAGGACAATTATCTAATAGAGATATTGACGCAAGTTTTGATGTTGTTTCTAATCCAGAATTTCTTAAAGAAGGTGATGCAATATCAGATTTTAAGAAGCCTGATCGTATTATTTTAGGCTCAACAAGCTCTAGATCAACTAAGCTATTAAAATCGTTATATGAACCATTTAATAGGAGTCATGATCGTATAATTGTAATGGATCAAAGATCTTCAGAATTCACTAAATATGCTGCAAATGCGATGTTGGCTACTAGGATTAGCTTTATGAATGAATTAGCAAACATGGCAGAATTAGTAGGTGTTGATATTGAATCCGTAAGGAAAGGAATTGGTTCTGATCCTAGAATTGGCCATCATTTCATTTATCCTGGATGTGGCTATGGCGGCTCTTGTTTTCCAAAAGATGTGAAGGCGTTAATAAATATAGGTAAAAAAGTTGGATTTAAATCTGATTTAATCAAATCAGTTGAGATAGTTAATCTCAGGCAGAAGAAAAGAATTTTTGAAAAAATATATTCACATTTTAATGGTAAAATGAGTAATAAAATTATTGCTCTCTGGGGGCTATCATTTAAACCAAATACTGATGACATGAGGGAAGCTCCTAGTGTTGCTTTAATTAATCTTCTTCTAGAGCATGGGTGTCAGGTAAAGGCGTATGACCCTATTGCTGGTTCTGTCGCTAAAAAATATTTCTCTATGGATGATAATTTAACTATATGTAATAATGCGCTTGATGCTGTTAAAGGCTCAGATGTTTTATCTATCATAACTGAGTGGAGTGAGTTTAGAACTCCTGATTTTTTAGAGATTAAAAAATTATTGAGAGAGCCTACTATTTTTGATGGAAGAAATATCTATGACCCTAAAAATATGACAAAGCTTGGTTTTAAGTATTATGCTATAGGGAGAGGTGATTCGATCAAAACCTCTTAATTTATTTAGTTTTAGCTTTTGGCGCTCGATTTTAATGGCTCTTTAGGGTAAAGTTCCAGTTTATTTTTTTTGGGGCCATAGCTCAGCTGGGAGAGCGCTACAATGGCATTGTAGAGGTCGGCGGTTCGATCCCGCCTGGCTCCACAATAATGAGGATTTATAACTGTTAATGTCCCCATCGTCTAGAGGCCTAGGACACCGCCCTTTCACGGCGGCAACAGGGGTTCGAATCCCCTTGGGGACGCCATTTTTTTTGACATTAGCTTCAGAAATGGTATTTCTTTACAATAGTTCATATAGATAATGAATTTTAGGTTTTTTTATGACTATTAGGACACGTTTTGCTCCAAGCCCTACCGGTTATCTTCATATTGGAGGTGCTAGGACTGCTTTATATAATTGGCTTTTTGCTAAGAAAAATAATGGTAAATTCTTGCTTAGAGTTGAAGATACTGATTTGGAGCGATCTACGGATGATTCTGTATCGCAAATTTTATCAAGCATGAAATGGCTAGGTCTAGAGCCAGATGAGAAACCAGTTTTTCAAAGTGAGCGTATCGATATATATGATCAATATATTAATGTTTTAATTAAGGATGGGCATGCTTACAAATGTTTTTGTTCTAAAGAGCAGTTAGAAATATCTAGAAATGAACAAAAAAAGAAAAATCTTAAGCCAAGGTACGATGGCAGATGTAGAGATGCTAGTCAAAAGCTTAGATCTAAAGAACCATATGTCGTAAGGTTTAAGAACCCCTTGACCGGCGATGTCAATTTTATTGATTCAATTAGAGGGAAAGTAACATTTAATAATAAAGAGTTAGATGATTTGGTAATTCAAAGATCTGATAGAAGCCCTACTTATAATTTTGCAGTGGTTATTGATGATCATGATATGGGAATCACCCATGTAATTAGAGGAGATGATCATATAAATAATACTCCTAGGCAGATTAACATAATGAAAGCACTAAAATTTGATATTCCTAGTTATGCTCATTTACCAATGATTTTAGGGCAAGATGGAGCAAGATTATCCAAAAGACATGGCGCAGAAGGTGTTATGGATTATAGAGATGGAGGTTTTCTTTCAGATGCGCTGATAAATTATTTGGTAAGGCTGGGTTGGTCACATGGCGATCAGGAGATTTTTAGTAAAAATGAGTTAACTAATTTATTTTCATTAGAAAAGATTCATCAATCTCCAGCAAATTTTGATCAAAAAAAACTTTTTTGGGTTAATCAGCAGTGGCTAAAAAATATATCATTAGATGATATTGTTCCTTTACTAACTCCTTTTTTAATCAACATTGGTATGGAGCCAAATAATAAGGATTTAGTATTAAGTATAGCTGAAGTTATGAAAGACAGATCTAGCACTCTTGAAGAAATATCTAATAAAAGCGAATTTATTTTTTCGAGACCCTCTTTTTATGACCAAGACGCACAGAAAAAATTTTTTGGTGAAGATATACTTGAGATATTTAGCAATATTGAAAATAGTTTATTAGCTTTAAAAGATTGGAGTAATGAATCAATTCAGGAAGCAGTTAAATTAGTAGCTGATAATATGGATCATAAGTTAATTTCTATCGCTCAACCGATAAGGATAGCTATGACCGGGAGCATTATTTCACCTGGAATAGGGGAGACTCTATTTTTGCTTGGTAAGAAAGAAACTATTGTTAGAATTAAAAATATTAATATGTATATTAGAGAAAAAAATAGTTCCTATGAATAATTTAAGACCTATTATTTTATGTGGAGGATCGGGTTCAAGATTATGGCCTTTATCAAGAAACTCACTACCAAAACAATTTATTCCCTTAATAGATCAGAAAAGCCTTCTTGAGTTAACTCTGTTAAGGTGTAGATGTATAACTAATAATGAACCTATAATTGTATCTAATAAGAAATATTCATTTCTTATTGATGAGGCGTTAAATAATCTTGGGATGACGGCATATCAGATACTAGAGTCTCAAGGCAGGAATACAGCTGCATCTATTTGCTATTCAGTCAATCTATCATCAGAGATTAGTAAAGATGAATACTTACTAATTATGCCAAGTGATCATCTTATTGATGATGAAATTTTCTTACAATCCGTTTCAGATATTTATAATATTCATAATCTTCCTAATTGGATGACAATAGGCATCAAAGTCGATACAGCATCAACTAGTTATGGATATATTAAGGCAGCTAATAAGGTAGAAAATTTTTATATGGCCGAGTCATTTACAGAAAAACCAAGAAAAGATAAAGCTGAAGATATGTATAATTCTGGAGAATATTATTGGAATTCTGGAATTTTTTTTGGTTTAAGAAGCAAAATATTTGATTCGATATCACATCATGCTAAAGATATTTATCTAGATTCAGATAAAATCTGGGAAAATAAGAGCATGGATAATAATAAAATATTTCTAGATGAGGAACTCCATAGTCATTACCCCTTAAATGAAAGTATAGACACAGCTGTTTTAGAGAAAGAAAAATCAATAGGCGTTTATCCATATTCTGGGCCATGGAGAGATATTGGATCTTGGGATGCATTAGTAGATATTATAGATAATGACAAGACTAGTACTTTTGAATTTAATGCAAAAAATAATTTTGTTAAAACAGATGGTAGGTTGACTGCTGTAATAGGCCTCGATGATATTATTGTTATTAATAATGATAATGTTACTTTTATTACAAAGAAGGGAGAGTCTGAGAATATGAAGGAACTTTTGCAAGCAATTAAAAATACTGGTAAACAAGAAGCAGAGGAACATTCTTATGAAAAAAGGCCATGGGGTATGTTTGAGAATCTACTTGATAGCAAGCAATGCAAAGTAAAGCGATTGACAGTAAACCCAGGTCAAAGTCTTTCATTGCAATATCATTATAAGCGTTCTGAACATTGGGTTATTGTTGAAGGTGAAGCTTCTGTTACTCTAGATGATAAGCATTTTATTCTAAAGGAAGGTGAATCTATTTATATTGAAAAAGAACAGACCCATCAATTAGCAAATAATACCAATAAACCATTAGTCATAATTGAAACTCAAGTAGGTACATATTTTGGGGAGGATGACATTGTTAGAATCGAGGATCCATATAATAGATGATTAATACTAATAAGCACAAATTATGTGTTGCTCCTATGATGGATAGAACTGATAGGCATTGTAGATTTCTATTTCGCTTATTGTCACCAAATTCTTTTTTATATACAGAGATGATTACCCCTCTAGCTATAATAAATGGAAGGAAGAATCTTATTAAGTACAATGAAATAGAACACCCAATTGCTATACAGTTAGGTGGTAGCAATTCCAATGATTTATCTAATGCATCAATTATTGCTGAGGATTATGGTTATGATGAAATAAATTTAAATGTTGGGTGTCCAAGTGATCGAGTAAAGTCAGGTAATTTTGGAGCATGCCTAATGAATTCTGCACATCTTGTTGCTGAAAGTATTGATCAGATAAAAAATAAAGTAGATATACCTGTAACAGTAAAAACTAGAGTAGGAATTGATAATAATGATAGTTATGATTTTCTTCATAATTTTATTAATGTCATAACTAGCTCAGGGTGTAAGACAGTATTGATTCATGCTAGAAAAGCTATACTTTCAGGATTTTCACCAAAGCAGAACAGGAATATACCAGAACTAGAGTACAATAAAGTCTATAGAATAAAAAAAGATTTTCCTGAAATAGAGATAGTGATAAATGGAGGAATAGGAGATCAAAGTAACGCTCTAGATCAACTTAAACATGTTGATGGAGTGATGATCGGAAGAGCTGCTTATAAGAACCCATTCTTTCTAAAAGAACTAGAAAAAGTATTTTTTAATAGTGAAAGTAGTATAATGTCGAGAAAAAATTTAGGTCTTAAGTATCTTGCTTATATGAAAGAAGAGGTTAGTTCAGGTACTCCTATAACTTTAATGACTAGGCACTTAATAGGGTTATATTTTGGTTTACCAGGATCAAGATATTGGAAGAATTCTTTATCAAAAAAAATAGAGAAGATAGATTCGTTAGAGAAAATATTTAATCAAAATGAGAGATTAATTGAAAAACAATAAACATAACAGCCCAGAAATAAGTATGGCCAAAAATGCTGATATTCATGAATTGTATGAAGAGGCTGTTCAAAGCGTTGATAATGAAGTTGAATTTATTGAGTCGACTTTTTTAGCTCTTAGAAATAGATCAGCAAAAACATTTCGTGAAGATTTTTGTGGGACAGCAAGTCTTTGTTGTGCATGGGTCAGAGGATCCTCAGATAGGTATGCTATTGGTGTTGATATTGATCAGAAGGTGCTAGATTGGGGTAAGAAAAATAGGATAAATCATTTACCAGAAATCGATAGGCCAAGAGTTACTTTGATTAATCAAGATGTAATGAAAGTTAATACTAATAAGGTTGACTTAGTTGGCGCATTTAATTTTAGTTACTGGGCATTTAAGTCTCGCCAACAGTTAAGAGAGTATTTTATTACTGTCCATAACTCATTAGTTGATGACGGACTTTTATTTTTAGATGCATATGGAGGTTCTGAGGCATACGAAGTTCTTAAAGAAAAAACTAAATGTGATGGTTTTACTTATATATGGCGCCAATCATCATATGAGCCTGTTACTGGAAATATTATATGCCATATAGATTTTAAATTTCCTGATGGCTCAAAAATAAAGAAAGCTTTTAGTTATTATTGGAGATTATGGTCTTTGCCTGAAATAAGAGAAGTGCTAATTGATTCAGGCTTTAATAATGTTAGGGTTTACTGGGAAGGAGAGGATGATGAAGGTGAGGGTAGTGGAGAGTTTTATGAAGAATCAAAAGGAGAAGCAGATCCAGGGTGGATTGCCTATATAGTAGCAGAGAAGTAGTTTTTATTTAGATAATCTATCTACTGCATTATTAAGTTCTTCATGCAGCTCTTTTGGCAGCCTTTCTCCATAGCTATTTAGATATTCCCCAACTTCATTTAATTCTTTTTGCCAATTTTTACTATTAATTGATAACAATTCTTGTAGATCATTTTTTGAAATTTCCAGACCTTCTGTATTTATATCATTTTCTATAGGGAGGTCGCCTATAGCACTATCTATAGCATCAACTTCTCCATTGCATCTGTTAATGATCCATTCAAGAACTCTCATATTTTCACTAAATCCTGGCCATAAGAATTTATTATCTTGATTTTTTCTAAACCAATTAACATGAAAAATTTTTGGAAGGTTTTTTGATTTTTTAGCGAAACTTAACCAGTGAGACCAATAGTCAGCAAAATTATAACCACAAAAAGGTTTCATAGCCATTGGGTCTCTTCTGACCACACCAACTTCACCTGTTGCAGCAGCAGTTGTTTCTGAAGCGACACTGGCACCCACAAGAACACCATGCCGCCAACTTTTAGCTTGATAAACAAGTGGAGCTAATTCTTTTCTCCTACCTCCAAAAACTATAGCTGATATTGGGACTCCTTCAGGAGCTTCAGAAAGATTTGAATAGCTAGGATTGTTTTTAGCTGAAACAGTAAATCTTGAATTAGGATGGGCAGCAGGACCATTATTTTTATCAAACTCATTACCTTTCCAATCCAATGAAGGTTTGCCTTCTAATTTTTCTTCCCACCAAGGTTCATTATTGTCAGTAATGCCAACATTAGTAAAAATTGTATTTTTTCTTATTGTTTCAAAAGCATTTTTATTAGTTTTTTGATTGGTTCCTGGAACAACACCAAATAAGCCAGCTTCAGGATTAATTGCTCTAAGGTAACCATCTTTATCAAGATGAAGCCAAGCTATATCATCTCCCAATGTCCAAACTTTCCACCCTTTATAATTTTCAGGCGGTATAAGCATAGCAAGGTTAGTTTTACCACAAGCTGAAGGAAAAGCACATGCAGCATAATGAACGTCTCCCTGAGGGTTTTCAATACCAACAATTAACATGTGTTCTGCAAGCCATCCTTCTGTTCTTGCTTGGTAGCTAGCTATCCTAAGGGCATGACATTTTTTTCCTAATAAGGCATTACCGCCATAACCAGATCCATAGCTCATAATTGTTAAGTCTTCTGGGAAGTGCATAATAAATCTTTTATTTGGATCTAGCTCTCCAGTAGAGTGAATACCTTTAACAAATGTACCTTTTTTTTCAATTTCAGATAAGGCTTCTTTCCCCATTCTTGTCATAAGATACATATTAATTACAACATAGGGACTATCAGTAATTTCTACGCCATGTCTTGAGAGATTAGAATTTAGTGGTCCCATACAGTAAGGTATTACATATAATGTTCTTGATTTCATACAGCCTGAGAAAAAGTTAAGCATTTTTTTCTTAGCTATATCTGGTTCCATCCAGTTATTATTTTGCCCTGCATCTTCTTCATTTTTCGAACAAACATATGTTAAATGTTCTACTCTAGCTACATCTTCAGGATCTGATCTATGTAAATAGCATTCTGGGAAGCTTTCTTCGTTTAGTTTTAGAAGACTGCCATCTTTAATCATATCCTCAACAAGCTTATCAAATTCTTCTTTGCTACCATCACACCAGTGGATAGAGTCTGCCTCAGTTAAACTGCATATCTCATCTACCCATTGATTAAGTGTGTTTAGGCTTGAAGCCATAATTTTTTCCAATTGATGTATGATTTTAAGTGGTTATTATGCAATGATTTTTCTTAAATGTTTAGTAATTATTTACATAAATGTATAATTTTATTTAATGGGTTAAATCTAGGTATAGCATGAAATTATTAGGCATTGAAACTTCTAGTGATATTGGCTCAGTAGCTTTAAAAGTTGGCGAAGAGGTTGATCAGAGGCTTATAAACACACCAAAAGAGCAGACTCTAGTGATTTTACCTTTAATTGAGGAAATGCTCATAGAGAGAAATATGTGTATCTCTGATCTTGATGCTATAGCTTTTGGAGTAGGTCCGGGATCCTTTACTGGTATCAGAGTAGCAACTGCTTTAGCTCAAGGTCTCGGATATTCTGCCTCCTTACCACTTTTGCCTGTTTCTAGTTTAGCTACCTTAGCTCAAGGCTATAAAAAATATGTATCTGAATATAAAGTCTTGGTTTGTATTGATGCTAAGATGAATGAAATTTTTTGGGGAATGTATAATATCAATCAAGGAGTGGCCTTCCCCTTGATAGATGAAAAACTATCTAGACCTAAAGATATTTTTGTCTTAGATGATAGTAGCTACATATGTATAGGGAACGCTTTTAAAATATATGATGACTTACTTTCGGATATCACTAGTAAAGCAGATAGAATTTTTTCAGATTCTAGACCTTATGCAAAGGACTTATTTCCAAAGGCGATCCTAGATTATGAAAAAGGACTAAATTTAAACCCAGGTGATATAATACCAAACTACTTTAGAGATAATTCAGCATGGATTAACAATTAAATTAAAATTTTTTTAATAAATTTGTAATAATTTTATTAAATAATATTTACTATGAAAAAGAAAATTCTTATTGTAGAAGATGATTCATCAATAGCCAATATGTTGGTTTTTAATCTTGATAATTCAGGCTATTCGACATCAGTTGCTCTATCAGGAGTAAAAGCAAAATCATTGATTTTTGATTTTAAGCCAGATTTAATTCTTATGGATTGGATGCTCCCAGATGTTAGTGGGATAGAATTAATTCGAGAATTTAAAAGAGATGAAATCTCAGCCTCTATTCCAGTAATCATGCTAACGGCTAGGTCTCTTGAAGATGATAAAGTTTTAGGATTAGATAGCGGTGCTGATGATTATGTTACTAAGCCTTATTCATATAAAGAGCTAGAAGCAAGAATCAATGCTACTTTAAGGAAATTATTTGAGAAAGAAAAAGACCTATTTGAGGTAGGCTCGCTTAAGATAGATAGGGAAAGTCAAAGAGTTTATATAAAAGGCATGTTAATAAGTTTAGGACCTAAAGAGTACAATATATTAAATTTTTTTACTCAAAACCAAAATAAAGTGTTCTCAAGAGCTCAACTTCTCGATAATATATGGGGGCGTAATATATATATAGATGAGAGAACTATCGATGTTCATATCAGAAGGCTTAGGTCTTCATTAGCTATTGAAGGATGTGATAGGATGATTCAAACTGTTAGAGGCTCTGGGTATAGATTTTCGTCAGAGGTTAAATGAGATCGTACTGGTTTAAGCACTTCTTATCAGTAGTTATATTTTTATTTTTTTTATTTTTATCTAGCTATTTATTATTTTATTCATTATTAATTTCTTTTATCCTACTATTCCTAACTTGTCTATTTTACTGTTCCTATCTATCGTATACCTTATATTTTTTAGACAAGGGTTTAAGATCAAAAAAACAAGTCCCTATCTATAGGCAAAAAGGATTGTCGGTAGAAATCTTCAATAATATGAATAAAATGATCAATAGTTATGATAGAAGAAAAAAGGATTATATAGATGTTATTGATGGAGTAAGGCAATCAACTAGATCAATTACTGATGTAGCCGTCCTTTTGAATTTAGATAATGAAATAGAGTGGTTTAATTCATCAGCAGAAAAAATGCTAGGATTTAATTTAAATTCAGATATTGGGCAAAAAATAGATAATTTAATTAGGCTTCCTAGTTTTATTGATTTTCTAGACAAACCTGATAAAGATACTATTATTTTTTCATCTCCAATTAATGATTCTATTGAGATAGAGGCAAGATTTATCCCTTATGGTGTTGATCAGCGCCTCATCATTTTTAGAGATATTACAGATCAATTAAATTTAGAGGTGATGAGAAGAGACTTTGTTGCTAATGCCTCTCATGAGCTAAGATCTCCAATAACTGTAATATCAGGGTATCTAGAAATTCTTTCTTCATTTAAAGACCTATCTAGTAAATCGAAAAAACCAATTGCTGAGATGCAATTTCAAGTTGATCGTATTACTGAGATTCTAAATGATCTAATACAGATCTCTATTATGGAGTCTACTATAAATGAAGCAGAATATAAGGCTATTGATGTTTTTAATATTTTATCTTCTATAGAGAAGGAATTTTCAGAAAAAAATAATATAGCATCTTTATCCTTTAATATTTCTAAGGATATCCAGATTCTTGGTAATGAAACTGAAATATATTCAATTTTTCATAATTTAATTAGCAATGCGGTTAAATTTACTCCGAGTGATGGAATTGTAAAAGTTACATGGTCTTTGAAAGAGAATGATGGTGAGTTTAAGGTAGAAGATACAGGTGTAGGAATTTTAGAAGAGCATATTGAAAGAATAACTGAACGATTTTATAGAGTAGAGGGTTTGTCTCAATTAGATAATAAAGGAGCTGGTCTTGGTCTAGCTATTGTGAAGCACGCACTAAAAAGGCATGGTAGCTCTCTAAAAATTGAAAGCTCTATTGGAAAAGGAAGTATATTTAGGTGCTATTTTATTAAAAAAAGAATAAAATCAATTGATTAAATAGGATTTTGAAATGGAATTAGATAATTTAAATCAGCATACTTCTAGACAATATAATGAAGAGCTAGAGAATTTAAAAAATTCAATTATGAGTATGGGTGGTATTGTTGAGGAACAACTAAATAGTGCTCTCATAGCGTTTTCAGATGCTGATAGCAAATTAGGACTGAAAGTTGCTAAAGATGATCATAAGATCAATTTATTAGAGGTAGAAATTGATCAAGAGTGTAGCAGAATACTTGCTACAAGATCACCTGCTGCCATTGATTTGAGGATTATTATTGGAATAATAAAAGCAATTACAGATTTAGAAAGAATAGGTGATGAGGCGGAAAAAATTGGATCTATTTCTGCTAGGCTAGCAAGCCATCAAAGGCCAGATTCAAACTATAAAGAACATCGTAATTTAGCAAAATTAGTCAAAGCTATGCTGCATGACTGCTTAGATTGTTTTGCTAGATTAGATGCTGAAAAAGCCCTAGAAATATATAGATCAGATGAAGAGATTGACTATGAATATGAAGTTATTTGTCGTCATAGTGTTACGATAATGATGGAGGATCCTAAGCTCATTTCAAGGGTTATTGATTTGACATGGGTAGCTAGGTCATTAGAAAGAATAGGAGACCATGTTAAAAATATTTGTGAATATGTAATCTTTATTGTTCATGGTAAAGATATTCGTCATACTGATATAAATAAAGTCATCCTACCTGACGATTTATAGTTTTAAGCTTTTACATGAAAATTAATTTAAATTTTAGTTGTCGATCATTAAATTATTTAGGTTTTGTTTTTGCTTTATCCTTAATTTTATATGCATTATATGCACAATATATTTTAAATTTAGAAGCTTGTCCTCTTTGTATATTCCAGAGAATAGCAGTGATTTTAGCTGGTATTTTATTTTTAATATGTGCTATTCATTCTCCAAAAGAAATTATGGCAAAAATTTATCATTTAATGATTACGTCGACTTGTTTTCTAGGTATGGGTATATCTGCAAGGCATGTATATATTCAAAATCTACCACCAGATAAGATTCCTAGCTGCGGGCCTGGTTTAGGCTATCTACTTGATACCTTTCCGATATTTGAGGTATTAAGAATGATTTTTACTGGCTCAGGTGAGTGCGCTGTTATCAATTGGTCTTTTATAGGGCTATCTATGCCTAGCTGGGTGTTTATTTGTTTTTTGTTTCTTATTTTTATATCTTATCTAGCAAACTGGAAGACAAAAAATTATTTATCCTAGTCAGTATCATTTAGTCAGCTAAAATTTTCTTTGAGATACTGTAATAGATATTTTCAAGTTTTGATATATCAGTAATTTCTATGCACTCATTTACTTTATGTATTGTTTCATTAATTGGTCCAAATTCAACCACATCAACTCCATAAGGAGCAACAAACCTGCCATCTGAAGTTCCACCACTTGTTGATGGCTTTGCAATTATTGATGTTTCTTCTTTGATAGAATCAATAACAGCTTTAGAAAGGATACCTTCTTTTGTAATAAAGGGCTCTCCAGCAGACTTCCATGTTATATCATAGTTAATTTTTAAAGATTCAAGAATATCTTCAACATGCTTACTAAGCGAGGCTAATGTCCATTCTGTAGAGTAACGAAAATTAAATCGACAAGTTAATTTATCAGGGACAACATTAGGGGCTTTTGAGTCACTATGAATATTTACCATTTGAAAGGTTGTAGGTGGAAAGTATTTATTACCATTATCAAGCGGCTCTTTATTTATACTTTCTATAAATTTAGATAATGAATGCATTACATTTTCAGATTCTAGTGGATATGCAACATGACCTAGAGTACCAAATAATGTAAGTAATCCACTGAGGCTTCCCCTTCTTCCTATTCGAATTGTATCTCCCAAAACATTGTTACTTGAAGGCTCTCCAACTACGCACCAAGTTATTTGCTCATTCCGTTTGGATAGAGTCTCCATAACTTTTTTAGTTCCATTTTCCGCTTCCCCCTCTTCATCACTAGTGATAAGGAAGGCAATACTTCCATTATGATTAGGGAAGTCTTTTACAAATTTTTTAGCTGCAATGATCATTGCAGCTAAACTTGCTTTCATATCTGCTGCGCCTCTTGCAATTAGTTTGTTGTTTTTAATCTCTGCTTTGAATGGATGAACATCCCACTCACTAAGCGAACCTGCCGGAACAACATCAGTATGACCTAGAAAACACAAAGTAGGTTTATTTTTATTGCCATGATGACACCACAGGTTATCAACCGACCCAAATCTTAAATTTTCTATGATAAAGCCTGAATCTTCTAGCTGCCTTGCTATGATATCCTGACATCCCTTGTCATCTGGGCTAATTGATGGTTTTTTTATTAGGTCAATTGCTAGATTTAAGGAATCCAAAGGAATACTCCTAGTAATTTATGTTTCTTTATTCTAATACAATTATTTTTTTTTAGATAATCAATTTAAGAACCATTTTGTAATAAATTTGTAATATATATAGATTACATTATTAGCCTATTAGCTAGATGCCCATATAAGCTTAGGAGAGAAAAATGTATATATTTCAATTATATAATTCTATTTATCGTAAAAAAATTATATTAAGCTTTATTATTTATGTGTCAGTTTCTTTTCTAAGTACGGCTTATGCTCAATTGAGTAGAGATTTTATTAGTATCGTTGGCTCATCTACGGTTTATCCTTTTTCTACGGTCGTTGCTGAGCAATTTGGAAGAAATACTTCATTTAAGACTCCAACAATTGAGTCAACTGGTTCTGGCGGTGGTCTTAAGCTATTTTGTTCAGGTTATGGACCTCAATATCCTGATATTACAAATTCTTCAAGGAGGATAAAAAAATCTGAGGTTGATTTGTGTGAACAAAATGGCGTGATAGGTATTGTTGAAGTAAAGATAGGGTATGATGGAATTGCATTAGCTAGATCTATTGAGGCTAGTCAATTTAGTGTCTCAAGAGAGCAAATTTATTTAGCCCTTGCTAAGAATGTTCCTAATCCAAGTAATACTTCTGAGTTAATTCCTAATCCCTATCAATCGTGGTATGAGATTGATAAAAATTTACCTAATATAAGAATTGAAGTGCTTGGCCCTCCGCCAACTTCTGGCACCCGAGATGCTTTTGTTGAACTTGTCATGGATCCTGGTTGTTCAAGTTTTAATATAATTAATTCTTTAAATGATGATGAGCGTTTATCAGCCTGCCATACTATGAGAGAAGACGGGAGGTTTATTGAGGCTGGTGAAAATGATAATTTAATTGTTCAGAAGCTTGAAGTTAATCAAAATGCACTTGGTATTTTTGGCTATAGTTTTTTAGATCAAAATCTCGATATAGTAAAGGGCTCATTAATCGATGGCGTGCCCCCAACATTTGAAGATATTGCGGATGGAAGCTATCCAGTTTCTCGGCCCTTATATTTTTATTTAAAAAAAGAGCACATTGGGCTTATACCTGGCTTAGAAGAATTCATGGATGAATTTACTAGTGAGAATGCTTGGGGAGATTTCGGTTATCTTTCAGATAGAGGCTTGATACCATTATCCCAAAATGAGAAAAATGAAATCTTGACAGCTGTAAGTAATTTGAATACCTTGCAAATAGATGATTGAACTATTCTAGGAAAATGTGTTATTTATATTTTTAATATTTTTCTTATCCCTATCTTCATATGTATATGTTAGGTATAGAACATTATTTTTAGATAATTTATCTTCATACCATTCCCTGCCTTCATATCATGGCTTGTATGTAGCCTTGTGGTGCTTCATACCTACTTTTTTGATATTTCTACTATGGAATTTGTTTGAGCCTTATTACATTGAAGCTGTATTGCTTTCTAGTTTGCCTGAAGAGTTTTTGTCTCTTTCAGCTCTAGAACTACAATTAGTTTTTAATAATATTAAAGCATTTTCTTCTGGGGCTATTTTTTTAGAGGACCCAGGCCAATCGTTCTTATTTCTAGTTAATATTTATCAAGAGTCTGTTGATCTGAGTCGTACTTTCTTATTAATTGTATTACTAAGTTCGTTGCTATTTTCATTTATTTGGGCAATAAATAATAGTAAGCCAAACTTTAAGGCCAGAGATAAAGTTGAAGGATTGTTAAAATTATTTTTATCTATCTGTTCACTAGTCGCCATTCTGACAACATTTGGTATTATACTCTCTGTAATATTCGAATCGATAAGATTTTTCGAGCAAATCCCAGTTATAGAATTTTTATTTGGAACCTCATGGAGTCCACAAACTGCTATTAGAGTTGATCAAGTTGGCTCATCAGGCTCTTTTGGTGTCATTCCACTCTTCGTGGGTACTATTTTAATATCCTGTATAGCTATGTTTGTAGCTGTACCAATAGGTTTGATGTCTGCTATTTATCTATCTGAATACGCTAATTCAACTTTCAGGAGCTTTATGAAGCCAATGCTTGAGGTTTTAGCAGGAATCCCAACTGTTGTTTATGGGTATTTTGCAGCAGTGACTGTGGCGCCGATAATGAGGGATATTGGTGAATCAATGAATCTAACTGTCTCTTCAGAAAGTGCTTTGGGAGCAGGATTAGTTATGGGTATTATGATTATACCCTTTGTTTCATCTTTATCAGATGATGCTCTAAATGCTGTTCCTAATAGCATGAGGGATGGATCTTATGGCTTGGGTGCAACAACATCGGAAACAATCAAAAAAGTAGTATTACCAGCCGCTCTTCCAGGAATTATTGGAGGTATACTGCTAGCGCTATCAAGAGCAATTGGAGAAACTATGATTGTTGTTATGGCGGCTGGACTTTCAGCTAATCTTACAATTAACCCTTTTGAAGCAGTGACTACAGTAACAGTTCAAATTGTAACTTTGTTAGTAGGTGATCAAGAATTCGATAGCCCAAAAACTCTTGCTGCTTTTGCTTTGGGATTAGTCTTATTTTCGCTAACTTTATTGTTAAATGTTATTGCATTAAAAGTAGTTCGTCGCTATCAAGAGCAGTATGAATAAAGATATATTTATGAGTAGTAGAGAGAAAAAATTGAGACAGAATTTGAAAAGGAGATATGCTTCAGAATTTTTGTTTAAGCTTGGAGGAATATTTTCTTTGCTTGTTGGATTTTCTTTTTTATTATTTTTCTTTTATACGATTATTAGTACTGGCTACCCTGCTTTTCAGCAAACTTATATTCTTATTGATATAGATAAAAATCATACTTCTGAAGATGTTTCTAATGAATCTTTTTACGATGAATTAAATTATCAAAATCTTATTAGAGATGGCTTGAGAGAGATTTTTCCTGATGTATCAGAACGCTCAAAATTAAGAAACCTATATTCTTTAGTAAGTTCAGGAGGTATTTACGAATTTAAAAGTAGAATTATTAAAACGCCTTCATTGTATTCAGATAGTAGTAGTTTTTGGATTTTAGCTGATGATGAAGTAGATACGATATATAAGTCAGAAAGTAGCAATAACTTTATATCAGAAGATAAAATAAATTTTATTAAAAACTTAGAGAATGAAAATAGAATAAAACTAAAATTTAATACTCTTTTCTTTACCTCTGGAGATTCTAGAGATCCAGAATTAGCTGGTATTGCTAGCTCATCACTTGGGTCGATTTACATGTTATTTATTACATTTATTTTATCATTTCCAATTGGCATTGCGGCTGCAATCTATTTGGAGGAGTTTGCTCCAAAGAGTAGATGGACTGATTTTATATCTGTAAATATAAGTAATTTAGCAGCAGTGCCTTCGATTATATATGGATTATTAGGATTAGCGCTTTTTATTAATTTCTTCCATTTGCCAAGATCTGCACCCTTGGTAGGTGGTTTAGTTTTATCTTTAATGACGTTGCCAGTAATTATTATTTCATCAAGAGTCTCGTTATCCTCAGTACCTTCATCTATTCGTGATGCTGCTTTAGGTGTTGGAGCATCTAAAATGCAAATGATATCTCATCATGTATTGCCTTTAGCTTTGCCAGGCATGTTAACTGGTTCAATTATTGGAATGGCAAGAGCTTTAGGTGAATCAGCACCTTTATTAATGATTGGAATGGTAGCCTTTATTGTTGATAAGCCTAGCTCAGTTTTAGATCCTTCAACTGCTCTGCCAGTTCAAGTTTATCTTTGGGCTGACAGCCCAGAAAGAGCCTTTAACGAAAAAACCTCTGCAGCTATCATGATCTTACTTTTATTTCTTTTTATAATGAATGCATCAGCAATATATTTTAGGAAAAAATTTGAGAAGCGCTGGTAAGTTTTCTTTATCATTGCTATCTTATCATTTTATTACTCGTTTGATCTGCCCCGATGAAAATAGATAAAGATTTTAAAACAATTGGTAAAATTGAGTCATCTGATCCTGTCATTAAAGCAAGAGATCTTAATGTTTTTTATGGCGATGTTCATGCAATAAAGAATATAAATTTAGATATAGGATCGAATGAAGTTATTTCATTAATTGGACCTTCAGGCTGTGGTAAGTCAACATTTATTAGATGTTTAAATCGAATGAATGACACGATAGATTCGGCTAAAGTTACTGGTAGTATCCAACTAGATGGCGAAGAGATTCTTAATAAAAATGTAGATGTAGTAATGCTAAGGGCTAAAGTAGGGATTGTTTTTCAGAAACCAAATCCATTTCCAAAAACTATTTACGATAATGTAGCTTATGGCCCGAAAATTCATGGTTTAGCTCATGATAGGACTAGTTTAGATATGATCGTTGAAAAAAGTTTAACTAGAGCTGGCTTATGGAATGAGGTAAAAGATCGATTGTCTTTGAGCGGCACCAGTCTATCTGGAGGTCAACAGCAGCGATTGTGTATTGCTAGAGCTATTGCCGTTGATCCAGAAGTTATTCTTATGGATGAACCTTGTTCTGCTTTAGATCCTATTGCTACCGCTAAAATTGAAGATCTAATTGATGAATTAAAAAATAAATATGCTATTGCTATTGTTACCCATTCAATGCAGCAGGCAGCAAGAGTTTCCCAAAGAACAGCTTATTTTCACTTAGGTCAGTTAATAGAAGTTGGTCCAACTGAAACTATATTTACTAATCCGTCTCATAGGATTACAGAAGATTATATTACTGGAAGATTTGGCTAAGATTAGTTAAATAATTTTAATCAAACTTTCTGAAATATTTTAATAAAATTGTAATATTTATATATTATATTTTAGCCTTATGATGATAATTGAAAGGAAGCTTTCATGAAATGTATTTTTTTAGCCTTATTTTTCATATTTTTTAACTCTTATGCCTTTTCACAAACCTTAGATAGTGAAATTAACTCTCTAAAAGATCAAGTTCAGGTTCTTATGAATAAGATTAATGAACTTGAAAAAGATCAGGCTCAAATATTAGAGCAAAAAAATAATAATAATTTACCTTCATGGATAGAAAAGACATCATTAGCGGGCGATTTCAGATATCGATTTGAGTCTATTGATGCTGCTGAATCTATTCAAAGAGATCGTCAAAGAATACGCGCAAGAGTTGGAATCAAAAGCCAGCCTTCTGAGGATTTAGAGTTAGGCTTTGGTCTAACAACTGGTGGTGGTAATCCAGTTTCTGGCAATCAAACCTTAGATGGTGGATTTACAAGAAAGACGGTTACTATTGATTATGCATATTTTGACTTTGATATAAATAATGCTCTTAGCATAAGAGGAGGCAAGGTCTCTAACCCTTTTTTTAGGCCAGGAGGTCACTATCTTATATTCGACAATGATCTTAAGCCGGAGGGATTTGCTTTTAAATATGATTCAGATAGTTTTTTTGGAAATTTTGGTTTATTCCAAATCGAAGAAAGGTCTAAAGCTACTGATATAAGTATGTTTGGCGCTCAGCTAGGTTATCAATATCAATTTGCTAATGAAATAGACTTTATAACTGGTATTAGTTATTACAATTATGATGGCATCAAAAATAGCTGCCCTATTTTTTTTGAATCAGGTGCTGGTAATACACTTTTACCACTTGAAACTGAAGGTGGCGAAAGAGCCCCTTGTAAATTTGGAGAAATGGAAGGAGGAGAATATGCTAATGATTATAGAGAAATTGAGTTTTTTAATGAGTTGAGTTTCAATTTAGGCGCTCATCCTATAACGATATTTTTTGATTATGTTACTAACACAGAAGTAGATAAATTTGATACTGGCTATGCAACTGGATTTAGTTATAGAGATGCTTCAGCACCAGGCACTTGGGATATGGCCTACACTTATCAAGATTTGGAAGCAGATGCAGTTTTAGGTGTATTTTCTGATTCAGACTGGGCCGGTGGATCAACAGATGGTAGAGGCCACAACATTAGAGGAAGCTATATTTTACCAAGAGGCTGGAACCTCGGCCTTAATTATTTTATTAATGAAAGAGGCTTTGCGGTAGGCAACAAGCGTGACTATAACAGGTTAATGATAGATTTTAGTTTTCGTTATTAAGATGAAGTGATCTAGGTTCTCAGTAGTTCATTCAGACTTGTTTTAGCCCTAGTTTTTTCATCTACTTTTTTAACGATAACTGCACAATAAAGATTATAGCTTTTATCTTCTGAAGGTAGGCTACCTGATACCACAACCGATCCAGCAGGAACTCGGCCATATATTATGTTTCCAGTTTCTCTATCATAGATTTTTGTACTTTGACCTATATATACCCCCATTGATATTACGCTTCCCTTTTCTACAATCACTCCTTCAACTATTTCTGATCTTGCACCAATAAAGCAATTATCCTCTATGATTGTAGGAGAGGCTTGCAAAGGTTCAAGGACACCTCCAATACCAGCACCACCAGACAAATGAACATTTTTTCCTATTTGTGCACATGAGCCAACTGTCGCCCAGGTATCAATCATTGCTCCTTCATCAATATAGGCACCTATATTTACGAAAGAGGGCATTACAACTACTTTTTTTGCAATAAATGAACCCTTTCTAACAACACCATTTGGAACTAATCTAAAGCCTGAGCTCATCCATTTATTCTCATCCCATCCAGCAGTTTTACCATCAACTTTATCGTACCAGGATCCATACGGTCCCTTAAGTACGTAATTTGAATTGATCTTAAAGGATAATAAAACAGCTTTTTTAGCCCATTCGTTAACAACCCAACTATTTGAGTCTAAGTCTTTATAAGCAACTCTTAATTCTCCTGAATCAAGATCAAGTATTGTTTGTTCAATTGCGCTCACAAGATCATCATGGTAACTTCCTTCAACTAAATTTTCTTTGTTATTCCATGCATTTTCAATAATTTCTTTTTGAGTAGACATTTATATTCCTTATTTTTAATTAGATAGATTTTTCTTTATGGATCTAGATAATTTATCACAAGCATTTAATCCTAAAGCTTGATTTTTTGCATTAGTAATAAAAAAGACATCCTCGGCCCTTTCTCCAATTGTAGATATTTTAGCATTTTGTAATCTAATATTCAGGTCAAAAAAAACTTTACCTAGTTTAGCTAATAAACCAGGTTGATCCTGAGCTATTAATTCAAGAACTGTTCTATTATTTCCAGAATCTTTTGATAAATTTATTTTGGTAGGCGTTGAAAAAACACGAACTTGTCTAGAGGCTTTTCTATTTATTTTAATATTATCATATGATTTTTTATTTAGGTCTTGAGACAGGTTAAATAGTATCTGCTCTGTAAAAGCTTTATCTGATATCATTTTTCCTTCAGAATTAAGAATAAAATAAGTATGCAATACCTGATCTTTTTTTGATAATAATACTATTCTAGCATCAACAATAGATATCCCTAACTTGTCTAAAGCGGCTGTTGCCCTAATAAATGATCGAATTTTATATGGTGCTAATATCATTAATGCAGAAAGGCCGGATACTAAATTATTATTAATATTTAAAATAACATTACTATTATTTGTCGAAAGCACTCTAGTATGCCATGCAATCTCATTAGGTTTATGCCTTAAAAAATATTCTTCTGTGAAATCTTTCCATATATCAAATTTCTTTATTAAGCTATTATCTGGTTCTAGTGAATCAATTTCTAATATTTCTTCTACTTTAGATAGTTTTTCCTTAATTAGCTCTTCTGAATCAATTAGATTAGTCTTTCCTCTCATTAAAGCACTTTTGGATATCAGATAAAGCTCCCAGAATAGGGCTGCTTTCCATGAGTTCCACGTTTTAGGATTAGTTGCTTTGACATCGGCAACAGTTAGGACATAAAGATAATCAAGATGAATTTGATCACCCACTACTGTTATGAATTCTCTAATAACTTCTGGATCATTTAAATCTTTTTTTTGAGCTGTAACTGATAATAGAAGGTGATTTTTTACTAACCAGCCAACTAATCTTGAGTCATAAGTGCTTAGACCATGATTTAGACAAAATTGTTCAGCTTCTATTGAGCCTAGCTCAGAATGGTCACCCCCTCTTCCCTTAGCTATGTCATGAAAAATTGCAGCTAAATATGCTATATAGGGCTTATCAAGAGATTGCATTATTGTACTTGATTTTAAGTTTTTATGATTATTTTCAGTTAAAGAAACTTCTCTAAGATTTTCAACAACAAATAAAGTATGAGCATCTACTGTATAGGTATGAAATAGATCATATTGCATATGACCTACTATTTTTCCAAACGAAGGTATATATAGACCTAAGATCCCATAAGTATTCATTTTTCTTAGAGCTATAGTTACACCTTTAGGTGCTTTTAATATATCAAGAAAGATATTCTGATTTATTTTATTATTTATAAAAGATTTATTTATAAGGTGTCTATTTCTCTTTATTAGTGTAATTGTTTTAGCACCAATACCTTTCGATTTTGGATTTTTGGTTAATAATAGAAAAACCTTTAAGAGATTAGAGGTATTAATAGAAAAGATATTTTCTTTTTTTGCTTCAATATAGCCATTTATTATTCTGAAATCGTCATCTATATTTTCTATAATTTTATCATCTTTATTAAATATTTTTTCTTCTAAAATTTGCATTAGTACTTCAGAAGTATTATTTATTTCCATTACAGCTCTGTAATAATCCTGCATTAAAATTTCTATAGCTAATTTATGTTTTGTTTTTTTATAGCCAAGTAATTTAGCTAATTTTATTTGGTGGTTAAATAGTAATCTATCTTCTGATCTATTTGTAATCATGTGAAGTCCAAATCTCATTTTCCATAATAGTGACCTAGATTTCATAAGTTCTTTGTATTGTATTTTGCTTATAAGGTTAGATTTAATTACAGCATCTACATTATTATTTTTTAGATATTTTTTAGCAATCCAAAAAAATACATGAATATCTCTTAGACCACCAGGGCTACCTTTTAAATTTGGCTCTAGTTTGTACGCAGTATCATCATATCTAGCATGCCTTAATCGCTGTTCTTTAACTTTATTGTTAAAGTAGCTCTTTATTTCCCATAGGTTATCTAGGAATATGCTGTCTTTAAAATCTTTATATAGTTTTTTTGAGCCACAAAGATACCTATTTTCTATTATAGTTGTATAAATTGTCTGATCTTTTCTTGCTAGTTGAATATTTTCTTTATTTGTTCTGACAGAGTGTCCTACATCCAAGCCTATATCCCATAGAAAAGTAATAAATTTAGTAATAGACTTATTAATTTGATTATTTCTTTTATTATTAGTAATTATCAGTAGGTCTATGTCGGAGCATGGGTGCAACTCACTTCTCCCATATCCACCTACTGATATTAATGATATTTTATCTGTAAATTCACTAAGGAATATTTTAAAGGCGTCACTTATAATCAAGTCTATTTCTATAGATCTTTTTTTAATAATATTTTCTATGTTTAATTTACCTAAAAATTTCTTTTCTAGATTGTTTTTTAGGTCTGTTAGTCTATTCTTGAATATACAAATTCTATCGTTACTACTTATTTCAGGATTTATTTTTTTTATTTGTGATTTCAGCATCATATATTATCGTTTAAAGTTAGCACTTCATAACCATCTTTTGTAACTAATATTGTGTGTTCCCATTGAGCAGATAAAGAGTGGTCTTTAGTAACAACTGTCCAACCATCATTTAATAATTTAACATCTGATTTCCCAGAGTTTATCATTGGTTCAACAGTAATTGTCATACCTTCTTGAAGCGTTATACCTTCACCTTGGTTGCCATAGTGAAGTATTTGCGGGTCTTCATGAAAAGCCTTGCCAATTCCATGTCCACAATATTCTCTTACAATTGAGAATCTATTTTCCTGAACATATTTTTGTATTGCATATCCAATATTCCCAATTTGAGCTCCTGGTTTTATCTCTTTTATTCCTAACCACATTGCATTGTAGGAAACATCAGAAAGTCTTTTTGCTAAAACTTTCGGTTTTCCAACAAAAAACATTCTACTTGTATCTCCATGATAGCCATCTTTAATCACAGTTATGTCGATATTAAGAAAGTCGCCATTTTTTAAAATTTTTTTTCCAGGTATGCCATGACATACCACATGATTTACAGAGGTGCAGATTGATTTAGGAAATCCCTTATAATTAAGTGGAGCGGGTATTGCGCTTAAATTATCTACAATATAGCTATGACAGATATTATCTAACTCTTCAGTTGTCATTCCGGGAGTTACAAATTCACCTATCATATCAAGTACGCTAGCAGCTAAACGACCGGCCAGCCGCATTTTTTCTTGTTCTGATGCAGATTTAATTGTAATGTTCATTTCATTAAATTGATTAAATTCTCCTAAGATCTTTATTATAAACAAAAAAACCAATAAATTTTCGTAATTTATATTGTTGTAGTTATCTACCTATGGTATAAAAACCGCCGCAGGTAAATACGGATATATACCATTAACTTTCAAATGGGTGCTTTTCTTAAGGAATAGTTATTTGGAAAGGGTGTATGGAGGAATAACCCAAATTGGAGAATCTAAAGAGATGACAGATTTAACTATGCGCCAAATGCTTGAGGCTGGCGTTCATTTTGGCCATCAAACTCGTTTCTGGAATCCAAAAATGTCACCATATATTTTTGGACAAAGAAATAAAATTCATATAATAAATCTTGAGAAAACTCTTCCATTATTTATTGCAGCTGAAAAGTATATTTTTGACTTAGCATCTAATGGCGGCCAAGTTCTTTTTGTCGGTTCTAAGCGATCAGCTAGAAAAGCAATTAGAGAAGAAGCATCGCGTTGCTCTATGCCTTATGTTAATAATAGGTGGCTTGGAGGAATGCTTACTAATTTTAAAACTATACAGCAGTCTATAAAAAGACTTTCAAGCATAGAAGAGATTATTGCTGATGAAAGCTCAGCTGACTTTACAAAGAAAGAAGTTCTTCAACTTAACAGAGAGAGAGAAAAATTAGAAAAAAATCTTGGTGGAATTAAGGACATGGTTAAGCTGCCTGATGCTATTTTTGTCATTGATGTTGGCTATGAATCTATCGCTATAAAGGAGGCTATTAAACTTAATATCCCAGTTGTTGCAGTAGTTGATACTAATTGTTCCCCTGATGGAGTGGATTATTTAATTCCTGGAAACGATGACGCTATGAAATCCATTGAGCTTTATGTTAAGCAGATAGCTGATGCAATATTGGAGGGTAAAAAATCTATACCAGTTATTCCAGAAGGTGATGATGAGTTTGTTGAATTGGATGGCCAAGGTAGACCCAAATCACAAGATAATGCTTTAGTTAAAAAAACAGCTACTAAAATAAAAGTTACTAAAAAAACAGCTACTAAAAAAACAGCTACTAAAAAAACAGCTACTAAAAAAACAGCTACTAAAAAAACAGCTACTAAAAAAGCAGCTACTAAAAAAACAGCTACTAAGAAGGATACAGCTATCAATGATACTGAAGTTTAGGTTTTTGATAGATATTTTTTACTATAAAGGGTATTAAAATGACGATAGAGGCTAAAGTAGTTAAAGAACTCCGAGAAAGAACAGGAGTAGGAATGATGGATTGCAAGAAGGCACTTCTAGAGACTGATGGTGATCTTGATAAGGCAGTAGAGTTTTTAAGAAAGGCAGGACAAGCTAAGGCTGATAAAAAATCATCAAGAATTGCAGCTGAAGGAATAATTGTTTTAAAAGAACTTGATGATCTATATGCAATAATAGAAGTAAATTCTGAGACTGATTTTGTTGCTAAGGATCAGAATTTCACTCATTTTTCTGATTTAGTTGTCCAGTTAATTCTTGAGCATCAGCCAAAAAATATTGAGGATCTAATGAAAATAGAGGTTAATGGCTCTAGTTTAGAAGAAATTAGAAAAGAACTAGTATCGAAAGTTGGTGAAAATATCTCAGTTAGAAGGTTTTCCCTTTTAAGAACCAAGAATATGGTATCGCAGTATTCTCACATGGGGCGTATAGGAGTTATGGTTGAAATTAAGGGTGACAATCAAACTATAGCGAATGATATTTCTATGCAGATAGCTGCTTCAGCTCCCCAATATATTGATATAGATGATATCCCAGAAGTCGAGCTTAATAAAGAACGAGAAATTCTAGTAGCTCAAGCGTTACAAGAGGGTAAGTCAGAGGATATTGTAGAAAAAATGGTTGATGGCAGGCTTCGTAAGCATTTGTCTGAGATTACTCTAGTTGGCCAAAGCTTTATAAAAGATACCGACATTACTGTAGGTAGCTTATTATCTTCATCGTCTATTGAAGTGATTAGTTTTATTCGTTATGAGCTCGGTGAAGGTATTACTAAGAAACAGGAAGATTTTGTAGCGGAGGTTATGGCACAGGCTTCCCAGTAAATATTTTAATTTGGAGATCTAGAGAGATGCAGCCTTATAAGAGAGTGCTTTTGAAATTAAGTGGAGAAGCTCTTATGGGGTCTCAAAAAAGCGGTATCAAACCTTCAATTATAAAAAGAATAGCTCAAGATATTTCAAGAGTATTAGATTTAGATGTAGAGATAGGTCTAGTAGTTGGAGGTGGAAATATATTTCGCGGTGTGGGTCTTGCGGAATCTGGTATTGATAGAGTTACTGCTGATCATATGGGGATGCTAGCTACTGTAATGAATGCTCTAGCTTTACAAGATGCACTTGAGAAAGAAGGTGTGGTAGCGCGCGTAATGTCAGCGATTAAAGTTAATGATGTTTGCGAAGATTATATTAGAAGAAGGGCTATTAGACATCTTGAAAAAAAACGAGTAGTTATTTTTGCTGCCGGAACGGGCAACCCTTTTTTTACTACTGATACAGCAGCTAGCCTAAGAGCAATAGAAATTAATGCTGATCTATTAATTAAAGCAACAAAAGTTAATGGCATATATTCAAGTGATCCAGTTATTTCAAAAAATGCACATTTGTATAAGAGATTAACCTATGATGATGTTTTAGATAAGAATCTTGGCGTCATGGACGCTACTTCAATTGTGATGTGTAAAGAAAATAGATTACCATTAGTAGTATTTAATATAAATAATAAGGGGGACATGGTTCGTTTATTAAAAGGGGACAATGTCGGGACAGTTGTTACAAACATGGAAGATTAAAATATGATTGAACAAGTCAAGAAATCAGCTTTTGATAGGATGGAGAAGAGTATTATTTCTTTCAAAGACGAATTGAAGAAAATAAGAACTGGAAGAGCACATCCAGATTTACTTGAGCATATAAGCATTGAGCATTATGGATCAGAAGTCCCATTAAGCCAGGTTGCCTCAATAACTGTTGAAGACTCAAGAAATTTAGTTATCTCTCCTTGGGATAAGCAGACAGTTGCTGTTATTGAGAAGGCTATATTAGTATCAGATTTAGGACTTACTCCTGTTACAGCTGGAGCTGTGATTAGAGTACCCCTACCTCCTATGACAGAGGATCGACGAAGAGATTTAGCAAAAATTGTAAAAGGAGAGCTTGAATCTGCAAAAGTTGCAGTTAGAAATATAAGAAGAGATGCATTGAATGATATTAAAGATTTACTTAAAGATAAAGAAATTACAGAAGATGATCTAAGAAAGTCTCAAGATGAGGTTCAAAAATATACAGATGATGTGACATCTAGAATGGATAATTTATCAGCTTCTAAAGAAGAAGAAATAATGGAGTTCTAGTTTTTTTTATGAAAGATGATCTTATGAATATGTCGATACCAGATCATATAGCTATAATCATGGATGGTAATGGTCGCTGGGCCGAAAAAAAATCACTACCAAGAAAAACTGGCCATAAGTCTGGTATTAAGCCTGCCAAAGAAATTATCAAAGCATGTATGCAAAAAGGCATATCTTCTTTGACACTATTTATTTTTTCAGCTGAGAATTGGTCTAGACCAACGGAAGAAGTAAATTGGATTATGGATCTTTTTTTAAATTCACTTAAAACAGAGATTGATGAACTAAATAATAAAGGAGTTCGTTTAAGCTTTATAGGAGATACGACATTACTTAGCGAGCAGATACAATCATCGATAAATTATGCAAAAAACTTAACCAAAGACAATAAAAATATGAATCTTATTCTAGCTATTTCTTATGGTGGAAGACAGGATATTATTTCGGCCTCAAAGAGACTAGTAGATTATGTTTTAAAAAATGGCAAAAGTAATGAAATAGAGCTCGAAGATTTATTTATATCAGAACTTATGACATCAAGGATTCCTGATGTTGACTTATTAATCAGAACTGGTGGTGAGAAGAGGATAAGTAACTTTCTTTTATGGCAGATAGCTTATGCTGAAATTTATTTTACAGACATTTTATGGCCATCCTTTACAGAGAATGATTTGGATAAGGCTATAAGTTTTTATTCTAATAGGGAAAGAAGATTTGGAAAAGTTAGTAAACAAATAGAGGAAATCAATTGACCTTATCAAGGATAATTTCAGCATTTATTTTCGGAATTTTTATTATAGCTTTAATAATATATTCATCTACCTTTGTTTTTTGTTTTTTTTTCACAGCCTTATGGTTGATAGCGATTTGGGAATGGTCAGGATTAGCTTTTGATATATTTTATAAAAAACTATTGTTTAATCTATTTATGGCATTGTTTTTATTATTATCAATTTTTTTTAATACATACGATATTTATATAGCTGCTTATTTTGCATTCATTTTTTGGATTTTATTCTTTATTTCTTTTTATTTTTATCCATTCCATATCAATTCTATAGTTATAGCATTGTTATGCCCGTTTCTTTTATTTCCATCATTATTTATAATAATTTATCTTCATGAATTATCAGCTATCTATCTTCTATTTTTATTTATTATGGTCTGGGCTAATGATGTGGGTTCTTATTTTTTTGGTAAGCTAATTGGAAGAATAAAGTTAGCTCCAATTATTAGCCCTAATAAAACCTGGGAAGGAGCTATTGGAGGATTCATTTTTACTTTAATAGCTTCTCTAATTCTAGCTTTATTTTTTCCATTACCTTTGCTTACTTCTATTATTTTTTCCTCAATTGTCTCTATTTCCTCTGTATTAGGTGATCTTTCTATAAGCATGCTTAAAAGAAACAGGGGGTTAAAAGATACTGGTGTTTTTTTGCCTAGCCATGGCGGAATTCTTGACCGTCTAGATAGTACATTGGCTGCTTCAATATTCTTTTTTATAGGTCTTAATTTTTCTGGTATGATTTAAAAAAATATGACTCAAATAATTATTTCACTTATTTCATTTATTATTGCTCTTTCCATACTAGTATCTATTCATGAGTATGGGCATTACATTGTAGCTAAAAAATTAGGCTTTAAAGTATTAAGGTTTTCTTTAGGATTTGGCAAACCCTTATTAAAATATGTAGGAAAAAAACCTGACGCTACTGAATATATTCTAAGCCCCATTCCTTTAGGTGGTTATGTAAAACTTCTTGATGAGAGAGAAGGCGAAGTTGATAGAAGCGAGCTTCATAAAGCATTTAATAGAAGACCAATATATCAAAGAGTTTGTGTACTCTTAGCCGGTCCTGGATTTAATTTCATTTTTGCCATTTTTGCATATTTTGTTATTTTTTCTTTTGGGGTTACTCATTATAAACCTTCTATAGGTTATATTGATGAAGGCTCAATTGCTGATATATCAGGCATGGTTGCAGACGAGATGATAGTAAAAGTTGGTGATAATCTGACACCAACACTTGAGGCCGCAACACTCTCAATTTTGGATGAGATTCTTTCTGATGGAATAATTCAAATTACAACTTCTAATGAATTAGGTAATTTTAGATATTTAGAGCTTGATGTTAGAGGTTTAGAGAAGGATTTAACCATGCCCGGAGAACTATATAAAGGTTTAGGATTTATGCCAGGGCCTTTAAGACCGGCTATATTAGGAGATGTATCTCAGAATATGCCTGCTGATAATGCAGGGCTAGTTAGAAATGATTTAATTCTATATTTAGATAATATAAAAATAAATAATTTCTCAGATCTTGTCACCAATGTCCAAATTAGACCTAATAAGGTCGTAGAAGTAATTATTCAAAGAAATGGTGAAAATTTAACTAAGTCATTACAAATAGGATATTCTAATATTAACAATGCACCAATAGGAATAATTGGAGTTAAAGAAAATATTGCAGTGGTTTCTGAAATTTTAAACCAATCAGTAGTTATTGAAAGCCATGGTTTCTTTGGTTCTATCGAAAGATCAATTATTAAGACCTTCCAAATGAGCGTTATGACTTTAAAAATGATTAGTAAAATGATTATGGGAGATGTATCAGCTAAAAATATAAGCGGTCCTATCAATATTGCCGTATATGCAGGAGATAGCGCCCAAAGCGGCTTATTGTCTTTTATTAATTTTTTAGCAATCATCAGTATCAGCCTTGGTGTTTTAAATTTATTGCCTATACCGTTACTAGATGGAGGTCAGATTGTTTATCAAGTAGTTGAATTTGTTAAAGGTTCACCTATCTCAGATAAAACACTAATAGTATCTCAGAATTTAGGATTAGTTTTGATCGCAATGATTATTAGTTTTGCTTTTTATAATGATTTTATTAGACTTATATCATGAATATATCAATAAAATATAACTTATCTTTGTGCATTTTA
Organism: Pseudomonadota bacterium; assembly: GCA_036337035.1. Lineage (GTDB taxonomy): Bacteria > Pseudomonadota > Gammaproteobacteria > Steroidobacterales > Rariloculaceae > TMED78. Next base: position 51,292 of record JAYZFC010000008.1, on the reverse strand, counting down.
GTTTATCTTTTTAATTCACAAAGTGCCTTTTCTTTTGATCCGTGGGTAGTGAATGACTTTAGAGTTGAAGGAGCTCAACGTATTTCTGAAGGAACTATTTTTAACTACTTACCTATCAATTTAGGAGATACTATTACAGATCAGAGAGTTCAAGAAGCTATTAAAGCAATATATTCAACTGGATTTTTTCAAAATATAGAGTTTCGCCGAGATGAAGATGCTTTAATTATTGTGGTTCTTGAAAGACCATCTATAGAAGCTTTTACTATTTCTGGTAATAAAGATATTGAAACTGAACAGCTAGAGCAATCATTAACCGATGTTGGGTTGACAGTAGGAAAAATATTTGACCAATCTGTTTTGCTCGAAATTAAAAGAGCATTAACCGAGCAATATTATAGTCAGGGAAAATATGCTGTTCAGGTAAGAACTCCTATAGAAGAGCTTTCAGATAACAGAGTTAGATTAGCAATTGAGATAGCTGAAGGGGATAGGGCTAAGATTAGACAGATTAATGTAGTTGGCAATACTAGTTTTGGTGATAATGAAATATTAAATGAGTTTGAGCTAAAGACAGGTAATTTATTATCTTTTTTTCGTAATGATGATAGATATTCTAAAGAAGCCTTAGAAGGAGATCTTGAAACTTTAAGGTCTTTTTATATGGATAGGGGCTTTGCAGATTTTAGATCGGATAGTGTACAGGTAGCAATTTCTCCTGATAAGCAAGACATATTTATAACGATAAATATCGTTGAAGGGGAGAGCTATAAAATTTCAGATATCAAGATTGCTGGTGATCTTGTAGTACCTAGAGATGAGATAACTGACCTTATATTGGCAAGTCCTGGACAAATTTTTTCACAACAATTGCTCACTAGTAGTGAAGAGCTAATTCGTCTTCGTTTGGGGCAAGATGGCTATTCATTTGCAGAGATTGTTGCAATTCCAGAATTAGATAGAGAAAATAATGAAGCTGAAATAACTTTCTTTTTAGATTCTCAAGATAGAGTATATGTTAGAAGAATAAATTTTAATAATACAGATAATGTTAATGATGAAGTCTTTAGAAGAGAAATGCGTCAATTAGAAGGCGGCTATTTATCAAATACATTATTAGATAGATCGCAGATTAGGCTTCAGAGACTTCCTTATGTTGAAAGTGTTGAGTACGAAACAAACCCTGTACTAGGAGAGACAGATTTAGTAGATATTGATTTTGAAATAGAAGAAGGTTTACCAGGTCAATTTGGTGGAGGAATAGGTTATTCCGAAACTTGGGGAGGCCAGCTTAATGCTAATTTTATTCATTCAAATTTTATGGGCTCGGGAGATAGGGTGGCATTGAATATGAGTGGAGGCAAGTATTCTTCATTCTATACTTTGAATTATACAGACCCATATAAAACTATGGATGGACTATCTCAGACCTTATCTTTTTCTTTTAGGGATATTACTCAGTTTACTTCTGCCAGTTCAGCTTTTTCTACAGAAACTTATTCCTTAGGTGCTGATTGGTCTTACCCAATAACTGAATATCAGTATCTTCAATTTGGTTTTGCCTATTCAGATACTGAGATGGCAACTAGTTTTTATAGCTCTGAGCAGTCTAATGAGTGGGTTAAATCGAACGGGAAAGTTTTTAGCGTTTCAGGAGATGGGGAATTTTTTGGTACTAAGGCTGAAACTATAGAGCTTACAACTGGCTGGATTTATGATTCTAGAAATAGATTTATTTTTCCTACTGATGGCACAAGACTTGGATTTAGTGTTAATGCTTCAATACCAGGAAGTGATGTAGAATATTATGTTGCTAATATTCGTTATACACAATATTTTCCAATTACTGGAAGATGGATTCTTAGATTTAACTCTGATTTAGCTTATGGTAATCCATATGGAAATAAAACAACCGCAATACCACCATATAGAAACTTTTTTGCTGGTGGTCCTGGATCGGTTAGAGGCTATAGAGAGAGCCGTTTAGGCCCAAAGGATTCCTGGGGAAATCCTTATGGGGGCAATGTTAAAGCCATATCACAATTAGAGTTAATAGTACCAATGCCTGAGCAATTTGAGACATCAGCAAGATTGTCCTTGTTTTATGATATTGGTAATGTATTTTCTACTGGAGGCGTAACTTTTCGTGATAGATTAGGAGATATTACTGATGAATATAAATATAACCCAAATAATCTTAAACGTTCATTTGGAATTGGCGTAGAATGGTTAGCTCCTCTTGGTTTATTGAGGTTTAGTTATGGTCAACCTTTAAATAATAAGGTTACCACTGAGCGTTTTTATGGAGATGAGACAGAAGAATTTCAATTTACCGTAGGTAATGCGTTTTAATTTATTTTTTTATGAGGTAGGTAATTATTATGAATAGTAAAAGTTTAGATTTTATGAGTTTTTTAGTTGCTAGGATAGTTCCAGTTTTGATACTGTTTTTTAGTAGCAGCACCATCATTGCTCAAGAGGGAGGTATTAAAATAGGTGTTGTTGATGTCTCTAGATTATTAAGCCAGTCTCCTCAATATATTTCTGTAATGGAAACATTGCAACAGGAATTTTCTCCGAGGGAGAGAGAAATTATAGCTATTCAAACTTCTTTGCAAGAAAAGGTAGAGCTATATGAGAGAGATGCTGCAGTTATGGGCGAGGAGGAGCGACAAAGGCTTGAAAGAGAAATTTCTAATGAACAAAGAGATCTTACTAGAGAGCAAGAGCAAGCATCAGAAGATTTTAATTTAAGACAGAATCAAGAGCTCAGTGAGCTGCAAGGCATTCTTGTTGATGCTATTAACCAATTTTCTAGCTCTGAAGATTATGATTTAGTAGTAGCGGATGCGCTTTACTTCAGTATTGCTATCGATATTACTGATGAAGTTCTCCAGACTTTACAAAATAATTTTGATACCACTAACTAATTTTTTTTTCTATGCCAGCTAAATTAGGAGAACTTGCTGATTTTCTTAATTGCAAGCTTGATGGTGATCCAGATCAGATAGTTGATAGTGTTTCTACTTTGGAAAAAGCGGAAAAAAATTCATTATGTTTTTTTCTAGATTCCAATAAAGCTAACATACTATCTAAGACAAAAGCTGGGTGTGTCATATTAACAGAAAATATGAAAGATAAGTGTCCATCATCTTGTATTTTGTCTAATGATCCATATCTCGCATATGCAAAAGCAGCAAGATATCTTTATCCACTCCCTAAATCAAATGGGATCAAACATATAACATCAGTAATCTCTGAAAGATCAAACATTTCCTCTACTGCAGAAATATCTGAAAATGTAGTGATTAAGGATAATGTTTTTATAGGAGATAATGTAATTATTGCTCCGAATACTGTTATTGGGCCAAATTCAATTATAAAGAGTGATACTGTCATAAGTGAAAATGTCACTATAAAGAGCAATGTTCAAATAGGTAAAGGATGTTTTTTGCATCCTGGTTGTGTGATTGGCTCTGATGGTTTTGGGTTTGCTAATGATAATGATGAATGGAAATCTATTCCCCAATTAGGAGGTGTAAAGATTGATTCCGATGTAGAGATTGGTGCAAACTCTACCATTGATTGTGGAACAATTGATGATACCTTTATTGGTAAAGGCGTTAAGATAGATAACCTTGTTCATATAGGCCATAATGTCAGAATTGGAGAATTTACAGCTATAGCTGGGTGTAGTGCAGTTGCTGGTAGTACCATTATAGGAAAAAGGTGTAGGCTTGGAGGTGGAGCTTCAATCATAGGTCATTTAAATATTACAGATGATGTTTATATTAATGCTAAAACAACTGTTGTTAAGTCTATTTCTACATCTGGAACTTATTCTGGAGTTATACCAGCTCAAGAAGCAAATATATGGAAAAGGAATATTATTAGACTAAAAGATTTAGATAAATTATTTAAAAAAATAAGAGGGAGAGAGAGGAGATAGCTTGAAAAATAATTATCTGTATAACCTCGATGGAATAAAGGAAAGAATACCCCAGAGAGAACCTTTTCTATTTTTAGATTTTGTTATCTCCTGTAATCCTGGTAAAAATATTGTTGCTACTAGAAAGGTATTGTCTAGCGAAGTGTATTTTGAAGGACACTTCCCGACTCACCCAGTTATGCCAGGCGTTTTAATAATTGAGGCAATGGGTCAAGCAGCAGGGGTATTAGTTTGGGATACTGTTCCAGTTAAAAATAGAAATTTTATTTTATATTTAGTTGGTGTAGAAAAGGCAAGATTTAGGAAGCCAGTCATGCCTGGCGATGAAATGAAAATTACTGCTGAGATTATTACTAGTAGAAGCAATCTTTGGCGATTTAAGACAAAGGTTGAAGTAGGAGGAATTGTGTGTGCTACTGCTGAGCTCTTAGAATCTCCAGGAATTTATAATGATACATAAAACAGCAATTATCTCGAAAGATTCTAAGATTCATAAAAATGTTTCTATCGGCCCTTATTCAGTTATAGGTCCAAATGTAGAAATTATGCAAGGTAGCATCATAGAGGCTAATGCAGTGATAAAAGGTCCAACTGTTATAGGATGCGATAATCATATTTTTCAATTTTCATCTATAGGAGATAGCCCTCAAGACAAGAAATATTCAGGAGAACCTACCAAGTTAATTATAGGTGAGAGAAACACAATAAGGGAAGGTTGTACAATTAATCGAGGAACTATTCAAGACAATGGTGTAACGATTATTGGAGATGATAATTGGATAATGGCTTATGCTCATATAGCACATGATTGCATAGTTGGAAACAATACTATATTTGCTAATAATGCTTCAATAGCAGGCCATGTTAAAGTTGAAGATTGGGCAATATTAGGAGGTTTCACCACAGCCCACCAGTATTGCAGAATAGGCCCATATAGTTTTTCTAGTATGTTTACATATATTACTAAAGATATTCCAGCATATGTAGTTGTATCTGGCAGGCCTGCAGAACCAAGAGGGGTTAATTTAGAAGGTCTTAAAAGAAAAAACTTTGATAATATCAGCATACAAAATATTAAAGAAGCTTATAGGATTATCTACCGTAAGGGCCTAAAGTTAGAAGAAGCGATAAGCCGCCTTCAGATAATTAGCAAAAATAATAAGGAAATATTGCCTATGTTAGAATCTCTAAATAATGGATCTAGAAGTATTGTAAGATAGGCGTGAAGAAGGATTATCCATATTTGAAGAAAATTAAGATTGCTATTTGTGCAGGCGAGATTTCTGGGGATAATCTAGGTTCAGAACTAATCAAAGATCTTAAGCTATTATTTCCTCAAGCAGAATTTTATGGAGTAGCTGGTCCAAAAATGATTAGTCAAGGCTGCAAAGCTTTTTATAAAGTAGATCAGCTATCAGTAATGGGATTGTTAGAGGTTTTAAGACATTTACCTAGAATATTGTGGCTAAGGTTTAATTTAATAAATAAAATAAAGAAGATAAAACCTGATTTATTTATAGGTATAGATGCTCCAGATTTTAATTTACCTATAGGCTATTCATTGAAAAAGTTAGATATTCCTGTGGTTCAATATGTTAGCCCACAAGTTTGGGCTTGGAGACAGTCTAGAGTAAGAAAAATAAAAGATTCAGTTGATCTCATGTTGTGCATTCTTCCCTTCGAGCAAAGTTTTTATGAGTCTAATAAAGTAGAATCTTTATTTGTAGGTCATCCAATAGCAGATCAGATACCTTATGAAATAGATTATAATTTTGATAGAAAGGAATTTGATATTAATGATAGTCAGAAAGTTCTAGCCATTCTTCCAGGTAGTAGGTCTAGTGAGATACAATATCTTGCAGAACCATTTATAAAGACTGCCCAATGGCTATTAAATAGATTTTCTAATCTATTAGTTTTAATTGCATTATCAGATGAGGATAGTTTAAAAGTTCTTTTAAAGAACAATAAAAACCTTATGAGTAAGATAAATGCAGATGATAGATTTAAAATTATTATAGGAAAGGCTAGATCTGTAATTTCAGCGTCTGATGTTGTTTTGACTGCTTCGGGAACAGCATCTCTTGAGGCTGCTCTTATAAAGAAACCTATGGTGGTTGCATACATAGTTTCAAGTATTTCTTATTGGATTTTCAATAAATTAGGTTTAGAAAAGCTATCTTATTTTAGCTTACCCAATCTTCTTGCTAACTCAAAACATGTTCCTGAATATTCTCAGGAAGAGGTTAGGCCTGATAAAATGGGAAAGACTTTAGAGTCTATCTTAAAACACCCTGAGAATTTTGAAAATCAAAAAAAAATGTTTAATGAAATTCATAAAAAACTTAGAATTAATGCTAGCAAAAACTCTGCGAAAGCTATATATAACTTGCTAAATAAGTCTAATAATTAAATGTATATAGCTGGTGTAGATGAGGCAGGAAGAGGACCAATAGCGGGACCTGTTTTTGCTGCTGCAGTAATATTAGATAAAAATAAGCCAATTTATGGCTTGGCAGACTCAAAGAAGTTGTCAAAAAAGAAGAGAATAGCTCTTTCTAGCCTAATAAGGAAAAATTCATTAGCCTACTCTGTTTCTATGATTGAATCGCAAATCATTGATAAAATAAATATTCTTCAAGCTTCGTTGCTTGCTATGAAGAGATCTATCTTATCTCTCAGCATCCAGCCTAATATTGTTAAAATAGATGGTAATCAAGTTCCAAATTTTAATAAAGTTGTTACAGATTTTTATCTTGAATCTATAATTAAAGGCGATGAGAAAGTTCAGGAGATTAGCGCAGCTTCTATTATGGCTAAAGTTTATAGAGACAGATATATGAATCTTTTACACTTTAAGTATCCAAATTATAATTTTATTATAAATAAAGGATACCCAACTAAAGATCATATAGATAGGCTAAAAAAATTTGGCTTAACCCCATTTCATAGATTGAGTTTTAAACCATGTGTCTTTATTAGGAGCACTATCTAGATGAGCAAAAATAAATTTGTACATCTAAAGATACATAGTGAATTTTCACTTATAGATAGTGTTATTAAGATACCTTCACTGATTGATTTAGCAAGTCGTGAAAAAATTCCTGCTATTGCTCTTTGCGAAGAAATAAATACTTTTTCACTTGTCAAGTTTTACAAAATGGCCACATCAAATGGAATAAAACCTATTATTGGTTCAGATATTATAGTTAAGAAAAATATAAGTGATACTAAGTCATATCGGATGACTTTATTATGTAAGAACAAGACTGGATTTAGAAACTTAAGTAAATTATTAAGCATGGCTCATTCTAAAGGTAGAGAAAATGAAAAATCATATATTATTGAGAACTGGTTAGAAAATAATATTACATCTGGATTGATAGCTTTATCTGGAGGACAATTTGGAAGTATTGGAGATAGCTTATTATCCACAAACCACATTGAGGCAAAAAAAGAACTAGAAAAATATTTAAGGATATTTCCTGATAATTTTTATATTGAGCTTCAGAAGCTAGGTAGACCAAATGAAGATATATATTTAGACGGAGCGATTACCTTAGCATCTAATACATCTGTTCCTGTAGTAGCTACAAATGATGTTAGGTTTTTAAAAAAAGAAAATTATGACTCACATGAAATAAGGGTAGCTATTCAAGATAAGGTAGTTTTATCAGATCCAGGAAGGCAACAAAAATATACTAAGCACCAGTACTTAAAATCATCGATTGAAATGGAAGAAATTTTTTCTGAAATTCCTGAAGCTATAGAAAATACAATTGAAATAGCTAAGAGATGTAATTTTAACTTAAATTTTGGAAATACAATATTTCCATATTTCGATACACCTAATAGTAGTGACACAAAGTCATATCTTAGAGAGCAATCTAAAATAGGTCTTGAAAAAAGAATGAGCTTTAAAGATCCAGATAAAAATAAGCGAGATATCTATTTTCAGAGATTGGATTATGAGTTAACTACAATTTGCGATATGGGTTTCGAAGGTTATTTTTTAATTGTTGCTGACTTTATTTCTTGGTCAAATGATAATTTAATTCCAGTTGGTCCTGGCCGCGGATCCGGGGCGGGATCATTAGTAGCATATGCACTAGAAATCACCGACATTGACCCTATTTTTTATGATTTGTTATTTGAAAGATTTTTAAATAAGGAAAGAGTCTCAATGCCAGATTTTGATATTGATTTTTGCATAGAAGGTAGAGAAAAGGTAATTGAGTATATTTCAAATAAGTATGGAGTTGACCATGTGTCTCAAATTATTACTTTTGGAACTATGGCAGCTAAAGCTGTGGTTAGAGATGTAGGTAGGGTCTTAGGTATGCCTCATGGGTTTGTTGATAGTGTTGCAAAACTCATTCCATTTACAGTCGGTGTTACATTAGATCAAGCAATTGAAGAAAACCCTGAGTTAAAGAAACGCTATAATAATGAAGATGATATAAAGTTACTTATTGATAGAGCAAAGTCTTTAGAAGGCTTGGCGCGTAATGCTGGAACTCATGCTGGAGGAGTAGTTATTGCTCCAGAGCCTTTAACTGAATATATGCCATTATATTGTGATGAGGATGGTAATATTCTTAGTCAGCTTGATAAAGATGATGTTGAGTCTATTGGTCTTATAAAGTTTGACTTTCTTGGGCTTAAAACCTTAACTATTATTAAACATGCTGTAGAGAACATAAATAGAGTAAAAGAACAAGAAGGTTTGGAGCCTGTTAATATAACAAAAATTCCATTAGATGATACTAATACATTTGAGCTTTTAAAAACTTGTAATACATCGGCTGTTTTTCAGATTGAGTCAAAGATGATGAGAGGTGTTATTAAGGGCGTCCAGCCAGATACTTTTGAAGATCTAGCAGCTATTCTAGCTTTAGGTAGGCCCGGACCTATGGAATCGGGTAGCGTTCAAGAGTTTATTCGTTGTAAACATGGCGTTAATGATAAGCCTATTAATTATTTCCATCCTCTTCTTAAGCCAATTCTTGAGCCTACCTATGGAGTATTTGTTTACCAAGAACAGGTGATGCAGGCAGCCCAAATTTTAGCAGGTTATAGTTTAGGAGAGGCAGATATTCTTAGAAGGGCAATGGGTAAGAAAAATGAAGATGAAATGGCCAATCAGAGAGCTATATTCATTCAAGGCGCTAGTAATAAAGATATAGATAAAAGAATTTCTGAAGAAGTTTTTGACATAATGGAGAAATTTGCAGGGTATGGATTTAATAAGTCTCATGCTGTTGCATATGCTGTTGTAGCATTTAGGACGGCTTGGCTAAAAACGCATTATCCCAATGAATTTATGTCTGCTGTTCTTACAATGGATATGGGAAATACAGATAAGGTCATGGAGTTGGTTCAAGAATGTAAAAGAATGAGAATTAAAATTCATGCACCAGACATTAATCAATCTGTTTATGAATTTTCAGTAAGAGATAATAAGAGTGTTGATTATGGTTTAGGAGCAATTAAAGGAGTTGGGAAGAATATTATTGATGATATTATTGTAGAGAGAAAGATCAATGGAAAATATTTAGATTTAATTGATTTTTGTAAAAGATTAGGTAATCAATCTATCAATAAAAGATCTTTAGAGGCATTAATTAAATCAGGAGCTATGGATGTGCTAGGGTCAAATAGGGCTTCTGCATATGAAGCTATTAATAGCTTACTCATGATAGCAGGAAATAATGCTAATATGAGAGCTGCTGGACAACATTCTCTGTTTTCTGATGAAGGAAATGAAGGGTTAGAGCATGTTCTTAAACAAACTAATGAATGGAGAGATAGAGATAAATTAATGTTTGAAAAAGAAAGCCTAGGATTTTATTTAACTGGACACCCATTCAATGAATATAGTAGACACTCATCCCAATTCACTAATGGAACAATATTAAGCACCTCTCATATTTTACCAAAAGGAAAGAAGTATTTTAGCTCGAAATCAAAGATAAGTATCGCTGGTTTGGTAGTTGATATATTTAGAAATAAAAATACAATAAGCATAATTATTGATGATACAACAGCTAAGATTGAAGTTACTTTATTTGAAGATACATTTAATAAGTATCAAGATATCATAATAAAGGATTATATTTTATATATCGAAGGGCAGCTAAGCTACGATGATTTTAATAGCAATTGGAAGCTAAAAGCTCAATATATAAAAACTATAGATCAAGCTATTGAGGATAATGCTAAGAGGTTAACTATTAACTTTAATAGTAATAAGAATAATAGCGCTTTATCAAAAAACTTAAAGCAAGCACTTCAGCCATACAAGGGGGGAGGCTGCGATGTTTATTTAAATTATACTAATTCTAAGGCTAGTACATCGGTAAAGCTTGGAAATAATTGGTCAATATCACTTAAGAGAGATGCTCGAGACCAGATTTCTTCTCTTTTTGGAGAAGAAGGTTATAGTATTCACTATAAGAAATTCTAATTTTCTATTATTATGTTTAAATGGATACTAAATTTATAAAGCTAGAGGAGCCAATAGCTGAGCTTGAAGCTAAGATAGAAGAACTTAAATTTATTGGAGATGATTCTACAGTAAATATAAGTGAAGAAATTTCTAAGCTAAAAAATAAAAGCAACGCATTAACAAAGAAAATTTTTTCTAATCTATCATCTTGGGATATAGTTAAAATATCTAGACATCCTTCTAGACCTTATACTTTAGATTATATTAAATCATGTTTTTCTGATTTTCACGAATTACATGGTGATCGTATGTACGCAGATGATGAATCTTTAGTATGTGGATTAGCTAAATTAGAAGAGCGCCCAGTTGTTCTTATTGGTCAGCAAAAGGGAAGAGATTCAAAAGACCGTTTGAGAAGAAATTTTGGCATGGCAAAGCCAGAAGGATACAGGAAATCATTAAGGGTGATGAAATTAGCAGAAAAATTTAATTTACCGATTATTACTTTTATTGATACTCCTGGTGCTCATCCAGGTCTAGGAGCAGAAAAAAGAGGTCAAAGCGAAGCTATTGCTAGAAATATCTATGAAATGGTTAAGTTAAGAACACCCGTAATTTCTATTATTATAGGCGAGGGAGGATCCGGAGGAGCGCTTGCAATTGGTGTAGCTGATCGTATTTTAATGCTTCAGTATAGTATGTATTCTGTTATTTCACCGGAAGGGTGCTCTTCAATACTGTGGAAGGGCCCAGAGCATGCAAAAGAAGCGGCAGATTCTCTTGGCGTAACAGCAGATCGCCTCCATGAATTAGGTCTAGTTCATCAGGTAATCAAGGAGCCATTAGGTGGAGCTCATCGTGACCCAGAATCTATGTCAAATATTTTAAAAAAATCAATTATTAGTTCTTTAAATGAGCTTGAATCTTTATCTACCGATTCATTAATTCATGAAAGGCAGAATATGTATTCAAAGTATGGGATTTTTCAAGAAGAATAACTTGAATAAGTAGAGTTTTTTTAAAAAAAATTATAAACATTGATCGAAAAATTTCTAAAAAAAATCAAAGCATCTCTTGAGCATTTTATTAGTTTAAATGATATTAAGACTATAAGTATTGCATATAGCGGTGGTTTGGATTCTACAGTTCTTTTATATACTATTTCTAGATTAAATTTACAAATTTGTATAAAGGCGATTCATGTTAACCATCAGCTTGATAGTAAATCGTCTAGCTGGGAAGATTTTTGTCGAGATAATTGCGAAAAGTTAAATATAAAATTTGTTTCTAAAACAGCATCACTTAACCTAGAAAATAAAGGAAATATTGAGGAAAGAGCTAGAGAGGCTAGGTATGCATTTTTTAAGGAAGAGCTTTCTAGTAATGATTTATTAGTAACTGCACATCATGCTGATGACCAACTTGAAACTTTTTTATATAGGTTTTTACGAGGTAGTGGTGTAAGAGGTCTGAGAGGAATATTAGATTATAATAATTTTGGAAAAGGCTTCTTAGCTAGACCACTTTTAAACACTACTAAATCTGAAATTAAGGATGTTGCTAAGGAATGGAAATTACAATGGATTGAAGATCCAAGCAATAAGGATATAGGTTATGATAGAAACTATTTAAGGCATCAGGTTGTTCCTCTTATTAATAATAGATGGCCATCTTCTGCAGTTATTGCAGCAAGGACCTCAAAACAAATGAAAGATGCTGAAGAATTGCTCAATGTGCTAGCAGATTTAGATTTAGAATTAATTCCTGATAAAAAAAGAATACCAGTAGAGCTGATTACAATACATAGTGAGGCGAGATTAAATAATTTATTAAGAAAATTAATAACAGATCTAGATTTACCAATACCAAGCTCTATGCATTTGAAAAAATTATATGATGCTCTTTATATATCAAGACCGGATGCAGAAACACAAATCAAATGGAAGGGTTTAGAAGCAAGAATTTTTAAGGGTGTATTGTACTTATTTGAGCCTATCGATAGTTTTTCTAACCATAATAGAGGAGTAATATCTAAAGAAAAAAAATGGATTAGTCCAGTAGGAGAATTACGGCTTGAAAAAACTTCAAGCATAGGGATACCTGATTCATGGGTAAATAAAGGTTTAGAAATTAGATTTAGAGAAGGAGGAGAGAAGTTTAAGCTCATAAATACGCATCATCATAAGACTTTAAAAAGTCTTTTTCAGTCTAAATCAATTGTTCCTTGGATGAGGAATAAAATTCCATTAATTTATTATGAGGATCAATTAGTTGCTATTGCTGATCTATGGATATCGGATATAATTAATAGCGAAAAAAAAGAAAATATTTATTGGAAAGTGAATTGGGTTGATCATCCTCCCATATATTAACCTTAGTTTTAGCCATTTTATTTAAGCGAAAAAAAAAATAAATTATAATGCTGGCGATCAAATCTTTCTTTTGGTATTTTATAGAACCGTCTTATATCAATTTTATTACTGCAATTTAGGAGTTAAGGCGGCCCATGACTCAATATGTTTTTATAACTGGCGGTGTAGTATCTTCTTTGGGTAAGGGTATTACCTCAGCATCTTTGGGTGCAATTATGGAATCAAGGGGATTAAGGGTGAGTATGATAAAGCTTGATCCTTATATTAATTTTGATCCTGGCACTATGAGTCCTTTTCAGCATGGAGAAGTTTTTGTTACTGAAGATGGAACAGAGAGTGACTTAGATCTAGGCCACTATGAAAGATTTGTTAACTTCAAGACTGGTAAAAATAGTAATTTTACTACCGGATATATCTACAGCAATGTTATTGCAAAAGAAAGAAGAGGAGATTATCTAGGAGCTACAGTTCAAGTTATTCCCCATATAACAGATGAAATCAAAAACTCTATTTTATTAGGGTCAATGGATTCAGATATTTGTTTAGTGGAGATAGGAGGAACTGTTGGAGATATAGAATCACTTCCGTTCTTAGAGGCAATAAGACAGATGGGTGTTGAGTTAGGAAAAGATAAGGTAATTTATATTCATTTAACCCTTGTTCCATTTATTGCTGCATCTTCTGAAATTAAAACCAAACCAACACAGCATTCCGTTAAAGAGTTAAGATCAATAGGTATTCAGCCAGATATTTTGGTATGTCGTTCTGAGCTATCTTTACCAAAAGATCATAAAACTAAAATTGCTTTATTTACTAATGTTGAAGAGAGAGCTGTTATTTCAACAATAGATGTAGATGATTTATATAAGATTCCAATTATGTTAAATGACCAAGGATTAGATCAGATAGTAGTAGATAAACTTAATTTGAAATGTAAAGAAGCAGATCTTTCTCAATGGCAGCATGTTGTAAAATCTCGAAAAGAAACAAAGAATGAAATTAATGTAGGTATGGTTGGAAAATATATGGAGTTAAGAGATGCTTATATTTCATTAACTGAAGCATTGCTTCATGCAGGCTTACATTCATCAACAAAAGTAAATATAGTCTATATTGATTCTGAAGATATTCAGAAGAAAGGTATCAAAATTTTATCTGATTTAGATGCCATATTAGTTCCTGGTGGGTTTGGAGATAGAGGCATAGAAGGAAAAATTGCAGCTATATCTTATGCTAGAAAAAATAAAATTCCCTATTTAGGTATTTGTCTAGGAATGCAGCTTGCAATCATTGAGTTTTCTAGAAATGTTGCAAATCTTGAAGGAGCTCACTCAACAGAATTTGATAAAAATACTAAGAATCCTGTTATTGCATTGATTACTGAATGGAAAGATATAAGTGGAAAAAAAGAGATCAGAGATGATGGCTCTAATATGGGTGGCACTATGCGTCTAGGAGCTCAGCCTTGCTTATTGCAGAAAAAAAGTCTAGCTTATTCTGCCTATAACAAAGAAAAAATATTAGAAAGACATAGGCATAGATATGAGTTTAATAGCAATTATTATGATAAGTTAGAAGAATACGGCTTATCTTTTTCTGGTGTTTCGGAAGATAATCTTGTAGAGATTATTGAAATAAGCGATCACCCGTGGTTTGTAGCTTGTCAATTTCATCCTGAATTTACATCAAATCCTCGAGATGGCCATCCGTTATTTATTAGTTTTATTAACGCTTCTGTAAAGAATAATAATAAATAAGTAATTTTAGATATTTTAATTATGGATATGATAAAAAAAATTAAGGGTATTGAGATTATAGACTCAAGAGGAATACCAACTGTAGAAGCAGAAGTTTTCTTAGAATCAGGTTTTTCTGGCTGTGCTTCAGTTCCTTCTGGCGCTTCGACTGGCTCTAATGAAGCAGTTGAGCTAAGAGATAAAAACAAAGATAGATATTTTGGTAAAGGTGTTACTAAAGCGGTATTTAATATTAATAATATAATTAATGATAGTTTGGTTGGACAAAATATTGACAGCCAAAAATTTATAGATTCTTTACTTATTGATCTTGATGGCACTCCAAATAAGTCTCATTTAGGAGCAAATGCTATTTTAGCTGTTTCATTGGCCTACGCAAGAGCTAGTGCCAATAGTAAGGGCCTCCATTTATATGAAAGTTTATCACGATCAAATAATTACATTTCTCCAGTTCCTATGATGAATATTTTGAATGGAGGTTCACACGCAGAAAATAATGTAGATATTCAGGAATTTATGATTATTCCAATAGGTGTAGATTCCTTTTCTGAGGCAGTGAGATGTGGAGCTGAAGTTTTTCATAGTTTAAAAGAAATACTTTCTAAAAGGGGTTTAAATACTGCAGTTGGTGATGAAGGAGGTTTTGCTCCAGATTTTTCATCAAATGAAGAGGCTTTAATAGCCATTAGCGAAGCTGTTGATATTTCTGGATATACATTAGGAAGAGATGTTTTTTTAGGTCTAGATGTTGCAAGTACTGAAATTTATTCAGAAGGCTTCTATTATCTTGAGTCTGAGAATAAAAAATTTGATTCTAAAGATTTTTGCTTTTATTTAGAGGACTTAGTTTCTAGATATCCAATAATTTCTATTGAAGACGGTATGGCCGAAGATGATTGGTCTGGATGGGAGTTAATGTCTAAAAGGTTTGACAAGAGAATTCAGCTTGTAGGTGATGATCTTTTTGTAACTAATACCAAACTTTTATCAAAAGGAATATCAAGAAAAATTGCTAATAGTATTCTCATTAAGCCAAACCAAATTGGTACTTTGAGTGAAACATTAGATGCTATAGATATGGCTAGTGGTGCTGATTATTCCTCTGTTATCTCACATAGATCAGGTGAGACCGAAGATAACATTATTGCAGATATTTCAATTGCAACAAGTGCAACACAAATAAAAACAGGTTCTTTATGTAGATCTGATAGATTATCAAAGTATAACCAAATTATGAGAATAGAAAATAATCTTGGTAAGAATATCCAATATGCATCGTTTGATGCCTTTAACTTTAGTTTATCTAATGATTAAGATTATTATATTTTCGATGGCATTGTTATTAATTATTATCCAAAGTTTTTCTTGGATATCTGATGGAGGAATAAGAGAAGCTTGGGAATTAGATAGAGAGGTTGATATAAGGGAAAATGAAAATCAACAATTAAGAGACAGGAATATCTCTTTAGAAGCGGAAGTTAGTGATCTCAAACAGGGCTTAAGTGCCATTGAAGAAAGAGCCAGAACAGATTTAGGAATGATTGAAGAGCAAGAGACTTATTATCAGATTATCGAAGAGTAATTTTACCTTTTTTTAATCAATACATATAATGCGCCGCTTCCACCATCTTTAGCTCTAGCAGTAACAAATGCTAATACATCATCCCACTGACCAAGCCATCTTTGGACATAATTTTTTATTACAGGACCATTTATTCCTGATCCTAGACCTTTCCCATGAATTACTCTCACGCACCCTATGTTTTCAGAAGAGCTATTGGCTATAAATTCTTTAAGTATTATTTTTGCTTGATCAACAGTATACCCGTGTAAGTCAATCTCTGATTCAATGTAATAATCTCCTTTTTTTAGCCTTGATAGGATTTTTTTCGATACTCCTTTTCTACGGAAGGCAATTTCATTACCTAATTGCTCTACTTCATCTGCAGAGATATTAAGCTCCAACATAGAGTTCTCATAATTCTGATTATTTATATTTTTTGATCTAATTTTCTTTTTATTTTTCGATAAATCATCATTATAGAGTCTCCTATCTTTTTTGATAGGAGTAACGTTTTTCATTGCATTTTTAAATAAATCCTTATCTTCATCACTTTTTTTCATCAATTTATCTCATTATATGTAAGCTTTAAGTATAATCTGATTATAAATATTTAATTTAGGTATCTCAAAGTGAAAATACTTCTATCAAATGACGACGGCTATCAAGCAAAGGGACTTAGAGTGTTAGCTAATAACCTCAAAGAAATAGCTGAAATACTTATTATTGCACCTGATAGAAACTGTAGTGGTGGAAGTAGCGCTATTACACTTTCTTCTCCTCTTAATATTGAACGATTTGAGAAAGATTTTTATTATGTTAATGGTACACCTACAGACTGCATCCATTTAGCTCTTACTGGCTTTCTAGATTTTCAACCTGATATTATCATATCTGGAATAAACCATGGCGCTAATCTTGGTGATGATGTTTTGTATTCAGGAACTGTTGCTGCTGCTCTTGAGGCTAGGTTATTTGGAATTCCTTCAATTGCAGTTTCATTAGCTTATAAAGATGGATCAAATTTTGAAACAGCCATCTCTACTACAATAGATTTAATTAATTTGATCGTTAATAATCGCTTAGAGAAGAATATTATTCTTAATGTAAATGTTCCTGATATACCAAAAAAAAATATACAGGGCATTCATGCAACACGACTTGGCACTAGATCCAAGCCTGAGCCAATAATAGGAACAGCAAATCCTAAGGGTAAAATGTTGTATTGGATAGGCAAGGCTGGAGCTAGCAAAGACAATGGAAAGGGTACTGATTTTTATTCAATAGCTAATAATTATATTTCTGTCACACCATTAGAAGTTAATTTTACTGCCCATAATTCAATTTCTAGTTTAAACAATATCTTATCAAAGATATAGATAGTGGATAATTTTTCAAAAGAAAATGGCATAGGGATGACCTCCTCTAGAACTAGAGAGAGACTTATTGATAGATTAAGGGAGAAGGGCATAAGCAATAATCTAGTATTAGAGAGAATTAAAGATGTACCTAGGCATTTGTTTATAGACGAGGCATTATCAAGTCGCGCTTATGAGGATACAGCCTTACCAATAGGATTTAGCCAAACTATTTCACAGCCATATGTTGTCGCTTTAATGACAGAGATTTTGTTAGGTGTTTTGGATAAAGATAAAAAATTTAATAAAGTTCTAGAGATTGGAACTGGATGTGGATATCAAACTGCTGTCTTATCGCCTTTCGCTAAAAAAATTTTTAGTATAGAGAGAATAAAACCTTTGCTTCATAGATCTAGAGATAATTTATTAAAAATTAATATTAAGAATGTTTCTTTTAAGCTTTCTGATGGTTATTTAGGTTGGAGAGATAAATCACCATTTCAGGCTATAATTGTTTCAGCTGCACCACCTAAAGTCCCTAATGATCTATTGATGCAGCTAGATAATGGAGGCAGGCTAGTAATTCCTGTTGGGAAGAATGACGATCAGAATCTAGAGTGTATTACTCGTCGCGGCGACAATTTCGATAAAAAAACTATTGGATCTGTTAACTTTGTTCCATTAATAGAAGGGCTATGAGGTTGATTAATTTTTCTGATACTTATGACTATATTTTAGCTCTTTCTAGAAAGAAAGCCTCTCAATTTGCTCTAGTTATTTTAAGTTTTTCAGAATCAATATTTTTTCCTATACCTCCAGATACAATGTTAATTCCAATGTCATTAGCTAATCATAAAAAAGCCTTTTATTATGCGTTTTTAACTACTATATCCTCTGTTGTTGGAGGAATTGTGGGGTATTTCTTAGGTTTTTTTGCAATAGATATAATTGAGCCAGTTTTAAAATCTAGAGGCTATATAGATGATTTTATTAGAGCAAAAGAGTGGTTTACAACTTGGGGATTTTTGTCAGTACTTATTGCTGGCTTTTCTCCGGTTCCATATAAAATATTTACCATTTCAGCAGGTAGCTTAGGGATGTTTCTTCCAGGTTTTATTTTGGCTTCTTTTATAGGAAGAGGAGCAAGGTTTTTTTTAGTATCAGGGCTGATTGTTTTAGGAGGAGAAAATATGAATAATAATATAAGGCTATATTTTGATAAGATAGTTATTGTAGTAACAATTATATTTTTAATTTTATTATTCATTATTTTCTAATATATTGTGAAAAATTATTTTTTATTTACTTTATTATTATTTTCTAGCTGTACTAAAACTTTAGTTGATTATTCTATTACTAGTCATACAGTTAAAGAGGGAGAATCTCTTCACTATATTGCATGGATTTATCGAGTTAAATATGACGATATTATTTTATTAAATAATATAGATGATCCAAATTTAATTTACCCAGGACAGAGATTATTAATAAGGGGTTCTTATGATTCAGCTATTAGTGAGAATTATTCAAAAGATAGACCCTTATTAGATACGGGTATTATAGGAAGGAATACTTGGATTTTGCCAGCAAATGGATTAGTGATAAGGAAATTTAATGAAGATTTATTATTAGGTAGCGGTATAGGAATAAGAGGATCAGTTGGAGATAATATTTATGCCACATTGTCTGGTGAAGTTGTTTATGCTGGCTCAGGTTTAACGAGCTATGGAAATCTTATCATTATAAAGCATGGAGAGGCCTACCTTACAGCTTATGGATTTAATAAGGATTTATTAGTTGCCGAAGGTGATGAAGTTGTAGCAGGACAAGTTATTTCTCATATGGGTGAAGGGCCAGGAAACTTACCACAACTTCACTTTGAGATAAGAGAAAATGGAACTCCTGTTAATCCGATGGTCTATATTGATTTTGACTAGATTAAATTATTATTCCAGCTACCACTTTTCTTAACTCATGTGCTAGTAAGTTATATGTCCTACAGGCCGAAGGAGTATTCATTATTTCAATACCAATTTTTTTCTGATTAAAGAATCGAGCTATTTCTGGATTTATCAATATCTGATCTTTTCCAGTACCTATTAATATAATTTCTGGATTTTGGTCAGCCATTAATGAGAGGTTCTCTATACAAATTTCTTCTATTGTCGCACAAGACCAATTAGGAATAATTTTTTCTTTAGAAATGATAAAATTACTAGTGTACCATTTTTCATTTACAAGAATTCTTCTATTTTCCCAAGCATTGATAATGTTGACATCAGTTTTTTCTTTGACAAGTTCCATAATTTGTTACAAGGTTATTATAATTTATCTATATAATATAGTTTTTTTTAAAGTAACATAGATGACTATAATAGAAAATAGGACTATTAAAGAAGAATCATCATCTTGGCAATGGCCAAGCAGCATCCCTCCTTTATTGAGAAAAATATATTCCTCAAGGGAAGTGAACTCACCTGATGATATTAATTATGTGCTATCAAATATCCTTCCCATTAGTCATTTTAAAGAGCTAGATCAAGCAGTAGATTTATTAGTAAAACATAAAAAAAATAAAATCTTAGTTGTAGGTGATTTTGATGTTGATGGAGCTACTAGCACATCATTAGTTCTTTTATGTTTAAAAGATTTTGGATTCAAGGATATAGATTATTTTATACCTGATAGATTTAAGCTTGGTTATGGATTATCAGAGGAGCTTATTCATTCTTTGGATCCACTATCTCCAGATATGATAATTACAGTAGATAACGGAATTACAAGTATTGAAGGTTGTAAGCTAGCTAAGGAGAAAAATATAGATGTTCTTATAACAGATCATCACATTCCTGGAGAAGATTTACCTGATGCTACATTAGTAAATCCTAACTTAAATCAGTGCTCATTCAAAGGAAAAAATCTTGCGGGAGTTGGAGTTGCTTTTTATCTTATGGCAGCTTTAGGTAAGTTTTATAATAGCCATAGAACAGTATTAAAATATTTAGATCTAGTTGCATTAGGAACAGTAGCGGATTTAGTAAAATTAGATTTAACAAATAGAATTTTTATAAAATATGGTTTAGATCTCATGCGGTCTTCAAAATGTTTAGATGGGATTAAGGCTCTCGCTAATATATCTAATATAAAATTAGAGGAAATTAATGAAGCTGACTTATCTTACAGGATAGCTCCTAAAATTAATGCTGCAGGGCGTATGGAGGATATGGCTATTGGTATTAAATGTCTAACAAGTTCATCGTACAGTAAAGCAAACGATCTAGCTAATCGGTTAGAGAAAATTAATAAGCGAAGGAAGTTGGTTCAAGGAAAAATGAGTATTGAGGCAGATAATATGGTTAATTCAATTGATATTTTAAAGGCTAGTAGCTTACCAAATATTATATCTTTATATAGAGATGATTGGCATGAAGGAGTTGTAGGAATAGTCGCATCAAAGTTAAAAGAGAAATACTATAGACCAGTATTTATTTTTGCATCAGCAGAGAATGATATGATTAAAGGTTCAGGCCGATCTATTCCAGGATTTCATCTAAGAGATGCACTAGCTGAGATAGATACAGGTAATCCAGAATTAATTAGTAAGTTTGGAGGACACGCTATGGCAGCAGGCCTAACTATCAAGCAATCAAATCTAGAGTCTTTTAATAAGGAGATAAAGAAAATTTGTGATAAATATTTAGATGAAGAGATTCTCTCACACAAATTAATAACTGATGGACAGCTAGATAAATCTAAGTTTACATTAAATTCTGCTAAATTAATTCTAGATGGAGGGCCTTGGGGCCAAAACTTTCCAGAGCCACTTTTTGATAATTTTTTTATACTTGTTAGTCAGAGTATTGTTGGTAATACCCATCTAAAGATGGTATTAAATCCATTAGGCTCTAGTTCAAAAATTGATGCCATAGCTTTTAATAAATTGCCAGGATCATGGCAGATTGGAACTAAAATAAGAATTATCTATAAATTAAAAATAAATAATTATTTTGATTTACCCAGGCTCCAACTTATTATTATTCATATAGAAGAATAAGCTGGAACAATTAAATATTGTATGGCATATTTATTTTTTTAAGTTAACAAGGCTAGTATTTATGGATTTCACTTCTGTTGGTGTTTTAATATCTGATTTGGTAGAGCGATGTGGTTCTTTGAGGGGGTATCTTTGACTATGATAAAAAGAAGGATAGACTCCAAGTTCTTAAAAGTGAATTAGAGAATCCTGAAATCTGGAAAGATCAAAAAAAAATTGG
The DNA here is from genome assembly GCA_036337035.1 of Pseudomonadota bacterium. GTDB lineage: Bacteria > Pseudomonadota > Gammaproteobacteria > Steroidobacterales > Rariloculaceae > TMED78. The sequence goes on along the minus strand of JAYZFC010000008.1, from coordinate 29,573 downwards.
CCTTCTGAGTAAAGAAAAATCTTCATTAGAATCTATTGTTCATGATATAGAAACTGCCTCCTTGGCCATTGATGATAATAAGGAGCTATTCATGATAGCTAAGGATGAAAGAGATAGCGAAACTCTTGGAGATATTTTTTTAGACCTGGAGAATATAAGACACCTTTTAGAGAAATTAGAGTTTCAAAGAATGTTTTCTGGTGAAATGGATAGCTTTAATGCCTATTTAGATATTCAAGCAGGCTCAGGCGGTACTGAAGCGCAAGATTGGGCTGAGATGTTACTTAGAATGTATTTAAGATGGGCTGAATCTAATAATTTCAAATCTGAGATACTAGAGAAATCACCAGGAGAAGTTGCAGGTATAAAAAGCGCAACGATCTTAATTTCTGGGAGTTATGCCTATGGATGGATCAAAACGGAAACTGGTGTTCATAGATTAGTGAGAAAATCACCTTTTGATTCGAGTAATAGGCGACATACATCATTTGCCGCTGTTTTTGTTTCTCCTGAAGTTGATGATAATCTAGATATAATTATCAATCCCTCAGATATTAGAATTGATGTTTATAGAGCTAGCGGAGCAGGAGGACAACATGTTAATAAAACTGAATCTGCAGTTAGGATTACTCATTTGCCATCTAATATTGTTGTTCAGTGTCAGAATGGAAGGTCACAACACAAAAATAAGGCAACAGCAATGAATCAGCTCAAGGCAAAGCTATATGAGCTAGAAAAGAGCAAGCGAGATGCTGAAAAAGATTTTCTTGAAGAAAATAAATCTGATATAGGCTGGGGAAACCAAATTAGATCTTATGTTCTGGACCAGTCGAGAGTTAAAGATTTAAGAACAGGCTTAGAGAGCTCTAATCCAGAATCTATTTTAGATGGTAATATAGAATCTTTTTTAGAGTATAGTCTTAAAAAGGGAATATCCTAAATGAATGAAGAAAATAAAAATGAGGAAAATAAGTTAATTGCTGAGAGAAGAGAGAAACTTAGTAGGTTAAGAAGTCAAGAAGAGGTATATGTTAATACTTTTAGACGTACTGCATTAGCTGAACAATTACATCTTACTTACGGGAAAAAAAGTAAGGAGTCTCTTGAAAAAGAAGATTCTAATATTTCCATTGCAGGTAGGGTTATGGCTAAAAGAGTTATGGGAAAAGCAAGCTTCTTGAAAATACAAGATAGTTCAGGATCAATTCAGCTATTTATACAGAAAAACCATATTTCAGAACAAGCTTATAATCAATTAAGGAGTTGGGATTTAGGTGATATTGTAGGAGCCAAAGGAAAGATCTTCAAAACTAATACAAATGAGCTTTCATTAAAGGTTGAGGAAGTTTATTTGCTAGTTAAATCACTTAGACCTCTTCCTGAAAAATGGCATGGTATATCAGATCAGGAAATAAAAGTTAGACAACGATACTTAGACCTGATTGTTAGCAAGAAGACTAGAAATATTTTTAAAATAAGAAGTGAGCTAATTACCTTCATACGATCATACCTTTCTTCGTTAAATTTTCTAGAAGTTGAGACACCTATGATGCATCCTGTGCCAGGAGGTGCTTTAGCAAAACCTTTTATCACTCATCATAATGCTTTAGATATGGATTTATATCTTCGGATAGCACCTGAATTATATTTAAAAAGATTGTTAGTAGGTGGTATGGAGAAAGTATTTGAAATTAATAGAAGTTTTAGAAATGAAGGTATTTCAACACAGCATAATCCTGAATTTACTATGCTTGAACTATATCAATCATATTCCGATTATAAGGATTTGATAGTGTTGACTCAGGATATTATAAAGCAGTCTATCAAAACTATATTAGGGAAAGAAAAAATTGACTACCAAGGTAATGTTATTAATTTTGGTGAAGATTTTGAGGTGATGACATTAGAGTCTGCTATCCTAAAATATAATCAGGATATAGATGTTAGCTGTATTAGAGATATTGATACTTTATCTAAAGTATGTAGAAAAAATAAGATTGATATTGCTCCCAATTGTGGTGCTGGTAAAATACAAGTAGAGCTATTTGAGAAAACAGTGGAAAAAAATCTTACTGGACCTATTTTTATAACAAGTTATCCAAAAGAAGTCTCTCCTTTAGCTAGGATGAACAATGATGATCCATTTATAACTGATCGGTTTGAGCTATTTATTGATGGTAAGGAAATAGCTAACGGATTTTCTGAGCTAAATGACCCTGAAGACCAAGCAGAGCGATTTAAGAAACAGTTAGAATCTAAGTCAGCAGGAGATGAGGAAGCGATGTTCTATGATGATGATTATATCAAAGCGTTAGAATATGGAATGCCACCAGCAGCAGGTCTTGGAGTTGGTATAGATAGGCTAGTTATGCTAATTACAGATTCACCATCAATAAGAGATGTAATACTTTTTCCACATATAAAGAGAAAAAAATAATTTATGCGAATCTCTTAATTATGTTTTCTTTTAACGGTAAAGAATTAGAATTGCTAATATGTATTATTTTATTTTCTGTATTAATGTCAATTATGCCAAGAATATATGAGATATTATCAATCCTTGTAGCTCTAACAACACTGCCAACTTTTTTATTATCTCTATTTACTATATTTGACATTGATGCTATTTTAGATTGATATTCTCCAGAATAATATTTTAACTTTCTCTTAGTATTACCTAATCTATTTATTCTTGTTATTATTTCTTGTCCATGATAGCAACCTTGCTTGTTATTTATTATTCCAAGTTTATCTAGGTTTAGCATATGAGGCGTAAATTTCTCAAATATCTCATTACAAATATATAAAATTCCGAGACTCATTTCTTTTTTAATTGATTCATTATAATTAGAAACTTTAAATGATTTCATGTCACTTTTTATCAGACCTTTTACATCATTAATATCTCCTATAATATAGGAAAAATCACCGTCAATTATCAATAACTTACATTTGTTTATTTCTATTATTTTTTTATTATTGCTAATAAAATCTTGATTTATTTCTTTAATAAGATTGATATAGTTAAAAGCTGATATTGCTACATAATTTTTTTTAACTGAAACTTTTACTTCTAGGTTTATAGTGAATTTCTGAATTTCATTAATAATTAAATTTTCAACACTTTTATCAAACATCAGGAGAAATAAACCATTTTCATATATTATATTGAATATGGACTTTACCTTTCCTAGTCTATTATGCCATGCAGATAGATAAAAATGCTTTTCGTCTAGATTATCTACCGAAGTACTTAGTAGGTTATTAAGGAAATCTTTTGCATCCCTACCGGAAACTTCAATAAAAACAAATCTTTCTTCAATGTTTGTTCTATGAGGAGTTTTACACATTTTATGAACCATTTAATAACTCATATTTTATTCAATATATACATTTTAAATATGCTTATAGATCAATTAAAATGTATAATATATAACAAATTACAGGTATCAATATATGTCAAATCTAGGGAAAAATAAATCTAAAGCTAAATTAGAATCTAAAAAAAAATCTGATATGAATCATAGTTCTTCAGATAATATTAGTTTAGACCAAGTTATTTCTCGCTCTAAAGAAAGAGGTGGCCCTAAGGGGCCAGAACCTACTAGATATGGAGATTGGGAAAGAGCTGGACGATGTATTGATTTTTAGGATCATGAAGAGCTCAGATAGACCCTTATCACCTCATTTGCAGATATATAAACCACAGATAACAAGTGGTTTATCTATACTACACCGGCTAACTGGTATATATCTATCGTTTGGTCTCTTTATTATTATTTATTGGATTGCTTCAGTATCTCTTGGTGAGGTTTTTTATAATTTCTCTTTATCCATACTTAAGTCCACGATTGCTAAGCTACTATATGGTTTTTGGTTTTTTTGTTTTTCTTATCATTTATTTAATGGAATTAGACATATTTTTTGGGATATAGGCATTGGTTTTAGTCATAAAGAGATTTTTTATTCTGGAATAGTTGTAATGCTTTTATCAATTATTAGCACCTCTTCACTTATTTTTTTGTTTTTATAGGATTTAGGGATTAATTTTGAACCTGTTATCTTTATTTAAAATTTCACTTAATGATAATGCATTAAGACATTGGAAGCTGCAGAGATTATCAGCAATCTTTTTATTTTTTCTTGTATTTCCTTTTTCTATAATTATCATTGTAAATTTAGGTGACTTCTCTTATGAGTTAGTTGAGAGCCTACTTAAAAGACCAATAATATTTCTATATTTTATTTTTTTTGTAGCTCTTGCTTGCTTTCACTCAAAGCTAGGTATTGAGATAATTATTGAAGATTATATTAGCAATGAAGTTATTCAGCCCCTTATGCTACGACTATCATTATTAGTTCATTGTTCAGCTGTTATTGTTGGTTTTTTTTCTTTATGCTTTATTTTTTTTGGACCTAATTAATGAATAAAGATTACGAATTTATAGATCATGATTATGATGTTGTTGTCGTAGGTGCTGGTGGTTCAGGCTTAAGAGCAACATTTGGTTTAGCCGAACTTGGTTTAAAAACTGCATGCATTACTAAAGTCTTCCCTACTAGAAGCCATACTGTTGCGGCACAAGGTGGCATAAGTGCCGCTTTAGGCAATATGGGCCCTGATGATTGGAGATGGCATATGTATGACACTGTTAAGGGATCTGATTGGTTAGGCGACCAAGATGCTATAGAGTATATGTGCAAGCAAGCTCCAGCTTCTGTTATAGAGCTAGAGCACTACGGCGTCCCTTTTTCTAGAACAGAAGAGGGGAAGATCTACCAAAGACCATTTGGTGGGATGACAACACATTTTGGTGAAGGTATTGCCCAACGAACTTGTGCGGCAGCAGATAGAACTGGTCATGCGATGCTCCATACTTTGTATCAACAATCGCTAAAGCACAAAGCAGAGTTTTTTATAGAATTTTTTGCTATTGACTTGATTATAGAGAATTCTAAATGCAAAGGTATTGTTGCTATTGAGCTTTCTACAGGCAAGATACATCGATTTAGAAGTCAGATGGTAATTCTTGCAACTGGTGGTTACGGAAGATCATACTTTTCTTGCACTTCAGCACATATTTGTACCGGAGATGGTAATGCAATGGTCTTAAGGGCCGGATTACCTCTACAAGACCTAGAATTTGTTCAATTTCATCCAACAGGTATTTATGGTCCTGGTTGTCTTATTACGGAAGGATCTAGAGGTGAAGGTGGTTATTTGACTAATTCTGAAGGTGAGAGGTTTATGGAGAGATACGCACCAAACGCTAAAGATCTTGCCTCTAGGGATGTGGTAAGCCGTTCTATGGCTATTGAGATTAGAGAAGGAAGAGGAGTTGGCCTAGAAAAAGATCATATTTTTTTGCATCTTGAACATTTGGGGAGCGATGTTATAGAAGAGCGTTTACCTGGCATTGCTGAGACGGCTAAGATTTTTGCTGGTATTGATGTAACCAAGGACCCTATTCCAGTATTACCTACTGTTCATTATAATATGGGGGGGATACCTACAAACTATCATGGCGAAGTTGTCACTATGGATTCGAAGGGCAAAGAATCTGTTTTTCCAGGCTTAATGGCTGTTGGGGAGGCTGGGTGTGTCTCTGTACATGGTGCTAATAGGCTTGGTTCTAATTCACTTATAGATTTAGTTGTTTTTGGTCGGGCCGCAGCAAATAGATGTGCCGATATATTAAAAAGAGATAATAATAATGACTCGTTTTCTAAAGATGCCGGCCAAGATTCAATTGATAGGCTCGATAAATTGCGATATTCAAAAGGTAAAAGATCAACATCTTCAATTAGGTTAGAAATGCAGAAAGTAATGCAGACATATGCTGCTGTGTTTAGAACTGGAGAGTCATTGCAGGAAGGTATTGATAAGCTAGAGCCGATTTTTGCATCTTTTCAGGATGTAGAAACAAAAGATAGATCTTTAGTTTGGAATACAGATTTAATTGAAACAATGGAGCTCGAAAACCTTTTACTTCAGTCTATGGGTACTATCAAATCTGCCATTAATAGGACTGAAAGTCGAGGCGCTCAGGCTAGGGAAGACTACCCTAATCGAGATGATGATAACTGGATGAAGCATACATTGTGTTGGGTTAGTGAAAAGGGAGATGTTAGCTTTTCTTATAGAAATGTGAAACTAGACACAATGACTGATGAAGTTGAAGCAATCCCTCCCAAGGCAAGAACTTATTAGTGTTTATTAAGGATTAGGAATGGCAAAATTTACATTACCAAAAAATTCTAAAATAAAGAAAGGGGCTAATTTTCCTTTTAAGGGAAAATCTATAAATAAAAAAGAGTTTAAAATATATAGATATGACCCTACCGAGAAAAATAATCCGCATATGGATAGCTATGAAGTTGATATGGATTCTTGTGGACCAATGGTGTTAGATGCCCTTATTAAGATAAAAAATGAAATAGATCCTACACTTACATTCAGAAGATCTTGTAGAGAAGGTATATGTGGATCATGTTCGATGAATATTGATGGAACAAATACCTTAGCATGTCTAAAGTCGGTAGAAGATGTTTCAGGTGCTATTAATATTTATCCTCTTCCTCATATGCCTGTTGTAAAAGATCTTGTTACTGATTTAACTGAATTTTATAAGCAATACGCTTCAGTAAAGCCTTGGCTCCAGTCTGAGGATCATTTACCTGATGATCAAGAAAGAATACAAAGTAAAGAAGACCAAGAAAAGATTGATGAGCCATCTGCATGTATTTTATGCGCATGTTGCTCAACTTCATGTCCAAGTTATTGGTGGAATTCAGATAAGTATCTTGGTCCCGCAGCGCTATTACAAGCATATCGATGGATTGTAGATACTAGGGATGACAAGAAGAAAGAGCGACTAAAAGATCTGAATGATTCGTTTAAGTTATATCGTTGTCACACTATATTAAATTGTACCAAATCATGTCCTAAAGACCTCAACCCAGGCGAAAAAATATCTAAAATTAAACAATTGATAGCTGAAGAAAGCTCTTAGGATAAATCTTGTTAGTCGATAATATTTCAAAACTTCGTTGGCGTTGCAGAAGAGGAATGCGAGAATTAGATTCAGTACTGATTAATTTTCTTGATAACTTCTTTGTAGATCTAAATCAAGAAGAAAAAGAAATGTTTGCCTCGCTTTTAGAGTTACCTGATCCAGACCTACATTCTTTTATTCTAGGAAATAAATTATCAGATAATGAAGTATTAGTGAATTTGTTAAAATTAATTAGATCAAGTATAAAAAGCATCAATTGAAAAATATTTATATTTATACAAGAAATGACTGTCATTTATGTGATGTTGTTAAAGATAAATTAGAGTCATTAATTAGTGATAAAGCTAATTTAATAATAATTAATATTGATGGTGATTATGAGTTAATAAAATCTTATGGCCTAAGAGTTCCTGTCATTTTGGGAGATCATGGAGAGCTTTCTGGATATCCACTAGATTCTGATGCCGTATTAGATTATCTTAGTAGATAATAGTCTAAGTTATATTTAGGTCTGAAGTGGTTGATAATAAATACTCAATAAAAAAAATAAGAAATTTTTCAATAATAGCCCATATTGATCATGGTAAATCAACATTGGCTGACAGAATTATTCAATTATGCGGTGGGCTTTCTGATAGAGAGATGAATGATCAGGTTCTTGATTCTATGGATTTAGAAAGAGAGAGAGGAATCACAATTAAGGCACAAAGCGTCTCATTAAATTATAACTCCGAGGATGGGGACCGTTACCAGCTGAATTTTATTGATACACCAGGCCATGTTGATTTTTCCTATGAGGTTTCTAGATCTTTATCGGCTTGCGAGGGAGCTATTTTAGTTGTTGATTCAGCTCAGGGCGTAGAGGCTCAAAGTATAGCAAATTGCTATTCTGCAATTGAGCAAAATCTAGAGGTTTTACCAGTGCTAAATAAAATAGATTTGCCAGCATCTGATCCAGATAAAGTGTCTAGAGAGATAGAAGAGTTAATTGGTTTAGATACTAGCGATATCCATAAAGTAAGTGCTAAGACTGGTTTAGGAGTACCTGACTTAATTGAAAGAATTATTAAAACGATACCTGCTCCTGTAGCTAATAATAATTCATATCTTCAAGCCTTAATTATTGATTCGTGGTTTGATCCATACTGTGGAGTAGTATCATTAGTTCGAATAGTAGATGGAAGCTTAAAAAAAGGAGATAAGATTCAAGTTATGTCTTCTGGAAGGTCCTATTCTGCTGATAGGTTAGGAATATTTACTCCAAAGATGATAGATAAAGATAGCCTTAATGCAGGAGAGGTTGGGTTTATTATTGCTGCAATAAAAGATATAAATGGTGCTCCTGTTGGAGACACAATAAGAAAGCCAGGTGATGAAAAAACTCTTGCGTTACCAGGATTTAAAAAGATCAAGCCAAGAGTCTTTGCTGGTCTATTCCCAATTAATTCAGATGACTACGAATCTTTTAGAGATGCCCTTGAAAAATTACGCCTTAATGATGCTGCTTTTCATTTTGAACCAGAAGGAAGTGCAGCATTAGGCTTTGGTTTTAGATGTGGTTTTTTAGGAATGCTACACCTAGAGATAGTTCAAGAAAGGCTAGAGAGAGAGTATAGTTTAAATCTTATATCTACAGCTCCAACGGTAGTTTATCAAGTTGATCTTTTGAGTGGAAAAAGCATAAGTATAGAAAGTCCAGCTTTACTGCCTGATTTAAATCAAATTAAACACATAAAAGAACCAATTATATTAGCAAATATTTTACTTCCTCAGGACTATGTAGGTCCTGTTATTAAGCTTTGTATAGAAAAAAGAGGCGTTCAAAAAAAATTACAATATTTAGGTAATCAGGTTTCTTTAGATTATGAGCTACCACTGTCTGAAGTTGTTCTAGATTTTTTTGATAGGCTTAAATCAGTGAGTCGTGGGTATGCTTCCTTTGATTATCATTTTGTTAGATTTCAGAAGTCTGATTTAGTTAAATTAGATATTCTGATTAATAAAGAAAAGGTTGATGCTATGTCTACGATTGTATTTCGTGATTTTGCTGATAGAAGAGGTAGACAGATTGTTGATACATTAAAAAATGTCATACCTAGACAGCTATTCGATGTAGCTATTCAGGCAGCTATAGGAAGCCAAGTATTGGCAAGGAGTACAGTTAAAGCACTTAGGAAAGATGTTACTGCTAAGCTATATGGTGGAGATGTGACGAGGAAGATGAAGCTATTAGAAAAACAAAAGTCAGGTAAGAAAAGAATGAAGCAAGTAGGAACAGTTGAGGTTCCTCAAGAGGCGTTTTTAGCTATACTTAAGGGAAACAAATAATTAATTTTATCGAGGTAATATACAATGGATTTTGCATTAATATTGGTATTATTAACATTCTTTACAGGTGTTGTTTATTTGGTTGATATAATATTTTTTAATTATAAAAAATCTAACAAGAAAGAACCTCTTTTATTTGAATATTCAAAATCTTTTTTTCCAGTTTTACTACTAGTCTTGGTCTTAAGATCTTTTATATTTGAGCCATTCAGGATACCTTCTGGCTCAATGATGCCGACATTGATACGAGGTGACTTTATTTTTGTAAGTAAGTTTGCATATGGATTAAGACTTCCTGTTATAAACACAAAAGTTTTAGATATTGGATTACCAAAAAGAGGTGATGTTGTTGTATTTAGGCTTCCCTCGGACCCTAAAATAAATTATGTTAAAAGATTAATAGGCTTACCAGGGGATGAAATTTTTTATGATCAATACTCTAAGAGTTTAACCATAAATGGAGAGGTTATTTCTATTAAATTAATAGGATTTTATGATTTTGATACAAATCTTGAGCTTGGTGAGGAAGTTTTAGGTGATAAGCTACATAAGCTGTTGCTTATGAAAGATAGAATAAGCCCTGGTGGAGTATACATAGTTCCTGATAATCATTACTTTATGATGGGTGATAACAGGGATAATAGTAGGGATAGTCGTTTTGATGGAGTAGATTTTATTCCTGAAGAAAACCTTGTAGGGAAAGCTGTACTTATTTGGATGAACTGGAGATGGCCTAGCGAAGGAGGTCCATACTGGTCAAGAATTGGTACTAATATTGAGTAAATTTTTTACTTGGATGATAGTTTGACACAAAAAATAAGATTTAATTGGGTTGAGAAGCATTTTAAGTATAGGTTTAATGACTTGTCACTTCTTGATCAAGCTTTGACACATAAAAGTTTCTCTAAGGTTAATAATGAAAGGTTAGAGTTCTTAGGAGATTCCTTATTAAGTTTTAGTATATCTAGTAGGCTATATAAAATAAAACATCAGACTAATGAAGGTGACTTAAGTCGATTTAGATCAGAGCTAGTTAAGGGAATTACCTTAGCAAATATAGCAAAAGAAATTAATCTCTCAAAGTATTTGATTTTAGGTCCTGGAGCTTCATCATCAGGTGGAGGAAATAGCGACTCTATTTTAGCGTGTGCAATAGAAGCTATCGTCGGTGCTATATATATTGATGGCGGTTATGACTTAGCTGATAAAAGTATAGGGGTACTTTTTGATTATCGATTAAATCAATTACCCCATCCAAGCGCTCTTAAAGATTCGAAAACTAAATTGCAGGAAATTTTGCAGAAACTAGATAGAGATTTGCCGATTTATAAAATAACAAAAATTGTTGGAGCTGAGCATGATAAACATTTTTATGTTTCATGCCAAATAGATAATGGTTGCTTAGCTACTGAAGGAAAAGGAAGCAGTAGGAGAATTGCTGAACAAAAAGCAGCCTATGAGATGATTATGAAGATCAATAATGAAAAATAATAAAATTAGATGTGGTTATGTAGGTATTATAGGTAGACCCAATGTAGGTAAATCAACCTTAATAAATACATTAATAGGAGAGAAGATTAGTATTGTTACTAATAAAGCACATACTACAAGAGATAATATTTTGGGTGTGCTAAATACTTCTAATAATCAAATTATATTTGTTGATACCCCAGGTCTCCAGTTAAAGAGAAAAGCACTTCTTAATCAGCTAATGGCTAAGTCAATTAACCAAACTATGATAGATTCAGATCTTATAGTTTTTATGATTGAAGCTTCTAGAATCACTAAACAAGATTATATGTTAAGAGATAGTTTGATTAAGCTATCTAAAAAAACTATCTTAGTAATTAATAAGATAGATAATATTAAAGATAAGAGAAATTTATTACCCTTTCTTTCTAAGGTGAAGAAAGAATTTGATTTTCTTAGTTATGTCCCTATATCTTCAAAGAAAAAGATTAATCTTGATAGATTAATTGACCAGATTATAAAGAACCTACCTGTAGCTCCAATTATTTTTAGCAATAGCTTTATTACTGATAAAGATAAGAAGTATAGAGTAGAGGAGATTATTAGAGAAAAGCTTATGAATAGCCTTCATGAGGAAATACCATATGAGCTAAAGGTAAAAGTTGAGCATATAGGTAAAGAGGGCTCAAGGATTCATATTCATGCTGTTATCCTGATAAATAAAGAAAGTCACAAGTCTATTGTTATAGGAAAAGGAGGCAAAGTTTTAAAGAATGTTGGTACTCTTGCTAGAAAGGAGATAAATTTTTTATTTGGTATAAGATCTCATATTGAGCTATGGGTGAAGACTGCAGAGAGCTGGTCTGATAGTACTAGCAGTCAATTGAATTTAGATTCTAATTAATAATTATGAATAAAAATAATAATTTTTATAACGAGAATTCATATATTTTACATCATAGACCTTATATGAATACTAGCGCTATTATAGACTTTATGACTTTAAATCATGGGCTTCTGAGCGTTGTTGCTAAAGGCGTAAGAAGGAAAGGTAGCAAAAAAAAAGGCACACTTCTTCCGTTTAATGAATTAAAGATTTCATATAACAAAAAGACTGATTTAGGAGTTCTTACTAATATTGAATCTTTGGCACCACATTCATTTTTGAAGAAAAAGTCACTTATGGCTGGTTATTATATAAACGAGTTAATAATAAGATTAGCGACGAGGAATGATTCTAATATAGAGCTTTATAATGCTTACTCATTTGCAATAAACAATTTATCTAATAATGTAGATCCAGCGAAATACGTAAGAATTTTTGAGTTTAAGCTATTAAAGTCAATAGGTTATGGTATAGACTTAACAAAGGAGATAGCTACTAGAAAGCCTGTTGAATCTAATCGTTATTACAAGTTTGAGCCAGAAAATGGTTTAATAGCAACTAATAAAAGCTCTGAAGACAAAAATATTTTTTTAGGAAAAAATTTGATATCTATGGCTAATAAAGATTTAAATGACTCATCTGTTTTAAGATCAGCAAAGAGATTGCTGTCTATTGCATTGAGTCACCAATTAGGAGGCAGGTCTCTAAAAACAACTTATGTCCTTAATAATTTATATAATTAGACTTTAAACTCTATGAGTGATCAAAAATATATTTCTTTAGGTGTAAATGTCGATCATGTGGCAACAGTACGTCAAGCGAGAGGTACGGATTATCCTAGCCCTCTTGACGCTGCTTTAATAGCAATATCATCTGGTGCTGATAGCATCACTATTCATTTAAGAGAAGATCGTCGTCATATTCAGTTAAGCGATCTAGAGCTAATATTGAATTCAGTATCATCTCGAGTTAACTTAGAAATGGCAATTACTAGAGAAATGCTCGATATAGCAGTTAAATATAAACCAACTGATTGTTGTCTCGTTCCAGAGAAGAGAGAAGAGTTAACAACTGAAGGAGGATTAGATGTTCTAAATCAGATAGATGAAGTTTCTGATGCTTGTAAAATGCTAATTCAAAATAAGATAAGACCTTCATTATTTATAGACCCTGATTTTAGCCAAATAGAAGCTGCTTTATCATGCGGTGTGAAAGTAATAGAGTTACATACTGGTTTGTATGCTGATTCTGTTAAACAAAGTGATAAAGCATCTGAGTTAAAAAGAATAAGTGACGCTGCCTTGTTTGGATCAAGTTTAGGTTTAACTATTCATGCAGGTCATGGATTAAATTACCATAATGTATCTGAAATAGTTTCTATAACTGAGATTGTTGAGTTAAATATTGGCCACTCTATAATTTCTAGATCTTTATTTGATGGTATGGAAAAGGCAGTAAAAGAAATGAAGGGGCTTTTAAAGAGGCGCGACTAGAATGATTTACGGTATAGGTTCAGATATCGTCAAGATATCAAGAATAAAAAAAATATTTGATATTTATAGTGATAATTTTGCTATTCGTATCCTGCTAAAAGAAGAGCTAATTAAGTTTTATGAATCAAATAATAAAGTTCGTTTTTTGGCTATGAGATTTGCTGCTAAAGAAGCAATTGTAAAAGCTATGGGAACAGGACTATCTAAAGGTATTTGGTTAAAAGATATTGGCATAGATCAAGACGATAAAGGAAAGCCTTTCGTTATATTTTCTGATAAAGGGATGAAAATTAAAGAAAGTTTAGGTATTGGAAGTAGCTATATATCTTTAAGCGATGATGATGGATTAGTAGTTGCTTTTTCTGTCTTAATGTCTTTAGGTAAATGATAGAGATATATGATTAGTAGATATATCAATATTGATCTAAAGCTTCAAAATCTGGAGCTTGTAATCAATGACAAGGTTTTTAAATATTATCCTATTTCTAGCTCTATATATGGTGCAGGCGAAAGTAAAAATAGTTATATGACGCCAAGAGGAAAGCATATTATTAGAGCAAAAATTGGTAAAGACAAACCTATAGGATCAGTTTTTGTTAACAGGAGAGTAACTGGTGAAACTTATAATGAAGGGCTTAGACTAACTTATCCTAATAGAGATTGGATACTTACAAGAATTATTTGGTTATCAGGGATTGAAGTTGGTAGAAATAGACTTGGCAATGTTGACACTATGCAAAGGTATATCTACATTCATGGATGTCCTGATAATGAAAAGATGGGCAAGATAGGCTCAAAGGGATGCATCAGGATGACAAATAAAGATATATTAGATTTATTTGAGCTAGTGCATTTTGGAATGAGTGTAATAATAAGAGATTAATAAGTTTATGATTATCGGGCCTTTAATGATAGACATAGAGGGTACTTGTCTTAGTCCACAAGAGGTAGAGTTTATAAAGTCTCCTGTCGTTGGTGGCGTTATATTGTTTTCTAGGAATTATAAAAATTTTCATCAGCTATTAGGTCTTGTCAAAGAGATAAAATCAATAAAATCTCCAGCACCAATAATTGCAGTAGATCATGAAGGTGGAAGGGTACAAAGATTTAAGGATCCTTTAACTATTATTCCTAGCATGACTAAGCTTGGTAACTTATATAATAAAGATATAAAGAAATCTAAAATAGTAGCTTATAGGATTGGGTGGCTTTTAGCAGCTGAAATTAGATCTATTGGTATAGATTTAGCTTTTACGCCAGTAGTTGATCTAGATCTAGGAATTTCTTCAATAATAGGTGATAGATCTATCCACTCTAATCATATAGCTGTAAGCGAAATGGCATTAGAACTAACTACCGGTATGAGAGACGCTGGCATGTCTTCAACAGCCAAGCATTTTCCTAGTCATTCAGGCGCCAAGAATGATTCTCATAAAGAGATTGCAATTGATCAGAGAAATTACCTAGAGCTAAATAAAGATATTTATCCATATTCATTATTAATTCGCTCAGAGCTAGAAAGTATTATGATTAGTCATGTCGTTTTTCCAAAAATTCATGATGTTCCAGCTAGCCTTTCCTCTGTATGGATTAAGGATAAATTGCGTGGAGAGCTAAATTTTAATGGAGCAATCATTACAGATGACTTATCTATGTCTGGAGCTGCATTAAAAGGTGAAGATCCTACTGATTTAGTTACAAAGTCATTACAATCAGGATGTGATATGGTTATATTATGTAATTCTACAAAAAAAATATCTAAAATAATTGCTAATCTAGATGGTTATGTTAATTATGATTCACAGCCAAGACTAGAGAAGCTATATGGTAAAGGTGAATATATATTCTCAGAGTTAAAAGATAATGACCTTTATCTAGAAGCACAGCAAGCAATAGCCAACTTGAATTAATTTATCTTCTTACCTCATTATTAGGGATAATCTTCAACTAAAATAATCATTCCAAATGCTGGATGATCAAAGTAATTTATTTCTCCAACTCTAATTATTCTCTCTTTATCTATATTATATTTATAAGGCATTTTTATTTTATTGATTACATCACTATAGGAGATGTCTAAATATTTAGAAGAGTATTGAGCATCTATTCTTACATGTAAAAATCTACTTTCATAAAAATGAATCGTACCAAGCGGATTCATAGAACCTAGATGATGTAATTTGAATTGATAAGGTTCATTTTCTGAGTAAGATTCTTGGATCCAGGCTCCATGGGAAACTAGTGTGTATACATCCAAAGTATTTAGCCTATCAGCAATTCCATTAAGGCTATAATTTTGACTATCTAATAGTTTAAACCAGTAGATATTATTAGTATTAAGGTTATCTATGGGTGATTTAGGTTCATAATTATCTGCAAAAGCAACTGTATTTAAGTTAGATATTATTCTATCGATAGTATATTGCGATCTTATTGATTGATTAGTGAATATATCTTTGTTTATTAAATCCAAAAGAGTATGAGGATCTGGGTTATCAAAACTTTCTTCATTGGGATCAAATTCATTATAAGTAAAAAATATAACTTCAATTTTGTATTGTTTTTTTATTGATTCATCTATATTTTCATCTTGACTGTATATCTGTTGAGATATAAAAACTAAGACAGTAAAATATATTATATTTTTCATCAAGATAGTAAAATCCATTTTATTCCTTAGATAATAAGTTTATGAAGTTATTAACTTCTTCAATTCTATTAGATGGATGGTCCATTGGCCAGCTATATGTTAGTTTGTATTGATTTTCAAGATTATATTTATGAGGAAAATTATTGACTAGATCTGTTAAAGCAAATGGATCAATCTTTGTTTCCGCTCTAAAAGTTAAGCTTGCCTTATTATTTTTTACAATTATCTTACTAATACCAAGAATATTAGCTTTAATCTTTAAGCTTGTTACTGAGAATAATGTATTAGTCTCGTCTGGAAGAATTCCAAACCTATCTATCAAATCAGCCTGAATTTTATCAAGCTCTTTTTGAGTGCCTGCCTCACTAATCCTTTTGTAATGAACAAGCCTCATATGGACATCTGGCATGTATTGTTCTGTGATTAATGCAGGTAGACCTATTTCAATATCAACATTTTTTGTGGAGTTATTTATTAGATCAGGTTCCTGCCCAGTTTTTAGTGATAACACTGCTTTTTCAAGTAGCTGATTGTAATAAGAAAATCCTATAGCTTGAATTTTACCACTTTGATCTTTTCCTAGTAATTCTCCTGCACCTCTGATTTCAAGATCATGATTAGAAAGGGTAAAGCCAGAGCCGAGATCTTCTAGTATTTCTATAGCCTCTAGTCTTTTCTTTGCATCTTCGTTCAAAGATATTTTAGGAGGGCTAATAAGCAAAGCATAGGCTTGATGGTTTGATCTACCAACTCTTCCTCTTAGTTGATGTAGTTGCGCCAGCCCTAGCTTATCAGCTCTGTTAATTATTATTGTATTAGCTGAAGGTATATCTATACCACTTTCAATTATAGTTGTACAAAGAAGTAGATCAAATTTTCTTTTATAGAAATCTATCATAATTGATTCAAGCTTATTTTCAGGCATCCTACCATGGGCAATTTCAATTTTTATTTCAGGTAGTAATTTATTTAACTTAGAGAAGATTGTTTTAATGGAATCTATATGATTGTGAACAAAATATATTTGACCACCTCGATGAATTTCTCTCATAATCGTTTCTTTTATAGAAATATTACTCCACTCATTATGCATAGTTTTAATTGAAAGCCTATCTTGAGGGGGAGTGGCAATTATTGATAAATCTCTTAAACCGCCTAGAGTCATATTTAGGGTTCTAGGAATTGGTGTAGCTGTTAGTGATAGCACATCAATATCGGACCTTATTTCTTTAAGTTTTTCTTTGTGTCTTACACCAAATCTATGCTCTTCATCAATAATAACTAATCCTAATGATTTAAATTTTAGATCCTTATTTAGTAATTTATGAGTACCAATAACTATATCTATTAACCCTTTCTCTAAATTATTTTTTGTTTTTTCTAAATTTTTAGAGGATTCAAAACGAGATAATAGACCTATATTGATTGGCCAATTTATAAATCTTTCGCTAAATGTAGTAAAATGTTGTTGAGCTAGAAGTGTAGTTGGTACCAGAACAGCAACTTGATACCCTGCATTAGCAACAACGAATGCTGCCCTAAGAGCAACTTCTGTTTTTCCAAATCCTACATCACCACAAACAATTCTATCCATAGGGTATTGTTGTTCTAAGTCTTTAAGGACCGAGTTAATTGTAGTTTCCTGATCTTCTGTTTCTTGAAATGGAAATTCTAATGAAAACTCTTGATAGGCATTATCATTAATTGAAAAAGAGATTCCCTTAGATCCTGATCTTTCAGCATAGATTTTTAGAAGCTCAGCTGCAATATCACGAACTTTTGTAGCAGCTCTTTTTTTGGCTTTAATCCATTGATCCGAACCAAGCTTATGGAGTGGGGCTTTATCAGGAGAAGCTCCTGTGTATCTATTGATTAGATGTAAATTATAGATAGGAACATAAAGCATATCATGGTCAGCATACTCAATAGCTAAGAACTCAGTCATTATTATTCCATCTGTATTTACTTTAATTGGCTTTAAGCCCTTATATCTTCCTATTCCATATTCGTCATGTATGACAGGAGAACTTATTCTAAGATCATTTAATTCTTTTATAATAGTCTCTGGAGTTTTATTAGTTACTCTCTTTGATTTAATAAATTGCTGAGGTTTTTCTATTCCAAGTAATTCTGAGGTTATTACCATTAAGTTGAGATACGGAAGAACTAAACCATCTTTAATATTTGCAACTATTATAAATATTCCAGTATCTGATAAAATAAATTCATCCCAAGATTGTATATATTTAGCTGAAACTTGGTATTCATTTAATATTTTATTTAGTATTTCATTATTTCCTAAAGATGATGATGTAATTAAAATCTTTTCAGTTTTATTAGATTTAATGTATCTATCTATTTTATTTAAAATATAAGGATCGCCAATAGATAATGGGTGAATGGCCTCAACATTATAAGATAAACATTTCTGTTCCTTAATTTTTTTATCAAATAGTGTAAGAGATTTGAAATTAGAGATATCTTTTTTAATTTCTTTAGGAGAATTAAATATAAATTCTGGTTTTAACTTTGGTTCTGTTGAAACCTCTTTTGACTCTATAAATCGATTATTTATAGTTTTCCATGAATCTTTAATGCTAGCTTCATAATTACCAAGGGAGATAAGAATCGTATCTTTATGTAAGTAATCTAATAATGAATAAGTTTTATCAAAGAAAAGGGGGAGGTAGTATTCTATTCCTGCCGGTATTCTTCCTTCACTTATTTTATTATATATATTTGACTCACTAGGGTTACAATTAATATATTTTCTAAAATTTTCTCTAAATCTTATTATTGATTCATCATTTAACGTAAAGTCTCTAGCTGGAAGTATACTTAGGTTTTCTATTTTTTTTATAGTTGCCTGGCTATTAGGGTTGAAAATTCTTATAGAATCAATTGAATTATCAAAAAAATCTATCCTAACAGGGTTTTCTTTATTTGCTGGATAAATGTCAATAAGTGAACCTCTTACTGCAAATTCTCCAGGGGATATAACATTATTTGTTTTAAAATAGCCAAACTCGTTTAATTTATCTTTTATATAATCATAGTTATAATAGGCATTAATCTTTATATTAAATAATCTAGATTTTATAAATTCCTTCGGGGGTAGCTTGTTAAATAGATTTGAAACATTAGAGACAATTATTTTATTTTTTATAGTTAGAATATTATATAAGGATTTAATTCTCTCAGATAGTAATTCCTGAGGCGGAGAATAGTCGTCATAAGGCAGAGTTCCGTAATCACCTAGATTTATTAATTCTATTTGATTATTAAAAAACTTTATTTCATTAATAATTTGTTCTGAACTAGCATCATTATTAGTTATGACACATATATTTTTGTACTTATCTGATATTAATGATAATAATAAGGAATCAGAACAGCCATATAAAGATCCTATTGAATAACCTGAAATATTCTCAGTAAGATTAAAATTAGGCTTTAAACCCTCTAATAATATTCTATTAGAATGTTTTTTGGTATCCAAAAGTTAATGACCATGTTCTTTTCATTTGAGTTCCATTTGGTTGCTGATTAATTGGAATTAATGCCTCAATAGCTATCCTATCTTTATGAAGACCTGGGAATATTGTCAATAATTTGTTTATCCCAAATCCTATCTCTACAGTATTGCCGCCATAGTTCTCTGGATTAGCAGTTTGTACAGGAGCCATTATAGAAGAATCTCTACCATTTATCTTTCCTTCATTTTTAAAATAGACTGCCAATGATCCAGATGTATTGATATCAAACTGTTTTTGTAGCCAACCAGAAAAAATCAACCTATCTCCATAGCTCCATTTATCCTTTTCTATAGTAGAAATACTTCTTATTTGAAATCCTGAATGATAATTTTCATTAATCTTATTATTTCTAGTATACGCAAATATTAATTTCTTTGATTTATCTGATTGCTGCATTGCATATGGAAGTACCATATTTTTTTTCATGTTCATTGGGGTAAGAACTATACCTTTAAGATTATTTGATCCTGAATATTCTGATAAACCAATTTCTATGTGAGCATTATGATTTTCTTCATTAGTTAGCCTGATTAGTGTTGATAAGGAAAATGATGATAATTTATTTGAAGATAACGTTTCAAAAGACCCAATATATGCCCTATCCATCATTCCTTTGTACGTGTTGAGTGTCATTTCTTTACCATTAAACATTGCCATTGCCATTAATGTAAACTTGTCAGAAGGCGCATACATGAAACCTAACATAGTCATATTCATATCCATGTTTTGTGGAACAACACTTAGCTTTGCTGGCATCGAGCCCATCTGATATGGGTTAGGGAGGTTGATAATCTGAGAATCTGATAAACTTCCTGATTTATTTATGTTACCTGACATTTTCATCTTCATAGTTCTTAAAGAAATCATATATTCGCCAGCTTTGTGCATATGGTCGCCCATTATGCTGATAGGAGCATGATCTATAGCTATATCTTGAGAAAATGATGAAAAAGGTAGAAATACAATTAGAAACGGCACTAATAAGTTAGTAAACTTCATAATATTGTTCCTTTGGAGTTTTCGTAGGCATGTATTTTATTCAACTTATATATTATTTCAAATGTTTTTTGAATTATTTATAGCGCTAAGATATATCTGGTCAAAAAAAAAGAGCAGATATATGTCTTTTATTAGTATGTCTTCTTTGGCTGGTGTGGCTCTCGGTGTGGCATCATTAATAGTAATACTGTCAGTTATGAACGGTCTAGAGACAGAACTAAAAAGTCGTTTAATCAATATGAAACCACATGCAACTATAAGTAATAAAGATGGCATAGAATACTGGGAAAATCTAAGCAATAAAATATCCACAATTCCTGGTGTTACTAGATCTATGCCATTTGTTTCTGGAGAGGCTGTTATTGGTATTGGAGATAATTTAAAGCCAGTGATTATTCAAGGTATCGAAGTTGATCAGGGGCCTTACTTTCTTGAGGCTAATTCTTTTTTTATTTCTGGCGATATTAGTAATCTTCAACCCTATTCGAATAGAATTGCTGTAGGCTATGCTCTTGCATATAGTTTAGGATTGGATATAGGCGATAGTGTTAATATAATGATTCCTTCAGTAGAAGGAGGCATACCTTCAGCAAAAATTAAGACTTTCTTATTAGCTGGAATTTTTGAAGCTGGCGTTCTAGAACACGACTCTAGTTTAGCTATAATGAATATCTCTGATGCAAGTATTTTAAAAGGTTTAAGAGGGGTCCCAACTACCATAGGTATTTATTTAGATCAGCCATTATCTATTGCTAATATTCAAGACCAGCTTTTAAATTTTTCAAGAAATGATTATGTGTATTCTGATTGGAGCATTGAGAATCGTAGCTATTTCAATGCTATTAAAATTGAAAAAATTATGATGACCTTATTACTTGGTTTAATTGTTGCGGTTGCTACATTTAATATTGTTGCCTCTTTAGTTATGTTTGTAACTGATAAAGAGACTGATATTGCTATACTTAAGACTCTTGGGATAGAGAAAAAAAGTATATTAAAAATTTTTATTCTACAAGGATCAATCGTAGGAATTTCAGGAATAATTGCAGGAAATATTATTGGTTTATTTTTAGCTATCAATGCAGAGAATATATTTCCTTGGTTAGAAAAAACTTTTAATTTTAATATTATGCCTAGCGATGTTTTTTATATTAGTGTACTTCCCTCAGAGGTAAGGGTTTTTGATATCGTATTAATTTCTGTCATATCAATTTTTATCTCTGTTATATCTACTATTTATCCATCATATAGAGCAGCATCTGTTTTGCCTATTGATTCCTTGAGATATGAGTAATATATGATGTTTAAACTAGAACCATTTATTTCATTTAGATATCTTTTATCGAAAAATAGAAAGAATTTTTTATCTTTCATTTCTTTGGTCTCGATTGCTGGTATAAGCTTAGCTGTAGCTGTTTTATTGATCGTCCTTTCTGTAATGAATGGCTTTGAGCATCAACTTCAACAAAGAGTTTTAGGAGTAGCTGCCCATTCTACAATTCAAGACCTTAATGGGCCAATATTAGATTGGAGTAGTGTAGGGAATAGGATAATGGAAAACCCAGAGGTCTTAAATATCGCTCCATATATTGATGAACAAAGTTTAATTATATTTGATGAAGACATATATTCAGTAAATATAAGAGGGATTGAGGCTAATTTAGAAACAAGGGTTTCCAATATTGGAGAGATGTTCTCAGAAGGAGGTTTATTATCATTACTAGATAGTCAATTTAATATTGTTATAGGAAGTAGTTTGTCTAATGAACTAGGAGTAGGAATAGGAGATAAGGTTATAATTATGACATCAAAAGGAGTAGTAACACCTATTGGCTTAAGCCCTAGAATGAGAACCTTTACTGTTTCTGGTATCTTTGATGTTGGTATGTATGAGTATGATCGTGGTTTAGCTTATATAAATCTTGATGATGCAAGATTATTATATAATAAAAGTAATTTAGTTGATGGAATAAGATTATACCTAGATGATGCCTTTGCAGTTAGTGCTATTACAGACGATATTATCTTTGATTTAGGTAAAAGTTTTTATTCTAATGACTGGACAAGAAGATACATTAATTTTTTTAAATCTATACAAATAACTAAGTCTATTATGTTTGTAATTTTATCTTTAATAATTGCAGTTGCTGTATTTAATATTATATCTACTTTAGTTATGGTAGTAAGAGAGAAGCGATCAGATGTCGCTATTTTAGCAACTTTGGGAGCATCACATTATAATATTTTATTAATATTTTTAATTATTGGCTCTCTAATAGGAATTATTGGTACTATTATTGGTATTATTCTTGGCATGATTATTTCTTCTCAGTTGAGTAATGTTGTTTATTTCATTGAGCTGTTTTTTAATATTGAACTTCTTGCAGAAGATGTTTATTTTTTGAGTGATCTTCCCACACAGATTAGATTAACTGAGGTTTTGAAAGTCTCTCTTTTTACTATATCTTTGTCTGTAATTGCAACATTATTTCCTGCAATCTCTGCTGCTAAAAAAATACCAATAGAAAATCTTAATTATGAATGATAATAAAAAAATATTTTTACAAACTATTGATCTTAAGAAAAGCTTTTCTGAAGTAGGGCAATCTCTTGAAGTGCTTAAAGGCATAAATTTAGAAATTTTTTCTGGAGATAAAGTAGCAATTATTGGATCTTCAGGATCAGGTAAAACTACTTTATTGCAATTATTAGGTGGTCTCGATAAACCATCGTCAGGAAAGATATTTATCGGTAAACAAGATATAAATATTTTACCAGAAGGTGAACTTAGCAAGTTCAGGAATAGCTCAATTGGCTTTGTGTATCAATTTCATCATCTACTACCAGAATTTACTGCTGCAGAAAATGTTGCAATGCCATTATTAATAAGAGGCATAGCATATAGTTTGGCTTTATCGGATGCTTGTAATTTACTTAGTAAAGCAGGATTATCGAAAAGATTAAATCATAAACCAAATGAGCTTTCTGGCGGGGAGAGACAAAGAGTAGCAGTCGTTAGGGCATTAATTACCAAGCCGCTTGTTGTTCTTGCCGATGAGCCAACCGGAAATCTTGATTCTAAAACAAGCTCTAAAGTCTTTGATCTAATGATGGAGCTTAATCTTATTTTAAATACAAGCCTTATAGTGGTTACTCATGATGCTAAGATTGCTGATAAAATGGAAAAAGTATTTGAATTAAAAAATGGTACTTTGAAACCACTTTATCAAAGTAGATAAATTATTATAGACTGAATAAAGGTAATTATATTGAATAGATTTTCTATAGATAAAAAGGTAATAGTAGTTTATAAAAGGCTACTTAAGTATGTAGCTCCTCATTGGCGCGTATTGCTTTTTTCTTTTATAGCTATGTTGTTTTACTCAGCTGCGAATGCATATGTCCCATTTATCATGAGGGATGTTTTTGAGATTCTTGAGCAAGAGATGCATGGCCAAGGATTGTATCTTCCTTTTATTATACTTCTTACATTTGCAGTTAGAGGAATAACTGATTTTGTTTCTATATATGGTTTAGCCTGGATAGGGAGAAGGGTTATTAGAGATCTTAGATCTTTAATATTTAAAAAATATACTGAATTACCATCTAAGTATTTTGACTCTTCCTCTATCGGGATGCTTGTTTCAAAACTTACTTATAATACTGAACAGGTAGCAGAAGCTATTTCTAATGCTCTAGTTGTTTTAGTTAGGGATAGTCTAACAATATTTGTATTAATAGGTGCCATGATCTATTTTAGCCCTCCTTTAACTATTCTTGTTGCCATTACAACACCAGTTGTAGCGATATTTGTTTCAATTATGAGTAAGGCTTTTCGCAGGTATAGCGCTAAAATTCAAACATCAATGGGTGATGCAACAAGGATTATTGAGTCTGCTATTTCAGGTCATAAGGTAGTTAAGATATTTGAAGGGCAAGATTATGAGAATAATAAGTTTAATGAAATAAACAGAGCTAACTATAAAATGAACTTAAAGTTAGTTGCTACAGTTTCTATAGGAGACGCATTGACACAGTATACAGTTGCATTAGGAGTTGCAGCTGTTATTTATGTAGCTTTCTCTGATATTACTAATAATATGTTGAATGCAGCTTCATTTATGGGATTTCTAACAGCTATGGGAATGTTGTTAGCTCCATTAAAAAGAGTTGTTAATATTAACTTAGCCCTTCAAAGAGGTATTGCTGCTGGAGAAAGTCTTTTTGAAATTATAGATGAACCTACTGAAGAGGATTATGGATCTAAAAAAATAAGAAAAATTAATGGAGATATTGATATTAAAAATATTTCTTTTACATATGATAGAGCAAAAGGAAAGGTGTTGCGCAACGTTTCATTAGAGGTTAAATCTGGAATGACGGTCGCAATTGTTGGTAGATCAGGAAGTGGTAAATCTACATTAGTTGGCTTGTTGCCAAGATTCTATGATGTTGACAAAGGAGAGATTTTACTTGATAAAATTAATCTCAATCATTATGAGCTAAGAGATTTAAGAAGGCAAATTAGCTTAGTGAGCCAAGATATCATGCTTTTTAATGATACTATTGCTAATAACATTGGTTATGGATCTCTTTCAAGCCTTCCAAGAAAGAAAATCTTACAAGCGGCTGAATCAGCTTATGTTTTAGAATTTTGTGAGTCACTTCCAAAGGGAATAGATTCTGAGGTCGGCGAGAAAGGTATTTTGCTTTCTGGCGGCCAAAAGCAAAGGATAGCAATTGCTAGAGCTTTTTTGAAGAACTCACCAATTTTGATATTGGATGAGGCAACTTCTGCATTAGATAATGAATCTGAAAAATATATTCAGAAAGCAATGGCAACTCTTATGAAAGGAAGGACAACACTTGTGATTGCCCACCGTTTATCTACAGTAGAAAAGGCTGATCTTATTTTAGTTTTAAATAATGGATCTTTGATTGAGAGTGGGACACACCAAGAACTACTTTCTAGTAATGGCCACTATAAAGATTTATATAATATGCAATTTTCTACATAACTAAATATGTTTAATAGAGTATTTAATTGGATTTGGTATAGTAATAGCTTTGCAGGAATTCTTCTTTACCCTCTTTCTTTGCTATTTAGGTTAGTAGTATTTTTAAGAAAATTATATTTTTTGTATATTATTAATAATACTAATTTTCCTAATGTTCCTATAGTTATTATTGGAAACCTTACATTAGGAGGCACAGGAAAGACATCTTTTATTATCTGGCTAGCAAATACTCTATCAAAGTCTAACATTAAAGTTGGAATAATAAGTAGAGGCTATAAAGGAAGCTACTCTGGCAATCCGACAAGCGTTAACAGCAAGAGTAGCCCATCTGTAGTTGGAGATGAGGCTGTTATGATATCAAAAAAAACTAATTGCCCTGTAGTTGTTGCTCATAATCGAGTTGAAGCAGCAAGATATATTATAGATGATGGTATTGATATATTACTTAGTGATGATGGATTACAGCATTATGGAATGAAAAGAGATTTCGAATTTATTATGATCGATGGTAAGAGAGGTTTAGGAAATGGAATGTGCCTTCCTGCTGGTCCTTTAAGAGAGCCATTATCACGGATTAAAAAAGCTAATAGTGTGGTAATCAATGAAGGACTTTTTACTTATCCTAATGCTATTAAAACTAGCTTGAAGGTAGATAGCGTTAGACAGCTTGAAGGTGAAATGATAAAGAAAATTGAAGATTTTTCTGGAGCTAAAGTTCATGCCGTCGCAGGGATAGGTAACCCAGGTAGTTTTTTTGATTTGCTTAGAAATTATTCTATTGATGTAATTGAACACCCTTTACCAGATCATGCAAATATTGTTTCTAATGATTTATTATTTGATGATAATTTTCCTGTATTTATCACTGATAAGGATGCTATAAAGTATAATCTTTCTATAAGTAAAAATATCTGGGTAGTTGAGGTCATTTTAAATGTTAAAGAAAATGATTCTAAATGTATTATTAATTCGATAATGGAGTTAATTTGATATCGGAGAGAAAATTTATTGTCGTAATTCCTGCTAGGTATGACTCTGTAAGATTACCTGGCAAGCCACTTATTGATATATGCGGCAAGCCAATGATAGTAAGAGTTTTTGAGATTGCTAATATGAGTAGTGCCCTTGAAATAATAATTGCTACAGATGATGAACGTATTGTTGATGTTTGTAGTAAATATAACATTAAGGCAGAGCTTACTTCAGGTAAACATACGTGTGGAACTGATAGAATTTTTGAAATAGCTGAAAAAAAATCATGGAGTGATAATCAAATAGTAGTTAATTTGCAAGGAGATGAGCCTTTAATGCCAGCTAATTTAATTGATCAAGTTGCAAATATATTAATTGATAGGCCAGAATTTATGATGTCAACCTTATATACCAAGATAAAAGACTTTAATGAATGGACTAATAAAGATGTAGCTAAAGTAATTTTATCTAGAGATGATAGAGCAATGTATTTTAGTAGAGCTCCTATACCATTCTTTAGGGATGCTAGTGCTAATTTTAAACATATAAAAAAACATATAGGTTTGTATGCTTATACTGTAAAAGCAATTAAAAAAATTGCAAGCTCTGCTAAGGCACCCATAGAAGAAATAGAAAAACTTGAGCAGTTAAGAGCTTTATGGCTTGGCATAGATATCGTAGCAGAAGAGTCTTTAAAAGAAGCACCTATTAGCGTTGATACCCATGAGGATCTTCTCAAGGCAAGAGAGATTTATTTGTCTATGAAGAATTAACCTCTTCATTGTTCATGCTGCTTTTCTTTTTAAATCTTTTATTTTTTTTCTTTTTAGAGCTCTGATTATTTTGATGATCAGATTTCCTATCTTTTTTGTATTTAGAGCTATACCTATTCCTATTCTTATTTTTTGAATATTTTTTCCTATATCTCTTTTTTTGTTTTTTTCTTCTAGGAAAAATCCATTCTATTATTTTTATAATTATTGATTTTTTTGATTTAGGTTTAGGAGCTGGCTTATTAGGTAATATATTTGATAAAGCTGGTTGTTCAAATGGTTTGTTATTATTTTTAAATGAAAATTCTTCATTTAAAGCAATATCTTCTAGCTGCTTATGACTAGGAGTTTGATTTTCCGGTAGATCAATTTCACTATCTTTGATTCTCTTAATAACATAATTAGGAGACTCAAGTTGCTTATTACCAACAATTATAATATTAACTTTATTTTCTTCTTGGATTGATTCTACCCATTGTCTTTTTTCATTTAATATATAGTTACAGACATCTATAGGGATATTAGCAACTACTTTTGCAGTATGATCTTTCCTTGATTCCTCACTAACTAATCTTAATATAGCTAAGGCTAAAGATTCTGTTCCTCTTATTCTTCCTATTCCATTACATCTAGGGCATACGGATTGCATTGATTCATCAAGCGAAGGTCTAATTCTTTGTCTAGACATCTCTAGTAGACCAAACTTTGATATTCTACCAATTTGTATTCTAGCCTTATCGGCATTTACTTCTTCTTTTAGCTTGCTTACAACATCTCTTTGGCTTGCATGAGAAAGCATATCAATAAAATCAATAACAACGAGGCCACCTAGATCTCTAATTCTTAATTGTCTAGCTATTTCTGCTGCAGCTTCTAAATTTGTATTAAGTGCTGTATCTTCAATATCACCACCTTTTGTTGATTTAGATGAGTTAATATCAATAGCTGTTAATGCCTCATTATGATCTATTACTATGCTACCTCCTGAGGGTAGTGAGACGGAATGAGAAAATGCTGATTCTATCTGAGATTCTACTTGATATCTTGTAAAGAGAGGTACTGCTTGATCATCGTATTCTTTTAATTTTTTCAGATTATGAGGCATAATCTGACTCATAAATTTGTAAGCTTCATTAAATGTACTCTTTCCTTCAATCAGAATCTCGCCAATATCATTAGAGAGATAGTCTCGTATTGCTCTAACTATTGTATTACTTTCTTGGTATATTAAGAAAGTTGCTGGCTTACTGACTGCTTCTTTTTTTATTGATTCCCAGATACTATTTAAGTAATCAAAGTCCCATTTAAGCTCATTAACATCTCTTCCAACACCGGCTGTTCTAACTATACATCCCATATTATCAGGACAGTTTAATTCTTTTAGTGAGCCTAAAACAATATCCCTATCTGTCCCACTAATTCTTCTTGATACTCCGCTTGCTTTTGGATTATTAGGCATCAACACAAGAAACCTACCAGCAAGGCTGATATATGTAGTTAGCGCAGCTCCTTTATTACCTCTCTCATCTTTTTCAACCTGTACAACAATCTGCTGGCCTTCACTTAGAACTTCTTTAATTTGAGGCCGTTCACCATCTGGAACTGGTTTTGAAAAGTATTCTGGTGATATTTCTTTGAAAGGGAGAAATCCATGACGATCTTGTCCATAATCAACAAAAACAGCATCCAAGCTAGGCTCAATTCGAGAGATTTTTCCTTTGTATATGTTAGACTTTTTTTGCTCTTTTGAGGGTAGCTCAATATTTAGGTCAAAAAGTTTTTGACCATCTACTAAAGCAACTCGCAGCTCCTCTTTTTGGGCTGCATTTATTATCATTCTTTTCATTGTATATAAATCCTTTAGCGGTGGATTTTATAAATACATTATCCAATGATAATTGTAAGGTATAATAGCTAGATAGATTATTCTGTAAAAAATATATGAACATTATTAAGTTAATTTCGAATCCAATAGATTATTTTTTAATATTTAGGTAATTAATTCCCTTACAAAAATCAGCTGTATTGTATTTTAATTTATCAACCGATTAATAAAAAATCTTTAAAAGCAGCAATATATTCTCTACTTTTTAAAAAAAACCAAAAATAAATACTTAATTTATTTCTTATACTATAGCATACAGTGGGACTACTGAATTAACAACTTCTCTTTTTTTTATAAATATGAATAATTCAACTTATAAATCAACTAATTATGAGCTTATAGATACCGCTTTTAGTGACCAAAGGTTGGATAACTACTTGCTTAGTAGGCTAAAGAAAATACCTAGAAGCCATATATATCATTTAATAAGATCAGGCCAAGTCCGGGTCAATAGCTCAAGAGTTAGGCCTAGCTACAGATTAAAAGAAGGCGACAAAGTACGGATTCCACCAGTATTTATAAGGAATTCAACTCAAAAAAAACAGAT
>JAYZFC010000007.1:0-108711 GCA_036337035.1 Pseudomonadota bacterium | reverse complement strand
TACAAGCACTGGTTTTGAATCTGAAATATTAGAAAGAGAGATAGAAATTAGAAAAAATTATGCGTATGGCGTCATTGAATCTTCATTATTTGAAGCCGGTAAGGATGCTGGCATTTCCGATACTGTAATAATGAATATGGCTGGAATTTTCCAGTGGGATATTGATTTTATTCAAGATGTAAGAATTGGTGATGAGTTCACTGTTATCTATGAAGAATATTGGTATGAGGGTGAAAAAATAAGAACTGGTGAAATATTAGCTACTGAATTTATTAATCAAGGTGAAATTTTCAGGGCAGCAAGATACACAAATAATCAAAATTTCACAGATTACTATATGCCCGAAGGAAGAAGCGTCAGAAAAGCATTTATTCGTGCTCCAGTTGATTTTACTCGAATAAGTTCTAGCTTTAATTTAAATAGGCGTCATCCTGTGCTAAATACAATAAGAGCGCATAAAGGCGTAGATTATGCAGCACCCTCAGGCACCCCAGTAATGGCAGCAGGCGATGGTGTTGTTAAGTCGATAGGAGACAATGGAGGCTATGGAAATACGATAGTGCTTCAACATGGATCAAATATTACTACTCTGTATGCACACCTTTCTCGTTTTGCAAACATAAAGCAAGGTAGTAGAGTGACCCAAGGGCAGACAATTGGCTATGTTGGTCAATCAGGACTAACAACTGGTCCTCATCTTCATTATGAGTATCGCATTAATGGTATCCATAGAAATCCTCGTACTGTGGATCTACCTCTAGCAAATCCAATAAATCAAGAAAATTTTGATGATTTTACAAGAAGCTCTTCGATATTTTGGCAACATATCGATTTAATTAGAAGAGTCGAAAAAGGTATAACCTAATTAATAGGGAATACCAAAAAATGTCGCAAATTTATATTGGTGTTATGTCAGGAACTAGCCTAGACGGTGCTGATATATCCATCGTAGAATTTGAAAAAAATAAGCTATGCTCCTACCAAGGGAAAACATATCCCTTCCCAAAAAATTTAAGCAAGAAGCTTTTTGAACTTAGAAATCATGCCTTATCTCTAGAATCACTAGGAAGCATAGATAAATCTTTAGGATTTTTTTTTTCCAAATGCATAAAAGATTATCTCACTGAATTATCTCTCGATAGTAAGAACATATTAGCAATTGGATTTTCAGGATTAACAATTTATCACAAGCCATCAAATCCAGAGCCTTTTACTATGCAAATAGGTGATCCTAATATTATCTGCAAAGAAACTAAAATAGATGTAGCTTCTGACTTTCGTCGAGCTGATATGGCATTAAACGGAGAAGGAGCCCCCTTAACTCCAGGCTTTCATAAATGGTATTTTGGCAATAGCAAAGAGACAAGAGTTATTCTAAATTTAGGAGGAATTGCAAATATAACAATACTTGAGCCTGGAAAAAAATTAGTTGGATTTGATACTGGTCCAGCTAATACGCTCATAGACTGCTGGTCTAAAAAAATTTGGGGTATACCATACGACGAAGATGGAAGAATGGCAAAAAATGGAAATATATCAAATTTGCTTCTTAATGAACTAACCTCAGATAGTTATTTCTCTAAGGATCCTCCAAAATCAACAGGTACAGAGTACTTTAACCTAAACTGGCTGAATAGTAAGCTAGATGAAATAAAAATTAAACTAGAAGATAAAGATATTTTGAGAACACTAACACAACTAACAGTTGATACAATATCAGATTCTATTGAAAGATTTTTATCAGAACCATGCAAAATTATTCTTTGTGGTGGCGGTGTATCAAATATTTTTTTAGTCAATCAATTAAAAAATCGCCTAAATAATTTTGATATATATTCTAGTCAATCATTTGGATTAGATCCAAACCTGCTTGAATCAATTGCTTTTGCATGGCTAGCTAAACAAAGAGTTGACAAAATACCTAGCAATGTTCCATCAGTTACAGGCGCTAAAAAAGAAACTATTTTAGGATCTATTTATTCTAAGTAAAAATCAAACTGAAAAAGAAGAGCCACAACCACATGTTGTAGAGGCATTTGGATTTTTAATTATGAACTGTGAACCTGATAGATCCTCTTTATAATCAATTTCAGCTCCCTTTAAGTATTGAACACTCATTGGATCAATAAGTAATGAAACTCCCTTTTTGATTATTTCTGTATCTCCATCTTGAAAAGACTCATCAAAAGTAAAACCATACTGAAAACCAGAACAGCCACCGCCACTAATATATACTCGCAATTTAAGCTCGGGATTCCCTTCTTCGCTGATGAGCTTGCTTACTTTTGTTGCAGCAGCTTCAGTAAAGTTAAGAGCACTTATTTCTTTTGACAACAAAAAACTCCTTTTTAGATTAATTAGCCAATAAAACTATATAACTCTTTAAGAGCTCTATTATAAACCTTTTTCTTAAAATTGATCACCATATCTTTTGAATCCCAATAATTAACCCAACAATAGTCATCAAATTCTGGTGTTTTTTGAGTATTTAAATCTATAAAACTATCCTCAACTAACAACTTCAATAAAAACCACCTTTGTTTTTGTCCAATACATAATGGATTTTGGTTATATTTTATATATTTTTTAGGAAATTTATAAGAAAGCCAATCTTTAGTGCTTGCTATTATTTCAACATTATCTGCTGTTAAGCCAACCTCTTCAAAAAGCTCTCTATACATTGCTGCTTTAAAGCTCTCACCCTTATTGATTCCTCCTTGTGGCAACTGCCAAGTATTAGCTCCTACTCTTGATGCTAGAAAAACTTTTTTTTCATCATTCAATAAGATAATGCCCACATTAAGACGAAAGCCTTTTTCATCTATCTGGTCCATAATTTAATAAATATATAAATTACTTGGAAGATAAATAATTTCTTCCTATTTCCATCATTTCTATAAAACCATCCTTATTCTTACTATTTATTAATTCCTTCAAATTATTAGCAGAGCTGATTAAACTATCTAAAGATAAACTAGTATACTTATTCAAAGCTTGAATTTCATAATAAAGATCTGGGCTTTCTTGAGCAACAGAAGAAGCTACATTCAGCTGAGAATCGAATGTTGTACTAGATATCTTAATTAAATTTTTAATTTTCTCATCGCTATTAGCTAATGCTGTAAAAAAAATAATATTAATAGCGTGAGATAAACCTAATATATAACTGATAGCTTGATCATGCTGATCGAGGCTCATGCTTACTTTCTCTACCATTGTAGATGAAAATATTTTCTTCGCTTCTTTAGTTGCAGCATCATTTCCCAAATCTACGAAGATGATATGGCGACCAGATAATAACTGTGTATCAGGTCCAAACATCGGGTGTATAGAAGTTGCTTTACATCCAGAGTCTATTAAATCATTAATACCCTGTTTCAAGGGTGTTTTTAATGAACCTATATCAAATATTAAACCTTTTGGCTTCTTTTTTGCCAAAGTAGTTAAAACATTTACTGTTGATTTTATAGGAGTAGCAACTACTATTACATCATGTTCAATATTATCATTTAACCAATCTATTTTTGGATAAATTGTTTCAGTATTACTATTATCAGCAATCTCAACTAAAAAATTTTGAGAGTTTAAAAAATCGGCCATCCAAAAACCCATTTTACCGGCACCGCCAATAATTAGAGCGCGCTTTCCTTCTCCATCGCTATTAGCTGAAACTTTTGACTTTTCTTGCTGCTGAAGTGAAGCGCTTATTAATAATTTCATTATCTCTTTGGCTAGAGTTGGATCAAGACCTAAGCTAATTGATTGTTTTTCTACACTTTTCAGTATTTTAGATTCTCTACCATAATCTCTAATAGCAATTCCAGTTTTAATTTTATAAGCACTTACTTCACTTACTATTTTTTGCCTCTCAGATATTAACTCAATCAGCTCTTTATCAACTATAGTCAATCTATTCCTTAGTTGATCTAGACTCATAATGTTAGCCTCCTTAATAAATTAGTTTTGCAAAGCACCTATTTTTAATTTCAAAAAGTTATCAAAGTCTGACAGATAATATAATTTAGAGTATTATTGATCTATGATAAATGCTACCAAATAATGAATAAAAATAAATCTTTTGAATAAAAATAGACCAATTTTTGATAAATCTGACAATCCATTACAACTACTCGAAAAATGGTTTAATGAAGCTATTGATCAGAAAATTCAACGTCATCCTAATGCTATGAGCCTATCTACGGTAGGCAATAATAACACTGTTTCATCAAGAATGGTTCTAGTTAAAAATCTATCTAGTAAGTTAGACTATATTACATTCTATACAAACTATTTATCCAGAAAGTCTCAACAATTAAATATTAATAATTCAGTAGCAGGCATATTTCATTGGGATCAACTAGGAAGACAAATAAGAATAGAAGGTAACGCAATCCGCTCGCCTGATACAGAAAGTAATAATTATTTCTCGCAAAGATCCTGGCTAAGCCAGCTAAATGCATGGTCTAGCATGCAGAGCCAGCCTCTAAAAAGTCCAGATGGCCTAAAAGAAGAAATAATAAAAAAAGCTGAGGCTTTTGGTATATCAAGAGATCAATTATTATCAAAAAAATTAGATAATAAAATAGATATTCCTAGACCTAGTTATTGGGGTGGTTTTAGATTTTGGATGAGTATGATTGAATTCTGGCATGAAGGTAAAGATAGATATCATGAAAGATTATGCTTTAAAAGAAAAATAGAAGCTAAAAATAATACTTTTGTATGCAGTAAATGGGAATCTGAATATTTGCAACCTTAAATATAAAAAATAGTTTTTTTTAAAATTAATAACTTTGATAATTTAAGCATATTATGAAAAATAGACTAACAAAAATATATACCAAAAATGGGGATAAAGGTAAAACTTCGCTCTCTGGAAAAGAAAGATTATACAAAACTGATAAAATTATTGAATGTATAGGTGCTATTGATGAGCTTAATAGTGCCATAGGTCTTATTTTAATTAATGATAATTTATCTGAAAAAATAAAGAAAACTCTTGATAAAGTTCAACACCAACTTTTTGATATCGGGGGCGAATTGTCACAACCTAATTATAAAGCTATCTCTAGTAATGATATTTCTCAATTAGAAAATGAGCTAGATAGTTATAACAATAAATTACCACACCTAAAGGAATTCATTCTGCCAAGGGGTACAAGCTCTACAGCATATTGCCATCTTGCAAGATCTATATGTAGAAGGACTGAAAGAAGAGCGTGGGATCTTATAAAGAACAGCAATGATAAAATCAGTGAAGACATTCCTAAATATCTTAATAGGTTATCTGACTTGCTATTTGTCCTAGCAAGAGCAATTATTAAAGATGAAGGAAATTTAGAAACATTCTGGAATCCAAAACTAAAAAAATAATAGTAACTTATTAGAGTAAGGATGATAAATAGCGCCAATCAAAGCTTTTTCCAGGATCGGTTTTTCTACCTGGTGCTATATCACAATGGCCAACAATATCTCCATCATTTAAAGATACATAATTTTTCTTTAGTGACTTAATTAATTTTGCTAAACAAAGATATTGTTTATCTTCATAAGGATTATCATCTGTGCCCTCAAGCTCAATGCCTATAGAATAATCATTACAACTTCCCTTACCTAAATGACTTGACTCACCGGCATGCCAAGCTCTTTTAAGAAAAGATACATATTGAGTAATACTACCTTCTCTATTAATTAAAACATGGCTTGATACTTTTATGTTTGATATTTTCTTATAATATGGATGATCATATTCATTGATCTGATTGGTGAAAAGTTGGTCTATACCATTTCCACCAAAATCACCTGGAGGTAAGCTAATTCCATGTATAACAATGATTTCAAGCTTCGAATCATCCGGTCTATCATCATAATTAGGAGAAACAACTCTCCTAACATGTTCAATCCAGCCATTTTTTATTTCTATATCCAACTTATGCATCATATTATGTTTATAATGAAAAAAATAGAAGTAACATTAAAGATATTATTTTTTAATTTATAATTAATTATAACTGAATGAAGATAAAGAAAAAAAACATACCAAGGTTATATATCCCTTCTGAACTAGAAGGAGAATTTGTTAATTTAGATGCTGAAAGCATACATTACATAAGAAATGTTTTAAGACTTAATGCAGGTAGAAAGGTCAATCTATTTAATGGCAAAGGCCAAGAAAAGGAGTGTATTATAGAAAAATTAGCTCATAAAGAAGCTACCCTGAAAATAAATAAAAATTTAATACCATTAAAAGAACCAGGAATTAAAATTACTCTAATTCAAGGATTGCCAAGATCAGGAGTAATAGACAACATTATCCAGAAATCCACAGAACTCGGTATCTATGATATTTATCCAGTTTTTACCCAATACAGCATAATAAAAATACAGGCTGATAGCGCTAAAAAAAGGTTGCAACATTGGGAAAAAATATCCTATGGCGCATGTGAGCAGTCCGGAAGACATGTCCCCGTGAAAATTAATAATCCACAAAAATTAGAGTCCTGCCTAGAAAAAATTAACCCTAAAAGTACAAAAATTGTCCTTCATCCATCAAAACAATCTATTAATTTTTCAGATTTTTTAAATTTAAAAGTGGCTCCTAAAAACATTTTAGTCATAATTGGCCCTGAGGGAGGATTAAGTGATATTGACTTGCAGCTGATAAGCAAGGCTGGATTTCAAAAAATATCGCTAGGACCAAGACTGTTGAGAGTTGAAACCGCTGCTATATCAGCCTGCTCTCTGATTCAAAATAAATGGGGTGACTTGTAGAGATTATTATTTAACATATCATTTGGAAAATATATGGACAATAAAAAAATTAATATTGGTGTAATTATGGATGATATTAATAATATCAATCCAGAAAAAGATACAACTCTAGAGCTTCTTTTAGAAGCAAAAAAAAGATCATTAAATATAATATATTTTGAACAAAATGGATTATATATAAAAAATGGCTTGGCGTATGGAAAAGGCTATGAAATAGAAGTATTTCCTGGATCAAAAAAATACTTTGAATGTATTAAATCTTGGGAGGAAGAGCTTTCCAAACTAGATATGTTATTAATGAGAAAAGATCCTCCATTTAATATGGCTTATATTTATACTACTTACATATTGGATCTTGCAGAAAAAAATGGCGTAAAAGTTATTAATAATCCAAAATCACTTAGAGACATAAATGAGAAATCATATACGGCATGGATTCCAGATCTTACACCAGCTCATATAATCACTAACAATATTAATCAAATTAAAAATTTCCTCAAACAGTACAAAAAAATAGTTATTAAGCCTCTTGATAGTATGGGAGGGCAATCAATATTTGTAATTGATGAAAAAGATTTAAATACCAATGTAATTATAGAGGTTATGACGAAGAATAATAATCGATTTGTGATTGCTCAAAAATATATTAAAGAAATAACTAAAGGCGATAAAAGAATTATCATAATTAATGGTGAGCCAATAAAATATTCTTTAGTAAGGATACCAAAAGAAGGTGATACTAGAGGTAATCTAGCTATGGGATCATCAAAGAAAATAAGTAAATTAACTAAAAAAGAACTAGAAATATGCTCATATATTGGCCCTCTACTAATCAATAAAGGAATATATTTAGCAGGTATAGATGTAATTGGGGAGTATATCACTGAAATTAATATAACTAGCCCTACAGGAGCAAAAGAAATTAAAGCAGGTGCAAATATAGATGTTGCCAAAATATTTTTTGATGAGGTATTAAAAATAATCTGAATAAATGATCCAATCTGACTGTAAATTAATTTTAGCTTTTGACTTCGGAGAAAAGAAAATAGGTATTGCCTCAGGTAATCTATTTACAAAAACCGCATCACCTATAACAACTATCGAATATGATAAAAAAATACCATGGAATAAGATAGAAAAAATTATATCTGAATGGTCTCCAGATAAAATAATTATAGGAATTCCAGAACAAAAATCTAAAAGCAACATAGTTAATAAATGTTATAAATTTAAAAAAGATATTGAAATTAGATTCAGATTACCAGTAAATACTGTTGATGAATCATTTACTTCAGTTGAGGCAAAAAGTATTCTAAAGGATCATAGAAAAATTGGTATAAAAAAGAAAAGAATAAAAAAGCAAGATATTGATGGTTACTCAGCTAGACTAATTGCAGAACAATGGATGATGTATGGATAAATATTTAGTCCTATTAATAATTGTTGTTCCTTTTATTGCTTATACTGAATATGGATCTATTAGGATAGATAAATTAATTAGTGTTTATGATGGGGATACTTTTAGAGCTGATATAGATAGTTACCCACCAATAATTGGTAAAAACATTAGAATAAGAATTAAGGATATAGATGCTCCTGAGATATCAGCTCAATGTGAAATAGAAAAGAAAATTGCAATTAAAGCAAGAGATAGAACAAAAAAGTTATTAGAATCTGCAATAGTAGTTGAATTAAGAAATATTGAAAGAGGAAATTTTTTTAGATTAATAGCAGATGTATATATTGATGGAATTAATTTAGGAAATCTTATTTTAAATGAAGGATTAGCAATTGAATATTCATCTAAAAGTAAGGATTATTGGTGTTAGCTTTAAATTAATTTTTTTCCACTGTATAATGATAGATAAATGGTGGTGTAGATGCTAAAACAAGTTAGTGAAAAAGGTAACTTAATACACTTAATATCCCTCGATGATCTAGATCCAAGCCTATTACAAAATATAATTAATAGAGCAATAGAATATCTAGAATTAGAATTTAAAAATAAATCCTTTAATAAAATCCTTTCTGGCTATACAGTAGCAAACCTATTCTTTGAGCCGAGCACAAGAACTAGAGCTTCTTTCGAGCTTGCAGCTAAAAAACTGGGTGCTGATGTAATCAACCTAGATGTTAATACTTCTTCTAGAATTAAAGGAGAAAATATTATTGATACAATTCATACATTAGAATCACTATATGTAAATGTTTTCATTATTAGAGATGCACAAACTGGGATTAGTGAAAAAATAGCAAAGCATGTAGGTCAAGGAGTATCTGTGCTTAACGCAGGAGAATCAGATACATCTCATCCAACACAAGCATTACTAGATATGATGACTATACAAAAGTATAAGAAAAACTTGAGTAGTACCTCTGTTGCTATTGTTGGTGATATAAAACACTCAAGAGTAGCAAGATCTACATATAAAATTCTATCTAAATTTAATGTAACTGATATTCGACTTATTGCCCCTGAAGAGCTAATGCCTGACAATCATTTTAATTCAGCAAAAAAATATACATCTATAGAAGATGGTGTAATAAATGCTGATGTTATTATGGCCCTAAGAATTCAAAAAGAACGATTTAAAGAAGAATCTAATATACCAAATGAAAAAGAATACTTTAAAAATTTTGGTGTAACAAATGAAATTTTAAAATTAGCTAAGCCAGATGTAATATTAATGCATCCAGGCCCTATGAATAGAAACATAGAAATTGAAGATGCTGTAGCTGATGGAAATAATTCTGTGATTAGAGAACAAGTCACAAATGGTATGGCGATAAGAATGTCTATACTTTCTCTTGTATTTGATAATATATCAAATGCAAAATAATTTTTAACTATGATGAATGATAAAAAAATCTTCCTGGAAGATGCCAAAATTATTTCTCAAACTTCCCACAAGGGTAGTCAACATATCATAAGATTGGAAGCTCCAAAATGCTCAGAATCTGCAATTCCAGGATCTTTTGTTCATTTATCGTGTGATCCATCAATACCAATGAGAAGACCACTTTCAATTATGGAAACAAACCCAAAACAACAATGGATTGATTTATTGTATAAACCAATAGGTAACGGTCTCGAACATCTTACTAAAAAAAAGATTGGAGATATAATAAGCTGTCTAGGTCCAATTGGGAATGGCTTTAATATAGAAAAAGATAGGTCTTCTATATTAGCAATAGGTGGAGGCGTAGGAATACCACCTATATATTTTCTAGCGAATTATTTAAAAAATTACAAAAATATAGAGGTTTTTGTGATGATGGGCTCTGAAGTTCCCTTCCCTCTTAAAACATCAAAAGATAATGGATTAATTAATGGTATACCTGATAATACAACAAAGACAATTAATAACATCAAAAAATTAGGGTTTAAATCAAGACTAGCTAGTCATTCTGATATTGAAGGATGTTTCAAAGGCTATGTTACTGAATTAGCAGAAAAATGGCTTAAAACTAAAACAAATAAAGAGTTAAATAATATACAAATTATATCCTGTGGACCAGAACCAATGCTAGAAGCAACAGCCCTTTTAGCTAAAAAATTTAATTTGCCCTGTCAAATTGCAGTTGAAGAGTTTATGGCTTGTGGTGTAGGTGGGTGTGCAGGTTGCACAATTAAAATTAAAACTAAAAATGGATATGAAATGAAAAGAGTATGTGTTGATGGCCCTGTATTTAAGGCCAATGAAGTATATTCTGAAATGTTTAAAGATAAATAAAAAGATAATTTTGAACACAATAGAAAAAAAAATATCTATAATTAAATCTAAGATTAAAAATGCATCTTTAAAATCTCAAAGGAATGAAAATGAGATAACACTACTTGCTGTCAGTAAAAAAAAGACAACGGTTGAAATACATGAAGCTTATAATCTAGGAATAAATAATTTTGGAGAAAGCTTCTGTCAAGAAGCAATTGAAAAAATTAAGAATTTAAAGAAACTTAACATTAAGTGGCACTTTATAGGAAAAATACAATCAAATAAAACTAAAGATATAGCTGAATATTTTGATTGGGTACATACAATTGATAGATCTAAAATTGCTAAAAGACTTAGTTTATATCGTCCAAGAAATAAACAACCTTTAAATGTATGTATACAAATAAATCAAGGACAAGAAATTCATAAGGGAGGTTTAAATCAACTAGATGACTTAGCAAATCTAGTCAATACAATACATAACCTGCCAAATCTTAAGCTAAGAGGGCTGATGAGCATTCCACCAAAAATAGGTAGCTCTAAAAAATATTTTTCAGATCTTAGGATGTTAAAAAAAACCATTATTAAAAATGGTTTTTCTCTTGATACCTTATCTATGGGCATGTCTTCTGATTTTGAGGAAGCAATAATTGAAGGTAGCACAATAATTAGAATAGGAAGTTCAATTTTTGGAAAAAGACTATAAAGATATTACTATATCAAGCTAGAATAGATTAGAATTGTAGATATGCATAATTCATTACTTTATATCATTCAAACAATAACAGATCTTTACTTAATGGCGCTGCTATTTCGTCTAGTTCTAGAGCTGCTTAGAGCAGACTATTACAACCCAATAGCCCAATTAATAATAAATATAACAGACCCAATAACAAGGCCATTTAAGTTTATTCCAAGAATTGGAAACTTTAATCTATCTATTTTAATAATATGGATTTTTCTGCAATCTGTCGTATTCTGGTTTCTGCTATTTTCAGTATCTAGGGAAATGCCTTATTCGGACTTAATCCTTATCTCAATTATAAAATTCTTAAATTCATTAGTATCGCTATATACTTGGGGGATCATTATTCATGCTGTGCTTAGCTGGCTACCGCTTAATTATAATCCATTAATAGCACTTCTATCTGAAATAATTGAGCCTTTTTTATCACCCTTCAGAAAAATTTTACCACTTACGGGGGGTATTGATTTTTCCCCTATACTAGCATTAATAATTTTAAACTCTATCTCTATAGCTATCCCTAATACTAATCTAGTAATTTAGAAATAATTATTTAATTATATATTGTTTTTTACAATGTTTCTTAATCTTATCATTTCACTATGGGGAATATAAAGTAGATCTGATATTTTTCTAACTATATAATCTTCATATTTATCAAGATTTTTATCTGAAAAAGCGACTTTCCATAACATAGTAATAATTAAGTTTTTCTCATCTATTGACAATTCTTCATGCAATAATCTAGTGAATTCTTGTAAAGAAACTGAGTGATCAGAATTATCCTTAGCCTCTGTCAATAGAAGCTCAGCCTCCTCATCAGATAAATCAAAAAAAGATTTTAATTGAGAAATAACTTCATCAATTTCATTTTTATCCTCTTCATAATCTGCCCTAACAACTTCAATTAAAAGAGTTGCTGTTGCTAATTTTAATGCATTTTCACGCTCATTAGATTCTGTTTCACTTTCTTTAGAAAATGATTTATCAAAAAAAGATTTTAATTTATCTAGCATAATGGTTAAGATTTATTTTTATCTTCCTTTGAAAAGTCTAATGCTGCAGAATTTATACAATATCGTGTATTGGTTGGCGCTGGACCATCTGGAAAAACATGTCCTAAATGAGCATCGCACTTAGAACAAACTACCTCTTCTCTCAAATAGCCCTTTGAATGATCATCTTTTTTAACTAAATTTTCATTAGAAATAGGAGATGTAAAACTAGGCCAACCTGTGCCTGAATCAAACTTACTTTCAGAAGAGAAAAGTTTTTCGCCACAACAAATACAAAAATATATTCCTTTTTCTTTATTTTCATTATATTTCCCAGTAAATGGCATTTCAGTACCTGCTTCTTGTGTAACTCTATACTGCTCAGGTGTAAGTTTTTCCTGTAAATTTGATTTTCTACTCTTATCCTTAAATTTCATAATTTTCTCTTTAATTAGAATGATATAATATTTATTTTGATCATATATTCTAACTACTTTTTTCTTATAAATTAAGTTAAAAAAAACCTAAGAGATTTCAAGGCCTAATCTCAATAGGAATAAATTCATTAACACTTTCCCAAATATAACGCATATCACTATTAGAAACTGCTATACAACCATCTGTCCAATCCCAGTTTTTAACTTCATTTTCAATAAATTCTGAATTATTTGGTTGACCATGAATCATTATAAGACCCCCTGGGCTATAGCCATTCTTTATAGCAAAAGAAGCTTCCTTTTCGTTAGGGTATGAAATTTTTAAGGATAAAAAATAATTACTATCTGGATTCTTAGACTCAATGTAGTACCTTCCTTCTGGAGTTCTAAAGTCTCCTTCTCTTATCTTAGCGCCTTTTGGTGCTAGGCCTAAAGAAATATCAAATTCTTTAATTACAGTATCTTGACTATAAAGTATCAGCTTTCTTTCTGACTTAATTACTAAAATATAGTCAGCTTTAGGAATAATAGGCATGCTCTCAGCTACAGCTTCAATACTATATATAAATATAAATAAAGTTAGAAATAGATTTCTAAGATAATAGTAACTAATATACATAATAATTTATTTTTTTTATTGAGTGATTATTTAGTAAAATATAGCCCAGAAATATAAGCATGTATAATAATTTAATTTTAAAATAAAAATGAATGTAAGAATACTTAATTTTTTTTCACCTCTATATTTCGTTACATGGATTTTTTATCTCTTGATGAGGTTATTAGCACTATTGCCCCATCATCTTCAAATATCTATAGGAAAAATATTAGGAAAAATTATTCACATATTTGCTAGAAAAAGAAGAAAAATAGCAGATTCAAATATAAAAATATGCTTTCCTAGATTAAACCAAGAAGAAAAAATTAATCTTAGAAAAAAA
Source organism: Pseudomonadota bacterium (assembly GCA_036337035.1). Lineage (GTDB taxonomy): Bacteria > Pseudomonadota > Gammaproteobacteria > Steroidobacterales > Rariloculaceae > TMED78. Next base: position 95,106 of record JAYZFC010000007.1, on the reverse strand, counting down.
CATTTTGAATGTCTAGGTATATCTCTAACTGAATTATCTATGGCATGGTTTGGATCAAAGAAAAAGATAAGAAGTTTAATAAAAATAAATGGAAAAGAGAATTTAGAAATAGCTCTTAGTAAAGGAAAAGGGGTAATACTTTTTTGTGGCCACTTTACTACTTTTGAATTTTTCTTTCCGGCTTTGGAGTCTGTGTATCCAAAAATATCTGCTATGTATAGATCTCAAAAAAATGAACTTCTTAATAAAATTATGACAAAAGGAAGAGAAAGATCTATAGATCACCTTTACCCAGAGGAAAATGTCAGAGATATGATTAAAAGTCTATCAAACAATTATATTGTTTGGTATGCGCCAGACCAAAGTTATCAGCAGAAATATAGTAGTCTTATAAATTTTTTTGGTATTCCTACAATGACTAATACAGCTACTAGCAGAATTGCTAAAATTAGTGGTGCAGCCGTTTTAACTTACTTCTGCAAAAGACTACCAAATAATAAAGGCTACATATTAGATATAGGCAAGCCAATAAAAAATTTCCCTACCGGAAATATTAATTTAGATACGCAGTATTTGATGGATGAGCTACAAAGCTATATTAAAGAATGTCCTGAACAATATAATTGGATACATAGAAAATTTAAGGGTAGTCCTAAACCGTATTCAAATCTATACAATAAATAATTATGAAATATAAGTTAACAATAAAAGAATTTCTTAGAATTAGATACATCTATCTTTGGATCATATGGTATTTTCTAAAAATAGCTATTTATATTCCTTATAGGTTTCAAATACTATTTGGAAAGATATTAGGAAAAGTAATTATGGTACTAGCCAAGAAACATCTAAATATAGTGAGAAAAAATATTTCTACTTGTTTCCCTGAAATAAGTGATAAAAATAAAAAGAGTTTAATTAATAAGCATTTTGAATCTGTAGGGATATCTTTTTTTGAAATATCAATTGCTTGGTTTGCATCTTTAAAAAAAGTTAAGAAAATAGTCAAAGTTAATGGTATAGAAAATCTTAATAATGCTCTAAATAAGGGTAATGGAGTTATTCTTTTTACAGCTCACTTTACATGCCTTGAAATAGCAGGTGCCATCCTTGAAGAAATTTGTCCAAATAGTAATTGTATGTATAACCCACAAAAAAATAAAATGGTCGATATGATGATTAAATCTGGCAGGACTAGGTTTGCAAAAAATCAAATACCTAAAAATAACATTAGATTAATGCTTAAGACGCTTAAGAATAATGAAGTTGTTGTTTATCTAGCGGATCATGTATATAAAGGTAGTAATAGCGAGCTAATACCTTTTTTTGGTGAGCCTGCTCTAACAAATACAGCAACTACTAAAATTGCAAAAATTAGCAAAGCAACAATCCTTCCTTATTTCATAAGGAGATCAGATAATCATGGCTACATAGTAGATATCTTTCCAGAACTTGATAATTTTCCGTCTGAAGATCATATCAAGGATACTTCGAGACTAGTTAATCAATTAGAGAAATATATAAGAATTTCACCTGATCAGTATGTATGGAATTACAAAAGATTTAGAGATAGGCCTAAAAAGTTTGCAGATATATATGAAAACTAATCTATGCCAGATGCAATAATCTCATAAACTTGGCTTACATTAATATTCTTCATACATTTAAAATGCCTTAAATAACATTCTCTTTTAAAGCAAGGGCTACATTCAATATCCAAATATAATATTGTTTTTTTCTTTGTTAATGGAGGTGTAAAGCTAGGAGAAGAAGAGCCATAAATGGCAATAATGTGAGTATTTACTGCAGATGCAACATGCATCAAACCGGAATCATTAGTAACTACAATTTTTGCATAGTTTAGAAGATCTATTACCTCACTTAAACTAGTTTTTCCACATAAGTTTATAATATTTCCTTTCTTGTTTGCTTGTAAAATAGTATCACCTAAATATTTTTCTTTCTCTGAGCCCATAACCCAAACCTTATAACCATCAATATCTAACCTTTCTGCTAATTCCTTGAAATATTCAATAGGCCATCTTTTAGCTAATCCATACTCTGCACCTGGTGCTAAAATGACTACTTTTTTTTGATCAACAAGACCCAGTCTCTGTAAAACAAGTTTCTGTTTTTCAGAGTCAACTCTAAGAATAGGATTTCGAAAGCCCTTATTTATGGTATCTAAAACTTTATATCCTTGGGTAATATACCGATTGATTGTGCTATCTGGAAATGAATTATCAAATCTACAGATATCATTAATTAAACCAAATCGAAGCTCGCCTAGGAACCCAGTTCTTATTGGAATATTAGCAAAAAAAGGAATCAAGGCTGCCTTAAAAGAATGGGGAATAATTATTGCTCTTGAATATCTCTCTTTTTTTAAAGATTTAGCTACCTTTCTCCTTAATCCTAACTTTAATTCGCCATGACCTACTGGTTGATTGATTACTTTAGTTACTTCAGGAATTCTTTCTATTATTGAATTCGACCATTTTGGTGCTAAAACATGTAATTCACAATCTGCTAAATTCGTTTTTAGTAGATTATACAAAGATTGAGACATAACCATGTCTCCAATCCAAGAAGGACCGACAATTAATATTTTTTCTTTATGATTTTTTGGGGCCATTAATATAATCTAAATATTTTTTTATTCCCTGCTCAATATTTTTAAATTCTTGCTCATAACCCATGCCCTTTAATTTATCTATGTTGGCCTGTGTATACGCCTGATAAGTTGACTCTAAACCTTCAGGAAAAGAAATATATTTTTTATTTGGCTTTATACCATGCCATTTAAATATCTCATCAGCTACCTCATTAAATGACCATTGATTACCTGTTCCAACATTATAAATACCTGATACACCTTTATTTATTAAGAACCAAAGATTTACTGAAACAACATCTTCAACATAAACAAAGTCTCTCCTATGTTCGCCATCTTCCCAGCCATGACTCCCTTTAAATAACTGTATTTCCCCATCTTTAAGAGCTTGTTTATTAAAATGATATATTACGCTTGCCATATTGCCTTTATGACTTTCTCCAGGTCCATATACATTAAAATATCTAAGACCGACAACTTGTGAAATCTTTTTGCTAAGACTTAATTTTTTAGATACATATTTATCAAAAAGAAGTTTAGAGTGCCCATAGATATTAAGAGGTTTATAAGAGTTGTGTTTATCATTAAAAACTGACTTAGGTTCTGATAAATCAGTATTAGAGCCATAAATAGCTGCTGATGATGCATAAATAAACGGGATTTTTTTCTGCTGACACCACTCAAACAACGTAACTGAGTAACGATAATTATTCTCCATCATATAATACTCATCACGCTCTTGAGTATCAGTACATGCTCCTTGATGAAAGACACAATCAACCTTAAAATTAATTCTATCCTCTTCGATATTTTTTAAAAGTAAATCTTTATCCCAATAATCATCGATATCATAATTAGATAAATTATTGAATTTTGTACCTTCAGTTAAATCATCGACAGCTATAATATTTTTTTTAATTTGGGGAGGATGGCTCTCGAACCCCTTCAATGTTCGAATCCCTCTTATTAGATTACTTCCTATAAAACCGGCAGCTCCTGTAACAATAATCATTTTATTAATTCCATACTAAATTGTTCTATTAATCTTTTAAAATAAAGGTAGCTCCGCAGTAAGAGCACATAGCTTTTCCGTTCTCTTCTATTGGTAGATAAACTTTTGGATGGGAATTCCATAAATACATACCAGGCAATGGACAATGAAGTGGTAAATCTTTATTACATATCTCATACTCGTTTTTAGAGTTTGCTATAATTAAGTCCTCTTCAATAGATCCTGTTGGTTTAGTCACATTTTTTCTCCATCTTTTATTTATTATAACCCTTTCTTAATTAGGAACAGATAAAAAAAACCCCGCGTAAAGCGGGGCTTTTAATTTACCTAATAAAAAAGACTTTGATTTACTACATCATGCCGCCCATACCGCCCATGCCGCCCATACCGCCCATATCAGGCATAGCAGGCGCTGCTGCTGCATCATCTTTTGGAGCATCAGCTATCATGGCTTCTGTAGTTAAAAGCAAGCCAGCTACAGATGCTGCATTTTGTAAAGCAAGCCTAGTAACTTTTGTTGGGTCTATAATGCCAAACTCAACCATATCACCATATTCTCCTGAAGCTGCATTATAGCCATGGTTTCCCTTACTATTAACAACTTCATTCAAAATAACAGAAGCTTCTTCCCCAGCATTAGAGACAATCTGTCTTAATGGTTCTTCAGCTGCTCTTCTAAGGATATTTATACCTGCGCTCTGATCATCATTATCACCCTTAACTTTATCAAGGACTTTTAACGCTCTGACTAATGCTACGCCTCCACCAGGAACTACACCTTCTTCTACGGCAGCCCTTGTTGCATGAAGTGCATCTTCTACTCTAGCCTTTTTTTCTTTCATTTCAATTTCTGTTGCAGCACCAACTTTAATAACTGCAACTCCACCTGCAAGCTTAGCTACTCTCTCTTGAAGTTTTTCCTTATCATAATCTGATGAAGATTCTTCAATCTCAGCATTAATCTGCTCAACTCTAGATTTAATATCATCTGCACTTCCAGCTCCATCAATTACAGTTGTGTTTTCCTTAGTAATCTGAACTTTCTTTGCTTCACCAAGATCCTCTAGAGTAGCTTTCTCAAGCGACAATCCTACCTCTTCAGATATAACCTGACCACTAGCAAGAATAGCAATATCTTGAAGCATTGCTTTGCGTCTATCACCAAAACCTGGAGCTTTAACGGCAGCTACTTTAACAATTCCTCTTAAATTATTAACTACTAATGTAGCAAGCGCCTCACCCTCAACATCTTCAGCAATAATTAGCAAAGGTCTACTCGATTTTGCAACGCTTTCTAGAAGTGGCAATAAATCTCTTATATTTGATATTTTCTTGTCGTGAATTAAGATATAAGGATTTTCTAATTCCACTGATTGACTAGCTTGATCATTAATGAAATAAGGAGATAAGTAGCCACGATCAAACTGCATACCCTCAACAACATCTAACTCGTTTGCTAAACCAGATCCCTCTTCAACAGTAATCACTCCTTCTTTACCTACCTTACCCATTGATTCTGCGATAATACTTCCTACCTCATCATCAGAATTTGCTGAGATAGTTCCTACCTGAGCAATTGATTTATCATCTTCACATGGTTGTGATAGTTTCTGAAGCTCATCAGTTAAAGCTAAAGATGCTTTATCTATGCCTCTTTTTAAATCCATAGGATTTAAACCAGCAGCAACAATTTTCAAACCTTCCCTAACTATAGCTTGGGTTAAAACAGTTGCTGTTGTTGTGCCATCTCCTGCCGCATCAGAAGTTTGGGAAGCTACCTCTTTAACCATTTGTACTCCCATATTTTCAAATTTATCTTCTAATTCAATTTCCTTGGCAACAGACACCCCATCTTTAGTAACTGTAGGCGCCCCAAAGCTTTTTTCTAATACAACATTCCTACCTTTCGGCCCAAGTGTAACCTTGACTGCATTAGCAAGAACATTAACACCTTGAAGCATACGCTGACGCGCATCATCAGCAAATTTCACTTCTTTAGACATAATCACTAGTCTCCCAAAAATCTATACTTTTTAAAAAAATAAAAAAATCTACGGTGAGTTACTTTTCTATGACAGCCATAACGTCTTCTTCACGCATGACTAACAGCTCTTCACCATCAACTTTTACCTCTGTACCTGAATACTTTCCAAACAAAACAGTTTCTCCAACCTTTAGGTCTACTGCTCTTAATGAACCGCTATCAAGTGCTTTACCATTCCCAACTGCAACTACCTCACCTTTAATTGGCTTTTCAGTCGCAGAATCAGGGATAACAATACCTCCAGGAGAGGTTCGCTCTTCCTCAGTGCGTCTTATTACAACACGATCTTGTAAGGGACGAATTTTCATTACTAGGTCTCCCTCTATAACTTATTGATTAATATAAAAATAAAATAAATAGCTGAGATATTACTAGCACTCAGCCACTCAGACTGCTAATAATAATGATGATCTTTTATATTTCAAGGGTAATTTCAAAAAAAAATCAATAAATCTGTTAAATTAGCTACCTACTAGAAAAAAGATTTAATAGATAATCAAAAAAATGAGTAATAAAGCCCTAATTATTATCACAACCTGTCCTAATCCAGAAGAAGCTAAAATGATAGCAGAGAAGCTTACTCAGAATAATATTGCTGCGTGCGTCAATATATTTGATAAAATTAACTCCTATTTTTTATGGAAATCAAAAATTAATAATGAACAAGAATCATTGTTACTAATTAAAACTCTTGAAAAAAAATATGTCGAAGTTGAGGCGTTAATAAAAAAAATGTCTAGTTATGAATTACCTGAAGTAATCGCAATACCGATTTCAAATGGGTCCCTTGAATATATAAAATGGGTAGAAGAAAATGTTTCTATCTAGAAATTTAATAAAAATTAAATTAAATTTATCCCTTTCCTTGTTTTTTGTTGTGATGAGTAGTATTTCATTTTCACAAAGCTTGTTCACTCCTCCAACTAATAATATTCTTGATCCAGAAGAAGCATTCGTGATGGAGGCAAGAGTTACTCAAGCAAATGAGTTAACTATTTTTTGGAATATTGAAGAAGGTTACTATTTATATAAAGATAAATTCTTTTTTTCATCTGCTAATCAAATCCAATTAGGTAATCCATCTTTTTCTCCATCCATTCTTAATTATGATGAATTTTTTGGAAATGTTGAAGTGTACTATAATTATTCTGAAATCAAGATTCCTTTCTCTAGAGTGACTCCTGAAGAATTTATTGCATCATTTCAAATTAATTACCAAGGATGTAAAAAAGATAGTATTTGCTATCCCCCAATAGAAAAAAATATCGATTTAATTATACCAAGTACATATTCATTTGATACGCCACTATATGAAAGACCAATAATCTCAGAGCAAGATAGATTAAAACAAATGATAGTTAATAGTCCCATTTGGATCGTTCTATTAACTTTTTATGGTTTTGGCCTTCTTCTTTCCCTTACTCCTTGCGTTTTGCCTCTGATACCTATCGTCTCAGGAATCATTATTGGTCAGAAAAAAAATGTTTCGACCTTTGAAGCCTTCTACCTATCCTCTACATATGTAATGGGTATGTGCTTTACATATACAATAGGTGGTGCAATTGCTGCCACTTTAGGATATCAACTCCAAGCGGCCTTTCAAGAGCCATGGATTATAATTACATTCTCATTGGGTTTCTTAATGCTGGCATTAAGTATGTTTGATTTTTTTGAAATTACTTTACCAAATAAGTTAAATCTATATATCAATAATGTTGTTAATAATCAAAAAAAGGGTACATTGTTCGGTACTTTTTTAATAGGAGCCCTATCAGCTTTAATTGTAACTACATGTATAGCTCCTCCCTTAGTAGCAACACTCGCCGTAATAAGCCAAAATGGAGATGTGATAAAAGGCTCCACTTCTCTATTTTTTTTAAGCCTAGGAATGGGAACGCCTTTAATTATTATTGGAACCTCAGCTGGTAAACTCTTACCCAAATCGTCATATTGGATGGCCTACATTAAAAAATGCTTCGGGTTCCTAATCTTAGCATTAGCTATTTGGATGTTAGAAAGAATAATGTCAGATAATTTAACAACAATGTTATGGTCTATATTAATTTTTTCTATAGGAATATTTCTTACTAAAATACATATTAATAAAAAAAGATTTTCTAGTTACTCTGGACTCTTCTTAGGGGTAGCTGTGTGCTTATATTCTTTAAGTGTAATAGCCAATCTCTTATTATCCTCTCAAAGACCATTTCTTCCCTCAGAATTAATTTGGAACAAAAGGATAGATACACCCCAAGAAAATGAACTTGATTTTTATTCTATTAAAAATATTGAACAGCTAGAAGAAAATATAAAAAATGCAATAACTATAGATAAGCCAGTCATGCTAGAATTAACTGCTGACTGGTGTGTTACCTGTAAAGAAATTGAAAGATACACTTTCTCTAATGAAGAAATTATCAAAAAATCTCAGGAAGTAATGTTGCTTCAGATAGATATAACTGACAATACAGACTCAGATAGAGAATTATTAAAATACTTGAATAGTTTTGGGCCACCAACAATTCTTTTTTATAATAAAAACGGAGAAGAAGCTGGTGACTTAAGAACTGTAGGTTTTATTTCTAAAGATCAACTAATGCAAAGATTAAACTATTTAACAGAAACATAAATAATGAAAAATAGGGCTACAATAATTCCAATGATCTTGAGTGTGATTGCACTAACTCTATATTTTGGCTATCGAAACATTTATCTAGAAAATAAATCATCAGAAAATAATTTCAATTCTGTAAAATTAATGTCAGATTTTGAGCTAAATGATATAGAAGGCAATAGAATTTCAATTAGTAATTGGGCAGGCCAAGATCTAATAATTAATTTTTGGGCTACATGGTGTGCCCCTTGCTTAAGGGAAATACCTTTACTTAAAGAGTACCAATTACAAAACGATTCAGCCCAGGTTATTGGTATAGCGGTAGATAGGCTAGAACCAGTAAAAAACTTTATCAATGATATAGGCTTTAATTATCCAATCTTAATAGGTCAATCTGAAGCAATTGGAGTTGCAAAGATGTTAGGAATTGATGTGTTTGCCCTTCCATTAACCTTTTTTATTACAAAAGAGGGTATGATTACTGAAACTCATATAGGTGAGTTGCTGCCTGAAGATTTAAAGTCAGGATTAGAAAAGATGCATTATTCAAGAGAAGCTTCGAATTTGAACTAAATCTAATATAATTTCTTCTAAATTCAGTTAAAATACGATATAATCTTTTAAAATATTATATTTTGAGAAATCATGTCTAAAATTCTTCTAATTAATGGTCCAAATTTAGATTTATTAGGAAAAAGAGAGCTGGATGTCTACGGCGACATAACTCTTGATGAAATAGAGACAACACTCAAAGAAATCTGTAATAAGGCTGGTGATAATATAACCTGTATCCAAAGTAATGCTGAGCATGAAATTTTAGATTCGATTCATAGATCAAAAGACGAGGAATACGACATTATTATATTTAATCCAGCAGCATTTACCCATACTAGTGTTGCCATAAGAGACGCTCTTCTTGCGATACAAATACCTTTCATTGAAGTACATATTTCTAATATTAATAAAAGGGAAGACTTTAGAAAGAAATCTTTTTTTTCTGATATAGCTATTGGAACAATTGCTGGATTTGGTATGGCTAGCTATGAAGCTGCACTTGTTGCTGCTAAAAGTTACTTAAAAAAATAGAACTAGGATTAAACAATAATGGACTTAAGAAAAGTAAAAAAACTTATAGAGTTATTAGAAAGCTCCTCTCTATCTGAAATAGAAATTTCTGAGGGTGAAGAGTCAATAAGAATAACTAAAAAATCTGATTTAGAAGAAAAAACTACTAATAAGTCGCAAGAAACTATTCAAATAAATCAAAATATTGATCAGCAATCTACAAAAAATCAATCTGCAAGTACCGGCATAGAGATCAAGTCACCTATGGTGGGAGTTTTCTATGAAAGTCCTAATCCAGGAGGCAAACCATATGTGAGTATTGGAAGTAATGTTAATGTTGGAGATACCTTATGTATCATAGAAGCAATGAAAATGATGAATCAGATAGAATCAGAAGCTAAAGGTAAGGTTGTTAGTATTCTCGCAGAAAATGGAAGCCCAGTTGAGTTTGGTCAAGTTTTATTCATAGTTGAACCACTATAGAAAGATGCTTGATAAAGTACTAATAGCTAATCGTGGAGAAATAGCTCTTCGCATAATTAGGGCATGTCAATTACTGAATATCAAAACAGTTGCTGTATATTCCGAAGTAGATAAAAACTTAAAACATGTCCTCTTAGCAGATGAAGCAGTCTGTATCGGAAAAGCTCCTTCATCAGATAGCTACCTAAACATGCCTGCTATTATAGCTGCTGCTGAAGTTACAGACTCAGTTGCTATTCATCCTGGCTACGGCTTTCTATCAGAAAATTCAGATTTCGCAGAAAGAGTAGAAGAAAGTGGGTTTATTTTCATTGGTCCTAAATCTGAAACAATAAATATGATGGGTGACAAAATATCAGCAAAAAAAGCGATGCTTTCTGCTGGAATTCCATGCGTTCCTGGATCTGAAGGATCTCTGACTAATAATAATAATAAAAATTCTGCCTTAGCTAAAAAAATTGGTTACCCAATTATCATAAAAGCTGCAAAAGGAGGTGGGGGCAGAGGAATGAGAGTTGTTAATACTGAAGCCTCATTACATACAGCAATTGATGTAACTAAAAGTGAAGCATTAGCAACATTTGGAAATGATGAAGTCTATATGGAAAAATTTCTAGTATCTCCAAGACATATAGAGATCCAAGTTCTAGCTGATAAATTTGGTAATGTAGTTCATCTAGGAGAAAGAGATTGTTCTATGCAAAGAAGGCATCAAAAAATTATAGAAGAAGCTCCTGCTCCTGGAATAAGCAGAAAAGAAATAGATAGAATAGGTAAACTTTGTATTAAAGCATGTATTGAAATTGGCTATCAAGGAGCTGGTACTTTTGAATTCCTATTTGAAAATGGAGAGTTCTACTTCATAGAAATGAATACTAGGCTTCAAGTTGAGCACCCAATAACAGAGATGATAACCGGAAAAGATATTGTTAAGGAACAGATTTTAATTGCTGCTGACAATAAACTTTCATTTCAACAAAAAGACATTAATTGGACTGGGCACGCTTTTGAATGCAGGATAAATGCGGAAGATCCCAAATCATTCATGCCCTCACCAGGAAAAATATCTATGTGGCATGCTCCTGGAGGACCTGGGGTTAGAGTAGATAGTCATATTTATAGTGGCTATTCAGTACCTCCTAATTATGATTCTATGATTGGAAAAATAATATCACATTCAGAAAATAGAGAATCTGCATTATCTCAAATGAGTACAGCTCTTAATGAGACTATTATTGATGGTATCAAAACTAATATCCCATTACATAAGGAGATATTTAAACATGATGCATTCAAAAAAGGCGGAACAGATATTCACTATATAGAAAAACGACTTGGGCTTAAATAGAAAATATCCAGCTCCTTAATAGCTCTTCCTCTTAATAGATAAAAAATAAAAAATCAATCTTATTATTGATATTATTTGATGATATTATTGGATATGAATATATTTATATCTAATATGACTAATCATAAGTTAGATTAATTATTCTTTTTGAGTATTAATCATATTCCTAGATAATACGTTCTGGGAGGAACGTTGTGGTACAAAAAGATAAGAAAAATAAAACTGGTAAAAATATTAATAAGCAATTTCTTAGCATAGAAACAGAAAAGGCTATAAAAAAATATCTAAATAGTCTAAACGGCTACAAACCAGCTAATATATACCAATTGGTTCTTGGAGAAATAGAAAAGCCAATGCTAAAAACTATTTTGGAATTTTCTGAAGGAAATCAAAGTAATGCGGCAGATATCCTTGGAATCAGCAGGGGCACACTCAGAAAAAAACTTAAACATTATAATATTAAGTGACTAACAATAAACAAAAGAATAAATATCTAGCTTTAATCAGTGTTTCTGATAAAGACGGTATAGTAGATTTTGCAAAACAATTAGTTAGCCTCTCTTTTGAAATTATATCTACAGGGGGAACATCAAAAGAATTAAAAAATTCAGGTATACCTGTAACAGATATTTCAGAAAAAACAAACTTTCCAGAAATTATGGGTGGTAGAGTTAAAACTCTTCATCCTACTATTCACGCCGGTATACTTGCTAGACAACCTGAAGATAATAAAATTCTGGAGCAACTAGAAATCAATAAAATTGACTTAGTTGTTGTTAACCTATATCCATTTATGAAAAAAGTTTTAGATCCTAAATCTTCTCTAAATGAAATTATTGAGAATATCGATATAGGGGGGCCAACAATGATTCGAGCAGCAGCTAAAAATTATAAATCGACTATGGTAGTAGTTAACCCCTCACAATATTCAAATACCTTGAGTGAAATTAAAAATGGTCGAAATGATATAGAATTTAGACAAAAACTAGCACTAGAGGCCTTTAACCATACAGCAAAATATGATGGAAATATTAGCAATTACTTGAATAATAGTTTTACTAAAGATAAAAACTACCCGGAAGAAATACATTTATCTATTAAAAAAAATAATAATTTAAAATATGGAGAAAATCCTCACCAGAAGGCAGCTTTCTACACACATGAAAAAGAAATGTTATTTTATAAAAAACAAATTCAAGGAGATTCTCTATCATATAATAACCTTGTTGACTCACAAGCTGCTTTTGAATGTGTAAATAGCTTTGAGCAAATAGGTTGTGTAATTGTAAAGCATGCTAATCCATGTGGAGCAGCTATTTCCTCATCAAATCTAAGTGCATATCAACTTGCTTATAATTCAGACGCTATATCTGCTTTTGGAGGGATAATTGCATTCAATAACCCTCTAGATTCAAATACGGCTCAAGAAATAATTAATAATCAATTCGTAGAAGTAATAATTGCACCTGAAATAGAAAAAAAAGCTATAGAAATACTAAATAAAAAAAAGAAAATAAGGGTTCTAGAGACAGGAGAACCTTATTTATCTGATACACATTTAAAATCCTTAGGTGGCGGCTATCTTCTTCAGGAAGCTGATAATTCTATGCCTCTAGAAAAAATAAATTTAACTATATCAACTATCAGAGAGCCTTCAAAACAAGAGAAAGATGATTTAATTTTTGGGTGGAAAATAGTTAAATATGTAAAATCCAATGCAATAGTTCTTGTTAAAAATCAACAAGTTATTGGTGTGGGTGCAGGCCAAATGAGTAGAATCGATAGCGTCAAACTTGCAGTAAAAAAAGCTAAAGAAATGGGCTTTAATTGTAAAAATTGTTCATTGGCGTCAGATGCTTTTTTTCCATTTAGAGATGGGATTGACTTAGCTGATAAATATGGTATCAAATCAATAATCCAACCAGGTGGATCTATAAGAGATCAAGAAGTAGTAGATGCCGCAAATGAGAATGATATATCTATGATCCTGACAAATAAGCGTCACTTTAGACATTAAAATGAATGTTCTAATTATAGGTAATGGAGGAAGAGAACATGCCCTTGCTTGGAAAGCTGCTCAATCTAGTCTTGTATCAAAAGTATTGGTAGCCCCTGGTAATGCTGGAACACTCAATGAACCTAAAGTAAGAAATATATCTCTATCAAGTTATGATAAAGAATCATTATCTCATTTAGCTAAATCTGAAAATGTGCAATTAACTATTGTTGGTCCTGAGCAATTTTTAGTGGATGGAATAGTAGATCATTTCGAAGAAAAGGGATTGCTTTGTTTTGGCCCTAACTCTAAAGCAGCTCGTCTTGAAGGATCAAAAACTTTTACTAAAGAACTCTTATTTAAAAACAATATACCAACTGCAAATTATCGATCCTTCCAAGATTCTGAATCAGCTATCAAATTCTTAGATCTAATAGGTTTTCCAGCTGTAATTAAAGCAGATGGGCTAGCTGCAGGAAAAGGCGTTATCATAGCGAATGAAAAAACTTATGCAGAAAAAGTAATTAAGGAAATGCTAAATAGCAGCAAATTTGGTGAAGCAGGAAAAAAAATTGTTATAGAGGAGTTTTTGCGAGGCGAAGAGGCAAGCTTTATAGCAATGGTAGATGGCAAGGATATCTTACCACTTGCATCCTCACAAGATCATAAAACTAGAGATGATGGAGATTTAGGCCCTAATACAGGAGGTATGGGAGCTTATTCTCCTGCACCTATAATTACAGAAACTATTCATAACAAAATAATGAATGAGATTATGAGACCTACTATTCAAGGGCTACAAAAAGAAGGAATTTATTATAGAGGATTTCTTTATGCGGGCCTTATAATCAGTAATGATCAGCCTAAAGTAATAGAATTTAATTGCCGTTTAGGTGATCCAGAAACCCAGCCAATTCTTTTAAGAATGAAATCAGATATTGTTTCACTTTGTATGAAATCGTTTGAAGGAAAGCTTGGCACATCTAAAACTATTTGGGATCCTATGAGCTCCCTAGGTGTTGTGATGGCTAGTGGGGGTTATCCTGAAAAATATAAATCTGGCTATGAAATATCTGGGCTAAACCAGAATCAAACTAGCGATACAAAAATTTTTCATGCTGGAACAAAGATAAGCAACAGTAAGACAATAACAAATGGTGGAAGAGTGCTATGTATAACAACTTTAGGGGACAATGTATCTAGCGCTCAGAAAAAAGCTTATCGATTAGTAAAAAAAATAAAATGGAAAGATTCCTTCTATAGAAATGATATTGGATATAGAGCTATAGAAAGAGAGAGTAATTAGTCAAACTATCTCTTCATAGATTCAAAAAAATCTGAATTTGTTTTTGAATCTTGCATTTTATTCAGTAAAAACTCAATTGCAGCTATCTCATCCATTGGGTGCAATACTTTCCTTAGAACCCAAATCTTTTGAAGCTCTTCATCGTCAATCAATAAGTCTTCCTTTCTTGTTCCAGACTTATTAATATTAATAGCAGGAAAGACTCTTTTTTCTGCAATCCTTCTATCTAAGTGAACTTCTAAATTACCAGTGCCTTTGAATTCTTCATAAATAATATCATCCATTTTAGAACCAGTATCCACAAGTGCTGTAGCAATAATTGTTAAGCTGCCTCCCTCTTCTATGTTTCTAGCAGCACCAAAAAATCTTTTTGGCCTTTGTAATGCATTAGCATCAACACCCCCGGTAAGAACTTTTCCGGAGGAAGGAACTACAGTATTATATGCTCGAGCGAGTCTAGTTATCGAATCTAATAAAATTACTACATCTTTTTTATGCTCTGTTAATCTCTTTGCTTTTGCAATAACCATTTCTGCTACCTGAACATGACGTGTTGCCGGCTCATCAAAAGTACTTGAAACAACTTCACCTCTAACCGTCCTTTCCATTTCAGTAACCTCTTCTGGTCGCTCATCAATGAGCAAGACTATCAATTCACATTCAGGCTGATTCTCAACTATAGAGGCAGCTACATTCTGTAACAACATTGTTTTACCAGCTTTAGGGGGAGAAACAATTAGACCTCTCTGACCTTTTCCTATAGGTGAAACCATGTCAATAATTCTAGCTGTTAAATCTTCCGTGCTCCCATTTCCCTGCTCTAAACCTAACTTATCTTTAGGAAAAAGAGGTGTTAAATTCTCAAAAAGAGCCTTGCCTCTAATGGCATCTGGAGAATCATAATTAATTTGTCCAACTTTAAGCATTGCAAAATATCGCTCATTATCTTTTGGTGGCCTTACCAAACCTGATACAGTATCACCAGTTCTTAAGTTAAATTTTCTTATCTGGCTTGGTGACATATAAATATCATCAGGTCCAGCCAAATAGGAGCTATCTGGAGATCTCAGAAAACCAAAGCCATCCTGTAAAATCTCAAGCACACCTTCACCAAAAATATTTTCTCCATTTTTTGCATGGCATTTTAAGATTGAAAAAATAATATCTTGTTTTCTTGATCTAGCTAAACCTTCTATACCCATTTTTGACGCTGTCTCTAGAAGATCAGCAATAGGCCTAGTCTTTAACTCAGAAAGATTCATATTCTTCTTTGTCAACTCAAGTTCTTCTGTTGGGATAATCTCAAAAGCTTCATCATCAGGAAACTCTTCTCTATAAGGTCTCTTTCTTCTAGGGCCTCTTTTTTTCTTATCTCTTGGTGGCCTGCCTGAATCTTTTGAGTGAGATTTATAATCTTTTGAGTGAGGTTTATTAGAATTTTCCAAGTATGCTCCTTATATAAATTTTATATAGTTTCTTCTATAAGTTTTGTTAATTGCGCTTTTGAAACTGCGCCTATCTGCTGACCAGCAACTTCTCCATCTTTAATAATTAAGAGAGTAGGTATACTCCTTACATTATATTTTGGAGCAATCTTCTGATGCTCATCTATATTTAATTTAACTACCTTAAGACGGTCTTTATAATCTTCAGCAATATTATCTAGCAGTGGGGCAATCATTTTACAAGGGCCACACCATTCCGCCCAAAAATCTATAAGAACGGGCTTATCAGATTTAATAACATCTGAATCGAAATTGTCATCGGTCGTATGCACTATAAGATCACTACTCAACTTAAATTACCTCCATATAAAACTCATTTTTTAAAAAGGATAAACTAATGATGAATTGATCAAGCCTATGATCAAAAAAATTTAGAAAAACCTTAATAAATAGCTCACAAAATATATAAAAGGAGAACAAAAAAGAGAAATTTCTAAACTAGATATTTACTTTGTAACCTGTAAATCATAATTTTGCAAGAATTAAATGTATTTATCTATAATTTCGTAGAGGCCATCTACTGAATTAAAATTCAATATATGATTAGCAGGCTTTCCAGAATCTGGAGTTCTTATACCTAAAAGATTTGTAATACCAAAATTTTTTGCTGATTTTAGCATTGCCTCATTATCATCGATAAAAATTGTTCGGGATGGGTCAAAATAAGTATCTTTATTTAGACTATTCCAAAACTCTATATTTTCTTTTGGGAAAGAATAGTCAAATGAGCTAATTGATCTATCAACCATTAATTCAATTGATGTCATATGATTTTTAATTTCTAAAGTTCTTGGGTGTGCATTAGTTACTAGAAAAATATTTTTATTCATATCTTTACAAATTTTTAAAAAATCTTTTGCTCTATGCAAATACTTGATCCTATTTTTATACTCCCATTTTATAGAATATATATCTAGCTGTAGCTCTTCAGACCAATAATCAATAGAGTACCATTCTAAATATCCCTCTTTAGATTTAAAGTTTGGAAAAAGAATAGCTTTAGATTCTTCCAAAGTTATTCTATTTTGATTTGCATATTTTTTTGGAATGGCCTCTAACCAAAAAAAATTATCAAAAGCTAGATCGAGTATGGTTCCATCCATATCAACAAATATATTATCAATAGAGCTCCAATCTATATTGATTAAATTACTAGTCATAAAAAAATAAAAATTATTGTTTCTTATTTTTCTTTTTTTGAGCATTACCCAAAGAAATTGACAAGAAACACCAAGCTATTGCTAAAGGAACTGTGGCAGAAGCTACCCATGTTAAAGAAGCTCCTAAAGATCTTAACATTCCATCAATTCCCGCTCCAGCTACGTCACCGCCTCTATAAAGGAAAACATCAATTAAAGGCTTGGCTTTATATTTTTCAGAAGGAGAAATTACGCTAAATAGCGTTTCTCTAGCTGGTCTTGAAATAGCATATCTTGTTGCTCTATGTAATGCTTGGAATATTGCAACTAATCCATAAACGGGCCAAATAGCTAGAACAACAAAACCAGCCATAGTAACTAATGGCAAAATAGATAAAGTCCACCCAACTCCGATCTTTCTTATAATCCTAGTAGTTATAAATATCTGAGTAAATAGAGTAGCTATCTGAGCTAACATATCAAATTGAGCGAACCCTTCTACTCTTTGACTAAATGTATCATTATTATCAAGAACTCCTTGAGCAACAGTAAAATAGATCATAGTATTAGAAACAGCCATAAGAACTATATAAGCAGCAATTCCTAGTAGATATGGCGAAGAAAATACTGCATAAAAGCCATCAGAAAAACTTCCTCCAATTGGATTATTAGTTTTATGATCATCATTAATATTAGAATAAGATGAGACTTTATTTGATTTATCTAACTTCTTCATAATTATTATTGATAGGAAAAAAAATAAGGCGCCGATTAACATTAGGACTACAGGAAGATATGAAGAAGTGCTCATGCTACTTAATATATCTGTTGCCCAAGCACCAAAAATCGCACCTAAAGTTCCACCAATTCCAATAAATGCAAATATTCTCTTTCCTTGATCTACATTAAAAATATCAACCATAAAGGCCCAAAAAAGACTATTAACAAAAAGGTTGATGACGCTTAACCATACGAAGAAAACATAGCCTATATTTCTAGCAAAAATAGTTTCAACACTAGACCCAATAAACCCTCCACCTGAATTAGCATCATAAAATAAAAGCCCCGAAAAGCAGATGAGGCAGAAAATAACAAAAGAGTAGGCAATAGGTATAAACTTGCTCCTATTCAATTGGCTAACTATACCGCTAAAAATTAATACTAAACCTAGAGAGACAAACGATGTAATTATAAATAACCATCTCAATTGCCCCATTCCTCCTGAAATGCCCATAGCCTCTCTTACAGGTCTTAGAAAAAAATAACCGCATAAAATACAAAAATATAATAACGAAGCATATAGAACCGAGGTAAGCTCATTTTTTTTAAAATTAAATAAACGATCAGCTAAACTAGTCATATTTACTCCCTCTAATTAAACAGTATGTCTATGTTTTATTTTCTTGCTAACAAAAAATCTAATCAGAAGAATTCCTGCTATAAATCCCCCTATATGAGCTCTGAAAGCTATGCCTCCAGATCCATCATCGACCTGAAAAGAGCTCATAAGTTGACCTAAAAACCAAGCTCCTAAAACAATAAAAGCAGGTAGTCTTAGAGTATAAAAAATAAAAAAAGGGATAACCACAAGTATTTTAGCCTTAGGGTAAAGAAAAACATATGCTCCTAAAACACCTGAAACAGCTCCACTAGCCCCAATCATAGGAATAGTTGATCCAATTTCTGGTAGCGCTTGAGTCATAGCAGCAACAAACCCGCAAAGAAAATAGAAAATAAAGAAGTTTTTATGCCCCATTCGATCTTCAACATTATCAGCAAAAATCCATAAATACAGCATATTACCTGCAAGATGGAAGAAGCCCCCATGAAGAAACATTGAACTAAAAATTGTCAATGATGAAGGAATCCACACTAACTCGGAAGGAAGTTCTGCATGTCCGAAAGTTACAGCAGGTATAAAGCCTAGTGCATAAATAAAATTTCTATCATTAACTTCATGAAGAGAAATTTGTATGAGAAAAATAAATAGACATATAAATAAAATTATTAGAGTTACATAAGGTCTAGAATAAGCTGGATTATCATCACTTAAAGGTATCATTTTTATTTGTAATTAAAATCTAGATAATAAACTTTCTGCATCACCTAACAATCGATCCTTTAATGAGCTCTTCCTTTTATAGGATACTAAATACAAGTCTCTCTTTTTTGACCTTTCTATAAGATAATCATCGCTTGTTTTTATTGTATCAATCAAATTTAAATTCAAAGCTCTAATACCGTACCAATGTTCTCCTGTAGCAACCTTGACGAGATCAATATTAGGTCGATACTCTTCTATCTGATTTTTAAATAAATCATGAACATCTTCTAATTCTTCCTTTATCTTCTCCCTAGCAGCATCAGTATTCTTCCCAAACATAGTTAAAGTCCTCTTATGCTTACCAGCAGTAACTTGCTCAAAATCTATACCCTTCTCTTCTAGCAATCTATTGAAATTTGGAATCTGTGCTATGACCCCAATTGAACCAATAATAGCAAATGGAGCCGCTATTATATGGTCTGCTACACAGGCCATTAAATAGCCTCCACTTGCAGCAACCTTATCTACAGAAATTACTAAACGTACCCCCTTTTCTCTAATCCTCATTAATTGTGAAGCAGCTAATCCATGCTCATGAACTGTTCCTCCTGGGTTCTCTAATCTAACTAAAACTTCATCTTTTTTATTAGCAATTGAAAGGATTGCTGATACCTCTTCTCTTAGCGAAGCAGTATCCGAAGCTCTTATATCTCCCTTAAAATCTAAAACAAAAATTCTTGGTTTTTTTGATCCTTTCTTTAAAAATAATTTATCTGTCTTTTTCCTTAACTTAGAATCCTTTTTGAATTTTTCAGAGCCATCGACTATTAACCTTAAGGAATCTTCTAGATCCTGATATCTTTTATTTAAGCTCTCTATTTTTAATCCCTCAGACTTCGGATTCTTTTTCATGCTTGAGATAATTAAAATTAGACCAAATACAACTAATATAAAAACTGTAATTAATTTAGCTAAAAAAATACCATAAATGGAAAGAAAATCTATCATAATGCTCTCTTTGTATATTAAATCATAAACCTACATTATTTTTTTCAAAAACTCTATCTGCTCTATAACTTGATCTAACAAGCGGTCCCGATACTATTTCTAAAAATCCTAAATCTATTCCCCATTTTCTATAATGCTGAAAAATTTCTGGGCTAACATACCTATCAACTGGCAGGTGATTAATTGTAGGTCTTAAATACTGTCCAATTGTCACAATATCAACATTAGCCTCAATTAAATCTTCTAAAGTTTGTTTTATTTCGTAATCTTTTTCCCCTATACCGACCATTAAACTAGTTTTAGTTAATACATCTGGTTTTATCTTCTTTGCATTTGAAAGCAAACTTAAAGTTTGTTCATAGCTAGCTCTTATATCTCTAACATAATGTGTCAATCTTTTTACTGTTTCTACATTTTGAGCAAATACCTCTAATCCTGAATCTAGCAAAACTTCTAATGAAGAAAGACTTCCAGAAAAATCTGGAGTTAATGCCTCTACAGTAGTTTGAGGCGAGAGAGTTTTTATAGATTGAATACAATTAGCATAATGCTGTGCTCCACCATCTTGAAGATCATCTCTATCTACAGAAGTTAAAACCACATACTTTAAATCCATTAGCTTTACTGACTTAGCAGCTAACTGAGGTTCATTTAAATCTAGCCAACCATTAGGATTTCCTGTATCCACTGCACAGAATTTACATGCTCTTGTACAAACCGAGCCCATTAACATAATTGTTGCTGTACCATTATCCCAGCACTCACCAATATTAGGACAAAATGATTCTTCACAGACTGTAGACAATGAATGATTATCTACTATTTTTTTAACTTTACTAAAACCTTCCCCTCCAGGTATCTTAGCCTTTAGCCAAGAAGGCTTTTTCAGGCTTACCTCTACTTTTTCTGATTTCTTTTTGATTCCATTTTTAATAGCATTAAAACCATGCTCTGTTCTATACTTTAAACCTGATGTAATAATTGGAATCCCTTGAAAATTTGGCATATAAGTATACTCTTCTTTTTTTTAATTTTTATTTTTTCATTATCGCATGGTTTAGTAAAAATTTCTTCTTAAAGGTAATAGGTTCATAAAATTGCTAATATATGGTTTTATTAAAATATTTTTTCGGAGCAATAATGAAATATCTACACACGATGATAAGAATTACCAATATTGAAGAATCTCTAGACTTCTTTTGTAATAAATTAGGGCTAAAACAAATAAAAAGAGTAGATAGGCCAGAATTTAAATACTCATTAATTTTTGTTGCCCCTGAAGGACAAGAAGACTGCCCTCTGGAATTAACTTATAATTGGGAAGCAGAAAAATATAGTGAAGGTAGAAACTTTGGCCATATTGCTTATGAAGTAGATAACATTTATTCCTTATGCGATAAACTTACTAAGGAAGGAGTTAATATTAATCGGCCTCCAAGAGATGGAAAAATGGCCTTTATAAAGTCACCAGATAATATATCTATTGAATTACTTCAAAAGGGAGATCCGCTACCACTAAAAGAACCATGGTTATCAATGGAGAATAGGGGTGAATGGTAGTAGTAGTATTTAAAATGCTCTAATTGCTTCTAAATGCTTATAAGTTCTTATAAATGCTTCTAAATTGATAATAGCGGTAAAACTTTAAGCTCTTTAGCTAACTTATCTAACTTTTTCTTTAAATCTAAATGGATAGGAATTCCACTTTTCTTACGATTTTCTCTTATTTTCCAGCTGCCCTCTCCAGGGAGCCTAATTTCATCAATACCTGGCAAAGTTGCAGATCCTTTCATTGATCTAATAATGCTATCAATATTTCTTTTGAAAATGTTTATCTCTGTAAATCTATCTATTGATATCGCAATAACTAATTGGCCAGTATTTGTTGGGGTAATAAAGTCACTATTAAAATTAATAACATCTTTACCCAAAGCTGCATTATTTAGAGTTCCTGCTAAAATCCCAAACACTAGCGAAAGACCATAACCCTTATAATCACCAATAGGAAGCAAAAAACCTTCTGATGATTTCTTAGGATCTGTAATTGGATATCCTGATTTATCAATCATCCAACCTTCAGGTATGCTCTCACCTTTTTCAGCAGCCATTTTAACCTTCCCATATGCAGCAACAGTTGTTGCCATATCTAAAATAATAGGTTTTTCGTTCAAAGCTGGAATAGCTATAGCTATTGGGTTAGTACTCAATAACATATCTATGCCTCCCCATGGAGGCAAATGATTTGCACTGCCAACTGCAATATAAATTCCAATCATATCACTACTCATAGGAATGCTCGCATATAGAGAGGCAGGCCCAGCATGGTTGCTATTGTTAGCACCTACCCATCCAATACCTGTATTTAGTGCTTTCTTAACTGCTAAATCAGAAGCATATTGCATTACAAGATGTCCCATTCCATTATCACCATCAACTAAAGCAGTAGATGCGTGGTCTTTGGCAATATTTATGTTTGGGTTGATATTAATCCCTCCTGCCCTTATTCGCTTTACATACTGAGGTAATCTAAAAATTCCGTGCCCATCTGCACCTCTTAAATCAGCTTCAGTCATTAAATCAGAAATAATTTTTGATTCTTTATTAGAGATAGAACAAGAAGATAAGCACCGAGATATAAAATCTTTTAAATTGCTTGAAGTTGTTAAAAACATTATTTAGATACCACATCTGATGAAGATAGGTGCTTAACAGTTTCCCCTGTTTCTGTAAAAGTTCGTGTTACATTCTTTTTGCTGTATATCCATAAAATGAGAAGAGGCTCTTTACCAATATTAATAAACCTATGAGGAATGCCTGCTTTTACATAAGTTGTATCGTAAGGCTTGAGTGGAGTTTTAATTCCATCAGCCTCAACAATTGCTAATCCTTCCAAAATAGTGACTTGTTCATCACAATTATGATGGTGAAGAGGAACTTTCTTTTCAGCTGGAAAACGGGTTATGCCTGAAGTAAAAGCAGCGCCATCACAATTAGGCTCACCAACTAATAAAGTTGTCTCTACTCCATCACCTCTCTTTACAATATTAAGCTCTTTTAGCTTAAATAATTCAATATTTTTCATCTCTTTTCCTCAAAGAACTAATAATATTCTATTTTTAAATATTCTATTAAGGCCTTCCATAGTAAAATGTAACCTAATATTAAGGCTGTGCAAAATTTATTGGAAATAATTTTGATTTTTTATGTAAAATTTTCCTTATGACAGAGAAATTTAGTGACAATATGGTTGAAATTAAAAATCTGAGCTTTAAAAGAGGCAATAATCATATTTTTAATGATATAAATATATCTATTCCTAAAGGAAAGATAACCGCTATTATGGGTCCTAGCGGAACCGGGAAAACTACTCTTTTACGTCTGATTGCAGGTCAATTAAAACCTGACAAAGGCAATATTGTAGTTAATGGTCTTGATATTAATAAAATTTCAAATAAAAATTTATATGAGCTTCGCAAGGGCATGGGTATGCTATTCCAACAAGGAGCACTTCTAACAGATATTAATGTATTTGATAATGTTGCTTTCCCACTAAGAGAAAATACTAAACTCCCAGAAAAATTAATTAAGCATATTGTTTTTATGAAGCTTCATGCAGTAGGCTTAAGAGGAGCATATAAATTGATGCCATCAGAACTTTCAGGTGGTATGGCAAGAAGAGTGGCGCTGGCAAGAGCAATAGCCTTAGACCCAAGCCTATTAATATATGATGAGCCATTCAATGGTCTTGATCCAATTTCAATGGGCGTGGTATTAAGATTAATAAGAAATTTAAATGATGCTTTAGGTATAACTAGTATAATAGTCTCTCATGATGTTGCTGAGACGGCAACAGTATCAGATTGGACTTATATAATTGCAGATAAAGAGATTATTGCATCAGGAACACCTCAGCAAATAAATCTTGATAAGTCAGCACTAGTTCAACAGTTCATTAATGGTATTGCTGATGGGCCAGTACCTTTTCACTTCCCAGCTAATGATTATTTTGATCAAATGCTTTCAAATGTTAAAAATTCTGAAGAGGAAATTATGAATCCTCTAAGCTCTGGAAAGAAGCATAACCGAGAAAAAAATTATGAATAAATGGATAATTAATCTTCTATTATCAATAGGATTAGCTATTAGTAGAGCCGGTAAAATAACAATTTTTTTTATTAATATTTCTTCATCCTTGCCTAGAATTATCTTTACAAGAACTGATCTAGTTATAAAGCAAATATATAATGCAGGAACTTTATCCTTAGTGATTATAATGGTCTCTGCCTTCTTTGTTGGAATGGTGCTTGGCCTACAAGGGTATGATTCGCTAGCAAAGTTTGATGCTGAAACATCAGTGGGAGCTATTTCTGCTTTAGGCCTATTCAAAGAGCTTGGTCCTGTGGTAACAGCTTTATTATTTTCTGGTCGTGCTGGAACAGCAATTGCCTCTGAAATTGGTTTAATGAGAACTACTGATCAGCTATCAGCTATGGAAATGATGGCAGTTGATCCTATTGATTATGTAGTTGTTCCTAGATTTATAGGAGGAATTTTATCGATGCCATTACTAGCAGCAATATTTAATGTTATTGGTATAGCTGGAACATGTGTAGTAGCTATTAATCTAATGGGAGTGGATTCAGGTGTTTTCTGGTCACAGCTTATTTCAAATGTTGACTTAACTGATATAACTGAAGGTATTTTTAAAAGCATAGTTTTTGGTATAGCAGCAAGTCTAATAGCTGTATATGAAGGCTATACTTGCTCTCCTTCTGCAGAAGGAATTGGGCTCGCAACAACAAGAACTGTAGTTAGTTCTGCAGTAGCAGTGTTAATATTAGACTATTTGATTACTTCAGCAATAATTTAGAGGAGACCTAATGAAAAAAATAAAATCGGTAGAAATACAAACAGGTCTTTTTGTTTTGTTAGGATTTGCTGCAATTTTTTTTCTAACAACTCAAACAACAAATATAGAATCTTATTTAAGTGATGATGGCTACGATGTCACAGCTCGTTTTGAAGATATTGGAGGCTTAACAATAAGAGCTCCAGTAACTATGGCTGGGGTAACAATAGGTAGAGTTGAAGAAATCACACTTGATCCAGAACATCTAGAAGCAATAGTTATGTTAAAAATTGATTCAAAATATAATCAAATTCCAATTGATAGTGATGCAAGTATTCTTACTTCCGGGCTTCTCGGTGGACAATATATTGGAATAAATTCAGGCGGTTCATTTGATTCCTTAATTGAAGGTAGTGAAATTGAATTTACTCAATCAGCTATAGTTTTAGAAGATTTAATTGGAAAATTCCTATTATCTATAGGTGGAGATTAAATTTGATATTTTATAAATATAATTTCATTAATTTAGTACTAATATATATTGCTTTACTAAATTGTAACATCTCTGCTCAAATAATCTCACCCTCAGAAGTAATTACTCAAACTGCAAAAATCACGCTTGATGCCTTAAGAGGAAAAGAACAATATTATAAAGAGAATTCTGAAGAGCTTTATTCTCTTATTGATAGCATTCTGTTGCCTAATTTTGATAGAAATTATGCAGCTTATTTAGTTTTGGGTAGATATGGTAGAACTGCTACTCAAGAACAAAGAGCTAGATTTTCTATTGCTGTTTACAATTATATTGTTAAAAGATATGCATTTGGAATATTAGAATTTCAAAGCAATCAATTATCTTTTTATCCACATGAGCTTTCCTTAGATGAAGATAGAACCACTATTAGAGGTTCTGTTAAACTAAACGAGGGGCAAAGTGTTTCTGTTGACTATGATCTGAGACTTAGTAACTCTCAATGGCGAGTTTATGATATCTCTATAGATGGTATTTCTTATGTTAGAAATCTAAGAAGCCAAATTGGTTCAGAAATAAGACGAGATGGACTAGATGTAGTAATTGAAAGGTTAGAAAATTAAGATATGGATGAAAAAATAGAGAAGCGTCTTAAAATCGAAGGTATTGAACTAAATAGATGGAAAGTTTCTGGAGATCTTACATTTAATTCTATAAGTGATGCTTTAGATAGAGGTGAAGAATTATTTTTTGATAAAAATAATAATTCTCTTAGAGCTATTTTGTCTGAATCTACTCCTGCTATATTTGACCTATCTGAAGTAAGAGAGACAGATAGTGCAGGCCTGAGCTTACTGATCGAATGGATTGGTTTTTTTCATAAAGAAAATATTGGTAAAGCCATCTTTGAAAATATTCCAAAACAAATTCATAGTATGGCTGAAATTAATGAAATTCTTCCATTATTAGATGGTAGTTATAATTCTGAATCTAAAAACTCTTCCTCAGAATAAGCATCTAAAAATTCTTCCTCAATCTCTGGTGGATTGCCATCATATACTAAAAAAAACCTTCTTTGTAAATAAGCTTCTCTAACAAGAATATAGGGATCAAAAGCTGCTTCCATCTCTCTATCTGCAACTAGCAATCTCGACCGTTGGTCAATAAACTTAAGACTTATAAAACTATACTTATAATAATCTTCTCCAAAAATCTCGTCTGGAAACTCTAATGGATATTCAGCAAATTTTCCTACTAAATCTCTTGCTGTATAAGGACCTAATAATGGCATCATCAGGTATGGTCCCTGATCAATGCCCCATTTTCCTAATGTCTGGCCTAAGTCTTCATTATGAGGCTCCAGCCCCATGTAACTTGCTATATCAATAACACCTAAAACACCAACGGTTGAATTAATAAAAAATCTACTTATATCTATTCCAGAATCAATAATTTTAAATTGTAAGAAATTACTAACCATAATGACTGGAGAGGAAAAATTATCAAAAAAATTATTTATACCGATCTGAACAATATTTGGAACTACATTCCTGTAACCAACTGCAATAGGCTTTGTTATTTGATTATCAATAGTGATATTAAAATCAAAAATAGCCCTATTATAAGGCTCAAAAGGATCAGAGCTTTCACCCTCATATATCTGAAATGAAGAACATCCAGATATTAAAAATAAAAAAATGGCTAATTTAGAGGTAATAGATTTCATAAGTTTCAATTATAATATAAACACATACAGTTTTGGATTAATGTTGATGTTTTTGCAATTCAAAAAAATATATTTAACTCTAATATTTTTATCCTTTGCATCTTGCAGTGGTGGGAGTGGCCCTACCCAATCTAGTAACAATAGTTCTAGTAATGATTCAGATAATAATAATTCTGGAACAGTTTTAGCAACTTATAATACATCAAATGTAATGTGTAGCTATTCTGATAGCGGAGTAAATACTCATGAATCAGTAAATGCTGCATATGACTATACTTGGTCATGTAGCTCCTCAAATAGAAATCTCTCTGCTAATGGAATACCGAATCATGAAATTGGAACATTTCCTAATTCTAATAACCCCAATTCACTTGGAGTAATAAACATATCTAGAGCACTAACTTTAGTCCCTAACCTTCTTTCTAATCCAAATGGGGCTTCTACACAAGAACCAGGGATTGCTCTAAATGGAGTGGCATTTGAGCCTGGAACAGCAGGAAGGTGCAATAATTCAGGCTCTTGCAGTCTAGCAATGGGGAGTGGTAACTGGAATATTGAAGCGCTAGGCCAAACTGCCTTTAATTTTGGTGATGATATGAATAATGCTCATATCCAACCAAATGGGCAATATCACTACCATGGGGTGCCAGAAAGATATGTTACTCTATTAGGGAAAGGAGAGTCGATGACTTTAATTGGCTGGGCTGCTGATGGTTTTCCTATTTATGTACGCTACGGATATACAGAATCTAATAACTCTTCAAGCTCTATTAAAATATTAAAATCCAGTTGGAAAATTAAGGGCTCAGGTGACTCAGGTAGGCCTTCTACCAATAGTAATAATGGCAATTCAATCCCTTTAGGATCATTTACTCAAGATTATGAATACGTCGAGGGTCTTGGAGATCTAGATAGATGCAATGGAAGAACTGGCGTTACTCCAGAGTTTCCTTCTGGCATCTACTACTATGTTGTAACAGATGATTTTCCTTATGCCTCTAGGTGCCTAAGAGGAGCTTTATAATTTGAAAAATATACCAGAATTTCAATTAATTTATTTCAATCTAAGAGCTTTGGCTGAAGCTCCACAAATGATGATGAGATACGCTGATATAAAATATTCTTATAAAATGGCCTGGGATTTCTATGGAAAACCATGGAGTGATGCCAAGGAAGATGTGCCTTTTAATCAACTACCAATTTTAGTCATCGATGAAAAAAAACATATCTGGCAAAGTGGGGCCATTATAAGATATCTTTCTAAATACACTAATACAGAGCCTAAAGGCCGTCTTTTAAAAGCAGAGGTTGATGCAGTACATGAACAAAGCTATGAATTATTTATTCCATTAAATCCAATAGTTAATTTAATGGTAGATGAAACACACATAAAATATAAAAAAAAATTTCTAGATTCTTTCCCAAAAAAGTTAAAAAACTTTTCTCGTCAGTTAGCATTAACAAAAGGTTCATTTTTCTTTGGTCAAGAACCATACTATTGTGACTTTTCTGTTTATCATCATTTTTCATTAGCAAAACTGATAGATGAAAAAATTTTTGATCAATATAATAATATATTAAATTTTATGTCTTCGTTTGAATCATTACCTGGTGTAAAAAATTACCTTAAAGAAAGGCCTAAACTAATAGATATTGGTAAATCTCCAAAGTTAATTAAAAATGGCATCCCAGTTCCAACTGGTACAAATCCTGATAAAGGTATCTAATATATTTTATAAACCTGTAGTAAATGTATAAGTATAATCTGCATCCATTTGATTGCCATTAGCATCCTGAATCCACTCTTTATGAACTGTGACAGTAATCGTGTCCGACGCATTTAAAACTTCAGCTGATCCAACGATATTTCCTGAAATTAATAAGCTTGCTGAACCTGAAGGCTGTGTAATATAACCATATGTTTTGCCGCTACTCCCAACGCTTGTAACTGCAGACCCATTAGAAAAGCAACGGTCGGCGAGATCAGCATCAGGACAAACAACAAATACACTTTCAGAAAAAGTAATACTTATATTTCGACTTGTTCTTGATACCACTTGATTGGTAATTGGGCTATGTGACGATACGGTTGGTTTGATACTATCTAAGGTGGCACTCACTGTTTTCGATTTAGCTGACTCGCCATTGGCATTATATGCTGAGACGCTGTAATAAGCTGTCTGTCCTTCAGTTAGAGTACTATCAACATATGGACTGGCAGTAACTGCCGTAGCGAGTTGTGTGGCTTCTGTCTCAGTTGATAGTCTACGATAAATTTTAAAGCCAGCTTCATCTAAGCTTTGATCAGTCCATGTCACATTCACCTGAGTTTGAGCATTAGTGGCTGTAGTTCCGGTAGGTGCAGCGGGAACAGCTACTGCTGAGTTACAGCTAATATAGCTTGCATAATTTGCCGGAAAAGACTGTGCACTTGTTTCTTGAAATATAAAATCTATTTTAGTTTCGCTTTTTATATCAACAAGAAAAATTCTTGAATCTGTTTCGCCATCAATTTTAGTAAATATCATATTATTAAATAAAGAATACACTCCTGAGAATGCTCCTGAAGTTCTTTTAAATGGACTAGGTGCGGATGTTGAAATTGTGTATGGCGACTCAATACTTGAGGATGATTCAGATGATGTAAAGTTAACTTGAGCACCTTCTAATTGATAAAATGCTCCTTTATTTGTCCATCCATCAGTATTTCTCGTTGTAATAGCATTACAGGACCAAGTGCCAACAAGATCACTATCTTTTACATTTCTGTTGATTGTTTCTAGGGTATTAAAAATCTGATTAAATGTAGCGGCTGAAATAATATCTCCTTCTTTAAATTCCTCACCCCAAACATAATCATCTGCTTTAGAGATGGAACTGACTAATAAAAAAAAGATCAATGAGAAATAAATTTTCATATTAATTTTATTGAAAAGTGCTTTGACCAAATTGACCGGTACCAAATTTCTGGAGGGCAATTTGTTGGGCTTGATTGGAAGCATCTTGTAATGCAGCTGCAGCGGCTAATGCCTTAGCCTGTTCTTCAGATTGCTTAGTATCAGTATCGGTTAGAGCTATGTTAAGCATATTTGGGTCAACATCTCCACAAGAGGTTAACAAAAAAAGCAGTACAAGAAAGGATATTTTTTGCATTAAGAAAATATATCAAGTAACTATATAAAAAATCAACTATAGATCCTTAAAGGGTGCTTGATGGTGGACAGCGACGGGATCGAACCTAAGACACGCGGATTTTTTCAGATATTAGTTTCGCATTAACTTTGAGGCACTTTAACCGTTAGACAGTTTCATGATCACATATAATTGAGGAATGAAGGAGTGGATCAATATTTCCTCCGGTTAAAATAGCAACAGTTGTCTTATCCTTAGTATTAATGCTGCCATTTAATATGGCTGCTAATGCTGCAGCACCACCTGGCTCAATAACAAGTTTCAGGTAATTAAAAGCAAATCGGATTGCATCTCTAACATCTGAATCAGATACCAATAAAACATCAGTCAGTAATTTCCTATTAATCTTAAAAGTTAATTTTCCTGGTGGCGCACTCATAAGTGCATCACAAATAGTTCTGGACTCTTTTTTGTTGACTTCTAAATTTCCTGACAATAATGAACGTCTTGTATCATCGAACTCTCTCGGTTCAACCGCAAATATTTTACTTTCTGAATATTTCGCTTTTACTGCAGTTGCAACTCCAGCAGTAAGCCCACCACCACTACAACATACCAGTACTTGATCAGGAGTATAATTCAATTCCGAGCACTGCTCTGCAATCTCAAGTCCTGCTGTTCCTTGACCTGCAATTATTTCATTATGGTCATAAGGTGGAATCAAAAAAGCACCTTTCTTTTTTGCTATCTCATAGGCAATTTCTTCCCTATTCTCAGAATAGCGATCATAAAAAACAACATTACCGCCTAGAATTTTTGTATTCTTTATTTTTATTTCAGGTGTGTCCTCTGGCATAACTATTGTTGTCTCAATATTCAGGATCTTACCGGATGCTGCTACCGCTTGAGCATGGTTTCCTGATGAATACGCAACGGCACCATTATTTTTTTCATTCTTGCTCAACTGTCTCAGGAGATTATAAGCACCACGTATTTTAAATGATCCTGTTCGTTGTAGATTTTCTGCTTTAAGTAGTATTTTTCCTTGATTGAGATCGTCAAGGTACGAAGAAGAAATTAAAGGTGTCCTTATGATAATTGGGTGAAGCCTTTTTGCTGCTTGTTCAATTTGTTTCAGTTCCATTAATTTAACCTCAGTAATAATTCAATTTATTCTGTAAGCTAAAGTATATATAAGCTCTTAAATGATTTTTAAATTAAGTGGTGGCCAGGGGCGGGATCGAACCACCGACACGCGGATTTTCAGTCCGCTGCTCTACCAACTGAGCTACCTGGCCTCTATAGAAAGTTGACTATTATGAGCTTTATCTGCTCTGATCTCAATGCAAAGTATATTTTCCGCTATGAAATATAAAAAATAATAATATAAACTTATCATAATATGAGCAAAGAAAAAATCTATCATCCACAAAAATCTGCTTCAGGGGATAACTATTTTGATATAGAAAAATACCAATCTATATATAAAGAATCAATTAGGGATCCAGACTCTTTCTGGGGTGAAAAAGCAAAAGAATTATCTTGGATACAGCCATATAGTGAAATTAAAAATGTATCTTATGAAAAGAATAGTTTGAAAATTAATTGGTTTGCTGATGGCGTTATAAATGCATGCTATAACTGTCTAGATAGGCACCTAGCGAATAAATCTGAAAAAATAGCAATCATCTGGGAAGGTGACAATCCTAATAATGATAAAAAAATAACATACCAGGAGCTTTATGAGGAAGTCTGTAAGTTAGCTAATGGATTAAAAAGCTTAGGTGTAAAAAAGGGCGATAGAGTAACAATATATCTCCCGATGATTCCTGAAGCAACAATATCAATGTTAGCATGTGCAAGAATAGGAGCCATACATTCAGTAGTATTTGGTGGGTTTTCCCCAGAAGCTCTTAGAGGAAGAATAGAGGACTGTGAGTCTAACTTTATTATCACTGCAGATGAAGGTGTAAGAGGTAATAAAAAAATTCCACTTAAAAAAAATGTTGATGATGCTATCGAAGCATTACCAGAAAATTATCCACCAACTAAGGTATTAGTAGTTCAACATTCAGCTGGCAATATTAACTGGCAAAGTAATAGAGATAACTGGTATCACGAATTACTTAAAATTCAAGAAATCAATTGTCCAATCGAAAAAATGAGTTCTGAAGATCCACTTTTTATTTTATACACATCAGGATCTACTGGAAAACCAAAAGGTGTTCTTCATACTACAGCTGGGTATTTACTCTACGCCTCTATAACCCATAAATATGTCTTTAACTATCATGATGAAGATATTTATTGGTGTACTGCTGATGTTGGTTGGGTTACCGGTCATAGCTACATCGTCTATGGGCCTTTAGCCAATGGTGCTACCACCCTAATGTTTGAAGGCGTACCCAATTATCCTTCTGCGAGTCGATTTTGGGAAGTAATTGATAAACATAAAGTTAATATATTTTATACAGCCCCTACAGCTATCAGAGCATTAATGAGGGAAGGAAATCAACCAGTCAATAAGACTTCAAGAAAAAGTCTAAAAATTCTAGGCACTGTTGGTGAACCAATAAATCCAGAAGCATGGCAGTGGTATTATGATATTGTTGGCGAAAAAAATTGTCCTATTGTAGATACCTGGTGGCAAACTGAAACCGGCGGTATATTAATTACTCCTTTACCCGGATCTACATCTTTAAAACCTGGTTCAGCAACCCTTCCTTTCTTTGGTGTTCAACCAGCTATAGTAGACGACGAAGGAAATATCCTGGAAGGGGAATGTTCTGGTAATCTGGTATTACTAGATAGCTGGCCTGGCCAAATGAGAACTGTCTATGGTGATCATAAAAGATTCTATGAAACTTATTTTAGTCAGTTTCCTGGAAAATATTTTTCTGGTGATGGGGCATATAGAGATAAAGATGGATACTACTGGATCACTGGGAGAGTTGATGATGTAATTAATATCTCAGGACATAGAATAGGATCAGCAGAAGTTGAAAGTGCATTAGTTTCTCATAAAAAAATTGCTGAATCTGCAGTTGTAGGCTTCAATCATGAAATAAAAGGTCAAGCTATTTATGCTTATGTTACATTAGTTTCAGGCCTAGAACCCTCAGAATCTCTCAAAGAAGAATTAATTAAATGGGTAAGAAAAGAAATTGGACCAATAGCTACTCCTGATAAAATTCAATGGGCTCCAGGACTTCCTAAAACTCGTTCAGGAAAGATTATGAGAAGAATATTAAGAAAGATTGCTAATGATGACTATGAGAATTTAGGAGATATCTCAACACTTGCTGACCCAAATGTAGTTGATGAGCTAATTAAAAACAAAATATAAATTTATTTTTTTTCACTAAATTCTGGTGGAGACTCAGATCCTCCACCGAAAAAAAACTTTTCCATTTCTTTTTCTAAATATTCCCTTGCTTTAGGATCAATAGGAGTGAGACGATATTCATTAATAAGCATAGTCTGGTGTCCTAACCATTTATCCCAAGCTAATTTAGAGACATTAGCAAATATTCTCTTACCTAACTCACCAGGATAAGTTGGCTCATCTAGACCTTCGAGCTCTTCTCCTAAAAGAACACACTGTATTTTTCTACTCATAAAATTATTTCCTTATAAATTATTTATCAAACTAGAAATTGGTTTAGCTATACCGATATTATTATCAACTGGTACCTTGTGCCAATACAATTGTTCATCATTTTTTGTTTCAGGCAATCTTGAATCAAGCTTAATCTTATTTGGTTTAATCAATAAGTCATAATGTGTTAAAGAGTGTCTTATAGGTGGAAGCTTGTCAATTCTATTTATATTAATTCCAAGCTTTTCTTTTACCCATGAAGTGCAGGTCTGTCCATCAAGTATCTCAGGAAAACTATATAAACCTCCCCAAATACCTCTCTCTTGTCTTTTTTCTAATAAGATAGATTTCTCATTATCAATAATAACAACAAGATTTATATCCTTCTTTTTCTTTTTTTGTCTTAATTTCTTACTAGGCAATAAATCTTGTTCATGATAAATACGGGCAAGGCAATTAATTGATAAAGGACATAAATTACACTTTGGTTTAGATCTGGAACAAATAGTTGCTCCTAAATCCATTATACCTTGAGTATATTTAGCTATACTCTTTGTTGGAGTATTTATATCAGATAAATCCCAAAGTTTTTTTTGTATTGAGGCTTTTTCCAGCGTTCCTTTAACTCTATAATATCTAGAAAGAACTCTCTTTACATTACCATCTAAAATACTAAATTTTTTTTTATAAGCAAGAGCAAGTATTGCTCCAGCTGTGGATCTTCCTATACCTGGCAATTTAATAATCTCATCATAGGAATTAGGAAAGATAGACTTATTATCTAGATATAAAATTCTTGATGCTCTATAGATATTTCTAGCTCTTGCATAATAACCTAGACCTGACCAATAACCCAATACTTCATCTAATTGAGATCTAGCAAGTACATCTATAGAAGGAAATCTATCCATAAATTTTAAAAAATAAGGTATAACCGTTACAACTTGAGTTTGCTGCAACATAACTTCAGAAATCCATATTGAGTAAGGGCTTGGATTAATTTTCCAAGGAAGGTCTTTTCTGCCATTAACATCATACCAAGTCAAAATTTTATTTGTGAAAGGCTTATTCATCAATATAATTAATCTAAGACACACCAATAAACATCAAGATGATTGTTATTATTAAACCTATCGCTACAACAGCGAGCAAAAATTTATCGAATTGATTCATTATTATAATTTCCTCTAATAAAACTAAATTCCCTTCCTGTTTGAGATATACAAAAAATCTTATAACCAAAACTTCTTAATAATTCTATACACTCTATTGTTTTCGTTTTTCCAATACCAATAAATCTATGATGAAATTCCACAAGTATCTGTTTTGGATATATATTACTATCCAACATAAACCTTATTGATTCATATTCAGCTCCTTCTATGTCAAGCTTTAGAAGATCTATTCCTCTGTGTTCTAATTTCTTTAGAATTGTTTTGACTGAATAAGCGGGTACCTCTATAAAGTTTTTACCATCTGACTGTGTTTTATCTAAAGTCCACATATCTTTAGAGCTCCTACCCTTGTTATCGATCCTTGGATAAAGAGTTAATAATCCATCACTACCAGAAAGGGCCCAAGGATGAAAAATAAATTTCTTGGAAATCTCTATAGATTTAAGCCAGGAAATAGAATAAGGAGTTGGATCAAAAGCAAAAACTTTTGATTGCGTTTCTTTCATTAAATCTATTTCAAAATCAATATTATCGCCAATACCAAAGACATATATAATGGAATCAGCATTGATCTCCTTTTTGTAATAATTCCATCCAGCAGAACCTTGGCCTGCATACGTAAGATCTATATCTCTACTTTCCCATATTTCTTGTCCAGAAATCCTCTTAAGAAAAAGTTTTATATGCCAATAAGTTCTACTAGATTTAATCTTTTTTCTTAGTGTGCTAGATCTTATTTTCTTTTTTAAGAGATTAAAAAGTAAATTTTTTTGCATAAATATGGGCACTTTCAAATATCTATCTCCAAGTTAGGCACATTGCCTTATACGCAATACCAGCATTAGCATCTGCTCCCTAAAAAGTTAAAAGCCTTCTCAAAAAAGGTGTCCTAATTGGATTAATTATTATCTTCAATGTATTTAGCCATCCAATTAATAAATAACCTATAATAAATATAAACTTTAACCTTCTAGACTAATTTGAGCAATAAGCTTTTAATATTTATAATAATTTAGAAATACAATTTATCTATGAATAAACAACTTTTTAGGGAAATCAAAAGCTATATCCTGAGACCGGGTAGGATAACTGAAGGCCAAAAAAAGGCTATTGAGACGCTGATGCCATTATACGGTATTAAAAAATCAGAAAAACGTATAAATCTACAAAAATACTTCAATAAACAATCTCCTATTTTTATTAATATTGGCTTCGGTGATGGAAAAGAATTAATAGATCTATCTACAAGAAATCCTAACAAAAATTTCCTAGGAATTGAGGTTCATTCACCTGGCATAGGTAAGTTATTACTATCAATAAAAAAACTAAAAATTGAAAATATCAGGATTATTAATGGAGATGCTATTGAAGTTATAAGAGATATGATAGAAGACGAAACAATTGCAGGCATTAATCTTTTTTTTCCAGATCCATGGCCAAAAAAGAGACATCATAAGAGGAGGATAATTACACATAATTTTATTAAACTTGTATCAAGGGTATTAAAAAAAGATGGGAATTTGCATATCTCTACTGACTGGGATAATTATGCTCAACATATTCAGGAACTAATGTTGCAATATGATAATTTTTTAAAAATTAATCAACCATCTCATAGGCCAGAAACTAAATTTGAAAAAAGAGGGGAAAAACTAGGCTATAAAATACAAGATATTGAATACAAAAAAAATGAAATTTAGTTTAAGGATTCAAAAGTTTTTTGTAAGCTTGATAGCTCGATAGATATCTGACCATTTGCTATTTGAAGAGGCATTTTTCGAAGCATAGAACCCGAGCAAGGACCAGAAACACATAGTCCATCACTAATCTTAAATTTAGCTCCATGAGATTGACATATGATAAGATTTTTATCTGCTGTTAGAAAATCATCAGGCAGAATATTTAATGGATGACCAGCATGAGGACATGTATTTAAGTAACAAAAATAATCAAGGCCTCTTCTTATAATAAAAAAACTCATTGGCCATCCCATACTATCCCAAATAAACTCTTTGCAGCCTAAATCTGAGATATCTTCTATGGAGCAAAGATGAATAGCTTGATTTATAGTATCTTTATCTGTCATTTTTAAGTATCTTCCTTAGATTAAGATTTTAACTGACATTTAAAAAAATAAGAAAAAAAATTGACTAATACTAGAGACTGGAAAGAGATTTTATTAAATAGAAAAATGCTTATTTGCATTTTTCAAGGCTTCTCTAGTGGAATGCCATTATATGTCCTTATACAGCTTGTCCCAGCCTGGCTCAGAAGTGAAGGGATAGACTTAGCCACAATAGGACTATTTAATTTAGTCATGATTCCATATGCTTGGAAATTTATATGGGCGCCTCTTCTTGATCGCTACAAACTTCCTTTTCTAGGAAGAAGGAGAGGTTGGTCACTTATAAGCCAGTTTATGTTATTAGCCTCAATAAGCTCTCTTGGCTTAATTAACCCCTCTATACAGATTCAAATTGCTATATGGCTAGTCTTTGCTACTTCTTTTTTTAGCGCAACTCAAGACATTGTGCTAGATGCATATAGAAGAGAAATATTAAAAGATGATGAGCTTGGAATAGGAAATTCTATTTTTATTAATGCATATCGGATTTCCTCACTTATCCCTGGTTCCTTAGCATTAATTCTGTCTGACTTTATACCTTGGTCTACTGTCTACCCTATTGTTGGATCTTTCATGATAGTAGGAATAATTACAACATTTTGTATTCCTGAATCATCTGAAGAAAATATAGCACCTGGTTCAATTAAAGAAGCAATAATAGAACCTTTTTTTGAGTTCTTCTCTAGAAAAGGAGGTGTTAAAAATGCCTTAGCTATAATTATATTTATGCTTTTATATAAACTTGGTGACAGTATGGCAACAGCATTAGCCACTCCTTTTTATATTGACTTAGGATTTACTCTCACTGAAATAGGAACCGTAGCTAAATTTTCAGCATTATGGGCTTCTATTGTTGGAACAATAATCGGAGGTCTAGCAATGCTAAAACTTTCAATAAATAGGGCATTATGGATATTTGGTTTAGTACAAATTATTTCAATTCTAGGCTTTGCTATTCTTGCCAAAATAGGAAATAGTATTCCAGTATTGTTTGCGGTTGTTAGCTTTGAATACTTAGGTGTTAGCCTAGGAACAGTTGCATTAACAGCATTCATGGCAAAACAAACAAATTTAAGCTTTACAGCTACTCAATTTGCTCTACTAACAAGCATTATGGTAATACCTAGAACATTTG
Source organism: Pseudomonadota bacterium (assembly GCA_036337035.1). Taxonomy (GTDB): domain Bacteria; phylum Pseudomonadota; class Gammaproteobacteria; order Steroidobacterales; family Rariloculaceae; genus TMED78. The sequence goes on along the minus strand of JAYZFC010000007.1, from coordinate 56,716 downwards.
CTAATGCAAGTACTGGCTATATTATAAACTCTGTCGGATATTTTGAATTCTTTATAATATGTACACTAGCAGCAGTGCCAGGAATGATGCTGCTTCTTATAGTCGCTCCTTGGAACAAGGAAAACTAAAAATTTCTTGAGTCAATATCATAAGTAATTATTAATGGAGCATGGTCAGAGAAAAGTTGTTTTCTGTAAACTGAAGCTTTAGTTATCTTACTCCCTAATCTTGGCGAAACTAATTGATAATCGATTCTCCATCCAACATTTTTTTCTCTAGCTTTTCCTCTATTTGACCACCAAGTATATTCATCTGATTTATTATTAACTTTTCTAAAAGCATCTACATAGCCTAAATTATCTATCATATTAGTCATCCACTCTCTTTCTTCTGGAAGAAAGCCAGAATTTTTCTTATTTCCTCTCCAATTCTTAAGATCAATGTTTTTATGCGCAATATTAAAATCCCCACAAAAAATATAAGAAAGCTGTGTTTTAGCTAATGAAGTAATATGAGAATTAAAAATATCCAAGAATCTAAATTTAGCCGCCTGTCTTTCCTCTCCAGAAGATCCTGAAGGGAAATAAACACTTGATACTGAAATATTATTAAATCTTGTCTCAATATATCTTCCTTCCTTGTCAAACTCTTCGATCCCTAAACCATATATAATTTTTTTTGGTTTAATTCTGGTGTATATACAAACACCACTATAGCCAGGCTTTTCAGCCTCAAAAATATAGCGACTATATCCATTTCTAATAAAAGGCTTTGTATCAATTTGATGAGTTTTAGCTTTCAGCTCCTGAATACATAAAATATCAGCGCGCTGCCTAGCAAACCAATCAAAAAAACCCTTTCTTGTAGCAGATCGTATTCCATTGGCATTAAAACTAACTATCTTCAAAATAAGCTACCTTAAAAAAATAATACCCTTATTTAATCATACAAAAATATAAAAAAAATGTATTATAGTAGAAAAATAAATAAGTAGCTAAATGGAAAAATATCAAAAAGATTTAATTAAGTCAGCTCTTCAATATGGTGCTTTAAAATTTGGTAGCTTTAAGCTTAAATCAGGTAGAACAAGCCCCTATTTTTTTAATGCTGGAATGTTTTACCATGGCTCATCACTATCTAAGCTTGCTGATTGTTACGCCTCTAAAATAATAGATTTAGATATAGATTTTGATATGCTTTTTGGTCCAGCATATAAAGGGATAGGACTTGTTAATATCACTTCATTAGCATTATCAAGGAATCATAATTTTGATATTCCTTTTGCTTATAATCGTAAAGAAACAAAGGATCATGGAGAGGGTGGATTATCAGTTGGATCTCCTATAAGTGGTAAGGTGCTAATTATTGATGATGTTATAACAGCAGGTACTGCTATTAAAGAAAGTGTTAAATTAATTAAATCATGTGGAGCTGAACCAGTAGGAGTTTTAGTTGCCTTAGATCGTGAAGAAATTGCAAATGATAAAAATACTTCGGCAGTTAAGGAGATTGAGAAAGAGCTTAATTTAAAAGTTAGATCAATAATTACTCTAACAGATCTTATACAGCATGTTGAATCAAATATAGAACTTGAGAGATTTACTTCTAAAATAATAGATTATAAAGAGAAGTATGGGATTAATAATTAAGATCTGCCTGTATGTCCAAAGCCCCCAGATCCACGATCACTATCTTCAAATGAATCTACAATTTCAAATATAGGCTGAATAACTGGAACTATAACTAACTGAGCTATCCTTTCTCCAGGTAATATTTCAAAGCTATTATCCCCCCTATTCCAACAAGAAATTAAAATCTCTCCCTGATAATCAGAATCTATCAACCCCACTAAGTTACCAAGAACTATTCCATGCTTATGTCCCAAACCAGATCGTGGAAGAATAAGTGCAGCCAAATTTGGGTCACCTAAATGAATAGCAAAACCTGTATTTATAAGCTCAGATGAACCTGGAGATAACTGAATAGGGGCATCAATACAAGCTCTAAGATCTACACCAGCAGAGCCAGAAGTAGCAAGCTCTGGAAGAGGTATAGAATCTCCTAAACGCTTATCAAGAATTTTTAATTTTACACTTTCCATAAATATAAATTATCTACTCGATACTCCTTTTGGTAATAAATCATTTATTTTACTTTCATTATATCTTTCAGCAATCAGTTTAATTAATTTCTTTGCTATAATAGGTTTTGAAGATTGTTCTAATTCTATAACTTTATCATCATAAATCACTGATAAAGCATTAAGCTCCTGATCAAATCCATAATTATTTCCAACCTTATTGGCAGCTATCATATCTAGCCCTTTTTTTATTATTTTTTCTTTTGCATGAGCAATCACATTAGTTGTTTCTGCAGCAAAACCTACGGTAAAAGGTCCTTTATCCATGCTTGAAACGCTATATAAAATATCAGGAGAGCGAGTTAGATCAATACTAATATTAGAACTACTTCTCTTAATTTTTTCTGCAGCTGGAGAGTCTGCTTGGTAATCTGATACTGCTGCACATCCTATAAATATATCAACTTCTTTAATTCCGTTTTGAACTGCAGAAAACATCTCATCAGCTGTTTCTACATCAATTCTTCTAACACCAGTCGGTGTATCTAATGAAACAGGTCCACTAACTATTGTTACCTTTGCTCCTGATTCCTTAGCAGATAATGCTAAAGAATATCCCATCTTTCCTGAGCTTCTATTTGTAATATATCTTATTGGATCAATTGGCTCCCTCGTGGGGCCGGCAGTGATCATAATATTGACGCCAGCTAAAGCCCTTCTATCTAAAAAAATGGGCTGCTTAAAAACTTCAGCAACTATTTCATTAGGCTCCATCATTCTGCCATAACCAATTTCTCCACAAGCTTGCTCTCCATAAGCCGGCCCAAAAAGGTTAATTCCTCTTTTCTTTAGCAATTCACAATTTGACTGAACAGCTTTATTTGACCACATTACTCTATTCATTGCTGGGACAATTATTATAGGAGCCTCAGTAGCTAAACATAGAGTAGTAAGCAAATCAGCAGCTAAACCAGAAGCAAGAGATCCGATACAATGCGCAGTTGCTGGCGCTATAAGAACTACATCTGCCCATCTAGCTAGGTCAATATGGCCCATAGATTGCTCAGCAGATTCATCCCAAATATTATTTCTAACTGGTCTAGAGGAAACACTCTGGAATGTTGCTGGCGAAATAAACTCCTCTGCTCCTTTCGTCATAACAACTTGAACATCTGCTCCTTTTTTTCTTAAAAACTTAACTATTTCAAGACTTTTATAGGCAGCTATGCCCCCAGTAACTCCGAGAATTATTTTAGGATTAGCATTACTCATTTGATTATCATTTATAGTCATATATCTGCTTAAATTGCTATTTTTGTTATTATAACCTAAGTTTTTAATAGTTTAACTAGATAAAAATCTAAACAGCATGTATAGTTTTCACCCTTCGTATTTAAATATAGAGTAATTTAAAATGTCTAGAGTATGTCAAATAACAGGTAAAAAACCTATGTCAGGCAATAATGTTTCCCATGCCCATAATAAAACCCGTAGACGTTTTTTACCGAATCTTCATACCCAGCGTTTTTGGCTAGAAGATGAAAAAAAATTCATCAAACTCAAAGTTTCAAGAAAAGGCATCCGAATGATAGAAAAACTTGGAGCTACAGAAATAGTTAGACGACTTCGCGAAAAAGGTGAAGTAATATAATAATTAGGAATTTACTATGAGAGAGAAAATTAGATTGATGTCTTCAGCTGATACTGGTCATTACTACACAACTACAAAGAACAAAAGGCTGCATCCTGATAAGATGGAGACAAAAAAATATGATCCTACGATAAGGAAGCATGTTCTTTATAAAGAAACAAAAATAAAGTAGTAGCTATTTAAGCTCTATATGCCTGAGCTACCTGAAGTAGAAATAACCAAAAGAGGTCTAGAGCCTTCCCTAATAAATCAGATCTTTGATAATATTTTTATATATCAAGAAAACCTTAGATGGCCTATTCAAAAAAATATAAAATCTGTATTAAGGAATAAAAAAATTCTCTCCTTAAGTAGGAGAGGAAAATACCTTCTAATCAATCTTGAGAATGGCTCTTTAATCATTCACCTAGGGATGTCTGGTAGTTTAAAATTTTTAAGTAAGCATTCAATTAAATTGAAGCATGACCATGTGATATTTAGGTTTTGTTCTGGCTCATATCTTACATTTAATGACCCCAGAAGATTTGGGAGCATCCATTTCTCTAAAGAACCAAATTCTTTCTGGTTAATCAAAAATCTTGGTGTTGAGCCACTTTCAGATGAATTTAATATAGATTTCCTGTGGAAAAAATGTAAAAAAAGCAAATCTACTATAAAGCAATTATTAATGAATCATAAAGTAGTTGTTGGTGTAGGTAATATTTATGCTAGCGAGTCTCTTTTTTATGCTGGCATTAATCCAAGGAAGATTGCTCACAAAATTAGCAAAAAAAAATTAGTCCTGCTTATTACAGAAATTAAAACAATTTTATCAAAGGCTATTAAATTAGGAGGCTCTAGTATAAGAGACTTTACCAATAGTAATGGAAAAATGGGTTACTTCCAGCAATCTTTAGTAGTCTACAATAGAGAAAATGAGCCTTGTGTTAAATGTAATACAAAAATTAAAAGGGTAATCCTAGGGCAAAGATCGAGTTTTTATTGCTACAAGTGCCAAAAATAATTTTTCTTGCTAGAATCTATGCATGAGTACAACTAATCTATTTTTCTTTATCGGCTCTACCTGTGGTATCACCCTATATGGTATTTATTTTTATTATGAAATGGGTGTATTAAGCAAGGAGACTGAGAAGAAAAAAAACTTACCTTTCGGTGGAGTTACAGAATATGAATTGATCCATCGGTTATTATTTATTTCTTTTAACTTATTTCTTTGTATGTTAACTGCTTTTATTTGTGGTTTCTTATTTCACCTCTTAGTAAATTTTATTCCAAATTAACTGATTCTAAAAACCTTGGCTCGCCGTGTCCTCTAGGGTCTGATGAAGCATCCAAATCACCAGTCTCAAAATCCCAAGTAACTACATGCATATTACCGTAACTGCTATTTAGAGGCCTCAAAGAGTGGCCCTTATCTTTTAGTGCTTTAATTTCATCATCACTAAATGCATCAGGCTCATATTGAATTAAATCAGGAAAAAATTGATGGTGAAAACGGGGAAGTGAAGTAATAGACTCGGCTGATTCTCCTTGATTCCATGCTAAAGCAGATAGCAACACCATCGTAATAATCCTACTACCTCCTGGAGTACCAAGAACAGCTAAGCCTCTATCATCAATTATTATAGTTGGAGTCATGCTTGATAACATTCTCTTGCCAGGAGCTATCTCATTAGCTTCATTACCAATCAACTCATATCCATTTGGCGTTCCCAACTTTATAGAAAAATCATCCATTTCATTATTTAAAATCACCCCAGTTCCTTTAGGTATAAATCCGCTACCGTAGCTAAAATTTATTGACTGGGTTGCAGAAACTATATTGCCATCATTATCAATTATTGAAAAATGACTAGTTTGATCTCCTGTTGAATAATCAATAGGTGAAATGCCTGGTAATAAATTACTAGGTGTTGATTTATTTATATTAATACTAGCTCTTTGACTAGATGCATAGTGTTTATCTATTAACTTATCTATTGGTACATTAACAAAATCTGTATCTCCTAAATATTGTGCTCTATCTCTATAAGCTCTTCTCATTGCTTCTACAATAAGATGAATTCTAGAAACAGAATCTAAATTATTTATCTGATAACCTGAAAGGATATTTAACATATTAATTAAGCCAATCCCTCCAGATGAAGGTGGTGGTGGAGCAATAACTTGCATTCCTTGAAAATAACCAATTATTGGTTCTCTCTCCTTGATTTGATAAGAAGCTAAATCATCTAGTGACCAAATTCCTGAAGCTGAATTAACCCCTTCAACCAACCTCTTCGCTACTTCTCCTCTATAAAAACCACTAAAGCCTTCTTCTCCAAGAATTTTTAATGTATTAGCCAAATCTTTTTGAATAATTAAATCACCTTCACTCGGAATTGAACCATTAGGCATAAAAATTCTTTTGGCTTCTTCATTCATAATATTAATTTTTCTTTCTAAAAGTTTTAGCATTGTCGAATATGCTGGAAAGCCATTCTCAGCATGTCTAATAGCTGGTTCTAGTGAAACAGAAAGCGGAAGATTGCCATAATGATTGGCTATATATTCTAATGAGGCCGGGAGACCTGGTATACCAGAGGATAAAGGTCCATCTCTTGAAGCTCTAGGGATGGGGTTACCATCTTCATCAAGATACATATCCCTTGTAGCACTAATTGGAGCAACCTCTCTCCCATCTATCATAACTTGTAAATTATCTTTAGATCTATGAAGGAGAAAAAAACCACCCCCTCCTAGACCAGATCCATATGGCTCCACAACACTTAAAACAGCACTAACAGCAATAGCTGCATCAAATGCATTCCCTCCTCTTTTTAAAATTTCTATCCCAGCCTCGCTAGCAAGGGAATGTGCACTAGCTATAGCAGCTTCTTCTGGGTAATGCTCAAGAGATAGTGATATTGATGAAGCTAGTAGAGAAAAATAAAATAAAAAGAATTTTTTAATTCTCATTTATTTGACCTAATTTTTCTACTAACTTTGATGCCACTGTAGGATGTAAAAATTTAGATACATCCCCATCTAAAAGCGCCAACTCCTTAACATGGGATGATGAAATAGATTTATACTTTTCAGATGTAGATAAAAAAATTGTTTCGATGTTGGGTGCAATCTGCTTATTTAATGCAGCCAAGTCGTATTCATATTCATAATCAGAAATAGATCTAATGCCTCTTATCATTACACTAATATTATTATTTTTAGCAAAAGAAGCAGTTAAACCCTTGTAAGAAATTACTTTAATCTTAGGAAGATCATCAAAAATACTCTCTATCATTTCAACCCTTTCTTTAGTGCTAAATAAGATTTTTTTATTAGGCTTATCTACTACAGAAATAATAACCTCACTAAAAAAATTTGAAATTCTTCTAACAATATCTTCATGTCCTTTAGTAAAAGGATCGAAACTACCTGGATACATTGCTTTTTCTTTCATAATTTAAATTAATATTTGTATTATTTAAGATATTATAACACTAAGTAGATTTATCATACCTTAGTAGCCCATACTCAACTTTTGCATATATAGCAGATTTTATTAACTCATAGTCATTAGAATTATTTCTATAATAATCAAAAATAAGTTCATCCATATCATTTTCCTTCCTTTCTATATAAACATATCCTGGATTTGTAAGCCATTTAGACAATGTCATAAGTATTGGTTTTAATTTATAACTATAGGGAGGATCTAAAAAGATAATATTAAATTTCTCTGGAGATTGATGTTCTAAAATTTTCTTGGCATCTCCCAAAATGGTCTTGCTATTTACATTAAATAATTCTAATTGGGCTTTAATTGAATTAACTATAGCTCTTTCCTTATCTATAAAACAAACCTCATTAGCACCTCTAGAAAGAGACTCAAATCCTAATGATCCACTACCAGCAAAAGCATCTAGACAATGAGCGTCAATAATGTCATTTCTTAACCAGTTAAAAAGTGTCTCTCTAACCCTATTTGGAGTAGGTCTAATATCCCTAATGAGTGGAAATGAGATTAATCTTGATTTCCATTTCCCACCAATTATCTTAACTTTGTTTTTATTTTTCCACATAGAATAAATTGTTCTTAAACCCTAATCTATCAATAAGTTAAGTATACTGAACTTCAGTTGCGGGTTCTCTTCATTAAATGAAAAATCAAATTCAGTTTATGTTTGTCGTAACTAATTGATTTGTATAAACTAAATATAATGACTAATATACAACCTCTTCTTTTTTAGCACTCTAGTCTTGAGAGTGCTAAAATAATAGCTATTCTAATCAAAGAGATACATAGTTTTGGAAAAATCACTTACAGTTAGAGAGGCAGAGCTTGTTTTAAGTGCTCCTATAGGAAGCCTGGATCAGTATTTTAGTGCGGCTGGAAGAATTCCAGTTCTAAGCCAAGAAGAAGAACTTCAATTAGCAAATAAGCTCAGAGACTCGAATGATTTAGAAGCAGCTCAAAAGCTTGTCCTTTCTCACCTTAGATTTGTTGTCCATATTGCGAAGGGTTATTCGGGTTATGGACTTCCTATTGGAGATTTAATTCAAGAAGGAAATGTTGGTTTAATGAAGGCAGTTAAAAGATTTGATCCAAATGTAGGAGTTCGTCTTGTTGCATTCGCTGTTCACTGGATTAGAGCAGAAATTCATGAATATGTTTTAAAAAACTGGAAACTTGTTAAAGTAGCTACCACAAAAGCTCAGAGGAAGCTCTTCTTTAATCTAAGAAAAGCGAAAAGTAGCCTAGGATGGTTATCTAATGATGAAACAAAATCAATTGCTAAAGATTTAGGAGTTACTGAAAAAGAGGTAAGTGAAATGGAAAAGAGACTTTCTGCACATGATGTCTCTTTTGACCCTTCTCCGCTAGGTGAAGATGAAGTCTCTCCTTCTTTAATGATTCCAAGTGATAACTCAGACCCAGCTGAATTGATAGAAACTGAAGATTCATACAAATATTCATCTAACAAATTAGATAAAGCACTAGATAAATTAGATGAAAGAAGTAAAGATATTGTTGCAAGGCGATGGCTCAAAAATAGCAAAGATACTCTTCATGATCTTGCAGATGAATATAATATATCAGCTGAAAGAATTAGACAAATTGAATCAAATGCTCTAAAAAAACTTAAAAATCTGATGGCATGAAGTTCCTTTCTATAAATAAGAAATACCAGTTCCAGACATAGAGCAATACCCATTAGGATTTTTAGAAAGGTACTGCTGATGGTAATCCTCGGCATAGTAAAAATTAATATAGTTAGTAATCTCGGTAGTTATTTCACCACAACCTGATTTTTTTAGAAGCCTAGAATATTTAATTTTTGACTGAATCGCTAGATCATATTGTTCATTGCTATATGTAATGATAATTGATCTGTACTGAGTACCAATATCAGCTCCTTGCTTCATTCCCTGAGTAGGATCATGAGATTCCCAAAAAACTTTCAATAACTCTTCATAAGAAATCCTAGAAGGTAGAAAAATTACTAAAACAACCTCTGCGTGTCCTGTTAATTCTGAACAGACTTCATGGTAAGTGGGATTACTCGAACTCCCACCAGAATACCCTACTGCTGTTGAATGAACTCCAGGCAACTCCCAAAAGGTCTTTTCTGGACCCCAAAAACACCCAAGACCAAACAAGGCTAAAGCAGAATTTTTTGGATATGGAGCTACAATAGAATTACCATTTTCAAAATGATACTTATACATAGGTATTACCTAAAACTATTCTAGGCCCATGCTTACGCCAGGTGCAGGTAAATAAGAAGATCCCATTAAGAAATTATCAATAGATCTAGCGGCTCCCCTACCCTCATTAATAGCCCATACCACTAGAGATTGACCTCTCCTGCAATCTCCAGCAATAAATAAGCCTGGAATATTAGAATTATATTCACCATGCTCAGATTTATAATTAGCTCTTTCATCATACTTAATACCTAGCTTATCCGATAGATATGTCTCTGGCCCTAAAAAACCCATTGATAAAAAAATTAAATCTGCCTCTATCTCTTTCTCAGTACCTTTAATTTCAGACATGCTAAACTTCCCATCTTTATAAGACCACTTAACAGAAGCTATTTGTATAGCTTTTAAATTACCATCTTCATCCCCAATAAATTTTTTTGTAACCACGCTATAATTTCTTGGTTCATAATTAAATCTTGCCATAGTTTCTTCATGAGAATAGTCTACCCTAAAAATATTTGGCCATAGAGGCCATGGATTATCTGGAGCTCTAGATACAGGAGGTTTATCTAGTAATTCTAAATTAATGATACTTTTGCATCCATGTCTTAAAGCGGTGCCTATGCAATCAGCTCCAGTATCTCCACCTCCTATAACAATAACCTTCTTATCTTTTGCACTTATAAATTTTTTATCTTTAAGGTTGCTATTTATCAGGCTTTTGGTATTAGCAGTAAGGAAATCCATAGCAAAGTGAATACCTTTTAAGTTTCTACCTGGTACAGAAAGATCTCTTGGTCTTGTTGACCCAGTAGCCAGAAGAACAGCATCATAGTTGTTAAATATTTTTTTTGGATCTACAGTTCTTCCTATATCAGAATTTGTATGGAATATAATTCCTGATTTGCTTAAAATCTCAATTCTTCTTTCTACAATATTCTTATCTAATTTCATATTTGGAATACCGTACATCAATAATCCGCCAACCCTATCCTCTCTTTCATAAACTTCTACAGAATGTCCAGCACTATTAAGCTGATCTGCAGCTGCAAGACCACATGGTCCTGATCCAACTACTGCTACCTTTTTACCAGATTTGACTTTAGGTTTTACAGGAGTAATCCACCCTTCTTCAAATCCTCTATCAACTATTGCATTTTCTATATTTTTAATAGTAACTGCAGGATCTGTTATACCCAAAACACAAGAACCTTCGCAAGGAGCAGGACATGTTCTGCCAGTAAATTCTGGAAAATTATTAGTTTTATGGAGCCTATCTAGAGCCTCTCGCCATCTACCTTTGTAAACTAAATCATTCCATTCAGGAATCAGATTATCAATAGGGCACCCATTGTGGGATTGACAAAAAGGTACTCCACAATCCATGCATCTAGCCCCTTGTCGCTTAAGGTTTTTCTCAATAGGATTCGTATAAATCTCTTTAAAATCCTCTAAACGTTCTAGTGGATCCCTATATGGAACAACTTTTCTTGTATATTCTTTAAAGCCTGTTGGTTTTCCCATGTTGTATCCTAAATACCTACTGGAGAATGAGTTTTAGCATCTATATAAACCTCAGTTTCTTCATCATGCTTCTTTCTTTCAGCAAGAACCCTTTTATAATCAGTAGGCATAACTTTAACAAATTCTGAAAGCACATCTGGCCATAAATCTAAAACTTTCTCTGCTTGAGCAGAATTAGTAAGTTGCTTATGCATCTCAACCAGCTCTCTTAGTTCTATTAGATCATTTTCATCCTCAACAGGATCTAAATCAACTGTATTTAAATTACATTTAGATTTGAATTTTCCATCAATGTCCCAAACATACGCGATACCACCCGACATTCCTGCAGCAAAGTTTCGACCAGTGGGGCCAAGTATTACTGCTCTCCCTCCAGTCATATACTCACAACCATGATCACCTACACCTTCAACTACAGCTTTAGCACCGCTATTTCTAACACAGAATCTTTCAGCTGCGACTCCTCTAAAAAAAGCTCTTCCTGCAGTAGCACCATAAAGAGCAACATTACCAATTAATATATTGTCTTCGGCTACAAATGAACTTTCTTCTGGTGGGTAAATAATAACTCTGCCTCCTGAAAGACCCTTACCTACATAATCATTGCTATCACCTTCTAACTCTAAAGTAATGCCCCTAGCTAAAAATGCTCCAAAACTTTGTCCTGCAGATCCATTAAACTTAATATTAATTGTATTTATTGGAAGAGATCTTTCGCCCCAAGTTTTTACAACATAGTGGCTCAACATAGTACCAACTGCTCTATTAGTATTAACAATGGGCATCTCTAGTGTTACTTTACTTCCATGATGGATAGCAGGCTGGGATAATTCAATTAGCTTATTATCAATTGCTTTTTCTAATCCATGTTCTTGTTTAACTGTACAATAATTATCTTCTCTATTAGAACTATTTGTAGGCTCTAAAATTGGTGTAAGATCTAATCCATCTGACTTCCAGTGATCAATGGCATCTCTAGACTCTAGCAAGTCTGTCCTACCTATAAGATCATTTATATTAGAAATACCTAAATCTGCCATAATTTCTCTAGCCTCTTCAGCTACCATAAATAAATAATTAACTACATATTCAGGCTTACCAGAAAACTTTTTTCTTAAAACTGGATCTTGTGTTGCTATACCAACTGGGCAGGTATTTAAATGACATTTACGCATCATTATGCAACCAAGAGTAATTAAAGGTCCGGTTGAAAAGCCCATCTCTTCAGCTCCAAGCATTGCCGCTATAACTACATCTCTTCCTGTTTTAAGGCCACCATCTGTCTGAAGAACAACTCTACTTCTCAATTTGTTTAAAACTAATGTCTGATGAGTTTCTGCTATACCAAGTTCTAAAGGCAATCCCGCATGCTTTATACTTGTCAGAGGAGAAGCTCCCGTTCCTCCCGAGTCTCCAGATATTAATATATGATCTGCATGTGCTTTGGCAACACCAGCGGCAATTGTGCCAACTCCCACTTCTGAAACTAACTTAACACTTATCCTTGCTTTAGGATTAGAATTTTTTAAATCGTGAATAAGTTGGGCAAGATCTTCTATAGAATAAATATCATGATGCGGGGGTGGGCTTATTAAACCAACACCAGGTGTAGAATATCTAATCTTTGCAATTACTTCATCTACCTTTCTTCCTGGTAATTCTCCGCCTTCACCAGGTTTTGCTCCTTGAGCCATTTTAATTTGTAATTCGTCAGCGTTGGTTAAGTACCAGGCAGTAACTCCAAACCTTCCAGAAGCGATTTGCTTTATAGATGATCGTCTTGAGTCACCCGAAGGCATTTCCTTAAATCGGTCAGGATCTTCTCCACCTTCTCCGGTATTGCTTTTTCCTCCAAGCCTATTCATTGCTATCGCTAAAGACTCGTGTGATTCTGAAGAAATAGACCCAAAACTCATTGCTCCTGTACAAAAACGCTTTACTATCTCAGCTGCTGGCTCTACCTGATCTAATCGAATAGATGAACGAACGTCTTTCTTAAATCTCAACAAACCCCTAAGAGTACAGTTAGACTTATTTTCATCATTTGACATATCTGAAAAGGTTTTATAAGAATCCTTACTACCTGTTTTGGCTGCCGCTTGAAGCGATGAAATAACAGTTGGATTCCATGAATGTTTCTCTCCTGCACTTCTCCAATGGAACTCGCCCGGATTTGGCAGCTTTGATAAACTAGCTTCAGAAGTAATAGAAAATCCTAATTGATGTCTTCTTAATGATTCTTTTTCTAATATAGAAAAATTAACGCCTTGAAGACGAGATGCAGTGCCAGTAAAACAACGCTCTACAACATCATCAGCTAATCCTAGCGCCTCAAATATCTGTGCACCCTTATATGACTGAAGTGTTGATATACCCATTTTAGCCATAACTTTTAACATTCCCTTGTTCACTCCTTTAATATAGGAAGAAACAAGACTTTGATAATCAGGATGAGTACTTTCATCAACCAATCCCTCTTCTTTAGCTAAATTTAATGATTCAAAAGCTATATAAGGGTTGATAGCATCAGCTCCATAACCAATCAAAAGGCAGTGATGATGGACCTCTCTGGCCTCTCCAGTTTCAAGGACCATACCTATTCTTGTCCTTTTTGCTTTCTTAACCAAATGGTGATGGACCGCACCACAAGCTGCTAAACTACTTAGTGAAATCCTATCCTTAGAAATTAATCTATCAGATAAAATAATTATTTTATAATCTTGATCTATTGCCTCTTCTGCCTCCTTACATATCCTATCTAAAGCAGAAATGTATGAAGAAGTGCTTCCACCACTGCTAGAATAAGTAATGTCTATAACCCTTGATTTCCAACCTCTATAGTCTATTTTTATCAAAGATTCCATTTCATGATTAGATAAAATTGGCTGTGGTAATTTTAATCTCTGACAATGCTCTTCAGTAGAATCTAATAAATTACCTTCGGGCCCTATATAGCATTCTAACGACATAACTATTTCCTCTCTTATTGAATCAATAGGAGGGTTTGTTACTTGAGCAAATAGCTGTTTAAAATAATCATAGAGCATCCTAGGTCTATCACTTAAACAAGCAAGAGAAGAATCGTTTCCCATGGAACCAACTGGATCCCTTAAATCTCTAATCAATGGTAAAAGCATAAATTGCATAGTTTCTTTTGTATATCCAAACGCCTTCATGCTAGATACAAGAAAATCTTTATCTAAAAAAGAATTAGTTGTTTTTTTTAAGGAAATATCATCTAAAGTTATTCTATTAGAATCAATCCAATTACTAAAAGGATGCCTACTTGAAAACTCAGACTTAAGTTCCTTATCAGGAACTAACCTGCCTTTTTCAAAATCTATTAAGAACATTTTTCCAGGTTCTAATCTTCCCTTAGCCTTAACAATTGAAGGATCAACTGGTATCACTCCAACCTCACTTGCCATAATAACCCGATCATCATGAGTCAAATAATATCTACTAGGTCTTAATCCATTTCTATCAAGTACCGCACCAATATACTTCCCATCAGTAAACGCAATAGAAGCTGGACCATCCCAAGGTTCCATAAGGCAGGATAGATATTCATAGAATGCTCTTCTATTCTTATCCATCAATTTATTTTTTTGCCAAGCCTCTGGAATCATCATAGTAATAGATTCTTGAAGAGTTCTGCCATTCATTAATAAGAATTCTAAGACATTATCAAAAGCTCCTGAATCTGAAACATCTGGTTCAACAACAGGAAAAACCTTTTCTAAAGATTTGCCTAATAATTTACTAGATGCTACACCTTCTCGAGCAGACATTAAGTTAACATTTCCCCTTAAGGTATTTATCTCACCGTTATGTGACATAAAGCGAAAAGGCTGAGCCCTATCCCAACTAGGAAAAGTATTTGTTGAAAACCTTGAGTGAACCATAGCCAAATGGGACTTATACAAAGGGTCTCTTAAATCTTTATAGAAATTTAATATCTGCTCAGGAATTAACATACCCTTATAAATAATTACTTTTGTAGATAGACTACAAATATAAAATAACTGTAATTGATCAATTGAACTATCAGCTTTAATGGAAGAGCTTGAATACTTCCTTATAAGGTATAGCTGTCTCTCAAACTTCTCTTTATCGTTACCATTACTAGAAGAGATAAAAACTTGTTCTATAACTGGTGCTGCCTCTCTTGCTGTTTTTCCTAAATCAGATGCTATGGGATCTACTGGCACTCTCCTCCAACCAAGAACTTTTTGTTTTTGATCTTTACAAATTTTCTCAAAAATACTTTTGCATCTATCTCTTACTTTTTTTTCTTTTGGTAAAAAAATATTTCCAGCTGCATACTGTCCTATTTTAGGAAGATTTACCTTTAAATCTTTTTTTGCTACAAACTCGAGGAAATCGTGAGGCAATGCTGTCAAAATACCTGCCCCATCCCCTGAATTTTTCTCAGATCCTGCTGCTCCTCTGTGATCCATTTTACAAAGTAGATGATTTGCATCTTGTATTATCTCATGACTAGCTATTCCTTTGATATTTGCTATAAAACCTACGCCACAACTATCCCTTTCATTTGAGGGATCATAAAGACCAAGCCTTTCTGGCAACTTATTATGTTTAGAAGATCTCATTCATAAACCTATTTAGATTTTTAGAAGTCAAATCACTGCTCAGTGACAAGAAATCCACCTATAAATTAAATTAAATTAAACAGATAAAAACGATATACATTCTATTTTCAATCATTAGAAAAATGCTAAAAAAATAAAAGCTCGTCTTATCAAAAAAATTGATCAAATAATCTTCATATTACTTCAAAAAATACCTTATTCCAAGGCATATAATAAATAACTTTATATAAATCAATATATTATGTTTTCTTGTATATACTAAATACACAAAATTAATCACTATACTCAACTCATAGTTTAAAGAAAAATCATATAGAGTTAATATGTACAATTGAAACATTTCGTGGAGACGGCCTTATGAGAGGACAAGCAACAAAACGAGTAGCTATACTGGGTGGCCTAAGAACCCCCTTTTGTAGGTCTTACACTAAATACAACAATGTCTCAAATCAAGAAATGATGACTGCTGTCTTAACAGAAATAGTTGAGAAATATAAATTAAAAAATCAAAAATTAGATGATGTATGTTTGGGAGCAGTTATTAAACACTCAAAAGATTTTAATCTAGCTAGAGAATCATTACTCTCTTCAGGTCTATCTCCTAAAACACCTGCTTTTGATATACAAAGAGCTTGTGGAACAAGTATTACTGCAGCAATTGTGATTGCTAGTAAAATTTCTTCAGGAATGATTAAATCTGGGATAGCTGGAGGAGTTGATTCAATAAGTGACTTACCTATAGTTTATCCTGATGCATTCAGAAACATCCTATTAAGTAGCTTTAGTGGGAGGAAATTAATAGATCGTATTTTACCATGGCTTAAACTAAGACCTAGACATTTAAAACCTAGCCTACCTTCTGTCGATGAACCTAGAACTCATTTATCTATGGGAGAAAGTATGGAAATAACTGCTAAAAAATGGGGGCTACGTAGAGAAGATCAAGACCTACTAGCAATGAAAAGTCATCTTAATGCATCTCAGGCATATGACGAAGGTTTTTATGAAGACTTAGTAATTAATTTCAATGGGATTAGAAAAGATAATAATATTAGACCTGATACAAACATTGATAAACTCTCAAAACTTAAGCCAGTGTTTGATAGGAGCTCTAAAGCAACATTAACAGCAGGAAATAGCACACCTCTAACAGATGGTGCCTCTGCAATTCTTTTATCAAGTGAAGAATGGGCAAAAGAGAGAGATTTACCAATCCAAACATATTTAACTCATGCAAAAGTATCGGCAGTAGATTTCATAAATGATGAGGGGTTATTAATGGCGCCTGTGTATGCTATTTCTGAGATGCTTACCGAGGCTAATCTTGAATTACAAGATTTCGATTTCTATGAAATTCATGAAGCTTTTTCTGCTCAAACATTGGCAACATTAAAAGCCTTGGAGTCTGAATCTTTTTGTAAAGAAAAACTAAATCGTGAAAAAGCATTGGGTTCTATAGATATCTCCAAACTTAACATAAAAGGAGGGAGCGTAGCTCTAGGCCACCCATTTGCAGCTACAGGCACCAGAATAATAGCTTCTTTGTCAAAAATGCTTAGCCAAAAAAAGAAAGCCAGGGGTCTTGTATCAGTTTGTACAGCTGGAGGAATGGGCGTAACAGCTATCTTAGAGTCTAGTAATTAATATCTTAAAATGAATGAGCTTTTATTAAGTATTAACAATATTTTATGGCATAACACTGTCTTATACTTGCTTCTGCTAACAGGTATTGTATTTACTATATGGACAAGATTCTGTCAGTTTAAAGTATTGACTCATGGAACCAAAATTCTCAAAGGGCATTATGATAATGATAATGACCCAGGGGCAATTAACCATTTTCAAGCTCTATCTGCTGCTTTATCTGCAACAGTTGGTCTAGGAAATATAGGAGGCGTCGCTATTGCTATATCTCTTGGTGGTCCCGGTGCTGTATTCTGGATGTGGGTAGTTGGTTTTTTTGGGATGTCAATAAAATTAACAGAAGTTACGCTGTCAATGATATATAGGAATACTAAAGATAAAAATAATCCTCATGGAGGTCCCATGTGGGTTGCAAAAAAAGGTTTAGAGGAATTAAATCCAAAATTGGGGTTAGTTGGGAAAGCGATAGGGACATTATTCTGTATTACCATGCTTATATCAACAGTCACAGGCGGTAATATGTTCCAAGCATGGAATGTAGGAGAAATAACAGAGGAATATTTTGGAATTCCTAGCATAATATCAGGAATAATTTTATCTTTAATTGTGGGTATAGTAATAATTGGAGGAATCAAACGAATAGGTTTAGTTGCTAGTAGATTAGTGCCTACAATGGTCGCAATATATTTAATTGCAGGTAGCTATGTCCTTTTTAATAACTTTCAAGCAATCCCAAATATATTCTATCTAATTATTTCATCTGCATTTTCCACTCACGAGTTTAGTGGTGCATTTATTGGAGGAACAGCAGGATATGCTTTTCTAATTGGTATGAAAAGAGCTCTGTTTTCAAATGAAGCAGGTCAAGGAACATCTCCTATAGCTCATTCTGCAGCTAAAACTCGCGAACCAGTTAGAGAAGGAATGGTAGCAGGACTAGAGCCATTCTTAGATACAATAGTTGTCTGTACTTTTACTGCCTTAGTTATATTATCAACTAATATTTGGAATAGAGCTCCTGAAGCAACGCTGATTCATTTACCAGAAATTACTTCTATTAATTCAAATGAATGGCTCATTGAAGATTCTATCCCCTCAGAAAGAATTAATGGTAATTGGAAAGGTGGTGAAGATGTTTTTATTATAGTCAGCTCTTCTTATAATTCACAAACCGGTAATAATGTTCATCGAATTAATGGACAATTATATAGTGATAGTAATAAACATTATATTGTATGGGAAAATTTTAAAAGTGGTACTAAACCAACTATAGAAAATAATGGTTTGTATGTAAGTTATGTTGGTGCAACATTAACAGCAAAAGCATTTGATTCAGTAAAAATGGGGTTAGGGAAATGGCTAATTACAATATCAGTATGGCTGTTTGCCTTATCTACAATGATTTCATGGAGCTATTATGGTGAACAGAGTATTATTTACTTATTTGGTCAAAAAATGGTTCTTTGCTACAAGCTAATATTTTGTATTCTAATTATCGTAGCAACTTGGGGTTTTATAGAAACAGATTCGGAACTAGATAATTTGACCGGATTTGGTACAGGAGTTACTTTGCTTGCCAACCTGCCGATCATTTATATTTTTAGCCGTAAAGCAATGAAAAGTTATCATAAATATATCTCCAAAAATTAAAAGATATTAAATTATAAACAGTTTCATATTATGAATTAATTAATATCATTATCCTAAATCAGAAAATACACTATAACAGGTAAAGTAAAAATACTTATAAGGGTTGATACTAATACAATACCAGCTACATCTTCCGGATGTCTCTTATATTCTGAAGAAAAAAGATAAGTAAATATAGCGCTTGGCATAGCACCTTGTAAAATCAATACACCAGCAGCAGTACCTGTAAGACCTAGTATATTATTAGCAATAATTGCAACAATAAAACCTACAAATAATCTAAATATCCCTATGGTGATAGCTATTTTTAAGTTACCAACCTTGAATTTAGCTAATCCATACCCAAGGGAAAATAAAGACAAAGGAATAGCAATATTTGCTAGAAGAGAAATAGAAGTATCTATAGATACGGGAAGCCTATCTTCTGATATGAGTAAATAAATTCCTAATAATGAGCTATAAATAACTGGAGTTGAGATAATAGTTATTAATGCTGGACTTCGTCCTTGCAAAATAGGTACTAGAGTAAACTGACAAACAACTGCTACAAGAAAAACAGCTGATGCTAACCCTAAACCTTCAGAGCCAAAAACAAAATAACATAAGGGAAGTCCAATATTTCCAGCATTTCCAAAAGTAATTGCAGGTAAAAAAGATGTTTTTGACAAATTTAATATATATAAAATAATAAAACCAATGAATGAACAGCCGAGTAGCAAAATCATAGCTGCGAACATTATATAAAATACCTCTGTGTAAGGCAGACTCAATTTTGAAATCCCTTCAATAATCAAGCAGGGTGTTGCAATATTCATCAAAAGTCTTCTTATTGAAGAGCTATCTAAAGAAAAATTAAATTTACTCCAAAAAAATCCTAAACTTGAAATTATAAAAATTGGGAGAAATATTTGGGCGAGCTCATGTATCAATTATCACTACCTTGAAACAATTATTAAATTTTTTGTAATCTAGTATGGAGATTTATTTACAAATCTTTCAAAACAGCATCTAAACTTTCTTTTGCATCTCCGAAGAGCATTCTAGTATTTTCCTTAAAGAATAATGGGTTCTGAACACCAGCATAACCTGTAGCCATACTTCTTTTAAGTACTATAGTAACTTTACCTTTCCAAACTTCTAGAACAGGCATTCCAGCTATAGGGCTATCAGGTTCTTCTTGTGCAGATGGATTAACTATGTCATTTGCTCCAATAACTATAGAAACATCTACTTCTGGAAAATCCTCTGTAATTTCATCCATCTCAAACACTATGTCATATGGAACCTTAGCCTCTGCTAATAAAACATTCATATGTCCTGGCATTCTGCCAGCTACTGGATGAATACCAAATCTCACATTTACTCTTTTATCTCTAAGTTTTTTTGTTATTTCATAAACAATATGCTGCGCTTGAGCAACTGCCATCCCATACCCTGGTACTATCATTACCTCTTTCGCACTAGTTAATAAGTCTGAAGTCTCTGATGTATCAATAGGCAATATATCTCCCTGATCTTCTGATTCTCTAGATGAGGAGCCGCTTGATGTGCCAAATCCACCAGCTATTACTGCAAGAAACTTTCGGTTCATAGCCTTACACATTATATAACTAAGGATGGCACCACTACTGCCGACTAATGCCCCAGTAACAATTAATAAATCGTTACCTAACATAAATCCTGTAGCAGCTGCAGCCCAACCAGAATAGCTATTAAGCATAGAAACGACTACTGGCATATCTGCACCACCTATTGCCATTACCATATGTATTCCAAATAATAAAGAGATAGCAGTCATAATAATTAATGGTTTTAGCGCATCTCCTCCTCCTAATGATTCTAAGACGAAAACTCTTCCATACCAAATAACAACTAAGAGTAATAACAAATTTAACCAATGTCGCGCTGGGAGAATAAGTGGGTTACCAGAAATCGACCCGCTTAACTTTCCAAAAGCTATAACAGAGCCTGAAAAAGTTACTGCTCCAATTAAAATCCCAATATATGTTTCTATGTCATGTATAGTCAGCTCTATTCCAGTAAAATGAATATTAGGATTCATTGCATTGGCAAATCCAACAAGTACAGCAGCTAAGCCTACCAGGCTATGCAAAATTGCTACAAGTTCTGGCATTTGCGTCATCTGTACTTTCTTAGCAAGCCACAAACCTATCGAGCTCCCTATAATTAACGCTGCTATTAAAATTTCAAAATTATTTGTAACACCTATAATTGCAGCTGAAAGAGCTACTACCATTCCTATGATGCCATAAATATTTCCTTTCCTAGCAGTCTCAGGGTGACTTAGACCGCCCAAAGCTAAAATAAAAAGTATACTAGCTGCAATATAAGCTACGGTAACTAGCCCCTCTGGAACAATAATCATTTGGTCTAACATAAAAAATTTCCTCTATTTCTGAAACATCTGGAGCATTCTTTTTGTAACAGCAAATCCTCCAGTTATGTTAATGCTTGTCAGTAGAATTGTTATCCCAGCAATCCATCCAATTAATCCAGTTGAACTTACTTGAAGAAGAGCACCAATTATAATTATGCTACTTATTGCATTTGTAACACTCATTAAAGGGGTATGAAGAGCAGGAGTAACATTCCAAACAACCATATAACCAACAAAACATGATAGAACAAAAACAGTCAGGTGTTCCATAAATGATGGGGGTGCAACTCTTCCTAAGAAGAATAAAGCTAAACCGCCAATCAAAAATGGCATAAAAGCCAATATAGGATTATTTTTTTCTTCGAAATGTTTTTCTTTAACTGCATTATTAGATTCTTTAGGCGGCGTGTTAGACGAAAGTTTTACCTCAGGTGGCGGCCAAGTTATTTTATTTTTATAGACAACAATAGAGCCTCTTATAACTTCATCTTCCATATCAACTTTTAAGTTACCATCTTTATTAGGACACATCTCAGTCAATAGATTTTTAAGATTATTTGCATAAAGCTGACTAGATTGTGCTGCAAGTCTGCTTGGTAAATCAGTATAGCCAATTAATGTAACACCATGCTTTTCTACTACTTGTTCTGGTATGGTTAATTCACAGTTGCCACCTTGTTCTGCTGCTAAATCAACAATAACACTGCCGGGAGTCATAGATTTCACCATTTCAGCAGTAATTAACTTTGGTGCCGGCTTGCCAGGGATAAGTGCTGTGGTAATTATAATATCAACATCTTTAGCTTGATCAGAAAAAAGAGCCATTTCTGCCTTAATAAAGTCTTCACTCATAACCTTGGCATAACCACCAGCTCCAGAACCATCTTCTTCAAAATCAAGCTCAAGAAATTCACCATCCATACTCTGAACTTGCTCCTTGACTTCCAAACGGGTATCAAAAGCCCGAACAATTGCTCCCATACTTCTTGCAGCACCGATTGCTGATAATCCTGCTACTCCAGCTCCTATAACTAATACTTTAGCTGGTGGAATTTTGCCAGCTGCAGTAATTTGTCCTGTAAAAAATCTACCGAAATGTTGAGCAGCTTCTACAACAGCTCTATAACCAGCAATATTTGCCATAGAACTAAGTGCATCAAACTTTTGAGCCCTGGAAATACGAGGTATGCTATCCATTGCTAGAGTAGTGACGCCCATATCTGACAAATTATTTAATAATTTTTGATTCTGAGCTGGCCAAATAAAAGAAATTAGCATCTGTCCAGAATTCATTAAGCTTAATTCATTAAAGTCACTATTTTTATAGGGCGCCCTTATTTTCAGCAAAATATTACTTTCTGAAAAAAGGCTATTTTTATCCAAGATCTTTGCGCCAGCTTCTTCAAAGGATCTATCACTAAAATTTGCCGTCATTCCTGCCTCAGACTCAACAAAAACCTCAAAACCTAGTTTAACTAACTGTTTAACTATCTCAGGCGTTGAAGCAACCCTTCTCTCTCCAGGATAAATCTCCTTTGGGATGCCAATTTTCATTTAAAACTCTCCAACAACAATACTTTACAGCGGGAGATCTTATCCCACTAATTGTTAAAAATAATAGTGATTTTATAGAACAAATATGAAGAAGTAATTAAAAAAATTTAAAGTTTTTTCTATTACTAACGTCTAAGACCCATTCCTGTTTCTGGACGCTGACCTTTTCTATTTGATGGCCCCATATTATCGCGTCTATTTCTATTGTTGCGCAACTTTTCTCTATCTAAAGATTGAAATCTCCTGCGAAGATCATCTTGTGCATTAGGAGGTAATTTTTTGAATTCTTCGTATACTCCCTTTATCCTATCCCTTCTATCAGGGCTCAGTCCTAAGTAGAACTCATACCTATCTCTTATTCCATTTTTTTTATCTAAGCCTAAGTCCTGCCACTCCTTAAACCTTTGCTGTGCAAATGACTTTTGATCCTTATTCATGCTTAACCATCTTTCTGCACCTTTTACTATCCTATCTCTTCTATCTATATCAATATTAGCCCAAGACTGTTCATGCCTCTTAAGCAAATCCTTTTGGGCACTAGTCAAATCATCCCAAGAAATACCTTGGGCAAAAAGCATACTAGTAAAAAAAAGGATCAATAAATAAGAAATAGCTTTAAGTACCACTTTCATTTTCATTCTCCGAATCATTCATGCTTAAATTGTTCTCCACATCTAACAATAATAACCAATCTTCTTCCTCCCAGCTTCCAATATATGAGAAAAGATCTAATTCCTCAGCTGCCTCATTTATTTCTGATATAACATCAGCCTCTTGTTGAGCAAATAAGGTATATGATATTAAAGATAGGATAATTAAGAAAAATCTAACCATAGTAATTATCCAACTTCTTCAAAAGAATTATCATGCAACAAATTTTCGCTTTGTTGTTCCAGCCACGAATAAAAATCCAATTGGTCTATCATATCAAAAGACTCATCTCCTAATAAAATCTCTATATCTGAGGCTGATGAATCAAATGAGAAATTTTCTTGAGAACCTAATTCTAATTGGTCAATTCTCATAGATAAAAGCAATACAAAAGAAGTGCCAGCTATGGGTAAGAGAAGCTTATGAAACTGTAAATTATTTTTCTTACCAATACGATCTAAAGCTTCATATCTAATCTGGTTAAGTTCAGAAAGTATTGAACCATTAGTAGATTCAATTTTATCTTCAAACCAATCTTTAGATATTTTTTTTATATCATCATTACTCTTCATCATTTATTTCCTTCATATTCTGCAAGTTCTATCTTTAACTTTTGCATAGCTCTAAAATAATGAGTCTTAACGCTGCCCTCAGAGCATTTCATAACTTTGGACACATTTTTTACACTCATACCTTCAAAATTTCTTAGAATGAACGCCTGTTTTTGTCTAGAGGGTAAATTATCTATACTATCCTGGATAATCTTAGAAACTTCTTCTGATTCATTAAGCTTCATGGGATTCATATTGTCACTCTCTGCTGATTCTATAGGATCAGCTTTAGAGGCAGAAAATCCAATAAAACTAAAAATTCTCTTTCTTACAATTGTTTTTCTATGCCAATCTTTAATTCTATTAAATAAGATTCTATAAAAAATCGGTGCAAGCTCATCAGGAGGTCGATCTGAATATTTGGTTGCTAAACTAATCATTGAGTCCTGAACAACATCTTTTGACTCATCTTCATCTTTAATACTGATCATAGCAATCCTAAAAGCCCTTACCTGCACTTCTGTTAGAAAAGAATCTATCTTATCCTTAGTTTCCAGCTCTGTATCCTCCTGGGATAAAAATAGCTGATTTTCAATTATTTTTGAAGTAATCATTTAACTTGGCTATCCTTCTACTCTATGCTTAATAGTAGGTAAAAAAGATTTTTTATTAATTTTATCCTATTTATCTAAATAACGAACAGAAAATGCAAACGTTGACATAATTATGAATAAAAAAATGGCTGATAAAATTATAAGTATTGCAGTTCCAATGGCAATAAGAGAAAGATTCGATTACTTATGTAAAAATAATGTTCCTACTCCTAGACCAGGAACAAGAATTAGAGTGCCATTTGGTAAAAATTACCTAATTGGTATAGTTTTAGGAAAACATACAAATACAAAAATACCAATAGGTAAACTAAAATACATTTCCTCAACAATTGACAATAAGCCAGTTATTTCAAAAGACCTTCTAGACATACTTAAGTGGTGTTCAGAATATTACCATCACCCCATAGGAGATGTTATAAAGCATGCCTTACCGTCACACATAAGAAGAGGTGGGAAAGCTGAGATAGTACCTAAAATAGGTTGGAAAATTACTAATTTAGGAAAAAAATCTATACATAAAATCAAGAAAAATGCCCACAAACAGATAGAAACACTTAATGCATGCATGCACAATAATATTGTTACTAGTGAAATAATAAAAGATAATAATTTAACTAATGCCTCTATAAACGCTCTATATAAAAAAAATTATATTACTAAAGAAATCATCCTTGATGAAATAAAGCATAACTTAAATAAAATTAATAGACCAAATTTGACATCCGATCAAAAAAAAGTAATAAAATCAATTATATCTACAAAGGAAAATTATAAAGCTTTCTTACTTAAAGGAGTTACCGGAAGCGGAAAAACAGAAGTTTATCTTAGGCTTATTGAAGAAGAAATTAAAAATGATAGGCAAAGTCTTCTCCTAGTTCCTGAAATAGGTCTTACGCCTCAACTTGTTAGCAGGTTAAAGGATAGATTCGGTAAAGTACTTTCGATTATGCACTCTGGCCTCACTGAGAAAGAACGTTACAATTCCTGGTTAGATTCCTACTTATCTAAATCAAAAGTAATTGTTGGAACTAGATCAGCGATATTTGCTCCCTTACCTAAACTTGGTTTAATCATTGTAGATGAAGAACATGATCAATCATATAAACAACAAGATGGATTTAGATATTCTGCAAGAGATATTGCTATTTACAGGGCAAAAACAACAAATACTAAAGTTTTACTAGCTTCAGCTACACCATCCTTCGAAAGTTTACATAATAGTAATATAGGCAAATATAGTTTACTTAATATGCCAAAAAGGGTTGGTAAGGCTGGTAAGCCTAAAATTAAAGTTATTGACCAGAATAAGCATGCTTCAAATAATATAATTTCTACGCCATTAATATTGGCAATTAAGAAACATATAAATAATAAAAATCAAGTACTACTATTTCTTAATAGGAGAGGATATGCGCCAGTACTTTTCTGTAAAGAATGTAAAAAAACAGAAGGTTGTACTAGATGTGACTCTAATATGACAATACATAAAAAAAATCAATTGGTTATATGTCACCACTGTGGAGAATATAAAAAACTTTCAATCACTTGTAATTATTGTAAATCAAATAGAGTTTCATTAGGATCAGGAACTCAAAGAGTAGTAGAAGATTTAAGCTTAATTTTTCCAGAAACCCAAATAACGAGACTTGACAAAGATTCTACATCAAAAAAAGGAAGTTTAGTTAAGATACTTGAAACTATAGAATCTGGCTACTCTCAGATAATAGTAGGCACACAAATGTTAACAAAAGGACATGATTTTCCTAATCTAACAATGGTAGGAATTTTAAATACTGACCAAGGTATTCTAGGAACAGATTTTAGAAGCAGTGAAAAATTAGCACAAACTTTAATTCAAGTTGCTGGAAGAGCTGGCAGAAGAAGCACTCCAGGAGAAGTATTGATTCAAACTCACTTTCCTAATCATCCCCTAATTTCTAGCTTAATAAGTGATAATTATGAAAGTTTTGAAAAGGAATCCCTCATTGCTAGACAAAATTCAAACTGGCCACCTTATAGTCATATTATTACCTTAAGAGCAAAATCAGTTAACAAAAGAAAACTATTTATTTTTCTAAAAACAGTAGCAACTCTATCTAAAATGAAAAAATTAAAAGTCAATATTCTTGGTCCTGCACCAGCTATTATAGAAAAAAAGTTTAATAAATTTCATGCTCAGCTATTATTTCAATCAAAAAATCGTAAATTACTTCATATGCTAGTCAGGGAAGTAGTGCTAGAAATTGGAAAATTGAGGAAAAACAGCCAGATTTACTGGAATCTTGATGTAGACCCAATAGAACTATAAAAAAATTCACTTTTTTACTTTTAAAAGATTAAATCATCAAAATATTTACTTATAATGTCTATAAAATTTTTATTAATGTAGGTCTTAAGAAAAATTGCAAAAAATATTAGAAACAATAATTAATGATGCTATAGAACAATCTCAGTATGCTACTCTGTTTTCACAGCTTATTGACTCTAAGCCACACCTTGAAAGGACTAAAGATAAAAAATTTGGAGACTTTTCCTCTAATATTGCCTTACGCTTAGGTAAAAAACTTAAGAGGCCGCCATTAGATATAGCTAATGAAATAGCTAACTCAATATCAAAAAAGAATTTCCTAGAGAAAATAATAGTTGAAGGACCAGGTTTTATTAATTTTTATATATCAGATAATGCATATCATCAAGAACTCATCAAAATAATTAATGCTTCTAATAAATATGGTCTTTCTAATGTAGGGAAAAATATAAATGTAATGCTTGAATATGTATCAGCTAATCCAACAGGGCCTTTACATGTAGGGCATGGCAGACATGCAGCTTATGGAGCATCAGTTGCTAATCTATTAAAAGCAACCGGTCATAATGTTTTTCAGGAATATTATATTAATGATGCTGGAAGACAAATAGATATTCTGACAATTAGTGTTATTTTACGGTATCTTGAAATAAATAAAATTAATGTACCTTATCCTAATAATGCTTATCAAGGTAAATACATCGTAGATATTGCTAGGGCAGTTAATGCAGAATATAACGATTCACTTACTAAATATTCTAAAAATATTTGTGATGAAATAAATATATTTAACGGTGATGAGGAAAGTTTGCTTGATCATATTATTGTGAAAATAAATGAATTTATATCTTCAGAAATATTTAATAATATTAAAAATATAGCGCTAGAACTAGTAACTAATGACATAAAAAAGGACTTAAATGAATTTGGTGTTAAATATGATCGCTGGTATTCAGAAAAAAATCTCACTCCTAAGAAAATAAAAAATACAATAGCTGTTCTAGAAAAAAATAATTATGTATATAAAAAAGATGGTGCTAAATGGTTTAAATCTAGCGATCTTGGAGATGAAAAAGATAGAGTATTAATCAAAAAGAATGGATCGAGAACATATTTTGCATCAGATATTGCATATCATTTAGAAAAAATACAACGAGGATTTAATTATCTAGTTAATATCTTTGGCGCTGATCATCACGGTTATGCTCCTAGGATTAAAGCAAGTCTAGAAGCCCTTGGCCAAAATAAGGATATAATTGAAATTAATATTGTTCAATTTGTTGCACTTTATAGAGGCGCTACTAAAACACAAATGTCTACAAGATCAGGAAAATATATAACTCTTAGAGAGCTAAGAAATGAAGTAGGTAATGATGCTGCTAGATTTTTCTATATATTCCGGTCTAATGATCAACATCTAAACTTTGATCTTGAACTAGCCAAGACTCAAACAAATGATAATCCTGTCTATTATATTCAATATGCATATGCAAGAATTTCTAGCCTATTAAATCAAGCAGATATAGCTAAAGAAAATCTTAATGAAATGTTGCTATCTAACTTATGTAAAGAAGCTGAACAAAATCTAATGGTTATCGCTAGTAAATATCCTGAAATAATAGAATCGTCATCCGCTAATAGAGCACCTCATCAGCTTGCACATTACTTGAGAGACCTCGCTGCTGCATTTCATACATTTTATAACTCTGAAAGAATCCTCTGTGATAATAGTGCTATGAAACAGAGTAGGCTGTTCTTATGTCTTGCCATAAAAATCATTCTTAAAAATGGCTTATCTATATTAGGAGTATCAGCTCCTAAAACTATGTAACTCATATATTCTAGTGAAAAATACTAAATTTATAGCTCTATATAAATATAAATATACTTGGATAATATCAGGATTACTAGCAGGGTTAATATTAGATCTAATTATTTATTTCCTATTTCTTTCTAGTATAGAGGAGCCCCCTATATCTGATATTTTAATAACTGATAATGAAAATGTTAGAAATATATCAAATAATACTGAAATACAAATTCCATTATCTCACGAAGCATCAAGTTTTGATTTTTTTGAAGAATTGCCTTTATTTGAAGTAGATACAATCCCAAAAGAAACTATACCAGATGGTGATACAATGATAGATCAACAATTGCCATCGAGGTATGTGCTTCAAGTAGCATCTTTTAATAATAGATACGACTCAGAGAGACTAAGGGAAGAATTATTTCTTACAGGCCTAGAGTCACATATAGAAACAAACTTTATTAACGATGAAATATATTATAGAGTCTTAATTGGTCCTAACGATAATAGAGATGAGCTTAATATAATTAGACGCAATTTATTGAATCAAGATATAGCTGGAATTATTAAAACGATATCAAATGAGTAAAATTTATTTTCTTTTCTTTAATCTATAGTCGACACCAAGTGATTTAAGCTTACGATATAAATGCGTTCTCTCTACACCTATTCGTTCAGATAATTTACTAATTTTTCCTTCACACAAATTTAATTGCTGAAGCAAATATTTTTTTTCAAAATCTTGTCTTGCTTCCTTTAAAGACATAGACAATACATCAGATGAGAACAAATTTGTATTGGAGGATGTTTTATTTATCTCTTCTTCTACATCTTTTAATGATATTTCATCATCTTCAGTAATAACTAGAAGCTTTTTTATTAACTCTTTTAACTCAGCAATATTTCTTGGCCATGTATAGTTTCTTAATCTATTTTGTGCTGCTACAGAAAAATCCTTATAAGGTAAATTATCAGAAGTAACATAATAATTTACATAATACATTAATAACTCAGGTATATCTTCAGCGTAACTTCGCAGTGACGGAATTTCAATAGAAATGCCAATTGATCTTATAATTTCGATAATATTCTTATCTATATCAGTTAAACTACTCGCTGTTATAATTACTCTGATCTGTGTATTAGAATTCAATAAATCATTAAACTCTTTCAATATATCTATTGAAACATCATCCAGGTCCTTTATTAGTAATAGATTATTGTGATTAGATCTATCATTGCTAAAAATATTTTTTAGATCTTCACTCGCTATGTCGCGTGCTGATATCTCAACTATTTTAATATCAGTCTGAACTGAAGTAGAAGTAAGTATTTGCTTTGCTATACTAACCCTTCCAGAACCTACTTCTCCTAATAAAAGAATATTGGAGTTTACTGATATAACTTTATCAAGTTTCCTTTTTAGAGCTTTTAAAATTTTGCTTTTACCTATATCAAAAGGTAATTTTTCAGTCTGTCTTATACCCGCTTTAATAGAAACTTGACTTTTTATCGAATTATCAATAACTTTAAGGAGCCTTGAAATAGAAAGAGGTTTTTCAATAAAATTTATAGCTCCTAAACGAGTAGCTTCCATGGCTGTATCAATCGTAGCATGCCCTGACATCATAATCACAGGAACTAAATTACCTTGGCTAGCCCACTCATTTAATAGAGAAATACCATCTATATCTGGCATCCATATATCTAGTAAAATTAAATCAAATTTTTTCTTAGATTTTGCTTCTCTAGCTTCTGTAGCATTAGAAGCCTTAGTAACAAGATAGCCCTCATCTTCTAAAATTTCTCCTACTACATCTAGAATATTTAATTCATCGTCAACAACAAGAATGTTTTCTCTATTCATGATTTGAACCCTAAACTATCTTGACCAAAAAATAAATGCTCATCTGAAGATGCTACTGGAAGAGTAATTGTAATCTCTGTGCCTATTGGCATATTTTTAGCAATAATATTTCCGTCATGCTCATCTATAATTTTCTTTACAATAGCAAGACCTAACCCAGTTCCGTGAGTCTTGCTAGTAACATAGGGATCGAAGACTTTATCTGAAATACTCTCTAGGAAGCCAGGCCCATTATCACTAAATATCATACAAATCTTATCTAATTTTAGCTCTGTTTTTATAGAAATATTTTTATTATTTATACTTTCAAGCGCTTCTTGGGAATTACGAATAAGATTATGAATAACTTGCCTAAGCATACCTTCATCTGCATTAATATTTGGCAATAATTGATCTAACTTCAAGTGAAGCACCTTTGGCTTATCTTTCTGATCATATAGCTCAGCAACTTCTTCTATCAGATTATTTAAATTAAACTCTATTTTATTTATATCTGGTGTTTTAGCATAGTTACTAAAATCGTTAACCATACTTTTCATCGCTTCTACTTGTTGAATAATTGTATGGGTTGCTCTATCAAGTAAGTCGGAATCATTTTTATATCTCTCAAGGTATCTTCTTCTAAGCTGCTCAGCTGACAGTTGAATCGGTGTTAATGGATTTTTTATTTCATGAGCCAGCCTTCTAGCAACCTCACCCCAAGCTGCATCTTTTTGTGCTTGCAATAAAGTTGTTATATCATCAAAAACAACAATATATCCCTCAAGATCTTCCTCATTAGAAAGAGCAGTACATGCAACCATTAAAAATCTTTGCCCAACTTCTCCTGATAAAATGACTTGCTGCCTCCATTCATAATTATTCTTTGCTAAGTATGAAGTTAAAACAGAAACAAATTGTGAAATTAATGGTTGTTTTTTTGATAAGTCAATAATGGAGCCTTGAATCCAACTATCTAGATTTATTCCAAGTATAGTGCTAGCAGATTTATTTGCAGTTCTAATTCGTAAATCTTTTTCTAAAGTAATTACCCCAGAAGAAAGCCTAGACAGAATCAACTCTAACTTAGTTCTCTCTTCTTCAACTTGTAACTTAACCTTATCTGCCTGTGCTTGAGCACTAGAAAGTCGATGAGTCATATCATTAAAGGATAAAATAAGTGATCCTATTGCATCTTGATTAGAAGTTTTAAGCTTAGTCTCAAATTTACCCTCAGCTACAGCTTTAGTACCAGCAACTAATCTTTGTATAGGAGCAATTAAATTTTTTGCCGAACTAAAAGCAACATATACAGCTACTAATAATGTAATTAAAAGAACAACCGTTAACATGACAGTAAAGTTAGTTCTTAGAGCATTTCTCAAATAGGAAACTTCTGAGTACTGTTCATAGCTTGAACTTACAATTCCTGCTAAATCGCTGAGGCGCTCTTCTACAGGAAATCTTCCTTGCAAAATTAAACTATTAGAAGCAAAAATATCTTGAGAAACATTGATTACAGCAATTATTTCATAACCACCGCTTGCAAGTGGCTCTATACTTAAATAAGGCTCTCCTTGATTAAGCTGAAATAAAATTTCGTCGCTAGGAAAAGTAGAAATATCTAATTCTGCATTTTCATTACTAATCGCAATTATCTGCAAAGGATTAGAAAAAATAACGAGTTCAGAAGCTTCGTTTTCTACTCTTAATCTTCCTAATTCTGATACTAATATCTCTGATTCCATTTCTGAAATCTCAGATGCTATAGATTGAATTTCAACCAAATGATCTCTCATCTGAAGATTAATAGCGTTTTGACTAAGCTCAAGTGCGCTGACTAGGCCTCCTTCAATATCAATGTTAAACCAACTATCAATTCCTCGATAAACAAACTGTATTGAGAAAACATAAACTATTAGCAAAGGAGTAACGCCTAAAGTCACAAGCAAGATAATCATTCTTGTTTTAAGACGAATTCCTGGAGTTTTATTTCTATGATCTAATATAAGGTTATACAAACTCCTTAGTATTAAAAATAAAAGGAAAACAATACCTGCTAAATTAGCAAAAATTATCCACTGTAAAGTACTTGAAAAACTATCTGAATTCTGAGTGAATGGAGAATACCACATCAAAATTGATAGCCATATCAATATAGTTAAAGTAATAATTGATGAGTAAATAATTTTTTTTAATCTAGGAGCTGCCATCTATACCAACTACTTTGAATATTGTTATCACGCCAAAATTGAATTAAATTAAGAATACTCTGCATGCTTTCAATACTAAGGTTAGCTCTAATTCTAATATCATAATCAGAGTCAGGTTGTAATAAGCTTGTATCTATCAAAGGAAGCTCAGTAACACGCCCTATATAATTGAGAGCTGAAAATAAAGTTATGAAGTAACTTTGAGTACCGCTATTTTCATTAAATACTATATATCTTTCTAATAAAGCATTATATTCAAGATTAAAGGATTGAATAAGGGTCGCGTCAACTGCATCTAACCAGAAACGCCTGTTCCTGATAAACTCAACCTCTACCTCTAATAATAGATTAACTCCAGACTGTAAAGCCTGAACAGCTTCTTCTGGCAAATCATAATCAAGCCAAGCATCTAAATAATATATCTCATCTACTATATAAGACGATGCTGACATGACTACAAGATAACCTTCTTCATCTTGTGCATAAGCATTAAATGATAGTAATAAATAAATAAAGACAATAAATTTTAATAATATTTTCATCTATTCTATTGCTTTTTTTATAGAAGAATAAAAGAAACCATCCATGTTATTTTCCCCAGGCAAGATTTGCCTATATTCATTTCCTCCAAATATCTTATCATTAACATATGCATCAGATACCTTATTTACAAAACTTGTTATCCTCTCTTGATTTTCTTTATGTATAATTGAACAAGTACTGTATAAAATACTACCTCCGGGCTTTAATAAAGGCCACAATGATTTAAGTAAATTGTCTTGTAAATAAGTTATATTCTCAATATCCTTTTTATTTCTTAGTATTTTGATATCTGGATGTCTTCTAATAA
This sequence comes from Pseudomonadota bacterium, assembly GCA_036337035.1. Taxonomy (GTDB): domain Bacteria; phylum Pseudomonadota; class Gammaproteobacteria; order Steroidobacterales; family Rariloculaceae; genus TMED78. The sequence continues at coordinate 23,068 of JAYZFC010000007.1, read as the reverse complement.
CTCCTATAGAGCTACATGGAACATCCAGAATAATTTTTTCAAAAAGATTTCCATCCCACCATTCTGAAGGATTGCAAGAATCTCCACAAATAATATTTGGCTTTAACCCTAATCTATCTAAGTTATCTCTCATTGTATCTAATCTAATATTATTTATATCTACAGATACTAATTCTTTTATATCTTTGCAGGCTTCTAATATATGCGCACTTTTTCCCCCAGGTGCAGCACATGCATCTAATACCCTATCTCCTGGTTTTATATCTAGATAATTAAACGCTAGTTGTGCTGCACCATCCTGGATAGAAACCCAGCCATCTTCATACTTTGGTAACAATTTTGCAGGGATTGGCTTCTTCAGCCTTAGTAAATTATTCTCTAAAATATATTCATAATCTAAAGAATTTTTCTCAAGCAGATTTAAATAATCATCTATCTTTACCTTTCTTTGATTCACTCTAATCCACATCGGAGCTTGTAAATTATTTTCATTTATTATTGCCTGCCAATTTTCTGGCCAATCTTTTTTGATTAGATCTACCATCCAATTCGGATGTGCAGTATATGCTTGTGCATCATTGCATAAATAACTATCTATTTTTTTTCTCTCTCGCAAAAACCTTCTTAAAACAGCATTGACTAAACCTTTAGTCTTACTTATACCTAAAACTTCTGCTGCATTTACAGTTTCTGAAACAGCTGCATGATGAGGTATCCTAGTAAATTGAAGCTGAAATAATCCTAATCTTAATAGTGACTTTAATTTTTTATCTTTGGGTTTAAGATTCTTAGTAATTAACTGATCAATTTGCCATTCCAACCTATAGTGCCAGCGAAAAATACCGTACGATAATGACCTAAATAATGAATTATTCCTTGAAGAAAAAACAGGTGGTTCGTCAAGCGCCTTATCTAAAGTTATATTATTACTTAAAACTAATACATTCTTCTCAACTACTTTAGCCCTTATTCTCGCTCCTATATCAGTCAACAAAAGTAACACCTATGAATGAATGAGCGTTTAAGTACTCTTTTATTGAAACTGGCTTACCGCCAGGTTTTTGAATTTTACTTATTTCAAGAATTCCGCTACCGGTAGCTACATGAATGGTTTCTTTATTCAAGGAAACAATATTCCCGGGCAATAGATTGGTCTTTGTATCAACCGCTTTAGCGTTAATTAGCTTAAATGTCCTTCCATCAGAAAGTTTAGCTGAACAAGTAGGCCAAGGTTTGAAGGACCTCACTTGAAGCTCTATAAATCTAGCTGACTTACTCCATACTACTTTCGATTCAGACTTACTTATTTTATGAGCGTAAGAAGCTAAATTATTCTGTTGAGGAATAGGCTTAAGATCATTAATTATAATCCTTGATAATGTCTCTAAAAGAAGCTTAGCCCCTTCTCCTGACAAAATTTGGTGCAGATCTTCTGAATCATAATTTTCTTTAATCGCTAAAGATCTAGAGGAATAAACTGGGCCAGTATCTAAAGTACTTTCCATTCGCATGATGCTTATTCCCGTTTCAGCATCATCGGCTAGTAAAGATCTTTGAATTGGGGAGGAGCCTCGCCATTTAGGTAGCAAGGATGCATGAACATTGATAGGGGCTAACCTTGGCCAATTTAACATTCTTTCTGGAATGATAAGACCGTAGGCGACTACCACGAAAAAATCTACCTTTGGTAAAGACTTAATATCAATATTGTCCAAATTTTCTGGCTTAATAATGTCTAAATTGGCTTTTTTTGCAAAACTGCTAATTTTACTTTCTCTTATAGATCTACCTCTTCCATAAGGTCTATCTGGCTGGGTAAAAACAATAGGTATATGATATTTAGAATTATAAAGCCCCTCAAGGCTTGGAAGTGAGAAATCTGGAGTGCCTGCAAAAGCTATACTTACTTTAGAATTCACAATGAAGTTAAATATAGTTCAATAAAATTATAAAACTGAAGCCCTAGGATTAGGATAGTCATCTCGATCAGCAGATTCTTTCTCATGCTTCTTATTTTTTAATATTTTCTTCCTTAATCTCTCTCTTTTTAAAGGAGAAAGATAATCGACGAATAACTTACCGTCTAGGTGATCTATTTCATGTTGGACACAGATAGCAAGGAGATTATCTAAAACTAGCTCAAAAGAATTACCATTTTCATCTAATGCTCTAACTTTTACTTTCTCTGACCTAGAGACAGAAACATAAAATCCTGGAACAGATAAGCACCCCTCTTCTGATGAAACCTCGCCTTCTCTCTCAATAATCTCAGGATTAATAAAACAGTAAGGCTCACTTTTATCCTGAGAGATATCAGCAACTAGGATTCTTTTATGGACATTTATTTGAGTTGCAGCTAATCCTATTCCAGGGGCACTGTACATTGTCTCATACATATCATTCACTAAATCTCGAATATCATCATCAACCGCATTAACCATAGTTGCTTTAGTTCTTAGTCTTGAATCTGGGTACTCTAAAATTGTTCTTTTAGTCATAAGTTATCTCAAATCAGAAAAATGAAAAAAAATTTCTTCAATTTAATACTGACTTTACATAAAAAATGTGGTTCAGTACACAAGAATTGAGTTGCTCTAGCAATTTAGATTAATATTGAGGTTATTATGAAAGAATCTGTAATTGATATACTTATGTACTTATTTGAGTCATTTATTAATTCTGACGAATACCCTCAACCAGATAGAGATGAGCTTAAAGAAGAATTATTAAATATTGGTTTTACTGATAGAGTAATAGAAAGAGCACTAGATTGGCTGGACGGACTTAATAAATCTAATATAGAAAAAGATAAAAACTTATCTATAACTTCAAAAACAGTAAGAATTTATCACAAAGCTGAACTACATAGGCTAGATACTAATGCCAGAGGCTATTTGATTCGTCTTCAACAAATGGGTATCCTAAATGACAGTCAGAGAGAATTAGTTATAGATAGATTATTAAATTTGGATTCATATGAGATCAATATAGAGCAAATCAAGTGGGTGGTGATGATTATCTTATTTGTTCAACCTGAACAAAAAAAAGCCTATAATCTCATGGAAGAATTAATACTTTCAGAAAGCGCTATTTCAATTCAATAGACATTAAATAATAAATATAATATCGAATCATGAGTAAAAATCTTGTAATTGTTGAATCTCCAGCAAAAGCAAAAACAATAGAAAAATACTTAGGAAAAGAATTTAAAGTTCTTGCATCTTATGGTCATGTTCGTGACTTAGTCCCAAAAGGAGGTGCAGTAGACCCATCTGAAAATTTCAAAATGAAATATCAGCTTATAGATAGAAATCGAAAACATGTTGATAAAATTATGAAAGCTGTCGAAAAAGCTGACGCCTTACATTTAGCAACTGACTTGGATAGAGAAGGCGAAGCTATTTCCTGGCATATTTATGAAATACTTAAAGAAAAGGGGCTCTTAAATAAGATTGAAGTGCAAAGAGTAGTATTTAATGAAGTAACTAAAGGTGCTATAGAAGAAGCTATAAGTAACCCAAGAACATTATCAACAAAATTAATTAATGCCCAACAAGCCAGAAGAGCTCTTGATTATCTAGTTGGTTTTAATATTTCTCCTTTGCTTTGGAGAGCAGTTCGCCCAGGATTATCAGCAGGAAGGGTGCAAAGCCCTGCACTTAGACTTATTACTGAAAGAGAAGATGAAATTTCAAAATTTATCCCAAAAGAGTACTGGAGTATTAATATCAATGGACAAATTAATAATTCTACTATTAACACAAAGCTTACAAATTATTTAGGCAATAAAGTAGAGCAATTTACTTTTACTAATGAAAAAGAAATTCTTGAGGCTGAAGAAACAATCAATCGACAGTCTAACGGCATTCTAGCTGTATCCAAAATAGAGAAAAAACAAAGAACTAGGAATCCTACTGCACCCTTTAGAACCTCAACTATGCAACAAGAAGCATCTAGGAAATTAAGATTTAGTGCTCAAAAAACTATGATTACTGCACAAAAGCTATACGAAGGCATAGATGTTGGAGAAGGCCCTATAGGCTTAATTACCTATATGAGGACCGACTCAGTAAATTTAGCAGATGAAGCAGTAACAGAAATAAGAAGTTTCATTACTCAAAAATATGGGAACGATAATCTCCCAGATTCTCCAAAAAAATACTCTTCTAACACAAAAAATACCCAAGAAGCTCATGAAGCAATAAGGCCTACTTCAATCAATAGATCGCCAGAAGAGATTAAAAAATACTTAGACGATGATCAATTTTCTCTGTATGAATTGATTTGGAAAAGAACATTAGCAAGCCAAATGAATCCTGCGATTTTTGATACGGTAAGAGTTGACCTACTTGCAGGAAAAAAAGAAGAAAAAGAAATTAGCTTTAGGGCAAATGGATCAATATTAGTTAAGCCAGGGTTTATGCAGTTATACCAAGAGGGTGAAGATGATACCCAGCAGGATGATTCAGATAAAATACTTCCTCCTCTTAAAGAAGGAGATATATTAAAGATAGAAGAAATTGATAGTGAACAGCACTTTACACAACCACCTCCAAGATATTCTGAAGCAACCTTGGTAAAAGCATTAGAAGATTTTGGAATAGGAAGACCGTCTACTTATGCTTCAATTATCTCAACTCTAAGAAATAGAGAATATGTTGAAGTTGAAAGTAGACGATTTATTCCAACAGATGTAGGAAAAGTTGTAATAAGATTTCTAAATAAGCATTTTAATCGATATGTAGATTATGATTTTACAGCACAATTAGAAAATTCTTTAGATTTGGTCTCTACAGGAGAAAAAGAATGGGTTCCTTTATTAGATGAATTCTGGAAACCATTTGAAAAACAAATAGAAGAAATAAAGCCATCTGTAAATAGAGGCGAACAAGAAAGAGAGCTTGGTATAGATCCTAAATCAGGTAGACCTATGAGCGTCAGAGTAGGTAGATATGGAACATTTGTTCAGATAGGAAAAAATACTGATGAGGAAAAACCTCTTTTTGCTGGTTTAAAACCAGGCCAAAAAATGGATGATATCACACAAAAGGAAGCGCTTGATCTCTTTAAATTACCTAGAGAGCTTGGAAAAACTCCTGAGGGAGAGGAAGTTTTTGCTAGTATTGGAAGATTCGGACCTTATGTAAGATACGGAAATAAATTTGCCTCAATAGGCGAGGAAGATCCTTATGAAATTGAGTTGCCAAAAGCTCTAGAAATAATTGAAGCAAAGAAAATTGCCGACGCAAATCGTATAATTCAAAATTTTGAAGTTGAAAAGATACAAGTTCTGAATGGTTTTTATGGTCCCTACATAACCGATGGAAAAAAGAATGCTAGAGTGCCAAAAGATAAGGATCCAAGAGAGCTTTCACTGGAAGAATGTAAAGCATTAATAGAAGCTGCACCATTTAGAAAAAAGAGGGGAGCAAAGAAAAAAACCTCTAAGAAAAAAACCTCTAAGAAAAAATAATTAATTTTAATGTATTCTATCAACCTAGAGAAATCGGCCAGAATTCTATCGAATGGAGGCTTGGTTGCACATCCAACAGAAGGGGTATACGGAATAGCATGTCTACCATTTAATTTTCCATCAGTTGCCAGACTACTATCTATAAAAAAAAGATCATGGAAAAAAGGGCTAATACTAATAGCGTCTGATATAAGGCAGATAGACTCGCTAGTTCATATGCCTAACAATAAAATAAAAGAAGAAATACTTAATAGCTGGCCTGGTCCTACAACATGGCTACTAAAAGCAAAAAAAAATGTACCTTTTTTTGTCAAAGGAGATCACGAAACAATAGCTATAAGAATTACTAATCATGATATATCAAAAAAACTATGCTATAAACTTAATAGCCCTCTTGTATCAACTAGTGCGAACATAGCAAGAAGAAAACCTTTAAAAACTGCATTAGGAGTTAGAAAAGAATTAGGTAAGTATTTAGACTTTATACTCTCTGGCCCCTTGGGTAATCTTAATGGGCCAACCATGCTAAGGAATGGATTAGATGGAAGTATTATCAGAGAATAAATTATGATTGATAGAGAGATTAAAAAAAAATTTGCTGTTATAGGAAACCCTATTAAACATAGCAAATCTCCTAAAATTCATGAGATTTTTGCTAAAGAGAAAGATATTTCTCTATATTATTCTAAGATTCTAGCTAATCATTCTAACTTTCATACAGCAATCAAAGATTTCTCAAATCAAGGAGGTGTGGGTCTAAATGTCACACTCCCTTTTAAACAGCTGGCTTACGACTTATCTGATACTGTAAGTGAAAGTGCCATAAAAGCTAGAGCTGTCAATACTTTAACTTTTAAAAATAATAGAATATATGGTGATAATACAGATGGTTCTGGTTTTATTTATGATATCGAAAAAAATTATAACCAATCTATTTTCAGTAAGACAATTTTAATTTTTGGCTATGGTGGAGCAACAAGAGGAATATTAGGTCCTATAATTGATAAAAAACCCTCATTAATAACAATTATCAATCGATCAGAAATTGATAAAGATAATCTCTACAAACAATATAACTGTTCTGATATTATAAACATTAATTCCTTTGATAGCTCAAATAATACTAAATATGATTTAGTAATTAATGCTACATCAGCTGGAAAAAATAATGGATTTATAAACTTTCCTAATGGATATATTAATAATGATTGCTTTTGTTACGATTTATCATATAGCGACGGAGAAACAGAATTTATTATTTGGGCAAGAAAACAAGGTGCTAAAAAAATGACCCAAGGCCTAGGAATGCTTATAGAACAAGCAGCAGATAGTTTCAATATATGGCACGGTACAAGGCCTAATACAAAAAATATTAAAGAAAAAATATAATGAAATTTGCTAGTTGGAATGTTAATAGCCTGAGAGTTAGACTTGAACATGTAAAAGACTGGATAACTAAGAATAAGCCTGATGTTATAGGCCTTCAAGAAATAAAGCTTTCAGATGATAAATTTCCATGCGATGAATTCAAAGATATTGGATATGAGTATATCTTTAGTGGGCAACCAACTTATAACGGTGTTGCTCTATTAAGTATAAAAAAACCATCAAATATAGTAAAAGGTATTGCTGGATTTAAAGACACTCAAAAAAGAGCAATATCTGCAAGCTATGGAAATATTAGAGTATTCAATCTCTATGTACCTAATGGCCAAAGTGTTGGCTCAGAAAAATATGATTATAAAATTAGATGGCTAACAGCATTAACTAAAACTCTAAAAAAAGAAGTTAAAAAATTTAAATACACCATATTAATTGGCGACTTTAATATAGCTCCAGAAAATATTGATGTTCACGACCCAATAGCATGGGACGGTATGATTACATGTAGCAAACAAGAAAGAGATGCATTAACAAAAATTCTAGATTTAGGTTTTACTGATACTTATAGACATTTAAACCAAAATAAACAAAATTTTAGTTGGTGGGACTATAGAGCTGGAAGCTTCAGAAGAAATAATGGCCTAAGAATTGACCTATTATTAGCTTCAGATAAACTAATTAAAAAATGTATAAATAGCTTAATAGATGATGGCCCTAGAAAACTTAATAGGCCATCTGATCATGCTCCAATTTATGCAGAATTCACAATATAGTATTGAGAAATAAATGAATCGAAGAATATTTTTAAGTAAATCTGCCATCGCTACATTAAGCTTTTTAACAATCAGTCCGCGCTCTGACTCATCTTCTTTAAAGCCTATTAGAATTATAATGGGAGGATATTCACCATCTTCTACTAGCTTTAGCTTATCTCTTAAATTAATCGGTGATCGCCTAAATAAAAAGATGCCTAATAAACTTAATATTAAATATGCTTTCAATGTTTTAAATCTTGGCTATAGTGGCGGCTATACTAAACAGCTAGTTGAAGATGGCGCTTTAGATATAAGCTATTCTTCAGTTACAGTAGGTGGAGGTCCAGAATTAGAGCTTTCTTCACTTCCTTTTTTATTTCCTAGTAATGAAGCCGCAAGGGAATCTATGGATGGGCCACTTGGTATCTCAATAACAAAACAACTAGAAAAAAATCCTAACTTAAAAGTCTTGGGCTTTTTTGAAAATGGTTTTCGGCATATCTCTAATAGTATAAAACCAATAAGGGCACCTGAAGATATGAAAAATTTAAAAATCAGAATCCTTGCAGGAAAATTTCCAAATATGATATTTACACTACTTGGAGCAAAGCCTATAGTGCTCACTCTCACTGATTCACTTTCCGGCATAAAAGCAGGTACTGTAGAGGCTCAAGAAAATCCCTTCTCAAATACAGTAACTTATGACATTCATAAATATCATCGCTATCATACCAATACAGGACATTTATATTTCTCAAGAGCTATATTTGCTCATAAACCTTCATTTGATTTGTGGCCAGAAGAAATACAACAAGAAATAATATTAGCGGTAAAGGATGCTGTTACTTATCAAAGAAAGCTAAGAGATCAGGAGGAAATTGATGCCCAAAATATTATTACTAAATTAGGAGGAGAAATTACGTATCTCTCAAAAAATGAGAAAAAAGCTTTCATAGATGTCTCTAAAGAAATTTATAACAATTTAAAAAATGAATATAGTGCAGAGCTGTTAAAGCTCGTTAATCTATAAATCTAGATATTTAAATTTTTTACAAAGTTTTCTGCAGATTCTTTCCAAGTAAATTTTTTAGCATGCCTCTTACAAATATCTCCTTTTATATTGATAGCATCTAAACATGCTTGCCTCAAATCTCTTGATAATATACCTACTTCTGAATCACCGATCACCTCTATTGGGCCTCTTACAGGATAAGCAGCAATAGGAGTTCCACATGCTAAAGCTTCCAGCATAACCATACCAAAAGTATCTGTTAAGCTTGGAAATACAAATACATCAGCGTTGGTATAAGCTAGTGCTAAATCGGGACCAAATTTATAACCTAGAAACTCCACATCAGGAAATTTATCTTGAAGAGATGTTCTAAGAGGCCCATCTCCTATAACCACCTTTGTTCCTGGCAAATCTAACTGTAAAAAATCTTCTATATTTTTCTCTTTAGAAACTCTTCCTACATACAAAAAAATTGGTCTTTTATAAGTATTGGACTCAGTTTTATAATTTTTAAATAGTTCTGGATTGACTCCTTTTGGAAAAATTGAAGTATTATTAAATCCTTTTATCTCTAGTTCTGTAGCTAGAGATTCAGTAGATACCATCATAGTATCTGCCTGTGAATGAAACCATTTACAGATTGCATATCCAATAAAAGTAGGGATGAACATTAATTCATTTAGATACTCTGGAAATCTAGTATGGTAAGCAGTGGTAAAGCGCTTTTTATTCTTCAAGCAATAGCTTCTGGCTGCTAAACCAATTGTTCCTTCAGTTGCAATATGAATTGCATCAGGATTAATTAAATCCATTTTCTTAGCAATTGAACGTCGAGTGACAACTGAAATCCTTATCTCTGGGTATAGAGGATTAGGAATAGTATGGAAATCATCTGGAGTTATTACAGAAACAGTATGTTGCTTACTCAACTCAGCAATTAGATGCTGATAACATGTTACAACTCCATTAACTTGAGGAAACCAAGCATCTGTTGCTATGGCTATATGCAAAATTATTTCCTAAATTATTTCCACTATATTGTTGAACCAATCTATATTGTTTCATCTCAAATCACAAGATTAGATGCACTCAATATGTGCAGATTGGTATAAGTTGAAAACAACATGGTGCCAAAATTATCTATATATCCTTATATTATTTAAAAAAATCATGTACTTAAAAAAAAACTAGATTGGCATAAATACTGCATATATAGCTGTAATAATTAAAAAGGAGTTTAAAATGTCTAAAAAAATATTACTTATTATCAGCTCTATGCTCGGATATTTATTTATATCGTCTGTAGCAAGAGCAGAGGTTGATGCTGAGACAGCATATATATTCAATACATTCCTCTTTTTAGTATGTGGTTTTCTAGTGATGTGGATGGCAGCTGGTTTTGCTATGCTTGAATCTGGACTTGTTACATCAAAAAGTGTTTCGACAATAGCTGCTAAAAATATTGGCCTATATTCTATAGCTGGTATGGTATTTTGGGTCGTTGGTTATAATTTAGCATACGGTATATCTCCAGGAGGCTTTATTGGAAGTTTTTCTCCCTGGAGTGATGCAAGCAACCTAGACACTGGTTACTCAGATGGATCAGATTGGTTTTTCCAAATGGTATTTTGTGCGACTACGTGTTCTATTGTCTCTGGAACTTTAGCTGAAAGAATTAAGATTTGGCCCTTCTTCTTGTTTGCTGCAATATTAGCTGGAATTATTTACCCTATAGAAATGGGGTGGCAATGGGGTGGTGGCTTTCTTGCTGAACTTGGTTTTTCTGATTTTGCTGGCTCAACCTTAGTTCATAGTGCCGGAGGTTCAGCTGCCTTAGCAGGAGCAATATTATTAGGTGCTAGAAAAGGCCGGTTTGATAGTTCAGGCAAAGCCAGCCCAATGGCACCCTTCGCTTCTTCTTCAATACCACTAGCTACACTAGGTGTGTTTGTACTCTGGCTAGGCTGGTTTGGTTTCAATGGTGGATCTCAACTTGCTTTAGGGTCATTTGATGACTCAACAGCAGTTGCAACTATTTTTATTAATACAAATCTTGCAGCTTGTGCTGGAGTGATGACTAATGCTGTTATTACAAGATTGCTGTTCGGCAAAACAGATGTCATTCAGATGCTTAATGGGGCACTTGGAGGATTAGTAGCAATAACTGCAGAGCCTTTAGCACCATCTCCAGAGCTTGCTATGCTAATTGGAGCAATCGGTGGCGCAATAGTTGTTTTTGGGTCATCACTTCTACTTAAATTTCATATTGATGATGTAGTAGGCGCTATACCTGTTCACTTATTTGCTGGTATTTTCGGGACGCTTGCAGTTTGTCTATCAACTGACGTTTCATTAGCTGCACAAATAACAGGCATCTTGTCAGTCAATATTTTTGTTTTTGTGATCTCTTACATCATTTGGTCAATAATGAAAGCAACTATAGGTATTAGAATAAGTGCTGAAGCAGAAGAAATGGGAACAGATACTGTCGAAGTTGGCGTATCAGCTTACGCTATAAGAGACTAATTCCTAAAATTGACTCAAGGAGGGGTTAAATGGATGAGCTCCTCCTTGATGAGCTAATATAAAGATAAAAAGCTCTATAGTTTCTTTATCATCTCTTCAGCAGAGCTAACAAATACCTCACCAGGCTTATCAATGGCAATATATTCAACTGTTCCATCATTTATTATCATGGCATATCGTTGAGAACGAAGCCCCATACCATATTGGGTCTCATCAACTTCAAGCCCCATCAAACGGGTAAATTCTCCATTACCATCTGAAACCATAGTAATATCTTCAACGGCATAATGCCTAGCCCATGCTCCCAAAACTAATGCATCATTAGTTGATAAGCAAACAATGCAATCAATACCTTTTGATTTAATCTTTTTAGAGTTTGAAATGTAGCCTGGCAAATGATTATCAGAACATATCTTAGTAAATGCTCCAGATACAGCGAAAAAAAGAACTCTATTTCTTAAAAATAACGATTCAGACGAAAAAGGGATAGACCAGCCACCCTCCTCTTTATAAAAATTCGTGACAGGAACTCTATCACCTTTATTTATCATATCTTAGCACTACGATTTAACCTCTTAAAAAAACAGGTTTTTTATTAGTTGATTGTTCAGGGCTATAAATATAACCACCTAGGTCAAAATTTTTAATCCTACTAACACTTTTGATACCTTTGTTAATCACCCATCTTGCCATCATGCCTCTAGCTTTCTTCGCATAAAAGCTAATAATTTTATAGGTGCCTTTGCTCTTATCTTTAAATTCAGGAGATATAACATTAATATCTGAACTTATAGTTTTAACAGATTTATAATATTCATTAGAAGCTAAATTAAGAATATAGCTTGAATTGAGATTTTTTAATTCCCTAACTAAATATTTTACTAAATCATCTCCCCAGAAATCATAAAGATTTTTTCCTTTCTCATTTTCTAAGTTTGTCCCCATCTCTAGACGATATGGCTCAACTAAATCCAATGGTCTTAATACTCCATAAAGACCTGAAAGAATTCTTAAATGGCTTTGGGCAAAAGAAATATTTTTTTCTGACATGCTGCTAACATCGAGACCTTGATAAACATCTCCTTTAAATACAAATAATGCCTGCTTACAAGCGTTAGTAATCTTATTAGCACCTTTCCATTCTTTATAGCGAGTACAATTTAGTGTTGCTAATTTTTCGCTCAAGCTCATCAAAGTAGCTAGATCACTAGGACTTTTCTTCTTTAAATTTCCTATTAGTGAGCTAGATTTCTTTAAAAAATATGGGGATGATTTCTTTTTTAAGGGTGAAACAGACTGATAATCTAGAGTTTTTGCTGGCGACAGTAGTATAATCATAATATTGAATTATCGGTTATAATATTAATTAAGATTACAGATTAAAAAATAGGATAAAAAATGTCAAAACATAATGCACTTCAAATGTTCGGTAGATCTGGAAACCCTGCCTTAAATGATGCCACTTTTAAAAATGCTGGAACAGGTAGTCTTGGTCAAACAATGACGCTGCAAGGCACAGTAAATAAAACAGGAATACTGCTAGCTCTTGTTATACTTGGAGCCTCTTATACATGGAACCTTTTTTTCCAAACTGGAAATCCAGCTGCAGTAATGCCCTTAGCCCTTGGTGGCGCTATTGGTGGTCTAATATTTGCAATCATCACCATTTTTAAAAAATCATGGGCCTCTATAACGGCTCCTATATATGCTGGTCTAGAAGGGTTATTTCTTGGAGGTATTTCTGCTATTTTTGAAGCCCAATATCCAGGCATAGTAATCCAAGCTACCGGGCTAACACTAGGCACTCTAGCCTCCTTGCTTCTTCTTTATAAGCTTGGAATTATTAAACCTACAGAAAATTTTCGTCTTATGATTGTATCAGCGACTATGGGAATAGGTATTGTCTATTTGATTAGTTTCATAATGAATATGTTTGGATCAACTGGAATAGGGTTTATTCACTCTAATGGTATATTTGGAATAGGATTTAGCCTTTTTGTAGTAGCTATCGCCGCTCTTAATTTAGTCCTAGACTTTGATTTTATAGAACAAGGCTCAGAACTTGGCGCACCAAAATATATGGAGTGGTTCGGCGCTTTTTCTTTAATGGTTACACTAATCTGGTTATATCTAGAAATGCTGAGATTGCTGGCTAAACTAAGAAGTAGATAGTGGACCTAAATACCTTTTTCTTCGGATTGCTGATTATAGTTTCCTTGGCGGTATTTTTCTATGTTGGAAAATTTAAAGCTTCTGCTAAACAAAGAAACAGGGAAGATAAAATTAACTGGCAAAGTGGAAGACGCTTCTCTGGCTTAAAAATGATCATATGGATTATGGTATCTATCCTAGGAATTGCACTTTTAGCACGAATTTTTACTGGATAACAAATTAAAAACTTATATTAAAAGAGATAGTTATAAAAAATAATAATAATAACTCTAAGCCCTCTAGATACCTTAAAATGGGGCCTCATGATGTTGGCGGTGAAAACGCTAATCAGATAAATACTAACGACCATGGCATGAATTATTGGCAAAAATTTTCAAATGGCCTTCGTATCGCTGTTTCTGCAAAAAAAATTATCGTCCTTGATGAGCTTAGATTAGCTTCTGAGTCTTTAGGTAATGACTATTTCAAGATGGAATACTTTGAAAGAAATAGTATGGCTATGATTTCATGCGTAATTAAAAAAAAATTAATTTCAAACAAAGAGATAGAAGATAAAATTACTATTATTAAAGAAAATTTTGATGTTCCAATTATAGATCTTCCAAATAAAGAATCCATTAAACATCTTCATGACAATAAAGAAGCCCCTCATCAGAAAAATGACTTTGTTGAGGATGAATATGGAGAAGGTCCTCCAGAATATTTCTTTAAAATGTTGGCTATTGCTCAAATACTGAGCGAAAAAAATATAATATCAATGGATGATATCCAAACTAAAATTGATCAGTTTGATAATGAGTTTCCAAGCAGGGGTATTAAAGTCGTCGTAAAGGCATGGCAAGATAATAAATTTAGAGAATATTTAATTGAAAATGCCAAGGATGCTATAGCAAGCATAGGAATAAAACTTGAAACTTTTGCAGATATAATTTGTATGCCACAATCTGCTTCAATCCATCATATGGTTGTTTGCACCCTTTGCTCTTGCTACCCAAGAACATTATTAGGCATGCCTCCTACTTGGTACAAATCTAGGAGTTATCGGTCTAGGGTGGTCCACGAACCAAGGTCGGTATTAGCTGAATTCGGAACTATACTATCTCCAGATGTAGAAATAAGAGTGCATGACTCTAATGCTGATATGAGATATTTGATCTTACCAATGCGGCCTGATGGAACAGAGGAATGGAGTGAAGAAAAACTTACCTCAATAATCTCACGTGATCATCTTGTTGGAGTTAGGATTCCTCAAATATGATTCATAAGAAAAAAGAAAAATTAGAGCCTAAGTATAAAAAGTCAGATAAGGTAAAAATAGACGACCGAATATCAAAAGGTCATTGCCGCACTCCTGCCTATATTAGAGGAAAAAGTGGGATTATCGAAAGATACTGTGGTAATTTTCCTAATCCTGAACATATTGCTCATCAGCTTCCTCATCCAAAATTAGTACCTCTTTATAGATGCAGATTTTATCAAAAAGATATTTGGCCTAACTATTCTGGAGAAGAATCTGATACCTTAGAGCTTGAAATTTACGAGCATTGGATGGTTAATTAATGGATATAATAGAAGCCATGCAAGCTGCTGTCACTCCTGTATTTCTTCTAACTGGTGTTGGTGCTCTAGTGAATGTAATGATGGGTAGACTAACTAGAATAAAAGACAGAATGAGAATCATGCAGGCAATTGGTGTAGAGGCCAACGATATAGATGATCAAAAAATTATTGATAATGCTAAGCAAAAATTAATTAAAAGAAGCTCACTAGTTTACCTAAGTATTACTCTTGCCGCTGCTAACTTAGTAATAGTGTGTTTTGTAATTATCTCCCTATTTGTTGGAGCAATAACAAATATAAATTTTGACTTTTTGATAGCTAGCCTTTTTATTATATGTATGCTTTTGCTGTTAATATCCTTAATAGCAATGGTATTAGAGGTATACATTGCAAGAAGCTCTATGCATAGTAAGCTAAAGGGCAGCGAATCTGTTATCGCAAAAATAAAATTAAATCTGGATTAAAAAAAATGATGAATATTAAGCAGGCTTTATTACTTTCATTAATTTTTCTTATTAAAATAAATAGTTCACTTGCACACCATTCATTTGCATTTGAGTTTGACGCTGATAATAAAGCCTTTAAAGAAGGTCAGGTAACATGGGTTAGATTTTCCAATCCTCATGTTACTTATAGAATAAAAACAGAATTAAATAATGGCTCAATTGAAGAATGGCAGATCCAAACCCATAATGTTAGAACAATGCTTAGGATGAATTGGAATCAAAATACCTTAGAGGTAGGTGATAATGTAAAAGTTTTTGGTGCATTAGGTAGAAATTCAACTAAAAAGCTTTTTATGGAAATGGCAATTCTAGATAACGGTCAAGAAATGAGCCTCCAGGACGGTGGGGCAGCATCAGCTTACGGTATCAATCAGATAAATGCTAATAGTGATAATTTTTATGGCGTAGTTCCAGCTAACTTTAATTATGATATAACTGGTGCTTGGACTAATAGATATAAATTCAGAATAACAGCTGGCGATCTTGAGCCTAAGCCAATACCATTCACAGAAGAAGGTAAAAAAATCTATGAATCTACCCAGCCATGGCAAGATCCAGCAAAAACATGTGCTCCGGTTGGCTTACCTAGGGCGTTTGGAGCACCTTTCAATTTAGAAATCCATGATGCTGGTGATCACTATTTAATGATAATAGCCGGTAATGTAAGAAGGGTATGGCTTGATAATAGAAATGCTCCTCAAGGACTATTAGCCTCACCAATGGGCTTTTCAAAAGGTAAATGGGAAGATAATGTTTTGATTATTGAAACAACTAATCTTTCTCCTAGCTGGCTCGATGGTCTTGGACACCCAATGTCTGGAGAAGAAACAAGGATTGTTGAAACATATACCCTCAGCGAAGATCAATTATCTATGGATAGAAAAATGATAATTTATGATCCTTACTATACAGAACCACTAATCCGTGAAAGGGGATCAGCAAGGGATGATAATATTAACCTTGTATCTGGAGCTAGTCCTTGTGATCCAGCTAGTCACTACATGGATATGATTGATCAAGGTCTCCTTGAGTCTTTATGGAGTTTTGACTAAGTTAAATGAAGAACTCTAAAACTAAATAAGGAACAAAGTTTAAAATAAAAATTGCTATTTTGTAGTTTCCCAGAAAGTTGAAATAGCGTCTTTTTAAATCATTTTCTTCTAATCCAGAAAATTTCTTATGAATAGGAATTATTTTATTTCTAAATACACTAAGCAATAGAGCGGAAAAAAGTAGTACCCCAACATTAATGATAGAACACCACATAAAGAAAATTTTTAAAGCGTCTAATTCCATAAAGAAAGTTTATCCAAAGTTATTTATTGATTATACTGTAATCATGACAAGATATTTATATTTTTCTATCATTCTGTTATTGGCATCCTGTGGTGGCGGTGGTGGTGGTACCTCATCTGGAGGCGGCCCAGCTGGGCCAAATGATGGCAATCCTGATGGTACTAATTCTGTATTTACACAAAAAATTAGTCAAAATAATCTAGCGATTTTTGGAAGAGCAGATGTCTCATCTTCTTTCTTAGCCAATTTAGGCAAAGCATACGAAGCGATGCTTCAAAATTCTAGTAGTATTGATGCAGCGATGAAAAGCAACTATAACTCAACAATATCTAGTCAAAATATCTATCAGCGAGTTGGTAAAGGTAGTCCGAGCAATTACTCTGATATGAATGCCATAGCAAGCTCACCTTATGGTGACAATGCAGTTGATTATATTTTCGAGTCTGGCTCTGGCTCTGACCAAATAAGTGAAGTTATAGAACACCTGCTTCATACTATTACAGCTGTTGGCTTCAAGTTTGCATTCCCAACAACTTGGGATTATAACAATACTAATTCTCAGCTTTATTTAGCTATGCAAGAAGCCATTGACGCTGGTGATTATAACATCACTAGCTATGCTGCCCTCCAGGGAGATGCTGAAGCATATCGAAGAGTTCTTACTCAAGAATATGCCTACTGGCTTATTCTAGCTGAATGGGATTATTTCGTAACAGCTGGCAATGTTGAGGAAGGCTATGGCAACGGCAATAGTGAATTTAAGCTTGGGAAGCCCTCTGAGGTTATTACTAACAATCCACTAGGTCACAAACTTTATGAAGACTATGTGGAAAAAATTCTTAGTCCTCCAAACAAGGATTTAATTATTTCACTTTTTCCTTAAACTAAAATAGATATTAATCTTTAGAAACTAAAGTAGCTCCAGTCTCCTGTCTTATAATCTGTCCATCTTTTATTGTATAGGCTGCAATTATTGATTCAGTTGTACCATCGGGAAAATCAACTACCATATGCTCAACAAGAATTTCTTCATTCTCATATATACATCTAGTAGAAACTATCTCAAGCCTTCCGGTCTCATACATGCCTTTTATCATGTTTGACATCTCATCTTTATTCATTGATGTGCCAGTCTGATGTCTTACAAACTCAAAATCCTCATGGTAACAATCAATTTGCGCCTTAACATCCTTATCTAATAATGCCTTACTCCACTTTTTATAAAATGACATGTACTTTCCCCTTTTTTTTGTAAATTTTAATTATTCAGAAATTTTTGGTAAACCTCTTCTGGTGGTGGTACAACTTTCCTAGTTTTTAAATTCATAAATCCACCTTTACTAGTTACTATTGCTGATAGATCATTTAATTCATTATATATCCTTATCACTCTAGTAAATTTTCTTCCATTCTCCTTAAGATCAATAAATTCAAGAGTAATATTTATTGTCTCTCCAGAAAATATTTCCTTAAGAAATTCAATTTTAGTTTCAAAGATAATTGGCCCTATATTATGTTTAGTTATAAAATCATCTTTAAATAATTGTTTTCCCTTAGCCCATGGAACTTTACCAGCATAGTGATAATAACCAACCTCATTAAGATGGCCGTTGGTATCAATATAATCATCAGACACTATGAATTTTTTACTAAACATTAATTAAGTTATTTTATCTTGATAAGATCATCAACTTGTATATTTCCACCCTGTACTACTTCGGCGTATATACCCATATCTATATGATTATAGTACCTTTTAAGATCCTTAGGAATATTAATATCTCTAGTGGCATTCTTAGGATTAACCATTGTTGCAGCACATCTTTTTGTCCTTTTAAACACCTTAAGTATTGCGCGACCAATATGTAATTCTTGGCCTAGCCAATCAAACTCAATCCATGGCCTATCGCTCTCAAAATAAATATTAGATCTAAATCTACATGGATCAATATCCTTATTAATTTTACTCTCTAGATCTCTTATAGATTGAAGATTAATTAATGATATGGCCTTGTCTGGTACATCAGAAAAAGAATGCTTCTTAGTTCCACCATTTGCCCTTACTAATGTAATCTTCTGATCATTTGGCAAATTTAAAAAATTCTTTAAATATGATTCTGCAGCATGGCACTCTTCATTATCTAGAATCCATTTAGCAATAATTTTATTTTTTATTTTTATAGTCCATTGACAAGACTGTTGATCAAAGGTTGTATTTAACTCTGCTAGCTTTTCATCTTTAACTAAAGCTAAAAAATTTCTTTTAGAAAAATATTTTGGATTATCAGGATCAAATTGAATGCTATCTTTTGCAAATGCATACTCCCTATCGCCATTTATTACTTCACCCTTTTCTAGTGATATGCTCTCATGACTCTGATAAGAAAAACCCTTAATAGGAAAGATGTGTATTTTTTTTATTATGTTCATTTTTGGAAATTGAACCACTATTTTTAGATAAAATATAGATTTTCTGATAGGATGTTGTCTTTAAATAATTCTTATCTCTTTTGCTTAGTATATGACAATGAAAGCTATTTTAGTTATCAGCATCTCCCTGTATTCGTTTATAGTATTAGGACATCACTCTGTTGCTGAGTATGATCGCTCGGTTGTACGTGAGCTTGAGGGCGAAATAGTTACACTGCACTGGCGTAACCCGCATGTTCGCTTCTCACTGCGCATAGAGAACTCAGATGGTGTAGAAGAAATATGGAATCTGGAAGCACAAAGTGTCAATGGTCAGGATCGCCGTGGTGTACCCCGAGATTTAATGCAAGTTGGTGACACAATTCTAGTCGCAGGTAATCCATCAACTCGTCAGAAAAACCATATGTTTATGACTAATATCTTGCTATCAACTGGCCTAGAAATAATAACTCAGGAGGCAGGTGATGCTCGTTGGTCAGAAAATACAATCGGAAGCACGCTCGTCGAGCAACGCAATGATGCAACTAAGGAAGCACAGGGAATCTTTCGCGTATGGATGAGAAGAATGCCGCCTGGTCTATTTCCTCGTAATTTACCGCTAACTGAAGCAGCAAAAGAGGCACGCGCATCCTGGGATCCAATTACCGACGATGGAATTATGCGCTGTGTAGCCCCAGGGATGCCATTTGCAATGCTTGGTAGAGGTCCTCATCCTATTGATTTTACTGAACAAAATGGAGATATTATTATCCGTGCAGAATATTTTGATATCGTTCGAGTTGTTCACATGGGTGAAACAGGAGATGTCGCAGAGCAACCACTTAGTGAGCTTGGCTACTCAGTTGGACACTGGGAAAACGATGATCTAGTGGTACGAACTTCACGGATAGATTGGCCATTTTTCGATCGCACCGGTGTTCCTCAAAGTCAGTCCTCAGAAATACTTGAACGATTCTCTCTTAGTAATGAGGAGGGTACCGAACTTGCCTACACCATCACTGTCAATGATCCAGAAACATTTACTGAGCCTGTGACTGCGATCTGGACCTGGCAATGGCATCCCGAATTAGAAATCGAACCCTACGAGTGTACGAATTAAAAAATAATTTAAATCTCGTTTAAACTTACTCCACCGTAACTGACTTGGCCAAATTCCTTGGCTGATCAACATCAGTACCTTTAAGCAGAGATACATAATATGCTAAAAGCTGAAGTGGAATAGTATAAAGTATGGGTGCTTGAAAATGTTCTGAATGAGTTGGCATCCTTATAACTTTCAATCCATCCTCATCTTTAATTTTCGATTTCTTATCAGCAAAAACAAATAATTGTCCTCCTCGAACTCTAACTTCCTGCAGATTAGATTTAAGCTTTTCCAGTAGTTCATCATTTGGCGCCAAGCTGACAACAGGCATATCATCATCAACTAATGCTAAAGGCCCATGCTTTAATTCTCCAGCTGCATAAGCTTCTGCGTGGATATATGATATCTCCTTTAACTTTAAGGCTCCTTCCATTGCTATTGGATTCAATGCACCTCTACCTAAAAATAACGCGTGGTGTTTATCTGCAAACTGCTCTGCTAATAATTCTATTTCACCTTCCAGCGTAAGGGTCTTATCGACAAGACTTGGTAAACTAACTAAGCTTTTTACTAATTCTTTTTCAGCTATCCTAGTCAGCCCATTGTTTCTAGCCATCAATATTGTGATTAACTGAAGCGCAACTAATTGAGTAGTAAATGCTTTGGTAGAAGCAACTCCTACCTCAACACCTGCCTTTGTTAATAGTGCTAAATCCGATTCCCTTACTAATGAGCTCTCAGCAACATTACATATAGCTAAGGAAGCTAGGTATCCCATGTCTTTTGACACTCTATGTGCTGCTAAGGTATCAGCAGTTTCACCAGACTGTGAAATAACAATCATTAATGTGTTATCTGGAATTGCTGGTTTTCTATACCTGTGTTCACTAGCTATATCAACCATGCAGGGCAAACCTGCTAATTCTTCTATCTGCTGCCTTGCAACAAGGCCCGCATGATAACTAGTACCACACGCAATTATATGAACTGCTTTCACTTCTTTTAACAAAGCTTCAGCTCTCTCTCCCAAAATGCCTTTCACTACTTGGTTGTTATTTACTCTTCCACTTAATGTATTCTCTATAGCTACACCCTGTTCATGAATTTCTTTCTGCATAAAATGCCTAAACTCTCCCTTCTCTGTAGAATCGGCTGTCAAACCACTTTCTAAAACTGGTCTGCCTGTCATCTTGCCTAAAGCATTAAATATCTGAACCTCGTGTCTATTGACTAATGCTATATCTCCTTCCTCTAAAAACTGAAACTGTCTTGTTACTGGGAGCAATGCAGAAACATCAGATGCAATAAAATTCTCTTTAATGCCATTTCCAATAACAACTGGGCAGCCACTTCGAACAACTACTAGAGAGTCTGGAGATTGTTTATCTATAGCAACAATAGCGAAAGCACCCTCTAGTTGGTTAAACATTTTTCTAACCGCATCTAATAAAGATGTTGCACCTTCTTCTAGATGTAGAACAATTAAGTGAGCTATTACTTCGGAATCTGTCTCTGATTTAAAAGAAAAACCTTTTTTAATTAGACTAGACTTTAAGTCTTCATAATTCTCTATAATGCCATTATGAACAATAGAAACTCTATCGGATGAATTATGTGGCTGGGCGTTATCTTCACTAGGCTTGCCATGAGTAGCCCACCGTGTATGAGCAATACCAATTTGGCCTTTGATTTTTTTTGAGATAGCTGACTCAAGATTAGTCAGCTTGCCCTCTCGTCTCACACGATGAATTAAATCTTGTCCTATTACAGATAAACCTGCTGAATCATATCCTCTGTATTCAAGCTTTCTAAGACCCTCCATCAATATAGGGGTGACATTTCTTCCGGCTACTGCTCCAACAATTCCACACATAAATAAACCTATTTATTCTTCTTGGGCCTCTTCCAGCCCTTGACATCAATCTGTTTGCCTCTTGCAACAGTAAGCTGGTTTTTTGCTACATCTTTAGTAATAGTTGAGCCAGCACCAACAGTTGCAGAATCTCCTATTTCTATTGGTGCAACTAACATAGATCCAGAACCTATAAAAACATTATCATTTATCTTTGTTTTGTTTTTATTAGCGCCATCATAATTACATGTCACGGTGCCAGCACCAATATTAACATTCTTGCCTATATCAGCATCTCCGATATAGCTTAGGTGATTAATTTTTGATTGACTCGATATATTGCTCTTCTTTATCTCAACAAAATTACCTATCTTAACTTCTTCTTCTAACTCTACTCCTGGCCTAAGTCTAGCAAAAGGACCTATAGTACAATTATTCTCTGCAATAACACCATCTAAGACACTATTCTCTAGCACTTTACAATCATCACCAAGAGTAGTATCTCTAATTATGACATTTGGACCAATTTCTACTCGATCTTTTAAAACAACATTGCCCTCAAAAATAACATTTGCATCAATAACTACGTCCTTGCCAACTGTAAGCTCTCCTCTTAAATCAAACCTATCAGGATCTATTAAAGTTGCACCAAAATCTAATAAAATACTAGCATTCCTTGCTTGAACGATCCTCTCAGCTATCGCTAAATCAAAACGGTCATTAATCCCTAAAGCCTCTTGTTCATCATCCAAAGCAACTCCATTAATGGCAATGCCGTCTTTAACTGCAAGTGAAATAACATCAGTTAAATAAAACTCTTTTTGATTATTATTTGCATCTATTTTATTTAGCCATACTTTTAACTTGTTACCAGGTAATTTCATGATCCCTGTATTGACTTCATTTATTAGCTTCTCTGAATCTGTTGCATCCTGTTCTTCAACAATGCTAATGATCGAATTAGATGGATCTCGAATTATCCTTCCGTAATTTGTTGGATCTTGTACTAATGATGTTAG
>JAYZFC010000006.1:0-84295 GCA_036337035.1 Pseudomonadota bacterium | reverse complement strand
TTAATTTCCGACAGTTAATCCTTCAACTGGATTAATGCCATTGTGAAAATTACCCTGATCTCTAACCACTCTTCCTTGGCCTTGCTCATCATAATAAACCCAGACTAATCCATGGGCATTACCCCTATTTGGCATATCTATGATTTTTATTTGTTCTCTGGTTTTAGCATCAAAAACATAAATCCTGCCCTCAGAATTACTTGTTGCCCACATTTCTGTGCCATTTGGCGATAGCAAAACATGATCAACTCCGTAACCTGAAAAAACAGTTTCTAATTGTCTTCCAGAATCTACATCTATAACAGTAATTGTCCTTCCGACACCGCCCACTCCTTCGCCTTTATTTGCTACCCAAAGCTCAGTCTCTTCAGCATTTAGAGTGGCTCCATAAGGCCCCATGCCCACAGCAGCGGACCATTCTATTGCTCCAGTTGTTGTATTTACCTTAGTAACATTAGCTGAGCCTGCTGCAGGCACGAATATATTCTCTCCACTATTATCAATAACAACCCAGTCGCCTCTGTAGCCCCTATAAGGATATTCTGCAACAACTTCCCATGTTTCTGGATCAATTTTTGCAACCCAAAATGGCCTCCACGCTGTATGTTGCCCACTAGCCGTATAAGCAGCGGAAACGATACTGCCTCCATCATTGCCTGGCTGCATTAATACATAAATAAATTCATCATCGGTGAAAGCAGTATAATTACTGCCACCCAAATCTTCTGATTTTATGCCGCCAATAATTTTATCCGTGGCAGGATCTAATAGAAATATATCTAAGCCATCTGGATCGCTTACAAATGTATCAATTAATATATATTTGTCCTGGAAAATTTGAGCATGATGCATGCGCCCTCCAACCGCTAACTGCTTAATTGGCTGCAAAGTAAAAGCATCGACTTTCAATAGAGTAGCTGTACTTCTTAATACAGTGCTGCCGACACCCATTCCCCCCATTCCCGCCGGAACATTGGTGACGCCTTGGGTCATCTGAGGCAGTCCAGTAGTAGGGCCAATAATATAGACATACTTTCCATCAGGGCTTAACACAGTAGTATGAACAGCACCAGTAAGCTCTTGGGGTATTTTTCCTGAAGTAATTACTTCTCTTGATGTAGCATTGCCTACTACAACTTGGTTTAGGTTTGTCCTTTCTATGCTGGCATCATAAACCCTTCTTCCTGTTCCTCCTGTGTTTTCATAAAAATATAGACTATTTGGCTCTGGACTAAATTTAGCATCGCCTAGTTCATAAGTCTCAACTACTTCAACTTCATACTCTCTCTTGAGGCTTCCAAGCTTTGCTCTTCTTTGCCAATCATCAATGACAGTCTGAAAATCTTGTATTTGCATCACTAGCATGTCTCGCTCAGTAAGAAAAAAATCAACATCCTCATCTTCCTTATTAGCCGCCATTATCTCTAGGCTTGCTTGCCACCCCTGCAGATCGCTACTAGTGACCTCGTGACCATTGCTATGAGAAATATATGAAGCCAAGGCGATTAAATCATCTATATCAGGATTTAATTCGGCGACAACAACTGCCATTTGTGGATTTGAGTCCAACTGATCTTGCATCATCATTGGAGTAGGACCATATTGAAGACTAGGGCCAACCCTGCCTTCTGCATTATCTCCATGGCAAACCCAACACGAAACATCTTCAAAATACAGTTGCCTACCTCGTTCTAAAATTTCTTCCCAGGACTCATCTTGGCCATATAAATTTATCGGATGAATAATTATAGTGGCTAAAAAAATTAACTTATATTTCATAAACTATTTCCCTATACAAAAAGAAGCAAAGATTTCCCCTAGCAAATCATCGCTTGTTAGCTCTCCAGTGATTTCGCTCAGAGCCCTTTGTACCATTCTTAGATCCTCAGCTGCAAGCTCCAAAGCTTTTTTCTCTTTAAAGTTATGCATTGCTGCGCTTAAGATGCCTTTTGATTTTTCAAGAGATTCTATATGTCGGCTCCTGGCGCTAAATGTCCCACCACTATTTGGAGAATAGCCAGATATAGATATTAATTGCTTTAGAAAAACTCCCATGCCTTCGCCTGTAAGCACAGAAAGCTGAACTACAGTTAAATTATCTAGCTCAAAAAGCTTTGCGGGCTTATTTATTAAATCAATTTTATTCAATACTAGTATTGTTTTTTTTCCTTCTGCTAATTGTTTTGCGTCCTTTATATTTTGGTCTATATCTGAACTAATATCACATACCCAAATTAAGCAATCAGAAGCTTCAATGGCCTGCCCAGCCCGAGATATTCCCTCTTGCTCTACTGGATCTGTTGTTTCTCTAATGCCAGCAGTATCTGTAACATTTATAGCTAGGCCATCTATTGTTATTTTTTCTTTTAAGGTATCTCGAGTGGTGCCTGGTATGTCTGTCACTATAGCGGTGCTATAACCAGCCAAGCGATTCAGTAAGCTTGACTTACCAGCATTTGTTGGCCCGGCTATCAC
Organism: Pseudomonadota bacterium; assembly: GCA_036337035.1. Classification (GTDB taxonomy): domain Bacteria; phylum Pseudomonadota; class Gammaproteobacteria; order Steroidobacterales; family Rariloculaceae; genus TMED78. The sequence goes on along the minus strand of JAYZFC010000006.1, from coordinate 81,820 downwards.
TATATTTATCCCTGTATTCAAGATTACTCCCTGCTTAGACTCCTTTACCAGAGAGCTCATATTTTCATAAACAATATAAAACTCTTTATCTAGCTCTGCTTGCTCTTTAGGATCTATTTCTTCTTCTGGAAAATCTAAAAAAGCCTCTATATGTACCCTTAGCTTAGTAAGTTGATTTTGAATTGTATTAATCTTATCTGAAAATACACCCTCTAATGATCTCAGAGCTGACCTGGCAGCTTCGGCTGAGCTACTGGAAATTAGATCTGCTATGGCCTCAGCTTGTGTTAGATCTATCTTGTCATTTAAAAAAGCCCTTAGACTAAACTCTCCAGGGTTGGCTCCTCTAGCGCCATAATGATAAGCAGTATTTAAAAGCATATCGCTTATTATAATCCCTCCATGGCAATGAAGCTCAACTACATCCTCGCCCGTAAAAGATTGCGGATTAGGAAAAAATATTGCTAGGCCTTTGTCTATAAGATCTCCTTTAAAACTTATAAATTTGCAACTATGTGCGTATCTTGGTTTAAGAGCTCTCCCTACAATTTTTTCTCCTATAGTTAAAGCATCTGTTCCTGATAGCCTTATAATTGAAATTGATCCCGTTCCTTGAGGAGTGGCAATAGCAGCTATTGTTTCATCAGAATAATTTTTCTTTTTTTTTGACATTTAATCTAAGAAATACTCTAGCTATCAATCATTCTGCCGCTATAACTTTATTAATTCTCCATTGCTGAAGTATAGAAAGAATTGTATTTGTAAGCCAATAAAGCACCAGGCCAGCAGGAAAAAATGCAAATAATCCTGTAAAAGCAATCGGCATAATTTGCATTACTCTCGCTTGGATAGGGTCTGGTGGGGCTGGATTAAGCCTTGTCTGTAAAAGCATTGCGATACCCATTAAAATAGGCAACACAAAAAACGGATCCTTAACAGAGAGGTCTGTTATCCAAAACATAAACGCTGCTTGTCTAATTTCTACGCTTTCAATCAGAACCCAATAAAAAGCAAAGAAAAAAGGCATTTGTATTAAGATTGGCAAGCAGCCCGCTACAGGATTTATCTTTTCCTTTTTATAAATTTCCATCATAGCCTGGCTTAATGCCTGTCTATCATCTTTATGCTTTTCTTGTATTGCTTTCATCTTTGGCGAAATCTTTCTCATTTTTGCCATGGATCTCCCACTAGCTGCTGTTAGCTTATAAAAAACTAATTTAATGAGAAAAGTTAAAATTATTATGGCCCAGCCCCAATTACCAACATAGGAATGAATTTTATCCAACAACCAAAATAATGGCTGAGATAAAAAAGTCAGCATTCCATAATCAACAGTAAGCTCTAGTGAATCACCTGTCTCTGATAGCTGATCCTGTAATTTTGGTCCAACAAAAAATTTATAATTATAATCCAGAGCTCCGCCTGCAGGCGCTTCTTGTATTGGGCTAATTATAGTTAGCAAATAATTATCATCTCGCATCGCACCCTGATAGCTGCCTTGATCTAAATGCGGCGGAATGATAGCAGCAACAAAATGGTGTTGAATATTAGCCAGCCATCCTCCTATTATTTGTTCTCTTAATGGCTCATCTATAAAATCCTCTGGATCAATTTTATCATAGCTCTCACCATCAAAAATAACAGGGCCTTTAAATGAATAAGAATCAACGGAAGTATATGATCGACTGACTGGAATGTGCCTTCTATATTGTTGGGCATAAGGAGCGCCTGACCATGGCTGATCTGAAATATTTTCAACGTGCAGCCTTAGGTCAAAAGAATATTGGCCCCTTCTAAAAGTATAGGTCTTGAATGCTCTTAATGATAAGTCTTCGCTTTCCCACATTAACGAAACAACTATTTCGTCTTCTTGAGGTGATAGCTCATAAAACATATCTGATGATTGATAAGCTGATAAGTGATTTGGTTCAGGAGCATTTTGATCTAGCCCTCTAAGTCCTGTTTGAAAAACCCATCTATTTTCAAAAGAAGGATCTAAAAGTCTTATTAAATTATCTGGATCATTTTTGTTTATTGGGTAGAGTAGCAAATCAGACCTAACTAGATCTCCTCCATCTAGATCTATTGATAAATCTAGAACGTCGGTCTTAACTTGTATGAGCCTCGCTACTGATCCTGTTATAGCTGTAGACTCAATAACTGGCATTACTGCATCAAAGTTAGCCTCTAAAGAAGGCTGGCTCTCGTTGGTTTCTACCAATGGAGCCTTATCTATGATCGCTTCAGAAACAATATTAGGATTATAGGAATAATCTTTTATCCAAGCTGTATAAGTAAACCACAGCATAACCAAGAAATTAATCCACAAAAAAACTCTGACGCTATTTCCCATAAATTATTTTAACCTATATCCTCTTAAAGTGTTTTTCTAAACTATCGCGCAGAACTTTATTCTGTTCTTGTGCGGCAGCCTTCTTAGCCATAATAACAAAATCATAGTTTTCTAGATCTGTTTGATTAATAAATACGCTTCTTGCTAATCGTTTTATCCTATTCCTATCTACAGCTAAATTAGCTACTTTTTTTGAGATTGATAACCCAAGCCTTGGCAGATTTAAATTATTTTTTCTTGATAATACAGAAAAAAATTTATCATTGGATCGACTCGGTGATGCAAAAACAAATGAAAACTCTTCTTTTTTACTTATCCTCATGGCTTTGGAGAACTTAAAGCGATTTTCTAATAACATCTAGGCCGAAAAATTTTTTAAGGCGAAAGCCTTTCTCTGCCTTTTGCACGCCTTCTGTTAATAACTAATCTTCCATTTTTAGTAGACATGCGCGATCTAAACCCATGAGTTCTTTTTCTTTTTAAATTACTTGGTTGAAACGTTCTTTTCATTTTTTATATTAACCTTTTTTTAATATACAAATCTCTATTTAAAACAACAGGATGAGAAGTTGTAAGAATCAACGCGACTCTACGCCTGAGAGAAACTTCTGTCAACTAATGTGGTAATCGGATATAGTTTGGTTTCTCAGTTTTAATAATATAATTTTTTTTTGTTCGATATAAAAAAGGAATGTCCGTGACAATAAACCCGGCTCTAGAATCTTTTCTCTGGAATAATTGTGTTGAAGCGCTCAACAAAACTCTTACTGAAGAGCAAATTCAGACCTGGATAAAGCCTTTACAACCTATAGAAGAAAATGGCAAATTGCGCCTATTTGCGCCAAACTTATTTGTTGTAAACTGGATTGAGAAAAACTGCCTAGATGTCATTAATGAAGCCGTTTCCCCATTAGAGGTAAGACTAGAAATTGGTGATAAGCTTCCTCCTTTGGCTGTTGGAAAAGGCGTTTCTGCTAAGCCCTCAAAAAATATTTTTGAAGAGCAGCTTGGTGGTAGATTAAATTCTAGCTTTACTTTCGAAACATTTGTAGAGGGTAAAAGCAACCAATTGGCTAAGGCTGCTGCATACCAAGTAGGACAAAATCCTGGCTTAGCTTACAACCCTTTGTTTATTTATGGTGGGGTTGGTCTAGGTAAAACTCACTTAATGCACGCTATAGGAAATGCTATTTTAAACCAAAAACCTAAGGCAAAAGTTGCCTATATTCATTCTGAAAAATTCGTTGGTGATATGGTTAGGGGCCTACAACACAATACAATTTCTGAATTCAAAAGAACTTATAGATCGCTAGATGCCCTTTTAATCGATGACATACAATTTTTTGCTAACAAAGAAAGATCACAGGAAGAGTTTTTTCATACTTTCAATGCGCTTTTAGAGGGACAACAGCAAATCATTCTTACCTGTGATAGATACCCTAAAGAAGTTGAAGGGCTAGAAGAGCGGCTAAAATCTAGATTTGGTTGGGGTTTAACTGTGTCAATAGAACCTCCTGAGTTAGAAACCTCTGTAGCCATTTTAATTAGTAAAGCACAGAATGAGGGCTTCAACCTTCCGCACGATGTAGCTTTCTTTATTGCTCAAAGAATTCGCTCGAATGTGAGAGAGCTTGAAGGGGCGCTTAGAAGGGTGATAGCTAACTCTCGATTTACTGGTAAACCAATTAATATAGACTTTTGCAAAGAAGCGCTTAAAGATCTGCTTGCCTTGCAAGCCAGACTAGTATCAATAGAAAACATTCAGAAAGTTGTTGCCGAACATTTCAAGGTTAGGGTAGCTGACCTTCACTCCAAAAGGAGAAACCGCTCAATAGCCAGACCAAGACAAATCGCTATGGCGCTATCTAAGGAGCTAACAAGACACAGCCTTCCTGAAATAGGAGATGCGTTTGGTGGTAGGGACCACACGACTGTTTTACATGCTTGCAAAAGGATAAAGGAGCTAAAGGAAGAAGACTCTAAGGTTGGAGAGGATTATAATATTCTGTTGAGAACCCTAACTAATTAATTCTATATCCTGTTAATAAAACTATTTTCATTAATTAGCAACAACTTAATAACAGTTATTTTCCAATCAATCAACATTGTTAGACATCTTATAAATATATGATTTTTAATATAAAAAACATGTTATCCTATTTGTTTTAATTATGTAATAATAATAATAATTTATATATAATATTATAATTATGAAATTTAAAACTTCAAAAAAACAGCTTATAAAACCCCTTCAATCAGTTATGGGTGTTGTGGAAAGGAAGCAGTCAATGCCTATTTTAAGTAATGTTTTGCTTTCTGTTTCTGGAGATAATTTAACCATTACAGCGACTGATCTTGAAGTAGAGCTCAGAACAAGTCTAGCTATTAATGATGCATCAGATGGACAAATAACTGTACCTGGAAGGAAATTTTATGATATTTGTCGAGCGCTTCCTGAAGATTCAGATATTGAGCTAGTATTAGAAAAGGACAAACTAATAGTTAAAACAAAGCGTAGCAAATTTACTCTATCTATTTTAGACGCAGCTGATTTTCCATTGATAGAAGAGATGGATAGTAAGCAAGCGATCTCGATCAACTCAGGCGAGTTCAAAGATGTGCTCTTAGAAAAAACAATGTTTTCTATGGCCCAACAGGATGTCCGCTTTTACCTTAACGGATTGCTTCTAGAGGTATGCCCAGACTCACTAAGAGCTGTAGCAACAGACGGACATAGGTTGGCGGTAAGTGAGCTAGCACTTTCAGAAAAAAACTATGAAAATCAAAAGGTTATAATACCAAGAAAGGGTGTCCTGGAGCTACACAAGATACTAGACAACGAAGAAAAGATAGATTTAGAGGTAGGGAAAAACCATATAAGAGTTAGTTTTAAGAATCTTCGTTTTACATCAAAATTAATTGATGGACAGTTTCCTGATTATCAAAAAGTTATTCCATCTGACGCCAACAATATATTAGTTTCATCTAGAGACACCTTAAAAGACGCACTGCAGAGAGTAGCAATTCTTTCTAATGAAAAGTATAGAGGGGTTCGTCTTAATCTTTCTTCTGGTTTGTTGAGAATTGAAGCAAACAACCCCGACCAAGAGGAGGCAGAAGAAACCATAAAGCTTAAATATGAAGGAGAGGATACAGAAATAGGCTTTAATGTTAATTATCTTCTAGAGGCTCTAGGAGCGGTTGATGAGGATGGAGTAGAGGTTTCGCTGGGAGATAGCAATTCAAGCTGTCTTATTAGAGCAGAGGGTAACAAGAATTATAAGTTTGTTGTTATGCCTATGCGTTTATAGTTTTTTTATTCTATAGTTTGTCCCTACAGCATATACGAATTAGGAACTTTAGGTGTCTAGGAGATGTTTCTTTAGATCTAGATCCCAATGTAAATTTATTTTTCGGAGATAATGGTTCCGGCAAAACTAGCTTTTTGGAGTCGATATATTTTCTCGGAAGAGGAAGGTCATTTAGAACGAGGCAGGCAAGAAAGCTGATTAAATACGGGGAGAAGGGTTTTTCTATTTTTTCTTCTATATATAAATCAAGATCAGACTCTTCTTTGGGCGCCAGTTTTTCAGAAGAAGGCATTAGACGTCAAATTGACGGTAACGTAAAAATAAAGCCCTTAGAGATGGCGCTGTTTTTGCCTGTATATGTTTTAGATCCAAACAGTCAGTTTTTGATTGAAGGTGGCCCAACCACTCGAAGGCAGTTTTTAGATTTGGGTGTGTTTCACGTGGAACCAGACTATTTGGTTTATTGGAAAGAATATAGAAGGGTTTTAAGTCAGAGAAATGCTGCTATAAAAAGAAAGGAGAATTTCAAGATATGGAATGAAGCATATATAGCTGCAGGAGAAAAGGTTAATCAATCCCGAAAAAAATATATAAAAGGCATTATTAATCAAATAGATAAGATAGATGAAGGCCTAATTAAAAAAAAGATAGGAATTTCTTATCACCAAGGATGGGATGACAATATAAGTTTTGAAGAGGCTGTTGATTTATCAGAAAAAAAAGATGTAATGATGGGTGTTTCTTCTCTGGGTCCTCACAGAGCAGATTTGATGATACAGCTTGATTCAAGAAACACAAAAGAAGTGATTTCCAGAGGCCAGCAAAAACTCATTACTATAGGATTAGTTTTAGCACAAGTAATGTCGCTTCCAAAAGAAAAACAAAAATATAGTCTACTTTTAATAGATGATCTTGCTGCAGAACTAGACATAGGAACTCTAGAGAGAATTTTCTTGTTGCTTGAAACAATAACATCACAAATTTTTATTACAGGGTTATCTAAGCATTTCTTGCCTATAAAAAATCAAAAATATCCAATGTTCCACATGGAACAAGGAATAATATAAGTTATTGATTTTAATAATATTTTAACTTATCCCGGTTAAATAGAATTGGGCTTATTAATTTTGTCAAGCCCGTAAAAATTATAGCTTTATAAGTTACGATCACCGCAAATATGGCTTTAAAAATTATGATAATTTTTTGAAGTTAAAATCAAAAATATCTTAAGCTTCATCCTTACAAAGAAATATTGAACTTATTGATTTTTCTCATGATTTTATATTATTTAATTGCTATAATTATAGAATAATAAATAGGTTTTAAATATGGCTAATAAAGATTATGATTCCAGCAATATTAAGGTCCTTAAGGGCCTTGAAGCAGTCAGAAAAAGGCCTGGAATGTACATTGGAGATACGGATGATGGATCTGGCCTTCATCATATGGTATTTGAAGTAGTTGATAATTCAATTGACGAAGCTCTTGCAGGCCATTGTTCTGAAGTTTCAGTAGTTATTCATGCCGATGAGTCGATTACAGTTTCAGATGATGGAAGAGGAATACCAGTTGATATTCATCCTGATGAAGGAGTTTCTGCTGCTGAAGTGATCATGACTGTTCTTCATGCAGGCGGCAAATTTGATGATGATTCTTATAAGGTTTCAGGAGGGCTACATGGGGTTGGAGTTTCAGTAGTAAATGCCTTATCTGAAAGCCTAAGCCTGAGCATCAAGAGAGACGGCAAGCTATTCGAACAAGAATATAAAATGGGAGATCCTGTTTCTCCATTGTCTGAAACTGGAACAGCAAAAGACACAGGAACAGATATTCATTTTAAGCCCTCATCATCTATTTTTTCGAATATAGAATTTAATTATGATTTGCTAGCCAAAAGACTACGAGAGCTATCTTTTCTTAATTCAGGCGTAAAAATTTGTCTTACAGATCAAAGAGATAAGAGGACAGATGAGTTTGCTTATGAAGGAGGCATATCAGCTTTTGTTAAGCATCTTAATAGGAATAAAACCCCCCTGCATCAATCTATTTTACATTTCCAAGAAAAGCAGCATGATATGCTAGTTGAAGTTTCCTTGCAATGGAACGATGGCTATCAGGACAGTGTCTTTTGCTATACAAATAATATTCCCCAGCGAGATGGCGGAACTCATTTAGCAGGATTTAGAGGCGCTCTTACTCGTACCTTGAATGCCTATATTGATAAAGAGGGTATAGGAAAAAAAGAAAAAATTAATACAACTGGAGATGATGCAAGAGAAGGGCTAACAGCTGTTCTTTCAGTTAAGCTCCCTGATCCAAAGTTTTCTTCACAAACAAAGGATAAGCTTGTTTCTTCAGAAGTTAAGTCTGCCGTTGAGTCTGCAGTAGGATCAAAGCTAGAAGAGTTTTTGTTAGAGCATCCAGCCGAGGCTAAACAAATTGTTTCTAAGATTATTGATGCAGCAAGAGCAAGAGAGGCTGCTAGAAAGGCTAGGGAGCTAACAAGAAGAAAGGGGGCATTAGACTTAGCTGGCTTACCAGGGAAGCTAGCCGATTGCCAAGAAAAAGACCCGGCTCTTTCTGAGATTTTTCTGGTAGAGGGGGACTCAGCTGGAGGTTCTGCTAAACAAGGGCGTGATAGAAAAACTCAAGCTGTTCTTCCCCTGAAGGGAAAAATACTCAATGTTCAAAAAGCTAGGCTTGATAAAATGCTTCAATCAGCAGAGATAGCAACATTGATTACGGCACTTGGCTGCGGGATAGGAGATGAGTATGATAAAGAAAAGCTGCGGTATCACAAAATTATAATTATGACAGATGCTGATGTAGATGGATCTCACATTAGGACGCTTCTCCTTACATTGTTCTATCAGAAAGAACTGAGAGAGTTAATTAAGGAGGGCTATATTTATATTGCTCAACCGCCGTTATATAAACTTAAAAAGGGCAAACAGGAGCAATATGTCAAAGATGATGATGAGCTGAACTCACTCACCTTGGCTAGCGCTGTAGATAATGCAGCATTTTATTCTAATCCAAAAGCACCACCAATAAAGGGCAAGCCCCTTGAGGAGATTTCATTTCAATATCTCAAAATAAAAGAAATAATATATAAATGGGGAAGGCGATACGATGAAAATGTTTTGCAAAACATGATGTGGTTACCAGAAGTTACCCAAAAAATTATTAACGATAAGAAGCTTTTCTCTAGCTGGTGCAAGGATCTTGAAAAAAAGTTAAAAAGCAATAGTATTAGTGACGACTATATAGTTGAGCAAAATGAATCAGAATCGGAAGCCTCAGACCATATTTCTATTAAAAAAATATATCATGGCTCAGAGCAGAATAGGCTAATCCACAAAAGCTTTTTTCGCTCTCCAGAATATACTGAAATTGTTTCTGTAGGGAAGCTGCTAAATGGACTTGCTGAGAAAGGGGCTTATGTCAAACGAGGCGAAGACCAGCAAGATGTAGGTTGTTTTACTGAAGCTGTAGACTGGCTTATGAGCAAAGCAAAGCAGGGTCAAAATATACAAAGATACAAGGGGCTAGGAGAAATGAACCCGGATCAGCTATGGGAAACTACAGTTAATCCAGAAACAAGACGTTTGTTAAAAGTCGAGCTTGGTGAGGCCCAGGAGGCAGATAACTTATTTGAAACTTTAATGGGGGACCAGGTCGAACCTAGAAGAGAGTTTATAGAAGAAAAGGCTTTATCAGCTATTAATATAGACATTTAGTTTTCACTAAGCTGAAGAGTTTTTAATTTCTCCTTCTATCCATGTTTTTACAATTCCCATTATTTTTTCTGGATCATCATTTGGCTTAGGATGGATAGGTTTACCTATTGTGATTTTAATTTTTCCCTTTTTTTTCAATATTTTATTTCTAGGCCAATATTTTCCAGCATCATGTGCAACAGGAACGATAGGCGACCCTGAGTGCAATGATAATATTGATCCACCTAGCCCATATCTTCCTGCAGCAGGGTAGGTTGTTCTAGTTCCCTCTGGGAAAATAACAACGAACAGTCCTTGCTTTAAGCGCTTCTTTCCGTAATGGATAACCTTTTCTACTGCTTTTTTACCGGCGCTTCTATCTATTGGGATAGGCTTAAATAGCAATATCAATTGTCCAAAAATAGGAAGAAGCAGGATTTCTTTTTTAATTACCCAGGTCTGTTTTGGGAAAAGGCTAAAAAGGGCAATTGTTTCCCAAGTAGAAGAATGCTTACAAAGGATTATACAGTTTTTTTTAGGTAAGTTTTCTAGTCCCCTGATCTCATATTCAATTTCACAAATTATTTTTAGTGCTAGCAAAACAGATTGAGACCAAGCTCGAGCAACTTCATATTTAAAGGACGGCCTAAAAAATAGAATTGGTAGTAATATGATAAAAGCTCCAAAAGCAGGTATAGATATGAAGAGATATAATGAAAATATTACAGACCTAATGAATTCTAAAAATCTCATTTTTTAGTCCTATAGCATTTCTAGCTTTAGTATAGCTTTTGTTGCTTCTGCTAAATTATCAAAACATAAATATCTGATATCAGTGTTTTTTAGCTTTTTAAGCGTTGATTTTCCATTACCTGTTTTTAATAGGATTGGTAGAGCATTAATACTATTAGCTAATATTATATCTGACATGCTGTCGCCGATCAGTATAGCTTTTTCTACTTTGATATTTAGTTTTTTTTCTATTTTGTCTATCAACCCAGTTTTTGGTTTCCGGCAATTACAGCCATCCTCGGGTTTATGAGGGCAATAATATATTCCTTCAATGTGGCCGTCCATAGATCGTATTGCTGAGGACATTTTTAAATGAATTTCATCTAGGTCATGTTTGTTAAATAGACCTCTTCCTATTCCTGATTGATTAGTAACCACCAAGATTTTAAATCCATGTTTGCTAAGCCTAGATATGGCTTTGATGCTCCCTTCAATAGGATTCCATTCATTTTTGTTTTTAATATAGCTTTTAGAGTTTTTGTTAATTACTCCATCTCTGTCTAAAATAATTAACTTACTATGGAGATATTCCTTTCTTATTTCTCTATCAAAGGCAGACATATAAATTGGTTAGCCTTAACGAGAAGAGTCTATAGAACTTTCTACAAACTCAATAATTTCTTTGTGATGTATGCGCTGTTGTTTACATGTATCTCTGTCTCTAATCGTTACTGTTTCTTTGGATAATGATTCTCCATCAATGGTTATACAGAATGGGGTCCCAATTTCATCCTGTCTTCTGTATCTCCTACCAATAGCACCTCCTGAATCATAATAAGCAGGGAAAACTTTTTTTATTTTTTGATATATATTCATTGCTTTTTCAGGCATGCCATCTTTTTTTACTAATGGCAATATGGCCACTTTTATAGGCGATAGCCTTGGGCTAATTTTTAGAACAGTTCTTTCTTCCCCTTGAACCTCATCTTCTGTATATGCATCACAAAGGAAGGCAAGAAAGGCTCGATCAGCCCCAGCAGAGGGCTCTATTACATATGGCAAAAACCTTTTTTTGTTCTCATCCTTTGTTTGATCATCAAAATATCTTAAGTCTTTGCCGCTGCTCTCCATGTGCTGCCTTAGGTCATAATCAGTGCGGTTGGCTATGCCTTCTAGCTCGCTAATACCAAAAGGAAACTTATATTCAATATCAGCACAGCTTTTAGCATAGTGTGCTAATTCTTTTTCAGAATGATCCCTTAAAGTTAAGTTTTCTTTTTTTATGCCAAGGTCTTTATACCATTGGTATCTTCTATCTCTCCAAAAAACATACCAAGAATTCGATTCTTCAGGAGCGCAAAAAAACTCAATCTCCATCTGCTCAAACTCTCTACTTCTAAAAATAAAATTTCTTGGGTTGATTTCATTTCTAAATGACTTCCCTATTTGTCCAATTCCGAATGGTATTTTTACTCTTGATGTGTCACATATGTTTTTAAAGTTTACAAATATTCCTTGAGCGGTTTCAGGCCTAAGATAAGCCTGACTTGAGTGATTTTTTAGAGCTCCTACATGGGTTTCAAACATTAAGTTAAAGTTTCTTGGGGCAGTTAGCGATCCTGGATTTTTTGATCCAGGAGCAAATACAAGGCCTCTTAATTCATCATTTAATAAAGCGTCTTGTCTAAGCTCTAGATCATAGTCATCAATATTTTTTATTATGTTTCTTAAATTTTTTTTATGCTGTTCTAATAATTGATTTTTAGAATAAGAGCTAGGGTCTCCTTGCGACGCATAGTAATATTCATTGGCTCTTTCATTAGTTGATTTTAATACTATGCAGAAAATTACTAATTGATCTGCTCTGTATCTGCCTTTAGTTTCCTTGCAGTCAACCATTGGGTCACTAAAGCCGCCGACATGGCCACTTGCTTCCCAAACAGACGGGTTCATAATTATGGAGGCATCTACGCCTACCATATTAAATAATGATGGCGCTTCCTTTTGCTGAGTAGTTTCGTCATGACCAGATATCATATCTTTCCACCAGGCAGACTTAATGTTGTTTTTAAATTCGACTCCGAGCGGACCATAATCCCAGCTTCCATTTAGGCCCCCATATATTTCGCTACTAGGGAAGATAAACCCCCTTCTTTTACATAGAGATATTATTTTATCCATTTGGCTCATTTAGATAACTCCCTTATTGGCGCCTTTTAAGTATTTATGCACTATAATAGTGCAGATATTTATATTTTATTAGCTATTACTAGCGTTTTTTAACACTATTTTATTATTTGCACTATATAAGTGCATAATAAACTGACTTTTGCATTAATTTAGTGCATAATTTAGTTTTTTAGACCCTTATTTTATATTAAGGCTTTAGCCTATATTGCTTTTTCGTCTGGCATAGATAATGCATATAAAAAGCTCTACTGTTCCATTATACGGCTTAGTAGAGGCGAATTGAACTAAACGGAGAAAAATCATGACACCTAAAGATGTATTAAATACTTTAAAAGAGAAAAATATAAAATTTCTAGACCTTCGCTTTTCTGATACCAGAGGCAAAGAGCAGCATGTTACATTACCAAGCCATGCAATAGACGAAGATTTTTTTAAAAATGGAAAAATGTTTGATGGTTCATCAGTAAATGGTTGGAAAGCTATACATGAGTCAGATATGGTTTTAATGCCTGATCCTGAAACAGCTGTTGTAGATATTTTTTCTGAAGAGGCTACTTTAAATGTTAGATGTGATGTTGTAGACCCGATTACTATGAAAGGTTATGAGCGGTGTCCCAGATCAGCAGCAAAAAGAGCAGAAGCATATATGAAATCAACCGGTATTGCAGATGAAGCTTTCTTTGGTCCCGAAAATGAATTTTTTGTTTTTGATGATGTTAAGTGGTCAGCAAGTATGCAGGGCGCATTTTATGCAATTGAGTCAATGGAGGCTGCTTGGCATTCTTCAAAAGACTATGAAGATGGAAACACGGGGCATAGACCAAAAGTTAAGGGCGGATATTTTCCTGTTCCTCCTGTTGATTCTCTTCACGATATTCGTTCAGCAATGTGCTTGGCGCTTGACGAAATGGGCGTAGAGTCAGAGGTTCATCACCATGAGGTCGCTACTGCGGGACAGTGTGAAATTGGTGCTAAATTTGGAACATTGTTAGGAAAAGCAGATGCTGTGCAAATATTTAAATATGTTGTGCTTAATGTGGCTCATTCATATGGCAAGACAGCCACTTTTATGCCTAAGCCATTAGTAGACGATAATGGTAATGGTATGCATGTTCATCAATCGTTGTTTAAGGGAGGTAAGAACCTTTTTAGCGGAGATGCATATAATGGACTTTCAGAGACTGCGCTATTTTATATTGGTGGAATATTGAAACATGCGAAAGCAGTTAATGCTTTTACAAATGCATCAACTAATAGTTATAAAAGGCTTGTGCCTGGTTTCGAGGCCCCGACATTTCTAGCATATTCTGCTAGGAATAGGTCTGCGTCAATTAGGATTCCTTTTGTTCCTGGCCCTAAAGCAAAGAGAATAGAAGTGCGATTCCCAGACTCTACAGCTAATCCATACTTTGCGTTTACTGCTATGTTAATGGCTGGATTAGATGGAATAAAGAACAAGATTCATCCTGGAGATGCAGCGGACGATGACTTATTTGCTCTAGCAGAATCAAATGAGCGCTCTCTTCCGACTGTCGCATTTAGTTTTGAAGAGGCATTAAATGCGCTAGATAAAGACAGGGAGTTTCTTTCTGTAGGAGATGTTATATCTGATGATTGTATTGATGCCTATATAGATCTGAAGATGAATGATGTCACTCTATTGAGAAAGACAACACATCCAGTAGAGTTTGATATGTATTATAGTCTCTAGCCCTTATTTGTTATTAATTATTAGTCATAACAAAGCGGGTAAAGAGAAGAAAAGAGCATCAGCAAGGTTTCTCCGCCTTGCTGATGCTCTATTAATTTAATAGGTATTGATATGACCTTAACTCAAAATGCATATAGATCTGAAAATAGTCTTGATATCTCTTTAACGGGGTTAGATAGTGTTTTTGATCTTATGGCAACGGCTCTTGTTGTCCTAAATCATGAATTGGTTATTACTCATCTTAATTCTTCAGCTGAAAATATTTTAGATATAAGCAAGGATAAGGCTGTTGGCTTATCGCTAGAGGGCCAAGTTTTTTATTCAAAAGAGCTGGCTTTGCTCTGTAAAAAGGCAATAGATAATCAGATGGCCTACCGATCAAGGGAAATAAGTATTAAAACAAAAAACAAGCATGCTATTTTGTCATGTTTTGTAACTCCTTTTTTTGACCAGGGTTTTGAAAAGCCTTCTATATTATTAGAGCTTCAAGATGTTAGAAGGGACAAGATTGTTCAAAGAGAGGAAGAGTTAGCCAATCAAAGAAAATTAAGCAGAACGATTATCCAACAGCTCGCTCATGAAGTAAAAAATCCATTAGGAGGCCTAAGAGGCGCTGCACAACTTTTAGAAAGAAAGCTACCTTCTCCTGATCTTAAAAAATATACAAGCGTTATTATAGATGAGGCCGATCGACTCGTTGACTTGGTAGATAGAACCTTAGGGACTGGAAAAATACCAAGTAAAGAAACGCTGAATCTTCATGAAATATCAGAGTATGTTATTGCGATAATAAACAATGAGAAGAAGCCTCTAGTTCAAATTGTAAAGGATTATGACCCAAGCATCCCATCTGTTTATGTAGATAAAGATCAAATTATACAAGCAGCTCTAAACATAGTTAAAAATTCTTTATATGCAGTATCAGAAGAAGGGAAGATAGTGTTTAAAACTAGAACTCTTAGAAATTATACATTAGGTGGCATCAAGCATAAGCTTGTGGTTAAACTTGAGATACAAGATAGTGGTCCAGGCATCCCTGAAGAGATGCAGCCAACTATTTTTTATCCGCTGGTTACTTCAAAAGCCACAGGAACCGGCTTAGGCTTAACTATTGCTCAGGATCTTATAAGTAGAAACGAAGGTTTGATTGAGTTTTCTTCAGAGCCAGGCTTAACAGTATTCAGCATAATTTTGCCGGTATGTTTAGCTGAAAAAGGAAGCCCAAGTTGAGAAAAGAGAATCAGGCATGGATTATAGATGATGATGAATCAATAAGGTGGGTTCTTGAAGAGTCTTTGTCACAAGCAGGGCTTGCTACTAGATCTTTTTCAAGAGGAGAGGATTTTTTCAAAAGCCTAAAGAAATCTACACCAAATGTAATAATTACTGATATAAGAATGCCAGATATTTCTGGATTTGATATTTTAAAAAAAATATCAGAGGACCATTCTAATATACCAGTAATTGTTATTACAGCTCATTCTGATTTGGACAACGCTGTTTCTTCATATCAAAGAGGTGCTTTTGAGTATCTACCAAAACCTTTTGATATAAATGACGCTGTATCAATTATTTTAAGGGCAGCTAAACAAACTCCGTATAAGGTTGTTGCTGATGATAGCTCTATACCAAAGATGATTGGAAAGGCGCCAGCGATGCAAGAAGTTTTTAGAGCTATAGGGAGGCTTTCTCATTCTAGTATGAATGTTTTAATTACTGGTGAATCAGGCACGGGAAAGGAGCTAGTAGCAAAATCTTTACATGAAAACTCTCCAAGAGCGAGAGAGCCTTTTATACCTCTCAATACATCAGCTTTTGTAGCTGACCTATTAGAGTCAGAGTTGTTTGGCCACGAAAAAGGATCATTTACAGGGGCTGAAAAATTACGTATTGGGAGATTTGAGCAAGCTAATGGAGGTACTTTATTTTTGGATGAGATAGGGGATATGTCCCTAGATCTTCAGGCTAGACTTTTGAGGGTGTTAGCTGAAAGTGAGTTTTTTAGGGTAGGAGGGCTCAAGTCGATTAAAGTTGATGTTAGAGTTATTGCAGCTACAAATAAAAATCTCTTTAAGTTAGTTGAGAACGGATCTTTTAGAGAAGACTTGTATTATAGGCTTAATGTTATGTCCATAGAGGTGCCCTCTCTTCGAGACAGGGATGAAGATATTGCTTCTCTAGCTAATTATTATTTAAAGCAAGCTTCTCATGAGCTAGATATTAGTCCTAAACTTTTTACAGAAGAGGCGCTTTCTTTTTTAGAGACATATAGCTGGCCTGGTAATGTTAGAGAATTAATTAATATTTGTAGGAGGGTTGCTGTTACCGCAGCCGGGCAAAGCGTTTTGCCAGAAGAGATTCCTCTCCAGCAATCGCAGGAGCCTCATGAAAGTAACGGCTGGTCCAAAGGATTGTCTGAATGGGTAACAAGCGAGCTTTCAAGAGAACGTAATAAGCCTTTATTAGATGAAGTTATACCTATAATTGAACAAATACTTATTAAAGCCGCTCTTAAAAAGGTTGGAGGAAAGAAGTTAGAGGCTGCAAAATTGCTTGGGTGGGGAAGAAATACTTTAACCCGCAAGATTAAGGCGATGGGCATAAAGCAAGGCTAGTTTGTTTTTTGATTTCTCTTATCTATATCTTCTAATATTTTTTCAGCAAGCATAAGTGCTGCAACCCCATCTTCTCCAGATACCTTACACGGCGTATTATTTTGTATAGATGATATAAAAGAGCTTACCTCTTCTTCGAGTGCGTCTATTTTATCTAGGCGCCATGACTCTTCTTCAAGCCTTCCTGCAATAGAGTTGATTAACTTTATTTTTCTTTCTCCAAAATCTATAGAAATATATTGATTCTCTTTAAATATTCTAAACTTCCTTTGCATTGAGTTTGTAACTCTTGAAGCGGTGGCATTAACCACCGTTCCATTGTTAAATTCAATTCTTGCGTTGGCTATATCAATACTGTCAGTAAGTATTTTAACTCCCGATGCTGATATTATTTTTGGTGTACTTTTGACTAATGAGAGTATTACATCCAGATCATGAATCATAAGGTCGTGCACTACATTAACATCACACCCCCTTTTGTTAAAAGGCGCTAGTCTGTGGCATTCTATGAATTTAGTGTTACCAAGCTTTTTTTTAACCGAAGTAAATGCAGGATTAAACCTCTCTATATGACCTACTTGAAGTTTTGCATTGCTAGATTTTGCTATTGCTATCAATTCTTTACCTTCGGAGCTATTTTCTGTAATCGGTTTTTCCACTAATGAATGTATGCCCTTTGTAAGAAAGAACTTGGCTATTTCAAAGTGTGCAGAGGTAGTTGCCGCTATTGTAACAGCATCAACTTTATTGATTAGTGATTTGTAGTCATGGCAAAAATTTGTATTACATTCTTTAGCTAAAGATATAGCAGCTTCTTTATTGATATCACAGACCGATATTAATTCAGTATTTTTAATTTCATTATATTTTAAGGCATGAAAACGACCCAAATAACCTGCTCCTATAACAGCCACTCTAATTCTTCTCATTTTCTAGCTACCCCTTTTTTTGAGCGCTCCACGAATTCAATTAAATATTTAATATATGAGCATGCTGTTACCTCCTCATTAATTTTATGTAAAGCAGATTTAATATTGTATTTGGGACTCAAAAGAATTTTTAATGACTTTTCAATATTATTTATAGAGTCAATTGGTATAGAGGCTCTTTTTAAGCCTATTTTGTTGATTGCCTTTGGTATTGCCCACTCTCCATCAGCAATTGTAAATGGAATAATATCTTTATTAACTTTAGAATTAGCTGAAACAAAAGATAAACGACCTATCCTAACGAACTGAGTAATAGGGACCATTCCACTTATTATAGCTTGTTCTCCTATAACTACATGACCAGCAAGCTGAGTTAAATTAGTAATTACTGAGTTATCTTGTATTTCACAATCATGGCCTATATGAGCATAAGCCATAATTGAGATTTTATTGCCTATTTTGGTTTTGCCTTTTCCGAGAGAGCTTCCCAAGTTAATTGTTACATTTTCGCCAATCCGATTATCGTCACCTATTTCAAGTTGCCCCTGATTTTTTTTATAATTTAGGTGCTGAGGAGCCCCCCCAAGTATTGCTCCACTCTGAATAAAATTTCTTTTACCAATAGAGACCGATCCATACTCACTGCCAACTACTATATGTGAATTTAATTTGGTTCCAGGACCTATTTTAACTTTTTCATCTATAATGCAGTACGGTCCAATTATGGCACTGCTACTTATTTCTGCTTTTGGTGATACTATGGCTGTTGAATGAATGCTCACAATTGCTATATAAATTAATTAAAACCTATTAAGGTTGATTTATAATTTTAACTTTACCTATTAATTCTTTTATTGATGTAATATCGTTTTTATTTAGATATTCACATAGATCAGAATTTATTTTTTTAGTTGTCATTGGATCATAAAAAAGGCTTGTTCCTATTCCAATGGCTGTTGATCCTGCGAGAAAAAACTCAATAGCATCATTTCCACTACAGATTCCTCCCTGACCAAGGATAGGAATACCATATTTTTTTGCTTCCTTATAGACTTGAAATACTTTAAGTAAGGCAATAGGTTTAATTGCTGGCCCAGATAGCCCACCTTTTATATTACCGATAATTGGTTTTTTTGTTTTTATGTCTATAGACATTCCTGAGATAGTATTTATTACAGCTAAACCATCAGCGCCTGCCTCTATACAAGCTTTTGCGTTACTAGCTATATCAGTTTGATTAGGTGATAGTTTTACAATTAGAGGTTTGGTAGTTGCTTTTCTACAAGCTGATACTACTTGAGCTGACATTTCTGGATAATTCCCAAAAGAGACGCCCCCTTCTTTAATATTAGGACAAGAAATATTTATCTCTATTGCGCTTATTTGAGAGTCATTAAATCTTTCTGCAACATCAGCATATTCTTCTATAGTTGATCCACAAATGTTTGCAATAAAGTGGGTTTCGCTAAAATCTAGAGTTGGCAATATTTCATTGACAACCTTTTCTACTCCAGGGTTTTGAAGGCCAATTGCATTTAACATACCATCATCAGTTTCCCAAACTCTATGCGCTGGGTTTCCTAATCTAGGCTCTTTTGTGGTCCCTTTTAAGATGATTGCTCCTGGATCTTCATTTGAGAAGCCTTCAATACGTGTGTATTCATTGCCAAATCCAACACATCCTGAAAGCAGGATTATAGGTGAATTAAGTTTTAATCCACAAAAATCGATAGAAATTTTATCTGACATAGTGCTCAGGTTATTTCTCCGATATTATTGGTCTGCTCATTAGCTTCTCTATTGCGCTTGCTGGGTGCACCCCTTCATAAATGATATTATATACCTCATTTGTAATAGGCATTTCTATATTAGCTTTTCTAGCAATATTGTAGGTAGCCTTTGCTGCGAGATATCCTTCGATTGTAGATCCAATTTTTCTTTTTGCTTCTTCAATTTCGCACCCTTTAGCTATTTCTATACCAAATCTTCTATTTCTAGATTGATCGTCGCTACAAGTTAAAATCAAATCACCCATTCCTGAAAGACCCATAAAGGTATTTTTATTTGCGCCTAATTTGGTACCTAGTTTAATTATTTCTGATAAACCTCTAGTAATTAAGGCGGCCCTTGTATTTGCTCCAAGCCCAAGCCCATCTGATATACCAGCTGCTATGGCTAATATGTTTTTTACAGATCCCCCTACTTCTACACCTATAATATCGTTTGATTTATATGCTCTTAATGAGATAGACGAAATAAGATTAGCCATGTAATTACAATAGCTTTCATCTAAAGAGGCTATTGTTATTGCTGATGGTTGGCCTTGAGCAACCTCTAAAGCAAATGTTGGACCAGATATCACAGCAGTGGGTAGTTCTTCTCCTAGCTCTTCTTTAACGACATCGTGTAATAATTTCCCTGTATCTATCTCAAACCCCTTGGTTGCCCAAGATAGTGATGCGCAAGAATGATTGATTCTAGATATTTTTATTAATGTTTCTCTAAATGCGTGACTAGGTACAGCAATAATCATGGTAGAGCTTTGATTAAGAACGGCTTCTAAGCTTGTTGAGGCCCGGACTCCTTTAGGTATTTTATAATGTGGTAAGATCTTATTAGATTTTTTAGAATTAATTTCTAATATTTCTTTATCATCTACTCCCCATATCATTACATTATGGTTTAATTTAGCCAAGTGGCTCGCAAGTGCAGTGCCCCAAGCTCCAGATCCTATAATGGCTATGTTTTTTTTCAAAATAGTCAATCAACCTCACTAATTATTACATCTAGATCACCTGATGCTTCGAGATCTCTAAGTTCGCTAAAGCCACCTATATGCTTATCATCGATAAAAATTTGTGGGACAGTTCTTAAGCCTGTTTTTTCAATTATTTCCATCTGCAGCGACTTATCGTTGGTCATATTTATTTCTTCATATTTTATAGATTTTCTTTCTAGTAATTGTTTTGCAGCTGTACAGTAACCACAAATATTAGCTGTATATATCTTTACCATAAGATTACTTTACAAGAGGGAGGTTTTCATTCTGCCATAATTCTAAACCTCCTTTGAGGCTAAAGATTTTTTCTAAGCCTTTTTTTCTTAATGAATTTGAATATTGTCCAGAAGAGCTTCCATTTTCACAAACAATTAGAAAGGCCTTATTTTTATCATTTATTTTTTTTAAATTTATATTTCCTAGAGGCATGTTTTTAGAGTTTGCTATATGCCCCAGCTTGAATTTTTTAGAGGCTCTAATATCAATTATGGTTGCACCATCATTAATTAGTTTAATGGCATCTGATGAGGAAACATTACTTAAAGAGAGACTTTTTAGTCTAGCTTCATAAAAAAGCACCAATAGCCATGAACAGATAAGCCCAGTAACTAGAAGACTATGATTTGAAGCAAATTCATACAGTTGTCCCATTTTGCACCCTATAATTACTAACGATATTTAAGTAATATTATATCAGTCGAAAGCTCACTGTGTGAAAATGTTTCTTAAAAGGCTTTGCATGTCAAATAAAACAAGGTTATCACTAGCAACTATATTCATTATAGGCCTTCTATGCATTAGTCTATTATTGCCAGATCAAGAAGGTAGTTTTTCTGATAAGTCTGTTAAGAATATTATATTGAGAGAATATGTTGATAAGATTGATGAGGATCAGGTAAGTTTAAATTTAGAATTAGGCACACTTGATGGATTAGATAATTACTCAAAATTTCTCATTCCTTCTAAACATGAAGATTTTTTACAGGAAATAGAACTTAATTCTTCACATGAAAGTGTGTTTGGTAAGTATTTGCCCAATGATATAGGCTATATACGGATATTGTATTTTTCAAATCAAACATGTTTACAGTTAACAGATATAGTTAAGGCTTTAGAGAAGGATTCAAAAAGGCCATTAAAGGGCTTCATACTTGATCTGAGAAATAATCCTGGTGGAAGCTTATCATCAGCTATTGAGATTTCAGATGCTTTTCTTGATGATGGGACAATTGTGATTACAAGAGGGAGGACAAGTGATTCCAGGAGCTTAGTAAGAGCTCGCATAGGAGATGTAATTAAAGGTAAACCATTAGTTGTTTTAAGCAACTTGGGAACTGCATCTTCAGCTGAGGTAGTTGTTGCTGCTCTAAAAGAAAACAAAAGAGCTAAAGTGTTTGGACAAAGAACCCAAGGAAAGGGCACAGTTCAGACTCTTTATCCATTGATTGATGGCAGTGCTTTATATCTTACTTCTGCATTCTTGGTTTCTCCGCTAGGCAAGAAAATTGATTCCATCGGGGTTCAGCCTAATATAGTATATAGAGCTAAGATGCCTCAAGTGCAGTATATGTTAAGTAGTGATAATATCTATGATGATACATTATTAATTGAGGCTATTAATGTTTTTTAAAGACAATATAGGGGGTTATTATTAATATCATTGTCAAAGCGTGTGCATTTGCATTATTAATGCCTTTTTGTGTTTCGTTATATGCCCACCATTCTTTTTCATATCATTTTGATGTCAATAAAAAAATAACCATAGAAGGAACAATAAAGGAATATCGTTTTATCAATCCGCATTCACACCTTTTAATAGATGTGGTTAATGAAAATGGAGAATTAGAGTTATGGGATTGTGAATTGCCACCCGCTAATGTTTTACGAAGATCTGGCTGGCACACAGATGTTTTACCTCAAGGAGCAAGTATTACAATAACAGGTTCCGCACACAAAAGGGTTGATACTGAGTGTGCTTTTGATTTTGGTATATTTAGTGACGGCACTAGAATAACTTCAAGACAAGTTTTTGTGATGGAAGAGAAAGAAAATAATAATGTTAATAATGTTATGCCTGTTTTAGACAGCGACATTCCAAATATAAATGGCGTTTGGAGAATGTTGCGCACTGATTTTGAAACAAATGGTATTGGTTATGGAGGAATGGGCGTACCAGGACCTGATGACCCTAATCCTTGGATTGATGATCTGTTTTCTGAAAGAGGAATAGAGGCGCTAAATAACTATGATCCAGTATTAGATGACCCAGCACTTAACTGTAGTCCTGTTAGTATAAGTAGGTTATGGAGAAACGGTCAGCCATTAGAAATTAAACAAGAAGAAAAAACTATTTCTATTTCTTATGAGTGGATGGATGCAGAAAGGATCATTAATCTAGAAGACAATGGTACTAATTTGAGCTATAGGGTTCTAGGGCATTCTGTAGGAAGTTATAGCGGCTCCTCAATCATTATAAACACAAGCCTTTATAAAGAAGGGGTAATTCACCAACATCCAGGCTTGCCTCATAGCCATGAGCTAATAAGTACAGAAGTTATTTCATTAGATCCTGATACAGATATACTTCACATTAAGTGGCAGCTCAATGACCCTGTTTACTGGGTTAAGTCATTTAGTGAGGCTAGGTCTTTTGAGAGAATAGAAGAGCCCCTCCAGGCCTATAATTGCCAGCATTAATTTGTTTGATAATGATTTATTCTACCAAGTATAGTATTTATTTTTTTATCTTGGCTACAGTTTTTTTTATGCCTGTCTATTCTCAGGATGCTGATTTTGATGTCTGGATTAAGGAATTCACTAAAGAGGCTGTGTCAGAAGGCATATCAGAAGATATTATTTCTCAATCCTTAAAAGGAGTAGAGCCAATATCTAGGATTATAGAACTAGATAGGAATCAGCCAGAATTTAAATTAAATTTTTGGGACTATTTGAGCAGGGTTGTTTCACAACAAAGAATTGATCAAGGGCGCTCAAAATTACTAGAAAACCAAGACTTGTTAGAAGATATTTATTCGAGGTACGGTATAGCACCCCATATTTTGGTTGCAGCCTGGGGTATAGAGAGTAATTATGGAAACACCCAAGGCAGTCACTCAGTAATAGAATCACTAGTAACGTTAGCTTATGATACTAGAAGACCAAGTTTTTTTAGATCTGAATTAATTAATGCTCTAAAAATACTAGATGAAGGACATATTGCATTAGAAGATATGAAAGGTTCTTGGGCAGGAGCAATGGGGCAAGTTCAATTTATGCCTTCAACTTTTATTTCTTATGCGAAAGATGGCGATGGTGATGGAAAAAAAGATATCTGGAATAATACGGCTGATGCTCTAGAGTCAGCAGCAAATTTTATGTCAAGTCAAGGATGGATGAGAGGTATTATATGGGGTAGACAAGTAATGCTCCCTATTGATTTTGATAGAAGCTTTGAGGGGCTCGAGATAAATATGTCTCTTGATGAATGGAGTATGTTGGGCGTATTAGATATCTTTGGAAATGAGCTACCAAAAATAAATATTAGAGGGTCAATAGTTGTGCCAGAAGAAGGCCTAGAACCTTCTTTTTTAGTGTATGAAAACTACAGAGATATTATGATGTGGAATAGGTCACATTACTTTTCAATTTCGCTTGGACATTTATCTGATAGAATAATAGGACTACCGGAGTTAGTTAGGTAATATACTATTATAATAAAACAATATAAGGATTACTTCATGACACAAGCAGCCGCACGACATATATTAGTATCAGATGAAAGTTTATGTAATGAGCTTAAAGCCCGAATAAATAATGGTGAAGATTTTGGCGCCATTGCTAAGGAGTTTTCTTCCTGTCCCTCGGGCGAAAGAGGCGGTGATCTAGGAACTTTTGGTCCGGGACAAATGGTTAAGGAATTTGATGAAGTAGTATTTTCTGCTAGCATCAATGAAGTTCAAGGTCCGGTAAAGACTCAGTTTGGATATCATCTTCTAGAGGTCACTAGCAGAAGTTAGAGAATAAAATTAATTTATTTTTAAACTGTCATTAATGATACTATTCTCTTTATATTCTTGAATTAATTTGTCATCGTGTGAAGGCACGATGATTATATTTTCTTCATCCATTAAATATTTTATCCAAACCATTTGATTCATAAGAGCATTAGAGTCTTCTTTTATTCTATTCCTTGTTGCGAGGGGTCTAAGCTTTAGTTGTTTAATATTTTCAATTGACCAAGCTACATCTCCAATAAAGAGAAATTCTTGTTTGTTCTCTAGGGAAACAAAAATCATTTGATGACCATTGGTGTGTCCTGCTGATTTTATTAGCACTACTCCAGGAGCTAGTGGCATAATTGATTCATAATCAATTATATTAAAATTTTTTATATCATCAGGGCTAAGCTTTATTGCTGGCATTTGGGGATTATTAACTAATGTTTCGACTTGAGATTTAGTTAGCAGTGTTTTAGATGCTATGCTGTTAGTAATATTGCTATTGATAATTCCTGCAATATGATCAGCGTGTTCATGAGTGGTTATAATAATTGCTGCTCTTTTAAGAGCTGCTTTTATTTCATTATTTTTATTTTCCCAGTATGGTTCTGCCCTACCAAATCCGAAATAATTATGGATAGATCTATCCATACCGCCGTCAATCATGATTTCTGAAGAAGGGTATACTATTTGAAATGCAGTTCTTGCTTGTATAAAGATATCATTATTTCCATCTGTGATAATGTCAGAATAAGGCCTATGGCTTTCAGCTAGTTTGGAGTAGTTTATCGCGACTGGCATTTCACCTTTAATTACATATGATGCATCCCTAATTTCTTTTATCAGGTTTTTTTGATTTTTGATAGAAAATAGGCTCTGGCTTAGTGCTTGATTAAGAGAAAATAATAATACTACAAGACTAAAAAAAACATTCAGATTTTTTGATTTCATCATTAATGATTTTTATATAGATTCAAGCATAAAATTAAGTGCAAGAATTATCTCATCATCAGATAAATCGAGTCGGCCGCCTTTCGGAGGCATATATCCTGATTCACCAGTATAGCCGTTGATTGCATGATCCTGTAGCGTATTTGTACCTTGTAGTATTCTTGGGCCCCATGCATTTATATCTCCAAATACTGGTGCACCCGCAACCCCTGGGCTTTGATGACATAATGAGCATGCTTGATTATATACTTCTGTGCCAGATAGTGATGTTGCTTCTAAATTTGGGGTTGCATTTTGATGAGGATTGATCAGTTGTCCTATATCGGAATCACCCAGAAGAGCAAACTGACCAATTGGCATTATTCTATCAGAATTTGAGGAGTTGCTTATCCTTGAATCATCTTCAGAGGTAAAGTTAGCAAACACAGCAATAGAGATCATGGTACCAACATATATGCCCACTAGTAGCATAAAGATATCAAAAAATTTTTGCTCTCTACTTTTCAAAACAACTCCAAAAAAATGTAATTATAGCGATAAATCTTAATCTGTCTAGTTATTGATCTTGAATGTTTCCAGAATTTTTTTTATTAGCTTCTGAAATAGCTTGTTCCAGATCTTCTAGTTTTTTTCTTGTTCTGGCTAGGACTGAAACCTGAAGATCAAATTCTTCTCTAGTTACTAAATCCATTTTAGATAAACCAGTATTAAGTAATGATTTAAAGTTTTCTTCTAAATCGCTTTTTATTATTTGATAATTTTCAGGAATAGCCTCAGCTAGTTTTTTTGATAGCTCATCTATTTTTCGTTGATCGAAGAATTTAGACATATGTTTTCCTTATAAAATTAAAAAATTATTGCCTTATTCACAATAAAGAATAATATTAATTATACATGGCTAAGATTTTTTTAGGAATATTAGGGTATTTTTCGTAGATTATATTTAATCCTTCTAGAGAAAAGCTAAAATATGGATTTATAGTTAGATGAAGATAGGCATAGTATTAATATTTTCAATGGCAGTAGGTGCGTTTATTGCTCACCTGCTTCTCAAGGATATAGGATATGTTCTGATAGAGTATTTAGGTTATTCTATTGAGACATCTTTTCCATTTATCCTAATTCTGTTCTTAATGCTGTATTTTATAATTAGGACATTAGCAAGATTTATCTTTATTCCAAAGAAAATTATTCTTAATTTAGAGAGTATAAAAAATAAAAAAAATAATAATAAGCTTAATTTAGCAGTGAAATATTTTTTTGAGGGAAGCTGGGCTAAAGCTGAAAAGATTTTTTCAAATACATTAGAATCATCAGACATGTTACTAATTAAGTTTTTATTGGCAGCTAGGGCTGCTAACTCACAAGGGCTAACCAATAGAAGGGACGAGTGGTTGAGGCTTGCTTATGAGAATGTTCCTAATTCAAAATCAGCAATATTATTAACGAAGGCTGAGTTACAATATAATAATAAGGATTATGAAGGTGCTTTAGCAACACTGGAAAATTATAGGGATGGTAAATCAAATCATCCTTTAGGGATAGAGCTATTGGCTAAAACCTATAATTCTTTGCAAGATTGGGATTCTTTAATCAGCATAGCGGCAAGAATTTCTAATGCTGAGATTGATAAGCAAGAAAAAGTATCTATAGTTAAAAATGCTTTGAATAGATTAGGTAAAAAATCAAATTTGACAGATAAAGCCCTAGATTTATTTATTGGTGGTCTTTCAAATTCTATTAGGAACGAGCCAGGCATAGTAGCTACCTACTCTGTTTTATTAGGAAACTTAGGACTTGGAGACAAAGCAGAGCAAATATTATCCAAAGCCATCAGCAAGAAGTGGGATAATGATTTAGTTCTTTCATATGGTCTTATTAGGTCTAGTAAATTAGATAATCAATTACATAAGTCAGAGAGATGGCTTGAGAATCATCCTGAAAGTGCTAATCTTCTTTTAACTTGCGGCAGACTTTGTATGTCTCTAGAGTTATGGGGAAAAGCAAAAAAATATTTAGAAGCAATACAAACCATAGATGATACCAAATTAGAATCTTATCAACTTTATGGACTTCTGCTAAAAAATTTAGGAGATTGTGAGAGAGCTTGCGAGGTATATAGAAAAGGAATTGAATCTTCCATAAGAAATATGGAAAAAGATTATTAAAATTTCAGATTAATTACTTGCTTATTTGTGATTTTTTAGAATTAAGCCAATCAATGATTGGTTCCCATTGTTCCCAGTCTTGCCATGCAAGATATGGAGGCATTTCATGTATTCCTAATCCTTTCTGAAAAGACTTAATGTAATTTTGAGTTTCTCTAAGAGTAGCAATATAAGGAATTTTATAGCTATCAAGAAAAACATCAAGCTCATCAAAGATGATTGTGTTCTCTCTTACTCTGTTAGCGATAAGTGCAACTTTTGCTTGCTTATTCTGTATTTTATTTCTAGTAAGTATTTCGGATATATATTTAGCAGAAGCTTCCATATCTATTGATGAGGGCATAACTGGTACTAAAATAGTGTCAACATGATTAATTAAATTTGTTAATTCTTTATTTGAAGATCTTGCTGGCGCATCAATTACCAGAACTTCAGTAGCTTTAGGTATATGCTTCAATCCATCCTTATATCCTATTAAAGAAGAAATTTTAGGAAATTTATCAGATCTTCTATCGAGCCACTCTACTGAAGATCCTTGCTCATCATAGTCAGCTAAAGATGTTGTTACACCTTCATTTGCAAAATAAGCAGCTAAATTTGTTGCCAAAGTGCTTTTTCCGCAGCCACCTTTGTTATTAGTTATTAGGATTTTTCTCATCCTCTAACTTTAATACATAACAATGCTATAAGTCTAATTATTAAGATATTTCGATAGAAAAAATATGTCATATATGAGATTTTAATTATATTTGTTCTATTTGATGTTATCTTATTAGATTATGAGCATAAAATATACAAAGATGGACGCCTGCGGTAATTTATTTATGCTTATTGAATGGCCTAAAAATACACCTTTGCCGAGTCTTGAAACAATAAGAAAATGGTCAAATTCTAGTTCTGGAATAGGTTTTGATCAGCTGATGATTATTGAAGAGCCTTCTAGCAATAAATTTGATGCACGATACACGACCTTTAATGCAGATGGTTCTGAAGCAGAGCAGTGTGGTAATGGCGCTAGATGTGTAGCTAGGTATTTAACACATAAATATAATATAAAAAATATTAAATTAGAGTCTTTATCAGGGCAGGTAGATGCCTCATTAATAAATAATAATAGAATAACCACTTCGCTCGGCATTCCTGAATTCCGCCCAAAGTCGCTCCCATATTTTTATAATGATAATAAAAGTATTCATAAAGCAAGCATAAATGGCTGTGTCTTAGATTATTCAGTTTTGTCTATGGGAAACCCGCATGCCGTCATTATTGATGATGGCCTAGAGGAATGCGATCTTAATGTTATAAGTGATTATATGCAGAACGATAAGAATCGTTTTCCAGAGAGCGTAAATGTTGGATTTATGAAAATAAAGAATAAAAAGGAGCTAGCTCTTCGTGTTTTTGAACGAGGTGTTGGCGAGACTCTTGCTTGTGGAACTGGAGCAGCAGCAGCCGCCGCGATAGGAATAAAACTTTATAATTTAAATTTAAGATTAAGAATAATAATGTCTGGAGGTGTTTTAGAGGTTCATTGGCCTAGCTTGGAAGAGCAATTATGGCTAACAGGAGAGGCAAATATTTGTTATGAAGGAGATATAGATTATGTCTGATCAGGGCTCTAATAAAGAAAATATCTCACTGGAAGATATAGTGATCTATCTAGAGAAGCACCCTAATTTTTTTTATGAGAATCCTCACATATTAGAACAAGTAAATCTTAATCATAATCAGCCTAAAGGCTCTATTTCTCTTATAGAGCATCAGGTTAGCTTACTTCGTGATCAGAATGCTAATTATAAGAATAAGCTAGCTGATTTGATTTCTATAGGAAAAAAAAATGACTTATTTATAAAAAAAATACAAAAACTATATTTTAATCAATTAAAGACTAATAATTTATCTGAAAGGCTGGAGCTAATTAACAGCTTTTTACATAATGACTTTTCTATAGCATCTTCTGTATTAATGATTAGTGATGACCTTAGAAAAAAAAATCTAACCACTAAGAGCAATAAGTTTATAAAATACTTTAATAGAGAAGATAAAAAATTAGATTATTTTTCTAAATTTATTGATTTAGGTTCACCAAAGTGTGGAGAAATAAAAGCAGAGCATGCAACATATCTGTTTGGAAGCGATCCAATAATAAGGTCAGCTGCGCTTATTCCTGTAGGAGATCAAATAATGTTAGGTTTTCTAGCAATTGGAAGTATGGAGAAGGATTATTTTAATCCTAATCAAAGCGTGGATATTTTATCTGGTTTAGGCGACCTTATTTATATTATTATTTCTAATTTTATAGACAGCAATGAATAATATTGCATATTTTGATAAATATAAGAATCAGTTTTTAGATAAGCTTACTGTCGAAAGGAGGTTTTCATCCCATACAATAGATGCCTATAGTAGAGATATTAGCGTATTTATAATTTTCTTAAGCACTATGACTGATAAAATTCATAAAATGGATGAATATTTAATTAGAGGTTATGTGTCGAGCTGCCATCGTCAAGGTCTAGCACCAAAAACAATTGCTAGACGACTCTCTTCTGTTAGAAGCTTTCTAGATTTTCTTGTCAATCAGAATATTATAGATTTAAATCCTGCAAAAAATATACAAGCTCCTAAAATACCAAGAAGACTGCCAAAAACTTTGGATGCTGACCAAGTTGCAAGCTTGCTTTCTTTAGAAGGAAATGATGACTTAATTGTAAGAGATAGGGCGATTCTAGAGTTGTTTTATTCCTCGGGCTTAAGATTATCAGAAGTTGTAGGCTTAGATATTCTAGATTTAGATCTTGTAGATAGAACGGTAAGAGTTCTAGGTAAAGGTAATAAATCTAGGATTTTGCCTGTTGGTAAATATGCAGTTATAGCAATAAAAATTTGGCTTGATAGGAGAGAGTTTATAAAATCTAATAATGAAAAAGCATTATTTATTTCTAAAAGAGGAACTAGGATAACTCCTAGAGCAATTCAGCTGCGATTTAAAGTTTGGTCAGAAAGACTTGGTCTTGGTATTAATATTCATCCTCATATGCTTAGACATTCATTTGCTACACATATGCTAGAGTCAAGTTCAGACTTGCGGGCTGTTCAAGAGCTATTAGGGCATTCTAGTATTGCTTCAACCCAAATTTATACACATCTAAATTTTCAGCATTTGGCTCAGGCATATGATAGGTCACATCCTAGGGCAAAGAAATAGTTTTATATTTGTATGAAAGATACGCATATTCCTAAAAGAATCAAGCTACATAAAAATAAGAAAAAATTAGAAGTAATTTTTCCAGATGGAAAAGTATTTTTATTAACATCTAAATATTTAAGAGTTTTTTCACCTTCTGCAGAAGTAAAGGGCCATGGTGGAGGAGAAGGCGCGTTAGTGTTAGGAAAAGAAGATGTAGAAATAACAGATATTAAACCAATAGGTCTGTATGCTATTAAATTAATTTTTAATGACGGGCATAATACGGGCATATATACTTGGCAATTTATTTACGAGCTTGGAATAAATTTTGAAAAAAACTCAAAAAGGTATCTAGAAAGGACTAGAAACATTGGAAGATAGAGATCTGAAAGAAAAACCTTTAACTGACTTTGGATTTGAGAAAGTAAGGTGGCAAGAGAAGAAAAAAAGAGTACATTCTGTTTTTGATTCAGTTCACCAAAAATATGATCTTATGAATGACATAATGTCCTTTGGTTTACATAGGTTATGGAAGAGGTTTGCTTTAAATAATACAGGACTGAGATTAGGCAATTCTGCCCTAGATGTAGCAGCTGGTAGTTGTGATTTAGCAATTAGTTTAGCTAGACAAGTAGGTCATGAAGGTAAAGTAATAGCTACTGATATTAATTCCAATATGCTTAAGATTGGTAGGGATAAGGCTATAGATTCTGGAATCTTTAGAAACATGTCATTTATGCAGGCGGATGCAGAGTGTCTGCCATTTCATGGATCAATATTTGACTGTGTAACTATTGGTTTTGGTCTAAGGAATGTAACAGATAAGTCTTTAGCTTTATCATCTATGTATAAAGTTATTAAGCCAGGAGGAAGGCTGCTAGTTTTAGAGTTTTCCAAAGCTAATTTAGGTCTCTTAGAAAGGCTGTATGAATTTTATAGTTTTAAAGTATTACCAAAGATTGGAGAGTTAGTGCTTAGTGATAAAAATAGTTATGAATATTTAGTAGAGTCAATTCGGCGCCATCCTAATCAAGATATTTTGAAGGAAATGATGGAAGATCAGGGTTTTGTAAATTGTAAATATTATAATTTGTCCGCTGGAATAGTATCTTTACATATTGGTTATAGAATATAAAAAAATAATGGAAGAGAAGATATTAAGATCCCTAGAGGAATATTTAAACAGTCAAATATTGAGATCAGCTACAGCCAATAACTTTATTTCTGAGTTAGGACATAAAGTATTATTGATAAAAGTAGATATTATAGATATTGAAATATTTGTGATAATTAATGATAAGCACATTTTTATAAAAAATGTCTTTGATGAGCTGGCTCATGTCACTTTATCGGGAAGCCCAATTTCATTATTATCATTTTTACGCTCAAAAGGACAGAAATTGGATAGAGTATCAATTGACGGTGACGCTAGCGTATTAGATGATATTTATACCTTGCTTAATTTAATAAAGCCAGATTTTGAATTCTACTTATCTGAAATTTTTGGAGATTTTTTTACTTATCATTCTATAGATTTTATTAATAATACTATTGATTTTCGTAGAAAAATCCATAAAAAACTGCTTCTTAATATTAAAGAATTTCTCCAAGAAGAAAATAAGTCTCTGCCGACTATAGCTGAAGCTAATAAATTTTATGATGCAGTAGATTTATTAAGAGATGATGCAGAAAGAAAAATTTTAGAATTCAGAAATATCTCTATGGAAAATAAGTACTAGTATGAAATTAAGATTAATTTTAAGAATTGTAGTTATTCAAAAGATTTTATTTAAGCACGACTTAGATATTTTGTTATGGAAGCTTATATTTAGCCCCATTTATCATATTTTAAGAATTATTCCTAGAAAGAGCAGTAATGATTCTTTAGGTATAAGAGTTAGGAAGGCATTAGAAGAGCTGGGACCAATTTTTGTTAAATTTGGACAGGCAATTTCTACTAGAGGAGATATTTTTCCAAGAGAAGTAATAAACGAGCTAGTTAAGTTACAAGATCAAGTCCCGCCTTTTAATCCTGAAGAGAGTATTTCTATTTTAGAAGATACTTATAAAAAGCCCATAGGTGAGGTATTTAAAGAATTTGTAAGAGAGCCTCTAGCTGCAGCATCTGTTGCACAAGTTCATGATGCTAAGTTAAAAACAGGAGAGGAAGTAGTAGTTAAAATTCTAAGACCTGGCGTTAGAAAGCAAATTGAAAAAGATCTTGATCTTTTATATTTATTAGCTTCAGGGATAGATAAGTATTGGAAAGAAGGAAAAAGATTAAGATTAATGGAAGTAGTATCAGAATTTGAAAAGACTCTTGATAAAGAATTAGATCTTATGGCAGAAGCTTCTAACGCTAATCAACTAAAAAGAAATTTTCATAGTTCGGGTATGTTATATGTGCCAGAAGTTTATTGGGACTATTGCAGAAAAAATATAATGGTTATGGAGAAAGTTGTAGGTGTGCCAATAAGTGATATCGAGTCTCTAGTTAAGTCTAAAACAGATATAAAGAAGTTAGCAGAAAATGGTGTTGAAATTTTCTTTACTCAGGTATTTAGAGATAATTTTTTTCATGCTGACATGCATCCAGGAAATATTTTTATAGATAATAAACATCCAGATGAGCCCAAGTATGTTGCTATTGATTTTGGGATAGTAGGTAGCTTGAGTAAAAGAGATCAGCATTACCTTGCAGGAAACTTCTTAGCATTTTTTAATAATGACTATTATAGAGTTGCAAAACTTCATGTTGATTCTGGATGGGTTCCGCCAGATACTAGGGTTGATGAGTTTGAAGCAGCTATTAGGTCAGTATGTGAACCAATTTTTAATAAGCCTTTGAGGGAAATTTCTTTTGGATTAGTTCTTATGAGGCTTTTTGATACAGCTAGAAAATTTGATATGAGGGTTCAGCCACAGCTAGTGCTTCTACAAAAAACTCTTTTGAATATTGAGGGATTAGGCAGGCAGCTATACCCAGATTTAGACTTATGGGACACAGCTAAGCCTTTTCTTGAGAATTGGATGAAAGAGAGAACAAGTGTTAAAGCTCACATAAAAGAAATAGTCAAAAAATGGCCAGAAATGAGTGAAGATTTCCTACAATTGCCTACTTTATTTCAAACCTTTATTCAAAAATATAATCTAGAAAGTCAAGAGATACAAGAAGAAAGCAAGAATTTAAATAATCATAAGGTTAGACAAGCAGAAGCAGAGTCAAGCCTGCTATCTTCTATTTTATTTTTTATTTCAGGTTTTTCTTGGTTGATTCTTGATCTGAATCCAATTTGGGTAGGTTATGTTATTTTAATTGCTAGCGCATTAATCTATTTTAATAGAGTTATGAGATAGTTTTATTAAATGTGTTGGTAATTTCATTTATTACATTTTTAATTAATGCTTTATCTCTGCCTCTTACAACAATCGAGGCTCCATATTTTCCATCATTAGAGAATGGGTAGCTTCCTATATCTACGCTAGTATATTTTTTTGCTATTAAGCTTAGTGGATTTGCTATATCACCTTCTCTCATATAAATATCTATGCTTTCAGATTCTATAGGACTATTTTTTTTAAGTTCATTCTTAAATGTTTCAAACATAGCTTTAGCAACAATTGGTATGCCTGCTAAAACGTAAACATTTTCTATCATAAATCCTGGAGCATAACTTAAAGGGTTATCAATTAATTTTGCTCCAGATGGTAATGTAGCCATTTTTAATCTCGCTTCATTTAATTTGTAATTTTTTTTTGGATTACTCATAATCTTTTCAACAGCATCATTGCTTATTTCAAGATTTATATTAAAAGATTCTGCTACACATTCAGCTGTTATATCATCATGAGTTGGACCTATACCACCAGTTGTAAATACATAAGTATATTTTTCTCTGCATTCATTTAGTGTTGAAATAATAATTTCTTTTTCATCTGGAAGCACTCTACTTTCAGAGAGTTTTATGCCTAGCTTTGCTAGCTCTAGGCCAAGATATTTCAAATTTGTATCTTGAGTCTTACCAGATAATATCTCATTCCCTAAAATTAGAACACAGGCAGTTATTTCAGAATTATTCTTCATATTCTTTAGTAGTTTCGCAGCTCCAACAAATTAGAAATTGAGGATCATTATTTTCATTACAAATTTCACATAACCATTCTGAATTCACTTTATTAATCATATTATTTTCCAAAATTATTTTTTTTGAGTATTCAAGTTTACTTTCATCAATGAGCCATAACTCAGGTAAGCATTCTATAAATGGAATTTCACCTAATCCACCTGAGAGATATTCATTTTTAATTAAGCAATCAATACCATTAAGATTAAGTATATTTTCTAGATGCTTTATATAAAAAATAGACTCACTAGTATGTAATTTTATCATTTATTTCTTTAAGGCCTGTAAGAATTTAATGAGATCTTTATTCTTTTCAATTGCTTCAAGTAGAGCTGATCCTACTATTACACCATCAGCATGCTTTGAAATAAGTTTCACCTGTTCGCTATTTCTTACACCAAATCCAGCACAAACAGGAATAGATGAAATATTTTTAACAAGGTCTAGGTATTTTGTTAAGTTTTTAGGCAATGAAGTCTCTTTTCCAGTAATCCCTGTTCTAGTTACTGCATATACAAAACCTTTACTATGTTTACAAATATTCTCTAATCTAGATACTGGAGTTTCAGGGCTAACCAGCTGAACTAATGCTATTCCTTCTTTATCAAGCGATGCTTTTAAGGGTAAGCATTCTTCATATGGTAGATCTGGAACTATAAAACCACTTACATTATTTTTTTTTGCATATTGTGCTAATCTATCAAAACCAAATGCATAGAGTGGATTAAGGTAGCTCATAAGTAATAATGGAGATGAAATTTCAAAATCTATTTTTGATAATTGATCAAAAATCCAAGATAAACTAACCCCATTATTTAGAGCTTTCAAGCTTGCTTTTTGAACAGTAACTCCATCAGCAAGTGGATCTGTAAATGGCACGCCTATTTCAATAGCATCTGCTACTTTGCTTATTTCTTTTAAGTTTGTAAGAAAGCTTTCACATGTTGGGTAGCCAGCTGTGATAAATGGAATTAAAGCTGAGCCATTAGAATCAGCTAGTGCATTTTCAAGTATTTCATGCGGCAACATTTGGTTTACCGCTTCGATTAGTTGATATTCTAATATGTTTTCTTAAAATAGGCATATCTTTATCTCCTCTTCCTGATATACCAATTAATATTCTGCTACCTTTATTCTGGTTTGACCATTTTTTAGCGCCTGCCAAAGCGTGTGATGTTTCTAGAGCAGGTAGGATACCTTCTAGTAAGCAACACTCCTTTAGAGCTTCTAATGCTTCACTATCAGTTGCATTTTGATATTCAACTCTACCAACATGATGGAGGAATGAGTGCTCTGGGCCAACTCCAGGATAATCTAATCCAGCTGATATAGAGTGTGTTTCTTGTATTTGTCCATTATCATCGTAAAGTAATATAGATTGAGCTCCATGAAGGACGCCAGTTTTGCCTCCTGAACTCAATGTCGCAGCATTATTGCCCAATTTTAATCCTTTGCCTCCAGCTTCTATACCCATAAGTTTTACATTTTCATCAGCAAGAAACGGATGGAAAAGCCCAATAGCATTAGAACCTCCTCCAACACAAGCAAATACAGCTTGGGGAAGGCCAGCAGCTTCTTTTATTTGCATTCTTGCTTCTCGTCCTATAATGGATTGAAGCTCGCGTACAAGGTATGGGTATGGATGTGCTCCAACAGCAGAGCCAATTATATAGTGTGTATTTACTGGATCTGAAACCCAATCTCTCATTGCCTCATCAATCGCTGCCCTTAATGTACTATCGCCAGATTTAACAGGAATCACTTCAGCACCGAGGCTTTGCATTCGCTCTACATTAGGAGCTTGCCTTTCTATATCAATTTGTCCCATATAAACTGTACATGGAAGACCTAATCTTGCACATGCAGCTGCTGAAGCAACGCCATGTTGCCCAGCTCCAGTTTCAGCAACTATTCTTGATGCTCCTAATTCCTGTGCTAGTATTGCTTGCCCAATAGCATTATTAATTTTATGAGCTCCTGTATGTGCTAGATCTTCTCTCTTAAACCAAATTTCTGAACCCCAAGATTCCGAAAGCGCTTTAGCGTTTGTTAATGCTGTTGGTCTTCCTACCCATACTTTAAGCTCATGAGAGAGCCTCTTCTTAAAGCTTTCTGATGGAAGAATTTTGTAAACACCTTCAGTTAATCTATTTATTGCTGGCATTAATGTTTCAGGAACATACCTTCCTCCATAAGGACCAAACCTACCTTCTTTATCAGGAAATTTACCTTTTAGAAGCTTTTCTAATAAAAGTTTATGTTCATTATTTTGTTTCATTTAGCTCTCTCTATAATTCTGACACAGTTAATGAAATCCTTAATTTTTTTTGGATCCTTAATTCCTGGGGCGCTTTCCACTCCTGATGAAATATCAACCCCCCAAGGAGATACTATTCTAATAGCTTTTTCGACGTTAGTTAAATCTAAACCACCAGCAAGAATTACTTCCGTTTTCCCTGCTATCTCAGATGCTTTTTTCCAATTAGCAATCTCTGAACTTCCACTATTTGGCCCTTCAAATAATATTCTTGTAGGGTATTTGTTTTTAATAGGTTGATTATCTCTAAAAACAGGCAATAGAAGTGGTCTATTTTCTGATTGATGTAATAATACATCATCTGCTTCTCCCTGGATCCAGTCTGGGTTAAAAACATTGCAAATTTCATTAAAAAGTTCTTTAGTAGGATTTTTTGTTACTGCAACTTTTATTATTGTATCAGGTAAATTTTTACATAAAGATAGAGCCTCTGTAGGCGAGACTTTTCGTGGAGAATTTGCAAAAACAAATCCTAGGGCATCAGCTCCGCTAGATAAAGCGCTATCTATTGCTTCTATTGAATTCAGACCACAGATTTTTATAAACAATTTTGAATTTCCTGTAATGTGGATTTCCCTTCCTTAATTAATTTTTTTAATAGTTTTGTTGGATTAGAACTTTCCATTAGTTTTGATCCAATTAGAGCAGCTGAGAATCCTAAATTTACTATAGATCTTATATGTTCTACATTTTCTATACCACTTTCAGCTACAGAAATTATATTCTTAGGCAATAGCTTAGATAATTGTTTAAATCTATCAAAGTTAATTTCTAATGTTTTAAGATTTCTACAATTAATACCGCATAAGATTTGGCAACCCCCATTTACGTATTTTTCTATATTAATTTTATTTATTATT
Organism: Pseudomonadota bacterium; assembly: GCA_036337035.1. GTDB lineage: Bacteria > Pseudomonadota > Gammaproteobacteria > Steroidobacterales > Rariloculaceae > TMED78. Next base: position 43,873 of record JAYZFC010000006.1, on the reverse strand, counting down.
TCAAGATCTTTATGATCAAAAGCCTCTAGAAGAATAAACAATTGATTTTCTGATGCACAGGATAATAGAGAATCAATTTGTTCATGGCTAAGTATAGATGTAATCATTAGCACTCCGCTAGCCCCCATCTTTTTTGCTTCTAGAATTTGATAGGGGTCAACTAAGAAGTCTTTTCTCATTACCGGAATCTTATATTCATTCATTATTTTTGCTGCAAAAGAAAGATCAGCTAGACTACCATTAAATGCTTCTGGCTCAGTTAGGATAGATATAGCCATTGGGCACGCTGAAGCATAAGATTTTAATTGCTCTTCTAAGCTAAAATTTACATTTTGAAGGATGCCTTTAGCAGGAGATCTCTTTTTAATTTCTGCGATAATATTAAACTGATTTTTTAAAACTATAGGCGGCGGCATATTTTTTTTTACTATTTTAATTAGTTCAGCTTCTGACTCTAATTTCTTAGCTTTCAAAACTCTTTCATAACTATAGTCAGCCATTTTTTTTAGGAAAGAATTTTCAATCATATTTTTTCTTTATTAGATGTTTTTATTTTCTTAATTAATTTAGCTGCTGATCCATTTTCTATAGATTTTTTTGCTAATAAGCATGAATTTTTGATATTTTTTTCTAGACCAACAACTTCTATAGCTAATGAAGCGCCCATAATTAGAGCATTTCTATGTGCTAATGTATCTTCACCAAAAAGCGCTTTTTCCATCCTATTGCAGTTATTCCTTGCTTCGCTACCAAGTAAATCATCCCTGTTACATCTAGGCATATTGTAATCCTCTGGCGTACGTATAGTTTTTTTAATGTTACCAGGCGTAACATCATAGCAAGTGAATGGGCCTATTGGTGTCGCTTCATCCCATCCAAGAGCACCATTTATTACGAAGCAGCGTTTTATTTTCATATCTGATAATGTCTCAGCCATTAACTCAGCCATTTCTAGACTAAAAGCACCTATAACATTGTATGGCGGCTCTGCTGGATTAACTAATGGACCGAGAATGTTAAATATAGTTCTAATGCCTAAATCTTTTCTTAACGGGCCAATATTCTTCATAGCTGGATGAAAATGAGGGGCAAAAAGGAAAGTAAATCCATTGTTATTAAGATAGCTCCCTGCCTGTTTTTCATCTAGAGGAATTGGTATTCCAAGTTTTTCAATTACATCAGCGCTACCACATTTACTAGAAATAGACCTATTTCCATGTTTTATTACCTTAATTCCTGAAGCGGCTGCTAATAATGCGCTTCCAGTAGAAAGGTTTAAGCTTCCAGAGCCATCTCCACCAGTGCCCACTATATCTACGGTATCTTCATTAACATCAATTATCGGTTTAATAGTTAGCTTCCTCATTGCTTCAGCAAAACCACGAATTTCAGTTGCTGATTCCCCTTTTGCTCTCAAGCCAGTGAGTAAGGCTGCAGCTTTAGATTTTTCAATTGTATTATTAGCCATCGATTCCAAGATCCAGCTAGATTCAGTAAAGCTAAGATCTTCTCTTCTAATAAGTTTTTCTATAAGTTTGGTAGAGTTGATTTTCATATATTTAAAAATTTATATATTGATTAAATATTTAAAAAATTATTTAAAATTATTGGACCATCTGGAGTTAAAATACTTTCAGGATGAAACTGCACTCCTTCAACTTTTTTTTCTTTGTCTCTAATACCCATTATTTCATTGTCTGAAGTTTTTGCCGAAATTTCTAGTCCTTTTGGAATATCAATGTTATTTGCAGCTAGAGAATGATATCTGCCAACTTCTAGAGGGTTGTTTAAATTATCAAATATAGTTGCTTTATCATGCTTAATTAATGAAGATTTTCCATGCATTAATTTCTTAGCTGAGATTATCTTTCCACCATAATATTCGAAAAGACATTGATGGCCTAGACAAACACCTAGTATGGGAATTTTCCCTATAAAAGTATCAATTATATTTAATGACATACCTGCATCTTTAGGCCTTCCAGGACCAGGAGAGATTACTAGATGAGAAGGGTTTAAGTTTATTGCTTCTTGAGTAGATATTTTATCATTTCTGTAGACAGAAACATTTGCCTTTAGAACTTTGAAAGCTTGTACTAAGTTATATGTAAATGAGTCATAATTATCAATCAATAGAATTTGGTTTTTCATAATCCCTCACTAGCTATTTCTAAAGATTTTCTTAAAATTTCACTTTTAGCTAAAACTTCCTGATATTCTAATTCCGGGATACTATCAGCTACGATACCTGCTCCAGCTTGATAGCTGATCTCATCACCATGAAAAACTAGAGTTCTTATTGTGATCGCCTGATCCATATTGCCATTTTTTGAGAAATATCCAATTGTGCCTCCATATAAACCTCTTCCACATGGCTCAAGATTTTTAATTATTTCCATTGCTTTAATTTTTGGAGCCCCAACAAGTGTCCCTGCTGGAAAAGCAGCAGAAAATAAGTCTAAAGCATCTTTGGTATTGTTTAGCTTGCCTTTAACCCCACTAACAATATGCATTACATGACTGTACCTTTCAATTTTTCTGTAAGGATCTACAATAATAGTTCCCGGAGTAGCTACTCTTCCTAGATCATTTCTAGCTAGATCAACTAGCATGATGTGCTCTGCATTCTCTTTTGGGTCGCTAAGAAGCTCTTTTTCCATTAGCATGTCTTTATTTTTTGTATGGCCTCTTGGTTTTGTCCCAGCTATTGGATTTAGTGAAGCATAGTTATTTTCTAGCTTTACTAAGGCTTCAGGAGAAGATCCTGAAACTTTAATGTTTCCTATTTCAAAAAAATAAAGATAGGGCGAAGGGTTAAGTGATCTCATTGCTCTATAGCATTGGAAAGGATCTATATCTGATTTCCCACTAAACCTTATAGACATTACTATCTGATATATATTTCCTTTTTTTATATGGTTTTTGCATGTTTTAACTATTTTAATGAAGTCTTCTTTATTTATACTAGATTTAAACTTATTATATTTTCCACGTTTAGGTTTAAAATCTTGATCTGAATGTAGTAAGGATATAACTTTATCTTTTAGCGTTTCTCTTTCAGCTTCAGTGCCAGAATGAAGAAGAGCAGATCTTCTTGTTGAGTGATCAAAAACCAATAATGATGATGGTGCTACATATAATGCTTGAGGAAGATTTTTTAATTCTGTCTTATTTTTTGGGAGTTCTTCAAAAAAATCTATAATATCGTAACCTGTTGTCCCAACCAGACCTCCACAGAAAGGTATACCTTCAATTTTTGGAAAAAGTTCGGGACTTTTTTTAATAGCTTCCCTCATCATCTTAATCCATTCTAATTTTCCATTTGGCCTAGCAATTTCTTTTTTATCTACAATTAATGAATTATTTGAAAGTTCTAAAGAAAAGGCAGCATTCAGTCCTAAGAATGAATATCTCGCAAGATTCTCACCGCCTTCAACGCTTTCAAGTAAGAAGCAAGGGTTTAGTTCTCTAAGTTTTAAGTAGGCAGAAACTGGTGTTTCTAAATCAGTAATAATATCAAACTGTGATTGCATAAAAATATCAATAAATTTTATAAATAATTGGCAGTATAAGAGAAAAACCAATCCACATTAAAATAATTAAAGGGATACCTGCCTTAATAAAATCTTTAAATTTATAACCCCCGGCAGAAAAAATTAATAAGTTAGTTTGGTATCCGTAAGGGGTCCCAAAGCTCATGTTTGCTCCAAAAATTACAGCCAAAATAAAAGGGACTGGGTCAGCTCCTAGTTGTAAGGCCATCTGTATTGCTATTGGTGTTCCAATTATACCAGTAGATACATTAGACAAAAAGTTTGAAAGAATAGACATTAGTAGTATAAGCGCACTCAATATTATAGGTATGGGCAGGTGACTAATCGAGTTAGAAAAGTATTGAGCAATAAGTAGAGCAGCACCAGTTTCTGTCATAGCAATTCCTAGAGCTAAGCTTGCAACTATGACCATAATTATTTGTATAGATACTGATCCTATAGCCTCTTGCCAGTTAAGGCATCTAGTTGCAAGAAGAGCGGCTACACCCAATACAGAACTTAGAGATATAGGTAGTATTCCAGTAGCTGCAGCAAACACTACTCCGATCAAGATAGCTATAGCCCTTGTAGCTCTATGAGTTCTTGGCAGATCTGTGCTCCCATCTAATACTAACGCCTTACCAGAACTTTTTAATTCTTTGATTTTTTTATCAGATCCTTGGATGAGCAAAATATCTCCAGCTCTTAATTGTGCTGAATTTATATCTCCTGATGATTGATCAATACCTGATTCTTTAACTTGATTTAATGCAAGAGGCAGAAGACCTGTTTGTTGAGAGAAGTTGCTCTCTAAAAGTGTTGATCTATGAAATAACGATCCTCTAGTTATAACAATTTCTGCAAGGTGCTGCTGGTCTATATTATCATTTTTTGTTTCAACATGACTATGAAGTTTGGCACCTATCATTTCTTCATACCTTTTAAGATTTTCAGGGGTATCTCGAACAATTAGCCTATCTCCATCTTGAATTAAAACAGAAGGAAGTTTTACTACAATAAGACCTTCTCCGCGTTCAATTCTATCAACCTTCATTTCATTATTTGTTAGTTCTAAAATATCAGAAAATGGCAAATTAGAAGCTTTGCTTGATTCCTGTATATAAAAAGACGCTTCAAATACTCTTGGAGATATATCAGATAAAGGTTGTTCACGCTCAGGTAGTAGCTTTGGGGCTATTAACCAAAGGTATAATAATCCAAAAAAACCTACGATCATTACTGGAACAGCAAAATCAAACATCCCAAAGTCAATAACTCCATGTTCTCTTGCAATATTTACTATAAGTAAATTAGTAGAAGTCCCAATGGTAGTCGACATTCCTCCAATTAAGGTTGCAAAACCGATAGGCATTAGTATTAAAGAAGGAGCAGACTTACTTCTAATTGCAACACCAATAAGCATTGGGAGTAATATTATTACAACAGGAGTATTGTTAATAAATCCACTTAAGAGACATGCAAATACTAGAGTAAGTAAAAGAGTTATTTTTGGTTGATTTTTCCAGAAGCTTGCTAATAGTGAAGCCAAGGGTTGAATAGCTCCTGTTTTTTCTATTCCTTTACCTATAATCATTAATGCGCCTATGGTAATGACAGCTTCATTACCAAAGCCTGCTATAAAGTCTATTGGAGATAGTACAGAACCATCATTTATATATGGGAAGAATTGAAAAAAAAGCATTAGAATCAATATTATAGATAGACTAGATGCTTCTAGAGGCACCTTATCTCTGGTAAATAGATACAGCGCTAATGGAGTTAAAAGCAAGACAAAAATTATGTGAATATCTATTGAAAGCATCTTTAAATAGCCTATTTAATAAAATATTTAGCTTATTTAATAACATGCTTATAGATATAAACCAAATATATTTGTATAGTTAAAGCCACTTCATTTAGCCAGAGTAGAAAAATATGGATAAGCCATGGTTAAAGACATACCCAAAAGATGTACCACCAGAAATAGATTCTAATCAATATGGTACTTTAACAGAGATTTTTGATTATTGTTTTTCTAGGTATCAAGACTCTGTAGCTTTTGCCAATATGGGCGTAGAGCTATCATATTCTGAAGTTGATATATTAAGTAAAAAGTTAGCGGTTTATTTGCAAAAACATCCTTCTTTAAATACTGGAGATAGAGTAGCAGTTATGATGCCAAATATTCTTCAATATCCAATTGTAATAATGGCTATTTTGAGAGCAGGCATGATTGTAGTTAATGTCAATCCTCTCTATACATCAAGAGAGTTAAGTCATCAGTTAAAAGATAGTGGAGCAAAAGCAATAATAGTTTTAGAAAATTTTGCTAAAACTGTTTCCCAATCTCTTGATAACAGTGATATTGAGTTGGTAGTTGTTACTAAACTAGGAGATCATTTCCCAACACTGAAGAAAAATATAGTTAACTTCGTTCTTAAGTATATTAAGAAAGCAATTCCAAGCTGGGAAATTAGAGACTATGTTAATTATAAAGATGTTTTTTCAGACAGTATTAGCAATTATCAGAAGATTAATATATCAAGTGATAGTATAGCATTCCTTCAATATACAGGAGGTACAACAGGCCTATCAAAAGGCGCAATGCTTACTCATAAAAATATAATAACAAATATTTGTCAATTAGATGCTTGGACTAAGCCAATACACAAAAAAGGTGACATTATTGTTACTCCTTTGCCGCTGTACCATATTTTTTCCTTGTCACTGAACTTATTCCTATTTATGTATCTTGGTGCTTATAATTTGTTAATTACAAATCCAAAAGATATCCCAAGCTTTGTTAAAGAGCTTAAAAAATATTCCTTTTCTTATATAACAGGTGTCAATACCCTATATGCTGCTTTATTAAGAGATCCGGGGTTTAAAGATATAGATTTTAGAAATTTGAAGTTAGCTTTGGGTGGTGGTATGGCAGTTCAAAGAGAGACCTCAGAACAATGGAAGAACGTTACTGGAAAGCCTATAGTTCAAGGTTATGGCTTAACTGAAACTTCACCTGTAGTTTCCGCAACTTTAATCGATGCAACAGATTTTAATGGAGCAGCAGGGCTACCAATTCCTTCAACAGAAGTTAAGATAGTCGATAATAAAGGTAATTCATTACCTGTTAATGAAATAGGCGAGATCTGTATAAAGGGCCCTCAGGTTATGAAAGGATATTGGAATAATCCTGAAGCAACACAAAAAGCTATTTCCATAGATGGCTGGTTTCATAGTGGAGATTTAGGACATATTGATGAAGATGGGTATTTATACATAGATGATAGATTAACAGATATGATAATAGTTTCTGGCTTTAATGTATATCCCAGCGAAATAGAAGATTTTGTAATTACTCATCCAGATATAATAGAAGTTGCTGCTATTGGGATTCCTGATCCTGATTCTGGAGAAGCCATAAAATTATTTGTTGTAACAAATGATGACAGCCTTACAAGTAAGAGCATAATTGATTATTGTAGGAAAGGATTGACTGGTTATAAAATACCTCAGTCTATTGAATTTTGTAAAGATCTTCCTAAAACAAATGTTGGAAAAATTCTTAAAAGGGCTCTTAAAGAGAGTTAGCTATCTCTGTTTGTAGCTGTTCTGCAGTTTTTCTTGGACTTTTAGAATTTCTGATTGGCCTACCTACAACTATAAAGTCAGCTCCATTATTAATTGCGGTCGCAGCTGTCACAATTCTTTTTTGATCATCTTTTGATTGGTTGTTTGAAGGTCTAATTCCTGGATTCACAATAATAAGATCTTTACCAAGAGATTTTCTAATATCTTTAGTTTCATGTCCTGAGGATACTATTCCATCAATACCACTTTCAGAAGCTAATTTCGCTCTTATTAAAACCAATTCTTTTATATTGTATCCTATGCCGTAATCAGATAAGTCTTTTTTATCCATGCTTGTAAGAACTGTGACCGCAAGTATTTTTAAGTTATTTTTTTTACTATTAGCGGCAGCTTCTATGATTGATCTATCACCATGAACTGTAGCAAAGTCTATATCCAATTTATTTAACTGCTTTATAGCTGAGGATACTGTATTAGGAACATCATAAAACTTTAGGTCAGCAAAAACTTTCTTATTATTATTAATAAGGAAGTGTATCAACTCAAAATAATTTCCTGACATGGCAAGCTCTAGCCCTACTTTGTAGAAATTTACAGAATCCCCTAGCTCCAAAACAAGTTTTTTTGCTTTTTCTATATCTGGTAGATCAAGTGCTACAATTAGACGATCTTTATCATCAAAACCATTTTTTTTAATTATCATCTCTTTAATCCTATAATATTAAGCTAAACTTTATTATTATTTAGTTTATTGTACTGTTCTAAGGCATATCTATCTGTCATTCCAGCTATATAATCACATACTACCCTTGCACCACCCTTTATTCCTTCTTTTTTGGTCTTATTATCTGCGAGTAATCTATTTTCTTCTGACATTAAGCTATATTGATTAGAGTATTTTTTAAATAGAAACTTTATTATAGTTTCTGCTTGATCAGTCATTTCTTTAACTTTTGGGTGATTATAAAGTTTGTCATATAAAAAACTTTTTATCTCAGAATTTATTATTGAGTATTTCTTACTATATCTGATTAACTGCGGTGCATTTCTGATATCATTAATATTTTTAGGGGATATTTCGTTTATTAAGTTACTGCTTTTCATAACAATATCATTTACAAATTGATTGATCATTCTTCTTACTATTTCATTTATAAATTGTCGTTTATTTATATTTTTATACTCCTTATTAATAATTTCTGATTCACTTTTAGCTAAAGATAATTGACAAAATTCTTTAATATCTATCAGCTCAGATCTTAAACCATCATCTATATCATGGTGATTATAGGCAATTTCATCAGCAACATTGGCAATTTGTGCCTCTAGACTAGGACGCTGATTATTGATAAATCTTAGGCCTATTTCCCCTAAAGATTTTGCATTTTTGCTTGAACAGTGTTTTAGAATACCTTCGCGTGTTTCGAATGTAAGATTTAATCCAGGGAATTCTAAATATTTATTTTCAAGATAGTCTACTAGCCTAAGCGATTGAAGGTTATGTTCAAATCCACCATATTTCAGCATGCATTCATTCAGAGCATCTTGACCAGCATGACCAAATGGTGTGTGTCCTAAGTCGTGAGCTAGGCATATTGCTTCTACTAAATCTTCGTTTAAGCTAAGAGCTCTAGCTATAGTTCTGCCTATTTGTGCAACTTCTAAAGAGTGGGTGAGTCTAGTTCTATACATGTCACCTTCATGATTTACAAAAACTTGTGTTTTGTATACAAGCCTTCTAAAACCTGAAGAGTGTATAACTCTATCTCTATCTCTCTGGAATTCAGTTCTTGTACCTCTTATTTTTTCTTTATAAATTCTTCCTTTAGATGTAGTTGAAGAAGCGGCGTATACTTTTAAGTTATTTTCCACTTTAAATAGTTAACCATTTAATATTTTTTTTAGTAAGGAAATTAGTTTAATTTTTTCTGGAGCTTGTATTATTGAAGCTTTACCTATTTTATTGAGCAGTATCAGTCTTAGCCCTGATAAATCTATTTTTTTATCTAAGTAGATACAATCAATAAGCTCTTCTGGATCTATTTTATCAATTTTCGTTGGTAAACCCACGTTATTAAAAATTTTAATAATTCTATCTAGATTATCACTACCTAATAACCCTAGTTCGTAAGAAATTTGTGAAACTATACTTATACCTATTGCAACAGCTTCCCCATGCAGTAGCTTATTATATCCTGTCATTGTTTCTAGAGCATGGCCAAATGTATGACCAAGATTTAGAAGAGCTCTAATTCCTTTTTCTTTTTCATCTTCTGCAACAATTGAAGACTTCAGCTCGCAGTTTTTTTTAATCAAAAATTTAAGAGACTTCTTATCATAATTGATAACTTTTTCATAGTTAGATTCTAGCCAATCAAAAAACTCAGGATCCATAATCAGGCTATGTTTAATTACTTCTGCTAAGCCAGATAGAAATTCTCTTTTGGGAAGTGTATTTAGTGTATCAGTATCTGAAATTACACATTTAGGTTGATAAAAAGCCCCGATCATATTCTTCGCTTTTATATGATTAACTGCAGTCTTTCCTCCAATTGAAGAATCTACTTGAGCTAATAATGTAGTAGGTACTTGTATGTAATTTATCCCTCTTTGATAGGATGCTGCTGCAAAGCCAGCTATATCTCCAATCACACCACCACCTAGTGCTATAATATATGATTCTCTATTAAATTTATTTTTAATTAGTTTATCAATTATCTTTGAAAAGCTATCTAAATTTTTCTGGTTTTCTCCATCTTTCAGAATAATTGAAGCAATATCTTTATTTTTAAGGCTTGCTTTTACTGTGTCTAGATACAGCGGGGCCACTATATTATTAGTGACAATAAGTACCTGGTCACTATAAACATTATCATCAAAAATTTTATTGGTAGAAAGAAGTCCTGAGCCTATATAAATCTCGTAGCTCTTATTTTTTATTGGGACCACTAAATTTTCCATACAACTAACCTTTTCGTTTATTATTTTTTTTTAAATAGATTTAGTTTTTTCTTTATATCTTCAATTATACGTTTTATATTTTTATTGTTAGTATTAATCTCAATATCAGCAATATTTTTATAAATAGGTTTTCTTAATTTATAAAGTTTCTCGAGTTTGCTTCGCTTATCTCCATTATTTAATAATGGTCTATTATCATTATAGCCTGTTTGTAATAATTGTTTTTCAATACTAGCTTCTAGAAAAATAATTATGCCTGTATCCTTTAGATTTTCTCTTACCTCTTTATTAATTATAGAGCCACCACCTGTTGAAAGAACAATAGATTCTAGCTTCGTTAGTTTACGAATAGCCTCTTTTTCTCTAATTCTAAAGCCTGCCTCTCCTTCCTTCTCAAATATATAGGATATTTCCACCCCTGTTTTAAGCTCTATTTCTTTGTCGGTATCATAGAAATTAAGTTTTAGTTCTTTTGCTAATTTATTTCCTATCGTAGTTTTTCCAGAGCCCATAGGGCCAACTAGATAAATATTCGTTATTTCTTTCATCTTGAGATAATATATTAAAATTAGTATTAAAGAGTAATAGTAATTTTTTTATGATAGAAAATTATCAAAAAATTTTCAGTTTATTTGTTATTTATTTTTTAATAACGGGGTTTATTTTTGGCAGTCTTATGTCTGGAGCGTACTATTATGTGGCTCCAACCCTTCCTGAAGCACAATCTATTAGAGATGAGCGGCTAGAGACTCCTTTACGAATATATAGTAGAGATGGAGATTTTATCTACGAATTTGGCGCTACAAGAAGAGTAGAAACTAACTATGAAGATATTCCTGAGATTGTTATCAACGCTTTCTTAGCTGCAGAAGATGACCGTTTTTTCTCTCATCCTGGTTTTGATTATCAAGGTTATATAAGAGCCGGGATTAATTTTATAGTTAGTGGTGGTGAGATCAATCAGGGCGGCAGCACTATTACTAATCAGGTTGCTAGAACTTATGCGTTATCAAGAGATAAGACATTTGTAAGAAAGTTTAAAGAACTTATTTTATCTATTAGGATTGAAAGTGAATTTACAAAAGAAGAAATTTTAGAATTATATCTTAATGGTACTTTTTTTGGACAGCACTCAACAGGAGTATCAGCAGCAGCTCAGAGGTTTTTTAATAAGGATTTAATTGATTTAACTATTTCAGAGGTAGCTATATTAGCTGGTATACCTCAAGGCCCATCAATAAATAATCCATATAATAGTCCTCAGAGAGCAATGCTCAGGAGGGCTTATGTATTAAGACGGATGAGGGAGCTAGATTATATTTCTGAGTCAGATTTTCAAGAGGCTCTAGATACTAGGGTTGAAAGCATAAGGTACGATAGAGAAATAGGAATAGATGCAAGATATTTAGCTGAAATGGTTAGATTAGAGATGGTGAGAAGATTTGGATCATCAGCTTTGAGCTCAGGCTTGAAGGTTACTACCACTATAGATAGCCGTCTACAGGAAAAGGCAATGAATGCTTTAAAGAATACTTTAAAATCTTATGATGAAAGACACGGCTATAAAGGTGTCATATCTTCTCTAGAACCAGAAAGCTTAGTTTCTCCTGATCCAGAACAACAAAATAAATTATGGTTAGATATTATTCAGAGTTACTCAGCATTTAATTCAGATGATTCTCAGGTTGGTCTTGTTGTTGATTTAAATATAGATAACAGATTTAACAATGAGACAGCAGTTATTTTTTTTGCAGGTCAAGGGCTTGAAAGTATAGGTATAGAGTCGGTTAGCTGGGCAAGAAGGTATTTAAGCGATGACAGTGTAGGACCTGACCCTGAATTTATTTCGGATGTTTTGAATATAGGAGATGTGGCTCTTTTTGATAGGGATAGCTTAAATTTGACTCAAAAGCCAGAAGTTCAAGGTGCCATAGTTGCTTTGGATCCACAAGATGGAGCCATTATCTCTCTAGTTGGAGGTTATGATTTTGATTTAAGTAATTATAATAGGGCTGTTCAGTCAAAGAGACAACCCGGCTCATCTTTTAAGCCTTTTGTTTATTCAGCAGCATTAGAAAATGGCTTTACAGCAGCAACAATAGTTAATGACGCTCCCATAGTAGAATCCAGTCAAGAGCTTGAATCAGTCTGGAGACCAGAAAATTATGATGGAAGATTTAATGGACCAACTCGACTTCGAGAAGCTCTAGTGAGATCTTTAAATTTAGTTTCAGTCAGAGTTGTTCAGCAGACTGGAATATCTAATACTGTAGAGTACTTAGAAAATTTTGGGTTTGATGAAGTAGCTCTTCCTGAAAATGCTACTCTTGCTCTAGGAGCTGGAGGCATATCACCTTTAGATTTAGTAAATGGATATGCTACTTTTGCTAATGGTGGGTACAAGGTAGAAAGTTACTTCATTCAAAGAGTTGAAGATAGAGATGGTAATATTCTATTCGAAGCCTCTCCAAAACTAGTTTGTTCTAGTTGTGATGAAAAAAATTTACTACCTTCCACAGAAAGAAAATTAATTGATGAGGCATTTATGTTATACCCAGAACAAATTTTTGCGCCAAGAATTATTTCTGCAGAAAATGCTTATCTTATAACCGACATGATGGGAGATGTTATCAAAAGAGGAACCGGCAGAAGAGCTTATAATATTTTGGGCCGTGAAGATTTATCAGGCAAGACGGGCACCTCTAATGATAGAAGAGATGCATGGTTTGCTGGCTTTAATCAGGATATAGTAGCAGCAACTTGGGTTGGCTTTGATCAAGAGAGGTCTCTAGGGCGATACGAAGAGGGCGGAAGAACAGCTCTTCCTATGTGGATAGAATTTATGCAAGAGGCTCTTAGAGGAGTAGAGAACAAAATATTGGAACAGCCTTTAGGTATAGTGAATGTAAGGATTAACCCGGAAAGTGGTTTGACTACTTCTTCATTGAGTCAAGAAACTATTTTTGAAAAATTTAGAACTGATCATGTTCCACAAAGAGAGATACAGGAATCGCTTTTACTATCTGAAAAAGATTTGCTAGATAGTCCTGAAGATGATGAAATTAAAATAGAGTCTATTTTTTAATTTATAAATGAATAAACAAAATAACAAAATTCATATGAGGAAAATTTTAGCAAAGGAAGCAGCTAGGATTATTTTAGAAAATGGAATTCAAGATTATGGATTAGCTAAAAGAAAGGCAGCACAGAGACATGGCGTTGATTCTATGAGCATCCTGCCTAGGAATATTGAAATAGAGAATAGTATATTAGAGTGGCACAATAATGTTGATAAAAATAATACTATAGGCCATTTAGTTGAGATGAGATGTTTAGCTTTAAAGATTATGGGGATAGTTAAGGATTTTTCCCCCAGGTTGGTAGGTTCGGTGTATTCTGGTAGTGCATCATTTAATTCGCCAGTTGAGATACATGTATTTACTGATGTTATAGAGGACCTTATTATTATTCTTGAAAAGGAAAATTTACAGTTTAAAAACTTTCAAAAAAGGTATCAATTTCACGGAAAATCTAGATTCAATATTCCTGGGTTTTCTTTTGCTATAGAAGATATAGTGATTCATTTGATGGTATTTGGAAAAAAAAGTGAGCATAATCCTCCTTTAAGCCCAATTGATAGAAGACCTATGAAGGGTATTGGCAGAATAAAACTATTATCTTTAATGAATAAAGGTATTTAATTCCTATCTTTTATTGCTATATAGCTTCTTTCTTTGGCGCCGGTATAAAGCTGTCTTGGTCTGCCTATTCTAGTTAATGGATCTTCAATCATTTCATTCCAGTGAGCAAGCCATCCCGCACATCTAGCTATTGCAAACATTACTGTAAACATAGATTTTGGTATCCCTATTGCCTGATAGATAATTCCAGAGTAAAAATCAACATTTGGGTAAAGATTTTTCTCAATAAAGTAATCGTCTTTTAATGCTATTTCTTCTAATTTGATTGCCTTATCTAATATAGGTGAGCTTTTTTGACCAAGACTATTGAGTACTCGATGACACATTTCTCTAATAATTGTAGCTCTCGGATCATAGTTTTTGTAAACCCTATGCCCAAAGCCCATTAGCCTAAAGGGATCTTTTTTATCTTTAGCTTTATTAACATAAGTATCTATCTGGTCAATAGATTCTATTTGATCTAGCATATTTATTACTGCTTCATTTGCTCCACCATGAGCAGGACCCCAAAGAGCAGTTACACCTGCAGCAATTGCAGCATACGGGTTGACACCTGAACTTCCTGACATCCTTACAGTAGATGTGCTGCAATTTTGTTCGTGATCTGCGTGAAGTATTAATAAAAGATCAAGAGCTTCTGAAGTTATCGGATTGATTTCAAAGTTAGAATTTGTATCAGCAAAAAACATGTTAAGAATATTGTCACAATATCCAAGTGATTTATTTGGGGCTATAAAATCTTTATTACTAATATGTCTAAATGCTGCAGATGCTATAATAGGAACTTGCGCAATAATTTTGATATTAAAACTCTTCCTGTCATCTTTATTGCTTATATTTACAGAATCATTATGGAGTGCTGCCATAGAGCTAAGTGCTGCTGACAAGATTGCCATTGGGTGAGCATTCGCATTAAAGGCTTTTAGTACATTCAGTATTATTTGATCTAGTTTTAAATCATTACCTATTATTGTTTTGAAGTTTTCCATTTGTTCTTTATTAGGTAGCTCTCCATTAAGTAACAAATAAGATACTTCAAGAAAATTTGATGATTTAGCTAAGGCTTCTATAGGGTAGCCCCTATACATTAATATTCCTTTTTCCCCATCTATATATGTTATATCACTTTTACAGCAAGCCGTTGATGCAAAACCTGGATCGAATGTAAAGACTCCTTGCAGCTCATAAATTGATGTAACATCAACAACAGAAGGGCCAACTGATCCTTTGTGCTCTATAAGATCAATTCTTTTTCCAACATCTGAGCTTTCAAGCGTATAATTATTCTTTGACATATAAGCTTCTCACTTATTTATTCCTTGCTTTTTCTGTATCTTTTCTTGAATTTATCTACTCTTCCCCCAGAGTCTACAATCTTTTGTTTACCTGTGTAGAAAGGATGGCATTGCGAACAGACTTCAATATTTAGATTCTCAGAGATAGTTGATTTGGTCATAAAGGAATTACCACAACTACACGTCACTTTTATATCACTATATTTTGGATGGATTTCTGATTTCATACTAAGTTAAATTACTAATTTTTATAATAAGGATGAATAGGATACGTGTGGATTTATTGAAAGACAAGTAGGTATTTGCTTTATATAGTAATTGTCAGTAATTTCCTACATTTCAGTATTTTTAGGTACTGAAATAGCAATTTTCTTAATTTTATATATAGATAATTGTGTAAGATTTATATCTAATTCATTCATTCGTATCTATTTTTATCAAATTTTAGACTTACTCACATTTTTTGTGGATAACTTTGTGGAAAAACTCTGTTGATTAGTCTATTTATCAATGAAATCAATACTTTTTTTTAAATTGCCCAAAAAATTACCAAAATAAGCTTTTATTTTAAAAAACAACAACTTATAAGATATATAAAATAATACATACACAAATATATGGGAAAAATCGTAGCATTAAATTTAATTTGGTGTTTTGTGTATAAAATGCTTCTTTATGGTGCAATAGGGTTAAATTTTTAATATGAAAGATAAAAAAAACTATTTTTGGTAGCTAAAATATTTTTTTAGGTGTTTTAGGGCTTGAGCCCTATGACTCACTCTATTTTTTTCTTCTAGAGAAAGCTCTGATGCCATTTTATTTAAATTAGGGTCAAAAAATATAGGATCATAACCAAAGCCGTTTTTTAAATGTGCCTTATCCGCAATTATTCCATCCCATTTCCCATAACAGATTATCGGCGCAGGATCATCTTTAGTCCTCATAGCGACCGTTACTGCATGGAAGGACGCTAATCTTTTTGTCTCAGGTACGCCTTTTAGCTTATTAAGTAATTTATTAATATTAGCTTCATCACTTTTTCTTTGTCCAGCATATCTTGATGAATATATGCCAGGCTCTCCATTAAGAAATTCTACAGATAAGCCTGAGTCATCTGCAATAGATGGAAGCCCAGTTTGAGAAGAGGCAAACTTTGCTTTTAAAAGCGCATTCTCAATAAAGGTAGATTCTGTCTCTTCTGGGGTGCTAATTCCAAATTTAGTCTGGGGAATTATTTCTATGTTTAAGCCTTTAAGTACTTGAAGAATTTCTTCAATTTTTCCATTATTATCACTAGCAAGTACCCACTGATATCGGTCTATTTTCATTTGTTAATACCTTTATTTGTTTTTTTGGTAGTATTTTTATACCTTTTTATGAAATAGTTATTATTTTAATTTTTTTAGGATAAATGATGCTTGATATAAAAGATAGTAGGTTAATAGTTATCTCAGCCCCCTCTGGTACTGGGAAAACAACATTGGTTAAGTTATTATTATCAAATATTCCCAAGTGTAAATTTTCAATTTCACATACTACTAGAAAAAAGAGACCTAACGAAATTAATGGGGAGGATTATTTCTTTATTAAGCCAGAGGAATTTAACAATTTGGTAAAGGAAGATTATTTTGCTGAGTATGCTAAAGTTTTTGGTAATTGGTATGGAACAAGTAAAAAAAATATTCAATTAGAGCTAGATAAAGGCAACTGGGTTATATTAGAACTAGATTGGCAAGGTGCTAGTCAAATACGCGCTTCTGAGCTTGATTGCTTAAGTATTTTTCTTCTTCCTCCTAGTAAGTCTCATTTAAATAATAGACTTTATGGTCGTTCTACTGATTCAGAAGATGTGATAAAAAGAAGATTGGATGAAGCAGCTTCAGATATGAAGCATTGGGAAGAATTTGATTATGTCGTCATTAATGATGATATAAATAAAGCATATGACCAGGTTGAAAATATTTTATGTGGAAAAGGAGAGGAAAATAGCATTTTCAATCTTGTTAACAGAAGAAAGATTATTAGGATAATCGAGTCAGAGTAAAATATTATCTTTAATTTTTTCTAAAGATTTTATATAGTTATAATAAGATTCAATTAATTAAGCCAAGGAGAATTTTTTATGGCACGAATTACTGTTGAGGATTGTAATAAAAGAATCCCTAATATTTTTCAAACAGTGCTTGTAGCAGCTAAGAGAGCTAGGCAATTATCTAACGGAGCAGACGCTTTAGTTGAATGGGAAGGAGATAAACCTACAGTTGTAGCTCTTAGGGAGATTGCAGAGGGGCATATTTCGGAAAGCATTCTATTAGAGAAGGATCATCCAATAGAAATTATTGAGAGCGATGATTCTAGAAATTTATAGATTTTTTTGTAATAAAAATCGGAGCTTTCTCTAAATATTTTAGCAAATGAATTATGGAGCAAGCATATTAGATCGTCTTTCTGCCTCTTGGCAATCAAATAGTTTTGATTCTTTAATTGATAAATTAAAAACCTACCTAAATAAAAACGAAATTGATGAAGTTATTGAAGCTCATAATTTTAGTAATTTAGCTCATTCAGGGCAAAAAAGACTTAGTGGTGAGGATTACATTAGCCATCCTATCGCAGTAGCTACAATATTAGCTGAGCTTCGTTTAGATGTTGGATCTATAAAAGCAGCCTTGTTGCATGATGTCTTAGAGGATACAGATGTAACTCTTAAGGAGCTAGAAAATAATTTTGGTAATGATATTGCTGCTTTAGTAGATGGTGTGAGTAAGCTAGATAAATTGTATTTTGATAGCTCAATAGAAGAGCAGGCTCAGAATTTCAGAAAGATGTTACTGGCTATGGTAAAAGATCTTAGAGTTATTTTAGTTAAACTAGCAGATAGAACTCACAATATGAGAACAATAAGTGCATTAGATATTGATAGTCAAAAAAGAATAGCAAAAGAGACGCTTGAAATTTACGCCCCTATTGCAAATAGGCTTGGTATTTTTAGCATAAAACATGAGCTTGAGGATTTAGGATTTAAGATCTGTAATCCTGTTAGGTATAGAGTTTTGAATTCCTTTCTTGGGCCTTTAAGAGATAAACAGAAAAAGTTTCTTCAGAAAATAGAAAAGACAATTAATAAAACAATGATAAATGGAGGTATAAAAGGATCAATTATTACAAGAGAAAAAAGTCTTTATAGCATATATACCAAAATGAAGAGAAAGAGAATGCGCCTTCATGAGATTGTAGACATATTTGCTGTAAGAATAAATGTTAAAGATGTCCATACTTGCTATTTAACTTTAGGTATAGTTCATCAGCTCTACAAACCAATGCCAGGCAGGTTTAAGGATTATATTGCTATACCAAGAATAAATGGTTATCAATCACTTCATACAACTCTATTTGGCGCTGAAGGCAATCCTTTAGAAGTTCAGATAAGAACAGAAGAGATGGACAAGTTAGCAGATAAAGGTGTAGCAGCTCATTGGCAGTATAAGGCTAGCGACAAGGCTACCCAAGGTGCTGAAATTAGAGCAAGAGATTGGTTGTCTGGATTAATGGAGATTCAGAGTGATTTTGGATATGAAGAATTAATTGAAACTGTCAAGGTGGATTTATATCCAGATAATGTATATGTTTTTACTCCCAAAGGGAAAATTCTTAGACTTCCTTCAAACTCTACGGTTGTTGATTTTGCCTACGCAATTCACACAGATATAGGTAATCGATGTATAGCTGCAAAAGTAAATAGGCGCTTTGTTCCACTGAGAACAGTTTTAGAAAATGGAGAAACTGTTGAGATATTTACAAAAAGGAAGCCAGAGCCTAATCCACTTTGGGTTAATTTTGTAATTACTGCTAAAGCAAGAAATTCTATTCGGACATATTTAAAGCACTTAAAGAAAGATAAGGCAAGAGATCTTGGCAGAAGATTATTAAGTCAAGCTCTCAAGCCTTATTCTTTAAATATAAGAAGATTAAAAAAATCACAATTAGAATTCTTTTTAAAAGAACTTAAAGAAACAAATTTAGATTTAGTTTATGAACAACTAGGTTTAGGGGAGAGATTGGCACCTATTTTAGCTGGTATGCTAGCAAATCAGAATCTTCCATCAGAAAAAATAGATATCTCTAAGGCAGTGAGGCCTCTAGATATTTCTGGTATAGAAGGGCTAGTGATTATTTATGCTAAATGTTGTTGTCCTATACCCGGAGATTCTATTATTGGATATATGTCAAGCGGGAGAGGGATGACTGTTCATAGAACATCTTGTTCTAATGTTCTTAATTCACCTAAAGCCTCAGTTAATTCATCAAATTGGATCGTTGTTAAATGGAGCCGCACTATTAAAGGCGAATTTCAATCAGAGATTCAAATCAAGACTATGAATAGGGTGGGTCTTTTAGCTGAGGTTGCATCGAAAATATCGTCTAAAAAGAGCAATATTAATAATGTCAAGGTGGAAACAGATGGAGATGATTCAATATTGTTGTTTGGTTTGAGTGTTAGGAATAGAAGACATTTAGCAAATGTGCTAAGAAGTATTAGGAATAATGCTGATGTAATTAGAGTCAATAGAGTGGTAGGTTAAATGAAAAAGAAAGCTGTAAGGACTAATAATGCACCAAGTCCTATAGGCGCCTATAGCCAAGCTATTAAGTGTGGTAATTTAGTTTTTCTTTCAGGTCAGATACCTATTGATCCAAATACCACTGAATTGGTTAGCGATAAAATTAATGATCAGATTGAGCAAGTTTTTAATAACGTTTCAGGAGTAATTGCTGAAGCAGGGGGCGCTTGGGAAAATATTGTAAAAATAACTATCTACCTTAAAGATTTGGAACATTTTGATCTTGTAAATACCTTTATGAATAATTTATTTTCTAAGCCCTTTCCTGCAAGAGCAATAGTTGAAGTAAATGATCTACCTAAACAAGCATTAATTGAAGTAGATGCAATTATGATTCTATGAGCTAATTTATTTAAATGTCAGAAATATCAATAGATGATTCGCCTTTAAAGCTGAAAGGCGTTGGTCCTGCTTTAAACGATAAACTAAATCAGTTTGGTGTTAATAAGATTATCGATTTACTATTTCTTTTTCCAAATCGCTATGAGGATAGGACAAAAATATTAGAAATTTGTTCATTAATTCCAGGAGAAAGGAGGCTAATAGAAGGGTATATAGATAATGTGAAGATTATTTATAGGGGCAGAAGGATTATGCACTGTAAGATTTCAGATCAAACTGGCACTATTGAACTAAAATTTTTTCATTTTTCTAATGCTCAATATGAGAATCTTGCTTCTGCTGAAAGAGTCAGGTGCTTTGGCGAGGTACGACAAAGCAAAAGCTCACTAGAGATGATTCACCCTGAATATAGAATCATTGATTCTATAGATAAAGAATTAAATAATAGCTTAACACCAATATATCCTTCAACTAGCGGTCTTCATCAATCAAGAATTAGGTCGCTTGTGGGCCAGTCTATTAAAGTGTTAGAAAAACAAGTAGATTCATTAGATTTACTATCATCAATAATTGGCGATAAATATCCTTCCTTAACTGACTCTATAAAGTTTTTGCATAACCCTCCTGCAGATACCGATATGACCTTGCTGGATAGCAAGAGACACCCATCACAGATGAGAATTTCTTTAGAGGAGATGCTAGCTCAGAGGTTAGCATTGCTTCAGTTTAGTAATAAATTTGATAAAAATAGCTCGATAGCATTAACTAAGAGGGATAACTCTGTCGATAAATTTATTGATTCACTTTCATTTGATCTCACAAATGCTCAAAATTCTGCTTTAGAAGAAATATTTAGTGATTTAGTCAAGAGCGTTCCAATGAATCGTCTATTACAGGGAGATGTAGGATCTGGGAAGACAGTTGTAGCAGCAGCAGCAGCACTGTTTTGCCATAGCAACTCTTTTCAAACAATTATAATGGCACCTACTGAGCTTCTTGCTGAGCAACACTATTTAAATTTTAAGGAATGGTTTAGTTTTTTGGACATTAATATTGTATTCCTTTCAGGATCTATACCTGAAACAAAAAGATCAAGTTTATTAAGAAGGATCAAAAGTGGCGATGCTTCGATAGTTGTAGGAACTCATGCTTTATTTCAGCATTCTGTAGAATTTAAAAATATTGGTTTAATTATAATAGATGAGCAACATAGGTTCGGGGTTGATCAAAGATTGAAGTTAAGACTTAAGAATAGAGATTTTTCACCGCATCAGCTTGTTATTACTGCAACACCAATCCCTAGAACTCTTGCTATGGTTGCATATGCAGATTTAGATAGTTCTATTATTGATGAATTGCCGAAAGGCAGAAAGCTTATAAGAACTAAAGTTATGCCTGAGAAAAAGAGAACTATGCTTATAGACAGAGTTCTAGTTCATTGTAAAACTGGTAAGCAGGCTTATTGGGTATGTCCTCTTATAGAAGAATCAGAAATAATAGCATCTCAAGCTGCTAAGAATTTAATTAATGAATTAAGCAAAGCTATGCCATCAGTGAATTTAGCTCTCCTTCACGGAAAAATGAAATCTGATGAAAAAGAGCATGTAATGAAAAACTTTAAAAGAAAAAAAATAGATTTATTAGTCTCTACAACTGTTATTGAAGTAGGTGTAGATGTTCCAAATGCTACACTGATGGTTATAGAAAATTCTGAAAGAATGGGCTTATCTCAGCTTCATCAACTTAGAGGTAGGGTTGGTAGGGGCGATGAGCAATCTGATTGTATATTACTTTATAAACCACCTCTAACTGAAATAGCTAAACATAGACTAGGTGTAATAAGAGAAACTAATGATGGTTTTACAATAGCACAAAAAGATTTAGATCTAAGAGGATCTGGAGAATTTCTAGGCAAAAAACAGGCAGGGCTAAATAGTTTAAAAATAGCCGATCTTTCAAGAGACTCTTATTTACTTTCTGAGGTAATAGATTTGTCAGATACAATTATCAGAGATCATGCTGGTTTAATTAATCCTCTAGTTGAGCGTTGGTTTAAGGGGGCCAGCGATTATGCTAATGTGTAGCATGGTTAACAGATTAATAGCTAAAAAAATAAATCTTTATATAGAATTAATGCGCTTAGATAAGCCAATAGGCATATATTTGCTCCTATGGCCTACTTTATGGTCATTATGGATAGCATCTGGAGGCGAACCAAATTGGATTGTTGTATTAATTTTTTATTTAGGAACTATTATTATGAGATCAGCTGGCTGCGTCATTAATGATTTAGCTGATATGAAAATTGATCCTCTTGTTGATAGAACTAAGAATAGGCCTTTAGCTAAAGGCAGTTTATCTAAAAATGAGGCATTATTGCTATTTATATTTCTAATTTTTATAGGGTTTTGTCTTGTTCTATTATTGAATAGACTTTCATTATATATCGCTATATTTGGAGCAATAATTACTATTTTTTATCCATTTTCTAAAAGATTTTTTCCAGCACCACAGTTATTTCTGGGGATAGCTTTTTCCTTAGGGGTTCCTATAGCTTTTGCATCTCAGACTAATTCAATGCCACTAATTAGCTGGATAATTTTTCTTTGTACAATAGTTTGGATAATTTTTTATGATACTCAGTATGCTATGGCAGATAAAAAGTATGATCTTAAAATCAATATAAGCTCTACTGCGATTTTGTTTGGAGACTATGAGAGACTATTTATATTTATTATGCAGTTAATTTTTCTCGGATTTCTAGTAGCAATTGGTATATTGCAAAGTTTTAATTTCCTGTACTTCCTTTCTATTTTATTTTCTAGTTTTCTTCTTATTTATCAGGTATTTCTTATTAAAGATAGGGATCCAAAGAGATGCATCAAAGCCTTTAAAAATAATAATTTAGTTGGAGCTATTATTTTCGCTGGTATTATATCAAGCTATAGTTTTTAAATGGAAAATTCTAATATGAGTGTTGAGAAATATGAAATTTCAGATAGTTATCTTTCTTTAACAGGATTAGTTATTGGCATTGAACAAAGACATGATTGGTCCAAAGAGGAATTGAAGAATTTATATAGATTACCATTTAATGATTTATTATATGCAGCTCAATGGATTCATAGAAAATATTTTATACCTAATGAAATTCAAATGTCCACGCTTCTATCAATTAAAACAGGCGCATGTCCTGAAGATTGCTCGTATTGCCCACAAAGTGTTCGATATAATACAGAGGTAGAGCCCGAAGATCTTATGCCATTAGAAGCAGTAATTAGTGCAGCAAAAAAAGCAAAAAAAGCTGGAGCAACAAGATTTTGTATGGGAGCAGCATACCGAGGCCCAAAAGATAAGCAATTAGAGAAAATAATTGAAATGATTAAAGCAGTTAAATCATTAGGTCTCGAGACATGTGCGACTTTAGGTTTATTAGATAAAAATCAGGCACTATTATTAAAAAAATCAGGCCTCGATTATTATAATCATAATCTAGATACATCAGAGAATTTTTATAAAGAGATAATTACAACAAGAAATTACTCCGATCGTTTAAAAACTCTTCAGTCGGTTAGAGCATCAGGCATGAAAGTTTGTTGTGGTGGTATTTTAGGTCTAGGCGAAGATAGAGATGATAGGATTATGTTAATGCAAACCCTAGCTAATATGCCTACTCAGCCGGAAAGTGTTCCTATAAATAATCTTGTAAGATCATCTGGTACCCCACTAGAAAAAACAGATCCTATAGATATGATCGAATTTGTAAGAACAGTAGCTGTAGCAAGGATAATTATGCCTAAGTCTCATGTAAGACTGTCTGCTGGTAGAGCAGATTTCTCTGATGAGATGCAAGCTCTTTGTTTTATGGCAGGGGCAAATTCTATTTTTTATGGAGATAAGTTATTAACAACTAAAAACCCAGATTATAATGATGATTTAGCTCTTTTATCTAAATTAGGATTAAAGACAGAAGATAAATGCGTTAAATGAATAGTTGAGAAATTTTTAATTGATTAAGAAAGATGCTTGTATCGGATTTCCAAATAAATCCTTAATCGTTCGTAGCTTTGATAGATCAGCAAATCTATTTAATAACTCAGATATTGTTCATAGCGAGATAAGAGATCGTCTAATTGATAGATTAAAATTTTTTAATTTAGAACCAAAAATAATCTTAGATTTAGGCGCTGCTACTGGAAAAAGTTCTCTCAAGCTAAATAAATTATTTCCAACTAGTAAAGTTATAGCTATGGATAATAGCCTAGAGATGAATAGAGTTTCTAGTAAGTATTTTTTAAAAAATCCTAATGTAAGTGTTTTATATGGCGATGCTGAAATGATCCCCTTAATGGACTCTTGCGTTGATCTAGTATTTTCTAATCTCTTATTACCTTGGTGTGATACAAGTATTATTTTTAGTGAAGTTTCAAGAATTTTAAAAAATGATGGATTATTTATATTTTCAAGTGTTGGTCCAGATACATTATCTGAGCTAAGAAAAGCATGGTCAATGATAGATAGCTTAGTTCATGTTCATGGTTTTTTAGATATGCACGACTTAGGCGACATGCTTATAAAGGCTAATTTACTTGATCCTGTCTTAGATATTAATAGACTCTCTATCACATATAATAATATCACAAGTTTAATTTCTGATATAAGGAGCTGTGGTGCAAGCAACATAGCTGAAGGGAGAAGGACTTCATTGACAGGTAAGGAAAAGTGGAATGCTTTTTGTAGAAATATTGAGTTAGAGAATAAAGGATCAGGATTTAATATAACTATAGAGGCTATTTTTGGTCATGCTTGGCATAGCAAAAAAACCATTTCTAATGACCCTAGCTATAAATTAATTTCTTTAGAAGGAATAAAAAATTACGAGGCTAGAGATAAAAAAAATAGTTAATAATTCTTCTTATACTTTTCGAAGATATACCTGAGTTTTGATATAATTCAAGTCGGTAGTTGTTTTGTATTTTCTGGAGTTTTTGTAATTGGATACTCTTTTTGTCAGATTGTCTAGGTTAGGTACCGTTCTTGCTTTTTTTGTCATATTTATAGGAGCTTGGGTAAGATTAACAGATGCTGGTCTTGGTTGTCCTGACTGGCCTGGTTGTTATGGGAGCTTATTAGTTCCCAATTCCGCTGAGGAGATAGCATCTATTTCTGAAATTTATCCAGATAGACCATTTGATTCAGGAAAAGCATGGAGAGAAATGATTCATAGATACCTAGCCACTTTACTAGGGTTGCTATGCTTATCTTTATCTGTTATCGCGTTTTTAAATCGTCGCTCACCTAGTCAGAATGTTTTATTGACTTTTCTGCTATTAGTAACTGTTATTTTTCAGGGATTACTTGGAATGTGGACTGTGACTCTTTTACTTAAGCCTGTAGTAGTTATGGCTCATTTAATTGGAGGTTTAACAACTCTTGGAATTTTGTCATGGTTATCTAGATGGCAAGCTCCACACCTGAAAACTCCGAATTCAATAAAGAGGATTGCTTTTATATCTCTGCTTGTTCTTATAGTGCAAATCTCACTTGGAGGATGGACTAGCTCAAATTATGCGGCATTATCTTGTCCTGATCTTCCAAAATGCCAAGCAAGTTGGTGGCCTCCAGTTATGGATTTTCAAGAAGGTTTTATATTATGGAGGGGTATAGGTATTGATTATGAAGGAGGCATTCTGGAGCATCCTGCTAGAGTAGCTATCCATTTTTCTCATAGGTTAGGAGCTATTTTTTCAGCATTTATCATAGGTTTATTGGCTTTTAGATTATTAAAATTATCTATAACTAGATTAGATGGTATATTTGTTTTAACTGCTCTTGTAGCACAACTTTCTCTTGGAGTAAGCATAGTGGCTTTCGGTATACCATTATTTATTGCTGTAGCTCATAATGCTGTAGCTGCTTTATTATTATTAACGGTATTAAATGCAAACCAAAGACTCAATAACTTTTAGTTCATCTATAGCCTTAACTTTGGCTAATTATGTTGAATTAACTAAACCAAAGGTAGTTCTGCTATTAGTCTTTACTGCGATTGTTGGTATGTTATTAGCTTCAGATAATTATTTACAGTTACAAGTTTTATTGTTTGGTAGTTTAGGTATAGGGCTATCTGCAGCTTCAGGCGCTGTTATAAATCATATTTATGATTTAAGAATTGATTCAAAGATGTCTAGAACTAGCAATAGACCTTTGCCAACTGGAAAGATTAGTGAGGAGAAAGCTTTAATATTTGCATTTTTTTTGGGATCTATAGGCATATTTACCCTTATTTTTTTTATTAATTTCCTGACAGCTGTACTAACATTTTTATCATTAATTGGTTATGCTGTTATCTATACTATTTATTTAAAGAGGTCTACTTCTCAGAATATAGTTATAGGAGGTGCAGCGGGAGCAACACCTCCAATCTTAGGCTGGGCTGCTGTACATAATGAGATAAGTTTTTTCTCTTTAATTTTATTCTTCATTATATTTATGTGGACACCTCCCCACTTCTGGTCTCTAGCGATAGCCCGAAAGGATGACTACGAGAAAGCAGATATTCCTATGCTTCCTGTAACACATGGCATAGATGTAACTAAAAATTATATTATTATTTATACAATTTTATTATTTATTGTTACTTTATTGCCATATATTTTACAAATGTCGGGAGAACTTTATTTAATTGGAAGTATTTTATTAGGATTAGGTTTTATATTTTATGTTGTTAAATTAAAATACAATAATTATCTAGCTATGGAAGTTTTTATTTATTCAATAAATTATCTAATAGCATTATTCAGTTTCTTATTAGTTGATCATTATATTTTATTAATTTTGCCTTATTGATCTAGAGCCAAGGTCTTATGGATTCTCAAACAGTAATTTCAAGCTTAAATGATCAGCAGAAAGAGGCTGTATCTACTAATTCAACTTATACTTTGGTACTTGCTGGTGCTGGAAGTGGTAAAACGAGAGTTCTGGTTCATAGAGTAGCTTGGTTGATAGCAATAGATAAAGTTCCACTTCAGAATATTTTTGTTGTTACATTTACTAATAAAGCGGCAACAGAAATGAGAAAAAGAATTGAGGATATACTTAATTATCCAACTAAAAGTTTTTGGATAGGAACATTTCACGGATTAGCACATAAATTTTTAAGAATTCACTGGGAGGAAGCAGGGCTAGATAAAAATTTTCAAATTATGGATTCTTTAGATCAGATTAGAATGATCAAAAAGATGCTTAAAGCTTTAAATAAAAGCGAGAGTGATTTTTCTCCAAAAGATATACAGTTGTTTATAAATAAAAATAAGGATGCTGGTTTAAGGCCTGATAAATTATTAGATGGAAGAATAGAGGAAGACTCTGAAATTATAGAATTATATAGATATTATGATGATTTGTGTAAGTCATCATCTCTAGTTGACTTCTCCGAACTTATTTTACGGGTAATTGAAACACTGAAAAAAAATCAGGATTTGCTAGAGGAATACCAGAAGAAATTTAACCATTTACTTATAGATGAATTTCAAGATACTAATACTATTCAATACGATCTTCTTAAGTTATTAGCAGGTAATAATAATAGTATTTTTGCTGTAGGCGATGATGATCAATCAATATATAAATGGAGAGGAGCAAAAGTAGAAAATATGCAACTTTTCGAGGAACATTTTACCTCTACAAAAATAATTAGACTAGAGCAAAATTATAGATCTACTAAAAATATTTTATCAGCAGCTAATTCGATAATTTCTCGTAATTCTTCAAGGTTAGGAAAAAATTTATGGACAGATTCTCATAAGGGAGATTTAGTAAGCTTATATAGAGCAATCGATGAAAGAGATGAAGCAGATTTTGTTATTAGTAAAATTAATGATTATTTTAATCAAGGAAACTTGAGGTCAGAAATAGCAATATTATATAGATCTAATGCCCAGTCCAGGGTTTTCGAAGAATATCTATTAAAATATAAAATTCCTTATAAAGTATATGGAGGACTCCGTTTTTTTGAAAGAGCAGAAATAAAAGATGCGCTGGCTTATTTAAGGCTTATTTCTAATAGAAATGAAGATAATTCTTTTGAAAGGATTATAAATATTCCTGTAAGAGGAATAGGAATGAAAACAATAGAACATATAAGGAGTGTGTCTAATAAAAATAATATAAGTCTTTGGGAGGGCTCAAAGAAAATTATTGAAGGTAATCTACTTTCTAAGAGAGCTAATAATGCCCTTTCTGTATTTGTAAATTTAATTGATAAGATTGATTCTTTAACAGAAGGAGCTACCTTATCTGAGATTGTAAGAGAGGTCATAAAGTCTAGTGGTCTAATTGAATATTATGGGAGAGATGGACAGCTGAATGGTGAAGCAAAGGTAGAGAATTTAGGAGAGCTTGTTAGCGCGTCTGAAGGTATTATTACCCCAGAGGATATTGATTTATCTCCATTGGATGATTTTTTATCGTATGCTGTTTTAGAATCAGGGTCTAGTCAGTCAGGTTCAGAAGAAGATAGTGTTCAGCTTATGACTCTCCATTCCGCTAAGGGCCTAGAGTTCCCAGTTATATTTTTATGTGGTATGGAGGAAGGTTTATTTCCCCATCAAAGATCAATAAATAATCAATCAGAGTTGGAAGAAGAGCGAAGACTTTGTTATGTTGGTGTTACTAGAGCAAAAAAAACAATATACTTAACTTATGCGTTACGGCGAAGAATATATGGAATAGATCATTTTGGATCTCCATCAAGATTTATTGGCGAGATACCTTCTGATCTTGTTGAAGAGCTAAACTCTCTAGAGCTGAGTCTGAGCTCTAGCACTCATAGCGGAAATGAATTTGAGAATAATAAACCGATGCAGCTTGGTCAAAGGGTTATACACAATCAGTTTGGAGAAGGGGTAGTTTTAGCTTACGAAGGTAATGGTCCACAAGCAAGAGTTCAAGTAAATTTTTATGATGAAGGCTGTAAGTGGTTAGTTTTAGAATATGCAAAACTTAAATTTATATAGGTATTGAATTAATATGAATATTCTTATTTTAGGTGCTGGTCAAGTAGGTAGTACTGCTGCCTATAGTCTTGCCAAAGAAAAGTCAAATGAAGTAACTATTGTAGATTCTAGTTTTAATGCTTTAAGAGACCTTCAGGATAGATTAGATGTTAGGACCATTATTGGTCATGGTGCGCATCCAGAAATATTAAAAAAAGCTGGCGCTAAAGAAACCGATATATTAATAGCTTTAACAGATAGTGATGAAGTCAATATAGTTGCTTGTGAAGTTGCTAGTAAACTATTTAATATACCAACTCGGATAGCGAGAATTAGAGCAGCTGAATATATTAATCATAATGAGCTATTTACAAAAGATGCTATTGCTGTAGATGTTCCTATAAGTCCAGAAGAGCTAGTTACGGATCATATAACCGAATTATTACGATTTCCTGGAGCACTCCAAGTTTTAGAGTTTGCTAAGGGAAAAGTAAGGTTAGTAGCAGCTCTGGCAAGGAAAGGTGGCGCATTGATAGGCCATCCTTTAAAAGATATGGCTGAACTTATTCCTAATATTGATTTTAGAGTTGCTGCAATTTATAGAGGAGGGCAAGGGATTATTCCTGATGGCAATACAATAATTAAAGAAGGTGATGAAGTTTTTTTTATTGCTGCTCGAAAACATATAAGAACTGTATTAAAGCAGATGAGAAAGCTAGATAGTCCTATAAGAAAAGTAGTCATAGCTGGTGGGGGAAATATTGGTATAAGGTTAGCTCAAGCATTAGAGTCAAAGAATGAAGTTAAATTAATAGAGAGAGATGCTGATCAAGCTACGATTGTTTCTGAGAAATTAGATGAAGCTATAGTATTAAATGGAGATGCAGCAGACGAAGAATTATTACTTGAGGAGAATATTGATAGAGCAGATATTTTTGTATCGGTTACTGATTCAGAGGAAGCTAATATCTTATCAGCAATGTTAGCAAAGAGATTGGGTGCAAGAAAGGTTATGGCTTTAATTAATAGACCTGCCTACTCAGATCTTTTAGAGGCAGGCACTATTGATATAGCTATTTCTCCTTCACAAATAACCTTAGGCACTCTCTTAGCACATATAAGAAAGGGAGATGTAGTAAAAGTGCATGCCCTTAGACGTGGAGCAGCAGAAGCTATTGAAGCTGTTGCACATGGAGATTCTAATAATTCCTATGTTATTGGGAAATCATTAGAAGAGATAAGTCTCCCACAAGGAGTTACTATTGGTTCTATCGTTCGTGGCGATGAAGTTTTGATGGCTCATCACGATATAATCATTCAACCGGATGACCATATTATTCTTTTTATGACGGAAAAAGATAATATGCAAGAAGTTGAAAAATTGTTTGAGGTAGAGCCAGTCTCTTCCTAGTTTTATGCCTGTTCATCTACTAGTCATTCAAAGAGTTCTTGGTTTTCTGCTAATGCTTTTTAGTGCAGCAATGCTTTTCCCAATTTTAATCTCTATAATTTATCGTGATAATTTATGGCCTTTATTTTTAAATTCTTTTCTTATTATTTTATTTGTAGGACTAATTATTTGGTATCCAGTAAGAGGAGAGAAAAGAGAACTTCGCTTGCGAGATGGATTTCTTGTAGTAGCTTTATTTTGGGCAGTTCTAAGTCTTTTTGGTGCGCTACCTTTTTTATTCTCTAATATTTTAGATATGACTTTTACTGATGCTGTATTTGAGTCTGTTTCTGGACTTACTACAACAGGTGCGTCAGTTTTAGTAGGATTAGATGTTTTACCAAAGTCTATTTTATTTTACAGGCAGCAATTACAATGGTTAGGAGGTTTGGGAATCATTGTTCTTGCAGTAGCTGTTCTTCCTATGTTAGGTGTTGGTGGAATGCAACTATATAAAGCTGAAACTCCTGGTCCTGTGAAAGATTCTAAATTAACTCCTAGAATTACTGAAACAGCAAAAGCATTATGGTATGTCTATCTAGGTATTACCATTATTTGTTGTATTTCATTTAAATTAGCTGGTATGGATTATTTTGATGCTTTATGTCATGCATTTAGCACAGTTGCAATTGGAGGTTTTTCCACACATGATGAAAGTATAGGTTATTTTAATAGTCAAAGTATTGAAATAATAACTATGTTGTTTATGTTTATATCTGCTGCAAACTTCTCTCTTCATTTTTTAGCTTGGAGGCAAAGAAGCTTTAGTAGTTATTTTATTGATCCAGAATTTAGAGCTTATGCAAAGCTAGTAATTTTTTTAATTATACTGTCTATCTTTTATTTATATTTTTCAGGATATTATTCCTCAGTAGGTGAGACTTTATCGAAAGGATTATTCCAAGTTGTTTCGATTGCTACTACAACTGGATTTACCACAGATAATTTTTCTCAATGGCCTGGCGCCCTTCCTGTTATGCTGATTTTTGCTAGTTTTATAGGAGGTTGTGCTGGATCAACTGCTGGAGGTATAAAAGTAATTAGATGGCTTGTTATGTACAAGCAAGGCATAAGGGAAGTGCTTAGACTAGTGCATCCTAGTGCTACTATCACTATTAAGTTAGGAGATAAAGGTATTGATAGTAGAGTTTTAGCTTCTATTTGGGGGTTTTTTACAGCCTATATTGTTGTTTTTAGCATACTAATGTTAGTGCTTTTAGCAGATGGAGCAGATCAAGCAACAGCTTTTTCTGCTATAGCAGCTACTCTAAATAATTTAGGACCAGGATTAGCTGGTGTTTCTGATGGATTTATGAACCTAGGAATAGTGAGTAAGTGGGCTACAATATTTGCAATGTTATTAGGTCGATTGGAAATTTTTACTTTACTAGTTTTAATTACACCTACTTTTTGGAGGAGTTAGAATTGGATATGCTTGAGACACTTGAGTCACTTCTAAGTGCTGGTACGGATAGCGCAACCTTAAGATTTGGTATAGCATCTTCATATCTGAAAAAAGACAACTTTAAGGCGGCTTTCACACATCTTCAAATAGCTGTTAAGCTAGATCCAAACTATTCAGCGGCTTGGAAGCTATTAGGAAACACTCAGATTAAGTTAGGCTTATTAGATGATGCAAGGCAAACATATAACAATGGCATTAAAGTCGCTAAAAATACTGGCGATATTCAGTCAGCTAAAGAAATGATAGTTTTTCTAAAACGAATAGAAAATAATACAAGCTAATTAAATGTTTATTAAAAAAATAAAATACTTTCTTAACGGTTTTATAGAATTATTAGGTCATTCAATTGCATGGCTGACATTATTTATGGTCTTAGTTACCTTTGTAATTGTAGTACTTAGGTATATTTTTGATATAGGTTGGATAGCTTTACAGGAAAGTGTTGTATGGATGCATGCAGCTATTTTTATGCTTGGAGCCTCTTATACTTTAAATCATGATGAACATGTTAGAG
This sequence comes from Pseudomonadota bacterium, assembly GCA_036337035.1. GTDB lineage: Bacteria > Pseudomonadota > Gammaproteobacteria > Steroidobacterales > Rariloculaceae > TMED78. The sequence goes on along the minus strand of JAYZFC010000006.1, from coordinate 11,403 downwards.
TCGATATATTTTATAGAGAAATGAATGTGGCAAGAAAAGCTATAGTTGATTTTCTTGGCACACTATTTTTCTTAATTCCCTTTTCAGTTTTTATTTTATTATCTAGTTGGGATTATGTATTAACTTCATGGAGTATAAAAGAGGCGTCAAGGGAAGTAGGTGGATTGCCATATCCTTTTTACTCTATACTAAAAAGCTTTATACCAATGATGGCTATTACGCTTATTTTTCAGGCAGTTGCAAACCTAATTAAAAGCACCTTATTTTTAATTAGTTATATGAAAAAGGAAAAAGAATAATTATGGAATGGATTTCTCTATTAATGTTTTTTTCCGTAGTCTTGATTCTTCTAGCAGGTTACCCAGTAGCTTTTTCTTTAGCTGGAGTTTCATTGTTATTTTCTTTTTTTGGCATTTTTTTTGGTATTTTTGATAGTTCATTTTTAGGAACTATGCCAAATAGAATTTTTGGAATAATGAGTAATGAAACCTTAATGGCTGTTCCTTTGTTTGTTTTTATGGGTGTAACAATGGAAAGAGCACAGATTGCAGAAGGCTTATTGACAAATTTAAGTGCTCTTTTTGGACGCATGAAAGGAGGATTAGGAGTATCTGTAACTTTGGTAGGCATGTTATTAGCAGCTAGTACAGGAATAGTAGGTGCTACTGTAGTTACTATGGGGCTTCTTTCTTTACCTACAATGCTAAAAAGAGGATATAGCTCTGAGATGGCCTCAGGAATTATTTGCTCTTCGGGTACACTAGGCCAAATTATTCCTCCTTCAATAATTCTAGTTTTATTAGGTGATGTTCTTTCTTCAGCTTATAGCCAGGCTCAACTTTCACAGAATATTTTTTCACCTGATACTGTATCAGTTGGTGATCTTTTTGTCGGAGCGTTATTACCAGGGTTAGGATTAGTTTTTTTATATATTAGCTATATAATAGTAGTATCTTTTTTAAATCCTGAGCATGTGCCATCTAATGATAGCTATAACGAAGATAAGGTTAATATTTATGATTTGCTATCAGCATTACTACCTCCTTTATTATTAATATTAGCAGTACTAGGTTCGATTATTTTTGGGTTAGCTACTCCTACAGAAGCTGCTGGTGTAGGTGCCTTTGGAGCATTATTTTTGTCTATATTAGTGAAAGCATTTTCTTTTAGTAAATTACTAGAAGTAATGCGAAGCACTGTAAGGATTAGTAGTATGGTTTTTTTAATTCTTATAGGAGCATCTCTTTTTTCATTAGTATTCAGAGGGTATGGAGGGGATAGTTTAGTTCATGATCTTTTAGTTAGCTTACCAGGTGGAATTTTTGGAGTTATGTTAGTGGTAATGATTTTAATGTTCCTTCTTGGCTTTATTCTTGATTTTATTGAGATTACATTTGTAGTTGTTCCAATTATAGGTCCTATATTACTAACAATGGGTGTTGATCCAATATGGCTTGGCGTTATGATAGCGATAAATCTTCAAACTTCATTTCTCACACCACCATTTGGATTTGCTTTATTCTATTTAAGGGGGGTTGCACCTAGCAGTGTAGAAACCTCATCTATATATAGAGGCGTAATACCATTTGTTATAATTCAAATATTTGCACTAATTATTTTGTCACTTTTTCCAGAGTTAGCAACCTGGCTTCCATCAGTTGTTTATGGATAATAAAACAAAGAGTATATTTTATAAATTTTAAGTTATTTTATTATTTTTATCTCAAAGATAAAAGGCCAATTTTTACCAGTAACAAATAATTGATCCGTTTCTGTGTTATATGCTATTCCATTAAGAACATCTTCAGGTGATCTTTTTGATCTAGGGTATAGGTCTTCTAAATTTATCCATCCAATAATATATCCTGTAGATGGTGATATTCTGGCAATTTTATCTCTATACCAGATATTTGCCCAAATTTCGTTATTGATATACTCTAGCTCATTTATTCCTTCTACATATCCTTGGTAATCTTTTACTTTTATTTCTCTAATTTTAAGATATGTTTCTGAGTCATAAAAACTTATAGTAGAAGAGCCATTGCTAATTATTAATTCATTATTATGATTAGTTATTCCCCATCCTTCGCCTTCATAACTAAAGGTATTAATTTGCTCAAAAGTAGTAGGATTATATATAAAACCTTTATTGCTCTTCCAGGTAAGTTGGAATAAGTGATCATTTAGCACAGTGATACCTTCTGCGAAGAATGATCGATCAAGCGACATAAATTTAGTGATTTTTCCTGAACTAATTTCAATTTTTCTTATGGAAGATTGACCATACTGACCTGTACTTTCATAAAAATAGTTATTATAAATAACAAGACCTTGTGTAAATGCAGAATCATCATGTGGAATAGTTCTAATAATTTCTGCGCTCCAGTCTTCAATAATATTATTAGAATCTTGAGAAATTGATATTGAACTAAAAAGTAAAACTAATAAAAATTGTATAAAAATATGATATTTTTTTATCCTGCTCATAATATTTTCAATCTAACTAGATATTTTTAAATTTTACACTATCATTTTTTTACAAACTATTATAATTTATTAAATATATATAAGTTTATAAATAAAAAGGAGATACTAGTGGCGACTAGAAGACAAATATTGAAATATGGATTATTATCAAGTCTTTCATATTTATTACCAAATTTAATTAAAGCTCAAAATGAACCTTTAATTAAAAGAATAATTCCTTCTTCGGGAGAATCTATTCCAATTATAGGCCTTGGTAGTTCAGCAACTTTTTCATCTATGGCACGTTCTGAGGACTTTGATACTGTTAGATCAGTAATGAAAGCGCTCTTAGATAATGGAGGTACGGTATTTGATACAGCACCAAGTTATGCAGCAGGTGCTTCAGAGGAAGTTGCAGGCCATATTGTTAATGAGCTTGATGCTGTTGAGAAAGTTTTTTGGGCTACAAAGGTAAATGTTCAACCAAGAGGAAGCTCTAGTCCAGTAGATCCAGAAAAAGCAAGGGAGCAAATCGAACGATCCTTTAAAGCAATTGGTAAAACACCTATTGATCTAATTCAAGTTCATAATCTTGCAGATGTGCCCACACAACTAGGCATACTGAAGGAAATGAAATCAGAAGGAAGAGTAAAATATATCGGTGTCACTACTACTGCATCAAGAAGATATCAGGAAACAATAGATATCATGAAAAATAATCAAATTGATTTTATAGGTATTGATTATGCAATAGATGATAGAGATGCCGCTGAGTCACTTATTCCTGCAGCTCAAGACTATGGTGTTGCCGTTATGGTTTATCTTCCTTTTGGTCGCTCAAGGCTTTGGTCTAGGGTTAGAGGACAGGCTGTGCCAGAGTGGAGTAAAGAATTTCATGCCAATACCTGGGCGCAATTTTTTTTAAAATATCTAGTTGCCAATCCTGGAGTAACTGTTATTACTCCAAGCACTAGCAAGCCAATAAATATGATAGATAATCTTGGAGCTGGCAGAGGTGTTATTCCTGATCAGGCGACCCTTAAGAGAATGGAAGAAGTAATAGATAAGCTCCCTTCGGCGTGATGATTGATAGATTATTAAAATAATTCTGAATAGTTGGTTTTTTTTTGTTAGGATTTTTAATTATATAATAAATGCAAGTCATAGGAGGCTTATGATGCAAAGAATTTATTTTTCCTTTTTACTTCTACCATTTTTATTTATTTTAGGCTGTGCTCCTGAAGGTGAAGATTTACAAGCTGAAAATGCAAATAATTTAGCAGTGCCTTCTACTACAACACAAGCATCTTTGTTGAGTGATTCTGGATGGGTTATTTTATTTGATGGCCAGGATTTGTCTAGTTTTAATGAAATTGGCGAAGGTAATTGGACTATAGTTGACGGTTATGTTGAATCTTCTGATGCTTCTGGTAGTCATCTTGTTTCAAAGGGACAATATACAGATTTTAGGCTTAAAGTTGATTTCTGGAATGGCGTTGGATCAAATAGCGGAGTTTTTATTAGATGTGATAGCGAAGAAAGTGCAAGCCCTGATACTTGTTATGAGATTAATATTTATGATCTAAATGAAAATCCAGATAATAGAACTGGGGCTATCATGAGACATTCTCCACCATTAATAACGACAGAGACTGAAGGTAATTGGAATACTTATGATATTGTAGCCCAAGGATCAAATATCACAGTGATGTTGAATGGAAATATAACAGCCGAAATAGAGGATGATACTCACCCAGATGGTCCATTTACATTACAAAGTAATGGGGGAACTATTAGATTTGGTACAGTACAAATTAAGCCATTATAAAGGTGGCACTTTACCAGTTGAATTCATCACTCAGACAAGAGCAGAGTATATTAACTTGGAACAAATGTTATCGGGATTAGGCTAGTTACTTGTTATCATTCTTGTTCGGAATGAACCATGCAATTATTCCCATTACGAAAAGCACAATTACAACACTGACAAGCGGCATGGCTGGTAGCCATATGGGAATATCTTCCATATGATCAAATGGTCCAATAAACTGAGCAATAAAAACTCCAATACCAAGACCTATTAGTATTCCAAAAGCGAATTTAGTTTGATAGTGCCAGGCTAAACCCCATAACACTAAAGAAATAAAGAAGATTGATAAGGTAATTATCATAATATTTCAATCCTAAATTAATGATGTTCAATAAATTCAGTGGTATCTTCACCGAAATAAATTAATCGAGTAATCTCTGTATAGTCCCCTTCTATAGCCATTAGTGCAATTAAGACTAGTAAAACAATCGGTGGACCAAGTATTGCCACAGAAAGAGCCATCCGTTCCCAAACCATATGCATAAATATAGCTATAATTAAACCAGCCTTAAGAACCATAAAAATAAGTATTAAGGTCCATCTGAGGTATCCTTCAAAGCCTATATAGTCAACTGCATAGGATAATGCACTGATTACAAATAATAATCCCCATACCCAAAAATATATTGATAGCGGATGTTGTTGCCCTTCTTGTCCTGCCATGATTATTTCCTTACCAAAGATAGAAAAAAGCGAAGATAAATACCCAGACAAGATCAACAAAGTGCCAATAGAGTCCTGTTATCTCAACAATTTCATAGCCACGTTTTTCATAGTCACCTCTTAGCACTTTCATTGCTACAACTACTAGATAGATGACCCCTACAGATACATGCATACCATGAAATCCAGTTATCATAAAAAATATTGCTCCGAATTGTGGAGCTCCGAAGGGGTTGCTCCAAGGCCTAACTCCCTCATCGATAATTAGTTTTGTCCACTCAAAAGCTTGCATTCCAACAAACATTGCTCCAAAAGCAGCGGTAATAAGCATTAGAGAAGCAGTTTTTGCTCGATCTTTTCTATAACCCATATTAACAGCCATAGCCATAGTCCCACTACTGGTGATCAAGATAAATGTCATGATTGCTATTAATATTAAAGGGATCGGTTCTCCACCAAAAGATAATGCAAATACTTCACTAGGATTAGGCCACTGCACTCTTGTAGAGGCTCTAACATTAAGATATCCAGTCAAAAAGCATGTAAATATAAAAGTATCACTTAAAAGAAAAATCCACATCATTGCTTTGCCCCACGGCACATGGAAGGCCTGCTTATCTGCTGCCCAGTCTTTCACCATACCTTTAATGCCTGGAGCTAATTCTGAATTTATTGCTGAGTCTTGGGACATTATTTAAATTCCTTTATGTTGAGGATAAGAGGTAAAATAAAACTAGCCATAAGAGGAGAAGATAGTGCCAGTAGAAAGAACAAAGCTGGATACTTAATCGAATATTAGAGATTTCGTTTAAGTTGCTATATTCCAAACCTTGCCAAACCTTTGATATTGTTTTTACCCAAACGAATAGGCCGCCTAAAATATGCAATCCATGCAAACCAGTAATAAGATAAAAGAAGGTATTAGCTGGATTAGTAGAAAAAAAGAAGCCAGATGAGTATGCTATTCTCCATGCTAAGATTTGTCCTATAACAAAAAATATTGTAAAAATTCCTCCTAAATATAAACTGATCTCCATATTTTTTTGTTTATTTTGTTTAACCAGATTTCTAGATAGCTGGTAACAGATACTAGCTAGCACAAGAAAAAAGGTATTGACCCACAAAATTATTGGATCTGGTAATGGCCTCCAGTCAGGGTAGCCTGATCTTTCTGCATACATAACAAGAAATAGTGAAAAAAGACTTGTTACTACTGCTAAAAATACCCAAAGCCCAACTCTCTCAGCAGGAATAGAGGTTATGGTGCTTTCATGTTCTATGACGCCTTCTGTGGACCAAGGCTTGACCTTTAGTTTTCTGATAATAAAGAACCATAAAATTATTGCAGCGATTAAGGCTATAAATAAAGCAGTTATGTTCACTTATTTATTTCCTTTATGGTCTCTTCCAACTGGAACTCCTTCAGAAGCTGGCTCATTTTGTGGTGTAAAATCTTTCTTAGCTCCGGGAACACTAAAATCATATGCCCATCTATGAACTTCTGGCAATTTATCACCCCAGTTTCCATGAACAGCAGGTGTTTGAGGCGTTTGCCACTCTAATGTAGTGCCTCCCCAAGGATTACCAGGAGCTTTTTCACCTTTTTTAAGGCTCCATATCATATTAAAGATAAAAATTAATTGAGTAAAAGCAACAAAGATTGCCGCAACTGTCATTGCTGCATTTTGTGTTTGAACTGATTCAGATATAAAGTCAGTAACTCCATTTGCATAATATCTTCTGGGTACACCTAAAAATCCTATGTAGTGCATTGGAAGATAGATGGCATAGGTTCCTAGTAGGGTGAACCAAAAATGAATTTTACCTAGAGTTTCATTAAACATTCTCCCCGATATTTTTGGATACCAGTGGTAAATAGCTGCAAACAGAACTAATACTGGTGATACTCCCATAACCATATGGAAATGCCCAACTACAAAATATGTGTCTGATAGTGGCAGGTCTACCGTAACATTGCCAAGAAATAATCCCGTAAGGCCACCATGAGTAAAGGTAAAAATAAATCCAATAGCAAACAGCATTGGAACTGTTAATCTTATATCACCGCGCCAAAGAGTCAGTACCCAGTTATAAACTTTGAGCGCAGTAGGAACCGCAATAATTAGTGTAGTTGTTGCAAAGAAGAAGCCAAAATAAGGATTCATTCCACTTACATACATATGATGAGCCCAAACAACAAAACTTAGAGCACCGATTCCAACAATTGCCCATACCATCATTCTGTAACCAAATATATTTTTTCTTGCGTGAGTAGCAAGGACATCAGATACCATTCCAAACGCTGGAAGAGCAACAATGTAAACTTCTGGATGCCCAAAGAACCAAAATAAATGTTGGAAAAGTATTGGGCTACCTCCTGAAAATTCAGAAGTTTCACCTAGTGAGAGCATGGCAGGCATAAAAAAACTAGTGCCAATAACTCTATCTAAAAGCATCATTATTGCAGCCACTAGCAGAGCTGGGAATGCTAATAATCCTAGAATAGTTGCCACAAAAATACCCCAAACAGAGAGAGGCATCCTCATTAAGGTCATACCTTTAGTTCTTGCTTGCAAGACCGTAGTGACATAATTAAGGCCTCCCATTGTAAAAGCAACAATAAATAAAGCGAGTGAAGCAAGCATAAATACAATACCTCCACCATCTCCTGGAGTGCCTTCAGATATTGCTTGTGGTGGGTAAAGTGTCCAGCCAGCTCCCGTTGGTCCATCTGGAATAAAGAAACTAATTAAAAGAACTATCACAGATAATAAATATACCCAGAAACTTAACATATTCATGTATGGGAAAACCATATCTCTAGCACCAAGTTGGAGTGGAATGAGGTAGTTACCAAAACCTCCTAAGAAAAGTGCGGTTAATAGATATATAACCATAATCATTCCGTGCATAGTTACATACTGATAATATTCTTCTGGGGTAATAAATGAAGCCCATTCTGGAAAGCCAAGCTGTAGTCTCATCATTACAGATAGACCCATGGCAATAATACCAACAAAGATTGCCACTAGAGCATATTGAATTGCTATAACTTTATGATCTTGACTCCATATATATTTTGTAATAAATGATTGGGGGTCATGCAAATGCTGTTCATGATCACTATCAGCTATTGATACATATGCCATTAGGTTTCTCCTGATACTTCCTCAAATTATAGTGTGTTAATATAAGCAATAACATCATTTATTGCTTGCTCATCTGGCAGTATATCTACCATCATATTCATTTGGTAACCATAGGGGTCTCCCGGATGATTACCTCTAATACCATCTTTGTAATTCTGTAATTGTCTAGCTAAGTACCAGTCTGTCATACCTGCTAAAGGTGGTGCATTCATAGACCAAATTCCTTTTCCATCTGCTCCATGGCAGGCAGAGCATGTAGAATATATATATCTTCCTGTAGATACATCTCCAGTTATAGTTTTTTCTGCTGGACTTGAGGGAAGACTTTCTATATAGGCTACTACATTTTCAATAGATGCTTGATCAGGTAATGTAACCATTAATGGTGTCATAGTGGCTCCATAAATATCACCAACCGCTGATCCTCTTATACCCTCTTTCCAGTATTTTAATTGTCTTTTTAAATATAGAGGCTCTTGTCCAGTTAGCTTAGGTGCATTTAACGCTTGCATACCTTCACCATTTTGACCATGACATGCTGCACAAATTGCAAAATTGGCTTTACCCAGATTAGGGTCACCTTCTGGTATATTTTGTAAATCAGCAAAAGTTACCTGATCATTAAGCCACTCTTGATAATTTAGTTGATTATCTACTATCACTTTTCCTCTCATTGCATGATGCGATATACCACACAACTCTTCACAAAGAATATCGTAACTTCCTTCTTTAGTTGGAGTAAACCAAGCATAAGTAACCATTCCAGGCACTAAGTCCATTTTAATTCGAAATTGAGGGACTGCAAAATCATGCAATACATCTTTAGATCTAAGTAGTACTTTAGTTGGTTGATTCAAGGGGAGGTGGAGTGTTGAGGAATCTCCAATCAGGACATCATCTTGTCCAGCTGGATCTTCTGGGTCAATACCAAATGGATTATCTTTTGACATATGGATAATATCTACATTACCCAGTTGTCCATCATTTCCAGGTAGCCTAAAACTCCAATGCCACTGTTGACCAACCACTTCTACTTCAATTGCATCTTCTGGTGGATTTACAAAATCATTCCAAACAATAAGTCCTGGCGCCAACATCGCAGCTACTCCAATGCTGGTGATAATTGTTAGCCAAGATTCAAGTCTAGCGTTTTCTGGTTCATAATCTGCTTTTCTGTTACTTCCTTTTTTGTGTCTAAATTTAATTATGCAATAGGCCGTGAATATATTAACTAGAACAAATACTATCCCTGTTACTACAAAAGTAATGTCAATAGTCGTGTCTATCATTCCCCAGTTAGAAGCTATTGGTGTCAGATACCAAGGGCTAACAAAATGAAAAACTATTGAACCAACTACTAGAAGTATAAGAGCTATAGCTATTGCCATAATATTTTTATCCTAAATTTTTTTTATTCAATTATAAATTTTCCATTCATTAACACATAGTGTCCTGGAAATGAGCAAAAAAATGTATAATCTCCACCCGGAGTTAAATCATTTAAGTTAAATGTAACCGATACTTCTTCTCCTCCACCAATCATTCCGGGAGTTGCAGCAATTATTCTTTCATCATCTACTACTAAATATTCTGGAGGACCAGCAGCCTGACCCCCTGAAGCAACTGGCATGTAATCTGCAGTACTTGTTAAAACCCAATTATGCCCCATGACATTTGAAGGTAAGCCACCTACATGTTTTAGGGTGATTGTAATATTTTCACATGATGAGCTAACAATTATTTCTGATAGATTAAATTGAAGTAAATCATTACCTTCTATTGTTTGATTACAGCTTTGAGCCCATGAGTTAGAACCCAGAAAACACCCTGCCAGGAAGAGTATGGCTATTATTTTTTTCATTTTTTTTTGCACCTTCGGTTAAGGGATTGAACTTATTGGTGTGTATTTTAAATCAATTTTGATTAGGAATGAAGGATTATAATGAAGTTATATTAACTTAATTATTGACTTTTTTAATTTCTTATTTAGCATCTATAATTTATTGATTTAAATCAATTTTTAGCTAAATTTTATGATTATAGTTCAGTTGTATCAATGTAAGCTTGTTCTGATATTTGTTGCCAATATCTAGATTTTTTTAGGAATGCTTCATAAGAAGCCCAGACCTTAGCCACCAGAGGGTCTCGATTAGCAAGATCATTAATAACTTTCCTACTTAGTGATTTTAATTCACTTAAAACTTCCTTGGGATAGGGCCTAACTTCAATATTTTTATCTTCCATAATTTGATTTAAAGCATCTGAGTTTCTTGCATTATATTCAGCTGTCATATCCATATTTACAGCTTGGCATGCGACTTTAACAATTGATTTTAAATCTTCAGGTAGAGAATTAAATGCATCAAGATTAACCATACACTCCAATGTTGGTCCAGGTTCGTGCCAACCAGGATAATAATAATATTTTGCTACTTTATCTAAACCGAACGCAAGATCATTATAGGGACCAACCCATTCTGTTGCATCAATGACACCAGTTTGGAGAGCAGTGAAGATTTCTGAGCCAGGGAGAGCTACGGATGTTCCACCAGCCATTCTTACAACTTCACCACCTAGACCAGGCATTCTCATTTTCAGGCCTTGAAAGTCGTCCATACTATTTATCTCTTTATTAAACCATCCCCCCATCTGTACGCCTGTATTCCCAGCTGGAAACGGCTCAAGGCTAAAAGGCCTATAAGCTTCCTGCCAAAGTTCTAAACCTCCTCCATAATAAAGCCAGGCATTCATCTCATGTGTATTTAGACCAAAGGGGACACAAGTAAAAAACTGCATTGCTTCAGATTTACTTCGCCAGTAATATGAGCCTCCATGTCCTAGTTCAGCTGTTCCGCTGGAAACAGCATCAAATACTTCTAGAGGGGGTATGAGTTCACCACCTGCATACACTTGAATTTTAATTCGACCTCCACTTAAAGATTCAATGTATTTTGCTACATTATTGGCACCAGTTCCAAGACCAGGAAAATTAGGTGGCCATGTTGTTACCATTTTCCATGAGAAAGTTTGCTGATTTTCTTTAATGTTATTGCAATCCTGTTGTTGAGATTGGCAAGCAGCTAATGCCGACATTCCTGCTGCACCTAGTACAAATTCTCTTCTTTTCATATCAATACCCTTAATCTTTAAAACTAATAAATACCAGATTAAAAAGTTAAGTCAACAAATTATTATTCATCTCCACATTAGTTAAAAATTAAAGTATATAATATATTTATATTACCATTATAATAA
>JAYZFC010000005.1:0-242180 GCA_036337035.1 Pseudomonadota bacterium | reverse complement strand
GTTTGGCACCTCGATGTCGGCTCATCACATCCTGGGGCTGTAGCAGGTCCCAAGGGTATGGCTGTTCGCCATTTAAAGTGGTACGCGAGCTGGGTTTAGAACGTCGTGAGACAGTTCGGTCCCTATCTGCCGTGGGCGTTGGAAATTTGAAGGAAGCTGCTCCTAGTACGAGAGGACCGGAGTGGACGCACCTCTGGTGTTCCGGTTGTCACGCCAGTGGCATTGCCGGGTAGCTATGTGCGGAAGGGATAACCGCTGAAAGCATCTAAGCGGGAAGCCCATCCTAAGATTAGATTTCCCTGGGGACTTGATCCCCCTTAAGGGACCTCGAAGACTACGAGGTTGATAGGCTGGGTGTGGACATTCAGTAATGAATGAAGCTAACCAGTACTAATTACCCGTGAGGTTTGGTCATATAACACCTAAAAAGTCTTTGCGACATAAACGGATCTTTTCAGTTTTACCACCTATTTTATAAATAAGTGGTAACCGGTTGCCTGGCGGCTATAGCGAGTAGGAACCACCCGATCCCATGCCGAACTCGGAAGTGAAAATGCTCAGCGCCGATGGTAGTGTGGGGTCTCCCCATGTGAGAGTAGGTCACTGCCAGGCTCTATATTTTATAAAAACCCTCTTAGTTCTTATAAACTAAGAGGGTTTTTTACATGATTTTTTTTGGCGGAGTTAGTATTGGATGCGATAAAAATCAAAAAATTGTTTAAAACTTACGAGAATGGTTTTAAAGCATTAAACAATATTAATCTGCAGATTAATAAAGGTGAAATATTTGCACTTTTAGGCCCAAATGGTGCAGGTAAGTCAACTTTAATAAATATTATCTGTGGTATTGTTAATGCAACGAGTGGCTCCGTTAAAGTTGATGGCTATGATATTGTCGATAATTATCGAAAAACTCGATCATTGATTGGACTTGTTCCCCAAGAGTTAACAACAGATGCATTTATTAAAGTTCTTCCTACTGTTAGATTTAGTCGAGGAGTATTTGGCTTGCCTCCTGATGAAAAAAATTTAACGAAAATATTAAAAGATTTGTCTTTATGGGATAAGAGAGATGATAGAGTACAGGATTTATCAGGAGGCATGAAAAGAAGGCTGTTAATGGCAAAAGCTTTAGCTCATGATCCAAACATTTTGTTTCTTGATGAACCAACCGCTGGAGTCGATGTTGAGTTAAGAAAATCTATGTGGGAGACCTTAAAAACTTTTAGAGAATCTGAAAGAACAATTATTCTTACAACCCATTACATAGAGGAAGCCGAACAGTTAGCAGATAGGATTGGAATCATTAATAATGGAGAAATAATACTAATTGAAAATAAGGATGAGATGGTTCAGAAGCTAGGAGAGAAAAAGTTAATTCTACAACTAGCCGAAAAGCTTACCAACATACCAGCAGAATTATCAGGTTATCAACTTAAGCTTAATAAAGATCAGAATCAGCTAACATTTATTTATGATAGTTATAGCGCTAGTTCAGAAATTAATAATTTATTATCTAAAATGAGTAGTCTTAATATAGGTATAAAAGATATAGCTACTATTAAAAGCTCCTTAGAAGACATATTTGTAAAGCTATTGCGTGAATCAAAATGAATTTTTATTCAATTAAAGCTATTTATTTATTTGAAATGGATAGGGCTTGGAGAACATTATTCCAAACAATTGTTTCACCTGTCATTTCTACTTCTTTGTATTTTGTTGTCTTTGGGTCTGCTATAGGTTCAAGGATTCAAGAGATAGATGGGGTTAGTTATGGTGAATTTATTGTTCCAGGTTTGATCATGCTATCGCTTTTGACGCAGAGTGTAACTAATGCTGCATTTGGTATTTATTTTCCAAGATTTACAGGAACTATATATGAGATTTTATCTGCACCTATATCGTCTTTAGAGATAGTTCTTGGTTATGTAGGAGCAGCAGCTACTAAGTCAATAATCGTTGCATCCATCATACTTATTACAGCAGGTTTTTTTGTAGATTTGAATATAGATCATTATGTTTTGATGGCACTATTTATGATACTTACATCAGTAACATTTAGTCTATTTGGTTTCATAATTGGTATTTGGGCTGATGGGTTTGAGAAATTACAGATTATTCCGCTACTAGTTATAACACCCCTAACTTTTTTAGGAGGAAGTTTTTATTCAATTAACATGTTAGATCCTTTCTGGCAAAAAGTAACTATGTTTAACCCTGTAGTTTATCTAATAAGTGGATTTAGATGGAGCTTCTATGGAGTTTCTGATGTCAGTATATTTTTAAGTGTCGCTATGTCTTTTTCATTTTTATTAATTTGTTTATTTATTGTATGGCGAATTTTCAAAACTGGTTACAAATTAAAAAATTAAACATGACTATTTTTTTTAAAAAAATGTTAACTACTCTAGCTGAAAAGGGCCAACTTCCAGATTTTCTAGTAAGGTATGGCATAAGAAAACTTCTTAAAAATCGTCTTAATAAAATCAATATAAATAATATTGAAAATTCTAGTAAACATCTCCAAAAATTTTTATCTATGATGGACAGCAGTGAAGTTGCATTAGTTCCAGAGCTAGCTAATGAGCAACACTACGAGGTACCGGCAGAGTTTTTTAAATTAATTCTAGGTAAGAATTTAAAATATAGTTGTGGTTATTGGGGGAATGAAGAAAATTCTTTAAGCGATTCTGAAGAAAGCGCCTTAGACCTATCTACTGAAAGAGCAATGATAAAGGATGGAGAAGATATTCTTGATCTTGGTTGTGGCTGGGGGTCTTTTAGTTTAAGAAATGCAAAAATTTACTCTAAATCAAGATTTACAGCAGTATCAAACTCAAAGAGACAGAAGTCAGAGATCGATAAAATAGCAAAAGAAAACAATATAGAAAATTTGGAAGTAATTACTGATGATATGAATTATTTTGCTCCCAATCAATCATATGATCGGATTGTTTCTATAGAGATGTTTGAACATATTAGGAATTATAAAGAGATGTTTAGGAGAGTATCTGATTGGCTAAAACCTAGTGGAACATTTTTTATGCATATATTTTGTCATAGGTCAGTACCATACGAATTTATAGAAATTAATGAAGATGACTGGATGGCAAAGTATTTTTTTTCAGGAGGTATTATGCCAAGCTTAAACTTACCGCTTAATTTTCAGGAGAATTTATCTATTACAAACCAGTGGGTTTGGAGTGGATTGCATTATCAAAAAACTTCAAATGCTTGGCTTGAGAATATGGATAGAAACAAAAGAGAGGTTTTGGATATATTGAGCAAGACTTATGGCAAGAAAGATGAGTATTTATGGTGGATGAGATGGAGGATGTTTTTTATGTCTTGCGCTGAATTATTTGGTTATGATAATGGTCAAGAATGGTTAGTGAGCCACTACCTTTTTAAAAAGAGGTTATAGAATGTTAATTAATTTTTTATTTTTTCAAGCTGGCTGGTTTGCATGTGTCCTTGGTGCAGCGAACAGTATATTTTGGCTTGGCCCTTTTGTAGTTCTTGTTGTTAGTTTTTATTATTTTTTAGTTAGATCTAATTTTATAAGAGAATTTTTTTTTATTTTAATTGTTAGTTTTATAGGCTTATTCTGGGAAAATTTAATTATAGCATTTGATATTGTTCAATATCCTTCTGGTAAACAAATTATTGGTTTAGCTCCCCTTTGGATAGTAGCTATGTGGATATCATTTTCTACTACAATCGATATTTCTCTATCATGGTTAAATGGAAGAAAAGTTTTATCTACTTTATTTGGCTTTATTGGTGGCCCATTAGCTTTTTATGGCGGAGAAAAACTAGGAGCTGTAGATTTTCCTGATAGAGATTTATCCTTTCTAGTATTAGCTATTGGTTGGGGTGTTATGTTTCCATTATTATTTTATATTTCAAACAGTCTTGATAAATTTTTTATTAAAGATAATTAAATATGATTAATGTAGAGATATATATTTTCGCATTATTTTTATTGATTTTTTTAGGAATAATCTTTTGGATTGTTAGTTTAATAATCAATGATGTAAGTATAGTAGATAGCCTATGGTCTTTAATGTTTATTTTTTGCTCAGTAATTTCCTTATTATTTATTGATACTCTACAAATTAAGCAATTATTAGTTTTTCTTATGGTTTTATTGTGGGGTTTAAGGCTTTCTGCTTATGTAACTATTAGGAATTGGGGAAAAGAAGAAGACCAAAGATATCAGGATATTCGTTCAAATAACCAACCTTTTTTTTGGCTGAAGAGTCTTTATATTGTTTTTGGGCTACAAGCTTTTTTAGCTTGGGTTATTTCAATGCCATTATTTATAATAATGAGTAATACAGACCCTATTAATTATATTGGTATATTAGGTATTTTATTATGGGTAGTTGGATTTTTTTTCGAATCAATTGGCGATTATCAATTATATTTATTTAAATTAAATCCAATTAATAAAGGAAAATTATTAAAATATGGTTTATGGAAATATACTAGACATCCTAATTATTTTGGAGATGCATGTATTTGGTGGGGTTTTTATATTATAGCTTTATCTAATGGAGGGTGGTGGTCTATATACTCTCCAATATTAATGAATTTCTTGTTACTTAAGTTTTCTGGGGCTGCTCTTTTAGAAAAGCATATGAATAAAAAACACTTAGGTTATGATTCTTATATTGCTTCAACTAATGTATTTTTTCCTAATCTCAGGATGATCATTAAAGATATAAAAAATAATAAAAAGTGAAGATAGCAATAATAGGCAGTGGAATCTCAGGTAATGTGGTCGCTTATAAGCTTCACAAAGAACATGATATTACCGTATTTGAGTCTGCTGATTACATAGGCGGCCATGTCAATACAATTGATTTTGAGCTAGAAAATCAATTGTATTCTGTAGATACTGGATTTATTGTATTTAATGACAGAACTTATTCTAACTTCATTAGTCTACTCGAAGAGCTTAATGTTGAAGATCAATCAACCAATATGAGTTTTAGTGTTAGCTGCAATAAAAGTGGCCTTGAATACTCTGGTACAAATTTAAATACCATTTTTTCTCAAAGAAGAAATTTACTTAGCCTTACTTATCACCGTATGTTGTTAGATATTATTAAATTTAATAAGAATTCAGTTAAGTATATTAATCAAAATCATTCAGATATATCACTAGGTGAATATCTGAATAAGAATAATTATTCTGAATTCTTTATAGATAAATACTTAGTTCCAATGTCTTCTGCTATTTGGTCTTCAAAGCCAAGGAATATTTTTTCAATGCCCTTAAAATTTCTGGTTAATTTTTTTGATAACCATGGATTATTATCTTTAGCCAATAGACCTACATGGAAAGTTATTAAAGGTGGATCAAAAGAGTATTTGAAAAAACTCATTTTAGGATACCAAGAAAAAATTAGAGTTAATCAATCTATTGAGTCTATTACAAGGCATTCTGATAAAGTTGAAATATCTCATAATGATGGAAAATCTCAAAGATTTGATTGTGTTTTTCTAGCTTGTCATAGTGATCAAGCCCTAAGAATTTTATCAGATCCTTCTAAAAATGAAGAAGCAATCCTTGGCGCTATTAAATATCAAACCAACGAAGCAATTCTTCATACAGATGAAAGCTTTCTTCCAAAAAATAAGCGTGCATGGGCTGCTTGGAATTACAACATACCCAAGCAAGAGCAGGAATTAGTAACACTTACATATAATATGAACATACTTCAAGGAATTAATTCTAAATATACTTTTTGTGTGACTTTGAATAATTCTTCTCAGATTAAGAAAGATAAAATAATTAGAAAAATTGAGTACCAACACCCAATATTTACAAATTCTGCTATAGAAGCTCAAGCCAGTCACAGCTTAATTAGTAATAATCGTACATTCTATTGCGGTGCCTATTGGTATAATGGATTCCATGAGGATGGAGTTGTGAGTGCCCTAGAGGCCATCAAACATTTTGAGGGAAGTGCATTAAGTGAATAGCTGTATTTTTGAAGGTTATGTTGGGCATCGAAGGAAGTCCATGATTAATCATAAATTTAAATATAAATTATTTATGTTTTATTTTGATCTCTCTGAAATTAATAGTATATTTGATAATAAGTGGTTTTGGTCTATTAATAAGCCTAATTTAGCTTCTTTTAATAGAAGAAATCATATGGGAAAATCTTCTGATGACCTCGCTATAAGTGTAAGAAAATTTTTAAAAGAAAACACGGGTAAAGAATTTAAAGGAAAAATTTTCTTGTTAACACAGCTTAGTTATTTTGGCTATGGATTTAATCCAGTTTCTTTTTATTATTGTTTTTCTGACATTGATGAAAAAGAACTAAGATTTATAATTGTGGAAGTTAATAATACACCTTGGGGAGATCAGTACTGTTATTTGTTAGATAATTCAAAAGTAATTAATGATAGAAATATTAGTCAATTCAAATTAAAAAAAGATTTCCATGTTTCTCCATTTATGAGTATGGATTTAGACTATGAATGGAAATTTAATTGTCCGTCTGATTCAATTTTTGTTCATATGGAGAACTTTGAGAAAAAAAATAAGTTTTTTGATGCAACACTTTCATTAACTAAAAAAACTTCAATAACAAGTATTAATTTATTTAGATTGTTAATACTTTATCCGCTAATAACTTTTAAAATTATCTTAGTTATTTATTGGGAAGCCTTTATTTTATGGATGAAGGGATGCGTATATTATGATTATCCAAATAGAGATAAATAATATTTTTTATGAGGGCAGTATCAATAATGATTAATTTAATTTCTAGATCACTAATTCATTCGCTATTAGGAAATATTAAATATGGCTGCCTTATCATAAAAGACAAAGGCAAAAGTTGGTCATATGGAGATATTGATTCTAGTAATAATTTAACTGTAACTATCAATATTAAAGACTTACGAACTTATTCTAGTGTTTTATTCGGAGGGAGCTTAGGGGCAGGTGAATCTTATATTAAAGGTTATTGGTCAGCTGATGATCTAACAAAAGTGATTCGGCTTTTTGTAAGGAACAGAGAGGTAGTAGATCCAATGAATTCAGGGCTAGGTAGCCTAAAAAGACCTATAAATAAGATAATTCATCTTATAAATAATAATACAAAATCAGGAAGTAAGAAAAATATCAAAGCCCATTATGATATAGGGAATGATTTTTTTAAAATTTGGTTGGATAAGATGATGATGTATTCATCTGCAATTTTTAATGATAGAAATATTTCATTAGATCAAGCCTCAAATGAAAAGCTAGATAAAATTTGCTCAAGCTTAGAGCTATCCTCTAGTGATCATCTTCTAGAAATAGGAACGGGTTGGGGTGGTTTGGCTATTTTTGCTGCAAGTAATTATGGTTGTAAAGTAACCACAACAACAATTTCTGAACAACAATATGAGTATGCAAAAAAGTGGATTCATAAGGAGAAGCTTTCTGACAGAATTAATTTACTTCGTAAAGACTATAGAGACTTAAATGGACAATATGATAAGTTAGTTTCTATAGAGATGATCGAGGCAATAGGACATAAGTTTCTGGAAACATATTTAAAAAAGTGTAGTGATCTTGTTAAAAATGATGGCAAGATTTTTATACAAGCTATAACTATTGCTGATAATCAATATGAGTATTCAAGAAAATCTGTAGATTTTATACAGAAGTATATTTTTCCTGGAGGAGCGCTATTTTCTGTACCTAAGTTAATGCAATCAATTTCTAAAGCCACTGATTTTGAATTAATTCAAAGAGATGAAATAGGCTTAGATTATGCATTAACATTGAAGCACTGGCGTGAGAAAATGTTATCAAATTTGGTAGATATACGATCATTAGGGTATTCTGAAAACTTTATTAGGATGTGGGAATATTATTTTAGCTACTGTGAGGGAGGATTTATTGAGAAATCAATCGGCAATTCACAGTTTTTGTTCAATAAAAGTAATAAATAACTAGGAGAGGACTATGCACCTTTTACTTAATAGTAAAAAAATATTTTTTTTATTTTCTTTATTGCCGTTTGTCGCTTTTTCGCATCACTCTACTTCAGAATTTGATCGAAGTGTAGTGACAGAAGTTAGAGGGAAGGTAGTTAATATGTTATGGAAAAATCCACATGTAGTTTTTGAAGTTGAAACAGTAGAGGGAGACCCTAGCTCTATCTGGTTAGCAGAAGGTGGATCGATAAGTGGACAGCGAAGAAGGGGTGTAGGTGAAGACAATGTTAAGATTGGTGATGTTATTAGCCTAGCTGGCAATCCTTCTACAAGAAGGGATAATGTGATGGTTTTAACAAGTATGCTTTTATCAAATGGAGTTGAGGTTCCATTAACGAGAAATGCTACTCCTAGATGGCCAGATGCTGGAGAGTTTATTCCAGAAGCTCCTCCTATCAATAAAAGTATAGAAGAAGAAAATGATTTTTATAGAGTTTGGTCTTGGGGCTTTAAGGAGAGAGGTTGGTGGTTTTTTGGAGACCCAGAAAACTTCCCATTAACTGATAAAGCAATATCTTTAGCAGCTGAATGGAATGAGTATGAAGACAATCTTCAGCAAAAATGTATCTCACCAGGAATGCCAAATACAATGGGTAATCCATACCCAATTGAATTCATAGAGTATGAGAATTATATAGAACTTAAGGCTGAAGAATTTGATGTGACTAGGACTATATATCTAGAAGAGCAAGATCAGGATAATATATTGCCTTCTCCTCTGGGGTATTCAATTGGTAAATGGGTTGATAGTAATACTTTGGAAATAGTAACTACAAAAATTAACTATCCATATTTTAATAGGGTCGGAGTTTCTCAAACGACAGATGTTAAAACTTTTGAAAGATTTACACTTAATAATAGTGAAGGTCGATTATATTATGAGTTAATTGTTGAAGATGCTGAAACTCTTATAGAACCGTATACTTGGGATGCGTTTTGGGTATGGAATCCTCAAGAAGTTAGAGGGATATACGACTGTACTCTTTACGAAGAAATTTGATTTGGTAAATGGTAGATATTTTTTTTAAAATTATTTTTGCCTATTTTATTGGCTCTATTGTTGGCGCTCTTTTTATTTCAAGATTTTTTGGTGGAGTAGATATAAGGGAGCAAGGTAGTGGCAATGCAGGAGCAACTAATGCTTTATTAACTCAAGGGAAATTATTTGGATTATTGGTTTTAATCATTGATTTTAGTAAAGGTGTGTTTGCATGTTTTTTCCTTCCTTCATTTAATTTAGGATTTTTAGGAATATCAGCTTCAATAGATCAAGATATAATTTTATATTTAGTAGGTTTTTTCACAATAGTTGGCCACATTTGGCCTATCTGGTATGGTTTTAGAGGGGGCAAAGGAGGTGCTACAGCAGCAGGTGTTTTGTTTGTATCCGCTCCAGTTATTTTTGCCCCAATTATAGCAATGTGGCTATTTATTATATTGATAACTGGATTTGTTGGTCTTGCTACAGTTAGTGCACCAATTATTGCTGCTATCTATTTAGCCTTAGAAAATTTTTCATTAGCTAATCATTTATTTATTCTTACTTTAGCAATATCTATTCTCATAGCTTATAGTCATAGGAGCAACATTAGTAGAATGATGAGTGGTGAAGAGAGAAAAGTTAGTATTATTAAAAAAAGAAATACTTAAATATGCTTAAGCATAATATTTCTCTTATAAGGTTATTATCTGATGGTGAACCTCATACTATAAGTAAAATTTCCAATAATTTAAATATTTCTTATGATGTATTAAATAAAGATTTAAACTTATTAGATAGTTTAGGTCTTAAGATTATAAAAAGTAAGAATGAGATAGAACTAAATGGCGGACTTATATTTTTAAACAAAAAAAATATTTTAAGTTATATAGAGAGAAACTATCAAAAAAAAATAAGCCAAATTAAAGTCTTTAATGAAATTAGCTCTACTAATGATTATTTACTTAGAAATAAAAAATATCATGAAATCGAAAAATTTACAGTCTTGCTTGCTGAGTATCAAAGTGAAGGAAAGGGTAGGTTAGGCAAAAGCTGGATTTCTCCTTTTGGATCTAGTATTAGTTTGACTATTGGTTCTAAAGTGAAAGCCAAAGTCAAAGACTTAGCAACTCTTCCTATTGAAGTTGGAAAATCTATTTCCTCATTAATTAATAAGGAAATTAATTTAAAGATAGATATTAAACCTCCTAATGATCTTTATTTTGAAGGCAAGAAAATGGGTGGGGTATTGGTAGAGTCAGCGGTTAAAGAAAATGATTATTTATATTTAGTAATTGGTTTAGGCATAAATACAAAAACTAATTTAGAATGGTTAGACAAAAAAATAGGTAATGCTAGTATTGACTTAAGTAGTGCTACTAAAGATTTATTTCATGATAGAAATTTTCTAGTAGCGAGATTGATTGAGCAGTTAATTTTGACCCAAGAGAATTTTTTGAAAATATAAAAATGAAACTATTAATAGATATTGGTAATGAAAATGTTAAATTTTCGCTTCATGATGGCCAACATCATTTAAACTCTTTTAGCTCAAGCTTAATAAAAGATTCCTCTAGTTTTTTTCAATCAGGATTTGCAGATTGGTTAAACTTATCTATGGGGAGTGGTTCTAATAATTTCGATAAAATTGAAGGAATCTATATCAGTAGCGTTTCGGAAGAACTAAGTAAAATTATTCTAGATGACTTTAATCGAGAGGAAATTTCATCATTAAATATCCCAATTCTTTTCATAGATAAGCCTACAAATAAAGAAATATATGGAATTAAATGTGCTTATGATGATTATTCAGAACTTGGTGCAGATCGTTGGCTTTCAATGATAGCCGCTAGAAATTTAACTATTTCTGCTGATCCAAAGCCTTTCTGTGTTATTGATGCAGGTACTGCATTAACTATCGATGCCGTAGATATTGAGGGCCAACATCTTGGCGGTCTAATTTTCCCTGGAGTCACTACTTCAATAAAGAGCCTCCTTGGTTTTACTAGCAATATAGATGTAGATCTTCAGTCAATTCATGGAAAATTAGGAGAATTAAAATCTAAAAATATAATTTCTTCAGATGATTTATTGGGAAATTCGACTGAAGATTGTATTGTTAATGGTATAATTATTTCATTAAATAGTTCTGTTAAGAGAGCTTTGTATTTATTAAAGGATAAATTGGGTAAAAATTATAGTGTTTTTATTACTGGTGGAGATAGTTCTTTAATTTTTCCACTAGATGATGATGATTTGGAAGTTAAACACTTTTTTGAACCTAATTTGATTTTAGAAGGTTTAAACTTTTTAAGTATTTGGGATAAAAAATAGTTTTGTGAGGTAAATATTATGATTAATTCAAAGACATTTAGAATTTTAATTACAATTTTAGGCTTTTCATTTTTTTCTCTAACAGCTAACTCTCATCTGGCACCTGGATTTGATGAGGCACTTGCTTCACCTGATCGTCCTGCAGAAGAGAAAGCAAGAGATACTAATAGGAAGCCCAAAGAAGTCTTAGAATTTTTAAGGCTTCATGCAGGGTCAACTATTTTAGAATTAGTTGCCGGTTCAGGTTGGTATACCGAAGTTTTATCTGCTGCTACAGGTTCTGAGGGTACGGTTGTTTCTCAAATACCAGGAAGATTTGCTGATCGTTTTGGTCCTAGTGCCAATGAGCGTGCAGAGAGATTGGGGAATGTAGAGGTATATATTGGTGAAGCAAATGAGAGTGGGTTAGATGAAGAAGCAGATTTTGCTTTTACTGCATTAAACTTTCACGACATGGCAAATGGAGGGGACGAAGGAGCTTTAAATTTTCTTGCTGCTATTTACCAGGCTTTAAAGCCTGGAGGTACGCTTGGTATAATTGACCATGTTGGAATAGATAGCCAAGACAATGCTTCTCTTCATCGGATGGATCAGGATAGAGCGTTGCGATTACTTTCTCTTGCTGGTTTTGCAGTTGAGGCAAACAATGAAATTTTGGCTAATCCAAATGATAACCATACTTTAGGTATAAGAGATCCATCCTTAGAGAGAAATACAGATAGAATGGTCTTAAGGGCAAGAAAGCCAGAGTAGAAATATTATATTTAGCTGGCGTAGCTCAGTTGGTAGAGCAGCTGATTTGTAATCAGCCGGTCGGAAGTTCGAATCTTTTCGCCAGCACCATTTAAAAGCCTTGATAGATATGGTTCATAGAGCTTATATTTTTCAGGGCTTTTTATTTATATCTGTGGTTGTTCTCCTTATCCACTTGTATAATCTATGCTTATAGATAAAAAATCAGAGAAAATATGTATCATATAGCAGCACTTTATAAGTTTTTCCAATTAGACAATCCTAGCGAATTAAAAAGAGAGTTACTTGCATTGCTGGTTAATAAGACTATTTTGGGTACATTAATTTTAGGTTATGAAGGAATTAATGGAACAATTTCAGGACCTAAAGAAGATATTCAGTCATTCATAAAAGAACTAAGAGAAATTATAGAGTTTGAAGATTTAGATATTAAGTTTTCAAATTCTAAAAAAAATCCATTTATAAGATTAAAAATTAAGATCAAGAAAGAGATTGTTACTATAGGCGAAAAGAATTTGGATCCTATTAAATCAAAGGGAGATTATATTGAGCCTGAAGATTGGAATG
Source organism: Pseudomonadota bacterium (assembly GCA_036337035.1). GTDB lineage: Bacteria > Pseudomonadota > Gammaproteobacteria > Steroidobacterales > Rariloculaceae > TMED78. Next base: position 229,534 of record JAYZFC010000005.1, on the reverse strand, counting down.
CTTTATTAGCTCAAGAAGATGTTTTTCTTATAGATGTAAGAAATAATTATGAGCATAAGATAGGAAAATTTCAGGACTCAGTTAATCCAAAGACTAATAATTTTAGAGAGTTTCCTGAGTGGGTTAAGTCTCTGGGTCTTCACAATGAAGAGAAGAGTAGAAATAAAATTGCTATGTTTTGTACTGGAGGAATTAGATGTGAAAAAGCTTCCTCTTATATGAAAAGAGAGGGTTTTGAAAAAGTTTATCAATTAAAGGGCGGCATTTTAAAATATTTAGAAAAGATAGAAGAGAAAAAAAGTTTATGGAAAGGTGAATGCTTTGTTTTTGATGAGAGAGTTTCTGTAAAGCATGATTTATCAGAGGGTAGCTATGATATGTGCCATGCCTGTAGAATGCCTTTAGATTCTTTGGATAAAGAATCAGAACATTATGTTAAGGGTATTAGTTGTTCAAATTGTTATAATACTAAATCTAATGTACAAAAGAAAAGATATGCAAGTAGGCAGTTACAAGTTGATCTTGCAAAGGCAAGAAACGAAGTTCATATTGGACCTAAAAATCTATTAAGTCCAAAATCTATTAAGTAATGATACTAGAAGTTCCTATACTTTATTCATTTAGAAGGTGTCCTTATGCAATAAGAGCTAGAATGGCTATCTTTATGGCTGGAATTACATGTGAATTAAGAGAGGTTTTACTTAGTGATAAGCCAGATGAGTTAATAGAGATATCACCAAAAGCAACTGTGCCCGTTCTATGCTTAGGAGGTAAAGTTATAGATGAAAGTTTAGATATTATTAAATGGTCTAGGTCATTTAATGATCAATTGCTATTACCTGATAAAAAATCTCAGACTCATACTTTAGAAATGATTGATATTTTTGATACTCAATTTAAATTAAATTTGGATAAATATAAGTATCCTGATCCTAAAAAACATGACTCATTGAATAACAGACAGAATTGTTTAGATATGCTTAGAAATATGGATCATTACTTTATTTCAGATCCATGGTTTTATGGAGACAGGCCTAGTTTACTTGATATAGCAATTCTTCCGTTTATTAGACAATATAGAAATATTGATGCTGATTGGTTTGATAAAGTAAGTGATATTCCCAATGTAAAAAAATGCCTTAATCATTTTCTTCAATCAAAAGAGCTAGAATCAGTTATGAGAAAATATGATCAGTGGAGAAGTGGCAGTAATCCAGTTTATTTTCCCTAAATTAATTATTTTTTTGATAGAATAACCATTAAGAAAAAAAATTTTAAAAAAAAGGAGTTAAATAATGAGCGTTCTAAAGAAAATTATTCAAATTTTCTCTTTAATTTCTATTAATACCATGGCTATAGCTAATCCTCAGGTTGGAGATAGGGCGCCAGATTTTAATCTACTAGATCAGAATTCAAAAAATCATAGCCTGAGTGATTATGAAGGTAAATGGCTTGTAGTCTTTTTTTATCCAAAGGCTGGAACACCAGGGTGTACTACAGAGGTGTGTGAATTTAGAGATAATATATTCTCTTTTGATGATATTGGAGTGAATCTTGTTGGAGTTAGCGTTGATAGCGTTAAGTCTCAAAAGGAATTTTCAGATAAATACCATCTGCCTTTTCCTCTTTTATCAGATTCAAAAAAAGAGATGGCAGGAATTTATGGTGTTCTCGGAAAGGTTTTTGGTGTTGCTTCTAGACAGTCATTTATAATTAACCCTGATGGAGTTATTGCAAAACATTACCAAAAGGTAAGCCCTTCAACTCATACAGAGGAAGTGCTAGAAGACTTAAAGTCTATGATGTAATAATTATTTTTTTATTGATGCTATATCGCTGCCAGTTAGGTCTTGATATATATAAAGATCAAACTCATTAGCTATAGCAAATAAATGATCAAAGATATCTGCCTGTATATTTTCATACATATCCCAGTCTGTAATATTAGTAAAGGCATAAATTTGAAGTGGCATGCCTTTAGATTGATGCTGTAACTGCCTCACCAATAATGTCATATCATTATGAATATTTGGATGTTGTTTTAGGTAATTAAAAACATAGATTCTAAATGTACCTATATTTGTTAATTGTCTAGAATTAAATTCTTCGCTAGTGTGAATATCTGAATTATGTTTAGTTAGCTCTATTTCTTTTTCTGCTATATATTTTTCTAAAAAAATAAATTTCTTAAATCTTTCTATTTCATTTTTTTTCAGAAACCTAATTGAATTTGTATCAATATTTATGTTTCTTTTTATTCTTCTTCCTCCTGACTCACTCATACCTCTCCAATTTTTAAAAGAGTTTGTTATTAATTTATAGGTTGGGATTGAGGTAATAGTTTTATCAAAATTTTGTATTTTTACAGTGTGTAATGAGATATCTATAATATCCCCATCGGCATTACTTTCTGGCATTTCAATCCAATCACCCACTCTAACCATATCTAAGCTTGTAAGTTGAATACTTGCTACTAAAGAAAGGATAGTATCCTTAAAAACTAACATTAGGATAGCGGTCATTGCTCCTAAGCTACTTAAAAGTATTACAGGACTTTTATCTATAATTATAGAAATAATTAATATCCATCCAATTATAGTAATAATAATTTTTGCGAATTGTATATATCCTACTAAGGGTCTCGATTTAGAATCAGAAGACTTCTCATAAATAATATTGACACAAGTAAGAAAAGTATTTATTGATAAAGTCACCATTAGTAAGCTGAATGCTAAAGCAAGATCCTGAATGAAGAAAAGAAAGGTGTTATCTTCCGGGGCGCCTAAGTATTTAGCAAAAAATGGAATGATAAAGAAATATATGACCAATGATGGAATTAAATAGCTTAATCTGCTGAAGACTCCATTCTCAATTAATATGTCATCCCAATCTGTTTTAGTTTTAGCAAATAGTTTATGTATAGCTTCTAGCAGGACTCTTCTTACAAAAAAATTACAAATAAAGGCAATCAATACCATAAATGTAGAAATGCCTATAAAGAAAACTAAACCCTCAATTAAATTATCCATACCTTTCCTATTAGAATTGATTATTCATCTATAATAGTATTTTTTAAAATACCCACTCCAGATATATCTACTTCAACTATATCATTAGGTTTCATCCAAATTGGAGGCTTCCTAACTCTTCCAACACCACCTGGAGTTCCTGTAATTAAAATATCACCTGGATTGAGTGGAGTCCATTCTGAGCAATAGGCTATAAGCTTAGGAATAGAAAAACATAGATCCTCAACCGGGGCTTCCTGTAATATTTCTCCATTAATTTTAGTCTTTAGATGAAATTTATTTGGATCATTTTGTTCATCTGTAGTGATGATATAAGGGCCCATACTGCCACTCCTGAAAAAATTTTTCCCTGGTAGCCATTGCATAGTATGAAATTGATAATCTCTTATACTACCTTCATTACAGCAAGTGTAGCCTGCAACATGTTCCATCGCTTGTTTTTCCTCAATATGACGCCCTTTTTTTCCAATTATTACTGCTAATTCTCCTTCATAGTCAAAGTCTATCGAGGCTTTTGGCCTAACTAATGATTCATTATGACCAACGAAACTATCAGAGAATCTTGAAAATAGGACTGGATAGTTTGGTACTTCTCTTCCTGTTTCTTTAATGTGCCCTAGATAATTAATACCCACACAAATAATCTTTCCTGCATTTGGAATTGGAGGTAGAAAACTTATATCATCAAAACTATAATCTACTGGATTATTCTTTATTTTTTTTATTTCCTCTAAGCCATTTTTTTCTAACAACGATTTTAAATCTGGAAATATTTTTTTAAATTTTATTCCAGCATCAATGACACCTTCATTAGTATATATCCCAAAACTTTCTTCATTATTTGTTTTAAAACTTATAAGCTTCATAATATTTCGTTTTCCTTTTTAAAGCTTAGTATCGCTTCTTCAAGATCTATGACTTCTTGATCATTTTGTCCTAATTTTCTAATAGAGATAGTATTGTTTTCTATTTCCTTCTTGCCTACTGCCATAATTACAGGAACTTTAGATAAACTATGTTCTCTAACTTTGTAGTTAATTTTTTCATTTCTTGAGTCAATTTCAACTTTTAGGCCAGCATCAGTTAGTTGTTGAAAGATAGTTTCTGCATAACTAGTTGCATCAGAAGTAATGGTTGCTATAACAATCTGCAATGGAGAAAGCCAAAAAGGGAGTTTACCAGTATAGTTTTCAAGCATTATTCCAATAAATCTTTCTATTGATCCAAAAATTGCTCTATGAAGAAGTACTGGATGGCGCTTACTCCCATCCTCTCCGATATAGGTAGCACTCAATCTTTCTGGCAAATTAAGATCAACTTGTAATGTACCGCATTGCCATTCTCTACCTATCGCATCTCTTAAAACAAATTCTATTTTAGGACCATAAAATGCACCTTCACCTGAGTTAATAGAATATGGTAATTTTATTGATTCCATAGCTTGCTTAAGTGATTTTTCAGCCTTATCCCAAATATCATCTTTACCAACTCTCTTCTCAGGTCTATCTGCAAATTTAATTAGAACATCATTGAACCCTAGTTGTTTGTAGATTTTTAGTAATAATTTACAAACTATTTTAGTTTCTTGAGTTATCTGTTCCTGAGTACAAAAGATATGTGCATCATCCTGAGTAAAAGCTCTAACTCTCATAAGACCATGAAGAGCGCCTGATGGTTCATACCTATGAACTTTACCGAACTCTGAAATTCTTAATGGGAGTTCTTTATAACTCCTAAGTTGATTTTTGAAAATCTGAATATGTCCTGGGCAGTTCATTGGCTTTATAGCAAAAATTCGATTATCTTCTGTATGACTTGTGAACATGTTTTCACTAAATGCTTCCCAGTGACCAGATTTTTCCCATAGACTACGGTCTATCAGTTCGGGTGTATTAACTTCTTGGTAGTTAGCAGCTAGTTGCTCTTTCCTCATATAGTCAATTAGCTTTTGAAACAGAATCCATCCTTTTTCATGCCAGAATACTGAACCTACTGCCTCTTCTTGAAAGTGAAATAAATTCATTTGCTTTCCAAGTTTTCTATGATCTCTTTTTTCTGCCTCTTCTAGCATTAATAGATGCTTTGTTAAATCTTTTTCATTAGACCAAGCAGTTCCGTATATTCTTTGTAGCATTTCATTTTTTGAGTCTCCCTTCCAATAGGCGCCAGCTATTTTTGTTAATTTGAATGCACCAATATGTTTAAGCGAAGGTAAGTGAGGTCCTCTACATAAGTCAATAAAATCTGTGCCCTCTTGCTTGTAAATTTGGAAGTTATCATTTTGATCTGCATTATTAATTATATCAATCTTGTAATTTTCTAATCTGTCTTTAAAGAGTGAAATGGCTTCATCTTTAGATTTGTAAGATTTTTTTATCGCTGATCCACTAGAAATAATTTTTTTCATTTCTACTTCTATAGCGATTAAGTCATCAGGTGATAAAGAATCTTCTATGAAAAAATCATAATAAAAACCATTCTCTATAGTCGGACCTATGGCTAACTTAGCTTCTGGAAAGATATTTTTTATTGCGCTGGCTAATACTTGCGCGGTCAATGTGTGCCGCATTATTTCTAGCCCTTCATCACTATCAATTGTAATAATTGAGATCTCTGCATCATCTTTAACTATGTCAGATAAATCTTTTTGAATTCCATTAACATTAATAGCTATGGCTGCTTTTGCTAGCCCAGAACCAATTGATAGCGCTATTTCAGATCCATTTACAGGAGTATCAAAGCTCTTCTCTGTTCCATCTGGTAATTTAATTTTAGGCATAGATTTATTACTCAATTTTCTTCTATTGTAAAAGAATTCTGATATTATTCCGAATACTAGATTAGCTAATTAAAAAAACTATCAGAAAGATGCGCGATATTATATTTTTTAGCTCCATTTTTCTAATATTTCCGTAATTAGCCCCTAATAAGCCTATTTTTTTTACAAATGATGTTTAATCTTTAAAAAAAAGTAATTTCTTTACATCTTTTTTAATTAAAAAACACTAAAAACCTTAATAATCAATAGTATACAAAAATCAATACTCATTATTTGTCAATTAGAATTGCCGTTCTTAATATATTGCTATACCCTAATTTTTGGCATTTCTATCACTTAATTATCGATTTAGAATATTTTAATAAGGGTTTTAAGTACTCAGACTAGTTGACACATTTAACTATAGATAAGAAAATTACCAGCTTTGTTTGTTAACGGAGGGGTACCCAAGCGGTCAACGGGGGCAGACTGTAAATCTGCTGGCTATGCCTTCGTAGGTTCGAATCCTACCCCCTCCACCATTTTGTGGTGGGGGTATGTTTTAATTTTGGTAAGGCGGGTGTAGTTCAAGGGTAGAACCTCAGCCTTCCAAGCTGATGATGGCGGTTCGAGTCCGCTCACCCGCTCCATTAGGTATGTTTTTTAGTTTTTTGTAGAGATTGAGTAAGGTAAGTAAAAGGCGGTAGGCGGGATAATTTGCCTGCCCACATAGCTCAGAGGTAGAGCACTTCCTTGGTAAGGAAGAGGTCACCGGTTCAATTCCGGTTGTGGGCTCCATTTTGGGCCCCATGTACAATGAAACGTTTAAGGTAATTAAATTTTATAGAAAGTATTGTTGAGAGGTATAAATATAATGTCCAAAGAAAAATTTGAGCGAACCAAACCCCATGTCAACGTTGGAACAATAGGCCATGTTGACCATGGAAAGACTACTTTAACTGCAGCTTTAACGAAATGTATGGCAGATAAACACGGCGGAGACACCATTGCATTTGATCAAATTGATAAAGCTCCAGAGGAGAAAGCTAGAGGCATAACGATTGCTACTGCTCATGTTGAATATGAGAGTGAAACTCGTCATTATGCTCATGTTGACTGTCCTGGCCATGCTGATTATGTTAAGAATATGATTACTGGTGCTGCTCAGATGGATGGCGCTATTTTAGTTTGTTCTGCAGCAGATGGTCCAATGCCTCAAACAAGAGAGCATATTTTATTATCTCGACAGGTTGGGGTTCCTTATATAGTTGTTTTCTTAAATAAAGCAGATATGGTTGATGACGAGGAGCTGCTTGAGTTAGTTGAAATGGAAGTCAGGGACTTACTATCTATGTATGAATTTCCTGGAGATGACACACCAATCATAACTGGCAGCGCATTAAAAGCTTTAGAAGGTGATACATCTGACATTGGAGCACCAGCAATTGAAAAATTAGTTGCTGCTCTTGATGCTCATATCCCAATACCTGAGAGGCCAGTAGATGGTGATTTCCTCATGCCTATAGAAGATGTTTTCTCTATTTCTGGTAGAGGAACGGTTGTTACGGGACGTATTGAAAGAGGGGTAGTAAAAGTCAATGAAGAAATAGAAATTGTTGGCATAAAAGATACAGCTACTACAACTTGTACTGGTGTTGAGATGTTTAGAAAGCTTCTTGATGAAGGACAAGCAGGAGATAATGTAGGTGTTCTTTTGAGAGGAACTGATAGAGAAGAAGTAGAGAGGGGCCAAGTTCTAGCAAAACCGGGATCTATTACTCCACATACGAAGTTTGAGGCTGAAGTTTATATTTTGACTAAAGAGGAAGGCGGAAGACATACTCCTTTTTTCAAAGGATATAGACCCCAATTCTATTTTAGAACTACAGATGTAACTGGGGCAGTAGAGCTTCCAGAAAAGACAGAAATGGTTATGCCTGGCGATAATATAAAGATGAAAGTTGAATTAATAGCTCCTATTGCTATGGAAGATGGCTTGAGATTTGCTATTAGGGAAGGCGGAAGAACTGTTGGCGCTGGCGTTGTTGCAAAAATTATAGAATAGAGAATTTTATATCTAGGATTATTAGAGTCAGATAGAGGCCAGTAGCTCAATTGGCAGAGCGGCGGTCTCCAAAACCGCAGGTTGGGGGTTCGATTCCCTCCTGGCCTGCCAGCTTTAGCTAGCACTATGTCTCTGAGTCTGACGATATAATTGATTTAGAAGATGGATACTAAACAGATTAGTCAAAACAATATGCTAGAAATATTTAAGCTCTCTGGAGTTTTAGGTATTTTTATAGCTGGAGTTGTAGGTTTTTATTATTTCGATTCAGATTTATATAGCGCTATTGTTTTATTAGCTTCTTTTGTTTTAGGGATTGTAATTCTTTTTCAAACGGAAAGAGGGCAGATACTGAAGTCTTTTATCTTGGGTTCCAGAGTGGAACTAAGAAAGGTAGTTTGGCCAACTCGTGAAGAAACAATCCAAACTACGATTATGGTTTTAATATTTGCAATGATTATGGGTGTGTTTTTTTGGTTGCTAGATATGTTTTTATTATGGTTAACAAGATTTCTAACAGGCCAAGGGGTATAGAATTTTGTCTCTTCAGTGGTATGTAATTCATGCTTATTCAAATTATGAGTATAAGGTTAGAGATGCTCTGATTGAGAGAATCAAGCGTTTTGGTCTTGAAGATAAATTTGGTGAAGTATTAGTGCCTACTGAGGAAGTAGTTGAAATGAAAGAGGGACAAAAAAGGAAGAGTGACCGCAAGTTTTTTCCGGGATATGTGCTAGTACAAATGGAGATGAATGAGGATACATGGCATGTTGTAAAAGAAGTCCCAAAAGTTTTGGGGTTTGTTGGCGGGACTGCTGACCAACCAGCTCCTATAAGCGATAAAGAGGCTGCAAATATACTTAATAGGGTTCAAGAAGGAGTTGATAAACCAAGACCAAAAATTTTATTCGAGCAAGGAGAGGTTGTTAGGGTTAAAGAAGGACCATTTAATGATTTCAACGGTATAGTAGAAAATGTTAATTATGAAAAGAGTAGAGTAAGAGTGGCAGTCCAAATTTTAGGTAGATCTACTCCAGTAGAGCTAGAATTTTCTCAGGTAGAAAAAGCTTAGTAGCTCAATATTTAGGATTATTAAAATGGCAAAAAAAATTGATTCATATATAAAACTTCAAATACCTGCTGGTCAAGCTAATCCTAGCCCCCCAGTGGGACCAGCATTGGGACAACACGGGTTAAATATAATGGATTTCTGTAAGGCCTTTAATGAAGCAACAAAGTCAGTTGAACAAGGGTTGCCAGTACCTGTTGTGATTACAGTTTTTGTTGATAAAAGTTTTGATTTTATAACTAAAACTCCACCAGCTTCAGTTTTGTTAAAAAAAGCTGCAGGTATAAAGAAAGGCAGTGGAACGCCTAATACTGAGAAAGTAGGAAGTGTAACAAGACAGCAATTAGAAGATATCGTAAAGCTTAAAGATCCTGATCTTAATGCCGTAGACATAGATGCCGCAGTTAAAATTATTGAGGGTAGTGCTAGAAGTATGGGTATAGAGGTAAAGTAAGGTTTATGGCTAGAAATACAAAAAAAAATAAATTGATTAAAGCAAAGGTTCAGGTTGATAAGGACTATCCTTTAGATGAAGCTCTTAATTTAGTCAAAGAATTTGCAGTGGCTAAGTTTCCTGAATCTATAGATGTTGCAGTAAAGCTTGGAATAGATGTAAAAAAATCTGATCAGATGGTGAGAGGGGCTACTATATTACCTAATGGTACAGGTAAGAATGTAACAGTTGCTGTTTTTGCCCAGGGAGAGCAGGCTGATGCAGCTAAAAGTGCAGGAGCCGAGCATGTTGGTATGGATGAACTAGCAGAACAAATAAAAAAAGGTGATTTAGATTTTGATATTGTGATCGCAAGTCCTGATGCAATGAAAGTAGTTGGTAAGTTAGGACAAGTTTTAGGGCCAAAAGGCCTTATGCCTAATCCTAAAGTTGGGACAGTTTCTCCAGACATAGCTCAAGCAGTTACTAATGCAAAAGGCGGGCAGGTAAGATACAGAACAGATAAGTCTGGAATAGTTCATTGTAGAATAGGATCAAATAATTTTGAGGTAGGCGCATTGAGGGAAAACTTAAATGCTTTATTAGTAGCTTTGAAAAAGGCTAAGCCTTCTTCTTCAAAGGGAGTTTATATGAAGAAAGTTAGCATTTCTTCAACCATGGGACCTGGTATTAATATTGATCAGGTTTCATTAGAAATTTAGCTTTATTAACACTGTTTTTTAGTTTGCTAATTGACAGTGAAATAAAAGGGTGGTCAGTTAATTTTTCTGACTGTTATCAGAGACCGTAGGCCCTGATTGATTGGGTTAATTGTTAATACAGCCTACGTAGATGATGTAATCTTAATCGGTTTTATCTGATAGGGAAGACATTATCGTAAGCTTACAAGAGCTTTTTAATAAAAAGGCTATTGTAATTTTAGGAAAATAGAAAACTTGTAATAATTATTAATTAAAAGTTAAGTTTTTTCTATTAGGAGTGAAGTATGGCATTGGATCGGCAAAAAAAAGAAGCTTTAGTTGCTGAAGTTGGTGAAATAGCATCTTCTGCTCAAACTAGTGTAGCTGCAGAGTACAGAGGCCTTACAGTTGCAGAAATGACTGAGCTTAGATCAGAAGCTAGAAAAATAGGAGTTTATCTTAAGGTTATTAAAAATACTTTAGCTAAGCTAGCTGTTAAAGGTACTAATTTCGAATGCATGCAGGAAACTTTTAAGGGACCCTTATTGTTAGCTTTTTCTAATGAAGATCCTGGGGCAGCTGCTCGAGTTATCAAGGATTTTTCTAAGAATCATGAAAATTTAGTTCCTGTTTCTATATCTTTCGGTGGCGAGCTTCTAGAGATAGAAGATTTAAATCGTTTGGCTTCTTTACCAGATTTAGATGGAGCAAGATCTATGTTAGTAGGATTGTTGGAAGCACCAATTTCTCAATTAGTGAGAGTGTTTTCGGAGCCTCCAGCAAAAACTTTAAGAGTTATACATTCATATAGTCAAAAACAATCTTAAAATTTAAGGAAAATTTTTAGGATTTTATTTAATAGGGAGTAACAATAATGGCATTATCAAATGAAGAGTTAATTGAAGAGTTAAGCAATAAATCAATTATTGAGGTAGTTGATTTAGTAAAGGCTTTGGAAGAAAAATGGGGTGTATCTGCAGCTGCGCCAGTTGCTGCAGCGGCTCCTTCAAGTGCTGGTGGAGAAGCGGGTGCTGCAGAAGAGAAAACTGAATTCACCGTTACTATGAAAGCTTTTGGTGATAATAAGGTAGCTGCAATTAAAGCTATAAGGACGATAACTGGGTTAGGTCTTAAGGAAGCTAAGGACCTAGTTGAAGGAGCTCCAAGTCCTGTTAAAGAAGGCGTGAACAAAGAAGAATCAGAGGATATTAAAAAACAACTAGAGGAAGCTGGTGCAACAGTAGAAATTACTTAATTTTTGACTTTCCCTGTGGAATATAAAATAAAACTAAGTATCTTAAATTATCCTGAGCTTTTTTGTTTAGGATACCCTTTATTTTTTAGCTTGAGGTATTAATTAATGGCATATTCATTTACTGAGAAAAAGCGAATTAGAAAAACATTTGGACACCTTCCAAGTGTTTTAGATGTTCCTTACTTGCTCTCTACCCAAATAAGTTCTTATTCTAGTTTTTTACAGAAAGATATTCCTATTGAGGATAGAAAGGATTCTGGTTTAGAAGCGGCATTTAGAAGTGTTTTTCCTATAACAAGCTACTCAGGAAGTGCTGCTCTAGAATTTGTTTCTTATGCCTTGGAAGAACCAGCTTTTGATGTTAAAGAGTGTCAAGTTAGAGGATTGACTTATGCCTCTCCACTAAGAGTTAAGGTTAGACTTATTATTTATGATAAAGAAAACGTAAATAGTAAAAATAAAGATGTAAAAGTTAAGGATATAAGAGAGCAGGAGGTGTATTTGGGTGAAATACCTCTTATGACCTCTAATGGTACTTTTGTAATTAATGGTACTGATAGAGTTATAGTATCTCAGCTCCATAGGTCTCCTGGTGTTTTTTATGATCACGACAAAGGAAAATCTCATTCATCTGGTAAGCTTTTATTTTCAGCTAGAGTGATTCCTTATAGAGGTTCATGGTTAGATTTTGAATTTGATGCGAAAGATTGTATTTTTGTAAGGATAGATAGAAGAAGAAAATTACCTGTTAGCATATTCTTAAGAGCACTAGAATATACAAATCAGGAAATACTAAATTTATTTTTTGATAACGATAAATATTTTTTGTCTAAGAAAGAATTTAAACTTCTTAGAGGGGATCCAGAAAGATTTAGGGGGCAGACTTTAAATTTTGATTTAAAGATAGGAAGAAAGAAGATTTTAGATAGTGGTCGTCGAGTAACTTCTCGTCATATAAACGAACTTAAGAAGTCAAAAGTAAAAGAATATAAGTTAGAGAAAGAGGCAATAGTAGGTTCTATTCTAGCTCATGACATTATAAATAAAGAAACAGGCGAGTTAATTGCATCATCTAATGATGAGATAAATATAGAACTTCTAGACCATTTAATTGAGAATGGAATTACAGAGATAGAAACGCTTTTTATAAATGACCTTGATAGGGGCCCTTATATATCAAATACATTGCGTGTTGACAGTACTCAGACCAAAGAAGAAGCACTTGTAGAAATTTATAGAATGATGAGGCCTGGTGAACCCCCAACAAATGAAGCAGCTGAGAATTTGTTTCAAAACTTATTTTTTAATCCTGATAGGTATGATCTTTCGGAAGTTGGAAGGATGAAGTTCGATCGAAGAGTTGGTAGAGCTAATTCAACTTCAAGTGAAACCATACTATCTAAAGAGGATATTCTTAGCGTTTTAGAAACTCTTATCAATATTCGTAATGGCAATGGAAGTGTTGATGATATAGATCATTTAGGTAATAGGAGAGTTAGAAGTGTTGGAGAGATGACTGAAAATGCTTTTAGAGTTGGTCTAGTAAGAGTTGAAAGAGCAGTAAAGGAGAGATTAGCTTTGGCAGAGGCTGAAGGCCTTATGCCACAAGAGATGATTAATGCAAAACCTGTTTCAGCTGCAGTAAAAGAATTTTTTGGTTCAAGTCAATTATCGCAGTTTATGGATCAAAACAACCCTTTATCTGAGATAACGCATAAAAGGAGGATTTCTGCTCTTGGTCCAGGCGGCCTAACAAGAGAGAGGGCAGGGTTTGAGGTACGAGATGTTCATCCAACTCATTATGGAAGAGTTTGTCCTATTGAGACTCCTGAAGGACCAAATATTGGCCTTATAAATTCTTTGTCAGTTTATGCTCGAACAAATGACTTAGGATTTCTTGAGACTCCTTATAGAAAAGTAGTAAATGGAAAGGTCACTAATAAGATAGATTATCTAAGTGCAATTGATGAGGGGCAGTATGTTATAGCTCAAGCAAATGCTTCATTATCTCCAAAAGGAGAGTTTATTGAGCAATTAGTTTCTTCACGACATAAGAATGAATTCTCTTTGATGCCTGCAGATCAAATTAATTATATGGATGTGTCACCCAAGCAAACAGTTTCAGTTGCCGCTTCTTTAATTCCTTTTTTAGAGCATGATGATGCTAATAGAGCTTTAATGGGATCCAATATGCAACGTCAAGCAGTTCCAACATTACGATCTGATACACCTTTGGTTGGTACAGGAATGGAAAGGGTTGTAGCTGTTGATTCTGGTGTTAATGTAATTGCTAAGAGAGGTGGAATTGTAGATAAAGTAGATGCTTCCAGAATAGTTATAAGAGCTAATGATGATGAGGCAAAACCAGGAGAATCTGGGGTTGATATATATAACTTAACAAAATATACCCGCTCAAATCAAAATACTTGTATTAATCAAAGGCCTCTAGTCAAAGCAGGGGATTCGATTAGTAAGCATGATGTGTTAGCTGATGGACCTTCTACTTCAATAGGTGAACTAAGTTTAGGTCAAAATATGCTAGTTGCTTTTATGCCTTGGAATGGATATAACTTCGAAGATTCAATTCTTGTTTCTGAAGCAATTGTTCAGGAGGATAGGTTTACAAGTATCCATATTGAAGAATTAACATGTATTGCTAGAGATACAAAGCTAGGTTCCGAAGAAATTACAGCCGACATCCCTAATGTTGGAGAAAGTGCATTAGCAAGCTTAGATGAGTCAGGTATATCGTTTATTGGAGCTGAAGTGAAAGGCGGGGATATATTGGTAGGAAAAGTTACCCCAAAAGGTGAGACGCAGCTTACTCCTGAAGAAAAACTGTTAAGAGCCATTTTTGGAGAAAAAGCTTCTGATGTAAAAGATACTTCTCTGAGAGTTCCTCCTGGTATCACTGGATCAGTCATAGATGTAAGGGTTTTTACAAGAGATGGTGTAGAAAAAGACGATAGAGCTTCTCAAATTGAAAAGATTGAAGTAGAGGCAATTAGAAAAGATCTAGATGATCAAAGTAGAATTATTGAAGAAGATATTTATCAAAGAATAAATTCATTGCTTCTAAATAAGATTGCATTAGGTGGTCCTGAAGGGCTGAAATCAGGGATGAAAATTACAAAAACATATTTAGATAGCATTCCAAATAAAAAGAAATTAGAAGTAAGACTAAAAAATGATAATTTAAATAAGAAACTTGAATCACTATCTAAAAGCTTGATGTTATTGAAAGAGAAATTTGAGAATCTATATAAAGAAAAAGAGAAAAAGATTGTTGATCCAGATGATCTTGCTCCAGGGGTACTAAAAATGGTCAAAGTATATTTGGCTGTTAAGCGAAGAATTCAACCAGGTGATAAAATGGCTGGTAGACATGGAAATAAGGGAGTTATCTCTAAAGTTGTTCCCGTAGAAGATATGCCTTTTATGGAAGATGGCACTCCTGTTGATGTTGTTTTAAATCCTTTAGGCGTCCCTTCTAGGATGAATGTAGGACAAGTTTTAGAGACTCATCTAGGATGGGCTGCAAAGGGTCTAGGGCAGAAGATAGAGTCACTAATTAAAAAAGAGAGTAAGAGTGAACTAAAAAGCCTTCTAAATGAGATTTATAATAAATCTGGAGGTCAAAAGGAAAATATAGGTAGCTTAACAGATGAAGAGCTAATTGAATTGGGGAATAACTTAAGCAAAGGAGTACCAATGGCAACTCCTGTATTTGATGGAGCTAGTGAGGGAGAAATTAAAAGACTTTTAAAATTAGCAGATTTGCCAGAATCGGGACAGACAACTTTATATGATGGAAGAACTGGCCAGGCATTTGATAGACCAGTAACAGTTGGCTACATGTATATGCTTAAATTAAACCATTTAGTAGATGACAAAATGCATGCTAGATCTACTGGCCCATATAGTTTAGTTACTCAACAACCTTTAGGAGGTAAGGCTCAGTTTGGTGGACAAAGATTTGGTGAGATGGAAGTTTGGGCACTAGAGGCGTATGGTGCATCTTATACTCTTCAAGAAATGCTTACAGTCAAATCTGATGATGTTCATGGCCGAACCAAAATGTATAAGAATATTGTTGATGGATCTCAGGATATTCAACCTGGTATGCCAGAATCATTTAATGTTCTAGTTAAAGAAATACGTTCTTTAGGCATAAATATTGAGTTAGAGCAGTCCGTTGAAGATTAAATTTTCTATAGATATTAAAATATAGCAAGGTGATTATATATGAAAGATTTACTAAAACTTTTTAAACAACAATCTCCGCTGGAGGAGTTCGATGCTATAAGGATTGGCCTTGCTTCTCCAGAAATGATTAGATCTTGGTCATATGGTGAAGTGAAGAAGCCAGAAACAATTAACTATAGAACTTTTAAGCCAGAAAGAGATGGATTATTTTGTGCAAAAATCTTTGGTCCAGTAAAAGACTATGAATGTCTTTGTGGAAAATATAAAAGGCTAAAACATAGAGGTGTGGTTTGTGAGAAGTGTGGAGTAGAAGTAACTCAGACTAAGGTTCGAAGAGAGAGAATGGGTCATATTGAGTTAGCCAGCCCAGTAGCACATATTTGGTTTCTCAAATCTTTACCTTCTAGAATTGGTTTAATTGTTGATATGACTCTTAGAGAGATCGAGAGGATACTCTATTTTGAGGCTTTTGTAGTAGTAGAGCCTGGCATGACTCCCCTTGAAAAAGGACAGCTGCTCAATGAAGAGGCTTATTTGGAAGCAAAAGAAGAGTATGCAGATGAATTTGAGGCTAAAATGGGAGCAGAGGCAATATATGACCTACTGACTTCTATGGATTTACAGACAGAAGCTGCATCAGTTAGAGAGGACATATCTAATACAAATTCAGAAACAAAAATTAAGAGACTGTCTAAGAGGCTTAAGATAATAGAATCTTTTTTAGATTCAAAAAATAAACCTGGATGGTTAGTAATGAATGTTTTACCTGTTTTGCCTCCAGATCTAAGACCTCTTGTGCCTCTTGATGGCGGAAGGTTTGCTACTTCAGATTTGAATGACCTGTATAGAAGAGTAATAAATAGAAATAACAGATTGCGTCGTCTATTAGAATTGAATGCTCCTGATATTATAGTTAGAAATGAAAAGCGCATGCTTCAAGAATCAGTAGATGCTCTTTTAGATAATGGAAGGAGGGGTCGCGCAATTACAGGAACGAATAGAAGGCCTTTGAAATCGTTAGCAGATATGATTAAAGGAAAGCAAGGGCGCTTTAGACAGAACCTGCTTGGTAAGAGGGTAGATTATTCTGGTCGTTCAGTAATAGTAGTGGGTCCTACTCTAAGGCTATACCAGTGTGGATTACCTAAAAAATTAGCTCTTGAGCTATTCAAGCCATTTATTTTTGCCAAACTTCAGTTGAGAGGAGAAATAACTACAATTAAGGCAGCAAAGAGAGTAGTTGAAAAAGAAGGACCAGAAGTTTGGGATATTCTTGAAGATGTTATTCGGGAGCATCCAGTTTTATTAAATAGAGCTCCTACTTTACATAGGTTAGGTATTCAAGCTTTTGAACCAGTTTTAATTGAAGGTAAGGCTATCCAGCTCCATCCTCTAGTTTGTACTGCATTTAATGCAGATTTTGATGGAGATCAAATGGCTGTGCATGTTCCGCTTTCTCTGGATGCACAACTAGAAGCAAGGGCTTTGATGATGTCTAGTAATAATATTCTTTCTCCTGCTAATGGAGAGCCAATTATTGTTCCATCCCAAGATGTTGTTTTAGGACTGTACTATATGACGCGCGAAAAAATTAATGCAAAGGGAGAAGGCATGATTTTTTCTGATACGAAAGAAGTTCATAGGGCATATGAGAATTTTTGTGTAGATCTTCATGCAATTATCAAGTTAAAGATACATGATCTGAGCACTATCGCAGATGAATCTGAAGTAAAAAGCACAATAGTAGAGACAACTGTTGGTAGAGCGCTTCTATATGAAATTCTTCCTAAGGGACTTTCTTTTGATTTAATAAATAGATCAATGAATAAAAAGGCTATTTCGAATGTTATAAATGTTTGTTATAGACAACTAGGAATCAAAAGCACAGTTATTTTTGCTGATCAGCTGATGTATACAGGCTTTAGCTATGCAACAAAAGCTGGCTCTTCCTTTGGCGTTGAAGATATGGTGGTTCCTGATCAGAAAGAAGGAATTCTTAATGATGCAGAGTCTCAAGTTAAGGATATACAAGAGCAGTTTTTATCTGGTCTAGTAACTGACGGAGAAAGATATAATAAAGTTGTTGATATCTGGTCTAGAACCAACGATCAGGTTGCTAAAGCAATGATGGAAAAATTATCAACAGAAAAAGTTAAGGATTCTAAAGACGAAGAGGTTAGCCAGGAATCTTTTAATTCTGTTTATATGATGGCTGATTCAGGAGCAAGGGGATCAGCTGCACAAATTAGGCAATTAGCTGGCATGAGAGGCCTAATGGCTAAACCGGATGGATCAATTATCGAGACTCCAATCACAGCTAATTTTAGGGAAGGGTTAAATGTTTTACAGTACTTTATTTCAACCCATGGTGCTAGAAAAGGTCTAGCTGACACAGCATTAAAAACAGCAAATTCAGGTTATTTAACTCGTCGATTAGTCGATGTAGCTCAAGATTTAGTGGTTGCAAGTATCGACTGTGGAACCAATGAGGGACTTCTTATGAAGCCTTTAGTAGAAGAAGGAGATATTGTAGAGCCATTAAGAGAAAAGGTGTTAGGTAGGGTTGCAGCAATAGATATTATGAAGCCCGGAAGTAAAGAATTATTAGTTGAGGCAGGAACCTTATTAGATGAGCAAGAAGCTGACAAGCTAGATAATAATTCTGTTGACCAAGTTCTTGTTAGGTCTGCAATAACTTGTTCTATGCGCCATGGCGTTTGTGCTAAGTGTTATGGAAGGGATCTCGGAAGAGGTGATTTGGTAAATAAGGGTGAATCTGTTGGTGTTATAGCAGCGCAGTCAATTGGTGAGCCAGGCACTCAATTAACCATGAGAACTTTCCATATAGGTGGTGCAGCTTCTAGAACCGCAGCTAAAAATAATATTGAAATAAAAAATCAAGGAAATATAAAAATTGAAAACTTAAAAACTGTTGTTCATGAGAAAGATAAACATCTAGTTTCTACTTCAAGATCAGGAGAGATATGTGTTTTAGATGATTTTGGAGCAGAGAAAGAAAGGTATAAGTTGCCATATGGAGCTATGCTTTCAGTTAAGGATGGAGATAAGGTAGTTTCAGGACAAGTAGTTGCTTCATGGGACCCACATACCCATCCAATTATTTCTGAAGTGAGTGGTTATATTGAGTTTGATGATTTTATTGACGATGTAACAATCACTTCTCAGTTGGATGAAGTAACAGGTATAACAAGCACTGTAGTGCTTGACTCATCAAAAAGAAGCCTAGGTTCTGATTATAAACCTACTGCAAAGCTATTAGATAAAAAAGGTAACACTATCTTTTTTCCTAATACAGATATTCCTGCTGCGTATTCTTTACCAGCTGGCGCTGTTGTAAGTAAAGAAAGTAAGTCTAAAGTTGTTGTGGGAGATGTTTTAGCGAGGCTGCCACAAGAAACATCTAAGACAAGAGATATAACAGGCGGACTTCCAAGAGTGGCAGATTTATTTGAAGCAAGGAAGCCAAAAGAACCAGCCATACTTGCAGAAGAGACAGGTACAGCAAGCTTTGGTAAAGAGACTAAAGGTAAGAGAAGATTAGTTATCACCAAGGAAGATGGTGAGAAATCAGAATTATTAATACCAAAGTTTAGGTATTTAAATATTTTTGAGGGAGAGAGTGTTGTTAAGGGTGAAGTGATAGCTGATGGAGAGCCTAATCCCCATGATATATTAAGACTACAAGGAATAGAAAATTTAGCGGATTACCTTGTTCATGAGGTTCAAGAAGTCTATAGATTACAAGGTGTAAAAATTAATGATAAGCATATAGAAGTAATTATTAGACAAATGCTTAGGAAAGTTGAAATTACTGATCCAGGAGATAGTAAGTATTTAAAAGGCGATCAGTTAGAGAAAGCAAGGGTGTTGGAGAATAATGTTAAAATATTAGCTAGAGGTAAAAATCCAGCGGAATTTGTGCCTATTCTTCTTGGTATAACTAAAGCTTCTTTAGCTACAGAGTCATTTATTTCTGCTGCTTCTTTTCAGGAAACTACAAGAGTTTTAACAGAAGCTGCGGTTAGAGGTATCAAGGATGATCTTAGAGGCCTAAAAGAAAATGTGATTGTAGGTAGATTAATTCCTGCAGGTACTGGTTTTGCTCATCATGAAGAATTTATCAAAAGTGATGAAGAAATACTAGCTGAAGAGCTTAAAGAGCTTGATTCTGATAATCAGGATCAGAACCAGAATGATATTTCATCCGAGGAAGTGGAGGCTTTATCTGGAGATGATGAAGGAAAAGAAGCAGAAGATAATGAATAAAAATATTAAGTTTTTGAATAATTTAGTTGACAGTCTATTGCCATCACCAATAGAATTTCGCGCTTACCCTATTTTTTTACTTGTACATTAATAATTTTATGGCTACAACAAATCAATTAGTTAAAAAACCGAGATCATTTAAAAGAGCAAAAACTAATGTTCCTGCTTTATCAGCCTCGCCTCAAAAAAGAGGCGTTTGTACTCGTGTTTATACTACTACTCCTAAAAAACCTAATTCTGCAATGAGGAAAGTTGCAAGAGTTCGACTTACTAATGGTTTTGAAGTTACAAGTTATATAGGTGGAGAAGGACATAATCTTCAGGAGCACTCTGTTGTTTTAATTCGTGGAGGAAGAGTGAAAGATCTTCCTGGAGTAAGATACCATGTAGTTAGAGGAACCCTTGATTGTTCAGGAATTGAAGATAGAAGAAATGGTAGATCAAAGTATGGATCTAAGCGACCAAAAAAATAAATTAAATATAATCTATAAAAAATAAGTAAATAATAATGTCTAGAAGAAACCAAGCACCAAAAAGAATAGTCTTACCAGACCCAAAGTATAATAATGAAAGGCTTGCAAAGTTTATCAATATGTTAATGCAGAGTGGCAAAAAATCGGTTGCAGAAAAAATTGTTTATGATGCAATAAAAAGCATTTCTAGCAAGCTAGATAAAGATGAAGAGTTTGCGCTTGAAGTAATTGTTCAGGCCCTTGATAATATAAAGCCTTCAGTTGAAGTAAAATCTAGGAGGGTTGGGGGAGCAACTTATCAAGTTCCAGTTGAAGTAAAGCCAGTTAGAAGAGAAACGCTTGCTATGAGATGGATTATTGATGCTGCTAGAAAGCGCTCAGAAAAGTCTATGTCACTTCGTTTAGCGAATGAGATATTAGATGCTTCAGAAAATAAGGGCACTGCTGTAAAGAAAAGAGAAGATACACATAAGATGGCTGAAGCTAATAAAGCTTTTGCTCATTATCGCTGGTAGTGGATTAAAGGATAAGGAAGTGGCTAGAAAAACACCAATTGAAAGATACAGAAATATCGGCATTATGGCTCATATAGATGCTGGTAAAACTACTACTACCGAGAGAGTTCTTTTCTATACCGGTGTTTCTCATAAGATTGGTGAAGTTCATGATGGTGCTGCTGTAATGGATTGGATGGAGCAGGAACAGGAGAGGGGTATAACAATTACTTCTGCTGCAACGACATGTTTTTGGAAAGGTATGGATCAATCCTTGCCAGAATATAGAATAAATATTATTGATACTCCTGGCCATGTTGATTTCACGATTGAAGTTGAAAGGAGTCTAAAAGTTCTTGACGGTGCTGTTGCAGTATTTTGTGCTGTAGGTGGTGTTGAGCCACAATCGGAAACTGTATGGAGACAAGCTAACAAATACAGTGTTCCGAGAATTGCTTTTGTAAATAAAATGGATAGAGCTGGAGCAGATTTTTTACGTGTAGTATCACACATAGAACAAAGATTAAATGCTATACCCATAGTTATGCAGTTACCCATAGGTGCTGAGGAAAATTTTGAGGGAGTAATTGATTTAGTAAAAATGAAATCTATTGCTTGGGATGATGGGACTCAAGGTATTAAGTATAAAGAAGAAGAAATTCCAGAGTCTATGAAGCAGGAAGCTGATAAGTGGCATGAGAAGCTGTTAGAGTCTGCTGCTGAAGGCGATGAGAGTTTATTAGATAAGTATTTAGAAGAAGGATCACTTAGCGAAGAAGATATAAAAAAAGGCATAAGAGCAAGATGCTTATCTGGAGAGGTAACTCCTGTTCTTTGCGGCTCTGCTTTTAAAAATAAAGGTGTTCAGGCTGTATTGGATGCAGTTATAGATTATTTACCTTCACCTCCTGAGAGACCAGCAATTAAAGGTATCTTAAGTGATGATTCAGAAGGAGAGAGAGATTCATCAGATGATGTTCCATTTGCTTCTTTAGCATTTAAAATTGCTACAGACCCTTTTGTTGGAAACCTAACTTTTTTCAGAGTTTACTCAGGCATTCTTTCATCTGGAGATTTTGTTTATAACCCTATAAAAGATAAAAAAGAAAGAATTGGTAGAATTCTTCAGATGCACTCTAATGATAGAGAAGAAATTAAAGAGGTCCGAGCTGGTGATATTGCCGCAGCTGTAGGATTGAAAGATGTCACTACTGGAGATAGTTTAGTTGACCCAAGCAATAGTATTGTCCTAGAGAGAATGGAGTTTCCAGAGCCAGTTATTTCTGTAGCTGTTGAACCTAAAACAAAAGCTGATCAAGAAAAAATGGGTATTGCTTTAAGTAAGCTATCCAAAGAAGACCCGTCTTTTAGAGTGAAGACAGATGAAGAGACGGCGCAAACAATTATTTCTGGAATGGGCGAGTTACATTTAGAGATAATTGTTGATAGGATGAAAAGAGAATTTGGAGTAGAGGCAAATGTTGGCAAGCCTCAAGTTGCTTATAGAGAAACGATACGATCTTCAGTAGAGCAAGAGGGTAAATTTGTTAGACAGAGTGGTGGTCGTGGTCAATATGGACATGTTTGGCTTAGGATTGAGCCTTTACCTCCAGGATCAGGATATGAATTTTTGAATGAGATTGTTGGAGGCGTAGTTCCAAGAGAATATATTTCTGCAGTTGATAAGGGAATACAAGAACAAATGTCGAATGGTGTAATAGCGGGATATCCAGTTGTTGACTGTCGTGTAGCTCTCTACGATGGTTCATACCATGATGTTGATTCAAGCGAGGTTGCATTTAAAATTGCTGCTTCAATGTCTTTTAAGGATGGGGCTGTTAAAGCTAAACCAGTTTTATTAGAGCCTATTATGAATGTTGAGGTAGTTACTCCTGAGGATTATATGGGAGATGTTAATGGAGATCTAAGCAGAAGGAGAGGGGTATTGCAGGGTTTAGAAGATTCCCCAGCTGGAAAAATAATAAAAGCTGAAGTTCCTCTTGCAGAGATGTTTGGGTATGCAACAGACCTTAGATCTATGAGCCAGGGTAGGGCAACATATACTATGGAATTTGATAAGTATAATCATGTTCCAAGCAATGTTGCTGACTCGGTAATCAAAGATAGAACATAATATGATCAATATTAAAGGAAAGTAAATGTCTAACCAGAATATTAGAATTCGATTAAAAGCGTTTGATCATAGATTAATAGATCGGTCTGCTTCTGAAATTGTAGAAACAGCTAAGAGAACAGGTGCAACAGTTAGAGGGCCAGTTCCGCTTCCTACAAAAATAGAAAGGTATACAATTCTTATTTCACCTCATGTAAATAAAGATGCTCGAGACCAGTATGAATTACTCACCCACAAGCGCCTAATGGATATTTTAGATCCAACAGATAAGACTGTTGACGCACTAATGCGGTTAGAGCTCCCTGCGGGTGTTGATGTTCAAATTAAGTTAAATTAAAGATTTGACCATATAAATCATTATGTTAGAATTGTCTGCTTGTCTCTGGGCTAAGTAGTCTAGAGTAGATTTAAGAATTTTTGGTTGCTTAACAGGAGAAGCTACTCTCCCTGCTAAGCTTTATTTGCCAGATCATATTGTTTGAGCTGGCTGAAGCACTGAGACAGAAGTAGTCATGAATTAGTTTAGTGCGGATATGAGGGAAAAATAAATGCCTATCGGTCTAGTGGGTCGCAAATGCGGTATGACCCGAATTTTTACTGAAGCAGGGGAATCTATTCCAGTTACTGTTATAGAGGCCTTGTCTAATCGTGTAAGCCAAGTTAAAACTGATAAGTCTGATGGCTATGATGCGATTCAGGTAACTTTTGGAGAAAAAAAGGCTAGCAAGTTATCAAAATCTAATTTAGGACATTTTAACAAGTCAGGAGTTGAGCCTGGTGAAGGTTTGTGTGAATTTAGATTAGATCCAAGTGATGAAAAAGAAATTACTCTTGGTTCAGATATAAAAGTAGATATATTTGAAGATGGTGAAAAAATAAGTGTTACAGGAACATCAAAAGGAAAAGGTTTTGCAGGCGGAGTCAAAAGACATAACTTTAAAACTCAAGATGCTACCCATGGCAATTCTTTAGCACATAGAGCTCCCGGATCCATTGGTCAAAACCAAACCCCAGGAAGAGTTTTTAAGGGAAAGAAAATGGCTGGTCAAATGGGCAATGTTCGCCGAACAATTTCAAATTTAGAAGTTGTTAAAGTTGATAAAGATAAGAATTTATTAATGATTAAAGGCGGTGTTCCAGGTGCTCCAGGTGGTTATTTACTAGTTAGACCAAAAAGGAAAGTACAGTGAAGCTTTCTATAGAAGGAGCTAAGGAGACAAAATTTGAGTTGAATGATTCAATTTTTGGTATTCCCTATAATGAACCTCTTATTCACCAGGTAGTAACATCATATTTATCTACCTCTCGTTCTGGTACTAAGGCGCAGAAAACTAGAGCAGAAGTTAGAGGTGGCGGTGCAAAACCATGGGCTCAAAAAGGTACAGGAAGAGCAAGAGCAGGTACCATTAGGAGCCCTATTTTTACTGGTGGAGGTAAAATTTTCGCAGCTAAGCCAAGAAGTTTTGCAAAAAAAGTTAATAGAAAGATGTATCGCAATGCTATGAAATCAGTTATTTCAGAGCTAATTAGACAAGACAGGATAATTATCGTTAAGAATTTCGATGTATCTGAGCCAAAAACAAAAATACTAAGAAAGAAATTAGAAAAACTGAACTTATCTAGCGTTTTAATTGTGACAGAAGGATTAGACGAAAACCTTTCTCTCGCTTCAAGAAATCTAATTAGTGTGAGTGTTTTAGAAGCTCATTCAGTTGATCTTGTTAGCTTAATTAACCATGAGAAAGTTATTATGACATTAGCTTCTATAAAACTTTTAGAGGGGCGATTGTCATGACTTCAGTAATTAGAAAAGAACATTTATATAAAATTATCGATGTTCCCCACATTTCAGAAAAAGCTTCTTTTATTTCTGAGAAAAGTAATCAGGTTGTTTTTAAGGTAAGAACAGATGCTACGAAGAGAGATATTAAAGAGGCAGTTGAGATGTACTTTGAGGTCAAAGTTGAAAATGTGACTGTTATAAATATGAAAGGTAAAGAAAGAAGGCATGGGCAAACTAAAGGTAGGCTTAAGTCTTGGAAGAAGGCATATGTAAAGCTTTCGAAGGATGACAATATTGATTTTAGTTCTAGTGCATAATTTTATTTTTATTGAGTGAAAAAATGGCTTTAAGAAAATCTAAACCAACATCTCCAGGCTCACGATTTGTAGTAAGGCAGATAAGGGATGATCTACATAAAGGTAAACCTTATTCTCCTTTAGTAAAGGCTACATCAAGCACTGGTGGAAGAAATAGTAGTGGAAGAATAACTACTAGACATCGGGGAGGTGGACACAAACGTCATATTAGAGTGGTTGATTTTAAGAGAAATAAGGATGGTGTATTTGGAAAGATAGAGCGGATAGAGTATGACCCTAATAGGAGCGCTAATTTAGCTCTTATACTTTATGAAGATGGGGAGAGAAGATATATAATTGCTCCAAAGAATTTGAAGAAAGGAGATAAGGTTCAATCTGGTCCAGAATCTTCTATTAAACCTGGCAATTGCTTACCTCTAAAGAATATTCCTGTTGGTACTCTTATTCATTGTATAGAAATGAAGGCTGGAAAGGGCGCTCAACTAGTTAGAAGTGCAGGTGGTTCAGCACAGTTAGTAGCTAGGGAGGGTAGTTATACAACGATAAGACTTAAATCAGGAGAGATGAGAAAGATTCATTTTTCTTGTAGAGCAACTATTGGCGAGGTAGGAAATTATGAACACAACTTAATTAAGATTGGTAAAGCCGGAGCTAATAGATGGAGGGGTATTCGCCCAACTGTTAGAGGAGTAGCAATGAATCCTATTGATCATCCTCATGGTGGAGGAGAAGGAAGAACTTCTGGAGGCAGACATCCAGTATCACCATGGGGTTTGCCAACTAAAGGTTTTAAAACTAGGAGCAATAAAAGAACAAATAATATGATTGTAAGAAATAGAAGCAAGAGGTAATAGGAAGATTTTATGCCAAGATCACTTAAAAAAGGACCATTTGTAGATAATCACCTTATGATAAAAGTTGATAAGGCTGTAGCAAATAATGATAGGAAGCCTATAAAGACCTGGTCAAGGCGATCTATGGTTGTCCCAGAAATGGTTGGATTGACTATATCTATTCATAACGGAAGACAGCATGTCCCTATACTAATTTCAGAAAATATGGTTGGACATAAATTAGGAGAGTTTGCTGTAACTAGGACATTTAAGGGTCACTCTGGTGACAGAAAGGCTAAGTAGCTTTTGAGAGGTATTTATGGAAACTAGAGCAACTTTAAGATATGCCAGAATTTCGCCACAGAAATGTAGATTAGTTGCAGATCAGATAAGGGGTAAGTCAGTATCACATGCACTTAATGTTCTTAAGTTTAGTACAAAAAAAGCGTCAAACATTGTTTTAAAAATTTTAGAGTCAGCAATTGCAAATGCAGAAAATAACGATGGGGCAGATATTGATAATTTAAAAGTTTCATCAGTGATGGTTGGAGATGCTCCTTCTTTCACAAGATTTAGGGCTCGTGCTAAAGGGCGAGGCAATCAAATAATTAAACGTAATAGCCATATTACGGTTAAAGTTTCTAGTAAGGAATAGTTATGGGACAAAAAGTACATCCAGTAGGAATTAGATTAGGAATAACTAAAGATTGGTCATCTAAATGGTATGCCACATCAAAAGATTTTCCTACTTTTATTCATCAAGATTATCAGATTAGAGAATTCCTTAAAGAACAATTAAAAGATGCATCTGTAAGTCGTATACAAATTGATAGACCAGCTAATAAAGCGAATATAACTATTTATACAGCTAGACCAGGCATAGTTATAGGAAAAAAAGGCGAAGATATTGAGAAACTTCGTATTCAGGTAGCAAAGTTTTTAGGTATGGTATTGCCGGATGTCAGATTAAATATAGCTGAGATAAGGAAGCCAGAAGTTGATGCTCAGCTAGTAGCTGAAGGAATAGCTCAACAACTTGAAAAGCGTATTCAATATAGAAGGGCTATGAAGAGAGCTGTTACAAACACAATGAGAATTGGAGCTGGTGGGATAAAGGTTAGAGTATCGGGTAGGCTGAATGGCGCTGAAATTGCTAGGTCAGAGTGGTATAGAGAAGGCAGAGTCCCTCTTCATACATTTAGGGCAAACATAGATTATGGTTTAGCTGAGGCTCAAACTACCTACGGAATTATTGGTGTTAAAGTGTGGATTTTTACTGGTGAAGTATTTGATTCTTCTGATTTGGATACAAATGTAAGCAAAATTTCAAGTGATCTTAAGGCTGAATAAAAATGTTACAACCTAAACGAACAAAATATAGAAAACAGCATAAGGGAAGGAACAGAGGCCTTGCTCAAAGAGCTAACAGCGTAGATTTTGGTGAGTATGGACTTAAAGCTCTTGCTAGAGGAAGGCTTACATCTCGACAGATCGAATCAGCCAGAAGAGCAATGACAAGACATATTAAGCGAGGAGGAAAAATTTGGATACGGGTTTTTCCTGATAAGCCTATCACAAAGAAGCCTTTAGAAGTAAGACAAGGTAAAGGTAAGGGTAATGTTGAATATTGGGTTGCATTAGTACAACCAGGTAGTGTTCTTTATGAAATGTCAGGTGTAGAAGAGGAGATAGCAAGAGAAGCGTTTGATCTTGCAGCTTCTAAGTTACCTGTGGAGACAACTTTTGTTGTAAGGCAAGCTTCATAATGAAAACTAATGAAATAAGAGATATGGACGATGTAAAGCTAGAAAATGAGTTGCTTAAATTAAGAAAGGAACAGTTTGATCTTAGAGTTCAGTCTGCATCTGGTCAGGGAGTTAAACCAAACCTTTTTGGAAAAATAAGAAAAGATATAGCTAGGATTAAAACTATTCAATCAGAACGTAAAAATCTATTGGAAGATAAGAAGGATTAATTAGATGTTAGAGCAAGAAACTACTGAAAACATTTCTACTTCAACAGAGGCTGCTGATCAGAAAGTATCACCTAAAACTATCGTTGGAAAGGTAGTTAGTAATTCTTTAGATAAAGGTATGCTAGTTGAAATTGAGAGGCTAATAAAACATCCCGTTTATGGTAAGTTTGTTAAAAGAACAACAAAAATTTTGGTTCATGATCCTGATAACTCATGCAATGTTGGAGATGTTATTTCTATTAGAGAAATTAAGCCAGTTTCTAAAAGAAAATCTTGGCAGGTTGTGGAAATTTTAAACTAGGCAGTACTAATTATTTTAATGAAAGGTTTTTTATTATGATACAAACAGAAACAATCTTAAATGCTGCTGATAATAGTGGAGCCAGAAAAGTAATGTGCATAAAGGTCCTAGGAGGCTCAAAAAGGAGATACGCTTCTATAGGTGATGTTATCAAAGTAGCTGTTAAAGATGCTATACCCAGAGGTAGGGTCAAGAAGGGTGAAATTTATAATGCAGTAGTTGTAAGAACTAGTTTCGGTGTTCGCAGATCTGATGGATCTTTGATTCGTTTTGATAATAATGCAGCAGTATTGCTTAATCCTCGCCTTGAGCCAGTAGGAACAAGGATTTTTGGACCCGTAACACGTGAGTTAAGGACTAATAAGTTTATGAAAATTATTTCTTTGGCTCCAGAAGTGTTATAGGAATAATTATGAATAGAATAAGACAAGGTGATGATGTGGTTGTTATAGCTGGAAAGGATAAAGGCCAGCGTGGTCAAGTTATTAAAGTATTAGATGATGATAGGGTAGTTGTTGAAGGTATTAATATTGTGAAAAAACATCAAAAGCCAAATCCAAATGCTGGAATAGCAGGAGGAATTATTGAGAAAGAAATGGCAATCGATATTTCTAACATAATGTTATATAACCCTTCTACTGATAAGCCAGATAGAGTTGGTATTCGCTCTTTAGGGGATGGAAAAAAAGTTCGTTTTTTTAAATCTAATGATGAGGTTTTGGATAATTAGATGGCAAGATTAAAAGATTATTACCATAAAGAAGTCGTACCTATGCTTATGGAAAAATTAAGTGTAAAGAATCCTATGGCTGTTCCAAGAATAAATAAGATTACTTTGAATATGGGAGTTGGAGAAGCCATATCTGACAGAAAAGCTTTAGAGCAAGCAGCAAATGAGTTGAAACTGATAACAGGTAGACAGCCTATTTTGTGTAAGGCCCGTATCAGTGTAGCCACATTTAAATTAAGAGCTGGTTTTCCTATAGGCTGTAAAGTAACTTTAAGACGAGAAATCATGTATGAATTTTTAGATCGACTGATTAATATAACAATTCCAAGATTTAGAGATTTTAGAGGGCTTAGCCCAAAGTCTTTTGATGGTTTTGGTAACTATAATGTTGGAGTTAAGGAGCAGATTGTCTTTCCTGAGATTGATTTTGATAAAGTTAGCTCAATGAGAGGACTCGACATTGCTATTACAACTTCTGCTAGGAATGATGATGAAGGAAGGTTGCTTCTAGATGCGTTCCAATTTCCAATTAAGAATTAATAGGGGCAAGATATGGCAAAAAAAGCAATGATCGAAAGAGAAATAAAGAGAGCAGAATTAGCAAAAAAATATTCTACTAAGAGAACTGAGTATAAAAAGGTGATATTAGATATAAATGCAACTGATGAGGAAAAACATATTGCTCAGGTAAAATTACAATCCTTACCAAGGGATTCAAGTCCGAGTAGGCAAAGAAATAGATGCTCTATCACTGGAAGACCTCATGGCTATACAAGAAAATTTGGTCTGGCTAGGAATAAGCTTAGAGAATCGACTATGAAAGGTGAAATACCAGGATTATCTAAGGCCAGCTGGTAATTAAAAGGAGATTGATTTAATGAGTATGACTGATCCTATTTCTGATATGTTAACAAGAATTAGAAACGGACAAAAAGCAAGGAAGCTTTCTGTAAGTATGCCTTCTTCTACTATTAAGGTGGCTATTGCTAATGTTCTGGAGAAAGAAGGCTACATAGATGCAGTAAAAGTAGATAATTCTTCTACTAAATCTATTTTGGAAATCATGCTTAGATATCATAATGGTGAACCAGTGATTGAAAAAATTCAAAGAGCTAGTAGGCCAGGATTAAGACTATTTTCTAATGTTGGTGATTTACCAAGCGTTCAAGGTGGTCTTGGAGTAGCTATTATATCAACCTCAAGGGGAGTTATGAGCGACAAAGAAGCTAGAAGTAGTGGTCATGGCGGAGAAGTTTTATGTTTTGTTTCTTAAGGATAACGACGCATGTCTAGATTAGCTAAAACGCCTATAGTTATTAGAGATGGGGTTGAGTTTAGTTCAAGCGGCACTATCATAAGTTTGAAGGGACCAAAAGGATCTCTTTCTATAGATTATCATCCAGATTTGAGCATTATTATGGAGGATAATCAAATAAGGATTGATCGAAAAACTGATACAAAATTTGCTAGAGCTATATCAGGAACAACAGCTGTACTGATTAAGAATATGATTGTAGGGGTAACAGAAGGCTATGAAAAAAAATTACAACTTGTTGGAGTTGGCTATAGAGCAAGCGCTCAAGGAAATAAAGTAAATTTGAGTTTAGGTTTTTCACATCCAGTAGTTTATGAAGTGCCCGAAGGCATTACAATAGAAACCCCTTCTCAGACTGAAATAATAGTAAAAGGTATTGATAGGCAGAAAGTAGGCCAAGCTGCAGCAGAAATTAGAGCATATAGACCACCTGAACCCTATAAAGGAAAAGGCGTTAGATATGCTGATGAACAGATTATTCTTAAAGAAGTTAAGAAGCAATAGGGTATATTTATGAATAAAAAAGATATGAGAAAAAGAAGGGCTAAGAAAACAAGAGCTAGAATAAGAGAGTTAGATATTTCTTCTTTGTCTGTTCATAGGACACCTAGACATATATATGCTCAAATTATTTCATCAGATGGTCAAAGCATCATTGCTACTGCATCAACAATTAGTAGAGAAATTAAGAAAGACTTATCTTTAACTTCTAATAAGGAGGCAGCGGCTTTAGTGGGTAAATTGATAGCTGAAAAGAGCAAATCTAAGGGTATAGAAAAAGTTGCTTTTGATAGGTCGGGATTTAAATATCATGGTCGAGTTAAGGCTCTAGCAGAGGCTGCAAGAGAAGCAGGCTTAAATTTTTAGTGTTATTTGAGGTTAATAATTCATGGAAAAAATAGAGGAATTTCAAGAAAAACTTGTCTCAGTTAATAGAGTCTCAAAGGTTGTTAAGGGAGGAAGACAGTTTGGGTTTACTGCCTTGACAGTTGTGGGTAATGGTGAAGGCCAGATTGGTTATGGATATGGTAAAGCAAGAGAATTACCTCTAGCTATTCAGAAAGCAATGCAGTCTGCTAGAAAAACTATCCAAACCGTTAACTTGAAAGAATCTACATTACAGTACAACTTAAGAGGTAGGCATGGTGCAACTTATGTTTTTATGAAGCCTGCTTCTGAGGGAACAGGAATTATCGCTGGTGGTGCAATGAGAGCGGTTTTTGAATGTGCTGGAGTAAAAAATGTTTTAGCAAAAAGTTATGGATCGAGAAATCCAATTAATGTCGTTAAAGCTACTGTTAATGCCTTAATAAAAATGAGGTCACCAAAAGAGATAGCAGAAAAACGTCAGAAATCAATTAAAGAGATTATTGGATGATATTTTCGTATGGCTAATAAAGAAAAAAATTTAAAAGTAACTTTAGTTAAAAGCAAATATGGAAGGACTCCTGGTCATCTAGAGTGCCTTTTAGGCTTAGGATTAAAAAAAATTCATCAGTCTGTTCAAGTTCAAGATACACCTGAAAATAGAGGAATGATAAATAAGGTTTCATATCTATTACGGGTAGAGGTTATTTAGATGAGGTTAAATACATTAAAGCCAGCAGCTAGAAGTAGAAAGAAATCTAAGAGAGTTGGTAGAGGTATTTCTGCTGGACAAGGTAAGACAGCGGGAAGAGGAATGAAAGGACAGCGATCCCGATCTGGTGGCTTTCATAAGGTTGGATTTGAAGGAGGACAAATGCCCTTGCAGAGGCGACTTCCAAAAATAGGATTTTATTCAAGAGGGGCGTATTTAAAGGAAGAAGTAAGATTGCATGAGCTATCTTTAGTAAAAGAAGAAAATGTCAATTTAGAAACTCTTAAGCAGGCAAAGATTATTTCAAGATATACGAAAGAAGTGAAAATAATACTATCTGGTAAGTTAGATAAAGTAGTGAAAATTAATAAAGAAATCAAGGTTACTTCAGGAGCAAAAAAAGTAATTGAAGGACTTGGAGGTAGTATAGAATTGGAGTCAAAAGATGGCTAATTCGAATCCAGCTAATCCAGCTACGATTTTAGGAGACGCATCAAGATTCAGCGAGCTTCGTCAGAGGATATTTTTTCTTCTTGGGGCCCTTATTGTCTATCGAATTGGAACTTTCATCCCTGTTCCTGGAATTGATCCACTTGCATTAGAGCAGTTCTTTGAGCAGCAGTCAGGAACAATATTGAGCATGTTTAATATGTTTTCTGGAGGAGCTTTGTCAAGGCTTTCAATATTTGCTTTAGGGATAATGCCCTATATTTCAGCCTCAATTATAATGCAAATGGCTACTCATGTTGTTCCTAGTTTGGGTCAATTGAGAAAGGAAGGAGAATCGGGAAGAAGAAAAATTACGCAATACACAAGATATGGAACAGTTATTCTATCTTCCTTTCAATCTATGGCAGCAGCTACCGCATTGCAAAATCAAAATGTAGTGATAAATCCTGGTACAGGTTTTGTATTAACAGCTGCAGTTACTCTTGTAACAGGAACTATGTTTTTGATGTGGTTAGGTGAACAGATCACAGAAAGAGGTATTGGTAATGGTATTTCAATGATTATCTTGGCCAGTATAATTTCAGGACTACCATCTGCAATAGGGGGGACCCTAGAACTAGTTAGTAATGGAGGAATGAATCAAGCTATGCCTTTTATTTTAGGTATTTTATTACTTGGTGTCACATCATTTGTTGTTTATATGGAGAGGGCTCAAAGAAGAATTGCAGTTAATTATGCTAAGAGACAACAAGGTAGAAGAATGTATGCTGGACAGACTTCCCATTTACCATTTAAGATAAATATGTCAGGCGTAATTCCACCTATTTTTGCATCCAGCCTTATTCTCTTTCCTGCTACTATTGCTAGCTGGTTTGGCACTAGCCAGTCAGTGTCTTGGTTACAATTAGTTGCTGCTAGATTATCACCTGGGCAGCCTCTTTATATTGCAATTTATGCTGGTTTAATTATGTTTTTTTGTTTCTTTTATACTTCTTTAGTTTTTAATGCTAAAGAAACTGCTGATAATTTGAAAAAATCAGGTGCTTTTATTCCAGGAGTTAGGCCTGGGCAACAAACTGCAGAATATATTGATAAAGTTTTAACTAAATTAACTTTCTGGGGCGCTATTTATATAACAGCTGTTTGTTTACTTCCAGAATTTATGATTTTAAATTTCAATATTCCATTTTATTTTGGTGGAACTTCTTTGTTAATAATAGTGGTCGTAACAATGGATTTTATGTCACAGCTCCAGGCCCATATGATGAGTCACCAATATGAGGGGTTGCTTAAAAAAGCAAATCTTCATGGTGTTAGGTAATTTCGGATAAGTTATGAAAGTTAGAGCTTCAGTTAAGAAAATGTGTAGACATTGTAAAGTAATTCGTCGGAATGGCGTTTTAAGAGTTATATGCAGTGTTGAGAAAAGGCATAAGCAAAGACAAGGATGAGGTAAATATAATGGCAAGAATTGCAGGTATTAATATTTCTGAAAATAAACATATATCTATAGCATTAACAGATATTTTTGGTGTTGGCATTAACAGAGCTCGTCTAGCGTGCAAAATGGCTGAGGTTGATCCTTCTATTAAAGTTAAAGATTTGAGTGAAGGAGAAGTTTCTAAGCTCAGAGATATCATTGCAAAGTTCCCTATTGAGGGTGACCTTAGAAGAGAAACTGCAATGAATATTAAAAGATTGCTTGATCTAGGTTGTTATAGAGGTATTAGACATAGAAGAGGATTGCCTCTCAATGGACAGAGAACTAAAACCAATGCAAGAACAAGGAAAGGTCCAAAAAGGCCAGTTAGAAAATAGTTTTTTTAAGGAGATAATATGGCTCAACAGCCTACAAAGGTAAAGAAAAAAAGTAATCGTCACGTGGTTGATGCGGTAGCTCACATTCATGCTTCGTTTAATAATACGATTATCACTATTTCAGATCGTCAAGGCAATGTTCTTTCTTGGGCAACAGCTGGGGGATGTGGGTTTAGAGGTTCTAGAAAAAGTACGCCTTTTGCAGCTCAAGTTGCATCAGAGAAAGCAGGAAATGCTGCTAAAGAATACGGCGTTAAAAATTTGGAAGTTAGGGTTAAGGGCCCAGGCCCTGGGAGAGAGTCAGCAGTAAGGGCATTAAGTATAGCTGGCTTTAAAGTTACAAAAATAGATGATGTTACACCAATACCACATAATGGTTGTCGTCCTTCTAAAAGACGTCGTGTATAACAAAGGGATATAGCAATATGGCAAGATATACAGGTCCAAAGAGCAAACTTTCTAGAAGGGAGGGCACCGACTTATTTCTTAAGAGCGGTATCAGACCTCTGGAATCAAAATGCAAGATAGATGTTCCTCCTGGTGGTCAAGGAAAGAGAAGGGGTAGGCTCTCCGATTATGGGCTTCAGCTTCGTGAGAAACAAAAACTAAGAAGAATGTATGGTGTCTTGGAGAGACCTTTTAGGAATTATTACAAGAAAGCAGCAAGAGGCACAGGATCAACAGGTGAAAATCTTTTAAAAATGCTCGAAGCTCGTCTAGATAATGTAGTGTATAGGATGGGTTTTGCTTCAACTAGAGCGGAGGCACGCCAGTTAGTGAGCCATAAAGGAATTAAGGTTAATTCAGATATTGTTAATATTCCTTCTTATCAACTTAAAGCTGGTGACAAAATATCAATAAGAGATCGAGCTAAAAGTCAGATGAGAATAAAAGCTGCAATGGATATAGCTTCTCAAGTAGGCATGCCAGATTGGGTGGAAGTAGATGATAAGAAAATGGAAGGTACTTTAAGATCCCTACCGGAGAGAGAAGAAATTCTCCCTGATATCAATGAGAATTTAGTTGTTGAACTTTATTCTAAGTAAATAAAAAAAGGAAGGCAAAATGGAGCAATTAGCAAATGAGTTTTTAAGACCTAAAGGAGTTAGGGTTCAGTCTATTGAAGAAAATCACGCGAAGGTTGTTATAGAGCCTTTCGAGAGAGGCTTTGGGCATACACTAGGCAATGCGTTAAGGAGAGTGCTTTTATCTTCTTTACCAGGAGCTGCGATTGTAGAAGTTGAGATTGAAGGAGCACTTCATGAGTATACTACTATTCAGGGTGTTAATGAGGATCTAGTAGAAATACTTTTAAATCTAAAAGAAGTTGCTATAAAAATGGATACTAAAAAAACTGTAGATTTGAAACTTAGCAAGAAAGGTCCTGGAAAAGTCACAGCTGGTGATATCATATGTGATCATAATTTAGAGATTATGAATCCTGATCATGTAATTGCTAATCTTACAGAAGAGGGTGAGATTAATGCCATATTAAAGATTGATCATGGTAGAGGTTATAGACCAGCAATTAATCAGCTTTCTGATGAAAGCGTCCAACAAACAGGTAGACTTCAGCTTGACGCAACTTTTAGCCCAATTAAGAAAGTAACCTATAATGTTGAAAGTGCAAGGGTTGAGCAAAGAACAGACCTTGATAAATTAATTGTCGAGCTAGAAACTAATGGCACTATTGATCCAGAAGATGCAATAAGAAGGGCTGGAAGTATATTAAAAGGTCAGCTGGATGTTTTTGTTGACCTTGAAACTGAAGATGAGTCAAGTTTAGAAGAGGAAGAGGTGTTTATTGAGCCAGCATTACTTAGACCAGTTGATGAATTAGAGTTGACTGTTAGATCAGCTAACTGTTTAAAAGCAGAACAGATAAATTATATAGGTGATCTTGTTCAGAGAACCGAAGTTGAGCTACTAAGAACACCAAACTTGGGTAAGAAGTCTTTAACTGAAATTAAAGAAGTTCTTGCCAAGCATGGCTTGACTTTAGGTATGGTATTAGAGAATTGGCCTCCAGCTGATCTCGTTAAAGAAACCATTATTGCTCCCCCACTTTCTTTATAGTGATATTTGGAGTAGATTTAGATGCGTCATAGAAAATCTGGAAGAAGGCTCGGTAGAGACTCATCACATAGGAAGGCTATGTATCGAAATATGGTGTCTTCACTTATTGAGTATGAAACAATAAAAACTACTTTACCAAAAGCCAAAGAGTTAAGGAAAGTAATAGAGCCTTTAATTACTTTAGCAAAGCAGGATGGGGCTGCAAGGCGAAAACTTGTTTTTTCAAGAGTAAGAGATAAAAAAGCAGTAGGAAAGTTATTTGAAGAATTAGGTCCAAGATATAAAGATAGACCAGGAGGTTATCTTAGGATTTTGAAAACTGGTTTTAGATCTGGTGATTCTGCACCTATGGCCTTGGTCCAGTTATTAGATCAACCAGAGGATTCACCGACATAAAAAAATTTCTCGCAACTGGAAGTAATGGAATGGCTGCTACCAGCCATCCTATTGCAACTGAAGTTGCTATCAACATCCTAAAGAAATCAGGCAGTGCTGTAGATGCAGCTATTGCAGCTAATGCAATACTTGGGTTAATGGAACCAACTGGAGCAGGCATAGGCGGAGATCTTTTTGCAATAATTTGGGATTCTAAGTCGTCAAAACTACATGGGCTAAATGCTAGTGGAAGATCTCCTAAATCACTTACTTTGGATAAGATATTATCTTTTGGGTTAGAGAAAATACCTTCTTGCGGTTTTTTACCAATAACAGTTCCTGGCGCTGTTGATGGTTGGTTTTCTTTGCATAATAAGTTCGGAAAGCTTGATTTTTTTGAACTAATGGAACCTTCAATATCATACGCTAATAATGGTTTTTATTTAACAAAAGTAATTGCTGAGGAATGGAAACTAGAGGTTCAAAGGCTTGGCAAGTATCCTGGATTTAAATCTATCTATGCTCCGAATGGAAATATTCCTCAATCTGGAGATTTATTTAGAAACCCGATGTTAGCAAAAACTTATGAGTTAATAGCTAAGAATGGAAGAGATGAATTTTATGGTGGAATGTTAGCAGATAAGATAGATCAATTTATGAGGGATAATGGCGGTTACTTGAGAAAAGAAGATTTATTGAGTCATTCTTCAGATTGGGTCGAGCCAGTTTCTTCAAATTATAAAGGTTATGATGTATGGGAATTACCCCCAAATAGTCAAGGGTTAACAGTTTTACAGATGCTGAATATATTAGAAGATATTGATTTAAATAGTTTATCGTGGGGATCAGCTGATCATATTCATCTTCTAGTTGAAGCTAAAAAAATAGCTTTTGAAGATAGATCTTATTATTACTCAGATCCAGAATTTTCCAATATTCCAATTGCACAGCTAATATCTAAGGATTATGCAAAAGAAAGAAGAAAATTAATTAATTTGCATAAAGCATCTACTATGCTTAGTTATGGAGACCCAGAGGAGCTATCAAAAGGAGATACAGTTTACTTAACAGTCGCAGATAGATCAGGTAACATGATTTCTCTAATTCAGAGTAATTTTAGAGGTATGGGCTCTGGAATTATATTAGAGGATTTAGGGTTTGTTTTTCATAATAGAGGGGAATTATTTAATTTAGATACTAGACATAGAAATGCTTATTCGCCGTCAAAAAGACCATTTCATACTATTATTCCAGCATTTGTTACTAAGGATAATCAACCTTATATGAGTTTTGGTGTGATGGGTGCTGATATGCAGCCTCAAGGGCAGGTTCAGGTGCTTACTAATCATCTAGATTTTGGAATGGATATTCAAGCAGCTGGAGATATGCCAAGATTTCGTCATGAAGGATCAAGTAATCCAACTGGAGATGTTATGACTGATGGTGGGAAAATATTTCTAGAACCTGGTTTTGAAATAGCAGATTTAGATAACCTTGAAAGTATGGGACATAAGTTAGTTTTGCAAGAAAGAGGAGGTCCACTATTTGGTGGTTATCAAGCAATACTTTTGGATCAAAATAAAAAAATGTACTATGGAGCTTCTGAATCCAGAAAAGATGGTTTTGCGAAAGGTTATTGAGAATGAATGATATAGTTTTAACAGGAATTACAACTACAGGGATGCCGCATTTAGGCAATTATGTAGGCGCAATTAAACCTTCTATTGAAGCAAGTGAAAAAAGTGATGTAGAAAGTTTTTTTCTTATTGCCGATTATCATTCCTTGGTGAAGAGTAAAGAAGCTGAAAAAATAACTGATTCTACTTTTCAGATTGCTGCTAGCTGGCTAGCAGTTGGTCTTAAATCTGATAGTATATTTTATCGACAGTCTGATATTCCAGAGATAATGGAGCTTAATTGGATACTATCTTGTTTTACTGCTAAGGGGTTAATGAATAGAGCTCATGCATACAAATCCAGCATATCTGAAAATCAAGATTTAGATAATAAAGATATTGATAAGGGAATTAATATGGGCCTATATTGTTATCCAATATTAATGGCTGCAGATATTTTAACTTTCAATGCTAATAAAATTCCTGTAGGTAAGGATCAGTTACAACATATTGAAATGGCTAGAGATATAGCTAATAGATTTAATCACCATTACGGTGAAATATTTAATATACCTGAAGCTATTATAGGAGAAACTAATTCAATTATTCCGGGCCTTGATGGTAGGAAGATGTCTAAAAGTTATAATAATACAATACCAATGTTTGTTGAAGAGAAGAACTTAAAAAAACTGATAATGAGAATCAAAACAGATTCTAAAGAACCCGGTGAACCTAAGGATCCATCATCTAGCACTCTTTTCTCTATTTTTAAATCTTTTTCTGATAAAAAAGCAGTTGATGAATATAGAAAAAATCTTATCGATGGTATTTCATGGGGAGAGGCAAAAAATGTTTTATTTGAACATCTTAATAATCATCTTAAAGATTATAGAAAAGAGTATAGTAAAATTATTCAAGATAAATCATATATTGAAAAAATATTAATGGAAGGATCAATTAAGGCTAGAGAATTTAGTGTAAAAAATATAAAAAAAATAAGATCTGCAATAGGAATAAGACATTTATCTTGAAGGAATTAAATTATTTTTTTTAGATATTTTCCTGTGTATGATTTTTTATTAAGTATGATTTGATCGGGTGTCCCATAAGCTACTACTTCTCCTCCTTCATTCCCACCTTCAGGGCCTAGATCAATAATCCAATCAGCTGTTTTTATTACTTCTAGATTATGTTCGATTATTACTATTGTATTTCCTTTATCTCGTAGCTTATATAAAACCTTAAGAAGTTGTGCTATATCATGCATATGTAAGCCTGTTGTAGGCTCATCTAGTAAGTATAAAGTTGAACCTGTATCTCTTTTGGATAGTTCTTTAGCTAATTTTATTCTTTGAGCTTCACCACCAGATAGAGTGGTAGCATTTTGCCCTAGTTTTATATAATTAAGCCCAACAGCCGTTAAAGTATCTAGACGTTTATAGACTTGAGGGATATTTTTAAAAAAAACTAACGCATCTTCTACTGTTAGATCTAAAACTTCATAAATATTTTTCCCTTTATAAAGAATTTCTAGCGTTTCTCGATTATACCTTTTTCCTTCACAAGCATCACAGGAAACATAAATATTTGGAAGGAAGTGCATTTCTACTTTAATAACTCCATCTCCTTGACAGCCTTCACATCTTCCACCCTTGACATTAAAGCTAAATCTTCCAGGTTTATAACCCCTAGATCTAGATTCTTTAGTGATAGAGAATAACTCTCTAATTTGTGTAAATAGACCAGTATATGTAGCAGGATTAGATCGCGGTGTCCTACCTATAGGGCTTTGGCTAATATCAATAACTTTTTGTATTTTTTCGAGACCAGAAATTTTTTTATAAGTGGCAGCATTATAGTTAGATTTATTAACTTTATTTGAAGCTATTTTATAGAGAGTTTCATTTATTAAAGTACTTTTGCCAGATCCTGATACTCCAGTTATGCATGTAATTAGCCCTATAGGAAAGGCTACATCAATATTTTTTAGGTTATTACCTTTTGCTCCTTTAATTTCTATTAAGTTATTATTGTCATATTGATTATTGCATGAAGGCTTTTCTATTTTGAGCTTGCCAGAGATGTATTTTCCTGTAATCGATTTGGAGCTTTCTTTTATATTATTAATACTACCAATAGCTACAACCTCACCTCCGTGGACACCTGCTCCAGGCCCTATATCTACAACGAAATCAGCTGATAGAATTGTCTCCATATCATGCTCTACAATAAGAATGCTATTCCCTAAATCTCTAAGTTTAAAAAGTGTTTTTAGTAGTTTTCTATGGTCTCTTGGGTGAAGCCCGATTGAAGGCTCATCTAAAATATACATCACTCCAACAAGACCAGATCCAACTTGGCTAGCTAATCTAATTCTTTGAGATTCGCCACCTGATAAGGTTTCGGCACTTCTATTTAGTGTTAAGTATCCTAGACCAACATCTGATAGAAAACTTAGCCTATCTTTGATTTCTTTTATTATTTTTTCAGCTATAATTTTTCTCCACCCTGTAATTTTTAAATTATTGAAGAAATTGATTGCCTGGGATATAGATAAAGAAGTTACATTAGAGATAATCATGTTTTTTATGTAAACACTTCTAGCAGATTCGTTTAACCTGGTACCATCACACGAATTGCATAGATTAGTATTTTGATACTTAGATAGCTCTTCTCTAACTCTAAATGATTCTGTTTCTTTATACCTCCTTTCCATATTTGGAATTATTCCTTCAAAAGTATGTCTTTTTTTAACATTGTCACCGCTTTCTGAAGAGTATATAAATTCTATAATTTCATCATTACTTCCATACAGAATAATATCCTTAATTTTTTTTGGAATCATTTTATAAGGTTTCTCAATATCAAAGGAGTAATGCTTAGCTAGAGAATGAAATAAGTCAAAAGCATAAGAGTTTTTCTTATCCCATCCTCTTATTGCTCCTCCAGCAATAGAAATATCTTGATTACTAACTACAAGATTTGGGTCGAAGAAACTACTAATACCAAGACCATCACAATCTATACAGGCACCAGAAGGGCTATTAAAAGAAAATAATCTAGGCTCAAGTTCAGCTATGCTAAATTCGCAAAGCGGACATGAGAATTTATTTGAAAAAAGGAACTCTTTACCCTCTTTTTTTTCAGAAACTAGAACTTTTGCTACACCATTAGATAATTCTAATGCTGTCTCAAATGATTCGGCCAGCCTTAATTTTATTTCTTTTTTTATTTTTAACCTATCGACTATTACTTCTATAGTATTTTTCTGATGTAGCTTTAGTTTAGGAGCAGCTTCCAGATCTATAATTTGGCCATTTATTCTTGCCCTTATAAATCCTTTTATTTTTAATTCAGAAATAATATTTTCATGCTCTCCTTTTTTTCTATTAACTATTGGAGCCAATAAAAGTATTTCAGTATTGCTTTCAAATTTTAAAACTGTGTCTACCATTTCTGATATATTTTGTGCTTGTAGTTTTATTTTTTTATGATTAGGGCAATGTGGTATTCCAGCTCGAGCAAAAAGCAATCTAAGATAGTCATATACTTCAGTTATTGTTCCAACTGTTGATCTAGGATTATGAGATGTTGATTTTTGTTCAATTGAGATAGCTGGTGATAACCCTTCTATATGTTCAACATCTGGCTTATCCATAACAGATAGGAATTGTCTGGCATAAGTTGAGAGT
Organism: Pseudomonadota bacterium; assembly: GCA_036337035.1. Lineage (GTDB taxonomy): Bacteria > Pseudomonadota > Gammaproteobacteria > Steroidobacterales > Rariloculaceae > TMED78. The sequence goes on along the minus strand of JAYZFC010000005.1, from coordinate 187,770 downwards.
GATTCTACATATCTCCTTTGCCCTTCAGCATATAGAGTATCAAAAGCAAGAGATGATTTTCCTGAGCCTGATAGGCCTGTTATTACAACAAGTTTATTTCTGGGAAGAGTAACATCAATATTTTTTAAATTATGAGTTCTAGCGCCCTTTACACATATTTGGTTTTTTAGTTGGGAATTCTTCATATTTAATTGTAAATTTATGTGCCTTTAATTAAGCTAAAGCGTACAATTATATAACAATTAATGGATTTAATAATGATTTTAAAAATAGGGAGATTTTATGGCTAGAGGCATAAATAAAGTAATACTAGTTGGTACTCTTGGTGCGGACCCTAAAACTTCCGCTATGCCAAGTGGAAGTTCTGTTACAAATGTGAGCATAGCAACAAATGAATCGTGGAAGGATAAAGAAACAGGTGAAAAGCAAGATAGGACTGAGTGGCATAGAATTGCTTTTTTTAATAGGTTGGCTGAAATAGCTGCTGAGTATCTAAAAAAAGGTTCACAAATATATATTGAAGGTAAACTTAGGACAAGGAAGTGGCAAGATAAAGATGGTAATGATAGATGGACTACAGAAATTATTGCTAATGAACTTCAAATGTTAGGAGGTAGATCTGCAAGTATTGGAGATATGCCAGAAGAGCAAACTAATCAGAGTGAAGCAACTTCTTCACCATCTAGCTCTTCAGAAGATTTTAATGATGATATCCCTTTTTAGCATATGACTAAAAGTTCTGTATATATAAAAACTTTTGGCTGTCAGATGAATACATATGATTCTGATAAGATGAATGATATTTTGAAAGAAAGCCTCAAGATTGAAAAAACTGATAGACCTGAAGATGCAGACATTTTAATTCTTAATACTTGTTCTATAAGAGAAAAAGCTCAAGAGAAAGTATTTCATCAGCTAGGAAGGTGGAGATCTCAAAAAGAGATAAATCCTAAAACTATTATAGGTGTTGGTGGATGTGTTGCCAGTCAAGAAGGCGAAGCTATTTTAAAAAGAGCACCTTATGTCGATTTAGTTTTTGGCCCCCAAACTCTTCATCGTCTTCCACAGATGATAAAAAAAATAAGATCAGGTTATTCTAATGTTGTTGATGTTAGCTTTCCTTCTATGGAGAAATTTGATCAGATTCCTGAGCCCAATAAAAGCCCTAGTTCAGCATTTTTAACAATTATGGAGGGTTGCAGTAAATATTGTACTTATTGTATTGTTCCATTTACTCGTGGAGAAGAGGTAAGCAGACCTTTCAATGATGTATTATCTGAAGCAAATAGATTAGCAGAAATAGGCGTAAAAGAGATAAATCTACTTGGTCAGAATGTAAATGCATATCGTGACCATGATCCTGATAAGAAACTTGTAGACCTATCATCATTAATAAAAATGATTGCGAAGATTGATGGTATTGAGAGATTAAGATTTACTACTTCTCATCCAGTTCAATTTCGAAATAGACTTATTGATACTTATGGTGAAGTTTTGGAGCTCGCAAATCATCTTCATTTACCCATACAGAGTGGCTCTGATCGTATTTTAAAGCTTATGAAGAGAGGGCATACGGTTTCAGGCTATAAATCAAAAATTGCAAGATTAAGACAAGTGAGACCAAATATTTCTATTTCTTCTGATTTTATTGTAGGCTTCCCTGGAGAAGATGACTTTGATTTTAATCAGACTATGGACTTAGTTGAAGAAATAGGATTTGATCATTCATATAGTTTTGTATATAGCCCAAGACCTGGAACTCCAGCATCTGACATTAATGATACAGTTTCTAAAGAGGTTAAGCATGATCGGTTAAAAATTTTACAGGATTTAATCAATTCTCAGGCTAAGAAAATAAGTGAAAATATGATTGGCTCTAAACAAACTATTTTAGTAGAAAAGGTCTCAAAAAAATCAAATAAAGAATTATCTGGAAGAACAGAAAATAATAGATGGGTTAATTTTCAAGGGAATCAAAGCCTTATAGGAAAATTTGTCGATGTTGTAATTGTCGAATCTCTTCCCAACTGCTTAAGAGGAAGGATTGTCTTGGATTCTAGTAAATCTGTAGCTTAACTAATATTTAAATGTGAAGCCTATCTCTTTTAATTTAGAATTACATAATCATCAGCATATGTTAAATCTATGTGGTGAATTAGATAAAAATCTAGATTTAATAAAAAAACAACTTGATATAGAAATCAGATATAGAGGTAATGATTTTCAGGTTATTGGTGATGAAAAAAGTGCCATAATTGGAAAAAGAGTTTTAGAATTTCTGTTTATTTTATCCCAGAAAGAAGTATTAGATATAGAGCAGGTACATATGGCAATACAAGAGCATAAAAATAAGAATTATGAAGAGAATGGAATACAACAAGAAAAAATTACTTTTCACACAAGAAGAAGAGATATTAATTTAAGGGGGCATAATCAGAGATTGTATGGCTCTGCTCTGAGAGAGAAAGATTTAGTTTTTGGTATTGGTCCAGCTGGTACTGGTAAGACCTATCTAGCTGTTGCAGCAGGAGTGGAGGCACTAGAATCAGATTTAGTAAGACGCCTTATTTTGGTTAGGCCTGCTGTTGAAGCAGGAGAAAAATTAGGATTTCTTCCGGGTGATATGACACAAAAAATAGATCCTTATTTGAGACCTATTTATGATGCTTTATATGAGATGCTAGGCTTTGAGCATACTTCGCGCTTAATTGATAAGAATGTTATTGAAGTTGCCCCGCTAGCTTTTATGAGAGGTAGGACGCTAAATGAATCATATGTAATTTTAGATGAAGCTCAGAACACTACCAAAGAGCAGATGAAAATGTTTTTAACTAGAATGGGATACGGCTCTAGAACAGTAGTGACTGGTGATATCACGCAAATTGATCTAGCACCTGGTAAAGACTCAGGCCTAAAGAATGCTATTGAAATTATGACTAATATAGAAGAAGTAGAATTGATTCATTTTAATGAAAATGATGTTGTTAGACATCCATTGGTAAGAAAAATTTTAAAAGCTTACTCAGGACAGAAAAATAAATAGTAGTTATTTTTTTTTATGGATAATAAAGATTTTCAGATTATATTACAGAGCTATTCTTCAGCTAGCCATATCCCGAGTGAGAGCAAGATAAGATTCTGGGCAAATCATATTTCTGATAAGTGTTTTAATAAATCGGTGACTATCAGAATAGTTGATGAATTAGAGTCAAAAGAAATGAATATGCGCTTTAGAAGTATTAACAAGCCGACAAATGTTTTAGCATTTCCTTCTAGTGATTTACCTTATATACAGCTAGATGAGCCTTTATCGTTAGGAGATTTAGTTGTCTGTGCTCCATTATTAGAGAAAGAAGCATTAGACCAAGGAAAAGAACTAGAATCTCATTGGGCCCATATTCTAATTCATGGTATCTTGCACTTAATTGGTTACAATCATGAGGACTCATCAGAAGCAAATATAATGGAAAACTTAGAGATACAGGTTTTAAAAAAAATAGGTTTTAGAAACCCTTATTTATAATTTTTTTATGGAAAGATATGCTTAATAATTCTAAAAACATTAATTTAAGGAAAAAATTATTTTCTTGGTTTAGAAAAACTATTCAAAGTAAGAATGATATTATAGCTTTACTTGATGATTCTAGAAAAAGAGATCTATTAGATATTGATGAGTATGCAATGATCAGGGGTGTTCTTCAAGTGTCAGAGAAGCATGTTGGAGATATTATGATTCCTAGGTCACATATGGTAGTTCTAGAGTTAGATGATGAGCCTAAAAACCTATTAGACAAGATTATAGATTCAGGACACTCTAGGTTTCCCGTAATTGGCGAAGATAGAGACGAAATAGTTGGTATTTTTCTTGCCAAGGATATTCTTAAGAATTTCAAAAAAAATAATGATCAAAAAAATATTAATATTAGTGATTTGTTAAGGCCAGCTATATTTATTCCTGAAAGTAAAAGGTTAGATACCCTTTTATCTCAATTTAGAGAAAGCCGCAACCATATGGCAATTGTTGTTGATGAGTATGGCGGAGTAGCGGGGCTAGCTACTATTGAAGATGTTCTAGAGCAAATAGTTGGAGATATTGATGATGAATATGATTCTAAGGAAGGCGAAAATATTTTTGATAACGGCAATGGAAGCTATATAGTGAAAGCGCTTACTCGTATAGAAGACTTTAATGATTATTTTAAATCCTCGTTAGAGGAAGAGGATTATGATACGGTTGGTGGTTTGATAGTTAATAACTTAGGTCGATTGCCTAATGTAGGAGAGCTTATTAATTATAGAGATTTTAAGTTTAAGGTTATTAAATCTGACAAAAGAAGAGTATCAATATTAGAAGTTAGTTTACATAAAAAATAAATAACTTAATAAAAAATGAAGGCTTCTTTATATTATAAATATAAATATATTATAGCAGCAATTGCCGGATCAGCCCTCCCTTTTTCATTTGCTCCATTTAATTTTTTCTGGATGGCGCCAATCAGCCTATCAGCTCTATTTTTATTATGGAAAAAATGTTCATCTACAGAATCTTTCAAGCTAGGATTTGTTTTCGGTTTTGCTAGTTTTTCTATTGGCTTGTATTGGATCTATATTAGCATTCATAGCTTTGGAGGAGTTAATGAGTTTCTTAGTATTTTTCTACTATTTCTTCTAATTAGTTATTTATCTTCATATATAGGTATTATAGGTTGGCTCTCCACTAGTTTTTTTAAAGTTAGTTATTTCAATCTTTTCATATTTATAATTCCATCTACTTGGACTTTAGTTGAGTGGATAAGAAGCTGGTTATTTTCAGGCTTTGGTTGGTTATCAGTTGGCTATAGCCAAGCTAATTCCTGGTTAATCAATTTAGCTCCAGTCGGAGGCCTTCATTTTATGAGTTTTTTTATACTCATAATATCTGGTTGTCTGGCAACTATAATAATAGGAGCAAATAGACAGAAGTTTATATCTGCTATTACTCTTATTTCTATTTGGACAATAGCTTTTTTATTAGAAGGATTTCAATGGACTAAAGAAAATAATAAAGTTTACTCTGTTTCAATTATTCAAGGCGCTATTTCACAAGATCTTAAGTGGAGAGAGGATTATATAATACCTACGCTTAATTTATATAGAGAACTTATTCATCAAACTAAGGGAAGTTCTTTAGTGTTGTTGCCAGAAGTCGCTATACCTATACCTTATGAACAGGCAAGTAATTATCTTAATGAATTAAAGTATTGGTCGGAGGAAAATAATAGTAAAATTATGCTTGGCATCCTTAAGAAAAATTATAAAGATAATAATTATTTTAATTCGTTAGTTTCTTTAGATAATGAAGATACCTTTTATGCAAAAAGACATATTGTTCCATTTGGTGAATACTTACCCCTTCCAAATTTTGCAAAGAAATGGGTAAAGCTGCTAAACCTCCCTTATAGTGAATTAGCTCAAGGACCTCTTCAACAAGACCCTATATATTTTTATGATGAGCAAGTAGGGGTGAGTATTTGCTATGAAGATGTTTTTGGAGCAGAGCAATTACGACACTTTCCTGAATCTACTTTCTTGATAAATATAACAAACGACGCGTGGTTTGGTAATTCAATAGCTCCTCACCAGCATCTTCAAATTTCAAGAGTTAGGGCTGCAGAAGTTGGCCGATTTATTTTGAGATCTGCTAATACTGGTATTTCTGCAATAATTAATGAAAAAGGTAAAATAATAAGCTCTTCACCTGAGTTTGAGCCTTATATAGTTAAAGGAGAGTTTTCTGGGTTTGAAGGAAGCACTCTTTTTACACTTTTAGGAAATAAATTGATAGTGTTATGTAGTTCTATGATTCTATTATTTTTTTATTTTGCTACAAAATTTAATATTCGGCCTGGTACATAGATTACTTTTACAATATTTTTGTTTTTTAGATGGATTTTTATATTACTTTTCTTTTTAGCTGTTTCTATAATTTCTTTTTCTGAATATTCTCTTTTTACTTCAATGTTAGCTCTTAACTTTCCATTTATTTGGATAGCTATATTAATATTATTTTTAATTAGAAGATTTTTATCAAATCCAGGCCATTTTTCGAAGGCAAGTACATTTTTTTTACCAAGAATTTCCCATATTTCTTCAGAAATATGTGGTGCAAATGGAGACAATAAAAGTATAAACTGTCTCGCTATATCTAAAGGAATATTTTCCCACTTTTGAGCACCATTAATGAATTCCATAAGGGAAGATATAGCTGTATTGAACTTAAAGTTTTCTATATCATTAGTAACTTTATTAATTGTGATATGAAGTGATTGTAGTTGTAATTTATCAGGATCTATTTTTTTAATAGATGGAGACACCTTTCCATTCTTTATAAATAATCTCCATATTTTGTTCAAAAATCTATATGTGCCTTCAACGCCACTATTATTCCATGGCTTTACTTGTTCTAGAGGCCCCATAAACATTTCATATAATCTAAATGAATCTGCTCCATACTTAGAAATAATATCATCAGGATTTATAACATTGCCTCTACTTTTGCTCATTTTATAGCTTTTAGACTCAACCATGATTTCATGATTTTCTTTCAGGAAAAAAGACTCATCTTTTTTGGTAATCTTATCAGGGGATATTTTATCACTTGATAATGTATCACCATTACGAATATCCTTATTAAGCTCTACAAATTTAAAAGATACTGGACATCCCTTTTCATTTTTATATAACCTAAATTCGAGTTCTCCTAATATCATTCCTTGATGAATTAATTTTTGAAAGGGCTCTGGTGTTGATACAATTTTTGCATCATATAAAACTCTATGCCAGAAACGAGCATATAGCAAATGAAGTACAGCATGTTCTGACCCTCCAATATATAGATCAACTGGCATCCAGTAATTTTCAGCTTTTGGGTCTACCAATAAAGATTTATTATTTGGATCTATATATCTTAGGAAGTACCAACAAGAACCTGCCCATTGAGGCATGGTGTTTGTTTCTCTTTGAGCCTTTTCTCTTGTTCTTGGATCTTTAGTCTCAACCCATTCTTTTGCTTTTACTAGAGGGCCTTCAGGAGACCCGCTTGGCCTAAAATCCTTTATCTCAGGTAGCTCAATAGGCAAAGATTCTTCAGGTAATATTTTGGCTTCTCCATTTGAATAAATAATTGGAAAGGGCTCCCCCCAGTATCTTTGTCTAGAGAATATCCAGTCTCTAATTTTATAATTTATTTTTCCTTTACCTAAATTATTTTCTTCTAGCCAATGAACTATTTTTTTCTTTGCTTCTTTAATCATTAAACCATTTAGAAAACCACTATTGATTGATTCTCCATCACCAGTATAAGCATTGCCTGAGAAGTTATCTGGTACTTTAACTGTTCTAATAATCGGTAAGCTATATTTTTCTGCAAATTCCCAATCTCTATCATCCTCTCCTGGAACTGCCATTATGGCTCCTGTCCCGTATTGAGCAAGTACATAATCTGCTACCCAAATAGGAATCTCTTTTTTATTTACAGGATTTATAGCATAGCTTCCTGTAAATACACCTGTTTTTGTTTTTTGAAGATCAGTTCTTTCTAGATCACTCTTTCTTGTTGATTGATCAATGTATCTAACTACTTCTTTTTTTTGAGTATCAGTTATGAGTTTTTTTACTAATTTATGTTCTGGTGCCATAACTAAATAAGTAGCACCAAATAAAGTGTCTGGTCTAGTTGTAAATACATTTATAGAAAAGTTATGACTTAACTTAACTGTTCGGAAAGAAATTTCTGCTCCCTCACTTTTGCCAATCCAATTTCTTTGCATTTCTTTTGTACTTTCTGGCCAGTCTAGGCTATCTAAACCTTCTAATAGCTTTTCTGCGTAATCAGTAATTTTAAGAACCCATTGTTTGATAGGTTTTTTGGTGCATTGAAAGTTTCCTATTTCAGAAAATCCATTTATAACCTCTTCATTCGCAAGTGTTGTACCTAACTCCTCACACCACCATACTGGCAATTCTTGTTGGTAAGCTAATCCGCGCTCAAAAAGCAGTTTAAATATCCATTGAGTCCATTTGTAATAGGATGAATCAGTAGTATTTATCTCTCTGTCCCAATCATAGGAAAAACCTAAAGATTTTAGCTGCTTGCGGAAATTACTGATATTTTTTTCTGTAGTTTCTTTAGGGTGAGTTCCTGTTTTTATAGCATATTGTTCTGCTGGCAATCCAAAAGCATCCCAACCTATTGGGTGAAGAACATTGAATCCTTTCATTCTTTTATATCTAGCAACAATATCAGAAGCTGTATATCCTTCTGGGTGGCCTACATGCAAACCTTCACCACTAGGATAAGGAAACATATCTAGGGCGTAGAATTTTGGTTTTTTTTCATCTATTTCAGCAGGAACACGAAAGGTCTTTTTTTCTTCCCAGCTCTTCTGCCATTTAGATTCTATAGCTTTAAAAGGGTATACAGACATGTTTATAATTATGCAAGTTGATTAATTGAAGTTTATAGATAGTATAGATTCTTGTGCTGTTTAGGAGAAGACATTTTGTTATTGATATCGAAAAAAAATTTACTTTTTATGATTTTTTTAATAGTTATTTCTTATTTTATTGTCAGTTGTGGCTTTAAGGTTGAGGGGGTGCATTCTGAGGAAAAAATAAATTTTTCTACATTTATTCAAACTAATAATGCTAATACAATTTTATATAGCGACTTAAAAGAAATTTTTAGTTTGAATTCTATTTTCGTTGATAGTGCTCCTAGTTTTTCAGAAGCTGTTTTGACCATTATTGAGGATTCTTCAGGTCAAAGAATGCTGTCAGTATCTGCAACAAATATACCTAGAGAGTTTGAGTTATTTTATTCTATTACTTATTCATACAGTATTGGAGATAGAGTGATAGTTGACCCTGAAACAATTTTTGTAAGTGATAGTTATACATTTGATGAGAGATTTATTTTAGGTAAGGATATAGAAAGAGAAAATATATTAAATAAATTAAGTGAGGATCTTGCTAGCAGAATTTATAGAAGGGTTTTTCTAAGTATTAAATCGAATGATATTTCTGAACAGCAAAAAAATTAAATTATTTTTATCTATAGTTTAGTTGGATTGGGGGCATCTCCATATACTTTATTAGGATCAAAAACTTTTTCTTTTTCAGTAAACAGAAGAGGCCTTTTTTCTCCTGAATTACCTAGTTCAATTTTTCTATAAAAACATGATCTATAACCAACATGACAACTTGCTCCACCTGAGACTTTTACTTTTAACCACAAACAGTCTTGGTCATCATCAATTAGTAGCTCTTTAACAGATTGGATAAACCCACTAGTTGATCCTTTATGCCATATTTTTTTTCTACTTCTACTAAAATAATGAGCTTCTTTTGTTTTTATAGTTAAAATTAAGGCTTCATCATTCATATAGCCTTGCATTAACATTTCTCCAGAATCATAATCAGTTGTAACAACTGGAATTAGACCATTACTATCAAATTTAGGAGCAAGTTCATTACCCTCTTCAACTTGTTCAATGCTTATTCTTTCATTAAATTTATTTGTCATATTTTTCAAAAACCCTGTTATTATATAATTATAAGATTTTAAGATTACATTGATCTGGTGTCACTATATATTCATAATACATTAACAGGATCTCGGGAACTATTTGAGCCAATTACTCCAGGCAAGGTTAGAATGTATGTGTGTGGCCCTACGGTTTATAATTTTGCCCATATTGGTAATGCTCGCCCAGCAGTAGTATTTGATGTCTTAGCGCGGCTATTAAGGACTTCCTATGATCTTAGATATGTGCGTAATGTTACTGATGTAGATGACAAAATAAATGCAGCTGCCAAGTCGCAGAATATAGAAATTTCAGAACTAACCTTAAAGTACCTAGATGCGTATCATAATGATATGGCAAAATTAGGTGTTTTAGAGCCAGATTTAGAACCTAAAGTTACTGAGCATATAGATGATATTATTTTATTTATTAAAAAGCTCATTCAAAAAGGCTATGCTTATGAAGCCGAATCGCATGTTATTTTCGATGTATCAAGCTTTCATGATTATGGAATTTTATCAGGGAGAAATAAAGATCAGCTTTTAGCAGGAGCGAGAGTTGAAGTTGCTCCATATAAGAAAGATCCAGCAGATTTTATTTTATGGAAACCATCTAAGTCGGAAGAAGTTGGGTGGGATAGTAATTGGGGTAGAGGAAGGCCTGGTTGGCATATAGAGTGTTCGGTAATGGCTGAAGCTCATCTAGGTGAAATCATTGATATTCATGGAGGCGGCCAAGATTTAATTTTTCCTCATCATGAGAATGAGTTGGCTCAAAGTTCTTGTACATTAAAACATAAATCACACTGTAGATATTGGATGCACAATGGTTTAGTAAGCTTTGATAAAGAAAAGATGTCTAAGTCAATAGGAAACATACTTCTTGTAAATGATCTATTAAAAGAGTTTCCTGGAGAAGTGATTCGTTTAGCATTACTCTCTTCTCATTATCGTCAACCACTTGATTGGAATTCTAATATTTTAGATGATTCGCAAAAAAAATTAGATAAACTATATGGAGCACTTCGATCAGCTGGTATCAAGGAAAAGCATGTTAAGAGCGAGAAAGCGCTCCCTGATTCTATCTTAGGTGCACTAAACGACGATCTAAATACACCATTAGCTTTAGCAGAGTTATTTTCTATGGCAAAGGATTTAAATCTTGAAAAAAATGAAGAAAATAGATTCAAAAAAGCAGCTAAGCTAAGAGCAGGTGCAGAATTATTGGGCTTATTATCTAATAATCCAGAAAAGTGGTTTACTAGCTCTAAAGAATCAACTGAAATTAACCATCAGGAAATAGAGATTCTTCTTAAAAAGAGAGATAAAATGAGAAAAGATGGTTTTTATGCAGAAGCTGATCAAATAAGGATTAAACTAGAAAAGCATAATATAATTATAGAAGATAGCCAACAAGGAGCTAAATGGAGAAGAAAAAGATAAAATTTTTATTGTCAAAGATTTCTATAATACTGCCAATAGCACTAATAATATTTTATCAATATGTTATTTCACCTTTTGTTGGCAATAACTGTAGATTTAATCCTACTTGTTCTAAGTATGCTAAAGATGCATTTGTGAAGTTTGGTTTGCTGTATGGTTTATTATATTCCTTAAGGAGGGTTGTGAGGTGTCACCCATGGGGAAGTTTTGGTTATGATCCATTAGAAAAGTATCCGGTTGATAAAAAAACATAATGAATTTTTTTTGAAATGTCTATAGAAAATAGTTTTTTAGAATATATTTGCTGCCCTATTACAAAACAGCCACTAGATTTTGTTTCTAAGGAGCTTTTGTCGAAGATTAATCATTCTATAAATAAGAGTAAAATATCTAGAAAGGATGGACGTTCAATAGATTATTCTTTAACAAATGCTTTAATAACTAAAGATAAAACAATTATCTATCCTGTCTATGATGATTTCCCAATATTGATAGAAGATTATGCTATTTTGATGGAACAAATAAAATAATATATTTATGAAGCTTACATTAGAAAATCTTGCTGAATCTTTAAAAAAAGAGTTATCTCCTGTGTATTTGATTAGCAGTAATGAGCCTTTATTATATATGAGAGCTATTGATCAAATAAGAGGTTTTGCCACTTCGAAAGGGTTTATGGAGAGAAGCTTGTACACAATTGGGCCAAGGTTTGATTGGTCAATAATAGAAGCAGACCTCAATAATCTCTCATTATTTTCTAGCCAGAAGATTATTGAAATAAGGATAGGCTCTGAATCAGTGGGCATAAATGGTTCAAACGCAATTAAGAAATTGTTAGAAAAAATAAATCAGGATACATTATTGTTGATTAGTTCAGATAAAATAGATTTTAAATTATCCTGGATTAAGAGTATTGACTTAATTGGAACAATTGTTCAGATTTGGCCTATACCAATTACCGATTTGTCAAGATGGCTTAGGTCTTATGCAAAAGATTTGAATTTATCCCTAACTGATGGAGCTGCTAGATTATTAGCAGAAAGAGTCGAGGGAAATCTTTTAGCCGCAGATCAAGAGTTAAAAAAAATCTCTTTGTTAGATAAGAAAGAGATCATAAATGAAGAGAAGGTAATAGAAGTTGTTTCAAATAATGCTAAGTATAATATTTTTATATTATCAGAAGCCATTTTATCTGGTAATAGAAAAAGAACTTTCTCTATTTTAAATAATCTTCGCCTAGAGGGAATTCAACCAATACAAATTTCTTGGCTTATAACTAGTAATATAATTAAGCTTACTAGATTAAAAATTTCTTCTTTAAGGAGCACTCTATCAGATACTGTTTTTTTTAAACTAGGAATTATGAAAAGGAATATCCCACTTTTTAAATCAGCCTTAAGTAGGCATAGTCTTAAAGATCTTAAATATTTACTAAATAGAGCTTATTACCTTGATAAAGTGCTGAAAGGCGTGAATAAGGGAAATCCTTGGTGTGAGTTAAAACAACTCATCTTATGTACCTTTAATAATGATCTGTATTAATAAAAAATTGATTATTTTATGAAAGCAATAGGTATATTTGGGGGTACATTTGATCCAGTTCACTATGGTCACCTAAGGGCTGCCCTAGAGGTCAAGGATTTTTTCTCATTAAATGAGGTTAGGTTACTACCTTCAGTAAATCCTCCAACCATAGGTAAGCTATCAAGTGTTATTACACCAGGAAAATTCAGAATTCAGATGTTAAGAGCTGCATTGGAAAAGCAGGATAACTTAGTTTTAGATGATCGAGAGTTTACTCATAGATCACTTAAGGCCCTTCAAGGACCTAATTTTGATAAGCCAGTCTTTACTTTCGATACTCTTAGAACTATTAGGGATGAGAACGAATCTTCTTCTATCTGTTTTATATTGGGTATGGATGCATTTAGTGCTTTTCATACCTGGCATAAAAATAATGAAATATTAAAAATTGCAAACTTGATTATTATTCCTAGATGGGTAAATGATTTTTCTAATTCAGATAATTTAATTATGTCTAATTGGAAAACTTATTTAACTAAGGATATAAATAATATTAAAAATAAAGCTTATGGTCATATATTTAAGCTACCTATTAGTCGTTTGGATATATCTTCAAGCCAGATTAGACAGCAGGTAAAAAAGGGAATTAGTCCAAGATACTTATTGCCTGAAGTGGTATTAGACATGGTTTTAAGTTCAAAATATTATGATAGGAATTAATTTTTATATCTTATGCAGATTCGTGATAATTTAAATAAAATTTTGCAATTTTTAGCAGACATGAAGGCTGAAAATATATCTTATTTTAATGTTGAAAAATTAACAAATATTACGGATTTTATGATTATTGTTTCTGGTAGATCAGAGACACATACAAAAGCACTTTCTAGAAATTTGGTTGATTATTGTAAAAAAAATAAATATAGACCTAAAAGCGTTGAGGGGGATCAGTTAGGAGAGTGGATTTGCATAGATTTTGTAGATATTGTAGTTCATATAATGACTCCAAAAGTAAGAGATTTTTATTCCATTGAAGATCTCTGGGATATTTCAATAAATAAAGAAACTAGGTAATAACTTATGGTAGAAATTTGTATTATCTCTGTTTCTAGCCGTCAGCCTGATTGGATTAATGATGGCTTTACTAGTTATGCTACGCGATTAAAATCAAATTATAAGATTCAATTATTGGATGTTCCAATATTAACAAGATCAAAAAATATGAACCTTGAAACAGCAATAGAAAAAGAAGGCCAGTTAGTATTAAAGAAAATACCAAATAATGCATTCGTTATTGCTTTAGATGCCTTAGGGGAATCATTTGATACAAATCAATTAGCTAATAATTTAAGATCTTGGACTGAGTTTAAAAAAATATTTTTCCTTATAGGAGGTCCAGATGGTCTTTCAGAGGCTTGTTTGACAAGGGCTGATAAAATATGGTCTTTATCCTCACTAACATTTCCTCATGGCCTTGTAAGAATTTTGGTTATAGAATCGTTATATAGGGCATATAGTATTAATTTAGGGCATCCATATCATAGGATTTAATTTTATTTGATGAAAAAGAAGTTATTATATTTAGCTACATTATTTATTATTGGGTTATTTTTTCTCTTTTTTAATAATGCGATTATTCAGCTACAGAACTATCAAAAAGACGCTAAATCTTGGGTTGCTGATGAACTAGAACTTATTCTAACTTTCAGAGATACAAACCTGAGTTGGAGTATCTTAGGACCTGCTCTCATTTTTGAAGATGCTAAACTTATCACAAGTAGCGATTCAACTGTACTTTCTGAAAGTGAAGTAAGGGTAGGTATAAATATTATATCTTCCATAATTAATAAACAAATAATAATAAATAATGTTTCCATTGATGGCGCAATCTTTTCTCTCATTAGGAATTTTGATGGTGAATTCAAGTTGCTAGAATTTGTTTCATACCAAGATAGTTTAGCTAATAAAGAGCTTCCTGGCTTATCATCATTAGAGATTTTGTTTACGAACTCTATTTTGATTTTTGAAGATCAGATTTCTTATTCTGATTTACAACTAGATAGTGAAAAACTTCAATTAATTGTTGATGAAAATAATATACAGATTGAAGCTATAGCTGCTTTACCATCTCGTACAAATAGTAAGATTGATTTATCAATTGAGGGTGAAATTAATCCAACAGAGGGAAGAGTAGAGAGGCAATGGAGCATTGCAACTGAGATTAGAGATCTAGATTTAGAGACCTTAAGGGAGGTCTTTTATGAAAATGAAGGATTACCAAGTTCAGGAGTAGGTAATTTATCTATTTGGCTAGATTTTCTTGGAGGCCAGGTTGTTTTAGGAACTGCAAACATAGATCTTCATAATCCAGAATTTTCCTCCTCTGAAGCTTATCAATCATTTTCTTTTACTATGGAATGGATGAAAGAAAACAATGGATGGTATTTAGCTTTATCTAATTTTCATATAGATAGCTTTTCTCATGTTTGGCCAAGTGATTCAATAATTAATATTCATTTCGAGAAAAGCCAGGAAATAGGAAATATTATTGATATAGAGTCACAATTTATTCGATTTGATGATCTTGAACCAGCACTAAATTTTTTCCCTAATTCAAGTTTTAATAAAATATACCATTTATATTCACCTTCAGGTAGTGTATCAAATCTAAAAATAGTTTGGTCCGATAGCAATAATCTCTCTACTTACTCTTTTTCCGGATCTTTTAATAATTTTTCAATTAAACAGGTTAACGATTATATCGGTTTTAATAATTTTACAGGAAGAGTCAGGGTAAGCCCTAATAATGGACAGATTGTTTTAATGTCTAGTGATTCCAGAATTAATTGGCCATATTATTTTGACAATGAAATATTAATTACTAATGCATCTGGACTTATTATCTGGAGAAAAATTTCTGATAGCTACCGTATCTTGAGTGATAATTTAGAAATCAATTTTCCTGGAGTATTTAGTCAATCAAATTTAGAGATGACACTTCCTATAAGTGATGGTGAGCCTATTATTGATCTTGAATTGATTATAAGTAACTCTAATGTTTATAGCTTGATAAATAACTTTCGTTTTTCTTATTACAAGAATGAAATGATTGACTTAATTCATGAATCTTTTTCTTCTCTGGTTATTGATAATTTATTTTTATCATATAAAGGCAAGGCAAAAACGGATTATTTATTTAAAAATGATAACGATTTAGAAGTTAGCGCTAGTTTTCATGGCAAACTGAAAAATTTAGTTAATGAATTGATTAGTTTGGATAATATACAGGGAGAAATTGAGATTAAAGAAAATGTTATAGATATATTTGCTAGCGCTAAATTTAATGAAATTGATTTGAATGATATAGCGGGTAAATTAATACTATCTGAAAATACACTGAATACAGAAAATTTAAGTTTAGAAGTTTTTAATACTCCTATTGATGTTTCAGTTTATGCGCTTAAAAATGATTTAGGGATTGAAGTTAATTCAAGTTTTATTTTTCCGGTTGAGTTATTTACCGACAATATCGATGCTCCATTTTTAAATTATATAAAAGGTTATCCAGAAATTAATATAAGTGCTAATTTACCAATAATTAATGAGCAACAAGATACTAAAAATTTTAAAATAAATATTAAATCAGATTTAGATAATGCATTGGTTTTGTTTCCAGACCCATTTGGTAAAAGTTATGATGAGAATGCAGAGTTCGAAGCTGATTTTTTTCTTGGTAATCCAAGCAGGATAGAAACCCAAGGATTTTATAATGATAATAGGTTTTCTCTTAGCTTTTGGAATAATGATGATGGGATATCTTTTAGGAGGGGGAGCATTCGCGTAGATAGTTCGTACCCATTAATGCCTTCCGAAAATGGGTTATCTATTTCAGGGGATGTTGAATTATTAAAGCTTGATGACTGGTTAGGTTTTTATAGAAAAAATAGATCAGAATCAAGATATCAGGACCTTAAAGCAGATATTGATTTACAGGTAAAGAATTTAAGTTTTTTTGGCCAAGACTTAGGAGGTACAAGTTTTAGTGCTAAAAGAGACTTTGAAAATTGGACGCTTAATTTTGATTCTGAACCTATTAAGGGGCAATTATCTATTTACCATAGTGCCCACGAATCTCCATTTAGAGTTTCTGCTAATATGGCCAAGATTCATTGGAAAATAGGTAAGCCAAATGATGCAAATCCAAGCATTATTCCTAGTACCAAAATACAAGTTGATAATTTTGTTATCGGCGATAGAAATTTTGGTAATTTATATGCTGAGATTTTATCCATTCCTTCAGGTATAAATTTGAATTTACTAGAAACAAAATCAAATAGTTTTAGTATTAAAGGAAATGGCAGTTGGACAATGGATTATAATCGCCATTATTCAAATCTAGATTTTAATTTAATTAGTAATGATGTTATTTCAACACTCCATGATCTTTCTTTTGAGCAGATCATAGTATCAGATCGCATGAGCTTAGAAGCAAAACTTTCATGGCCTGGCAAGCCATTATCTATCTTGAGCTTCTATGAGATCGGCGGCGAACTTTCTTTATTGATGGAAGAAGGTAGCGTTCTTGATCTAGATCCAGGAGCTAATAGAATGGTTGGCTTATTTAGTATAGCTGCTTTGCCTAGGAGATTAGCTTTAGATTTTAGTGATGTTTTTAATAAAGGATTATCCTTTGATGAGGTATCAGGTGATTTTATATTGGATAAGGGACATGCTTATACTGATAATTTAAGATTAATTGGACCAGTAGCTGATATTGGCATTATAGGAAGAACAGGTCTTTATGATAGAGATTACCAACAACAAGCAGTTGTTACTTCTGAGCCAGGTAATTTACTTCCTACTATGGGTTTTTTAGCTGGTCCTGGCGTGGGGGCCGCAATGCTTATTTTCTCTCAAGTTTTTAAGGAGCCATTAAAAGGAATAGGAACGGCTTCATATTGTATGTCTGGTTCCTGGGAGAATCCTACAATCGAGAGACTTGATTTTTCTGAAAGCCCTGATGTCGAATTTTGCGCTGATTTATTACCAAACGGAAACTAACTTTTTTTTGGTAATTTAACCTCTAAAACTTTTCTTGTTTGGTTCTCTCTGAAAGAATCCAGTTTCTCTTTAATTTCTGGATATTTATTGCTTAGTATAGCTGCAGCAAAAAGAGCAGCGTTGGTAGCCCCTGCATTACCTATAGCTAAAGAAGCTACAGGAATGCCTGCAGGCATTTGAACCATTGATAAGAGTGAGTCCATTCCTCCTAGGGCACTAGTTAGAATAGGAACGCCTAGAACTGGTACTGTAGTTTTTGCAGCTATAACTCCTGGAAGGGCAGCCGCTCCTCCTGCTCCTGCAATAATTACTTCAATTCCTCTAGAAGAGGCTGAAGATGAGTATTCTGTTAGCTCATCAGGAGCTCTATGTGCCGAAATAACTCTTGTTTCATACGAAATATTTAAAAGATCTAGCGTATCTGAAGATCTGGACATAGTGTCCCAATCTGAAGCCGAGCCCATAATTATTCCTACTAATGTTTTCATATTTATCATTGTACCTTACTTACAATTATATTTTAATTTTTTAAGTAATTTTAATAATTCTATGCACTCTCTTTTCGTCAAATAGAGCTCTTTCCCGGTCAAAAAGGGTCTAAGAAAGCACGATTTTAAAAAGAATGCTAAACAGAATTAAACAATGAACAAAGAGGCCTTAAAACGAGCTATAGAAGCTTAAAGACCAATAATGAACTATCCCGTTAACTTATCAAATGCTTCAAAGTATTTTTCTGATGTTTTTTGACCAATTTTTTCAGGAATTTGAGGACCAGGCGCCTCTTTGTTCCAATCTAATGTTTCTAGATAATCTCTAATATATTGTTTGTCAAAACTTTTGGGAGATGAACCTAACTTATATGATTTTACAGGCCAAAATCTCGAAGAATCGGGAGTGAATAGTTCGTCAATTAGATATAAATTATCATCATTGTCTAACCCAAATTCAAATTTTGTATCTGCTATAATAATACCCTTTTTTAGAGCATACTTAGATGCTTGAGAATAGAGTTCTAATGAAACTTTTTTTACCTTTTCAGTAAGCTCTTTTCCAATCATCGAAACAACATCACGACTTGAGATATTTTCATCATGAGCACCCACTTCAGCTTTTGTACTAGGTGTAAAAATTGGCTCAGATAATTTTTGTGCCATTTTCAAGCCTTTTGGAAGACTAATTCCACTAACCGCACTAGTATTACAATAATCTTTCCATCCAGAGCCAATTAAATATCCTCTAATTACTGACTCTATTGGGAGAGGGTTAAGTTTTTTAACTATAATAGATCTATCTTTTATAAGATCAAATTCTTCATTAGAAATATCAATTTTATTCAATTCTTCATTTGTTAGATGATTAGGGATAATTGTTGAAAGCTTTTCAAACCAGAAATTTGAAATAGCCGTTAAAGCGATTCCCTTTCCAGGTATAGGATCTTTCAGAATTACATCGAACGCTGATATTCGATCGGTTGTAACAATAAGTAAGCTATCCTCATTTACTTTATACATATCCCTAACCTTGCCTCTTCCAAGAAGTTCAAGATTTTTTAAATTTGATTCAAATACTGGTCTAATTTTTTCTGTAGTCATATTAGATGAATTCCCATATCTAGATCATAACTCATAAAAAGATATTAAAAAATATTTTTTTGTTGATTTATAATCAATAATGATAATTTATATTTGAGATTAGTTTTGAAATGGTCCGGTAAGTTTTTCTTTGGTTTTTTTGGCTTTTTGATTGGTGGCCCAATTGGTTTTATTTTTGGCCTAATTTTTGGTCATCAATTTGATAAAAATACCCAAGATAAAAGATTCAATAGCTTTAGAGTAAATAAAATAAGCTATATTTTTTTCAAAAGGACTTTTAATTTGATGGGCTATATTGCTAAATCAGATGGCCATATTTCTGAAAAAGAGATCAATGTTGCTCGTCGCCTCATGCACAATATGTCCCTTTCTCCTAACCAAGTTAAGGAGGCAATTAAGTTTTATACACAAGGCAAAGACCTAAATTTTTTTTGGGAAGAAGCTGTAGACTCGCTTTATGAAGATTTAAAGGGGCATCCAGATTTGATTAAAGCTTTTATTGAGACACAAATGCAAGCTGCATTTTTGTCCGAAGATCTAGATCCTAAAAAAAGAAATTTAATTTGGAGGGTTGCTGAGATTCTTAGAATTAGTAGAGATGAGTTTTCTCAAATGGAGGCTTTAATTTACTCTCATAATTTTAGTGGAAAGAGGCCGGCTAATTCTAAAAAAGATCTAGAGACAGCATATAAAGTCCTCGGTGTTAATATGAGTACGGATAATCAAGACATAAAAATAGCATACCGTCGATTAATGAATCAGCACCATCCAGATAAACTAGTTGCAAGAGGCTTGCCTAAATCTATGGTTAGAGAAGCAGAAAAAAAGACTCAGGAAATCAGATTAGCTTACGAGAAAATAAAAAAAAATCGAATGTTTAAATAAATTCAGATTCTGTATGCTACTTTTCTTAATATTTCACCACCAATAGACATTAACTTAGTAAGTAAGTGCGGCATTTTGACCCCACCCATTTTTTTTGCATGAGATCCATGTTCAGCTTCATCTTCTGCCATTTGCTTTAGAATAGCCTGACTTTTTAAATCATTCTTAGGCATTTTATTAATATGATCTTTAATATGTTTGCCGACTTGTTCTTCAGTTTCTGCAATAAAGCCTAGACTAAATTGGTCATTGGTTAGGCCTACAACTAAACCTAAAGTGAAGCTTCCTAAATACCAAAAAGGATCAAGAATGCTTTTTTTTCCTTCTAGCTCGGCTATTCTTTTTGCGCACCAAGCTAGATGATCTTTCTCTTCTTCAGCTGATTTTTCAAGATGAGCTATAGTTTCTTCAGATCGAGCAAATACTGCTTGACCATTATAAAGAGCTTGCGCAGCAATTTCTCCAGCATGGTTAACTCTCATTAAACTTCGACTTTTTTTTAATCTATTCTTGTCTAGACTTATATCTGCTATGTTCTCTGCAGGATATGGCCTATTACTTTCATTAGGAGATAGGATGGTCTCTAGACTTTTTTCTACTGCTAGAACTATCTTATCTTGGAGGTCAAACATTCTCATTAGAATGTATTATAAACAATATTTACAGCATTAATCTTAATTATTTTCTTGCAAGGGCATTATTAGACTAGTAAGATTTCGCCTCTTTAGTAATCAATTGTTTATTTCATTATGAAAACATTTTCAGCTAAACCAAGAGAGGTGACAAAAGATTGGTTTTTAGTAGATGCTCAAGGCAAGACTTTGGGGCGTTTAGCTACTGCTATTGCACATAGATTACGTGGAAAGCATAAACCACAATATACCCCTCATATTGATACTGGTGATTACATAGTAGTTATTA
The DNA here is from genome assembly GCA_036337035.1 of Pseudomonadota bacterium. Classification (GTDB taxonomy): domain Bacteria; phylum Pseudomonadota; class Gammaproteobacteria; order Steroidobacterales; family Rariloculaceae; genus TMED78. The sequence continues at coordinate 166,782 of JAYZFC010000005.1, read as the reverse complement.
ATGCAGAGAAAATAATAGTAACTGGTAAGAAATTAGAAAATAAGCTTTATCATAAACATACTGGTTATATTGGTAATCTAAAGACCCAATCCTTAGCGGAACTGCTCAAGCGTTCCCCAGAAAGAGTGATTGAAGGTGCGGTTAAAGGAATGCTTCCAAAAAATACTTTAGGCAGAGAGATGTTTAAAAAACTAAAAGTAGTAATTGGTTCTGAACATCCTTATATTTCTCAAAAACCAATTTCATTGGATATTTAGATTATGGCTGATAATTATTATTATGGTACTGGTCGACGTAAAACTTCTGTTGCAAGGGTTATATTAAAGCCTGGTCAAGGTAAGATTACAATTAACGGCCAGCCTTTAGATAAATACTTCTCAAGAGAGACCGCTAGGATGATACTTAGTCAACCTTTAGAATTAACTAAGTTAACTGGAAGCTTTGATATTCATGTTAGAGTTACAGGTGGAGGAACAACTGGTCAAGCAGGAGCTATAAGGCACGGTCTTACTAGAGCCTTGATGCTTTATGATGAATCATTGAGACAGTCATTACGTAAAGCAGGATTTGTTACACGTGATGCTAGGGAAGTTGAAAGAAAGAAAGTTGGTTTAAGAAAGGCTAGAAAAGCAACTCAGTTTTCTAAGAGATAATTTCTATTTCTTAATTGTTTCTATATTATTTTTATCAGCAATAATTAGTATATCTGCCCTTCTGTGAGCAAATAAACCAACTGTGATTACTCCTGGTATTTGATTGATTTTACTTTCAAGCTCCTTTGGCTTGTCAATTTTTAGATTGTGCACATCAAGAATTTCATTGCCATTATCAGTGATAAAATTTTCTCTCCAAATAGGTTGCCCACCTAGTATTACTAATTTTCTTGCAATAGCAGATCTAGCCATAGGTATTACTTCAATTGGGAGAGGGAATTTGCCAAGCATTTTTACCATTTTTGATTGATCTACTATACATACAAATTTTTTTGCTGCTTCTGCAATTATTTTCTCTCTTGTAAGAGCGCCACCACCACCTTTAATAAGTTGAAGATGAGGGTTAGTTTCATCTGCACCATCAATATATATGTCTACCCCATCCAAATTATTTAGTTCAGAAATTTTAAAACCTAGATTTTTTAATCTAGTCGAAGAGCTTTCGGAACTTGAAACTATTTGCTTAATATTCTTATTTAATGAAGGTAGGGCATCAATAAGAAAATTGACTGTGCTTCCAGTCCCTATACCCAAGACCATGCCATCCTCGATATATTTGATCGCTTCTAGAGCAACTGCTTTTTTCATTTTATCTTGGTTCATTTTTTCTTTTTTATAAAAAAGTGCCCGCTTAAAGCGGGCACACAGTCTTATTTTACAAGAAGAAATATATTACTTCCTTCTAGCCTTCTTTTTGGCCTTCTTCTTAGCCTTCTTCTTAGCCTTCTTTTTGGCCTTCTTCTTGGCTACTTTCTTCTTAGCCTTCTTCTTGGCCTTCTTCTTGGCTACTTTCTTCTTAGCCTTCTTTTTGGCCTTCTTCTTGGCTACTTTCTTCTTAGCCTTCTTTTTGGCCTTCTTCTTGGCTACTTTCTTCTTAGCCTTCTTTTTGGCCTTCTTCTTAGCCTTCTTCTTGGCTACTTTCTTTTTGGCCTTCTTCTTGGCTACTTTCTTCTTAGCCTTCTTCTTGGCTACTTTTTTCTTAGCCTTCTTCTTGGCTACTTTTCTTTTGGCTACTTTTTTCTTAGCCTTCTTCTTGGCTACTTTACGTTTTACTGCCTTTCTCTTTATTGAAGCTTTTTTCTTAGCAGCTTTTTTTCTAGTTTTTTTTGCCATTGGTATTTATCAAATTTTAGTGGTTAACCGCGATTGAGTATATAAAAAAGTTATATTTTTTTGCAATAAAATAATTGTAAGTTTTTATATAAAAACAAATTTATTTATTGACTATAAAAAAATTCACTATGATGTAATTTCTCTTTTATTGATTTTCTCTCTTTTTTTATCATTCAAATGTACTTATGGTATTTTTTTTAAAATTATTCTCATATTTTTTTTATTATAATTTTTATTTTTTACTTAAAATTATAGACTTGTTTCTCTGTTATAATTTTGCATAGATTTATGTCCCAAGGATCCCTTTTTATAAAAAAATCCCCCTGTTTTTCAAGGCCAATACCGACTAATTTAGGTCTAAACCATTTTTTTCTTAATCTCATAAAGTGGAAGTATTTATCATAATATCCGCCCCCCATCCCAAGCCTAGCACCAGTTTTATCGAATCCTAGTAATGGCACTATTACCAGATCTAAATATTTAGCATCAATTATATCTCCATTTATTGGTTCCAAAATTCCGAATTTATTAGCTGTTAGTTTTGTTTTTTTGTCTAAAGAAATAAAAACCATTTGGTTTTTTTTATATATCTTAGGAATAAAAACTTTTTTCCTTTTTTTGATTGAATCATATAAGATTTTTTCTATAGAGAGCTCATTTTTTTTTGCTAGGTATATTGCCAAGAAATTTGATTTGATATAACAAGGTTGTTTGATAATTTTTTTAAAAATATTTAACTCTTGTCTTTTTTGATCAGATTTAGATACTTTTTTGCGCAAATTAATGAGTTTTTTTCTTAATTTTTTCTTTGATTCCATAAGACGATTAATTAATTTATTAAAGATGCTCCCCGCAAATGCCGTTTTTGGTTCATTGCTCTCAGACCTGAGCAGAAGGTGGGGTAAGTCGTGTTAGCTTAAGGCTACCAAAAAAGGCATGCTCATCACTACTCACAGATCAGAACCCCAATATTAGAACTTAAGGGTCGAGAGACTCTATTAACCAGCATCGTACAATGCAGGGGCACCAGAATTAAATTAAATACTAAGTTGTTGATTAGAGGAAATAGCTGAATCCAAAGATTCAGACATTGATTTAATTCTACTTTCGACTATATCTTTTAAATTATTTCCTTCATCCTGTTTTTGGATTAATTCATTAGCCAAATTTAATGCAGCCATTACAGCAACTCTATCTAATCCAACGACCTTTCCGCTATCTCTGATTTCTTTCATCTTAATATTCAAAAGCTCTGCAGATGCAAGAAGGTTATTCTTTTCGTTCTTTTGGCATGAAACTTTATATTCCTTTTCTAGTATTTTAATAGTCACTTGTTCAGGAAGGCTATCCATTATGATTGCTCCATTGCTTTAATTTTCGATATCATTGCTTCAACTCTAACTCTAACCTGGTCATTTTTCTGTAATAAACTAGCTCTATCTTCAATTAATTTATTTTGTTGTTGCTTTAATAAAAGGTTTTCTTCTTTTAGCTTCTCACAAACAATAAGGATTTCTTCTAGTTTTTTGCCTAGATCTTTGAGTTTTATATCCATGTTTTGATTGTTATTATAATTATCCATATTTAGACTATAGAGCCCAAATGCTCTAATGGTCAATAGACTTTTAACATAATTTATTTTTTTAGATTAATTATTAAGACATGAATAGAACTGCAATTAACTATGAGTCTCTAAAAGACTCTATAAATCTTTATGAGATTTTAATAAATCCATCAGAACTTCATGGATTTTTATGCGGTGTTGTATGTACAGGCAAAAGAGCCTCAATTGATATAGCATTAATATCTTCTTTTATTGAAAGTAAAGGCAAGAACTCAAAGAATTATGAAAAGATGATTATTTTTGTTGAGAAAAAGATAATAGAGACATTTCATAGTGATAATATGGATTTTCAACCTATCATCTCTTCAGAAAAAATGCCCATCGATATAAGAGTTAATGACTTATCTTCATGGTGCAGTTCCTATATTTATGGACTAGGTATTGGAGAAATTGATCTTAATAATCTAGCAGATAGTTCGAGCCCTAATATTGAAGAAATAATTAAGGATATAGTTGAAATTAGCAAGGTATCCTTGAGCGAGGCAGAATTACATCATACTAGAGATGCCGGATTTGATTTTGAGGAAATATTTCAATATATCAGAGTTTCGGTTCAAATACTTTTTGAAAACTTTAATTAAGATTTAATTTTTAGCTTATATACCACCTTCTGTATTAAAATAAATTATGGATAAAAAAGATTTTTTAGCTCGAAGGAAGCGCTTAATGGACTATATCGGTAAGGGTAGCTTGGCGATATTGTCCTCAGCCCCAGAGCAAATTAGAAGCAGGGATACTTTCTTTGATTTTAGACAAGATAGTGACTTTTATTATTTAACTGGCTTTAAGGAGCCTGACTCTGTGGCTGTTCTTATTCCTGGTAGAGATAAAGGAGAATTTATAATTTTTTGTAGAGAGCGAGACAAATCTAAGGAAATTTGGGATGGAGCACGAGAGGGCAATGAGGGTGCTATAAGCAATTTTGGCGCAGATGATTCATTTCCAATTTCTGATATTGCTGATATTTTGCCTGGACTAATAGAGCAGAGTGAACGTGTTTATTACTCTATGGGTGAATGGCGAGATTTTGATCAAAGCCTAATGAGCTGGATGCATGATTTGCATTCAGGTAGACATGGTCATAGAGGCCCTACAGAAATTATAGATTTAGGCCATGTTTTACATGAAATGCGACTTTTTAAGAGTAAAAAAGAGATAAGCTTGATGAAGCAATCGGTAAAGATAGCTTTAGACGCTCACTTAAACGCAATGAGAATTTGTAAGCCTGGGATGTTTGAATATGAAATTGAAGCTGAGTTTTTAAGAGAGTTTAAAAGAAGGGGGGCAAATTGTTCCTATTCTCCTATAGTTGCTTCTGGAAATAATGCATGCGTTCTTCACTACACTAATAATTCCTCTGTTTTAAAAGATGGAGATTTAATTTTAATTGACGCTGGATGCGAATATGAATTTTATGCTTCAGATATAACAAGAACATTTCCAGTGAATGGATCATTTACTAAACCACAAAGAGAAATTTATGACATAGTATATTCAGCTAATCAGGAGGCTATAAAGAAAGTAAGGAGTGGTAACCACTGGGAAGATCCTCATAATGCAGCTGTTAAGGAGATAACTAAAGGGCTTAAGGCTTTAGGTATTTTAAGAGGCAATTTGAGATCATTAATTAAAGATAAGGCATACCAGCAATTTTTTATGCACAAAACAGGACATTGGTTAGGGATTGATGTTCATGATGTTGGTGATTATAAGGTTGCCAATAAATGGAGATTATTTGAGCCTGGGATGGTAACAACAATTGAGCCAGGTATTTATATCTCAAATAGTTCTAGAGGTATAAAGAAACACTGGAAAGGCATTGGCATAAGAGTAGAGGACGATGTTTGTGTTACTAGAGATAGCAATATTGTATTTTCAAAAGCGCTTCCATCACATGGTGATGATATTGAAAATTTTATGAGGTTGTCTAATTGAAGAATAAGTTTGATTGCGATGTAGTTATTGTTGGGGGAGGTTTAGTTGGCTCATCATTAGCTTATACCCTTAGTAAATTACCTTTAAAAATTATTATTGTAGAATTGGCTGATCCTGAGAATCTAGAACAGCCTAGTTTTGATAGTCGCTCAACCGCAATATCTAAAGGAAGTCAGAAAATTTTATCTGGAATAGGCATTTGGGAGCAATTAGAAGGAAATATTGAGCCAATTAAATCCATCCATATTTCTGAGAAGGGGCATTTTGGTTATTCAAATATATTATCCTCTGAAGAAGGGGTCAGCGCGCTAGGCTATACTGTGGAAAATAGATTTCTAGGCAAAGTACTTTGGGATCAGATTAAAAAAACTAAAAATATTAATTTTTTTGCTCCAGCAACATTATTAAATACTAATTTAAGTAAAAATTCAGTTGAAGTTCTAATAAGCTCTAACAATAAGGAGAATATAATTACCTCAAAAGTCATTGTTGCTGCTGATGGTGTAAATTCAAAAGTTAGAGAAATTTTAAATATAGAATTTAAGAAAGACCTTTATTTTCAAAAGGCAGTTGTAGCTAATTGTGCTACTGAGTTACCTCATTCAGGGCAGGCTTTTGAGAGATTTTCTCCTGGCGGGCCTTTAGCAATATTACCTTTAAGCAATCAGAGAGTTGGTATTGTTTGGACTCTTCCAGAAAAAGAAGCTGAAGAATTAATCCAGTTAAATAAAAAGTTTTTTATAGATAGACTTCAAGATGCATTTGGGCAACGATTAGGCAAGATAACGAAAATAGGTAAACGTTTTTCTTATCCTTTATTTCGGTTAAAAACTTCAAAGATTGTAGGTAATAGGTCTGTTATTATAGGTAGTGCAGCTGTTCATCTTCATCCAATAGCAGCTCAAGGATTTAATTTGGCACTTAGAGATATTGCTTCATTAGCAGAAGTTTTTTCTCAAAATCTAAATGCTGATATTGGCTCAAAAACAGTTTTAAGTAGCTATCAGGATTGGAGAGACAGTGATCAATCTAAGGTTTCCTTTTTAACTCATGGCTTAATAAATTTATTTGGTATTAACTCCAAAAAATTAGGATTATTAAGAGGATTATCTTTGCTGACTTTTGATATAGTGCCTGGAGCAAAAAAAATATTTTCAAAACATATGATGGGTTTATCTGGAAAAATGAGCCGTTTAGCAAGGGGCCTACCATTGCTTGAAAAAAATAATTCATAGCTAGATACAAATGAGTAACTCAATCAAAAGCGATTTAATAATTGTTGGAGCAGGTGTAGTAGGCTTAGTTTTAGCAGCTATTGTGGCCAAGAATTCAGAAGATCTTAGGATCAAAATTCTTGAATCAAGTAATAAATTATCTTTTTGGAACAACAAAAATTTTGATAATAGAGTCTATGCTATTTCTAGGTCATCTCAAACTATTCTCGATTACCTTGGTATATGGAAAAGTATAAGCTCTAAAAGGATTAGCCCATATAGGAAAATGAAAATTTATGATGCACAAGATCCTATAAGAGAATTTGGTTCGTTAGAATTTGATAGTTCAGAGGTTGGTGAGCCTGATTTAGGAAATATAGTTGAAGATAGTTTAATTAGGCAGGAATTATTAAATTTATTGTATGAATATACTAATGTATCAATAGATTTAGGACAAAAAATAGAATTTATAGATAATAAATACAATCATATTAATGTTTCAACTTCAAAAGGGAATAATTATGTATCAAAGTTATTAGTAGGAGCTGATGGATCTAATTCATCAGTCAGAGATTTATCATCAATGTCTGTTTCAAGACATTTATTTGATCAATATTCTTTAGTGACACATATTTCTACAGAAGACCCACATAAAGATACAGCTTACCAGTTTTTCTTAAGTGATGGCCCTCTCGCATTTTTACCTATTTCTAATAATAGAAGCTCAATTGTTTTATCAACAAGTAAAGATAAGGCAGAAGCCTTATGTGATTACGATGATAAGTATTTTTGTGAGCTATTAACTGAATATAGTAATAGACAGCTTGGAAAAGTATTATCTTGTAATATAAAAAAATGTTTTCCACTAAACTCATTTAATGCAGAAAAATACTGTATTAATCGAACTGTTTTATTAGGTGATGCTGCCCATTGTGTTCATCCATTAGCAGGGCAAGGGGTCAATATGGGTATGGCTGATGCTGCAATTTTATCTAAAGTTTTAAGAAAAGCGCTTTTAATGAAATTAGATATTGGCGAATTAAAGCTTTTGAGAGAGTACCAACGAGAGGCTAGATCTAACAATCTAAAATATTTTTTTGCTATAAATGCCTTATATGAATTTTTTAAGAACTCTTCACTTCATTATAGAGTTATAAAATCTTTAGGCATAGCCGCATTAAATCAATCTTCCTATATAAAAAATAAGCTTGTAGATATAGCATTAGGTAGAAGTTTAGTGTCTAAATTTGATTTTTTTGATTGACCGCTAGAGACTCAGCTAAAGTTAAGCTATTATTGTATTTCAATTATTAGAATTGTTGGAGAGTCTTCGCAAATGCGAAGCGCCGAAGGCGCAATAACCGCTAGGAAACGCTCAGGCAAAGGGACGGCAATTTGATTGACTCTGGAGAGTGACCCTAATTAAGGTCCACCGAAGGTGATATGTGTTTTTTTAACACTCAATCTCTCAGGTAGCAGGACAGAGAAGCGGCAAGTTTAGAAACTTTTGCTTTTCTAGTTGTTTGGTGATTTTGTGGCTCTGATAAAAAAAACTTTTTTAAATTCCCATCATATTAGGCTAGGAGCCAAAATGGTTAATTTTGGAGGATGGCATATGCCATTATCATATGGTTCACAAATAGAAGAGCACCACTCAGTTAGGAAGAGTTGCGGTATTTTTGATATATCTCATATGGGTATTATCGATTTAGTAGGAACAAAGACTAAGGAATTTTTACGAATCCTTCTTGCTAATGACATTAATAAATTAGATTCTTCTGATAATAGTTTTCATGCATTATATTCTTGTATGTTAAATACTGAGGGTGGAATATTAGATGATTTAATTATATATAGATTGAGAGAAGACTGTTATAGACTAGTTCTAAATGCTGGCACATTTACAAAAGACTTAAAGTGGATAAAAGATAATATTTTTTATGGTATAGACCTTAATATTAGAAAGGATTTATCTATGATTGCTATTCAGGGCCCAGACGCTGAGATGCAATTAGGAAATTATCTAAACTGTATAAGTGAATTAAATTACCTCAACTCATTTACTGCAATTGAGAGAGAGGGTATTTTTATTTCTAGAACAGGATACACAGGAGAGGATGGTTTTGAAATTATTCTTTCCAATGATAGTGCAATGAAGATGTGGAATAGTTTTAATAAACATGGGGTTAGATGTTGTGGCTTAGGCAGTAGAGACACTCTTCGATTAGAGGCAGGTTTGAACTTATATGGACAAGATATGGATGAAACCGTAAATCCATTTGAGTCTGCTCTGGATTGGACATTGGATTTTAATTCACATAGAAATTTTATAGGTAAGGAAGCCCTAGAGCGCAAATTAAAGATTGGTATTAGTCAAAAGTTAGTTGGAGCAGTTCTAGAGGGTAAAGGAGTATTAAGATCAGGCTATACTGTATATACAGATGAGGGAGAAGGAAAAATTACTAGCGGATCGTTCTCTCCAAGTATTGGTTGTTCAATTGGTTTTGCTAGAGTGCCTAAGAAATCCTCTCGCAAAGGTCAAGTTAATATTAGAGGCGAGAAAAAAAATATTTTTTTTGTTAAGCCACCATTTGTTAGAGACGGAAAGATAAAGTTAGATATAAAAGGATTATTTTATTAGGGGATTATAATGAGCAACATTCCAGAAGAATTAAAATATACAAAAGATCACGAATGGATTAAGGAGGAAGATAACGGCATTTTTACAGTAGGAATCACTGATCATGCTCAAGAAGCCTTAGGAGATTTAGTTTTTGTAGAGCTTCCAGAAACTGAGTGTGATTTTTCCTCTGGGCAGGCCTGTTCAGTAGTTGAATCTGTTAAGGCAGCTTCTGATATATATACTCCTTTATCTGGAAAGATTATAGAGATTAATAATTTGTTAGTTGAATCACCAGAATTGGTTAATCAAGATCCGTATGGGGATGGCTGGTTATTTAGAATAGAGGCGAGTTCATCAGTTGAGCTTGATGATTTATTAGATAGAGATAGCTATGCCGAACTTCTTGATTAAAGGTTTAATTCAATAAAAATGAAAGATAAATTAAGTCATTTTTCGAAAAGGCATATAGGGCCTAATACTAATGAAATAAGCCAAATGCTTAATACTCTTGGTTATAATGATATAGATTCATTTCTTAATGATTTGGTACCTAGTTCAATTATTGATCTTAATTCTATAAATTTACCTGCCCCTATTGATGAGGATTCTGCATTAAAGACTTTAAAAAAGATCTCAAGAAAAAATAAGGTTTTTAAAACATTTATAGGCCAAGGTTTTTATAACTGTCATGTACCTGCTGTTATTAAGAGAAATGTTTTTGAAGATCCTCGATGGTATACATCATACACACCCTATCAACCAGAGATTTCGCAAGGCCGCTTAGAGGCATTAATAAATTACCAGACTTTGATTTCTGATTTAACAGGAATGGATGTTTCAAATGCTTCTTTATTAGATGAGCCTACTGCTGCTGCAGAAGCAATGATGTTAGCTAATCGAGTATCTAAATCTAATTCAAATTTATTTTTTATTCATCAGAACACATTCCCACAAACTGTTTCTATTATTAGATCTAGAGCAAAGCCCTTAGGGATTGAAATTGAAGTTAGTGAAAACATAGATTCTAAAAAAGAATATTTTGGTTGCTATTATCAATATCCAGGTGATGATGGTTTAGTAGAAGATTTAACTGCTGTTTCTAAAATAATGAAAGAGAAAAATGGAATATTTATAGTTGGATCAGATTTATTAGCCTTGACGCTTTTAAAGCCTCCAGGAGAATTTGGTGCCGATATAGTAGTTGGATCATCTCAAAGATTTGGCATTCCGATGGGTTTTGGAGGCCCTCATGCTGGTTTTATGTCTGTTAGAGACAAGTATAAAAGGTCATTGCCAGGGAGGCTTATTGGCTTAACTAAGGATCAGCAAGGCCGTCAATGCTATAGACTAGCTTTACAGACAAGGGAACAGCACATAAGAAGAGAGAGGGCTACGAGCAATATATGCACTGCTCAAGCACTTTTGGCCATAATGTCTAGTTTTTATGCAATTTATCATGGCCCTAAAGGTTTAGTAGATATTGCAAGAAGAGTTAACAATCTTACAAAAGAATTAGCCAATGGTTTGATCGCCAAAGGTCTAAAAATTAAGAATGATAATTTTTTCGACACTTTAGTTGTAAATGTACAAGATGCTATTAAGGTACATAAGAGAGCTGAAGATTTTGAAATAAACTTGCGTCATATATCTAAAAACTATGTTGGTGTAAGTATAGATGAGACAACAACCAAAGACGATTTAGATGTTATTATTAATTTATTTGAGCAAGAGTCATTAAGTAATAACGATTTGAAAAATAGTTGGCCAAAAGCTCTTGACCGAAAAACTAAATTTTTAACACAAGAGGTTTTTAATTCTTATCATTCTGAAACTAAAATCTTGAGATATATTAGGAATCTCTCCGATAAAGATATAGCACTAGATAGATCTATGATTCCTCTTGGGTCGTGCACAATGAAATTAAATGCTACAAGTGAAATGCTACCAGTTGGCTGGAATGGCTTTGCTAATATTCACCCATATGCTCCAGAATATCAAACTAAAGGCTATATGGAGTTGATAAGGGATTTAGAAGATTGGTTATCAAAATTAACTGGATATAGGGCAATCTCTCTCCAGCCAAATGCAGGCTCACAGGGAGAGTATGCAGGTCTGCTAGCAATTGATAATTACCATAAATCTAATAATGATTTTTCTAGAAATATCTGTCTGATCCCAGAGTCTGCTCATGGAACTAATCCTGCTTCAGCTAAAATGGCTGGGTTTGAAGTTGTGGTAGTTGATTGCAATGAAAATGGAGATATTGATATAGTTGATTTAGAAGCAAAAGTTAACATACATGCTAATAATATTGCAGCTATGATGATTACTTATCCCTCAACCCATGGCGTTTTCGAAGAGAAGGTCCAACAAGTTTGTGAGTTGATTCATAGCTATGGAGGGTTTATTTATATTGATGGTGCAAATCTTAATGCTATGTTGGGTATATGTTATCCAGGTAAATTTGGCGGCGATGTTTCTCATTTAAACTTGCATAAAACTTTTTGTATTCCTCATGGAGGAGGTGGTCCAGGAGTTGGTCCAATAGGAGTGATAGATAAATTGGTTCCATATCTTCCTGCTGACCCTCTTCAGAAAAAGGATTCAGAATTTTCAATTTCTGGTTCGAAATATGGAAGTGCTAGTATTTTACCTATAAGTTGGATGTATATAAGGATGATGGGTGAAAAATTTCTTAGGATGGCAACTCAAGTAGCAATACTTAATACTAATTATATTGCTAACAAACTTAAGGATCATTACAAAATCTTATACAAGGGAGAGAAAGGATTAGTGGCCCACGAGTGCATTTTAGATGTGAGACCATTTAAAGATTCTTGTGGTATCCATGCTGAAGATATAGCAAAGCGTCTAATAGATTATGGTTTCCATGCTCCAACAATGTCATGGCCAGTTTCTGGCACATTAATGATTGAGCCAACAGAAAGTGAATCTATAGATGAATTAGACCGTTTTTGTAATGCCATGATGGGTATTAGGGAGGAGATTAGAGCTCTTGAGAGAGGAGAATGTTCTAAAGATAATAATTTATTAAAAAATGCTCCTCATAGCGTAGATACACTAGTAAATGAATGGCGATATCCATACTCTAGGGAAGAGGCTTATTACCCAAATGAGGCAACTAAAGTTAATAAGTATTGGCCTCCAATTGGAAGAGTAGATAATGCTTATGGTGATCGTAATTTAGTATGTAGCTGTCCAAGCATTAAAGATATGAAATAGGAAGTTTTATGAAAATTACATATGCTATATTTTTTATTTATTTTTTTTCTACATTGATTTATTCACAGACTACTGAATGGAACAACATTTTAGAGCATACATCTTCTAGTGTTGTTTCTATTGAGGTAGATATTGTAAGGTCTTTTGATACTGAGAGAAATCAATCAAGTCAAGCTACAGGATTTATTGTTGATTCTGAATTAGGAATTATATTAACTAATCGGCATGTAGTAACGACAGGCCCTGTTAGAGCAAGAGCAATTTTTTCTAATCAGGAAAAAATTCAATTATCCCCATTGTATAGAGATCCTGTTCATGATTTTGGGTTTTTTAAATATGATCCTAATGAACTTAGGCATATAGATCCAAAAGCATTAAAATTTTCTCTTATCCCTTTAAAGATAGGAGAGGAAATTCGTGTTTTAGGTAATGATGCTGGCGAGCAGCTTTCAATTCTAGCAGGCACTATAGCTAGGTTAGATAGGCAGGCTCCTGATTATGGAAGAGGAAACTATAATGATTTTAATACTTTTTATTATCAAGCTGCTTCTAGTACATCAGGGGGCTCTTCTGGAGCTCCTGTAATAAATAATAAAGGAGAGGTAGTAGCCTTGAATGCAGGAGCGAATGCTCAATCTGCCTCTAGTTTTTTTCTACCACTGAATAGAATTAGTAGAGCCTTGCAACTAATACAGAGTAATTCGGAAATAACGAGGGGATCTCTTCAAACTGAATTTATTTATACACCTTATTCTGAGTTGAGAAGGCTTCGGTTTCCAAATGATGTCGAGGAAAAGATTAGATCTTCCTTTCCTAGCCAAAATGGAATGTTAGTGGTTAGCAAAATATTACCAGGTTCAGAGGCTGAAAAAATATTTATGCCTGGAGATATTTTATTTGCTATTGATGAAATAGTTATCAGTTCTTTTGATTTACTCGCCTCTGTACTTGATGAAAATATTAATCAAGTTATAGATATAAGTTTATTTAGAAATGGAAATCTTGAAAAAAATTCTATTTCCATAATCGATCTTCACTCAATAACTCCAGATAGCTATATTGAATACGGCGGCGGAGTTTTTCATGATTTATCCTATCAACAGGCACGGCACTATAACTTACCAATTAATGGTATTTATGTTGCTGACCCAGGTTATATATTTGGTTCAGCAGCTGTACCTAGAGGCAGTTTAGTTTCTGAGATAAATAATATTAGAGTTGATAACTTAAATATATTTAGAAAAATTATGGAGAGTATTCCAGTTGGCGAAAGAGTTGTGGTTCGTTTTGTACAAATTGATAGCCCGAGTGTTCAAAGACAAAGAGTTATAATAAATGATAATAATTGGTTTCATTCAAAATTTTGTGAGAGAGATATAGCAACTGAATTATGGCCTTGTGAAAATTTATTTTTTTCTGAATCAAAATTAGACTCTAACTTAGAAGATCAATCTTTCTCCTTTCCAGAAAGAGAAGAGCTACTTTATCAGATTTCTAAATCATTGGTTTTAGTAAATTTTGATATGCCTTACTTAGTTTCAGGAATTTCAGATAGACATTATTATGGGACAGGATTAATAGTAGATAAAAAAATGGGATTAGTAGTAGTTGATAGGAACACTGTGCCAGTTAGCATAGGCGATGCTAGGATCACTTTTAGTGGTTCAATTGAGATTCCAGCTAAAGTGAGCTACATTCATCCGCTACATAATTTGGCAATCATTTCATATGATACAAGTTTGTTTGATGACTCATTAGTTGAAGATGCAGCATTTTCTTCTTCTATTCTTAATCCCAGAGATAGAGTTACAGTAGTAGGATTGAAAGCGAATCACCAATTATTCTCCCAGTCCAGTGAAATTGCATCAATAGATTCTATCAGTCTATCGAATTCAAATTCATTTAGATTTATAGATTCAAATTTAGATGGAATTAAACTTGTTAATGGACCAAGTGATTTTGATGGAGTTATGATTGATAGTAATGGATTGGTGAGAGCTCTCTGGTCAAGTTTTGCTTACTCATCAGGAAGAGAAATGGCTCAAACAAATATAGGTACCCCAATCTCTCTGGTTGAAGATATGGTTGTTAGCTATAAAGAAGGCTTATCGATTAAATCTCTAGAGGTGAATTGGCGATACATGCCTTTGTCTGCGGCACGAAAGTTTGGTGTGCCGGACGAATGGATAGAGCGATATGAATTAGGAGGCATAAAAGATAGAAGAATGCTAGCTGTTTCAAGAACCGTTGCGGGTTCACCAGTTGGCAGCTTATTTCTAACAGGAGATATTTTATTAAGTATTGATGAAGAACTTATACGATCATTTAGAAGTGCTGAATTAGCTTCTCAGAAAGGCAATAATGAGTTAGTTTTATTTAGAAAAGGAGAGGTTATAACTTTGAATATTAATAGTGCTCTTTTAAGCGGAGATAATATTAATCATATTTTTTCTTGGGCAGGAGCATTAATTCAAGACCCTCATAGACCCATCTCTATGCAAACATCTATGGATGGTAAAGGTGTTTTTATTTCTTCAATTAGTTTTGGTTCTCCTGCTAATAGATTTGGACTGTATTCAGGTAGAAAAATAGCTGCAATTAATGGTAAAGAAATTGAAAATTTAGAGCATTTCGTAGAGGTTATAAAAGAGATAGATAATACCTCTCCTGTTAGAGTTAATACCATAAATTGGAATGGCCAATCACAAATAATTACTTTAGATTTAGATGAGTATTATTGGCCAAGCTATGGTTTAATTAGAGACAATGAAATTTGGAGACGTTATCTTTTAGATTAGATAGCTGTCTAATATTATTTATTATTTTGATTAATTATCCAGAAATATCACCAATAGCTCTTGAAATCGGACCTTTACAAGTTCGGTGGTATGGTCTCATGTATTTGGGTGGTTTTTTAATAGGTTGGTTAGGTTTTAGATCTAGATCAAAAAAACCATATACTGATGTTAATCCAGATATGGTTGATGACCTTATTTTTTTTATAGCTCTTGGTGTAATTATTGGCGGTAGACTGGGCTACCTTCTTTTTTACAGCTTTTCTTCTGTGCTTGCTGATCCTCTTGTTATATTTAGAGTTTGGGAAGGAGGAATGTCATTTCATGGAGGGTTGATTGGCGTTTCAATTGCAATGATTTATTTTGCTAAAAAAATAAATAAGCCTATCCTTTCTGTTTCTGATTTTGTTTCTCCATGGGTAGCTCCAGGATTAGGATTAGGTAGAATTGGTAATTTTATTAATGGTGAATTATGGGGATCACCAACTAGCGCAGATTCATTTTGGGCTGTGAATGTTGAGGGCACTCCAAGGCACGCCACACAAATTTATGAGGCTTTTCTAGAGGGGCTTGTCCTTTTTATTATCTTATGGCTTTTCTCCTCTAAGCCTAAGCCTCTTGGAGCAATTACAGGAGCTTTTTTATTTTTTTATGGCATCTTTAGAGTGATTGTAGAGTTTGTTAGGCTGCCAGATTTTCATATCAATCCAGCAGCTGGAGGCTACTTAGCTTTTGGATGGGTTACTATGGGTCAGGTTCTTTCATTCCCTATGATTTTAGCAGGTATTTTATTATTTCTTTTTGCTTATAAGCAAAAGAGCTAGAAGGATAAAATAGATGAGACAATATTTAGATTTATTAGAAAAAGTAAAAAAAGATGGCACAAAGAAGTCTGATCGAACTGGTACTGGTACTTTAAGTATTTTTGGATATCAATTAAGATGTGATTTAGCAGCTGGTTTTCCATTACTTACAACAAAAAAAATTCACTTTAAGTCAGTTATCTATGAGCTTTTATGGTTTCTAAGTGGTAATACTAATATTGCTTTTTTACAAGAGAATAAAGTAAAAATTTGGGATGAATGGGCGGATGAGAATGGAGATTTAGGACCTGTTTATGGTGCACAATGGAGATCTTGGCCTTCACCAGATGGGCATAATATAGATCAGATTAAAAACGCCTTAGACCTGATAAAAAATAATCCTGATTCTAGAAGGATAATTGTTAGTGCATGGAATGTTAGTGAACTTGAGAAGATGGCTCTTTCACCATGTCATGCATTATTCCAATTTTATGTATCTGAAGGAAGGTTATCATGTCAATTATACCAAAGAAGTGCTGATATTTTTCTAGGTGTGCCATTTAATATAGCTTCTTATTCTCTTCTTTTAATAATGTTTGCTCAACAAGCAGATTTAGAAGTTGGAGATATGGTATGGACAGGCGGAGATTGCCATATATATACAAACCATCTTGAGCAAGTAGATCTGCAGCTATCCCGGAAAACTCTTCCATTGCCTTCTCTAAAGATTAATCGTAAACCGGACTCAATTTTTGATTATAAATATGAAGATTTTGAGTTGGAGGGATACCAAGCCCACGATCATATTCCTGGGAAAGTTTCAGTATAAGTATTTGTAAATTATAATTTATTACTATTACATTTTACTTTAATTGGATTTCCTTTTGGGAAAACAGGAAGAGCTGTTAAATATCCTCCCCATACACATCCAGTATCAATAGCACTTATATTTTTTTTATTTAATAGACGTAATGATGACCAATGGCCAAAAATAATATGTATATTTTTAGTTTTCCTACTAGGAAAATCATACCATGGGACTAGGTTATCTGGCTGCATACCTGGCGCACATTTATTTTCTAAATTAATATTTCCTTTATTGTCACAATATCTCATTCTTGTAAATGCGTTAATAATATATCTGTTCTTTTCATCAATATTTAAATTCTCAGACCATTTTTTTGGTTCATTTCCAAATATTTTTGATAAAAAATTTTTCCAATTATTACTTTTTAATTGATTACTAATAAAATCTGATTTTTTTTGGGATTGATCAATAGTCCATTGCGGCGGAATCCCAGCATGAACTAAAACTTTATTAAGTTTTTTATTCCAATATACTAGTGGAAGATTTCTTAACCAGTCAATAATGGACCTTCTATCTGGTGACTCAATTATTTTATCAAAATAATCATGATGATTTGGTTTATTTATTTCTGCTAGAACTGATAATAAATATAGATCATGATTTCCTAGGACTACTTTAACATTATTTTCTAAATTAATTACCTGTCTTAATACATCTAATGATTTCTTACCACGACTAACTAGATCCCCAACTAGCCATAATTCGTCTTTATTTTTATTAAATTCAATTTTGTCTAAAATATTATTAAGTGATTTAGAGCATCCATGTATATCTCCAATAGCATATATTGTCATAACTTATGCAGCTTCAATTAGATCATATTTGATAATCATAGGATCTTTTTATTTTGATTAAATAAATAATTTGATATCTTTACAAAAGAGGTAATTTCTAAATTTTCAGGACGTAGTATAGGATTTATATTA
The DNA here is from genome assembly GCA_036337035.1 of Pseudomonadota bacterium. Taxonomy (GTDB): domain Bacteria; phylum Pseudomonadota; class Gammaproteobacteria; order Steroidobacterales; family Rariloculaceae; genus TMED78. The sequence continues at coordinate 148,925 of JAYZFC010000005.1, read as the reverse complement.
ACTGAAATAAAATCATTTTTTTTCATTATATTTTTTAGAGATCTACCTAAAGTTTTTCTCCTCATTGAAAATACTAATCTAATTAAATTATCAAATTCTTTCATATCTATAATATTATATTTATTATCCTTTATTATTTTTAATTTAAGAAAAGTAGACCATACTTTTGGGATAGGATAAAAACTATTTGGACTAACATCAAAACAGGCTTCAGTATCACAGAATAGTGACGCCATGACAGAAATTCTACCATATTTTTTATTTCCTGGACTAGCTACAATTCTATCAACAACTTCTTTTTGAAGCATTATATGCATGTCTTGGATCATTTCTCTTTGTTCAAGAAGGTGAAAAAGAAGAGGAGTAGATATATTATAAGGTAAGTTACCTACTATTCTTAGAGCATTATTTTTTTTTACTATATCTTTGAGATTAATATTAAGTGCATTATCCTTAATTATATTTAAATTTATTTTTTCTTTAGCTTCGAGAATCTCGACCATCCTTTTATCTATTTCAATAACATTTAGTTTATTCAATTTTTCTAGTAAAGGGAAAGTTAAAGCACCCATGCCTCCTCCAATTTCTAGAAAAATATCATTACTACTTGGATTAATTGATTCTAATATTTTTCCTATAACATTTTTATCAACTAGAAAATTTTGCCCAAATTTTTTATTAGGATTTAAAAACATTACAATGATTAAAGTATTTCGTGTATTTGGTTTATTGAAAACAGCAAACTACTTATATCTGCTTTTCCAGTTCCAGCTAGATTAAGTGCTGTTCCATGATCTACAGAGCCCCGAGTAATTGGTAGTCCAAGAGTGATATTAACGATGTTGCCAAAATGCAATGCTTTTAACACTGGAAGACCTTGGTCATGATACATTGCTATATAAGCATCATAATAATCTCTCATTTTAGGGTTAAAGGCGGTATCAGCTGGAAATGGTCCATCAATTAATTCTTCCTTTTTGCGAAACTCGGAAATTATTGGTTTGATTATGTTTATTTCTTCTTCACCTAGGTATCCACTTTCCCCAGCGTGTGGGTTTAGTCCTAGAATTGCTATTTTAGGTTTATTAATAGAAAATTTCTCTCTTAGAGCGTTAAGTAGAATTTTTATAGTATTTCTAAGTTGTTCAGTATTTATATTATCAGCAACTTCTCTAAGAGGGATATGTGTTGTAGCTAAAGCTATTCTAATATTATTTGATGCAAGCATCATAACAGGGGGTGCTGAGACCCCACATAATTTAGCTATGTAGTCAGTATGCCCATTAAATTTATAACCATACTCATTAATGATACTTTTTTGTACTGGACAATTTATCATTCCAATTTTGTTATTATTTATGCAGCTACGAGTAGCTAGATTAATCATATCTAAAACATATTTAGAATTATTTTTATTTAGAATTCCAGCTTTAACATCACTATTTTTTGAAAGATGTAATAATTGTATTGTATTTTTTTTATGAATTTCTGCTTGTTGAACTTCTTTAACAATTTTTACTTTTACTTGAAGATTGAGTAATTTTAGTCTTGATAACATAATCTCATGATCACAAATTATGACAATTCTCTTATTTATTTCTTCCTTAGCTAACATTCCACATATATCTGGGCCTATACCTGCGGGCTCGCCAGATGTAAGAATAATTATTGGTTCTGATGATTTCAAGATTCAGAAAGTACGATGAAGTTATATTTTATTTTCAACGAATGATTCGTCTCTAATTCTTCTTAGCCATAGTTCAAGCTCTTCTTCAGCTTTACTAGCCCTTATTTGATCAGCACAGTTTCTTTCTTTTATTTCTTCTGTGTTATTAAATATTCTAGTATCTGTAATTTCAGCAATATGCCAACCATACCTTGTCTTAAAAGGCTGGCTAATTTCATTCATTTCTAATAAATTAAGTTGCTCATCAAATTCTGGGACAAATATACCTGGCTCTACCCAGCCTAGATCTCCACCTTCTACAGCTGATGTATTATCTTCAGACAGTGCTTGTGCTAGTGTAGAAAAGTCGTCGCCACTTATTATTTGATTTCTAATTTCATTCATTTTTTGTTGAGTAGCAGCATCATCTAGAATTTCATTAGGCTGAAGTAGAATATGTCTAGCTCTAATCTGGTCAACAATTACCTCTGTCACTCCTCTAGCTTCATTTAATTTTACTATATGAAAGCCACTTGCACTTTGGATTGGTTGAGACAACTCTCCTTCCTCCATGTTTATTACTATTTCATTAAATAAGGTTGGTAATTGCGAGCCCTTTCTCCATCCTAGTGAGCCTCCATTAAGAGCATTTTGACCGTTCGAATAAGTAATAGCTAATTGTGAGAAATCAGTTCCTTCATCTAATTCTTTATATAGCTTATCTATTGTATTTTTTGCAGATGAAATATCAGATTGAGAGGGATTAGAAGGAAGAGAAATTAATATTTGTGATACATTGTAGTCAGTTTCATCAGCTAAAGACAAAGAGCTTTTTTGGAGGCATAGATTTACTTCTCTTGGAGATATAATTATTCTAGCAAATACATCTCTTTGTTGTAACTGATCTATTATCATCCTATTTCTAGTTTCTTCTCTATATGCATTATAATCTATTCCCTGATCTAATAATGCTTCAGGGAGCAATTCTAGAGATATGCCTAATTCTTGTGCAAAATTACTGAGTGCTAGATTTAGCATCTCGTCATTAACTCTAATACCAAATCTTTCAGCTCTTTGGAGTTGAATTTCTTGGAGGATCAATTGTTCTAACACTTGTTCCTCTAAGATTGATAGGGGTGGCATAGGAGCAACTTGCTCTGGGGGAAGGTCTTGTTGCGCTATTAAGATATTTTCTTTAACTATCTCTACTCTTTCATTTAGTTCGCTTCTTAGTACTACACCTTCATCAACAATTGCGATAATACCATCCAACATTTCACCTACCCCGCCTAATTCTCTTGTTTGAGATTGGGAGTATTCAGAAAAAGTGAACATATATATCCCTAGAAATATTAAATTTTTACTTTTCAATGTCCTATAGCCTATCTAAATAACTTTGAATACCAAGAATACCACGATTAACCATATCTAAAGAAGAGTTAACATTGTCTGTTATCCCTTTTAGTTGAAATTGTATTGATATAGAGCTATCAAATTCACCATTTCTTCTACTAATATACTTTCTACCAACTAATCGTGTTCGCCAACAGCATGATTCATACTCTAGGCCAAAAAATTGATCTAATGATTTTTTTTCAAAAAAAGAATAGCTATATAGTCCAATGAAATTCCATTGTTTTTTAATTGGCCATACAGCTGCAATATCTACTTGCTCTAATAATTCTTGTCTAGATCTATATGAAAATTTTAGAAGTTGATTATTTTTCGGAGAGTATTGGACACTAGCTTCAATTTTTTCATTTTTTTTATGTTTGCTCCCTTTGCTGTAGCCTAAATTCATTCTCCAGTTATTATCCATATACAATGATAATTGGCTAATTAGATCTGAATCACCTTTTTTGTTGAGAGGTTCTCCTGGTAGGCCAACTTTTTGATCTTCATAGTATTGAGTTTGTCCTATGGTAGCAGTAATTCTTTCTTTACCAGATTTGCTTTGGATAATTCTAGAAGTAATGCCAAAGCTTAAATGCTTAGTATTAGCAATTTTATCAATACCCAAGTGCTGCCTACTTCTAAACAGTTGGATGAGGCTATAATCTGGAATAATTGTATCAAATATTGGAAAGTTTGATTGATCAATATAAGGTATATGAGTTAATAAGATTTTTGGTTCAAGAGTTTGGTAGTATTTTTCTTTGTATATTGATCTATTTAAATTTACACCAATATTAATGCTTGATATAGGAATAGTTCTGGAATGTTTTTTGTTAGCAATATTTTTTAGGCGATAATCTGTATGATCTATAGCAATTTTAGGATTAAAATAAATACCATTCTTATCTAATAAAACTCCAATTTCCTGGTTACTATTTATTCTCCATCCTATAGGGTTGCCATCCTTTGCAAAATTTACTACTTCATTTTTACTTTGAAGAGAAAGTTTATTTTTTTCCCAATAACCGTTAAGCAATACTTGAGGTTTGTAGTCATATGGCCTATCAGAATAGCTAATTGATGGGTTTATAGTTTGATAGTTCTGGAAATTAGTAGAGAAAAACCAATTTTTTGAGTTATATCTAATTCCTATATTTCTTTTAAGATGAGTTTGACTTGCAATATTTTGATTGTTAGATAAATCTTCAAAATACATGTCATCAGATATATTTGCTATATCAGCAGTTAAGTACCAGTTTTCTCCAAGAATAGAGCTGTGGGTAAAATTAAAACTTCCTCTTTGTTTTTTAGTTATTTTATCTTTGGCTAAGTATTCAAAATCTAATATACCTTCACCGAATTTTGTAAGATATCTAAATTCATTATTAATTTGCAACCCTCTTTTACTCATTATTCTTGGCTCAAGAGTTAAATCATAGTTTTGAGCTATATTAAAGTAATATGGTATAGATATATCTGTTCCAGTTTTATCTCTTTCAGAGAATTTTGGAATCAGGATACCGCTTTTCCTTTTATTACTGATTGGAAAAGTAAAATATGGAGAATATAAAATTGGTATTCCTCTAAAATTTAATGTTATATTTCTAGCGTCACCAAATCCTTGTGAAATATTTAAATTGATATTTGAGGCATTTATATTCCAATCATCTTCATTTTCAGGACAAGTGGTAAAATCTGTTCCAGATAAAGTTATAGTTTCATCACTAGTAATTTTGATATTATTTGCTCTTGCCCTAGCAGATCCATTAATTAATTCAAAACCAGAATTAAAAAAATTAATTTCTTCTGTATTAGTGTCAATTTCTGCTATTTCTCCATAGACATGAATATTTGAATCCTCATAATCTACTGAACCAGTAGCCTCAACTCTTTTATTTTCATCATCGTATGCAGCTTCTGTTGCTGATAAGATTTTATCTCCATATCTAAATTCTACTCTATCAAATAACTCGATTTTTTCAGGGTTGGATAAGTCTATTGTTCCAACAATTACCTGTAATTCATTAAGGTCTGAATTAATATTTTCTAGATTTCTTTCGATTGGGGTATTTATTCTATTAATATCTATATTAGCAATACATGAGATATTTTCTGCCATAGTTATACTAGGAAGATAAAGTAGAAATAAAAGATTTAAGATTTTATTATTAAGCACTTAATAAGATTTTTCACAAAAATAATTATTCTAGTTATTCTAGCCTTTATTGATAAATATCTAAAGAATCTAGACTAGGTTAATTAGTTTAATTTTTTATTTTTGAAACTAATGCTATATTCTATAGGTTGTTAAATATAATAAGGAAGAATATGAGTTTAGCAGATCAAAAATGTATTCCATGTACAGGTACCATTCCTCCGCTTGAGGAGGAAAAAATAAAAAAATTGTTAGTTGAGCTTCATGAGGACTGGTCTTTAAATAGCCTAGGACATCTTCAAAGATCAGTTCAGCTTGCAAACTTCAATCAGGCTATGAAGCTTGCCAATGAGATTGCTGAAATAGCAGAACAAGAAAATCACCACCCTGATATTTATGTTAGTTGGGGAGTTTGTAAGATTGAAATTTGGACCCATAAAATAGATGGATTGACTGATAGTGATTTTATTTTTGCAGCAAAAGTTGATAGGAGAATTATATGAACAAAGTTAAAAAAATAGGTAGAAGAGGCTTTATAGCTTTCTCATCTTTTTTGGGGCTATCTTTTTTAAGCAATAATTCTAACTCTAATAATTCTCCCAAACCAAATATATTTAATCAAAAGACTGGAGAACAATTAAAAATAAGGAGAGTAGTTACTGGTCACCATCCTGATGGCAGATCACGCGTTGATATTGATGAAATAAATAGTGAGTCGCAATCAAGCAGAAGTGGCCACCAAAGAACTACTATATGGTCAACTGGAGTATTTCCAGCAGATAATCAAATGAAAGAGGATGGCTCAAAGAGAGAACTAGCTACATCTGATCCTAATGGAACAGTTTTTAGAATTGGTAAGTATGATCCTGGAGTAGCTCCTAGAAATCATAGAACAGAATCTATTGATTATGCTGTAGTATTATCAGGAGAGATTTATATGGGTCTTGATGACGGAGTAGTTCATTTGAGGCAAGGTGATGTGTTAGTTCAAAGAGGAACAATACATGATTGGGAAAATTGCGGAGATATTCCTTGCATAATAGCATTTATTCTTTGTGCAGCTAATCCATTAGTTTTTGATGGTAAAGTTGTTAGCGCTAAAGGCTAGTATTTAAAATAATAAAGAGGTTAAAGATATGAATACAAAATTAATAATTTATTTTTTCTGTTTGCTTCCATTTTTCAATACTTCTTATGCTCAAGATTGGGGACCAAGGTCTTTAGATGAGTTAAAGAAAGAGACACTGAGGAGAGCAGCTAATAATCTTAATCCTATTACAGGCATTCTTATGGAAGATGCAGAAAGAGCGATGTCTAAATTTAATAGTCCTGATAAAGATCTTTGGGCTTCTATCTGGATGGACAATGGTGACTATTGGATGGAAAGTGCTAAAAAAAGCTCAGGTATTGATGCAGAACTAGATTATTATCTAGCTTGGAGAAATTATAATGTTGGCAGGTGGCCCACAGAAAAGCATTCTGATGGTAAGAAATTATCCTATGAAAAAGGTATAAAGGCTTTCTTAAAATATGGAGAGTTATTAGAGCCTTCTGTTGAAAGAGTAGTTATCCCATTTGAAGATTCACATATTATTGCCTATCTAAGAATTCCATCAAGTAATAATCCAGTGCCATTGATCTTCGCATTGAATGGCCTTGATTCTAGGAAAGAGGATATTATAGCTGGTACAGATAATTATATAAAAAATGGGATAGCTGTTTTTGCGATGGATATGCCTGGTACAGGAGAGTCTCCAGTTCTGATAGATATAGGGTCCGAAAGAGTTTTTTCTGTTGCTTTAGATTATTTAGAAACAAGGAAGGAGATTGATTCTAATAACATTGCTGTTCAAGGAAGAAGCTGGAGTGGGTATTGGGCCGCTTTGCTAGCTTATATAGAGAAAGATAGGATTAAGGGCTCAGCTGTTCATGGTGTTCAAGTTCATGGTTATTTTCAGCCAGATTGGCAAAGAAAGGCTTTACTTAGCGAGGAATACTTATTTGATTTATTTCCAGCTAGATCAGTTGTTTATAATACAAATAATATGGAAGATTTTCTTGCCTACGGTCCTAGACTCTCTTTAATTGACAGGGGATATATAGATCAAGCTTCTGCCCCAATGCTTTTAGTAAATGGCCATCAAGATTCTCAGCAGCCAATTTCAGATCTTTATTTGCTAATGGAGAATGGTGATCCTAAAGATGTTTGGGTAAATCCTATTGGTGGACATCTAGGGCGCTCAGAAATTTGGACAATGCGAAAGATACTTAATGAGGTTGTAGAACCATGGCTTATGAGGAAGGTCGGTGTTGAGCCACTAAAATAGTACTATATAAAGATCATTATGATTGATAAAATCCCTATCATTGATTTAAGTAGATACTCTTATGATGACGAGAGTAGTTTAGAGAGTTTTGCAGAAAAAATTGCTTATGTGCAAACAAAAATAGGTTTTTATACAGTAATTAATCATGGTATACCAAAAAAAATAATTGATGATGCATACTCTGAGTTAAAGCTTTTTTTTAAATTGCCACTAGACCAGAAACTATCTTTAAGGATAAATGATAAATCATCAGGTTATATTCCTGCTAAATCTACAGTTTATGTCACCTCAAGATATAACAAAAATACTAAGCCTGACTTAAATGAAACTTTTACCTTAGCTAGAGAAAGAGAAGAAAATGACATTTTAATAAAGCAGGGACTTCGTTTTATGGGTCCTAATCAGTGGCCTGTCGGACTAAAAAGATTTAAGGCTAAAATGTTGGAATATCAATCACAACTGTCAAATTTTGCTTTAAAATTATTACCAATATATGCTAGAGCACTTGGGTTAGATAAAGATTATTTTTCTGAATATTTTACTAACCCGTTATGGTGGACTAGGAATTCTTATTATCCAGCTGTTGATTATGAAGCTAATCAATTTGGAATCTCACCTCATTCTGACCATAGTTTTATGACCTTGTTACCAATGTCAGATGTACCCGGCCTTCAGGTTCTTTCTACTGATAAAAAATGGATACCAGTTGATCCAGTTAATAATGGCATAGTAATAAATACTGGAGAATTTTTAAATAGATGGTCGAATGGAAAATTTTTGGCTACGCCTCATAGAGTTATTCCTCCTATTAAAGATAGGTATTCAATGGCTATGTTTTTTAACCCAAACCCTGATACTATTTCTAATCCTTTTCCAAGCTGTGTTGGTAAGAAAAACCTTTCTAAATTTAAACCAATTTCAATGTATGACTATATGTGTTGGTATATTGATAGTAACTATAAAACTGCTGGTGGGGGGAAACAGAACTAGCAAAAAACTCTTATTGTAGTGGTGATGGGTGGAGTTGAACCACCGACCTGCGGGTTATGAGTCCGCCGCTCTGACCGCCTGAGCTACATCACCAATATTTTACAATTATAGACTAGTAAACTTTTTTTTGCGTTGTTACATTAATATCATGATGAAAAAAACACAATCAATACTTATTTCTAATGAGAATGGCGGTTTAGGTAATAGGCTGAAATCATGGGTATCAGTAATGCGAATAAGTGCGGAACCTCTTGTTTATTGGGAGGTAAATAGTTCAATGCCTGCAAGTTTTTCTGACTTATTTTCTAATAATTGCGAGATAAAAACTATATCTAAGGATGCAATTACTCATAAATCATGGTTATTATCAATTCTATCTGAAGATATAAATTTATTACCATATAGATTTTCAACAGTTTGCTCTCCTGTAAACCCGTTAATTCGCGGTATAGGAAAATTTTTCTGGCGATTTTCAAATAAAGATCATGATAGATATAAATACATGCTATTTCCCAAAACTCATTCAAAAAAAACAGTTAGGTTTGACGCTAGGCATATTGACTTGGAGTATGAAAGAATACCGTTTTATTTTAGGGAGGTTTATTCAGAACTCTTCCAAAAAATAAGGTTTAATGAAAATATAAAACAGCAGGCTGATTTATGGTCTAAAAACAATATTGATAATGAAACAATTGGTATTCAAATAAGAACTTGGAGAGATTACCCATATCGCTATAACAAATATTATAAGCCTTCAATAATTAGACTTAAAAGGCTTATGGATAGAGCAACCAATAATAAGTTCTTAATTGTTAGTGATAGCGAAGAAGCCATTGAATCATTAGCTAATATTTATGGATTGGATAGGATAGTTTTTTTCCCTAGGAAAACTATTCGCTCTCAGAGTTGGAATTCTATAGATGGAATTAAAGAAGATTTAATTGATATGCTGATATTAGCAAAGACACAAAATATTTATGCTAGTTATCTAAGTACATTTAGTGAAGTCTCTTGGTGGTTAGGTGGCGCTAAGGCTAATGTTACTATTTTTTAAAATCATACCAGCATTTATGTAAAACTAGAGTTTTCCTTTTTTTAAGATTGTCTTTGTCTAACTTATGAGGAAATTGAATTTCTGGAACTTTATTCTTAAATCTATCATTTCTAAGAAATGTAAATTCTGCTACCCTAGGTATTTCTAGGTCCTTAAATTTTATTGACCCGCAATGGTTATTTGGATGTATATGAACTACTGAATGAGTCTGCAAAAGCTTTTTAAATGCTTTTGAGGCTATGTTATAAAATTGTCTATTTAATAACTCTTGAAGGTAGTGAAATTCAATAACGATGATTCTAAATCTTGATAATGTATCTAATGCAGTGCTTGTAATCACCTCAAATTCTTCACCCTCTATATCCATTTGCAACAAGAGATCATCATTATAGTTAGATACCTTTTCTTTAATCCATTCATCTAAAGTAATGTATATTTCATTACTAAGACTACTAATAAATTTTTTAGTAAAATCAAAATTACTATGCTTTTGTTTTGTATCGCTAACAGAGTAGTCAGCTAGGAAAACACCCATCCCTAAATTAGCTAGGTCTAATTCAAAACCTGACTCATTAGATACCCCAGGAGAAAAGGCATAATCTATCCCCTCCAGGTCATTTGGTATTAAGTAGCCTCCATCACCGTCTGGTCCTAGTCTTATTAAATCAAAGCCAGAATTAAATGGAGTCAATAATGAGATTAGTGACTTTAGTTCTTTATAATCAGTTCTATGGGCTATATCTATACCTAAAGAATGAAATAATCTTAGAAGTAGGTCCTTAAAATATTTATCTCTCACTAATTAACCTTTGTATATAAAAAATTATTAAGTATATGTTCCTGAATAGGTCTACCCTCATTTATATCCTTTAGATAATAACTAGGCAAGCCAAATCCTTGTTTTTTTCTATCCAATATTTGGTTAGGTAAAATATTTCGATAAGCTTCTTTAAATATTCCTTTAGACTGGCCTTTATAAAATCTAATTTTTTCTGGTAAAGAGAAAGAAAATTCAATTATATCTTTTGATAACAGTGGAACTCTTGCTTCAAGAGAAACTGCCATACTTGTTCTATCTACTTTGGTCAGGACCATGCATGGCATATATGTATGAAAATCTAGAAATTGCAACCTAGTTCTTATAGGAAGTTTTTCACACCAGAATTTATTGTAAAACCAACAATCATCATAATCGTCAGGTATACCAAGTTCTTTTGCATATCTTTTTTTAGATGGTTTTATCATACCTGACATAATTATAGACCACAAAAGCAATCCTTGATTAAATGTCATTTCAATATTATCCATTAACTTATTTATAGATTTATTATAATTAAAAGTTTCTCTAGCCTTGAATGTCATGTTATTAAAACTTTTATTTAGAGAGGGTAAGTTATTATAGCGAATAAATCTAGGATAGGTTCTATAGCCACCAAAAACTTCATCACCACCATCTCCTGTTAAAACAACCTTTACTTTACCCCTAGCAATTTTAGAAACTAAGAATGTTGGCATAGCAGATTCATCAGCAAAGGGTTCATCAAACCACATTTTTAAATTAGGTAATAATGCTTTTGCATTAGATTGAGATAAGATTTTTTCTTGATGATTAGTATTATATTGTTTGGCTATCATCCTTGAAAATTTTGTTTCTGATCCTTTATCAGACTCAAAACCTATTGAAAAAGTAGAAATATTTTTTTCTATTGAGGATCCAACAGCTGTTACTATACTGGAGTCAACTCCTCCAGACAAAAAAAATCCTAATGGCACATCAGAGATCATTTGTTCTTGTATAGATTTTTTGACTAAATATCTCAATTCCTCACATGATTCATTTATATTTTTCTTTTTATTATCTATTTCACAATTTAGTTGCCAATATTTTTTTGCTTCTGTAATTTTATTATTTGTTGGATCAAATTGAATAAAATGTGCTGGGGGCAGTTTATAGCAGTTCTTGTATAGAGATTTTGGATCAGGTATATATTTGTAGCCTAAGAAGTCATACAAGGCAGTTTCATCTAGTGTTAAATTCTCTTTTTTTAACAGAATTTCTAAAGCTTTTAGTTCAGATGAAAAAGCAAATTTCTTACCATTATAAAAATAGTATAAAGGCTTTATACCTGGCCTATCTCTATAGAGTTTGATTTTGTTTATTTTATCGTCCCATATCGCAATAGAGAACATTCCATCTATGTGATCAATAAAATTATCTTTCCATTCTATATAGGCATTTAAAATTACTTCAGTATCAGAATTTGTATAAAATTTTTGACCAAGTCGTTCTAATTCTTTCCTAACTTTATGATACCCATATATTTCACCATTAAATACTAACCATACCGATTTATCTCTTGAGTACATTGGTTGGTTTGCATCTTCGCTAAGGTCAATTATCGCAAGCCTCTTAAAACCTACTTTAATATTTCCTTCTAATGAGATTTTTTCTGCATCAGGGCCTCTATGGCTAATTGATCTAAGCGCTGATTTATAATCCCAATTTTTATCAGTACCACCTAAAAAACCACACACTTTTCATCCTTTTTTCTATCATTGCTGTCTTATTCTATCCATTAAGTAGAAAAATTTCATTTATTCATATGATAATTATGTAAACTTATTAATCGATTTTTATGTATTATTAAGCCAATGATTCAATTAACTCATATCAATTTATCCAGAGGGTACAGGGGCGGCGAGCGTCAGACCGAGCTTCTTATAAAGGAGCTAACTAGATACTCAATTGATCAAACCTTAGTAGCTAGAAAAAATGAGATGTTAGCATCTAGAGTAAGAAATTTAGGAATAAGGGTTATTGAGACTCATGGATTACACACTAATCCTTCTTTATTATTAGCTTCAAAGAAGGCTGATATTATTCATTGTCATGAAGGTAGAAGTCCATATGGAGCATATTTATCTAAGGTTTTCTTTAATAAGCCCTATTTAATAACTAGAAGGGTAGATAATTTAATTAAATCAAATTTTCTTTCACATCGTGTTTATAGAAATGCAGATTATGTAGTATGTGTAGCAAAAAAGGTTTCAGATGTTGTAAATAAATTTGATCATTTAATTAGAACGGAAGTAATTCACAGCTGTTGTAGTGATTTAAGTGTTGATACTAATAATGTTAAAAAAATTGAATTAGATTATAAAGGAAAATTTATAGTTGGTCATGTAGGTGCTTTAGATAATAGTCAGAAGAAACAAGAGGATATAATTAATGTAGCAAAATCTTTAAAAGATAAATATCCTGAAATACATTTTTTCTTAGTTGGAGGAGGGCATGATAGTAGTTATTTCAAAGAGTTGGCTAAAGGCTGCAATAATATAACTTTTACAGGCTTTGTAGAAAATGTTGGAGATTATTTAGCGCTATTTGATATATTTATTTTACCATCATTTAGAGAAGGTATAGGAAGCATACTTATAGATGCTATGCAAAAGAAACTACCAATAATTGCTTCGGATGTAGGCGGTGTTTCTGAAATAGTTAAAGATAAGATAAATGGTTATTTAATAAAACATGGCGACAAAGATAATCTAAAGGAAAAAATTTTATTTCTAAAAGATAACCCATTAATTAGAGATAGCATGTCAAAAGAAGGAAAAAAAATTGCCTCTCCTTTAACTTCTAGAAATATGTGCTTAAAATATATTAATATTTATCGTAAAATGGTAAAAAAGGAAAACTTTATTTAATTTAATCAATGGTGGCTTATTATGATTGTTTCTTTTATAAGAAAATACCTAGTTATTTTTTTCTTTTTATTTTCTTTTCAGACTAGTTTTTCACAAGACTCTATAGATTGGAAAGAAGTAGAGAGCGAGGCCTTAAACTATTTTAAGGATCTTATAGCTATCAATACTACAAACCCTCCTGGTAATGAAACAGAGTTAGCTAATTATTTAAAAGCTATTTTTGATAAAGAAGGTATTGATTCATCTCTTTATTTTCTAGATCCAGATAGAGCAAATTTTGTTGCCAGAATTGAAGGTAACGGCTCTAAGAGACCCATTCTGATCATGGAACATTCTGATGTGGTTGGTGTTCAGAGGGAAAATTGGATCACTGACCCATTTGTTGCTACAGAGAAAGATGGCTATATATATGGAAGAGGCACCTTAGATGATAAAGATAGTATTACTGCTGCCTCAATGGTGATGTTTTTATTGAAGAGGCATAATATTACTCTTGATAGAGATATTATTTTTCTGGCTGAATCAGGTGAAGAGGGAACAACTAAGTTTGGTGTTGATTATATGGTTGAGCATCATTGGGATAAGATTGAATCTGAATTTTGTTTAGCAGAAGGTGGAGAAGTAGTATCTATTGATGGAAAGGTGAGCCATGTTTCAATAACTACTACCGAAAAATTTCCTATGAGAATTACACTTGTTTCTACTGCTGAGTCTTCCCACGGCTCTAGGCCAAGAAAAGATAATGCTATTCTCATTTTGTCACAAGCATTAGCAAAAATAGGAGCCTGGCGATCACCTATGCGGTTAAACAATACTACCAGAGCTTATTTTGAGCGTTTAGCTACGATAGCACCAGATGAACAGGCTGAATGGTACAGGAAGATCTTAAACCCAGATACCCAAAATGAGGCCGAAAACTATTTTGAATTGAATGAGCCACTTCATTTTTCTATCTTAAGAACTTCTGTGGCGCCTACCATACTGAATGCAGGTTTCAGAAGAAATGTTGTACCATCAACTGCTCAAGCAACCATAGATATAAGAGGCTTACCTGATCAATCTCCAGAAGATTTTTATAAAATAATAGAGGATCTAATAGATGACAATAGGGTAGAGATATTTCCTGAAGAGGTTTATAGACCTGCAAGCCCTCCTTCTAGCATTGAAAGTGATATGTTTAAATCTTTAGAAAGAACGGTAGATAAGATGTACCCAAATGCAGTAACCCTGCCTACCATGATGACTGGAGCAACTGATATGGCTCAGATAAGAGCCAAAGGTGTTCAGTGCTATGGATTTGGACCTTTAAGAACCCAGCGTGATATTAATGGTCCTGGTGGAGCTCATGGTGATAATGAAAGAATATTGAAAGATTCAATAATCGGGCTTATTCAGTTTCTATGGTATACAGTTATTGATATTGCTTCATAATATTCTATTTTTCTTTAAATATTGAATCTGAAATGGATTATATCGCCATTAGAGAGCTTGTATTCTTTACCTTCTAATCTTAATTTACCAGCTTCTTTAGCTTTTATTTCGCCTTTATATTTTATAAAGTCTTCATAGCTAATCACTTCAGCCTTAATAAATCCTTTTTGAAAGTCTGTGTGTATTACGCCAGCAGCATCATATGCTATTGAGTTTTTCTTTATAGGCCAAGCTCTTGTTTCTTTAGGCCCTGCTGTATAAAAGGTTTCTAAGCCAAGTAAGTTATATGCTGACCTAATCATTTTACTTAATCCTGATTCTTCTATTCCTAGTTCTAGCATTAGTTCTTTTTTATCAGATTTACTTAGTTTGGCAAGCTCAGATTCTATACTTGCACAAACTTTTATTATATTAGTTTTCTCTAAATCCTTTATTGCTTTATTATGAAGATTAGGTTGAGAATCAGATATATCTTCATCTATATTAAAAGCATACATCATTGGCTTAGAAGTAATTAGATTTAGTTGCTTAGCTAGTAATTTTTCTTCATCTGATAATTGAATATCTCTAAATGGAACCTCTTTTTCTAATTCTATAAGTACTTCTTTCAAAATTTGGTGCCATCTTATAGCTTCTTTGTTGCCTGTTTTTATTTTTTTTTCAGATTTTATTAAGGCTTTGTTAATCGAATCAATATCAGCCAAAATCAACTCTGTATTAATAGTCTCTATATCATCTATCGGATCTATAGTCCCTGAAACATGAGAGATATTTTTGTCATTAAAATATCTAACGACATGGATAATTGCATCAGTTTCTCTAATATGAGATAGAAATTTATTACCTAATCCTTCTCCTTCAGACGCACCAGAAACTAGTCCTGCAATATCAACGAACTCTATATATGTAGGTACTATATTTTTTGAATTAACAATCTTTGATATCTCATTAAGTCTCAAATCAGGTACTTCAACAATTCCTATATTGGGGTCTATAGTACAAAAAGGATAGTTTTCTGCAGGTATGCAAGATTCAGTTAGAGCATTAAAAAGTGTAGATTTTCCAACATTAGGTAGCCCCACTATTCCACATTTAATATTCAAGAGTTGTTTATCCTAAGTGTCTATTTTTTTAATATCATGAAGATCTTTAATAGCATAATCTGATCCTTTTGTTAGAAATTTTTGCAAAGCTGAAACTGAATTTTCTATTGAATTATTAATTGCAAATAATTCTTCTTTTTTTAATCTTCCTAATACATGTTTTGTCACGTTATTTTTATTTCCGTATCCTGGATGACCTATTCCTAGCTTTAGTCTCCAAAAATCTTTTCCTATATGATTGATAATATCTTTAACTCCATTATGTCCACCATGCCCCCCTGAAAATTTTAATTTAGATACACCAGGGATAAGATCTAAGTCATCATGTACTACTAAAATATTTTTTGATTTAATTTTATAGTAATTAGAAACTAACGAAACAGCTTTACCACTATTATTAACATAGTTAGATGGTTTAATTAGAAATATTTTTTTTGATTCAATAAATATATCTATAATTTCAGATTCAAACCTTTTTTCTACTAGAAAGTCTTTTTTATAAGACTCAGATAAGTAATTAACAAAATTAAATCCAATATTATGTCTTGTATTTAAGTATTCGTTTCCGGTATTACCTAGCCCTACAATGAGACTAATAGTTTCTTGCATCTTATGAAGAAAGACTACTCAGTTGAAGGTTCAGAATCAGAATCACTTTCTTCAGAAGGACTATCACCTTCTTCAGATTCTTCAATAGTTTCACTATCTTCAATAACAGCTTCCTCTTCTTCTCTTCTAGGAGGATTGATTGAGACAATTGCATTATTTTGTTCTTGAATTAACAAATTAATTTCTACACCATCAGGAAGATTTAAGTCAGAAACATGTAAAGACTGATTAAGTTCTAAATTAGAAATATCAATTTCTATATACTCAGGGAGGTTTTTTGGTAGACATGATATTTCAATGTCATTAATAATTTTAGAAACCTCACCGCCTTGCATTTTTACACCTATTGCGCTCTCTTCATTCAAGAATCTAATAGGCACATTAAGGGTAATTTTTTGATCTTCTAGAATTCTTTGAAAATCCATATGTAAGATTTTTCTTTTAGCCGGGTGGCGCTGGACATTTTTTACTACCACAGATTCTGAGTTGTCACCTAAATTGAGCTTTAAAATACTAGTATAGAAACCTTCGTTTTGCATTTTTTTAGTGAGTTGATTATGATTAATCGATATTGTTTTAGGCCCTTCTTTACCACCATAGATAATTCCGGGGATATCCCCATTTTTTCTAAGACGCCTAATATGACCTTTTCCAGTCACATCTCGCGTTTCTATGCTTAGCTCAAAATTACTTTTATTACTCATTAAAAACTCCTTCTAGGCGCTGAATAATAGCAGAGTAAACTAGTCTAGGTACAGAGAACTTACTGATTCTCCATCTGAAATCCTTCTAATAGTCTCAGCTAAAAGTTCAGCAACACTTAATTGCCTAATTTTACTGCAATTACTAGCTTCTTCGCTAAGTGGTATTGTATCTGTAACTACTAGCTCATCTAGTGGTGATTCAGTAATTCTCTCAATAGCGCTACCTGAGAGTACTGGATGAGTTATATAAGCTAATACTTTTATAGCTCCTTTTTCTTTAAGCACTTTACTTGCTTCGCATAGAGTTCCAGCTGTATCAATTAAGTCATCTATCATGACACAGGTTTTTCCTTCTACTTCCCCTATAATATTCATAACTTGTGCTGTGTTTGCTTTAGGCCTTCTTTTATCAATAATGGCAAGACCTGCATCATCAAGCCTTTTAGCAAGAGCTCTTGCTCTCACTACACCTCCAATATCAGGAGAAACTACTACAATATTTTCAAGTTTCTGTTTCCATACATCACCTAATAAGACTGGAGATGCATATACATTATCAACAGGAATATCAAAAAATCCCTGGATTTGGTCAGCATGTAAATCTAGTGTGAGCAATCTATTTATACCTGAACTAGCAATTAGGTTTGCAACTAATTTTGCTGTTATTGGCACTCTACTAGCACGCGGTCTTCTATCTTGTCTTGCAAATCCAAAGTAGGGTATTACGGCAGTTATTTTATTTGGTGATGCTCTCTGGCAGGCATCTGCAATAACTAACAATTCCATTAAATTATCATTTCCAGGAGGACAGGTTGGCTGAACTAGAAATACATCTTTGCCTCTAATATTTTCCATTATTTCTAGGTTAACCTCTCCATCACTAAAGCGATCAACTGAGATTTTTCCAATTGGTAAATGAAGTTTTTTAGCTATATTATTTGCTAATGCCTTATGAGCATTTCCGGAAAATATAGTTATTGATTCAGTATTCAAGTTCTACTCCTATAGTTTCATTGTTTTATGGCTGGGGTGGCAGGATTCGAACCTGCGCATGACGGGATCAAAACCCGTTGCCTTACCGCTTGGCTACACCCCATCTAAATTAAATAAATCCAATACTATTTTTTGTATTTTAATATTCTTATTGAAAAAAGTTAATAAATATTAGGTTCGCCAGCTATCAACCCGAATTCTAATTTCAAAATCATCATTAATTAGCACTATTTCCTTAGGAATTAAAACTTTACCAGCCCATTGATAACTTTCATAGCTCACTAACCAAAATCGTTGGTTTAATTCACTAATTGTACCATCTTCAGAAATAATTGTTTTAGAAGGATAATTAGGATCTTCAAGACCTAATAGCCAATAATTAAAGCTTTTGTAAGCTTTGCCCCAAGACAATATGCTTTGAGAGGCGTGGTTATTCTTATCAATTGAAGTGATATTATTATTCTGGTTAATGAAGATACCTTTGTCCGAAGCGCTTAATTTAATAGCATTTATTCCAAATGGTCCATATAGATGTAATTCAGTTTCATCACTTGCATATCTCCAGACAAAATTAGATTGTACATCGAACTCCTCATTTTTTATGTATGATCTTCCAGTTATAAGCCAGCTATCTAATGAGCTAAAATATGTATCCCTTTCTAGTATTTTATTATTGTAGTCAATAGACTTCATAGTCATACATGAAGCTATGAACATACAACACAATATTAGGTAATTTTTCATTTTTTTATACTTTCTTTAATTTCTTCTAAATATTTATTTTGAGGGTGTTTATTAAGTTCTTTCTTTAAAAGATCCATTGCCTTTTTATAATTTCCAATTTTCCAGTATGTCAAAATCAGATGAGATGAAATTTCTGGATCTGGAAATATGTTATAAGCTTCTTCTAGGTATGCTAGGGCTTCTTCAAGCTCGCCTAGATTAAATAAGACCCAGCCCATACTATCAATAATTGCAGGATCGTTAGGTTCAATAGCTAATGCTTCCTTGATGTATATAAGTGCTTTAGCGTGATTATTGAGTTTATTGGTCAATAGATAGCCAGCTGCATTCAATATACTTGCATTTTTTGGATCTCTGTTTAATAGCTCTTCGAGCAACTGAATTGAGCTTATATAATCATTGTTTTCCTGATAAGTAATAGCCAATTGGTAAGACAATGATAAATCATCATTATAGAGTTCCAGAGCTTCGTGCAAAAGATGTTCTACTCCTTCAAGATTATTATTAGCTAGATATTCATTTGATATAGATAAATAAAGTCCTATATGAATTTTTTTTAAGTCGTTATTGTATGGATCAGACTCTATAGCATAAGTTATTTCATCAAATGCCTGGTTATAATTTTTTGACAAAAATAGTATATTAATTTTTTTATTTAGTATAGCAATAGAGTATTCTTGATTTGCAGAGGCAAATTCATCTAGATGAGTAATAGCCCCATCTAGATCATTCAGATTATAGTAAAATAGATCTGCAACTCTAGATTGAGATTCGATAACGTACTCACCAGAAGTTACTCTTGAGTACAGCCTTATTGCTGATAATGTAATATCTTCATACTCCGCTATTCTGCCTAAAAAATAATTAGATTCATTTCTATAGTCTGGCAATGATCGTAAAATAATGAAATTTTTTCTCGAATTATCTAGGTCATCCATAGATAAATTAAGCAAAGCCAATGATCTTTTAGCTTGATGAAAATTAGGATATTGGTTTATTATTTTATTAAGTAGCCTTTCTGCTTCTAAATTTTTAAGGGCAGCGATTAATAAATTTATATGTTCTAGTTTTATTTCGGGGATATTAAAATCATTGTATAATTTTTTAGATATCTCAAGTGCTTTTTCTTCTTCATTACCATAGAAAAGAGTTTTAGCATGCAGAATTTTGATTTCAACCCAATCAGGTTTAAGAATAGAAATCTTTTCAAAATTTCTATCAGCTAAATATAAATCATTATTATGTATTGCTATTCTTGCTAATCCATAATAATAACCAGCAGAATTAGTATTTATTTGCTCACTTAGTATTTTTATATCAGATTTCCATTCGCTAGCATTAAGTTCAGATATTAATAAGTCAATAATCATAACAAGTGATTCATCTACTCTGTCAGTTTTTGCTAAAAATGTTTTGAAATCTTGAATAGCTTGTGCTTTTTTGCCTAACATTAAGTTAAAAAAACCTAAATATTGATAAACTTGAGCTTCATTTGGTCTAAGTGCTTTCCATTTTTCAGCGGAACTAAGACCCATTTTGTATAAATTTAATTCTCTGAGTAGCTCTGAGGTATAAGCTGCTATTTCTGGATCATCTGAAATAAGAGTAGCATTTAAGTAGTATTCAGCTGATTTGTAATAATTTTCTTCTTTTCTAGCTATTTCTGCACGCAAGAGATAGGTATCTAAATCTACCCTTTGATTTATTTTTTTGGGTACCATTGTGCATGAAAAAGCAAAAAAGCAAATTGAAGCAAATATTAATAATTTAAACATATATCTATACTTAACCATATATATTGAAGTGTAAACAAGTGAAGGAATCTATTCGAGAAAAACTTAATAATTTATTAGAAAGATTTGACGCAATCAGCCGCCAACTAGCCGATCCAGCTACTATTTCAGATATTGATAAATTTAGAAGCCTTTCTAAGGAATATTCTGTTTTAGAAGATCCAGTCAAAGATTTTCAGGAATATATAAAATGTGAGAATGATATTATTGATGCTACAGAGATGTCTAGCAGTTCTGATGCTGAATTAAGAATACTTGGGGAGGAGGAGCTTAAGACTCTCCTTGAAAAAAAAAATACATGCGAGGAATCTCTTAAAAGACATTTAATACCTATTGATCCAGATGATGAAGCAAATTTATTTTTAGAAATTAGGGCTGGAGCTGGCGGGGACGAGGCAGCTATTTTTGCTGGTGATTTGTTTAGAATGTATACAAAATATGCAGAGCAGAAAAATTGGAAAGTTGAGGTTCTAAGTATTAGTGAAGGTGATCATGGCGGATATAAAGAAATTATATCTAGATTAGTTGGAGATGGAGCCTATTCAAGACTAAAATTTGAATCTGGTGCTCATAGAGTTCAAAGAATACCTGAGACAGAATCACAGGGTAGGATTCATACATCAGCTTGTACAGTTGCAGTTTTAGCTGAGTCAAAAGATATTGAGGATATAGAAGTTAATACATCAGATTTAAGGGTTGATACATATAGAGCGTCTGGAGCTGGAGGTCAACATGTGAATAAGACAGATTCTGCTGTTAGGTTGACACATATTCCTTCTGGTATAGTTGTTGAGTGCCAAGATGAGAGATCACAGCATAAAAATCGCGCTAGAGCCATGTCATTATTAAAAGCTCGTTTAAAAGATGAGGAATTAGTAAAAAGAAGGCTTGAGACAGAAGAGAAAAGAAGAAGTCTTGTTGGAAGAGGAGATCGATCTGAGAGAATTAGGAGCTATAACTTTTCAGAAGGGAGAGTGACTGATCATAGGATTGATTTAAAAATTTATAAATTAAATGAAATTCTTGAAGGGCGTTTAGATTTATTAGTTGAACCACTGATTAATGAACATCAGGCAGATCAACTTGCTGCTATGGAGTGATTTGATTAGGAAGATTAAGAGCTATAAATTGAATTCTAACTACAAAACCTTGAGATTATGGGGCTATAAATTTCTTAAAAAATTTACCTCTTCGCCAATGTTAGATAGCGAGATTATTCTTTCAATTGTTTTGGGTTGTGATAGATCAGATATCTTAGCTTTTCCAGAAAAGCCTGTTAGTAATATTAATTCACAAAAGTTTAAAGATTTAATATCTCTAAGAAAAAATGGTATGCCTATTCACTATATGTTAGGGAATAAAGAATTTTATTCTATTAAATTTATTGTTTCATCAGACACTCTGATACCAAGACCAGAAACTGAGGTTTTAGTAGATACTGTTTTGTCATTATTTAGCGAGCAAGAGAAAATTAATATATTAGAGTTAGGAACTGGTTGTGGCGCTATAGCGCTTACTCTAAAAAAATTGAGGCCAAGTTACACCATAACAGCAACAGATAAGAACAAAAAGACTTTAAATATAGCAAAAAAAAATGCAGATATTTTAGGGCTAAATATTAATTTTGTTATGTCTGATTGGTTTAATAAAATTAAATATCAAGACTACGATGTAATTATTTCTAACCCTCCTTATGTTGAAGCTAGGGAGATGGAGTCTAATAGAAATTTAGCTTATGAGCCGAAGATTGCTTTGTATGGAGGTAAAGATGGCTTAAGTGAAATAAAATTAATTATTAAAGAATCTTTTTTTTACCTAAAAGGTGGTGGCTGTCTTATTATAGAGCATGGCTCATCACAAGCCAGTCAAGTTAAGCAAATAACTATAGAAAATAATTTTATTTTTTGTAAGACTTTAAAGGATTTAGCAAAATTAGATAGAGGCTTATTAGCTAAAAAACCGATATGAATGATAGATATTCTAGACATATTTCTCTAAAGGACTTAGGAGAGGAAGGCCAGGCTAAATTATCAAAAACATCAGTTTTTGTTTTAGGCATGGGAGGTATTGGCTCTCCTGCTGCTCAATATTTAGCTAGTAGTGGAGTAGGTAAGTTAGTAATCAATGATTTTGATCTGATAGACAAATCAAATCTTTCTAGGCAAATATTATTTCATGAAAATGATATAGGCAAACCTAAAGTAGAAGTTGCCAAGAAACGAATTAATGAGATTAATGATAATATAGAAGTTGAGATCATTAATAAGAAACTTAATTTAGAAGAATATTTGAAGATAGTTTCAGATATATCATTTATTTTAGATTGTAGTGATAATTTTGAAACTAGGTTTGCTATTAGTAAAGCTGCTTTCTTAAATAAGATTCCGATTATTCATGGAGCAGCCATTCGTTTTGAGGGGCAGATATTAGTATTTCTTAATGATGGGAATGGTCCTTGCTATTCATGCATATATAATAGCGAAGATGAGTGGTTGGGAGATTGTCAAGGTAATGGAGTCCTGTCTACAGTGCCCGGAGTAATAGGTGTTATGATGGCAACTGAATTACTGAAACTAGCCTGTGGTTTAGGATCCGAATTATCAAATTGTATTTTAGCATGGGATGCTAAAAAAAATAATTGGAAAAAAATTAATATAGATACAAACACTTCGTGTGAGACTTGTTCTTCTGTATGATTGGTTCTAATTATTTGTAGCTTAAGTTAGGAGAAAGCCACTTCTCAGCCTCCGTTTTATTCCACCCTTTTCTATCTGCATAGTCTTTTACTTGATCTTCATTAATCTTTCCAATGGAGAAATAATGAGAATTTGGATGAGAAATATACCATCCACTTACAGATGCAGTTGGGGTCATAGCAAAGTTTTCTGTTAGTTTGATGCCAGTATTTTTTTCAACATCAATTAGCGACCACAAAGATTTTTTTTCTGTATGGTCTGGACATGCTGGATAACCAGGAGCAGGCCTAATTCCTTGATATTTTTCATTTATAAGATCCTTATTATTAAGATTTTCTTTTGTGTTATATCCCCAAATATTTGTTCTTATTTCTTGATGTAATAGCTCAGCAAAAGCCTCTGCTAATCTATCTGCTAGTGCTTTTAATAGAATATTAGAATAGTCATCATGTTTTTTTAGAAACATTTCTGAATATTTTTCTATATTTACTCCTGATGTTACAGCGAATGCTCCAATATAATCCTCTAAATTATTTTTTGGAGCAACATAATCTGAAAGACATTCATTATATTGATTATTATTTTTTTTCTTTTGCTGTCTAAGAAAATAAATTTTTTGTTTAATGCTTTCTCTAGAGTTATCAGTGTAGATTTCTATATCATCTCCAATTGAGTTAGCTGGAAATATTCCCACAACGCCTCTAGGCTTTAGCCATTCCTCTGAAATTATATTATCTAATAGTTTTTTTGCGTCGTTGAAAAGTGTATTAGCTGCATTTCCAGCCGATTGATCTTTTAGTATTTCTGGAAAAGTTCCTTTAAAACTCCATGCATTAAAAAAAGGCATCCAATCAATATAATTTGATATATCGTTAAGAGAAAAATAGTCAATAATACTTATACCTAATTTCTTTGGTTCAACGATTTTATATTTGTCCCAATTAATTATTACTGAGTTTTCTCTAGCATGTATTATTGATAGCGAGGAATTCTTATTATTCCTATTTAAGTGCCGAGCTCTCCTTGATGAGTGATCGCTATTATTTTTCTTTATGAAGGATGATTTTTTATCACCAATAAGATTTTGAACAGTAGAGACAGATTTTGAAGCATCTTTAACATATACTACCGGACCTTTATAATTAGGATCAATTTTTACACTTGTATGAGCAGGAGATGTGGTAGCCCCTCCTATTAATAATGGTATGGAAAGATTTCTTCTTTCCATCTCACTTGCTACATAAGTCATTTCCTCGAGAGAAGGTGTAATGAGACCAGATAGACCTATCATATCAGCATTTAATTCTATCGCTTTATCTATAATTTTTTCAGCTGGGACCATAACTCCCATATCGAAGACTTCAAAGTTATTACATTGCAAAACCACAGAAACAATATTTTTTCCAATATCATGAACATCTCCTTTTACTGTAGCGATTACTAGTTTTGATTTAGATGCCCCATCTTCTTTTTCTTCTTCAATAAAAGGAACTAGGTGAGCTACTGCTTTCTTCATTACTCGAGCAGATTTTACCACTTGTGGTAGGAACATTTTTCCTTCCCCAAATAATTCACCAACAATATTCATTCCATCCATTAGTGGACCCTCTATTACATCTAGCGGTCTGGATGATTGACAGCGTGCTTTTTCAGTATCCTCAATTACAAACTCATCTATGCCATGAATAAGAGCAAATTCAAGTTTTTTATTTATTGATAGGCTTCTCCATTCATGTAAATCTTTTTTGTTTTCTTTTTTTTCAATTTTTCCAAAACTATTAGCAATATTAATTAATTCTTCTGTCGAATTATTAGTTCTATCTAGAATAACATCCTCTATTTTTTTTCTAATAGCGATAGGTATTGTGTTATAAATAACTAGTTGACTTGGATTAACAATACCCATATCCATGCCAGCTCTAATGGCGTGGTATAAAAAAACTGAATGTATAGCTTCTCTTATTGCATTGTTACCTCTAAATGAAAATGAAATATTACTAACTCCACCGCTAATTAATATTTCAGGAAACTTTTTCTTTATTTTTTTCGTAGCCAGAATAAAAGATAATCCATAAGAGTTATGTTCTTCAATTCCTGTTGCAACAGCAAATATGTTGGGATCAAAAATGATATCACTAGGATTAATATTTATTTTATTAGTTAATAGATCATAGGACCTTTCGCAAATTTCAAATTTTCTATTTACAGTATCAGCTTGCCCATTTTCATCAAAAGCCATGACAACCATTGAGGCACCATATTTTTTTATTTCTTTAGCTTGTTCTAGAAATATCTTTTCACCTTCTTTGAGACTAATAGAATTAACAATACATTTGCCTTGTATACATTTTAATCCAGCTACGATAACACTCCATTTTGATGAGTCTATCATTATTGGGACTTTTGAAATATCAGGTTCAGATGCAATTAGTTTAAGAAATCGATCCATTGCATGCTCAGAATTGAGCATCCCTTCATCCATATTAATATCTATTATTTGAGCCCCATTCAATACTTGATCTCTTGCTATATTTAGGGCTTCCTCATAGTGATTACCTTCAATTAGTTTTTTAAATTTAGCTGATCCAGTAATATTTGTCCTTTCTCCAACATTAGTAAATAAACTATCCTGATTAATATTAAGATTTTCTAAGCCTGAAAGGCGAGTCATATTTTCTTTTTTTACTAGCCTTCTTGGTTGCCTTTTTTTAGCCAGAGTAGCAAATTTCTTTATATGTTCTGGGGTTGTTCCACAGCATCCACCTACAACATTTACCCAGTTATTGATCATAAAATCATTAATAATTTTTCCCATATTCTCGGGAGTATCATCATATCCTCCAAATTCATTAGGCAGACCAGCATTTGGATGAACGCTAGTATAAGTTTCTGATAATTTAGATAATTCTTCAATATGTGGTCTTAGTTCAGTTGCTCCAAGAGCACAATTAAGGCCTATTAGTAATGGTTCAGCATGCCTTACTGAGTTATAAAAAGCCTCTAAAGTTTGTCCAGAAAGGGTTCTTCCTGAGGCATCTGTGATAGTTCCAGATATCATTATAGGTATATCCAGTTTTTTATTATCTAAAGTATTTTTTATTGCATAGATAGCAGCTTTAGCATTTAAAGTATCAAAAATAGTTTCAATCAAAAGTATATCGACACCACCCTTAATTAAGCCTTCACAAGCTATAGAGTATGTATCCACAAGTTCATCGAAACTTATATTTCTTTCACTGGGATCATTAACATTAGGTGATATTGAGCAAGTTTTATTTGTAGGCCCAATAACTCCTGCAGCGAATCGAGTTTGACTATCTTTTTCATAGAAATCGTTAATAGCTTTTTTAGCAAGAACAGCAGATTCATAATTTAGCTCTCTAACAAAATTTTCCATCCCATAGTCTGATTGTGAAGGTATGCTAGAGTTAAATGTATTTGTAGTTATTATATCTGCACCAGATTCTATATATTTTGAATGTACATTATAAATTAGTTCTGGCTGTGTTAAGCTTAGTAAGTCAATATTCCCTTTTAACGGTTTTTCCCATTTTTTGAATCGTTTTCCTCTATAATTTTCTTCATTCAGCTTATGATCTTGAATCATTGTCCCCATAGCGCCATCTTTAATTAGAATACGCTTTTTGAGAAGTGCTTGGAGACTGTTGGAGTTTTTACCCATAAATTATAATTTATTAAATTAAATGAGGACCTATTTTTTAAGTATTTTTGAGATTAGATCAGATTTATTTAAAGTATAGAAATGAAATTCCTCAACACCAGCATTACTTAATAATTCAATTTGCCTTTTACAATAACTAATTGCCAGGCTTTTTTTTGATTTTTCATCTATTTTTTTTTCTGAAAACATGTCAAATAACTCTTTAGGTATAGTAGTACCACATTTTTTTGAAAAATTAACCATATTATCAAAATTATTTATAGGTAAAATACCGGGTATAATACTAGCTGTTATACCAGCATCAAAACACTTATCTCTAAATCTTAAAAAAATATCCACATCAAAGAAAAATTGAGTTATTGCCTTACTAGCACCAGCATCAATTTTTCTTTTTAAATTATCTAAATCTTCTTTCGCATTCTTAGCTTCAGGATGTACTTCTGGGTAAGCTGCTACTGAGATATTAAATTTTCTTAATCTAGCCAGACATTCTACTAACTCAAAAGCATAATTAAAGCTATTTGAATTTATATTTATATCAAAATTTTTTGGAAGGTCGCCTCTAAGCGCAACTATGTCTCTTATACCTTTATCCCAGTAACCAATAGCTATTTTAGAAATTTCTTTTTCATCATTTCCAATACATGTAAGATGAGGAGCACAAACTAGGTTAGTTTTTTTAGTTATATTTTCAACTACATCATGTGTTCTATCTCTTGTTGAGCCATCTGCACCATAAGTTACAGAAACGAATTTAGGAGAAAATGAAGATAGCTCTTTCATACAACTCCATAGTTTTTCCTTCATAGAATCATTTTTTGGAGGGAAAAATTCAAATGAAAGATTAGTCATAAATTATTCTCTTAACTTTTTTCTTAGCGACTGATTAACTTGTTTGGGATTAGCCTTTCCATTTGAAGATTGCATAACCTTACCGACAAAAAAACCAATAATTTTTTCATTTCCATTTTTATATTGCTCTACTTGTTCTGGGAAATTTTCAATTATCTCAGAAACTATTTTATTTATTGAAGCATCGTCGGAAATCTGCTTGAATCCATGTTTATCTATAATGTTATCAATAGTATCTTTAGATTCCCAAGCAAGGTGCATAACCTGTTTTGCTAGTTTAGTTGATAACTCTTCTTTTTCAATTAAGTCTAAAATTTTTGCAAAATTATCTGTAGATATTTTACAGTCTTTTATATCTAAATTTTTATTATTTAATATTGACAGTAATTCACCTTGTACCCAATTAGAGACTAGTTTCGGCTTCGCTAATTCAGCTTTCATTACAGTAGATTCGAAAAACTTAGCTATATGTATGTTTGATGTTAGGACTTCTGCATCATATTCATTTAGGTTGTAATCAGAGACAAATCGCTGATATTTTTTTTCAGGTAACTCAGGTAAATTTTGTTTTATTTCATTTATTATTTCATCATCAAGTACTATAGGTAGCAAATCAGGATCTGGAAAATACCTGTAGTCATTAGCTTCTTCTTTACTTCTCATAGGTCTAGTCTGATTTTTTATATCATCATATAATCTAGTTTCTTGAATAATTTTCTCACCGTTTTCTATCAGTTCAATTTGCCTTTCTACTTCTATATCAATTGCTTTTTCTACAAATCTAAATGAATTTAAGTTTTTAATTTCAGTCCTTATACCAAGATTTTTTGAGTCTTTTTTTCTAATTGATATATTTGCATCACAGCGAAAAGAGCCTTCCTGCATATTTCCATCTGAAATTCCTAAGTAACAAACTAATTTATGTATTTTTCTCATATATAGGCCTGCTTCCTCAGCAGAGCTAATATCTGGTTCTGATACAATTTCTAGGAGGGGAGTTCCTGCTCTATTTAAATCTACTCCGCTAGCATCATCAAAATTCTGGTGCATTGATTTACCAGCATCCTCTTCTATATGAGCTCTAGTTATTCTAATATTTTTTGTTTTTGAACCTATTTGGATATCAATATTTCCATTATATACAATAGGCCTTTCAAATTGAGATATCTGGTAGCCTTTAGGAAGATCTGGATAGAAATAATTTTTTCTGGCAAAAATAGAATTTTGAGAAATCTTACAATTAGTAGCTAGACCAAATTTTATTGCCATTATTAACGCCTCCCGATTCAATACTGGAAGAACTCCGGGGTATCCCAAGTCAATAATAGAGGCTTGTGTATTAGGTGATCCACCATATTTTGTTGAAGCTCCAGAAAATAGCTTACTCTCAGTAGCTAACTGAGTATGGATTTCTAGACCTACTACTGTTTCCCAATCCATAATTATTAATTTCCTGATAAAATTGACGGAGATTGCAAATGCCAATTAGTTTCTTTTTGAAAATAATGACCTATTTTTAATATTAAGCTTTCATTGAGATGTGTGCCTATTAGTTGCATCCCTACTGGTAAACCAGAAGAAAATCCACAGGGTACTGATAGGGCTGGAAGACCAGCTAAGTTTGCCCCGATTGTGAAAATATCATTGAGATACATTTGAATAGGATCGTCTATTTTTTGGCCAATTTTAAATGCTGGTGAAGGTGTTGTAGGACCAATTATTATATCTACTTCTTTAAATGCATCAGCAAAATTTTGACTAATTAAGTTTCTTACCTTTTGAGCTTGTAGATAATAAGCATCATAATAACCAGCTGACAAAACGTATGTTCCTATAAGTATTCTTCTTTTAACCTCATCTCCAAATCCTCCACTTCTAGATAATTTATAAAGTTCATCTAGATTAGATGCTTCCTTTGCTCTGTAGCCAAATCTAACTCCATCGAACCTAGATAGATTTGATGAAGCTTCGGCAGGAGCTACTACATAATAAGATGGTATTGAGAGATTTATATTTTTTAGGTCAATATTAATTATTTTTGCTCCAAGCTTTTCTAAAATTTTTATACTCTCCATAACTAAGTTTGAGCTATTAGAATCTAGTGCATTATTAAAGAAATTATTCGGCAACCCTATTTTTATTTTTTCCCAGGGCGTATTAATTTCTTCTGAGAAGTTAGGAACTTTAGTAGATATTGATGTAGAGTCTTTTTGACAAAATCCTGACATAGCTTCTAATAGAATAGCGCTATCTTCTACTGACTTAGTTAATATTCCTGCTTGATCAAGGCTAGAAGCAAAAGCTATCATTCCGAACCTAGAGGTTCGACCATAAGTAGGTTTAATTCCAGTTAAGCCACATAGTGCAGCAGGTTGCCTTATAGAGCCACCGGTATCAGAACCAGTTGCAGCACAGACAAGCCTTGCAGCTACTGCAGCTGCAGAGCCTCCAGATGAGCCACCTGGTACTCTTTCAAGATCCCATGGGTTATGAACGGGCCCATAGAAGCTTGTTTCATTTGATGAGCCCATAGCAAACTCATCCATATTTGTCTTCCCTAAGCTTATTGTTCCAGCTTCTTTTAATTTTTTTACAATAGTTGCATCATAAGGAGAAATAAAGTTATCAAGCATTTTTGATCCACAGCTTGTTTTTATTCCTTTAGTACAAAAAATATCCTTATGAGCTATTGGTATACCTGTAAGAATAGAAACATCAGATTTACCTAAAATCTTATCAGCTTTTTTTGCTTCAGCTAATGCATTGTCTTCATCAATTGTAATAAATGAGTTTATTTTTTTATCAAAAGTTTTTATTCTATTTAAAAACTCTTTTGTCAATTCAAGTGAAGATATTTTTTTGGAATTTAACTCTATTGAAAGTTGCTTTATTGTTTTTTCATACATAATATTTTTTATTCTACAAATTTAGGCACTATATAATGAGAGTCTTTAATTTCTGGTGCGTTCTTTTCTATCTCATCAATTTGAGTTTTTTCTGTTACAGCATCTTTTCTAAGCATTTGCTTTTGATCAAGAGGATGTGCCATTGGCTCGATATTGCTAACATCTGCTGAAATTAGCTCATCTATTAAATTAATAATATTTTTTATTTTAAGCTCAAAATCTTTAAAATTTTCTTCAGAAATCTCAATTTTTGATAATTCTGCTATTTTTTTGAGATCCTGCTGCTCTATTGCCATTACCTCAGATCCTTAAAATTGAATAATTATTTGTATTTTACTATACACTTAGCTTGCCCATTGTCCTACCCATTGTTAAAGTTATAATTATATATATAAGTATAAGGTTATGACAAAATGCTAAAGCGTATTCTAGGACATTTTTCGGAAGATCTTTCTATCGATCTTGGGACTGCTAATACACTAATTTACTTGAGGTCTAAAGGCATGGTTCTAGATGAACCTTCGGTAGTTGCTATTAGGCAGGATAATGGTCGTTCTAGTGGCAAGACATTAGAGGCAGTTGGTGCTGAAGCCAAGGAAATGCTAGGAAGAACTCCCGGGAATATTACAGCTATTAGACCATTAAAAGATGGCGTTATTGCTGATTTTAGTGTTACTGAAAAAATGTTACAACATTTTATTAAAAAAGCCTATGGTCAGCGCTATTTTCGACCTAGTCCTAGAGTATTGGTTTGTGTTCCTTATGGCTCTACCCAAGTGGAAAGAAGAGCTATAAGAGAGTCAGCCCAAGGAGCAGGAGCTAGGAGGGTGTACTTAGTAGAGGAGCCAATGGCAGCAGCAGTGGGTGCGGGACTACCTGTTCATGAAGCTATGGGATCAATGGTAATCGATATTGGCGGGGGTACTTCTGAGATAGCTGTCATATCGTTAAATGGAATAGTTTACGCTGAATCAGTTCGGATAGGAGGAGATCACTTTGATGAAGCTATTATGAGCTATGTAAGAAGAAATTATGGAATTTTAATTGGCGAAGCTACTGCGGAAAAAATAAAAAAAGAGGTTGGTACAGCTTTTCCAAGAAAAGAAGTTAAGGAGATACTAGTAAAAGGAAGGAATTTGGCAGAAGGTATTCCTAAATCTTTTACTTTGAATAGCAATGAAATTCTAGAGTCACTCCAAGATCCACTTCAGGGAATAGTATCAGCTACTAAAGCTGCGCTAGAGCAAACTCCTCCTGAGCTTGGATCAGATGTCGCAGATAGAGGTATTGTTTTAACAGGCGGGGGAGCTTTATTGCATAATATAGATAAGCTTATTTCAGAAGAGGCTGGAGTGCCAGTAATTGTAGCAGATGAACCACTAACTTGCGTTGCTAGAGGAGGTGGAAGAATTCTTGAGCTATTAGATGACTATGGACCAGGAACTTTTGCTCTTGATTAGTTAAAATATTTTTTTAGTTTATGTTAGGTTATTTTTTTGGCGATAGGGATTCTACTAGCAGAAAGCAGCTAGGGTTTAAATTTTTTATATCATTTTTTTTATGCATTTCTTTAATGATTGTAGATTATAAATATGATCATCTTGATAGATTCCGCCAAAAGATGTCAGTAGTAATTTATCCTATACAAATGATAGTTGATTATCCATTAAGAAAGATAAGCAATATCAATTATTGGTTAACTAGCCATTCTAATTTAATTGAAGAAAATAATATTTTAAAATCAGAGAACCTATTGAATAGAGCTGCATTACAACGTTTAGATTCTATCGAATCAGAAAATAATCGTTTACGTTCTCTTTTACAAACAGGAGAGCGCCTAGAAGAAAGAGTATTAGTAGCTGAGACATTAAAGGTTGATTTAGATCCTTACAGGCAAAGATTTTTAATCAATCATGGCCTTAATGATGAGGTTTATCTTGGGCAAGCTGTAATAGATTCTCAAGGCATCGTGGGACAAATAATAAGAGTAAATGCATACACTTCAGAAGTTCTTCTAATAAGTGACTTAGATCACGCAATACCAGTTGTATTAGATAGAAATGGTTTAAGGACTATTGCTATTGGAACAGGCGACAGCTCTAATTTATTGCTACCTTATTTGACAAATTCATCAGATATTAAAGTTGGGGATTTAGTTGTTACCTCTGGCTTAGGGGGCGTCTTCCCATCAGGCTATCCAGTTGGACATGTTACCGAGATTAATATTGCACCAGAAAGATCTTTCTCAAGAATTATCATCGCTCCCGCAGCTCAGTTAGATAGAGATACAGAGGTTATTCTAATTTGGCCATCAATAAATTGAGTAAAAAATAATGAAAGATAGTTTTTTTATATCAATTTTATTTCTAATAGCTTTTGTTTTTTCGATAATTCCTCTTCCCGATTTTCTACAAATCGCTATGCCAGAGTGGATACCTTTAATTTTATTTTTCTTTTCAATAATGCATCCAGAAAAAATAGGTTTATTTTTAGCACTAGCATTTGGAATAATTCTAGATTTGCTTTCGGGCTCTCTCCTAGGTCAGCATGCTCTATCTTTATTAGTAACGGTAACGATTTGTTTGAGGTTAAATTTAATTGTTAGAGTTTTTCCTCTCTGGCAGTTAAACTTATTTATCATTATTATGCTGATTATCTATGAATTTATACTCTTTTGGATTGATGGAGTATTATCAAACAATGTACCTGTTTCTGAGAGAATTTTTCCTATATTTTCTAGCATGCTAGTATGGCCTATAATACTAAGATATATTCCAAAATTAAGAGATGACATTAGCAATAGGATTTAGAAAATGGATTCAAACACCTTAAAGGATGAGTGGAAAGAAAATAAATTATTTATTTCTAGATTAATTGTTTTATCTATTTTAACAATTTTTTTTGCATTAATATTAGTTAA
The DNA here is from genome assembly GCA_036337035.1 of Pseudomonadota bacterium. GTDB lineage: Bacteria > Pseudomonadota > Gammaproteobacteria > Steroidobacterales > Rariloculaceae > TMED78. The sequence continues at coordinate 115,197 of JAYZFC010000005.1, read as the reverse complement.
TCAACTTTATAAATTACAAATATTAGAATACCAAGAGTTTACAGATTTATCACAAGGTAATAGACTAAAATTACAGCCTTTAGCTCCAACAAGAGGATTAATTAAAGATCGAAATGGAATTATTCTAGCAGATAATATTCCTAATTGGGAATTAGTACTAACTCCTGAAGAAGTTAATGATTTAGATTTTACTCTTGACAGGCTTATAGGATTAAAACTTATTGATGAATCATATAAGCCAAGATTAAAAAATTTAATTTCTTCACATAGGCAATTTGAACCTATTGTTATTTCAGATTTATCAGAAGATCAGTTAGCCATATTTTCAGTGAGAAGACATCAATTTCCTGGTGTAAATATTAGAGAGGGTTTATCAAGATACTACCCTCATAATCAATTAGCAGCTCATGCTATAGGATATGTCTCTTCTATTTCTATAGATGAATTAAGGAACATAGATGTATCTCAATATGCTGCTACTTCTGTAATTGGTAAAATAGGAATAGAAAAAAATTATGAAAATCAACTATTTGGATCATCTGGATATCATCATGAAGTTGTTAATGCACAGGGTAGAGTTCTTCAAGATGAGCTATATACTGATGCATCATCCCTAACACAAGCATTTAATACAGAATTTTCTTATAAGCTTCCCAAGCCAGGCAAGAATATTATTACTTCAATTGATGCCGACTTACAAAGGATATCTGAGAATGCTATGGGAGACCTAAGGGGTGCTGTGGTGGTTTTAAATTCAAATACAGGTGACATTCTTGCAATAGTTAGCTCTCCTTCATACAATTTAAACTTACTAGCCCAAGGTATTAGCGTAGAAGGTTTTTCTCAACTAAGTAATGATACAGATAAGCCTCTTTTTAATAGAGCTTTGTTAGGTACTTACCCTCCAGGATCAATAGTAAAACCTTTTCTTGGTTTAGGCGCTTTAGACAGTAACTTAATTGATGATGATACAAGGCCAGTCTGCAGTGGTTTTTTTGTTTTACCCAATCAAGATCATAGATACAGAGATTGGAAAATTTCAGGACATGGTTCTATAAATCTTCACCAAGCAATAGTTGAGTCCTGCGATGTATTTTTTTATGAATTAGCAATTAATATGGGCATTGAAGGTATAAATAATTATCTTAGATTGTTTGGTTTTGGTGAGAATTTAGATTTAGATTTTTCTAATGATGCAAAAGGTATTGTTCCTTCACGTGAGTGGAAAGAGAGAAATTTTAATAATTTTTCAGATAAGATTTGGTACCCAGGAGAAACTGTTATTACAGGTATAGGCCAAGGGTTTACTTTAGCTACTCCAATACAAATTGCATTTGCTAATTCAATAATAGCTAATAAAGGTGTAGGTTTTAAACCAAGGTTAATTATTGGTTATGAAGATAATTTGACTGGAGAAATAGAACTAATTCCTAGAGAGGAAAGTAAAATAATAAATATTAGAGACGAACACTGGGATTATGTACGTGAAGCAATGAGAGATGTTGTTATTGATCAAAGAGGAACATCTTTTACAGTTATGAATGACGTTAATTATTCAGTTGCTGGAAAAACTGGGACTATTCAGGTTTTTTCTGTCGGTCAAGACGAGTTTTATGAAGAGGAGGAATTAGAGGAGCATCTCAGAGATCATGGTATTTTTATGGCTTTTGCACCCTATGATAAACCTGAAATATCAATATCCGTTATTGTCGAAAATATGGGAAGTAGCTCACTACAAGCTGTACCAATAGCAAGAAAGATTTTAGATTATTATTTTAATGAGAAGCAATTAAATTGATAAAATGGTTATAAAGAATCTAAATATAGCAATGGATAAAACTATATTAGTTATGTCTTTCTTGATTGCTTTATATGGTTTTTTTATCTTTTATAGCGCAGTTGATGGCAATCAGGCTTTAATATTTAGACAAGGAGTTAAGTTATTCATTGCTTTTTCTTCATTTTTTCTTATTTCGCAAGTATCCCCAACTTACTTTAGAATATTTACACCTTGGATTTTTGGTTTTTCTATTACTTTATTAGTTTTTGTTATGTTTTCTGGTATGGTGGGTCAAGGTGCACAAAGATGGCTAAATTTTGGTATTTTAACTATTCAACCTTCAGAGCTATTAAAATTTGTAGTACCAATGATGATAGCTTGGTATATGCATGAAAAAAGCTTACCTCCAAATTTAAATCAAGTTTTAGCTATAATATTCATTATAATTATTCCTTCTGCTCTAATTATGGTGCAGCCAGATTTAGGTACAGCAGTTTTGGTTTTCATTGCTGGAGCTTTTACACTTTTTTTAACTGGTGTAAGTAAAAAGATTATTTTTATGCTAACTTCTATGTTGATTGGATGTGCACCAGTATTTTGGTATTTTATGCAAGATTATCAACGTGCAAGGGTACTAACTTTTTTAAGCCCAGGAAGCGATCCTCTTGGTTCAGGTTATAATATTATTCAGTCTAAGATCGCTTTAGGTTCAGGAGGCTTATTTGGTAAAGGCTGGCTTAATGGTTCTCAAAGTCATTTAGAATTTCTGCCTGAGAGATCAACAGATTTTATTTTTGCTGTGGCTGGAGAGGAATTTGGATTTTTAGGTCTCTTATCTCTCTTGTGTATGTATTTAATTCTAGTAGGTAGATGTGTTTGGATTTCATCTCAGGCAAGTGGAACATTTAATAGACTATTGTCAGGAGCACTAAGCCTTACTTTTTTCTTTTATGTTTTTATTAATGCAGGGATGGTTTGCGGAATATTGCCTGTAGTGGGGGTTACTTTGCCTCTAATAAGTACAGGAGGAACATCTATGTTAGCTTTAATGATAACTTTAGGCATGATTGTTTCTATCCATAAACATAAAAATTTATTAAGGTAATATAATGCGTGCATATAAAATATTTTATATTTTTCTCGTCTGGATTTTTTCTTTTAATTGTAGCTTTTCACAAGAGATAGACTTGATAAAAATAGATAATTATAAAAATAATTTTATTGAACATATGGTAGAAAATTATAATTTTAAAAAAGATGAGCTTGATATTATTTTTAATGATGTAGAAATTCTTCATGGAGTTTTAGACTCTATCTCTAATCCAGCTGAACGAGTAATTCCTTGGTATGAATATAAGGATATTTTCCTAACAGATAGAAGGATAGAGTTAGGGGTAGATTTTTGGTTAGAAAACTATGAAATAATTTCTTCAGTTTCTCAATCTTATGATATTCCTCCAGAAATTATTGTTTCAATTTTAGGTATAGAGACATATTACGGGCGATATACTGGTGAATATTCTGTCTTAGATTCTTTGTTTACACTAGCTTTTGCATACCCACCAAGATCTCAATTCTTCTTAAATGAGCTAGAGAGCTTTTTACTACTTACTAGAGAGGAGGAGATTGATCCTTTTTTAGTTCGTGGATCTTATGCAGGTGCGATGGGCAATAGCCAATTCATCTCATCTAGCTATAGAGCATATGCTGTAGATGGAGATGGAGATGGAAAAAGAGATCTTTGGAATAGTCTTCCAGATATAATATCTAGTATTTGCAACTATTTTTCTGTCCATGGGTGGCAAAAAAATGGCCCTATTTTTGAAAAAGCATATTTTTCTAATGATAATAATGTTTCTGTAGAAAGTAACTCTCTTGTTCTAGAAGATACTATTGAGTCTCTCCACGCTGAAGGGTATGTATTTTCTTCTGATTTGCCTGTAGATTCCCCTGTTACTCCTGTAATTCTTAGTGGAGATGAGGGTATTGAGTATTGGATTGGTTTTAGAAACTTTTATGTGATAACGAGGTATAATCGAAGTGAGAAATATGCTATGGCAACTTATCAGTTAGCTGAGGCTATAAAAACTCAATTTGAATTTACTAACAAATAATTTTAAATCTTTAAGGAGCCATTTATGATGTTTCCACTATTAATATTTTTTTCTATTTTTATTTCTGGAATATCTTTTTCAGCTGATTTTCCAATACCATCACCCCCTCAAATAGGAGCTTCTAGCTTTATTGTTATTGATGCATATAGTAGCGAAGTAATAGCCCAGTCTAACTCTGACGAGAGGGTTGAGCCCGCAAGCATTACTAAGCTTATGACTGCATATGTTGTTTTTAATGCATTAAGGAATGGGCAAATATCTTTAGAAGATGAAGTTTTAATTAGTGAGAAAGCATGGAGAACGGAAGGCTCAAGAATGTTTATTGAAGTAGATACTTATGTTTCAGTCTTAGATTTACTAAAAGGTATGATAATACAGTCTGGTAATGATGCTAGTGTTGCACTAGCAGAATATGTAGCTGGTTCAGAGGAGATGTTTGTCAATTTAATGAATCATTACGCCTCCATTTTAGAAATGGATAATAGTTATTTTAGCAATTCAACTGGTTTGCCAGCAGAAAATCAATATGTTTCTACTAAAGATGTAGCTATTCTAAGTCAAGCTTTAATAAAAAATTTTCCTGAATACTATAGTTGGTATTCAGAGAAAGAATTTACATTTAATAATATTAGGCAATACAATCGTAATCTATTATTGTGGAGAGACGATACAGTTGATGGATTAAAAACTGGCTATACTGAAAATGCAGGCTATTGCTTAGTAAGTTCAGCTGAGAGATCGGATATGAGGTTAATATCTGTGGTAATGGGAATGGATAATACAGATTCTAGAGCTGAAGCAAGCCTATCCCTTCTTAATTTTGGTTTTCGTTTTTTTGAAACTCATAAGTTGTACAGCCAAAATGAGGAAATAGCATTAGCAAGGGTTTGGGGCGGGAACCCTAAGGAGGTAGCACTAGCTGTCGATCAAGATATTTATCTTACAGTTCCTAGAGGCAGTTTTAATTCACTTTCAGCTTTTATAAACTATAATCAAGAGCTAAAGGCTCCAATTGAGGAAAATTTAGAAGTTGGTGAAGTTGAGATTCTTTTAGATGAGGATAGTTTAGTAACATTTCCATTAAGAACGATGTTTCAAGTAGCTGAAGCAGGTTTATGGGAGAGGATAAAAGATCAATTTTATCTTTGGACTAACTGATTCTATATTCTATGTCAACAGAAGAGCTTATAGTATTCCCATGCGATATTCCTATAAAAGTGATAGGGCTTAAAACAAATGATTTTAAATCCCATGTTTTAGATATAATTTTTTCATTTTGCAAAAAACCAGAAGTGAGTGTAATTAATGAAAATGTTAGTTCTACTAATAAATATATAAGTATTACTATTAATGTTAGAGCAATTAATAGAAAGCATATCGATAAAATTTTCACTCAATTATCTGCTTCAGATAAAATTACGATGGTTTTGTGAAAAGTTTAATTTTCAAATATTTAGGTAAAAGGCCTCTCTATTCAGTTTGGCAGGAGATGAAGATATTTACCGAAAATAGAGATCAAAATACAAAGGATGAAATCTGGTTTGTCGAACACCATCCAGTGTTTACGATGGGAATGAATTCAGATGCTACACATATATTAGAATCAAGCAATATTCCGATTTTAGAGCTAGATAGAGGAGGCCAAGTAACATATCATGGCCCTGGACAACTAGTAGTATATATGATGTTTGATTTAAAAAGATTAGGCATTAGTGTTAGAAAATTTGTTACATCAATAGAGAATATAATTATTGGCGTAGTAAAAAATTTTGGAATAAAAGCAGAAGGAAAAAGGTCAGCCCCGGGTGTTTATGTTAAAGATAAGAAACTTGCAGCAATAGGTTTAAGAATTAGGAAACATTGTTCTTATCATGGCTTTTCTTTGAATATTGATATGGATACTCAGCCTTTCTTTATGATTAATCCATGTGGTTATGAAGGCCTTGAGGTTACACAGCTTAAAGATTTATGTTCAATTAGTAATAAAAAATTAGTTTCAAAAATGATAGAAAAAGAGATCAATTATGAATTTAATTATAAAAAACGATGAAGTATTTTAATGGTATAGCCAATGTAAATGGCATAGTTAGTAGCATCGAGAAAGCTCATATTTCTATAATGGATAGGGGTTTTTTATATGGTGACTCAATTTATGAGGTTTTAACAACTACAGAAGGAATACCTTTGTTCTTTGATGAGCATTGGGATAGATTTAATAATTCTGCAAAACTAATTAATTTAGATATTAAAATATCAAAAGAAGAATTATTTTTTGAGATTAAAAAATTATTTTCATTAGATTCATTACCAAGAAATATAGATTTCTATATTCGCTATATAATGAGCAGAGGAGAAGGAGATATAGATTTATTTCCTGATGCTAGCCTAGAATCTAAACTTATTATAATGGCTAAAAAAGTTAGGCATTATCCTAAAATTTTTTATGATGAAGGAATTAAATTGGCAATTCCTAGAATTAAGAGAAACTCAACTAATTCTCTTAATCCAAATATCAAAGGAGGAAATTATCTTAATAATATTTTAGGTTTGATGCACTCGAGACAACTTGGTGCTGATGATTGCTTGATGCTTAATGAGAGCGGATATATAACTGAATCTTCAAGCAGCAATATTTTTTTTGTTATTGATGATAGAATTGTAACACCATCAGAATTAAGCGGTAACCTTAGAGGAATCACTAAGAATGCTATACATAAAATTTGTTCAGATAATAATATAGCTAATATTGAAATTGATTTAGAGCTTGAAGAATTAGATTTGGCAACTGAATGTTTTATTACCAGCTCTACTAGAGGTATTATGCCAGTAATATCTCTCCAGTTATCAGAAGACAATGTAATCAATTTTCCTCGGGGAGGAGGAGAGTACACAAAAAAACTAATAACTTTTTATAAGGAATATCTAGAAGAGTATGTGGCTAATAACGACGATTTATTGCTATATCAAAAAATTTGAATAAGAATATAAATTAATAATGATGATTTATCAGTTTTTTGCGCCCGTAGCTCAGCTGGATAGAGTACCTGGCTACGAACCAGGCGGTCGGGAGTTCGAATCTCTCCGGGCGCGCCAATAATTAAATTAGGAGATTTCTATGCAAAAATTTATTTTAATATCTTTCTTTATAGCCTTTCCCACTGTGATTTTTTCTCAGAATGAAAATTCTAGTATCTATTGGATAGATTCAGATGGATCTTCTGCTACTTTAATTGTGACACCAGGAGGAAAATCTATTTTAGCTGATGCTTCTTGGGATCGGGAGCCCTATCTTGATCGCATTCTTGAGGTCATGAAGATTGCAGGTGTTAGTCAAATAGACTATTTAATTACCTCACACTTTCACGACGATCATAGTGGCGGTGTTTTACCATTATCAAAGGCATTCCCTATTTGTGAATATATTGATCATGGAGATAGTATATATAAGGATACTGATCAAGGAAGGGACAATTGGAATAATTATCTAGCTGCAGTTGAGCATAGCATTGCTACTGTTCGTTTTTGTGGCCAAGCTACCGGAAAAAGAACCCCAGTTAGGCCAGGAGATATGTTGCCACTAGATGATGGATCTAGCCTAACTATTGTAGCTAGTGATAAATCAGTTTTAACAAATCCATTGATGCCTACTGAGTACAATCAGTTATGTGATAATGCTATAACTGGCTTAGATCCTTGGATCGGTAGAGAATCTACTCATGGTGAGAATGCAAGAAGTATAGGTTATGTTTTTTCAGTTGGAGATTTTCAATTTCTTGATACCACAGATATAGTTTGGAATGGATTACATAATCTTGCTTGCCCATTAAATTTAGTTGGAAAAATAGATTTATTGCAGTTACCTCACCACGGTATTGATGTAGCCCCTCAATTGATTCATGCTATAGAGCCTATTGCATCTGTCTCAAATGGTGGTGCGACTAAGGGAGGCAGCCCTGAAGGTTATGAAGTAATTTCTTCTAGCCCAGGAATAGAAGGCATTTGGCAGCTACATAGATCAATTAATAATGATGATCAGCACAATACAGAAAGTGAAAAAATTGCTAATCATTCAGAATTAGGAGAAAGTGGAAACTGGGTCAAAGCTATAATTAGTAGTGATGGAAAGTCATTTCAGATAACTAACTCTAGAAATGACTATTCTGAAGTTTATATCTCAAGATAATATTCAATTCAAATTACTATTATGGCGATTAATTAGTGATTATTAATAAAAATTTTAGTTAATAAAAAAATTATATTTTTCTGCCGCTAATTTTAGCCTATTACTTTCATCCTGAATATATATAGAAAAATTATTTGGGCTACTACTTGGAGATATTTCCATGCCTAGTTTTTCTATTTCTTTTTTTACATATGAATCTTTTAGTGTTGATGTAAGCGCTGAGAAAAATTCTTTAATTCGTTCATCAGAAATTCCAGTAGGAGCAAAGATACCTGCCCATGAACCATGAGGGAAGCTTGATAAGCCATACTCAAGCATCGTTGGGGTATTTGGAAATAGCTCAATTCTTTCAGGATGAGCTACAAGTAGGGGTATAGCATCACCTTCTTTAACTAACGGAGCAACATAAGGAGAAGTAGTTATTGCTAAATCTAAATTTCTATCTCTAATTGCTTTCATTACATTAGCAGAACCTCTTAAGGACTCATCAAGTTCAAGATTCAATTTAAAATCTTTAATTAGTCCCTCAAATTCAAGTCGATGTATGCTTGTAGGAGCTATATATGAATATCTTAATTTCTTATCCTGATTATTAGAGTAGTCAATTAATTGTTGGAGATTATTTATGCCAAGATCAGATCTAATAATTAGGACATTTGGAGTTGAAGTTGTTTTTGATATAGGCTTAGTGTTTAGCGAAGAATTAAATTTAAAACTATTAGATATACTTGGAAGAAGAGAGATTACTCCAATTGTTGAAATATAAAGGAAATTTTCATTACCTTCTTCCTTAACTATTCGGAGTGCTGATGAAGAGCCGCTCCCAAATTCTATAGTGATGTTTTGTTTTAATTCTTTTTCAAGACGGTCCTTCATTATTAATATAGTCTTACTTGAAGACCCAGTTTGTGCAAAAGTGGTCAATATTACTAATGAATCATCAGCAATAACATAATTATTAAATATAAAAAAAATTAGAACTGAATATAAAAGATTTTTAATTCGTTTCATTATTATAACCCCAGTCAATAAGTTATTTAGTGGCAAACATTATTAGAGAGACCAATATTAAAAGCACCTATTCCCATATTTGTTGCCTCTATATAGCTTACTTTTTTATTTTCTAGATTGATAACACCAATATATGGACTATCTTTGAAAGGTATGTAGGCGGTTTTTCCATCATGCGACCCTAGTGAAGTTAATGGTGTATATTTAAATTCACCTGAATCAATAATAGATTTCCTAACATTATCATATATATAATAATTTTTATTATCTGAGCTAGCTAAAAGATTCATTCTATCAAATCTACCAACTGTAATAAGATTAATATCTTCTCCGATAATTGTATTTTCATATTCTTCAAAGTATTGCTGATCAATAGAGATAAATCTTCCTGATTCTTGATCTATCATATATAAAAAAATTCCTTCAGGAGTAGTGTAAGGTCTAATAGGTTTTGATCCTATATTAAATGTTTGAAAAACTATTTTTGAAAAAGTATTTAAGGCAAAGACCTCTCCTGATACAAAATTAGAAAAATATATATTTCTTCCATCAAGGCTACGAGAAGGCGAAGATAGATTAATTGTATTTTCATTATTTAGAATTGATATTTCGTATGTTCTTCTAGTGTTAACATTAAGTATACCAATTGACCCAGTATCATTATTTGTATAAAAAATTTCATTTTCGTTAGGGTCAAATAGAACATCTTTTGTTTTAGGAAAATCATCAATATAAAAAATTATATCGGCAGCATAGGGAGAAAATAAAATAAAACCTCCTTTATGGCTATCTGAAATAGCAATTTTTGTACCTGTTGTATCTAGAACCATATGTCTAGGAGATATAGGTAGAACTATTTCCTTAACCATTTTTTTTGTCTTTAGATCATAAACATATAAAAGGCTCTTTTCTATATTAGTATAGATTAATATTGGTGCATAAGGAGTAGATAATAAATTGTTAACATGATCCTCCGTTTCTATTTGATAGATTACTTTTTCTTCTTTTATACTGATTACATCAATAATATTTTCTTTATTATCTGCTGCAAACATAAGAGCTCTAGGATTAGAAATATCAATATCACTTAAAGCAGAGGCAGATTGTGCTAAAAAAAATAATAATAGGAGGATTCGCATTTTATGTTAGTCCTAAATAGGGATAGATTAGGTCGCTAACAGTATGAAAATTATCTGTAATTAGTATTAATCCAAAAGTTATAATTATGAACATACTTAAAATGCTCAAGGCTTTAGAATTATTACCAAGAAATAAGATTATACTTTCGGATTTAGAGATATAAATAGCTGAAAGTAAGAAAGGTATAGCCACTCCGGTAGCAAATGTTAACATTATTCCAGCTCCTATTAGAGCACTGCCTATTGCACCAACATATACAATTAAAGTTGCAACTATTGCACCACCAAAACAAGCCGTACAACCAAGCGCATAACCCATTGATGTAACAATTGCCGCTAAAGAATCTTTTTTTGATAGTTGATCGATTCTTCTAGAATTCTCAATGGAGCACTCTAGATTTTGCTTACTTCTAATACCTACCCATAAGCCCAGAATAATAACTAATATTCCTGATATTATAGAGACAAGTCTACTATATTCAGCAAATAAGAGTTGTGCTTGATTTCCAATTGCTCCGATCACTGCTCCAGCAATTGCATAAAGCAAAATAAACCCGATAACGAAAAATATTGCTATATTTAAAACCTTTCTCCTAATTATTGGCGCAGTAAAGTTTATTTTACTTTGTTTACTAGGGATTGTTGAAAATCCTGCTATAACTCCACTAAAAACTATGACTAATTGAAGCAAGCAAGGCGTCAAAACTGAAGATAATAGACCTGCTCCTAATGCAAGCATAGCAATAGGTGTAATGTAAGAATTTGATTTAATTTCTGGAGGGATTGTATAGGGAAGATCCCAGCTTGCTACAAATGTCATATCTTTCTCACTCCCAAGGTAGGGATTAGATATGTAGAGCCTAATCCTATCTTCGGTAGAAAGGTCTATAGCTTCTCCATTATCTTTTATTTTAGGGAAGCTAAAGATACTCATTCTGTGGTGTTCGACATTATTTGGACCAATTGCTGATATTGGCAGGTATTGTTTTTCACCAACATGGAGAACAGCTTTTGGTATCTGAGTAGGCAGCTCACCTCTATGTATAGTTTCATTTAGAAAAAAAATAATATTTTTATCTGGCCTAAGTTCTGAAATAAGATTAGCTCTATCTACAAACTGAAAGTATTCGCTACTCGCAAGAGTAGCTGTAATTTCAATATCAGCTGTATTAATTAACTGTCTTGTAAGATATAGAGCAATATTTCCAGCTCTTATGTTTCTAGAACTATCTCCAACATTCTGCATTAATTGAGGACCCTGAAAAAAGTAAGGCATAGCTAACCAAGAGCTTGCAATTATTAGACTAATTAAGATAAGGAAACCTACTTTAAAAGGATTGTTTTTATTTACAATATTCATTTAATTATAAAATTGACTCAATTAGCTCACTAGAGCTAGATGAAAATGGAAGGATATCTACTAAATCTCCAGATTGATCGACAATATAAATATTTGAAGTATGTTGAACGGTATAATTATTTTGCGTTTTTGTTATTGCATAACTAACATTGAAATTATTTGCTACTAGATTTATTTCTTCAAAACTTCCACTAAGACCAATCATGTTTTCACCAAAATTAGAAGCATAGTTATGAGTTATTTCAGGTGTATCTCTTTCACTATCAACACTTATAAAGATTCCTTTTGAACCTTCTCCCAAAGAGCTAACAGCATTACCAATATTAAATGCCATCATTGGGCACACATTAGGGCAGTTTGTAAATCCGAATCCAATAAAAAGAAATTGACCAGAAAAGTCTTCTATACTTACTTTTGCACCATTATGATCTATTAATTCAAAATCAATAATGATATTTCCAAATAGGCCATCATCAATTATCGAGACTTCATTATTATGGCTATGCATTTCATTATGCTGAGCAGAGCAAATACAATTTACAAATAGAAGAAATACAGTAAAAAATAGATTTTTTTTCATACTCTAGTAATCTAAAGGAACACCTTTTTGTGGGTTTATACCACCATGGAAGTTTCCTTGATCTCTAACCACCATAGATTTTCCAGTTTCGTCATAATGTACCCATATCATTCCGTGCGCATCACCATTCTGTGGCATATCTATAATTTTTAAAGTTTCCTTAGTGTCTACATCATAAACAGTTAGCTTTCCTTCACCATTACTTGTGGACCACATTTCTTTACCATTTGGAGAAAGTAGAACATGATCTACTTTATATGTTCCATATAGAGTTTCGGTGGCATGACCAGAATCAGTATCCATAACTGTAATTGTTCGACCTAAATGATGAGCTCCCTCACCTTTATCTGCAACCCATAGCTCTGTTTCATTAGCATTTAAGCTAGCCCCATATGGCCCAATACCAGTTCCATTACACCAGACAACTTCCCCCGTATTTGCATCATGTTTACATGCTTGTGAATTCCCAGATATAACATAGACATGTTCATTTTTTGAGTCTATTACTGCCCAATTAGGCCGATATCCTGGAACGGGAAATTCAAGAACAACTTCCCAGGTATCTGCATCAATTTTTGCAACCCAAAAGTTTCTCATTGCTACTAATTCACCTTGATATAGAGATACAAGCCCAACCATTCCGCTAGATCTGCCTGGAGCATAACCTGTTGGTTCCATTAAGGCATATATATATTTATGATCATCATCTGGCCAAACTGTATAAACCATTCCGCCCATATCTATATCTCTTATTGCACCAACAACCTCATCTGTTTCATGATCATAAATAATTACTGCAGGGCCTCCCGGATCTCGGTGAAACATATCAAATAGCATTTTACCTCTAAACACCTGCCCATGATGGAGACGTGCTCCAATAGTAATTTGAGAAACTGGCTGAAGAGTTAAAGCATCAACCTTTACCATTGTTTGAGCGCCGCTTGGATCAGGTGATCCATCAGCACTAGGTTCTCTTGGTCCAGTAAAGTAAGCATATTTTCCATCTGGCGACATTGCAGAAGTATGAACAGTAGCTCTAAGGGATTCTGGAAATTCATAGCTACCAATAACCTCAAGAGTTTCTGCATCACCAACTACCAGCTGGTTACTTTTTGGACTTACATAACCATCATAAAGTATAGAAGGTGAGCTATTTGTACCAACATTTTCATAAAAATATGTATGTCCATTTTCTGGGAAGAATTTTTGTTCTCCAGCATCGAAGGTAGCAACTACTCTTGAATCATATTGAGTTAAAACACTCCCCTCCTTAGACCTTCTTTCCCAATTATTAGCAAATGATTCGAAAGTCTCAATTTCCTCTATCTGCTCATCTCTTGCCGATCTAGGAAAAACTTGTTCATCAGTTTCAGATCCTTTGACAGCAGTTAATTCTTGTCTCCATCCATTAGCTATAGATATACCATCATCAATCTCAAGATTAGCAAGTGTTCTAATGTACATAGACATTGCTACCAGATCTTCATCAGAAGGATCCATCTCAGTTCTTATCACATCCATTAATGCGTTACTTTGTAGTTGAAAATATATTTCAGATGGAGAGGGACCAAATAGTAGGGTAGGGCCTACTAGGCCTTCTCCGCTTTCAGCGTGACAAACCCAACAGCCTATATCAGAGTTATAAAGTGTTTTTCCTCTTTCAATTAGAGCCTCTATTGCTCTATCATCAGCACCTATAACACCTCTTTCTTGATGTTGTTGAGAAAGGCTCATTTCTGAAGCAAAAAGGTATAAAATTATTAATTTAAAAGTAAGTGTTTTTTTCATGGAAATATCCTGATATCAGTTCCCTAGGTTATTGATTCTATATAATTAGCATGTATGATATTTAATAATAATAGTTCAATTTTTTATTTAAATAAACTGTTCGTTGCTATTTTATTCAAGATAATGGAGATATTGTGGCCAAGAAAGTTTTTATAGCAGGGCATAAAGGCATGGTTGGCTCTGCTATATGCAGATCGATTTTGGATAGAGGTAATTATGAAATTATTACTGCGACACATAAAGAGCTAGATTTAACTATTCAGAGAGATACTAATCTTTTTATTAAGAAAAAAAAGCCAGACATAATAATTATTTCAGCTGCTAAAGTTGGCGGAATATTAGCTAATAGTTCGTATCCAGTTGATTTTTTGTGTACAAATATTATGATTCAGTCTAATTTAATTCAATCTGCCTTCTCTGAGGGTGTAGAAAAGCTACTATTTTTAGGAAGCAGCTGTATTTATCCAAAATTCTCTTCACAACCTATTGAGGAGAGTTCATTATTATCTGGAAGACTAGAAAAAACTAATGAGTTTTATGCAATTTCAAAAATTGCAGGTTTGAAGATGTGTGAAGCATTTAATAATCAATACAATACTGATTACAGATGTATAATGCCGACAAATTTGTATGGGCCTGGTGATACATACCATGATAAGAATAGTCATGTTATTCCTTGCTTAATCAAGAGATTTCATGATTCAAAAATTAATAGAAGTAAAAAAGTAAAGATTTGGGGGTCTGGAACTCCAAGAAGGGAGTTTCTGTATGTAGATGATTTAGCTGATGCATGTATTGATATAATTAATATAGAAAGAGAAGATTATTGGAAAAAAATACCTAAATTTAATTCTCATATAAATATTGGAACTGGAAAAGAGGTTAGTATTAAAGAGCTTGCTATGAAAATTTCAAATATAGTAAGCTATGATGGTGATTTAGAATTCGATTTAACTAAACCAGATGGAACCCCTCGAAAGTTATTGAATATTAATATAATGAAAGAATTTGGAATTAATCCTAAAGTTTTATTAGATGATGGTCTAACTCGAACTTATGCTGACTACTTAAAAAACTATTCGAAAAAATAAAGTGAGTGATATAATCTAAGATATAAAATTTAATAAAACTATGCGTGAAAATTTATCATATACTCCTGAAGTTCAAGCTTCTACAAATCATATTTATGATCAGGTTAAGGATGTAATTCCTGAAATAGAATGGCCTATTCATGCTCCGTATATAGCATTAATAAACAAATTAAAGGTTGAACATAATGCAATTATCCTTGCTCATAATTATCAGACACCTGAAATTTATCACGGTGTGGCAGATTACTCAGGGGATTCATTAGGTTTAGCTATAGAAGCAAGCAAGACTGATGCTGATGTTATTATCTTATGCGGTGTTCATTTTATGGCAGAAACAGCAAAGATAATTAATCCGAAGAAAAAAGTACTTATTCCTGATGCTGAAGCAGGATGTTCTTTAGCTAGCTCAATCACCGGAGAAGATGTAAGGCTTTTGAAGGAAAAATATCCCGGTGTTCCTGTAGTTTCATATGTTAATACTAGTGCTGATGTTAAGGCCGAAACTGATATTTGTTGTACATCTGGCAATGCAGTAAAAGTTGTAGAGTCACTCAAAACAGATAAGGTTATTTTCTTGCCTGATAATTATTTAGGTAAATATGTTGCCAAACAAACTAATGTAGAAATGGTTTTATGGCATGGTACATGTGAGGTGCATGAAAGATTTACAGGAAAAGAGCTCTTAGAATATAGAAAGTCTATTCCTGGGATAGAGGTTATTGCTCATCCTGAATGTCCTCCAGATGTTCTAGAGCAAGCAGATTTTGTCGGGTCAACTTCTGGAATGATTAACTATGTTGACGAGAATCGTCCAAAGAAAATTGTTATGATTACCGAGTGTTCAATGAGTGATAACGTGGCCATTGAATTTCCTGATGTTGATTTTGTTAGGCCTTGTAATCTTTGTCCTCATATGAAGCAAATTACTTTACCAAAGATTTTAAATTGCCTTGAGAATCTTGAATTTGAGGTAAAAATTGATGATGATATGGCTATTAAAGCATATGGTTCTGTAAAGAGAATGATTGAAATAACCTAAATTATTATTCATGAATATTGCAAGCTCAGATTCTACAATTGTTGTTGGTGCTGGTATTGCTGGCTTAAGCACAGCCCTTAGGTTAGCAGATGAGGGCAATCAAGTTACTATCCTGACAAAAAATAAGCTCTATAAGACGACTAGTTATTATGCTCAAGGCGGTATAGCAGCAGTAATAGATTCAGAAGATTCTTTTGATTTACACCATTCGGATACACTAGAGGCAGGTGCAGGGCTCTGTGATTCTGAAACAGTAAAGAAGGTTATTCAGGAAGGCCCTGAGTGTATTAAATGGTTAGAAGACAATGGGGTAAAGTTTACAAAGAATGATAGCAACAGAGATTTACATTTAATGCGAGAGGGTGGTCATAGTCAAAGAAGAATCGTTCACTCTGATGATGCTACTGGGATTGCAGTTATGAGCAGACTTTCTGAAAGAGTTCGCAATAATAAAAACATTACCCTTATCGAGGACTGCTTTGTTGTTGATCTTATAACAACAAAGCAATTATCCATTAGTGGAAAAAATAGATGTGTAGGCATAAGCTTTTTTAAAGTTGAAGAAACTAAAATACAGATATTGTGGGCAAATGCATTTGTTTTAGCTACAGGTGGAGCCTCGGCGCTTTATTCACACTCTACTAATAAATCAATGGGAGATGGCATTGCAATGGCATGGCGAGCTGGGTGTAGCATTTCAAATATGGAATTCATTCAATTTCATCCAACTTGCCTACACTATCAAAAAGCACCATCAATCCTTATAAGCGAAGCTTTGAGAGGAGAAGGAGGAAAGCTTGTATTGCCAGACGGATCGTCTTTTATGGAGAGATATGATAATAGACTTGAGTTAGCTCCACGAGATATAGTCTCTAGATCAATTCATTCTGAGATGATTAATAATAATATAGATTATGTTTATCTCGATATTAGTCATCAGCCATCGAGTGAAGTTAAAAAAAGATTTCCCAATATATTTAAGTTATGTATAGATTATGGTTTAGATATAACTCAAGAACCTATTCCAGTTACCCCAGCAGCTCACTACACATGTGGAGGCGTAACTGCAGATAAGTTTGGCCAGACAGATTTACAGTGTTTATATGCAGTTGGAGAGTGTAGTTTTACTGGCTTGCATGGAGCAAATAGGTTAGCTAGTAATTCTTTATTAGAAGCTCTTTCTTTCTCTAAAGCTGTTAGCAATCAGATTAAGATTAAATCCAAGGAAAATTATTTAAAGAGCATGCCTAAACCTGAAAGCAACATAAATATTCAGAATCTAGCCTATTCAAGTTTAATTAAAGAAAAGACATTCCAACTTAGGGAGTTGATGTGGAATAATGTTGGTATTATTAGATCTCAACATTCTTTAAAAAAAGCATCTTCATTGATATATGATCTAGAAAAGCAGGTATCTAAATATTTTTTATCTGGATCTATCAATATAGAAATTCTTGAAATAAATAATATGATAAAAGTTTCTAGGTTAATTATTGATTCTGCTAGTAAAAGGCACGAGAGTAGGGGTGGGCATTATAATACCGATTTTCCTTTACCCAGTAATAACGCACAAGATACATCTTTATTTCCTGAATAATTTCTGTTAAGTTTATTTCACATTTATTTTTAGGTGTAAAAATGAAAAGAAAACAATCAACAGATTTTCATCCAGAAGTTCTTAAATTATTTGATGGCTATGTCCATGGCATGTTAAGTAGAAGAGACTTTCTTGATAGAGCAGCAGCTTATACTGTTGGCGGTGTAACTTCAGCAACACTACTAAAAAATTTAAGTCCTGATTTTGCTATGGGCCAACAAGTTAATCCTGATGATAGCCGATTAAGTACTTCTTATGAGACATTTGATTCGCCTGCTGGCTATGGGGCAATTCGAGGATATATGGCAAAACCTCAACAATCTACTGACCCTCTTCCTGGAATTATTGTTATCCATGAAAATAGAGGATTAAATCCACATATTGAGGATATTGTAAGGCGGTTAGGTTTAGAGGGTTATCTAGCTTTTGCACCAGATGGGCTTTCATCTGTTGGTGGATATCCTGGTGACGAAGATACTGCAAGAACATTATTTGCAGATCTAGATCGCTCAAAAATTCTTCAAGACTTTATTGCTTCGGTTAATTTTCTTCAGTCGCATAATAGCTGTAATGGGAATGTTGGTTGCATAGGTTTTTGTTTCGGGGGCTCAATTTCAGGCTTGCTTGCAGTAAATATTCCTAGCTTGAGAGCAGCGGTGCCTTTTTATGGAACCTCTCCATCTCCTAGCGATGTCGGAAACATTAATGCACCTATGCAGTTTCATTTTGCTGAGTTAGATGAGAGGATTAATTCTGGCTGGCCTCCTTCTAGAGATGCACTAGACTCAGCAGGAAAAGTTTATGAATCCTATATTTATAATGGTGCACAGCACGGCTTTAATAATGATACTACTCCAAGATATGATGAAGATTCAGCTAATTTAGCATGGGAAAGATCCTTAGCTTTTTTTGATAGCCACTTGAGGTAGTGAGTTATTTGATCTGATTAAGTAAAGCTTTAGCCCTTTTAACTACTGGTATATCTATTACCTCTTCCTTTAAAGAAGTAGATCCTCTGCCTTTCTTTTCAGCTTTTTCATATGCAGAGATTATCTCTTTTGCTTCTAATATTTCTTCTTTAGATGGGAGAAAGGTGTTATTTATAGTTTCAATTTGATTAGGATGAATAGCAAATTTACCTCTAAAACCGATTTCTTTAGACTTCTGACAATCTTTCTTTAGCTTTTCATTATTTTTATATTTAAAGAAAGGTGTATCAAGAGCAATTATTTTTGCTGCTCTAGCTGAAACAGAGATAATATTTTTTGCATATTGAATCTCAGAGTTATCTTCAAGTCTATTTATTCCCATATCATGTGTGTAGTCTTCCGCACCAAAAGCTACAGCAGAAATTCTTTTGCTAGAAACACAAATAGTATAGCTATTTATAATAGCTTCTGCAGATTCCAACCAAGGTATAATCTTAATTGAACCAATAGGAATTTTTTTTATCTTTTCGTGTTTAGATAAAATTTTATCTAATTCTTTTATGTCTTTAGGCTTTCTAATTTTTCCTATAGATATGCCTTCTATATTAGGGCTAATAATTGATTCTATATCATCTTCTACAAAATCCGTATCAAGTGAATTAACTCTAGGAATGATAGGAATTCTTTTTTTATATAGCTTTGGTATAAAGCTACTAATTATATTTCTCGCGTTAGATTTTTCTTTATCAATAACAGAATCTTCCATATCAGGGACATAGACAT
This sequence comes from Pseudomonadota bacterium, assembly GCA_036337035.1. GTDB lineage: Bacteria > Pseudomonadota > Gammaproteobacteria > Steroidobacterales > Rariloculaceae > TMED78. Next base: position 95,803 of record JAYZFC010000005.1, on the reverse strand, counting down.
CTGGACAGAATGATAATGCTTTAAGAAGCATATTTTCTTTATTACCAGGTATAAATAGAAGACTTCTATACATTACTCAGGGGAAAGATCTTCTAGTACATAAGCACTTATATTATTAATATCTTCGGTACTTAAGGATAGTCCAAAACCAGGCATTGCATTTAATCCATTTGTTATCTGGTTAACGATGACACCAAGATCTGTTGCATTAGCTAGTGTTGTTCCTCCACCATGTCCGCCAGATCCATCAATACCATGACAAAAAGCACAAACACCATCGTAAAGTATTTTACCTTTGTCTTTATCAGTAAAACTTTCAATTTGTGATGTTGTATTTAGCGTAACTAAATTTTGTTGATTAGCAGCCATAGAATCTTCTTGTTGATTTACTTGTTCTATAGTTCCATCAAGAGAAAAGAGCCAAACACTATCACCTCTTTTTGACCCCATGAAAAGATTTCCAGCAGAATAGGCGACTAAGTATTGTTTTCCATTGTACTCGAATGTACTGGTAGGAGCGTTCATACCTGCCCCAGTTTGAAATTCCCAAAGTAATGAACCATCTGAAGAATCTAGAGCAGTCAATCTACCATCATTCCTTCCAAGAAAAACTATATCTCCAGCAGTAGATAGAAAGCCACTATAGCATGGATCCCTAAGTCTTTGGCGCCATACAATTTTATTAGTTCGCATGTCCATAGCAGCAATAATTCCTGATCTTTGAAATGGGACTCCACCGAACCTTCCTCCTAAAAACCTCTCCCCGCTGACAAAAGGTAAATCTTCTCCCTCATATCCACCTCTAAAAAAAGACATATGATCAGTTGCACAAACATACATTAACCCAGTTCTTGGATCATATGCACTTGGTGGCCAGTTAGCACCCCCGTCATCCCCTGGAGTCACAACTCTTCCCTCTTCCATGAAGGGTGTAAATATTTTTCCTTCGTTGACAAGTGGTGGGTATCCTTCAGGGGCAATTTCGACCTTTTGAGGGACAAAGGCATCACCTATCGGAAAGGGTTGGGTTAATGATGTTGCTTGTCTTGGTTCTTGCATTACAGGTTTTTCTTCAATGCCTATCAAGGGTGTACCATCTTCTCTATTTAAAATATAAAACCAACCTGTTTTACTCGCTTCTGCAAGTGCTTTATGAATTTTTCCATCGATTTCTACATCAAATAAAACTACGGGATTAGGTGAATCATAGTCCCATATATCATGATGAACCTGTTGAAAGTGCCATTTGTATTTTCCTGTGCTTGCTTCTATAGCAACTATAGATACAGAAAAAAGATTATCACCTGGCCTTACAATTCCATTGAAATCAGGAGCGGCATTACCAGTAGAAAAGTAAATTAAATCTAGTTCAGGATCAACTGCAGGTGTTTGCCAGACTGGCGCTCCTCCATAAAGATAGACATCACTATCTTGTGGCCATGTATCATGACCAAACTCTCCAGGTCCAGGTATAGTATAAAAAGTCCATTCTAGGGAACCATCATTCGCATTATAAGCTTTAACCCTACCTCTTGTGCCAAACTCTCCTCCAGCAAATCCAGTAATAACTAGGTCATTATAGTAAAGAGGAGCGCTAGTAATAGTAAAACCATCTTGCCAATTTTCTGCCTGAATATCCCAGATAATGCTACCATTTTTTTGATCAAGAGCTACTAACCTTCCATCCAGTTGACCTACAAATACTTTACCATTCCCAAGGCCTACACCTCTACTTGTCCAGCCACAGCATATAGTTGTGGGTATTTCTGGATCAATAGTTTCTTCAAGATGGGCCTCATATACCCAAATTATTTCTCCTGTATCAACACTAATTGCAAATACATCATTATTTCCAGTAATTACATAAATTATACCATCGTATACAAGCGGTTGAGCTTCACCTGAATATTTAGCTCCGAGACCTGAACCATTTAATCTTGTTCGCCAAACACCTTTAATGTCAGCAACATTAGATTTATTTATTTGATCTAAGGGAGAAAACCTTTGGTTGTAAACATTGCCCCCATTCGTTATCCAGTTATTCTTTGGTAAATCTACAAGTTCTTTACTACTAAATGGAGGAGCTAGCTTAATTTCTTGGGCTACAAGAGTATTGACCATTAGTAGGCAAGAAATTATTAAAAAGTTAATTATTCTCAATTTTAATTTTCTAATTTCAGTACTCATAGTAGTTACCTATATTATCTAAATTTTTTGAAATTATAATTATATATTATCAGTTTTTTTCATTATTAGTATTGATATTAAACCAAGCAAAGTGAATCCAAATGATAATGGAATAACTGTCCCGTTATATAGCTGCCCAATAGAGGCTCCAAGAATTAAGGCTATTATAGTTGTAGCAGACCCAATTATTGCAGAAGCTGTTCCTGCTATGTGACCCATAGGCTCAATAGCTAAAGTATTAAAATTACTGAATAAGCCACCCAAACAAAAAAAAGTAATAATTCCCCACATCATTAATGACCAGAGAGGGGGAGAACCCAGATGATGTAATGAAAAAAATAAAAAAATTATTGAACTTGTACTAAGTATTTGAAGTGCTTTCCAACATATCAATCGCATGCCATAACGCATAACTATTTGAGAGTTTGTAAATGAAGAAAGGCCAATTGAAAGTGCAAAAATTCCAAAATAAATAGGAAATTGCACCCCCAGATTGTACTGTATTTGTAAAATTTGTTGAGCTGAATTTAAGTAACCCATAAAAGCGCCAAATATAAGCCCAGCTACTACAGTATACCCAAGCGTTTTTTTATTATTTATACATTCTTTGAAAGAGCTCAGAAAAAAATTAGCTGAGATAGGTTTTCTTTTAGATGATGGTAATGTTTCTGGTTGTCTAAACAAAAGCCAAAAAAATGCAATTATAGATAGTCCTAGGAGTAGACTAAAAATTGCTCTCCAGTTACTGAAGAAAAGTATTGCTTGACCTATTGAAGGCGCAAGTATTGGCACAAGGATAAAAACAGACATGATGAAGGACAAAATTTTTGCCATTTGACGTCCTTCATACTGGTCTCTTACTAAGGCAAGGCTAATAACTCTAGGTGCAGCAGCACCAAAGCCTTGCAAAATTCTACCAACTATCATTAATTTAAAGCTTGTTGACGTCATTGATATGATGGTCCCTAAAATGAAAAGTATCAAGCCAAAATACATAGGTTTTTTTCTTCCAATTACATCTGAAATAGGCCCATAGATTAGCTGACCAATAGCAAATCCAATAAATAAAAAAGAAATAATTAATTGATTATTATTGATATTTTTTACTTGTAGCTCGGATCCAATAATAGAAAGTGCAGGTAACATGGAGTCAATAGAAAGAGCAACTAGAGACTGGAGTAAAGCCATAAGTGATACAAATTCAGCTAGATTAATTTTTTTATTATTAATAATTTTTTTTGCGACCTTTATTAAGATTTGATAAATAATAAAAAGCTCATTAACAGACCAATAAATATCACAAAGAATCTAACTATTTTTTGATCTAGAATTTGTGCTAATTTAGCTCCAAAGTAACCACCCATTGAGGTAAATATAATCATTATCATAGAAACCTCCCATCTAATAAAATTAGCAAATGCGAAAGATATTACAGATACAATCGTTATTACAAATGCTAGCACTGATTTTATAGCAATAATTTCATGAATCTTATTTTTCTTGTTAAGTGAAAAAACTGATATTAATGCAATACCAAGGCCACCATTGAAAAAACCGCCATATGAACTAACAAAAGTAAGTCCTAAATTTTGAATAGCTGAACCTATATTATTATTAATTATTTTTTTATTTATATAAGGACTGATAATAAATAATACTGTTGTTATAAGTAAGAGTATAGGGGCAAGGTTACCGAATGTGTTTTCGTTAGTATTTATTAAGATAAGTGAGCCAAAAAAAGCAGATATTCCAGATATTATTATAAGCTTGATAAGGAGGGTATGATTAATTTTTGATAAAGTTTTCTTATACCCTAGTAGCGCCCCTAAATGCCCTGGAATTACTGCTGCAACATTAGTTGTGTGAGCATAAATAGGCGGAATACCAATATAAATTAGAGTAGGGAAGGAAATTAGCGTTCCTCCTCCAGCTATCGCATTTAAGGCACCTGCAAGGATTGACGCTAATACTATTATCGGTAAATTTTCTAGAGTAATATATTCCAATATAAATATCCAAATAGAGAAGAATTGATAAAACAATATAAAATATTTAATATCTATTCTAGCTGAATATCTATTTTTTTATCCAATATTATTTTTTAAAAAGGTCAATTGTGCTAGAAAATTTAAAACCTATATCTAAGGACGCAATTTTAGGGATAATGGCGTTATTTAGAGCAGATAGCAATAACGAGAAGATTGACTTGAGCGTAGGGGTTTATCAGGATGAAAATGGAATCACTCCCATATTAGATAGTGTAAAAAAGGCAGAAGCACAATTAATTGAAGCGCAAGAAACAAAAAGTTACGTATCAATTTCAGGAAACTCTATCTTTAATTCAAGTATCCAAAACTTAATATTTGGAAAGAACCATCAGGCTATTGAGTCAGGAAGAGTTTCTACTATTCAGACACCTGGTGGAAGCGGAGGCTTATGTATAGCCGCTCATTTAATTGTTAGATCAAATAGTAAAGCTAAGGTGTGGATTGGTAATCCTTCTTGGCCAAACCATTCTCCCTTGCTTAAGTTATCAGGCGTAACTATAGAGCAATATCCATATTATAATTATGAAAGTCATTTAATTGATTTTGATTTAATGTTATCTGAAATTGATAGAGCCAATGAGGGAGATTTAATTTTACTTCATGGCTGCTGTCATAATCCTAGCGGAGCTGATCTTTCTAATGAGCAATGGAAAGAATTAGGATATGTGTTAAAAAAAAATAATCTTATTCCATTTATTGATCTAGCTTATTTGGGCTTAGGAGATGGTATAGAGAAAGATGCTTTCGGCGTTAGGTTTATGGCTGACCTCTTGCCAGAAGTATTCGTAGTTTCTTCTTGCTCTAAAAACTTTGGGTTATATAAAGAGAGAGTTGGAGCTATAAGTATCGTATCTAAAGATAAGACTATATCAGAGCTAGTTTTAGAAAATGTCTCTAATATAGCTAGGGGCGTATATTCAATGCCGCCAGATCACGGTGCGGCAATTGTTGGATATATTTTAAATAATAGTGAGTTAAGAGACTTATGGAAAAAAGAGGTAGGTGAAATAAGAGATCGATTAAATTCAACTAGAAGATTGTTTGTAAATAAAATGAAGGAGAAAAACTCCCCTAAAGACTTTTCCTTTATTGAGAGAGAAAATGGGATGTTTTCTTTTTTAGGCCTCACTAAGGATCAGATAGTAAAATTAAGAGAAGATTTCCATATTTATATGGTTGAATCTAGTCGTATTAATATAGCTGGTGTAAATGTGAAGAATGTAGATAAAATAGTAAGCTCTATAATAGAGGTGCTCTAATTTTTAAATTTATAAAATATGAGGTGAGGAATGATTATTAATAAATTAGCTAAAACAAATCTATTTATTCTTTTTTTTCTGCTTGGATTTTCTATAAGTATTTCCGCAGAAACTGTTGCTTTAATTGGTACTGGATCAGTCTCAAGTGCTTTAGGTCCTAAAATTGCTAACCTCGGTCATAAGGTTATATACGGCTCAAGAAATCCTCAAAGTGATTCTGTTAAGTTATTAGTTGAAAAAACAGGGCCTAATTCTTCAGCTACTTCACAGAATTTAGCCGCACAAGATGCACAGATTGTCATTATTGCTGTTCCATGGAATGTAGCTGAAGAAGTAGTAAGGAATTTAGGTGATTTATCTGGAAAAATAATCATTGATCCAATAAACCCTAGAATAATATCTGATGATGGGTTTGCAGATTATCCTTCGAATATGTCAATATCAGAGAAAATACAAAATCTAGCTCCAGAGGCTAAAGTAGTCAAGGCATTCAATACTTTAGGAGCAGATACTATGGCAAATCCTGACTTAGTTAAATATCCAATTACAATTCCAGTTGTTGGGAATGATCGTTCTGCAAAATTAACGGTTATGGCGCTAATAAAAGCCTTAGGTTTTGATTCTGTAGATTTAGGCCCAATAAGATTTGCTCATATTGTTGAAGGTTTTTATTTATTAAGAGCAAATGCTAGATTATATGGCCAGTATTTTGAGTGGTACCTTTTTCCTGCAACTACAAGAGAGCAGTATTCTGGACCAGATAATGTTAAGTTTTAGATTTTATTTAAATTAGAGACATTCCTTCAACTGAAACTGATTTAATGAGCGCATAGACCTCTTGCCCTTTTTTTAGAGATAGGTCTTCATATGATTTTTTTGTTATCTTTGCTTTTATATATTTCTTATTTATTTTTAGATTTATTTCAACCAAAAAATCTTCCAGGTTATTTATCGATTCTATCTCTGCTTTTAGAACATTTCTTATACTAAGTCCTTTAGGAAGAATAGTAGATATAGCCACATCTTTTGAATTTATATTTAATCTTATTTTCTTGCCATTATCTAAATTGAATTTAGGTATAGAGATAAATTGACCTGATAAATCTATTTTTGACATATCTTTATCATGGTTAATTATTTTTCCCTCAATTAATGTACTAGATTCATTATTTTCATTAGATAAAAAGATTCCTGGACCTGATATTTTATCAATAGAAGTAATTCTTCCGTTAGACATCGAAATAACTTTATCTGCTAATCTAGTAACTTCTTCTATGTTATGAGTGACATATATTATGGGGATACCATACTCATTTGGTATTCTTTCAATATAGGGAATGATATCTTTTTTTCTTTCTATATCTATTGATGAAAGAGGTTCATCCATAAGCATCACTATTGGCTTCCTTATGGTAGCTCTGGCAATAGCTACTCTTTGTTTTTCTCCAGAAGATAACATTGAAGGATATTTATTTAAAAGACTTTCTAATTCAAGTAATTTGATAATTTCATCTAGATCGAATGAATGGTTATTTAGAGCTCTTTTTTTTGCAAATAATAAATTATTCCTTACAGACATATTACTAAATAGTCTAGAGTCTTGAAAAACATAACCAATATTCCTTAAGTGAGGCTTAATAAATAAAGAAGAATCTTGCCAAATGGAATTATCTACTTTTATTAAGCCTCTAGAGTTTTTTTCTAGACCAGATATACATCTAAGTAGTGAAGTTTTGCCAGCACCATTAGGCCCCAGAATTAAATTAATCTTACTTAGTTGTATTTCTTCATTAATGAGTAATGAAAAGCTTCCTAGCTGAAGATTTATATCAAGTATAATTTTAATCATTTATCTAAACCTATTTAGAGGAATTTTTCTATTCATGGTATATACCGTTAATAGAATGACAAAGGAAAGTATTAGAAGACCGAGAGACAAGATATGAGCTTGCTCGTAATTTAAAGTTTCTACATTTTCATAAATAGCTATAGATATAACTTTTGTTGATCCAGGTATATTTCCACCTACCATTAAAACTACTCCAAACTCTCCAAGTGTATGAGCAAAAACTAACACTGCAGCAGTTATATAACCTCTAATTGATAGAGGAGAGGCTATATTGAAAAAGGTATCAATAGGAGAAGCTCCTAGTAAAGATGCTGATTCAAGAGTTTTTTTACCCAATGATTCAAATGAGTTTTGTATAGGCTGAACTGCGAATGGAAGAGAATAGATTACAGAAGCTATTACTAGCCCAGTAAAAGAGAAAGTTAATGAAGATCCAGTGATATCAATCCAAAAACTTCCTATTTTTCCAGCGGGACCTAATATTATTAAGAGATAGAATCCTAGAACTGTAGGGGGAAGCACCAGAGGCATGGCTACAAGTGCTTCAATAAAAGGCTTAATTCTAGAAGAAGAGTTAGCGAGCCACCAAGCTAAAGGCGTTCCTATTAATAAAAGAATAGCCATCGTTATAAGAGCAAGCTTTATACTTATCCAAATTGCTTCTAGCTCATAAATCATAATCTATTTAATAGTGTAACCAAATTTCTCAATAATATTTTTAGCTTTTTCAGATCTTAAGTAATCCATTAATCTTATTGCCAGTTTTTTCCTTTGTGAATTCCTTAGAAGTACGGCATCTTGAAAAATTGGATCATGAAGTTCATCAGGAACCAAAAAAAAATTTGATATATTTTTTTCTAGAATTTGCGATAGTGATACTATCCCTACTTTCGCGTTACCCGTTGATACCATTGTGAATGTATGATTTATATTTTCACCATGAGCTATTCTTCCTTGCCATGAATTATAGAAATTTAGATTATCTAAAAAATCATAAGAAGCTTTACCATATGGTGCAGTTGCAGGATTTGCAACAGCCATGAATTTAATTTTATTATCACTCAATAAATCATATAAATCATTATAAGAGGATTTATTCATTGCAAAAATAGCTAGCCTGCCTATAGCAATAGTAAATTGAGAATCCTTTATACCTAGATTATTTTCAACTAGAAGATTAGGTCTTAATTGATCTGCTGAAATAAATATATCGTAAGGAGCTCCATTAACAATTTGAGCATAAAGTTTTCCACTAGATCCACTTACAATAGTGATATTTTCATCACCAAATTCTTCTAATAATTTTTCAATAGCAGGTTTAAAATTTGAAGCTACTGCTATAAGAACTTCTTGAGAAATAGAGGGGTAGGCAATCAATAAATGAAGAGCTAAAATAATTATAGAAAATATCTTTCTTTTCATTTGGCTTGCTATCTCTCCGAGTAGATCAATGGTAATAATTTAATTATATTTATTTTGTCAAACTAACAATCCTCAATGACAAAAGAGAAAAAGTAAATAGAAGATCAACAAAAAAAAATTAGATATTAAGTTTAATTTTGAAAAAATAATTATTTACAACCTATAACATTTAAAAATTCTGCTCTAGTTTTAGGGTCAGTCCTAAATTCTCCTAATAATTGACTTGTTGTCATACTAACCCCTGGTTTATGTACACCCCTTGTAGTCATACATTGATGAACTCCTTGTATAACAACCCCAACTCCTTTTGGCATTAATACATCTTGGATACAGTGGGCTATTTGAGAAGTCATTGTTTCCTGTACTTGAAGCCTTTTAGAGAAAACATCAACTACTCTAGCAAGCTTGCTTATACCAACAACTTTTTTATCTGGGAGGTATCCTACATGCGCTTTTCCAATAAATGGGGCCATATGGTGTTCGCAATGTGATTCAAAGCTAATATCTTTCAATACGACCATTTCATCATAACCATCTGTTTGATAAAAAACTTTTTTTAGATATTCAACTGGATCACTACTATATCCCGAAAACCAATCTTCGTAGGCTTTAACAACCCTAGCAGGAGTATCTAAGAGACCTTCTCTATTGGGGTCATCTCCTATCCATGATAATAATACTTTAACAGCATCCTTAGCTTCTTTTTTATTAGGGCGATCCACATTTTTTCCTTTAAAGATTATAATATTGAAGTTACATTATATATTCTTATCAATATTTTTTTATACAATTTAATAAAATGAGCGTTAAAAATATTATAAATACTTTCAATCAGTGGAAAGAGTCTAAGCAAACAATAGTTTTAGCTACTGTTTATGAAACACTGGGCTCTACTTATTCTAAGGCTGGGCAACGAATAATTATTAATAATGAAGGCGATTATCAGGGTTTAGTAAGCGGTGGTTGCCTTGAAGGGGATATAGTAGAAAGGGCAAATTCTGTCATATTAGAAAATAATTCTAAAATTATATCTTATGATATGCGCGATGAAGCAGATGATATTTTTGGCTTAGGAGCTGGATGTAATGGGCTTATACGGATAATTTTACAACCTTTGCTGTCAGCAAATAATTATGAACCACTTACTTCTATTAATAGAGCCCTTTATGAGGATAGAAGTCTAGGCCAAGGTTTACCAACAATAGTTACTATTATTGATTCTAGTAAAAAAGAAGCATTGTCTGGAGATACTGTTATAGCGGATAAAGACTTGAATATAATATATTCATCTATATCCAATAAATCTTTAGTAAACAACCTGTTGAAAGATCAACATCTCTCCCAAAATAATGAAGTTTTATTTAAAAAAGACTTAGAAGGGATTTCGGCTCTATATTCGCTTATAGCTCCTATTCCAAAAATACTGATTTTAGGCGCAGGATTAGACTCTATGCCAATTATTAAGATGTCATCTATTTTAGGTTGGCGAACTACAATAGTCGACCATAGACCAGCTTATTTTGAGAAAAATAATTTTGAAGATGCTGATGAATCAATATTAATTGCTAAGCCTGAGGAACTAAGAAGAAGGTGCGATCTTAATTCATTTGATGCAGTAGTAGTCATGAGTCACCATTTAGCTTCAGATAAAGCCTATTTGGAACAGCTTAAAGATAAGGAATTTCCTTATTTAGGTCTTCTAGGGCCAATTGCTAGAAAAAATCGTCTAATCAACTCTATTGATAAGGGAGAGTATTATTTTAAAGATAAATTAAAAGGTCCGGTAGGAATTCCTATTGGCGCAGATTCTCCTGAGACTATCGCTCTTTCTTTGTTGGCTGAGATCTATACTAAGATAAATTAATTAATTTACCACCTATATAGATTAGCACTGTAGCCTTTTTTAAATATTTTAGGTTCTTTTTTTAATTCAGCAAAACCATCTGTATTTGCCAAAGAAATAAAGTCTCCTGAAGTATTAGTAGTAATTGGATTTCCTTTTATTACGCCATTATTATCAATATTAGTTATTACTGGAACAAAATAAGTTAAATTTGGAGAAAATATTACTTTCTTTTTTAGAACTAATTTTTCAGGATAGAAAGGCTTGGTACTAAGAGCATAATGTAAAGCAGGTACAATAAATCTATTCATACAAACCATAGTTGAGACTGGGTTACCTGGAAGAGCAAATATTGGTTTTGATTCTCTGCTCATTCCAAACCACATTGGTCTTCCTGGGCGTTGACTAATTCCATGAAAAACTAGATTTATCTTTAATTCTTCTAATATTCCAGGTACAAAATCATATCTTCCCATCGATACTCCTCCCGTAAGAATTATCATGTCATGGGTACTATGAAGATATATTATTTTCTCTAATATTTTTTTACGCTTATCTTTAATGATGTGTCTTGAGACTTTACCAATTCTTCTAGCTAAAATACTTGCTTCTATTGCTCTATCATTAGCGGACCGTATTTGGAAAGAAGTAGTTTTATCACCTACTTCTACCAATTCATCACCATTTGAAATAATTGCTATTTTTGGAATTTTTGCAACTGGTAATTGATTGAATCCTGCACTAGCAAGAATTGCTATTTCTGGCGATCTGAGAAAAATTCCTTTCTCTAGAACTTTTTTTCCTGATCTTATATCTGATCCTTTTTTATGGGTGAACTGTCCTTTAGCAAGAGATAAATTACCTAATATTTCTATTCTATTGTTATTTTTTCTTTTTATTCTCTCAATTGGTACCACAGTATCTGCATTATCAGGTATAACTGAACCAGTCATCACTTCAATCGATTCACCTGCATTTTTTAATTTTAAAGCTTTTTTTCCTGCTGGCTGGCTTCCTTTAATTTCAAAAGATCTTAACCCTTTTTTCCAATCACTATATGATATTGCGTATCCATCCATAGTTACCCTATCGTAAGGCGGATAATCTCTATCAATCAAGATATCTTCTCTTAGAGCTAGACCAATTGCTTTTTCAAGACTTACTTTTTCGGCGCTGAAAAACTCAATATTTTCTAGAATTAACCTTTCTGCTTTAGCTACACTGATCATTATTATTAGTTTATTTAATAAATACTCTCTTATTTTGTTGCCACAATGCTTTATTTTCGCTATGTTGGTTAACCTTTTTATAAAAATAACATTTAATTTGAATAAAATAAAATAAATAGGAGCTTATTGTGTTAGGAGACAGTAATAAAAAAATTAATGAAATAAAGAATGCCCCCGTTAGTGGCTGTATGAATATTGGGGAAAAAGTTTTGTTTAAGGGTGATGTTCTAAATGCAGAATCAGTCAATATTGATGGTAGCTTTGAAGGAAAGATTGAAACCTCAAATTTTATTTTAGGTAAAAGCGGTTTTTTTAAAGGAGATATTATTGCTAATACTGCAGATATAAGAGGCACTATTGATGGAACTGTACTAATTAAGTCCAAGCTAAGCATTTCTGGAGAAGGAGCAATTAAAGGAAAAGTCATTTATAAGACTATTTCTATTTCTGATAAAGCACAAATTGAAGGCACCTTAAAAAAATATAAAGGTTCAGACAATATTATTGTTAAAGATGATCCAGTTCTAAAAGTGGAGAATAAATCAGATTCAAGTACTAGAGCGGAACCAAAAAAAGCTACTATGTAGTTTTTTTATTATGCGCTCTGTTAATCTAGCTTGCATTCTATCTCTGTTTTTTTTTCTTGATATATCTAATTCTATTGGGCAATTTGTTGATCCTCAAAAAACTATTGTAGGTGGATTAGGTAACGAGTTCTTGTCTGCTGCTTCTTTCGCAATCATTATGGGTCAATATGATGAGGGAATAAGATTGACACATCTAGGGCTCAATAGATATCGCCCAAGCATGGGAGATAGGGCAGCAGCTTTATCAAATCTATGTGCAGCACATGCAGCTAAGGGAGAGCCAGACACAGCAATCCCTTTTTGTAATGATTCAATGGATATTAATGGAAGAAATTGGAGAGTGTTTGTGAATCGAGCTTATTCGTATTATCTAAAAAATATGCTTTCTGAAGCAACTAATGATTTGGATTCAGCTGCATCATTAAGGCCTGATGCAAGGCAAGTTATTCAGCTAAGAGGTATGATAAATGAGAGAGGTTTATTACCAAGAGTAATAATGGAGGATCACCAATAATAAAAATAAATATATTACCTCCTCTTGTTTTTTTGATAATAAGTTTGTTCTTATCTTCTTTTTCTATTGCTCAAAATATTCGATCTTCTAAGACAGAGATCATCAATCCATTGGGCGCATGGAATTGTATTATTTATGGCTCTCCTGATCTAGGAAATGAAAACTATAGCTTTAGTTTTGCTAGCGACTATTCTGTGCTTGTTTCGAAGAATGAATTTGAAGAAGAAAGGTTTTGGCAAAATATCTCTCCTTGGATTATTAATGATAAAGAATTATTTTTTACAGATAGTAGAATGGCAAGAGATTTTAGAGGAGACCTTAATCGTAGTAGCTTGGGAGGTGATTGGAGAACTTCTAATTCAGTTGGCGGTTGGTGGTGCACAAGATTAGATGAAGAAGTAGATCATTCTTTTTACAATAATGATGATAACCAGAAAGTAGGATCTATTATTCCTCTTATTCCAGAAGTAATGATTACCCCTGCTTATCCTAGGCAAGCTCACAGGGAGGGTTTAGAAGGAAGTGCAGTAATATGCTTTGAAGTTTTACCTAATGGTGAGATTATAAATCCAGAATTTCTAGAGCTATCAGATGAAATTTTTAGGACATCAAGTTTAGATACCTTAATGAGTACTAAATTCAAACCTTGGGGACACCTAGTTGATTTAGAAAGTAGACCTGCTTGCAGAAGCTATATGTATAGATTAGATTATGCCTACTAGTTAGGATTTTATTATTTCTAACCATGGACTGATATCTCCTAGGAATTTATTATAAGACTCGTAGATTTCTTTAAAGAGAGGATCATTATTGGATAGCTCATCTAGTATTTCATTAGTATGTTTTTTTAATTCTTCCAGTACATCGTTTGGAAATCTTCTTATATCTACTTTATGTTCCGTTTTAAGGGTATTTAATGCCTGTTGATTTCTCATATTAAATTCAGCTAATAAGTAACTATTTTCAGAAAAACATGCAATTTCAATTATTTTTTGAAGATCCGGAGGAAGGGAATTAAAAGCATTTCTTGAAACTATGAGCTCAAGCTGACCTGATGGCTCTTGCCATCCAGGATAGTAATAGTATCTTGCAACTTGCTGTAAACCAAGAGCCATATCATTATATGGTCCAACCCATTCTGTGGCATCAATTGCACCTGTTTGAAGAGCAGTAAATATTTCTGAAGCAGGCAGATTAACTGGAAGAATGCCTGCTTTTTGCATTACCTCACCTCCAAGACCAGGTATACGCATTTTGAGACCTGATAGATCTTCTAAGGAATTAATTTCCCTATTAAACCACCCGCCCATTTGTTGGCCAGTATTGCCAGCTGGAAATGGTATGATATCCATAGACGAATATGCTTTTCTCCATAGCTCTAGACCATCTGAGTGAAAAAGCCATGAATTAAAAATATCAGAAGTCATTCCAAAAGGAATGCCTCCATATATCAGAGATGCAGGTATTTTTCCTCTCCAATATACTGGTGCGCTATGGGCTAGGTGAACTGTGTCTCTAGATACTGCGTCTAATACCTCAAAAGCTGGGACCAGCTCCCCTGCAGAAAAAATTTCAATTTTTATGCGACCGCCAGTAAGCTCTTCAATATTATTAGCAAGGCGATTTGCTGAAACCCCATGTCCAGGGAAGTTTGGAGGCCAAGAAGTAGCCATTCGCCAGTTGTAAGTTCTATTATCTAACGAAGTGTTTGATGACTGCTCATTTCTTGAACATCCAGCAATAGAGCTAAGTCCTCCATAATATATAAATGATCTTCTATCCATAGGGTTATTTTGCCTATTATTGTAAAATTACTCTAGTACATGTTGTGTTTATACTTATTTACAAATGATTTATAGTAATCCCTAAATGCTAAAGTAACAAATTATGGATAAAAAAAATAAAAGAGGTACAAATTTTATAAGCCAGATTATTTCAGCTGATTTAGACAAAAAGTTGAATGATGGGAGGATACAAACACGCTTTCCTCCTGAGCCAAATGGTTACCTACATATAGGCCATGCAAAGGCTTTAAGCTTATCTTTTGATATTGCTTCTGAGTTTAATGGTAAGTGTTTTTTGCGCTTTGATGATACTAATCCTGAGAAAGAAGATAAAAAGTACGAACAAGCTATAAAAGAAGATATAACTTGGCTTGGGTATTCATGGGATAAGTTAACTTATGCTTCTGATTACTTTTCTGAGTTATATAATTTTGCAAAAAAATTAATATTAGATAATAAAGCTTATGTAGATAGCTTGAGCATAGATAAAATAAAAGAATATCGTGGAACATTAACTGATCCAGGAATAGATAGCCCATATAGAGATCGATCTATAGAGGAAAGTTTTAAGCTTTTTGAAGACATGGCTAATGGAGTATTTGAAGAAGGTGAGCATGTTTTAAGAGCTAAGATTGACATGTCTTCTTCAAATATTAATTTAAGAGATCCAATTTTATATCGAATTCGAAAGATTTCTCATCAGAATACTAATAATGATTGGTGTATATATCCTATGTATGATTTTGCCCATACATTATCTGATTTGATTGAGAGAACTACACATTCTTTATGTAGTCTTGAATTTGAAGATCATAGGCCTTTATATGAATGGTTTTTAAGGCAATTTTCATTAGAGAGTAACCCTAAACAAATTGAATTCTCTAGACTGAACTTAATGTTTACTGTTATGAGTAAAAGGAAGCTTAAGGGTTTAGTTGATTCAGGTTATGTTTCTGGATGGGATGATCCTAGAATGCCAACAATATCTGGTATGAGAAGGAGAGGATATACTGCTCAATCTATACGTGATTTTATATATAGAATAGGCGTAACAAAAAAAAATAATACTATACAACTTAGCAATTTAGAAAATTGTGTAAGAGAAGATCTCGATCATAAAAGTGAGAGAAGATTCGCAATTTTAAAGCCATTGAAGATTATTATAGAAAATTTTCCAGACAATGAAGATGAGATAATGTTTGCTTCTAATCACCCAACTAATGAGTCTCTTGGAAAAAGAAAAATTATTTTTTCTAGGGAAATATATATAGAAAGAGATGATTTCATGGAGCATCCACCTAGCAAGTTTTTTAGATTATCTCCTAATTCAGAAGTGCGCTTAAAGTATGGTTATATTATAAAATGTGAGAAAATTGTTAAGGATAAAGAAGGAAATATTATTGAATTAAGATGTACTTATGACCCTAGAACCAAGAGTGGGTCAGGATCTTCTGAAAAAAAAGTGAAAGGTACAATTCATTGGATTTCAGCCAATCAAGGACAAAAGGCAGAAGTCCACTTATATGATAGATTGTTTAATGATCCTTTTCCTGACAAGAAGGGGAGTGATTTGACTAAACATATCAATCCTCATTCCCTAGAGATAATTAAGGATGCTATTATAGAACCTTCGCTTTCTAGTGCTACTATAAGTGAATCTTTTCAGTTTGAGCGGCTAGGTTATTTTAAATTAGATAAAAATATAGATTCTAAAAAAAGATTAGTTTTTTTAAGGATCTTAAGTCTTAGAGATACCTGGTCAAAGATAGAGAAACAATCGTTATGAGTTTAATTTGATAATGATTTTTATATAATTAAAAGTTTTAGGGTTAAAAATTAACTAATGTATTTTTGTTATGAAAGATAATATATCTAGCTTTAATAGAATAGGGAAAATAAATGATAAGTTTTCTAGACCTCTTAGGGATCTAAGAATTTCAGTCATTGATCGCTGCAATTTTAGATGTCCATATTGTATGCCAGTAGATACCTATGGAGAAAATCATATTTTTTTGCCAAAAAAAAACTGGCTCTCCTCTGGCGAAATAAAGCGTATTGCTCAGATATTTACTCAGCTAGGAGTAGAAAAAATTAGATTAACAGGAGGAGAGCCTCTTCTTAGGAAAGATATATTTGAGATCATTTCAAATTTAAATTCATTATCTAACCTAAATGATTTTGCTTTAACTACCAACGGATCTTTGTTAGCGGTTAGGGCTAAAGATCTAAAAAAGGCTGGTTTAAAAAGAATAACTGTAAGCTTAGATAGTATTGATGAAAAGATCTTTAAAAAAATGAGTGGCGGCAAAGGAAGCTTAGATTCTGTATTACATGGAATTAGTACCGCAAAAAAAGTTGGGTTGGGGCCAATCAAACTAAATGTAGTGATTCAGAAAGGTTTGAATGACCATAGAGTGCTAGATTTATTGGACTACTATAGAGGTACTGGAATCATAGTAAGATTTATAGAATATATGGATGTAGGTACCTTAAATAATTGGAAACAGGATCAAGTTGTTTCTTCATCTGAATTATTAAAAAATATCTCCAAAAAATGGAATCTTATTCCTATAGAAAATAATTATATTGGTGAGGTTGCAAGCAGATATTCTTATGAGGATGGTCAAGGCGAAATAGGATTTATATCTTCAGTTACAAAACCATTCTGTGGAGACTGTAATCGAGCTCGCATTTCTGCAGATGGATCGATCTATACATGCTTATTTAGCTCAAAAGGAATGAATATAAGAAGTTTGATGAGAGGCGGTGCAAGTGATAATGATTTGATGAATGTTTTTCAAAATATATGGAGATCAAGAACTGATAGGTATAGCGAACTAAGAAAAAGCAATACTAAAAAGAATAAGCCATCACGTGTTGAAATGTATACTATGGGTGGGTAGTGCTAAATCATATTAATAAAAAAAATAACCCTTCAATGGTTGATGTTGGTTCTAAGGAGCTAACTAGAAGAAGTGCTATAGCAATTGCCAGCATTGTCTTTCCAAGTAATATTAGTTTTAAATCAAAAGAGCTTAAGACAAAAAAAGGACCTGTTTTTGATACAGCTATAACAGCAGGAGTTATGGCCGTTAAGAAGACTCATGAATTGATACCTCTATGTCATCCAATTCCAATTGATAAATGTAATATAACGATTGATTGGGTTTCTATCTCAGAAATAATAATTAAGTGCGAAGTTTCCGCTATTTATAAAACTGGGGTTGAGATGGAAGCCCTGACTGGTGTAACAACAGCATCACTAACAGTTTATGATATGTGTAAATCATTGTCTCATGAGATATTAATTAAGGAAATTAAATTACTTTCTAAGTCAGGCGGAAAGAGTGATTTTGTTCGGGCCAATGATTAAAGTAAAAGTAGAATATTTTGCAGTATTTAGAGAGCAGTCAGGTTGTGATAATGAGGAAATTTTAACAGAGCTAGAATCAGTTAAACAAATATTTGAATTTCTTGCAGATAAATACAATTTTTTAGATAGCATTAAAAACTGCAAAGTAGCTATTAATGGAAACTTAGTTGATTGGGATTCTTCAATTAAAGAAAATGATACTATATTTTTTTTCCCTCCAGTAGCAGGCGGATGATGTTTAAAATAGTTAAAAGAAAGATAGATATTAAGAATCTAAGTAAAGATATGCGTCAAAGCACGGCAGGAGCTTATGTCTCTTTTGAAGGTTGGGTTCGGAATCATAATAGCGGCAAAGCTGTTAAGTCTTTGAGCTATGATGGAGAAGAGTCTATTGCCAATAGCGAAGGGAACAAGATATTGGAAGAAGCCTTAATTAAATATAAGATTTCTGGTGTTGAAAGCCAACATAGAATTGGTGATCTTGATGTAGGAGATTGCGCAGTTTGGATAGGCGTAACTGCAGATCATAGGTGTGATGCATTTGAGGCGTGTTCTTATATTATTGAAGAATTAAAAAATAGACTGCCAATATGGAAAAAAGAACATTACTCAGACTCTTCATTCAAGTGGATTAACTCTAATTCTATTGATTAATATATGCTTAGAGAAATTTTTTTTTGTCTTCTTCAGTGTCTATATCAATACCAGCTGAATTAATAGTAACTTTCTTTAATAGATCTTTTCTTTCTTTAACTAATTTTTTTATACCTTGATCTCCAGTTACCATATCTAGTAAGTAAAATAATTTTTTTGGAAGTATTAGTGGTATACCAAAAGTATTATTATATTTTGCAACAACAATCTTATTTTTATTCTTATTCCATATTTTGATTAATTTATCAATATGCTTGTTATTAATAAATGGCTGATCACATGAAAGGATAAGAATAGCTTTAGCACTAGGGTTAATATGTTTTTTGCTAATCTTCAAGGATTCAGATATACCTAACTCCCATTTTCTATTGAAGATAATTATTGAATTATTAGTTTGATGCTTTATTGCTAATCTTATTTTTAAAGCATTAGATCCAATTATGATAGAGACAGGATTTGATGTTATAGAGTTAGCAATGTATATAGATCTCGATATTAAGGATTTAGATTTGTATTTCAAAAGCTGCTTGGGATAACCTAGTCTTTTTGAACCTCCTGCTGCTAACAAAACTGGGTGAATAAAAATATTCTTTCTTTTTCTCTTTTGCATCTATATGTCTACTAATTTCCTTTTTGCTGTTATTAGATTTATGATTAGCCCAAAAATTACTGCTACGGTTAGGGCTATTGATATGTTTGTGAGTTTAGCTATTTGCCCCCAAATTGCACTTCCTAAGGCCCAACTACCCATAAAGCTACTTAAGTATAAAGACATACCCCTAGCTCTTACCCATGCTGGAAGCGATAACTGCGCTGAAACATGCAATGTAGATACAGCACACATCCAAGATATACCAGAAAAAAACATAATAATAATAAGAGGGTAGATAGATCTAATATAAGCTAAACCTAGTAAAGAGAGGCTTGTAATTATTATACTGAATATAAGGATGTTATTATTTTTATAACGCGCTCTAAAGTTTGTTAGAGTAAGACCTGCTATAACAGCTCCAATGCCCATGCTAGTGACTAGGATACTATAAGTCTGAGGTCCAGCACCCATCTCTTCTCTAACTATTAACGGGAGGAAGGTTAAAATAGCACTTCCAACAGAAAAGAAAGTAATTGTTCTAAGCATTACCGTAAGTAGTTTTTCAGAATTCAATAAGAAATTAAAACCAGAAGACATGGCCTCGAAAAATTTTTCATTAGAGCCACTATTTGGTATTCGTGAATTATTATAATTAAGTATTACGAAAAAAATACCAATAAAGCTTAGGCCATTAAGGATAAAAACTAAACCCGGACCACTTATTGCAATTAAAATTCCGGCTACAGCTGGGCCTAATGCTCTAGTAATATTCATTGCAATACTATTTAATGTTACTGCCTCCACTAATTGGGACTTAGGAACCAGATCAGGCGTTAGAGCGGTAAATGCAGGTAAAATCATTGCAGTGCCCATTCCTAAAGCAAATGTAAAGCTAATTAATAAAAAAGGAGTTATATTTCCTGCAATAGTAACTAGTCCAACTATAACAGCAAAAAAAATCATCCAGCTAATTGAGATTAGCAAATAAATTCTTCTATCTATTATATCTGCAAGAACTCCTGCAGGAATTGTTAGTATAAATCCAGGAAGAACGACTGATACTTGAATCATTGAAACCAAGAAAGGATCAGAAGATAGGTCTGTCATTAGCCAGCCAGCCCCTATATTATGCATCCAAGTGCCCAGGTTTGAAATTAAGTTAGCAATCCATATATTGCGAAATATTTTAATTTTTAGAGGTGCTATGCTAGCTTTCGGGGTAATATTTATTTTTTTTCTCTAGAAAAACAATTATTTGTAAAGTTAATTTAATACTCTTGTCGTAAAATGATAATATTGCTTTAATTCATTATGCTGACAAATCAATAATAGATATGACAAAAAAAGATAAAAAAGCTTTTGTTCCACTAAGTATATCATTACTTACGATTTCTGATACTAGAAATATAGATAATGATACTTCAGGAGACCTTCTAGTTTCTTTAATAAAGGAATCTGGACATAATCTATTTGATAGGAAAATAGTAAAAGATAATATATTTGAAATTAGATCAATCGTTTCTAGATGGATAGCCTCTGAAACTATTAATGTTGTTATAACAACAGGCGGTACAGGTATTACTGGTAAAGATGGAACTCCGGAAGCCATTGAAGTTTTGCTAGATAAAAAAATCGATGGATTTGGAGAGTTTTTTAGATATCTTTCTTTTAATGATATTGGCACATCCTCTCTTCAATCAAGGGCAATTGCAGGAGTTGCCAATAGTACATTTATATTTTCCTTGCCAGGATCAACGAATGCATGTAAAACAGCTTGGGAGAAGATTATTTCATTCCAATTAGATTCTAGAACATCACCTTGCAACTTAGCAGAGCTTATACCTAGGCTCGAAGAATAGATTCCTTTTTTATTTTTTATACACTATTATATTAGGATTAAACCGAGGGGTGGTTTTTCCTGAGATATTAGATTTTTCTAATTACCCTTTGAACCTGATCTGGCTAGAACCAGCGAAGGGACGGAAAATTATCTCATTCTCGGACTGTTTTTTTATTAAGAGGAGAATTATGAGATTTTTTTTTATATTTATTACAATTTTTAGTTCTAGTATATTTTCGCAAGAGCTATCCATAGAAGAAATAATTGTTTCTGCTGATTTTACGGAGTCACAGTCTAAAGATATTTCAAGAAGTATTCATTTAATTAATGACGATAAGATTGATCAATCTGGTATTCAACATTTTGAGGATTTATTACTACAAGTTCCTAATTTAAATTGGTCAGGTGAGACTTCAAGACCAAGATATTTTCAAATTAGAGGTATAGGTGAAAGAGAGCAATATCAAGGAGCACCTAATTCATCGGTGGGATTTATATTTGATGGTATTGATTTTAGCGGTATAGGAATGGTTGCTACTTTATTTGATCTTGATCAAATAGAAGTTTTAAGAGGCCCACAGGGCGCTAGGTATGGAGCTAATGCTTTGGCTGGTCTTATTAATATTACTTCAAAAGACCCAACAGATCAGTATGAATTTAAAAGCAGAGTTCAGCTTGGAAATAACAATACCCAGTCACTAGGAATTGCATTTGGAGGCCCATCTACCTCTAATATTAAATATAGATTTGTTGCACAAAAATATAATAATGATGGCTTTAGAGAGAACATTTATTTAAGAAGAAGCAATACAAATAAAAGAGATGAATTGACTTCTAGATTAAAGATTAATTGGCAACCTAATAGAAATATAGATTTGAATTTAACTACTATCTTAGCAAATCTGAATAATGGATATGATGCATGGGTTAATAATAATACATTTGAAACACTCTCAGATAAACCTGGAAAAGATTCTCAAAAATCAAAGGCCACTAATTTACAAATAAGATGGCTAGGTAATGACTATTATGATTTCCATAGTATCAGTAGCTATTCAGATTCAAATATAGAGGTAAGTTATGATGGAGACTGGGGTAATAATTCCTTCTGGAAACAAGATTATGACTATAATTCTTTAACTAAAAGAAATAGGCAATCTTTAAGTCAAGAAATTAGATTAACACCTAAGTCTAGTAACAGTTCATCTTTTTTTAATAAACCGTCTAAGACAGTTACAGGTATTTATCTTATCAATATAAAAGAACATAATCACAATTTAGAGTATGCAAGTGGATTATCTTATAAAGATCTTAATAGTAATTATGATGCAAAGAATTTAGCATTTTATTTTCAAAATAATTTACAAATTAATCAGAGGCTAAATTTTTCAACAAATTATAGAATTGAGAAAAGAGATGCGAGCTATAAAGATACTAATAACCTAGCTTTCAACCCTAAGGAATCTATGTGGGGAGGAGGAGTTTCTATAAATTATAATTTTTCTGAGAATAAGAATTGGTATTTTTCTTATTTAAAAGGCTATAAGGCAGGAGGGTTTAATATAGGCTCTTCGGTGCCGAATGATAGAAAAGCATTTACAAAAGAATTTTTATATAGTGCTGAAACTGGATTTAAAGGTAGTTTTTTTAATGATAATATTAGAGGAAGTGTATCCTTTTTTTCCTCATCAAGAAGAGATCAGCAAGTTAGTACTTCTTTACAGTTAGACCCTAATGACCCGCTCTCGTATATATATTTTACTGATAATGCAGCTAAAGGATTTAATAGAGGTATAGAAGTACAGTTAATTTGGAACATTAGAAACAATATTAACATTGATTATAACCTTGGCTTATTAGATACAGAGTATAGTAAATTTCAGAACCCAACATTATCTGTAAGTGGAAGAGATCAGGCACACTCTCCAAAATATCAATACTCTATAGGAATTAATTATGAAAATTATCGGGGTTTCTTTGGAAGTTTAGATCTTCAAGGAAGAGATGAATTTTATTATGATGATAGCCATAACAAAAAATCTAATCCATATCACCTAGTTAATTTAAAATTAGGCTACCAAAGAGATAATTGGGTATATTCATTATGGTCAAAGAATTTATTTAATCAAAGTTATTCAGTTAGGGGATTTTACTTTGCAAATGATCCAAATGATATGAGTTGGACACCTCAACTATTTAGGCGTTTAGGTGATCCTAGACATTTCGGGATAACTATTGACTATAAATTTTAAGGATTAAATTTTTATAATAATAGATAGTAAAGAATTTATATCAGGAAATTGTAATTTTATATGGAGCTTATATCTAATATTAATTTTATTGAAATGACTGCTACAATTCTAGCTATAACTTATTTATTGTTAGCTATAAGACAAAATATACTCTGTTGGTATGCAGCCTTCTGTAGCTCAATCCTTTATATATTTATTTTTTTAAAAGCTGATTTATATATGGAATCATTTCTTCAGGTATTTTATGCATTAATTGCGATATATGGTTGGAGGAAATGGAAACAGAGTAATGCCAATTTATCTAATAGTTCAATCATATCCATGAAAATAACAGAACACTTTGTATTTATTTTTTTTATCTTAGTACTAACATTATTATCAGGTTTTTTAATGAGCTATACCCAAGCTAATTTTCCTTATTTAGATTCATTTACAACTATTGCTGCAATTTTTACTACTTTCCTTGTAGCAAAAAGAATATTAGAAAATTGGCTATACTGGATAATTATTGATAGCTGTTCTATTTATATATATCTTGAGAAAAGTTTATATATAACATCATTTTTATTTATGTTTTATCTAGTTTTGGCATTATTTGGTTACTTTTCGTGGAGAAAATTTTTCTATGATAGTATAAAAAAATATGATCCAAAAAGATAAATTGAAACCTGTAGTTAGGAAATATCTATTAGAAAATAACTTATTAGTTAATGAGGCGATAATTATTCCTATAAAGGTAGGCATTAATGATGATACATATCTCATAAATATTAAAAACAATAAGTCTGTTCTTAAAATAGTAAAAAGAAATAAAATTGGCCAGACATTGGGTTTTACAAAACAGATAAATCTTATTAAATATTTAAGTTCTTTTATGATTACACCTAAGCTAATACATTCAAGTGATAAACATTCCATTCTATTATTTGAGTATAAAGAAGATTCTTGTAATAAAAATAAATTTAATATAAATAATACAAAACGAATACTAAGCGTACTAAAAGAGTTGCATAAACTAGAATTTGATCTACCCCATATAGAGATAAAAAGAAATGCAAAAGAATATATAAAATTTATCGGGGGAGAGCAAAATTTAGATATAGAGAAGAAAAAATGGTGTAAAGATATGTATTCATTAGCTTCGTTTTTCGATAATAATTTTCTTGGTAATAGCTTATGCCATAATGATTTAGTATCAGAAAATATTATTGATGATGGAAAAATTTGGCTGATTGATTTTGAGTATGCTATTAGGTCAGATCCAGTTATTGATCTAGCGGGCATAGTTGCTATGAATAATTATGACTTATCAAAAATAAAAGATCTTATAGAAATATATTATTCGGGAAAAGAGCCATTTTCAATCAAAGTATTTAACGATATTGTTTATCTTTTAAGGCTACTTTCTTATTTTTGGACTCTATCATATTCAAAACAAACTAAAAGTAAGGATAAGCTTATTTTTGCTAGATATATAGAAGAAATGATAAAGTAATAATATAAATTAATTAATTTTTAGGTTGATTGCTTTGATAAAAAAAGTTTCTTTTATTGGTCTTGGGGTAATGGGATTTCCTATGGCAGGATGGTTAAGCCGTTCAGGCTATGATGTAGTTGTTTTTAATAGAACTAAGAAAAAAGCAGAACAATGGTGTCAATCCTATAGCGGAAAGATGGTTAATAGCATAGAAGATGCCATTAAAGATTCTGATGCTGTGCTGACATGTCTTGGCAAGGATTCTGATTTAAGAGAGATTGTTTTATCAGATCAAGGAATAATTAAGAACATGAAGTCAGGCAGTTTTTATATAGACCATACCACTGCATCAGCCGATATAGCTAGAGAAATTTATAATGTTTCAAATAAAAATAATATAAGTTTCTATGATGCTCCAGTATCTGGTGGGCAAGCAGGAGCGGAAAATGGAGCTCTAACTATAATGGTAGGAGGTGATGAAAAAAATTTCGAGCCAGTAAATTTATTAATTAGTAATTATGCAAAAAGAATTCGTCTTATGGGAAAAACAGGCTCAGGCCAGTTAGCAAAAATGGCCAATCAGATTGCAATAGCAGGAATAATTCAAGGTCTCTCAGAGGCCCTTTCGTTTTCTAAAAATGCAGGTCTTGAGGTTAAGACTTTGATTGAGGTAATTAGTCAAGGTGCTGCTCAGTCTTGGCAAATGGATAATAGATGGGAGACTATGATTAACGGTGAGTTTAACTTTGGATTTGCTGTAGAGTGGATGAGAAAAGATTTAAATATATGTTTTGAAGAAGCTAGTCGAAATGGATCAAAATTACCACTTGCTAATCTTATAGATAAATATTATCAAGAAATAGAAGAAATGGGCGGAGAAAGGTGGGATACATCCAGCCTGATAGCCAGACTTGATTTAGACGCTAGTCAAAAGTAATGAGTAAAGATAGATTATATATTGATATGCTAAATAAATTACTTAATTTAGAGATTAAGTCTAATAATATTTATATAGGAGAAAATCATTATTATGGCTCAAAGCGTGTTTTTGGTGGACGTGTTCTTTGCCAAGCTTTAGCTGCAGCAAGTAAAACAGTTACTAATCGATTAGTTCATTCTTTACACTCATACTTTTTGAGACCTGGTAATGCAAAATTACCTATAGAGTATGAAGTTGAAATTTCTAGAGATGGACGTAGTTTTAGCAGTAGAAGAGTTATAGCTAAGCAAAAAAATAAAACTCTTTTTAATATGTCTGCTTCTTTTCATGTTAAAGAAGATGGTGAAGAGCATCAATCAATTATGCCTGATGTAACTAACTATAATAATTTAAATAATTTAGAAGAGCTATCTCAGAAAGATATTTTTTCGAATATCCCAGATAATTATTTTAGGTTGATGACAAATAATTTTCCTTTTGAAATTAGACCAATTAACCCTACCGATATAATATCAAAAGTTCCAGTAAAGCCAATAAGAAATGTTTGGGTTAAATATAAAAGTAAACTTTCTAATATTGAAAATATCCATTATTGCTTACTTTCATATCTTTCTGATTTTTTTTTATTAGGAACAGCAAACCTGCCATATTCAGTGCTATCTAATAACTTAAAATTACAAATGGCTAGTCTTGATCATTCTATTTGGTTTCACCGTCCTTGTAGAGTCGATGAATGGTTACTGTATTCTATGGAAAGTCCAAATGCTTGTAGTTCAAGAGGTTTTTCAATTGGTAAATTTTTTAATAGCAAAGGAGTTTTGATTGCATCAGTTGCCCAAGAGGGGCTTATTCGATTTATATAATAATAACTATTTAGTAGATAGAGATTTTTTATAGAATTGACTTCTTTCTATATAATTTTTTGCATTCCATTTTATATGCTCAAGCTCTTTTTTCGTTACCTCTCTAACTACTTTTGCTGGAGATCCAATAATAAGCGATCTATCTGGGAAGCATTTATTCTCAGTAATTAAAGCGTTTGCTCCAATTAGGCACCCATTTCCAATTTTTGCATTACTTAAGATTGTTGCCCCCATTCCAACTAGCGTATCAGATCCAATTTGACATCCGTGTACAGTAGCTGAATGACCAATGCTTATATTTTCACCTAATTTTACTGGTGCCCCCTCATCAACATGTAGAATAGAATTATCTTGTATATTACAACCATTACCAATAAAAATTTCATCATTATCAGCTCTTATGACAACATTGAACCAGATACTAGTATTAGTCCCTAAAGTTACTCTTCCAATTACAGCTGCATTAGGAGCAATAAAAAAATTATTATCTTTGCATTTAACCTTATTTTCTCCAAGATTATAAATCATATTTCCTCCCTATTTTTTTATTTGGTTAGCAACCTCTTTAGTAGCTGCATCAATTATTTTTTTATCTCCTAAATATTCTACATTTATGGGGTTGATATTATGATCAAGCTTATAAAATCTTGGAACCCCTGTAGGGATATTAAATTCAGGAATCTCTTGATCTGATATTTTTTCTAATATTTTTGCCAAGGCTCTAAGACTATTTCCGTGAGCTGCAATAATAATATTTTTTCCTAATAATAGCTCTGGAAGGATTGATGTATTCCAACATTCATTAACTCTATCAAGTGTTTTTTTTAATGATTCTGAACTTGGTAGGAGTGAACGATCTAATTTATTGTATCTAACATCATTGAGAGGATGTCTTGGATCATCTTTATCCATTTTAGGAGGGCTGACATCAAAGCTTCTTCTCCATATTTTAACTTGATCTTCACCATATTTTTTAGATATTTCTAGCTTATCTAGTCCTTGAAGCGCTCCATAGTGCCTCTCATTTAGTCTCCAGTCGTTCTTTATAGGAATAGAACTTAGATTTAATTCTTTTAGTATATAAAAAAGTGTATGTATCGCTCTTGTTAAAACTGATGTATAAGCAAGATCAAAAGTAAATTTTTTTTCTTTTAATAATTTACCAGCATCTTTGGCTTCCTTAATTCCTTGCTCAGTTAGGTCGATATCATGCCAGCCAGTAAATAGATTTTTATTATTCCACTCGCTTTGCCCATGCCTTATCAATATTAAGTTGCCAATATTTTTATTCATAAAAATTACTCAGATTATTATTTATTAACTGATTTCGATAAATACTCATAACTTTGCATTTCCTTTAATCTGCTGATAGTTCTTTTAAACTCAAATGCTAATTTTTTTCCAGAGTATAATTTATCTATAGCAGCAGCTGCTAAAAATATCATTTTAACCTTTCTATCATAGAATTCATCAATTAATGTTATGAATCTTCTTGCTTGATTTTCATGATCTAATGTTAGGACAGGAATATTAGTAATAATTACAGTTTTATAGTATTTAATTATCTCAATATAATCATTTTTATTTCTAGGACTACTGCAAATATCATCAAAATTAAACCAAATTATAGAATCTGAAATTTTTATTGTATTTATCTTTCTATTGTTTATATTTATGTAGCTTTTATTCTCTATTTTATTTGCTGCCATCATATTAAAATAGTTTTTAATTTTAATATTATTATCTTCAGTGATTGGATATTGATATATATCAGCTTTTTCTAGGAAACTAAGCCTATAATCATTGTTTGAGTTTAGAAAAAAGATATTAGTATTTTTCTTAATTAGGTTGATTGCTGGAAGAAATCTCTCTCTTTGAAGACCATTTAAGTATAGTTTATCTGGTTCAGTATTAGATGTTAATATTAATGTTACACCTCTATGAAATAGCTCTTTAAGTAGATTTCCAAGTATCATAGCATCAGCTATATCTGAAATAGAAAACTCGTCTAAACAGATTATTTTTGCTTTTTTTGATATATCTTTTGCAACTAAACCTAATGGATTTCTTTTGCTTTTTAATCTGTTGAGCTCTTTATGGATCATAATCATAAAACTATGAAAGTGTAATCGGAGCTTATTTTTTATTGGAAGAGATTCATAAAATATATCCATAAGCATAGTTTTTCCTCTACCTACATCTCCACATAAGTAGATACCTTTAACGGAAGAATGATTTAAATTATTTATTAATATTTTTGAAACTAGGCTAGTATCATATAGTTTAACTATCTCTTCATAGCATTGATTAAGAATTTTCATTGCTTCTTTTTGCAGATGATCATCTTTAATTAGTCCATTAAGAACTTTGTCTTGGTAATTTTTAATTGGAGTTGTCATATTCTTAATTCTTTTAAACCCCTAAAGAAATTTAAAATCTTTGGATTAGCTATAGCATCTATATTATTTATAGGCCGACCATGAATAATTTCTCTAACTGCAATTTCTAATATTTTACCATTAATTGTTCGGGGTAGTTCTGGGCTAGCTATAATTTTTGAAGGAACATGTCTCGGTGACGCCTCTTCTCTTAATTTTTTGCATATAATTTTCTCTAGTTTACTGTTTAAGGAGTATCCTTTTTCTAATGTAACAAAAAGTATTATTCGAGTGTCATTTTCCCATTCTTGGCCTACTGCCAAGCATTCACTTATTTCTTCAAGCTTTTCTACAACTTTATATATTTCTGAGGTTCCAATTCTTATACCTCCCGGGTTTAGTGTAGAGTCCGATCTACCATGAATTATTATGCCGCCATTATCTTTAAGTTCTCCGTAATCTCCTTGAGACCATATATTATGAAATTGAGAGAAATAGGTTGAATAATAATTATTATTACCCTTATCTCCCCAAAAACCTATTGGCATTGATGGAAAAGGTGATCTGCAAACTAATTCACCCTTTTTATTTTTTATCGATCTACCATTTTTATTAATGATGTCAACATCCATACCAAGTGATATACATTGAAGTTCACCTTTGTAAACTGGTAACATAGGATTTCCTATAGCAAAGCAGGCTATAATATCTGTTCCTCCACATATAGAAGATAGCCTTAATTTATTCTTTATTGATTTATAAACATAATCAAAGCTTGAAGGAGCAAGAGGTGAGCCAGTTGATAATATGCTTTCTAGGGAATCTAAATTATTTAATTTACAGGGCTCATGTTTTTCTTTTTCTAGCGCTAGAAGATACTTAGCACTTGTACCAAATATTTTAATTTTTTCTTTATCAACTATTTTCCATAATATATTAGGATCTGGATAAAATGGTGAACCATCATAAAGCAATATAGTAGCTTTTGAAGCGAGACCAGTTACTAACCAGTTCCACATCATCCAGCCGCAGGTTGTATAGAAGAATAAAACATCTTTAGGTTTAATGTCACAATGAAGAATATGTTCTTTTTTATGTTGGATTAATGTTCCTCCTACAGAATGGACTATACATTTAGGGCTACCTGTGGTTCCAGAGGAAAACAATATGAATAGAGGATCTGAAAAATTTAACTTTTCAAAGAATAGGGTACCTGTATTAGAAATAGCATCCTCATATTTTATGATTTTATTTTTTACCTTTAATTTTTTTTTATTAGCTAAATTATGAATAATAATTAAGGTTTTTATACTTTTAACTTCATTAGCAATAATTTCTATTTTTTCTGATATATCAAATATCTTTCCATTGTAAGAATAACCATTTACTGAAATTAATAGCTTTGGCTTAATTTGTTTAAATCTATCAATTATTCCATTAGTTCCAAATTCTGGAGAGCATGAAGACCAAATGGCTCCTATTGATGCTGTTGCTAACATACAAACTACTGATTCTTCTGTATTTGTGATAACAGATGCAACCCTATCTCCTTTTTTTATGCCTATGCCTCTTAATGTATTAGAAAAACTAGCCACTCTTTTTTTTAATAATTCCCAAGAAACTCTATTTATTTCACCGTTTTCTTTATAGGATATAATGGCTATGTTTTTTAAATTATTGGATAGTAAATTTTCTGAATAATTTAGCGTAGAAGATTCAAACCATTTTGTTTTATAAATAAGCTTTCCTTTTGTTATTGCTTGATTTGAGTGCGTGAAGGCTTTTATTTTAAGAAAATCCCATAGCTTTAACCAAAAGCACTCTGGAGAATCTATGCTCCATTTAAGTAAGCTATTATAGCTATCAGATTTAAGATATTGTTTATTGAGATCTATGAAAGCCTTTATATTAGATTGGTTAATCTGTTTTTTATTAGGTTTCCAGATTATTTTTGACATCATCTTCTCTCTTCTAAAAGATCAGGCTCATCTAATTTCTCTAACATTAGCTTTCTAGAAATTTTAGCTATATCCCTAGCGTTATCAAAATCATTGGTTTGGATTAGCTGGCAAAAATTAACACATATTGATCCTATCTTTGGAAGCCAAACGCTAGCAGGTAATTTTTTTCTTGCACCAATTATTACAATTGGTATTAATGGAATATTCGCTTTTTTTGCAGCAGCAAATGCCCCTGAGTGGAATTTCTTTAGGCCAGGCTCTTTGGAAAATGTCCCTTCAGGAAATACAGCTAAAGAGCTGCCAGAGTTTGCTGATTTGTATAGATGGCGGATAGCCTTGTTTTTTTCAACAGTATTTTCTCTTTTTACAAATTCTGAACCTATTAGTCTTAACATTAATCCTATGAGAGGAAATCTAGACATCTCTTCTTTTATCAGAAAGGTAAATTTTGCAGGTAAGGCAGCCTTTAATATTATGCCATCAAGGTAGCTTGAGTGATTAGCAACTACTACACATGGGCCATCTATAAGATAGCTCCTATTTATTATTTTCATAGATGTTCCTGAAAAAAATAAAAAACTTTTAGCTGCTAAGCTAGTTAGCCTCCTTCTTATTTTTTTATTAGGAAATAATAAAAGCATGACTAATAGTATTAAGAATATAGCTATTAGAATAAGCCAGGAGTAGATACCATAAACAATATTAACAAAAAACAGTATATTTAATTTTTTCAATTGATTTTTATTTTATTAGTTTTGCTAATAGTATAGCTTTATTTTTTTTCTTTCTATATATTCATTAACATAGAGCATAAAAAAAAACAAATAATTAAGTTTATAAATGAATAGTAATAATAAAAAAGGACAAAAAAAAGATAATTTATTGAATGATGATAAAGTTCTAATTGAGCGTTTTCTTGATTCTATTTGGATGGAAAAAGGCCTTTCTGATAATACTTTATGTTCATATAGAACAGACTTAAATCTATTAAAAAACTTCTTGATTAATAAAAATATTAATTTAGCTAATGTTAGCAGAATTGATATATTAGATTATCTTTCTGAAGAACTGTCTGCTGGAGCTAAGCCAAAATCTTCAGCTAGAAAGATATCTACTTTCCGACAATTTTTTAGGTTTCTATTAAGAGAAAAAGTAATTAAAGAGGACCCTACTTTGCAAGTTGATATGCCAAAAATAGGTAGGCATTTACCTGAGTCTCTGACAGAAAGAGAAGTAGAGGAAATATTAAACAAACCAGATTATGAAAAACCCCTCGGAAGTAGAGATAAGGCAATGCTTGAATTATTATATGCCACGGGAGTGAGGGTGTCAGAGTTGACTAATTTAATGATGAGTCAGGTAAACTTTAATCAGCAGGTTATAAGAATAGTTGGTAAGGGAAATCGAGAAAGACTTGTACCAATGGGCGATGAATCAATTGTTTGGTTAAATAAATATATAGCTTTGGGTCGTTTAGAGATTTTAAATGGTCGCCAGACAGACTATTTATTTCCAACAAGATCTAGTGATCATATGAGTAGACAGGCTTTTTGGCACATTGTAAAAAGATACGCAAATCAAGCTGGAATCAAAAAAAAATTATCACCTCATACTTTACGCCATGCTTTTGCTACTCATTTACTTAATCATGGTGCCGACTTGAGAATAGTTCAGCTCTTATTAGGCCATAGCGATATTTCAACAACGCAAATATATACTCATATTGCAAAAGAACGAATGAAAGACCTTCATTCTAAACATCATCCTAGGGGGTAGTTTGATATTACTCTATCTATATGAGAATATTTATTAAATTTTTATGTGAGATACTGTAATTGAATATGAAGAATTTTTTTGCGTTGATTTTTCTTATTTCTAATATTTGCTGGGCACAAGATAGCGAAATGCTTTCTAAGGAGCAGATTGCAGATTTATTTCCTGAAATAAATGTTTCGTCTATTTCGGATAGCCCTGTTGCTGGCGTCTATGAGGTTATAGTGAATTCTAATGTTGCTTATATTAGTCACAACGGAAGATATGTTTTTCAGGGTGAATTATTTGATTTACATTTCAATGTAAATTTATCAGAAAATAAAAGAGAAATTGCAAGGCGTGGAATTTTGTCAGAAGTTGATCAAGCTCAGTCTATAATTTTTTCCCCATCATCAGAGAATGTTAAGCATGTAATAACAATTTTCACAGATCTTGATTGTGGCTATTGTCGTAAATTTCATAGTGAGATAGATATGGTGAATGATCTGGGTATAAAAGTTCAATATCTATTTTATCCAAGAACAGGACCAGATACAGATTCTTGGTATAAAGCTGAGAAAGTATGGTGCTCAGGAAATTCTGAGAGAAACAGTTTATTGACAAAAGCAAAGCTAGGTGATGATTTAGATTTAGGTACATGCGATGAAACGCCAGTTGCTGAGCATTATCAATTAGGCAAAAAAGTAGGAGTAATTGGCACACCTGCAATTTATTCATCATCAGGGACTCATCTTGGTGGATATCTATCACCAATTGAGTTACTAACTAAATTAGAGTCTATTTTATATGAGTAGTTTTTACTTTAGATTGTTTTTAGTTTCTTTCTGCCCATTTCTTTTTGGAAATTTTTCTCATTCCCATCATTCTGCTTCAGCTTTCTATGATTTAGAAAATATGATCACAATAGAAGGTGAAATAGTGTCAGTTGATTGGAAAAATCCCCATGTTTTTCTTAATGTTAGAGTATATGATTCTGATGGAAATAGCAGCATTTGGGATATGGAAGCTGGCTCAATAAATACTTTACAAAGGTTTGGTATTGCGAGAGATAATATAGAGATAGGCGAAAAAATTAATATTGTTGGAGCAATTTCTAGACACGGCCTAAATGAGATGTTAGCAGTTACTATCTCCTCATCATCAATGGGCTTGGTAGCAATCCATCCTAATATTGCTAGAAATTTTATAGGCAATAGTGATGATCTATTTTCCTTGCCTATTTCTTCAGAAGCAGAACAATACGCAAGAGATAATTCTTCAGGTTTTTTTAAGGTTTGGACGCCTTTAACAAGGCCCAATACGAATACTGGTATACACGATTGGCCATTAACACCAAAAGCTGCAACATTCAAAGCTTCATGGAATCCATTAACAGATGATCTTGCCTTGGGCTGTATACCTCCTGGGGTTGCTCCTGCAATGGATAGTCCTTATCCGATAGAATTAAAGAAGGAAGGAGAAAATATCATAATGTATTTAGAGGAATGGGATGGTAAAAGGGTATTTCATCTAAATCATACTGAAATTTCTACTAACCAGGATTTCCCTCATATGGGTACTTCTATAGCAAGTTGGCAGGATGAAAATACATTAATTGTTGAAACTACCAATATACAATATCCTTTTTTTGATGATAGAGGGACGCCATTAAGCCCTGATGCAAAGATGTTAGAAACATTTAGTTTAAGCGAGGATAGGAATACTTTAAGTTGGTTAGCAACTACTTATGATTCTGAAAATTTTACGGAGCCAGTTATCCTAGAAGCAACATGGATTTGGGTGGCTGGTGAGATCATTAAACCATATAATTGTACTTTATAATGTGTTATAAACTTAAGTTAAAGGAATAATATGAAAAAGACACTAACTCCATTTATTTTGTTATTAATTTTTTCTCACATGGCTATTGCTCAATCTAATATTTCAGTTGAGCCATTTAAGCTAGGAACATTTCGTATTAATAATAGCGATTTTTTAGGTATTGTTATTAGAGATGAATTTATTGTTGATCTAAATGTTGCTCAGCAATTTATTAAGACAGGTTATGGATTTGATACGCCTAATGATATGAGATCGTTAATTGAAAGATATGAACATGGTTTAAAAGATATAATTTATGAAATAGTAAGAGCAGTTGTTGAAGAAGATATGCTTGAAAGGAAATCTTTAGAATTTATTTATCATGTTTCTGAAGTCAATACCCTTGCTCCTATAATGCCAGGTAAAATGCTTAATGCAGCTGTTAATTTCTATAGTCATGTAGAAGAAGCAAATACTCCTGAGGCTCAAAGATTAGCAGCAGAGAGGAGAAGGGCAAGTAGAGGGATACCTTATCTTTTTCTTAAGCCGATCGAAGGCGCAGTTATTGGCCAAGGAGACTCCGTAATCATTCCTTGGGGAAGAGATCGTATTGATTGGGAGGTGGAACTAGCAATTGTTATTGGAAAAACAGCAAAGTATGTTTCTGCCGCTGATGCCGCTGATTATATTTTTGGTTATATGGTGAGTTTAGATATCTCAGATCGAGGAGGCCGTCCTCCTGATTCACGACCTGGATCAGATTGGTTTATAGGTAAAGGGCATGATACTTTTGCCCCTCTTGGACCATGGATTGTTCCAAAAGAATTTTATGGTGACCCGATGGAAAGACTAGAACAGGTTTTAGAAATAGATGGTGAAGTAATGCAACGAGCAGGACCTGGAGATATGATCCATTCCATCTATGAACTTATAGAATATGGCTCTTCTGTTATAACTCTTTATCCTGGAGATGTAATTAATAACGGAACCTCGGGAGGAACTGGAGCTGGGACATATTTGAGAGGAGAGACGAGGTATTTACAGCCTGGTCAAGTTATTGAAGCTAGTATAGATGGAATTGGCACACTTATACTGCCAGTAGAGGGAGAGTCTGAACCACCCAAAAGAACTGGTTCTTATTTGCCTCCTGTAAGTAGCTATACTAATTGATATTTTATTTTTAATTTTGGTGCCGGGAGAGAGACTTGAACTCTCACTCTGTTACCAGAACCGGATTTTGAATCCGGCGCGTCTACCATTCCGCCATCCCGGCTTATTGTAATCCTATTCTATCTTAATATTGTTTTAAAAATCACTATATGAATCTAATTGACTTTGATTACGATCTTCCAGTTAATCTTATAGCCCAAGAACCAACTAATATTAGAACTGGAAGTAGGCTTTTAGTTCTTGATGGTAATAGTGGAGAATACCAGGATAGAAAATTTATAAATTTGATTGATATTTTGCAGCCCAAAGACCTATTGGTTTTTAATGATACTAAGGTTATTAAAGCTAGATTATTTGGAAGAAAACAGAGTGGAGGAAAAATTGAAATATTAATTGAGAATTTTATTTCAAAATCATCTGTTCAGGCTCAGATAAAATCAAATAGGAAGCTACATATAGGTTCAAAAATAATTTTACCTTCGGGCAATATAGTAACAATTATTGATAATTTAAATGATATGTTTATATTGAGCTTTGACTGTGATATTCATTCATATATTCATAAATTTGGTGAAATTCC
The DNA here is from genome assembly GCA_036337035.1 of Pseudomonadota bacterium. Classification (GTDB taxonomy): domain Bacteria; phylum Pseudomonadota; class Gammaproteobacteria; order Steroidobacterales; family Rariloculaceae; genus TMED78. Next base: position 59,428 of record JAYZFC010000005.1, on the reverse strand, counting down.
CTTACCTCCTTATATTAAAAGAAAACAAAATGATATTGATATTAATAGGTATCAGACTGTTTATGCAAAAAATGAAGGTGCTATAGCTGCCCCGACTGCAGGATTACATTTTAGTAAGGAATATCTAAGCTTATTAGAAAAAAAAGACATACAGTATGATTTTCTGACTTTACATGTTGGGGCAGGGACCTTTTTGCCAATTAGGAGTAACAATATTTTAGAGCATAAAATGCATGAAGAGAGAATTATCATTTCAGATGAATTATGTAGAAAAATTACCGAGACTAAGAATAAAGGAGGCAGAGTTATTGCTATTGGTACAACATCACTTCGAGCCCTTGAGGCTGCTTCAGTATCTGGTGATATTAAAAGCTGTGATTGCAAGACTGATTTATTTATTTATCCTGGATATGAATTTAAAATAGTAGATGCATTGCTTACTAATTTCCATTTACCTAAATCGTCTTTATTATTGTTAGTTTCAGCATTTGCAGGAAAAGATAATATTTTTTCTGCTTATAAGCATGCTATTGAAGAGAAGTATCGTTTTTTTAGTTATGGCGATGCTATGTTTATTAAATTGGGATAATCTGCATACAGAACATGAAATTTGAACTTTTACATACTTATAAGAATGCTAGATTAGGAAAATTAGTTTTTAATAGGGGCACTGTAGAAACTCCAGCATTTATGCCAGTAGGCACTTATGGAGCAGTTAAAACAATGTCTCCAGAAGAGTTATTAGAAATCGGCTATGAAATGATTTTAAGCAATACTTTTCACTTGATGCTTAGGCCTGGAATGGAAGTTATAGAGTCTCATCAAGGCCTTCATAGTTTTATGAATTGGAAGCGACCCATATTAACAGATTCTGGAGGGTTTCAAGTTTACAGCCTTGATTCTTTGAGAAAAATAAAAGAAGAAGGAGTAGAGTTTCGTTCGCCTATAGATGGAGATCTAATAAATTTAACTCCAGAGAGATCAATTTTAATTCAACATCAATTGTTATCAGATATAGTTATGGTTTTTGATGAATGCACTCCTTATCCAGCATCAGAAAAGCAAGCTAGAGAATCGATGGAGCTATCTTTAAGATGGGCAGAAAGAAGTAAAAAATCTTTCCAGGATCTAAAAAAAGATGAGAGCAGTGATGCGGCCTTATTTGGTATCATTCAGGGTGGCGTATATCCAAATTTGCGAATAAAATCCTGTGAATCTCTAATAAAAATAGGTTTTGATGGTTATGCCTTAGGAGGATTAGCTGTTGGTGAGACAGAGAAAGAAAGGATGAGCACAATTGAAACATTAGAGCCATATTTGCCAAAAAATAAGCCACGATATCTTATGGGAGTTGGCACACCAATGGATATATTGCAGTCAGTACTATCAGGTATTGATATGTTTGATTGTGTAATACCTACAAGACATGCTAGAAACGGACAATTATTTACAAGCGAAGGAAGAATTAATTTAAGAAATAAATGTTATAAGCTTGATATGCGCCCGGTAGATGAAAAATGTATATGTGTTACATGTAAAAACTACTCAAGGGCATATTTGAGCCATTTAAATAGGTGTAATGAGATACTAGGCGCCCATTTATCTACTATTCATAATCTACAGTTTTATTGGTCATTAATGGCGGAAATTAGGCAAGCTATTAAGGAAGATTCCATAGATAAGCTTGTTCAAAATTATTTAAACCAAGGAAAAATTGATTAGATTTTATTAAGTATTGAATTGAATCTATCTCATCTGTGACATAATATGCATATTATTATTAACCACTAAGGTAGGATATGGATTTTTTTATGAATAACGCTTTTGCTCAAGGAGCTCCCCAACCGGATCCTTTTATGAGTTTTTTGCCTTTGATTGTAATTTTTGCTTTGTTTTATTTTTTACTAATAAGACCTCAGAATAAAAGGCAAAAAGAACATCGTCAAATGATAGCTTCATTGCAAGCTGGCCAAGAGGTCGTTACTAGTGGAGGCGTTTTAGGTAAAGTTAAAGATGTAGGCGATCTTTGGGTTACACTTGAAATTACCAAAGACCTATCTATTAAAGTTCAAAAAAATACCATAGCGACATTAATGCCTAAAGATACTATAAAGAACGCTTAACTTAAGAAGATTAATTTTTATGAATCGTTACCCTCTTTGGAAAAATATTTTAGTTTTATTAGTTGTGAGTTTTGGCATTATATATGCTCTTCCTAATCTATATGGAGATGATCCAGCTCTTCAAATTACAAGAGAAGATGGAGGTTCTATTATAGAATCTACTTTAACTTCAATAGAAGAAACCCTAGAGAGTAACCAGATTAATTTTTTAGATGTTTCTATTGAGGATGATGCTATTATAACAAGATTCCAAGATGTTGAATCTCAATTAGAAGCAATAGTAGTTTTATCAGAAGATTTGCCTAACCATGTAGTAGCCCTTACCCTTGCACCAAGAACACCTTCAATATTGAAATATTTTGGATTACAGCCTATGAGTTTAGGCTTAGATCTTAGAGGAGGAGTTCATTTTCTTTATCAAGTGGATCTAGATACTGCTATTGATCAATACTTGCAAAGCTTTGAGTCAGACTTAAGGACTAATTTAAGAGAATCAGGAATTAGAAACAGGATTAGAGTTAACCAAGATATAATTGAAATCCCAATTATAGAAGATAGCCAGTTTGATTCTGCTGGAGATGTTATTAGAAGGTTAGATCCTTCCCTAGATATTAGCACTGAAAATTTTGGTGAAGAAAGAGGTTATTTAGTTGCATTATCTAATGTTCAAATTACCGAAAGACAAAATTTTGCTATCGAGCAAAATACTATTACTTTGAGAAATAGAGTCAATGAGTTAGGTGTTGCTGAGCCAATTGTTCAAAGACAAGGATTAAATCGGATTGTGGTCCAGCTACCAGGTGTTCAAGATCCATCACAGGCAGAAAGAATATTAGGCGCAACTGCAACTTTAGAGTTTCGATTGGTTGATTTTGAGAGTGATGCTTTTGCTGCTGAATCTAATGGAAGGATCCCACTTAATTCAATTTTGAGATATAGAGAGGATGGCTCCCCAGTTTTATTAAGAAGGGATGTGATTGTGTCGGGTGATCAATTAACTGATGCTAGTTTTTCTTATTCTCAGGGAGTTCCTGCTGTTTCAGTAAGGCTGAACAATCAAGGTGCAACTAGTATGTTAGAAACTACTCAAGCAAATCTTAATAGACCGATGGCTGTTCTTTATATAGAGGAGAAGCCAGAAATTATAGATAGAGATGGAGAAGAGATTATTATAAATACTAGAGAAGAGACGGTAATAAATACTGCTACTATTCGCGGAGTTTTTTCTAGTAATTTTCAAATAACTGGAGTCACGCCTTTTGAGGGACAAGATTTAGCAATATTATTGAGATCTGGAGCTCTAGCTACACCAATAATAAAAGTTGAAGAAAGAACCATAGGCCCTAGCCTTGGTCAAGATAATATTGAAAAAGGAAGAGCTGCTGTGATCATTGGTTTCTTGCTAGTTATTTTGTTTATGATTCTTTATTATCGAGTTTTTGGGCTAGTAGCAAACTTAGCTCTTTTACTGAACTTAGTTCTTATAATTGCTCTTTTATCTTTATTGCAAGCGTCTTTAACCTTACCTGGCATAGCAGGTATTGTTTTAACTGTTGGCATGGCTGTTGATGCTAATGTTTTAATCTTTGAAAGAATTAAGGAAGAGCTCTCAAATAAGAATTCACCTCAAGCTAGCATAAGGGCGGGATACGATAAGGCTTTCTCAACTATTGCTGATGCAAATATTACAACACTTATTGCAGCATTAGTTCTTTTTTCTTTTGGAACAGGCCCCATAAAAGGCTTTGCTGTGACTTTAGCTCTTGGAATTGTTACTTCTATGTTTACAGCTATAATCGGTACAAGAGCTCTAGTCAATTTAATTTATGGCTATAGATCAGCTAAATCTTTATCTATTGGCTCAGTGAAATAATATGCAAATTAATCAGCCAAAAATAAATTTTTTATCAATTCGTAAATTTACTACTTTAGTCTCTATAGTAGTCTTATTAATATCTATTTTTTCTATTTTTTTTAGAGGCCTAAATTTAGGTATAGATTTCACTGGCGGTTTGCTATTAGAAGTTAGTTATGATGAATCAGCTAATTTAACTGAAATTAGATCAGCTTTAGTTGATGGTGGATTTGAAAATCCATTAGTACAAAACTTTGGCACAACAACTGATGTTTTAATCAGACTGTCACCGCAAAATCAAGATGGAGGAGTAGTTAGAGATCAGGCTTTAAATTTACTTTCAGCACAGGACTCGTCGGTACAACTTAGACGTATTGAGTTTGTTGGTCCTCAGGTTGGAGAAGACCTGACTGAGCAGGGCGGTGTAGCAATGTTAATTGCTTTAATTTTAATTTTTATTTATGTAATGTTTCGTTTCAGATGGAAATTTGCTGCCGGTACAATTTGTGCTCTTTTCCATGATTGTATTATAGTTTTAGGTGTATTTTCTTTATTTAGATTTAGCTTTGATTTGACCGTCTTAGCAGCCATTCTTGCAACTATTGGTTATTCCTTAAACGACACAATAGTAGTTTTTGATCGTATTAGAGAAAATTTTAGAGTTATGAGAAGAGAAACTCCTATTAATATAATTAATTATTCCCTTAATCAGATTATTGCTAGAACAATTATTACCAGTTTTACTACTATGATTGTTCTTTTCGCATTATTTATTTTAGGAGGCGAATCTGTATCAGAATTTGCTAGAGCGCTTATTATTGGTGTTTTTGTAGGTACTTATTCTTCAATTTATATTGCTAGCACTACTATTTTATATCTGAATATCACTGTTGAGGACTTAATGCCTCCTAAAAGAGAAGAAGAAGAAGACACCCCATGAGCAATATTTTATTTAGATAATAGCCTTAAAATCTCATCATAAATTTTAGGGTTACCGGCTACTATATCCCCTGTTTCTAGATAATCATCACCACCACTAAAGCTTGTTATTATTCCACCCGCTTCTTTAATGATTAGTGCTCCTGCAGCTATATCCCATTTTCTAAGTCCAAACTCCCAGAATCCATCTACTCTTCCGCATGCTAGGTAGCATAAGTCTAAAGCAGCAGAGCCGGGACGTCTGATTCCAGATGTATTTTGGATAACTTTTTTAAGCATAATAAGATATTCATCTAATTTATTCTTATTGCTCCTATATGGAAAGCCAGTAGCTATAAGGGCATCACTAAGACTTTTTGTGCGACTCACTCTTATTTTTCTACCATCTAGTTGAGAACCTTGACCTTTAGTTGAACTGAATATTTCTTGACGCAAAGGATCATAAACAACACCATGTTCAAGCTGATTATCTCTAGTTACAGCAATAGAGACACAAAAAACTGGGAATCCATGAATGAAATTAGTTGTGCCATCAATAGGATCAATAATCCATTGGTATTCATTATTTCCGTGTTCTCCATATTCTTCACCTAGAATAGAATGATCCGGAAAATGCTCATGGATTATATTAATAATTGTTTTTTCTGCAATTTTATCAATTTCAGTAACATACTCATTATTACTTTTTTCACTTATGCTAAGTTTTTCAAGGTGATTTAATTGCCTAATCATAATTTCACCCGCTTCTCTAGCAGCTCTAATTGCTATATTTACCATTCCATGCATAATCTAGTACTCTCTAGTATTTGAATTAATTTTATATCAGAAAAAACACTCTTCAAAATTTATTTAATATTTATGGAACCTATTCGAATCATTTTAGTTGAAACTTCACATCCAGGTAATATAGGCGCTTCTGCTCGAGCAATGAAAACTATGGGACAAAACGAGCTTTTTCTAGTTAATCCTAAGAATTTTCCATCATCTGAAGCAATTGCAATGGCTGCTGGTGCGGATGATATTTTAGAAAAAGCAATTATTGTTCCTAGTCTCAAAGACGCATTAGTAGGTTGTAACTTTATTATAGGGGCAAGTACCAGGAGCAGAAGTTTAGGTTGGCCAACTACAAATCCGCGTCAGTGTGCTAGCATAGTTTCAGAAAAAATAGGATCAAGTAAAGTAGGTTTTGTTTTTGGACCTGAGCACTCAGGACTTAACAATGATGATTTATCTCGCTGTAACTTAGTTGTTAATATTCCTTCAAGTAAGAATTTCCCATCTCTTAATTTAGCGATGGCAGTTCAGATTATTTGCTATGAACTGAAAATTAGTTTTGATTCTGAAAATATTATTGAAACAATGGACTTTAAAAACCTTAAAGCTTCAGATGATCTTGCTACTTCAGATGATCTTGAGAGGTTCCATACTCATTTAGAAGAGTTGTTAGAGTATTCAGGATTTATGAAAAAACATAGATCCAAGCAGTTAAAACTAAGGCTGAGACGTTTGTTTAATAGAATTATAGTCAAGAAGCAAGAGATTAATATATTGCGTGGTATATTAGTATCCTTAGATTCAAGAAATAGTAAGAAAAAATGAAAGAAATATATTTAGATTATGCTGCTACGACCCCAATAGATATAAGGGTTATTAATGCTATGAATGATTGTTTAGGATTGGAGGGCGTCTTTGCTAATCCTTCTTCTACTCATAAGTATGGTATGGATGCAAATTATTTAGTTGAGTCAGCTAGAGAAAAAATAGCAAGTAAAGTTTGTATTGAACCAAAAAGACTTTTTTTTACTTCAGGAGCAACAGAATCAAATAATATAGCAATTAAGGGTATTGCCCATAAGGGTAAACATATTATTACCTCTCTAACTGAACATAAGGCAGTTTTAGATACTGTGAATTTCTTAGAGAGAAGTGGTATTGAAGTAACTTACCTAAAATGTGATTCTGATGGTTTGATAGATCTATCAGATATTGAGAAATCTATAAAGGAAAATACCGCTCTTGTTTCAATAATGCATGTAAATAATGAAATAGGAGTTGAGCAAGATATAAAAGAGATTGCGAGGTTGTGTAAAAAGAAAAATGTTTTATTTCATGTGGATGCTGCTCAATCAGCTGGAAAACTACCTATCGAACTCAATGATTGGGATATTGATTTAGCATCTTTAACTGCACATAAGTGTTATGGCCCTAAGGGAATAGGGGCATTGTATGTTAGAGAAGGAGTTAGGATTAATAGTTTACTTCATGGAGGGGATCAAGAGAACGGATTAAGACCAGGAACTCTAGCTACTCATCAGATAGTTGGGATGGGTAAAGCATATGAATTGTTCGATATAGATGAAGAGTCGAAAACATTATTAAAAATAAAAAAAAGACTATGGAATGGTCTTAGTGAAATCTCAGGTACACGTATGAATGGACATTATGAAAAAAGTTCCCCCCACATTTTGAATGTCACTTTTTCAGGAATTGAAGGAAATAGTCTACGTTTAGCTGTTTCAGAAATTGCTGTTTCTGCTGGTTCTGCATGTAATGCAGATTCAAGCGAGTCTTCTCATGTATTAAGTGTATTGGGTCTAAGTGATGCATTAGCAAATAGCTCAATACGCTTTAGTTTCGGAAGATTCACTAAGTTAATTGAGATAGATTATGCGATCGAAAGATTTACCTATGAGGTAAATAGATTGAAGGATATTATGGATAAAGCTCCAGAATGGTGTAGAAATTAATTGTAGAAACTTTAAATATTTTAGAATACTGTGAATTATAGCGACGAAGTGATAGAGAGGTTTAGGCTTCTAGAGAAGACTGACTTTCTCTCGAAAGAAACAGGTATATTTGTAGAGGCTGATTCTGAAGATCGCTCATTAGGGGTATGGGTTAGATGCCAAATGTTAATTTTTGAAGAATTGATTAAAAAGATAGGTTTTTCTATATATGGATGTCCTGATACATTAGCAAGCGCTCATAAAGTTCAATCTATTCTTCAAAATAAAACCATACATGATATAGAATATATAAATATGTATGATATAAGGGTCGGTTTGAGTATTCCTGTGGCAAAAATGGGTAACATTCTAGTTATAGAGAATACTCTCAAACAATGTTTAGGAAGTTACCTGGAAGTAGTTTGATTGGGGAAGGTTATGTCGATTTCGTTGACCAATAGTGCAGCTGAAAGAGTGAGATCTTATATAGACGAAAGAAAGCAATGTCTAGGGTTAAGATTAGGAGTAAGAAAAACGGGATGTTCAGGATATGCTTACTTAATTGACTATGCTGACAATATTAATTCAGACGATGTTGTATTTGAAAATCAGGGCGTAAGTATAGTTATTAATACAGATGCACTAAAGATAATTGATGGGACTGAAGTTGATTTTGTAAGAGAAGGTATGAATGAGGCTTTTAAATTTCGAAATCCCAATATTAAGGGAGAGTGCGGATGTGGAGAAAGCTTTAATATTTAAATTTTAGTTATTAATATAGGTGATATATGCAGGAATCTACTTTATCTATTATCAAACCAGATGGTGTTGAGAAAAACTTGATTGGAGAGATTTATAAAAGATTTGAGGATAATGGACTAACAATTTTAGCAGCTAAAATGTTAGTTTTGAGTAAAGAAGATGCAGAGGGTTTTTATGCCGTGCATTCAAGCAAACCATTCTTTTCTGAATTAGTAGATTATATGACTTCTGGCCCAGTAATGGTGCAGATTCTTTCAGGAGAAAATGCAATTATTCAAAATAGAAAAATTATGGGCGCAACAAATCCTAATGAAGCCGATAATGGAACTATAAGAAGTGATTTTGCAGATTCAATAGAACGAAACATTGTTCATGGTTCAGATGGCCCTGAAACAGCAAATTCAGAAATAAAATTTTTCTTTAATAAGGATGAGATTTGTCCTCGGGTTTAGTTTCTATTTCTTCAGAAGAAAGAGTTAATCTTATTGGCCTAGATTATGATCAGTTAGTTAATTTTTTCTCTTCTATTGGTGAGAAAAGCTACAGGGCTAATCAGATAATGTCTTGGCTATATCATAAAAAAATTTATAATTTAGATCTCATGACTGATATAAGTTTAAAACTTAGGAATAGACTTAAAGAAATTTGCTTTATTGATTTTCCTCAAGTTAAATCTATGATTAAGTCTAAGGATGGTACGATAAAGTGGATTATAGATGCTCGTTCTGGACAATTTATAGAAACTGTTTTTATTCCAGAAGTAAATAGGGGCACTCTTTGTGTTTCTTCCCAAGTTGGTTGTGCTCTAGACTGTTCTTTTTGTAGTACAGGCCAGCAAGGGTTTAATAGAAATCTGCTTTCATTTGAGATATTAGGACAAGTTTTACTAGCTGCACAATCAATTGATGATAGTCAAAAAATAACTAATATAGTTTTTATGGGAATGGGAGAACCTCTTGCAAATTATAAAAATTTATTACCAGTTATTAAAATACTCATTGATGATAAGGCTTTTGGACTTTCAAAAAGAAAGGTAACAGTAAGTACTGCTGGTATTGTTCCTATGATAAAAAAACTATCTGAGGAATGTAATGTGGCTTTAGCTGTTTCTCTTCATGCTCCAGGAAATAGTTTAAGAGATAAAATAGTTCCAATAAATAAGATATATCCTATTGAGGATTTGCTTGAAGCATGTTGGCTTTATGCTGAATCATTGGCTTCTAGGCAAATTACCTTTGAATATATAATGATAGATGGAGTAAATGACTCTAAAAAAGAAGCAAAGGAGATTATTAGGCTTTTAAGGGGTAGGCCTGCAAAAGTAAACCTTATCCCATTTAATAGTTTTTCAGGAACGAGCTTTAAATGCTCGAAAAACAAGGTTATTAATTTATTTCATGAGGAGCTTAAATCATCTGGAATAGTCTCTACGATAAGAAAAACTAGAGGAGATGACATAGATGCAGCCTGTGGACAACTAGCTGGACAAGTTAATGACCTAATAAGCAGCAGATTGGGAGAAAAACCTTCAAGATCAGCTAGATACTAAAATAATTTATGGCAGATAAAAATGACACAAAATAATCTTCCTGATAAGTCTATTGCTTCTAGCACAGTAGGGAGTATTCTTAAAAAAGCTAGAATTAAGAAAGGTTTCAGTCTTGAAGATATAGCAGATAGCTTAAATTTTGAGATCAAATATCTTATTATGATAGAAGAAGATGATTTCGATAATTTTTCTGCACCAGTTTTTATAAAGGGCTATATTAGGAGTTACGCTTTAAAGTTAGGCTTAGAGTCGGAAAGAATATTAGATAAATATTTAGAGCAAGTAGAATCAGATGATCCACCTGATCTTGTAAGTACAGAAAAAATACTTTCTTTATCCACCCACTCAAATTTTAATCTGAAATATTATTTATTATTTTTGGGTATTCTATCGATAATTTTAATAATTTTTTATTTATATTCATTCGGCTCTATTGAAGAAAATAGTGGTTCTATGATCGAACTGCAAGAGCTAGAGCAGAATCAGGGGATCGAAAATAATCAATTTTCTGGAGAAGAGAATTTTGAGTATTCGGACCAACCTATACAATCAGATCTAAGCGAGAATATAGAAGATGAGAATTTATTATTGCCTACCGATGTTGAAATGATTGATAACTTCTTAGAGCAACAAATTATTATAGATGATTTTTCTATTGCACAAGGAAATGAACCATCTATTGTAAATATAGATATTCTTTATATAGAGGACTGTTGGGTAGAAGTGTATGATGGAAAAAATAGGAGACTCTTATATTATCTAGGACGAGCTGGAGAAGAAGTTAATTTAGAAGCTGTACCGCCAGTATCTTTTTTATTAGGAAATTATGAGGGAGTGAGAGTGCTGATAGATGGTGTTACTTATTTTATACCTGGTGGGGCAAGAAGAGGAAATATTGCTCAATTTTCTATTCTTGATGAGATAGAAGAACAAAATGACTAAAATATTGCAACCAGTTCGAGGAATGAATGACATCCTTGTTGATGATATTTGTATTTGGAATCAGGTAGAAAAAACATGTAAAGAAACCTTCGATCAGTATGGTTATCAGGAGGTAAGAATACCTGTTGTTGAGAAAGCTGAGTTATATGAACGTTCAATTGGCGAATCGACAGATATTATTGAAAAGGAGATGTATGTATTTCAGGATAGAAATGGTGAGAATCTTGCTCTAAGGCCAGAAGCAACAGCAGGTATCGTGAGAGCTGGGCTCAGTAATGGTCTTTTTCATAATAAACAGCAGAAGCTATGGTGTTCTGGACCAATGTTTAGATATGAAAAGCCCCAAAAGGGACGTTATAGGCAGTTTAATCAAATAAGCGTTGAATCAATAGGCTTTTCTGATGTTGAAATAGATGCAGAGTTGATAGCTATGTCTAATAGAATATGGAAAAAGCTTAATATTAAAAGTGCGCGTCTTGAAATAAACTCTCTTGGGACATTAGAAGATAGATCTAATTACCGTAAAGACTTGATATCTTTTTTATCTTCATATAAAGATGTGATGGATAATGAAACACTATCCAGATTATCTAAAAATCCTCTAAGGATATTAGATAGCAAAAATCCTGAAATTATAAAGATTTTAAATGATGCTCCAAAATTAATTGATTATCTAGGAAAGGAATCAAAGAGTGATTTTTCAAAACTTAAGCATTTGCTAGATCAGATAAATATTAAATACTCAATAAATGTAAAATTAGTTAGAGGTCTTGATTACTATTCGAAGACAGTTTTTGAGTGGAAAACAGATTTGTTGGGATCACAAGATGCAATTTGTTCAGGCGGAAGATATGATGGCTTAATAGAACAATTAGGAGGAAAGAATGTGCCAGCTGTAGGATGGGCTCTTGGTACTGAGAGGATAGTTGAGCTTATTAAAGAAGAGTCTGTAGAATTTATAAAAACTAGCCCAGATATTTATATAGTTATGACAGGCAGTGCTGCTAGAGATTCTGGTTTTAAGCTTGCAGAGTTACTCAGGGAAAAAGTACCGAATATTAGAATAGCTCTTGATCATCTATCTGGTAGTATAAAATCTCAATTAAAAAGAGCAGATAAGAGCCAAGCACGTATTGCGTTAATTCTTGGTGATAATGAAATAGAACAAGGAATAATTAGTGTTAAAATGCTTAGAGAGAAAACAGAACAGTTTGATTTATCAGAGAATAAGCTAGTAGCATGGCTATTAATTGAAAAATCGTCAGCGAACAAATAGAAATATAAAAGGAGTAAGTTAATTTTGGACGAACTATTATCAGAGCAGGAGCAAATAGAAAAGGTTAGAGGTTGGATTAGGTCGAATACTTTACCTCTATTTGGAGGGGTAATTCTTGGGCTAGGTATTGTCTTTGGCTGGGATAAATATGAGGATTATGAGCTCAATCGATCAATAGATGCTTCTAATCTATATCAAGAGCTTTCTCTATATGTATCTGCTGATGATGATGCTGAGGCAATAAATATTTTTGAGCAATTGAAAGAAGAATATGCTTCTAGTCCATACACAGATCAAGCAGCTCTTTTAGTAACTGTAATGTATCTTAATAATCAAAATTATAGCAATGCTATAGAGTCATTATTATATGTATTAGATAATACTGCTGATGAGTATCTTTCTATTATAGCTAGGATTAGATTAATTAGGGTGTATATAGAGCAGGGATCTTTTAATGAAGCTGAAGCATTATTCATTGAAGAAGTGCCAGGAGAATTTATGGCTCGTTTCGATGAATTACGTGGTGATATTTATGCTTCTCTTGAAAATAAAGATGCTGCTAGGTCTTCATATACCAAGGCTTTAAATAGTGACAGTCAACTTATAAATAGAGCATTAATACAGATGAAAATAGATGATCTAGATGTATCTCTCAATTTAGAAGAAGATATTTGATAGGGTAGGGTTTTATGCGGACTAATTTTCTCCTTTTTTTTGCTTTAATATTTGTTAATGGATGCTCCTTTTTTGCTAGTGATGAAGAAAACCCAGTTGAGCCTCCAGCAGAGTTAGTAGAAATTGAACAAGAATTAGCAATTGATAGAATATGGAGGACTAAGATAGGTGGTGGTTCTAGTCGTTTGCGTTTAGGTTTATCACCTTCTTCTGATGGTACTATTGTTTATGCAGGCTCATTTGACGGAAGCATATTAGCATTTGATGTTAGAGAGGGAGAAAGAGTCTGGCAGAAAAGGACTGACTATAGTTTATCAGCAGGCCCAAGCTACCAAGATAATATATTAGCTTTCGGAACTACCGATGGAGATTTAGTGCTTTTTAGTTCTGCTAATGGCAATGAATTATGGAGAAAAAATATAGGTAGTGAAATATTAGCTGCTCCAGTAATGCAAAATAGTATTGTAGTAGTTAAGACAGTTGATGGCCGTCTTAGAGGGTATTCTACCTTAGATGGAAGAGAGTTGTGGTCTATTCAGCAGAATGTACCTGCTTTAACACTAAGAGGAAATACACAGCCAATTATATCAGCTACTTATGTTGTAGCAGGTTTTGATAATGGAAAGCTTGGAGCTTACGAGTTATTAAGTGGTGATACAGTATGGGAAATTCAGGTTGTATCTCCTACAGGGTCTACCGAAATAGACAGGTTAGTAGATATGAGTGCAGGGCTTCAAATTGTTAGTGGTTATGTATTTGCAGCTGGTTATAATGGAAGAGCAATTGCTGTTGAATTACAAAATGGACAATTAATCTGGCAGCAAGAGCTTTCAAGTTTTTCTGGGCTCAGTGTAGATTTTAGCTCTTTATACCTTACAGATAATTTTAGCAATATTATCGCACTTGATAGAAGCAGTGGTGCAGTAGTTTGGGAGCAGGAGATATTTAGGTTAAGAGATTTGACAACCCCTGTTCCTTATTTAGGTAATTTAGTAGTAGGTGATTTAGAGGGATTTATTCATTGGATTGATACTAGAGATGGAAAAGTAATAGCAAGAGATAGAGTGACAAATGAATCTATTATTGGTAGGCCGCTAGTAGTTGGAGATAGGCTTATCATTCAATCTGAAGGAGGAACCTTAGCTGCCTATACTATTTCTTCAGTTAGCTAGGATATAGATATTATGTTACCCGCAATTGTATTGGTGGGAAGACCGAATGTCGGAAAATCAACTCTCTTTAATCAATTAACTTCCTCAAGGAATGCACTAGTTGCAGATTACCCAGGCCTTACTAGGGATAGAAGGTATGGTTTAGCTACTCACAATAAGAAGAAATTTATAATTATTGATACTGGAGGGATAGTAGAGGATAACAAGGAATTAACAAAACTAGCAAGACACCAAACTAATATAGCTATTGAAGAGAGCGATATAATAATTTTAGTAGTTGATCATAAAGAAGGATTAACTAGAGACGACGAGGTAATAGCACAGGATTTGCGAAGACAGGGCAAACCAATATTTATTGCTGTTAATAAATCTGAAGGAAGAGATCCAAGTATTGTTGAGTCAGAGTTTCATAGTCTAGCACTTGGGATTCCAATTAGTATTGCAGCAATTAATGGAAATAGAATTAATTTTCTATTAGATCATATTATTTCCGAATCCAAGATAAATTTTGATGCAGATGAAAATATTCCTGTAGGACCACATATTGCAGTAATTGGAAGACCAAATGTCGGTAAATCAACCTTAATCAATAGATTGATTGGAGAAAATAGGCTTGTAACATCAAATAAACCTGGTACGACTAGAGATAGTATTTTAGTTCCGTGTCAAAGAGGGAAAAATAATTTTATTTTAGTTGATACTGCTGGTATTAGAAGGAAATCTAAAATAAATGAGAAAATCGAAAAATTTAGCATAGTGCAAAGTTTAAGTGCTATTGAAAATTCTGCTGTTGTTATCTGTCTTCTTGATGCTCAAGAGAATATAACTGACCAAGATTTACATCTAATTGGACTATCGATAGAAAGAGGTAGGGCTTTAACAATTGCTATTAATAAGTGGGATAATTTAAGCCCTGTCCAAAAAAGACAAGTAAGCTCAGGCATATCAAGAAAACTAACATTTGCTAATTTCTCAGATATTAATTACATCTCAGCTTTGCATGGTAGCGGAATTGATTTAGTTATATCTTCGGCCTTGAGTGCCTATAGTGACTCAGATAGAGAATTTAAAACACATTACTTGAATGAAATTTTACAAAAAGCACAGAGCATTCATCAACCTCCATTAGTTGCTGGTAGAAGAGTGCGTCTGAATTACGCCCACCAAGGGGGAAGGAGGCCTCAGGTAATCATTATTCATGGAAACCGAGTAGAATTATTACCCAGTCATTATCGCCGTTTTCTTACTAATTTCTTTAGCAAGTCTTTAAAAATTAAGGGAGCTCCGATAAGAATTGAATTTAGATCAGGCCATAACCCATTTGCAAATAAAAAGAATGTATTGACAAGGAAGCAGTTCCTTAAAAGGAGAAGGGTTATTCAGTATAAGAAATAATCTAAATATTTAAAAAAAGGTGGTATCTTTATAACAATCAATTAATAATATTTTTCTTTAAGAGGTTAAAATATTTATCTTTGGTTTAAGAGTTATGTCTGATAGTAAGAATTATTTAACAATTAATGATGATTTTCCGATGCATCGAGGTGGCATTTTATTAAATCCTACTATTGCATATGAAACATGGGGAAAACTTAATAGCAAAAAGGATAATGCTGTTTTTATTTTTACAGGGTTATCTCCATCATCGCATGTATCCTCTTCGAAGGGAGATTCTACTCCTGGCTGGTGGGAAGATATTGTTGGTCCAAAAAAAAGCATTGATACAGATAGATTTTTTGTGATTTGTATCAACTCTCTTGGTAGTTGCTTTGGATCAACTGGGCCATCATCAGTTAATCCAAAAACTAATGATTTATATAGGATGAGCTTTCCTATACTCTCAATAGAGGATATTGCTAGAGCAGGTATGAAGGTGCTCGAGCATCTAAAAATAGATTCTCTATACGCTAATTTAGGACCCTCTATTGGAGGGATGACATCTCTTGCATTTGAGTTACTATTTCCGGGAATTACAGAAAATCTTGTTCTTATTTCTACTGGACCTCATTCTAATTCTTATACAATAGCTCTTAGATCTTTACAAAGAGAAATGATTTATTCTGATCCAGAATGGAATAAAGGAAATTATAAGAAATCAAAACTTCCTTTAAGAGGTATGATGATTGCAAGAAAGCTTGGTATGATGACTTACAGATCTTCTGAGGAATGGATAGAAAGATTTTCTAGAGAAAAGATTAGAGAATTAGATAGCTCTGATATCACATCATCTAGTTTTCAGATAGAGTCATATCTAGCTCATAATGCAGCTAAGTTTATAGAAATTTTTGATCCAAATTCTTATTTATACTTATCTAAAGCTAGTGATTTGTTTGATGTATGTGATCATGGAGGAACGCTAGAAGACTCATTAACGAAAATAACTGCTAATAAAATAAATATTATAGGCGTTAAGTCAGATACTCTATTTCCAGTTTATCAACAGAGACAGCTCGCCGAAATATTAAAAAACTCTGGTAAGTTAGTTGATTATTTAGAAATTGATTCAATTCAAGGCCATGATTCTTTTTTAGTTGATATGGGTAGATTTATTCCAGCAATAAAATCTTTTTTTTAGTGATAACTATTTTTTAATTTTTTTAATTTCTGCACTAGCTTCACCTTTAGATAGCCTAAGATTTATTTTAGAACCAATAGATAGCTGACTTGAATCAGAAATTATCGTTTTTTCCTCACCCAGGGAGACTATTGCATAACCTCTATCTAGTGTTGCTAAAGGATTCACAGCTTTTAAAGTTTGATTTACTAGTTTAATTCTCATATTTTTATTTTCAATCGATTCAAATATAGTTCTTGTTAAGTTTTCACTAATCCAAGCAAGTCTATCTCTAAATCTAATTATATTTTTCTTAGGACTGAGATTCCTCAGGCCTGCTATCAATTTATCAATTTTGATAATACTTTTTTCAATCTTTCTAGAAATTCCAATATACGATCTATTTTCAAGATCATCTATTCTTTGAGAAAACTGTTTAATTTGAATTCCTGGATAGCTTATTTTTAATCTATGAATAATGTTTGAGAAAGAATTTTTCGTTAAGTTAAGGGTAGTATTTACAATTCTTATTAACCTTTTTGATTGATTATTGATTAGAGCTGATAGGGCTTTGGCATCAGGTGTTATTATTTCTGCTGCTCCAGAGGGTGTTGGAGCTCTTTTATCTGCAACAAAGTCTGCGATAGTAGAGTCTACTTCATGACCAACACCAACAATAATAGGAATGCTTAGCTTTGCAATAGCTCTTGCAACATCTTCTTCATTAAACGACCAGAGATCTTCTATTGATCCTCCACCTCTAGTCAATATTATTACATCACACTCTTTTCTAGATTCAGCAATTTTTATTGCCTCAATAATTTCAGTAACTGAATTTTTTCCTTGTACTGAAGTAGGATAGATTATCACAGGCGTAATGGGAAACCTTCTATTAAGTATTGACAATACATCTTTAATAGCTGCTCCTGTAGGCGATGTAATCACACCAATTTTTTTTGGTATTTTTGGAAAAGCTTTTTTTATATTTTCATCAAAAAGTCCTTCAGCTTTAAGTTTTTTCTTAAGCTCTTCGTATCTTCTTCTTAGCACTCCTTCGCCAGATTCTTCTATATAATCAACAATTACTTGAAAATCACCCCTAATTTCATAGAGACTAACTTTACCCTTAACAAGGACTTGTCTCCCATCTTCTAGAGGAAAGTTGATTGATCTATTTTTTTGCCTAAACATTGCACAGCTTATTTGGGAGTGTTGATCTTTAAGTTTAAAATATATATGACCGGATGACGGCATTGCTAAATTAGAAACCTCTCCCTCAATCCAGACTTCATTAAATTTTTTTTCCAGTATCTGCCTAGCTTGTTTATTAAGGCTTGAAACTGAGTATATTTCTCTATTAATAGCCTGATTATTAGTATTTACTGTCTCTTTAACCATCCTATTAGTATACATAACATGGTTAAAAAATATCTAAATTAGGAAAAAAATTAAAAAAAAGTTAATTCCTTAATGCATTATTCTAATTAGATGAGTAAAATATAATCTTTGGAGTAGCTTATGCGAATAGTTCAAGAAGCATTAACGTTTGATGACGTTCTTTTGCAACCTGCTTATTCTGATATTATGCCTCGAGAAGTAGATTTAGGTTCCCAGCTTACCAGGGACTTGAAACTCAATATCCCTATTATTTCTTCAGCAATGGATACTGTTACAGAGTCTAGATTGGCTATAACTTTAGCTCAAGAAGGTGGCATAGGAATTATCCACAAAAATATGTCTCCAGAGATACAAGCTCAGGAGGTTTCGCTAGTTAAGAAGTTTGAAAGTGGAGTTATTGCAGATCCTATCACAGTTTCGCCTGATATGACTATTGAAGATGTTATTGATCTTACAAAGAAAAATAATATTTCAGGTGTGCCAGTTGTCAAGGGAAGTGAACTCGTAGGAATAGTAACAAATAGAGATCTTAGGTTTGAGTCAAAATTTGAGGCTCCTGTTTCTTCTGTGATGACAACAAAGGATAAACTAATAACTGTTAGAGAAGGGGCTGAAAGCGAAGAGGTTCTAACTTTACTACACAAACACCGGATAGAAAAAGTGCTTGTTGTTGATAATAAATTTCAGCTTAAGGGTATGATTACAGCAAAAGATTTTCAAAAGGCAACAGATTACCCTCTAGCTAGTAAAGACTCATCAGGAGCTTTAAGAGTTGGGGCAGCTATTGGTACTGGCATTGATACAGATCGTCGAATCAAAATGTTAGTCGATGCTGGAGTTGATGTAATTACAATAGATACTGCTCATGCCCACACTTTGAGCGTTATTGAAACAATCAAGCGAATTAAAAAAGATTATCCTAATCTTCAGCTAATTGCTGGAAATATCGTTACAGCGGATGCAGCTAAGGCTTTAGTTAAATCAGGAGTAGATGCGTTAAAAGTAGGGATTGGCCCAGGATCTATATGTACTACGAGAGTGATTGCGGGAGCAGGAGTTCCTCAGATAACAGCAGTAGCGAATGTTTCAGAAGCAATTTCTAAATCGGGTGTTCCAGTTATATCGGATGGTGGCATTCGATATTCTGGAGATATTGCTAAGGCTATAGTTGCGGGTGCTCATACAGTAATGATTGGAAGTTTATTTGCAGGTACTGAAGAATCACCTGGCGAGGTAGAGCTATTTCAAGGACGATCTTACAAGTCATATCGAGGGATGGGATCTTTGGGAGCTATGTCGAGCCAGCATGGCTCTTCAGATAGGTACTTTCAAGATCCCAATGAAGAGTTAGAGAAACTTGTTCCAGAGGGTATAGAAGGAAGAGTTCCATACAAAGGAGGATTAACGACTATTGTTAGACAGCTTATTGGAGGTCTTCAAGCTGCGATGGGATATACTGGGAGCCATAATATTGATGAGCTCCGCACTAAACCTTCTTTTGTAAAAATTACATATGCTGGCAAGAGAGAAAGCCATGTTCATGATGTTGCCATTACAAAAGAAGCACCTAATTATCATTCAGAGTAATTAATTTTGGTGACTAAAGTTAACAATCAGAATTTACCACCTGATAGGTCCAGGATATTAATTCTTGATTATGGTTCACAGTACACACAACTTATTGCAAGGAGGGTTAGAGAATCAGGGGTATATAGTGAGATTTTTTCTTACGATATTGGCCCTAAAAAAATAAAAGAGTACAAGCCTTCTGGGATTATTCTTTCTGGCGGACCAGAATCTATTGTTTATGATAACTCCCCAGAAGTTCCTGATGTAGTTTTTGACCTTAATAAGCCAATTCTTGGTATTTGTTATGGTATGCAAGCTATTGCCAACAAATTAGGCGGAAGTGTTACAAATAGTGCATTAAGAGAATTTGGCTATCAAGAAGTTAATATTATTCATGAATCTCCTTTATTAGAAGGGTTTATTGGCGATAAGTCGAAGCTAAAGGTTTGGGCTAGTCACGGAGATAAAGTAGAGAAACTACCAAGAGGTTTTTCAAGTTTTATTTCATCTTCTAATGCCCCTATTTCTGGGATGATGAATTTAGATAAAAATTATTTTGGACTTCAATTTCATCCTGAGGTTACTCATACAGAGTATGGTAAAGAGATAATAGAAAACTTTGTTAATAAAATTTGTAACTGCCCAAAGTCATGGTCAGCAGAAAATATTATAAAAGATCATATAAATAAAATTAAGGAAACTGTAGGTTCAGATAAAGTGTTGTTGGGCTTATCAGGAGGAGTTGATTCATCAGTTGTTGCTGCTTTATTAAATAAAGCTATAGGCGATCAGCTAACTTGCGTTTTTGTTGATAATGGCTTATTACGCTTAAATGAAGCAGATGCTGTAATGGATACTTTCAAGAAAAATTTAGGTGTTAAGGTGATTAAAGTTAATGCCGAAAATGAATTTATCGATTCCTTAAAAGGTGTAAATGATCCTGAAAAAAAGAGAAAAATTATTGGTAAAACATTTGTTGATGTTTTTAATCGTGAAGCTAGTAAGATTAAAGATGTTCATTGGCTTGCCCAGGGCACTATTTATCCTGATGTGATTGAGTCAGCTGGCAGTTCAACTGGTAAGGCGCATGTCATTAAGTCACACCACAATGTAGGCGGTCTTCCAAAAGATATGAAATTGAAGCTAATTGAACCACTAAGAGACCTGTTTAAAGACGAAGTGCGTAAAGTTGGAATTGAGCTTGGGCTTCATCATAAGATAGTAAACCGCCATCCTTTTCCAGGACCAGGTCTAGGAGTCAGAATCCTAGGCGAAGTTAATAAAGAATATGCTGATATTTTGAGAAAAGCTGATGCTATATTTATAGAAGAGCTAGAGAAACAAAAATTTTATGATGAAGTGAGCCAAGCTTTTGCTGTCTTTCTTCCAGTAAAATCAGTTGGAGTTATGGGTGATGGGAGGTCATACGATTATGTTATAGCCTTGAGAGCAGTAGAGACAGTTGATTTTATGACAGCTAGATGGTCAAGGCTACCCTTCGATTTTTTAGACCAAGTTTCTACTAGAATAATGAATGAGGTGTCAGGAATATCTAGAGTAACCTATGATATTTCAAGCAAGCCGCCATCAACTATTGAGTGGGAGTAAATATTAAAGGGAATATTGAAATGTCAGATAGTGTTAATTAGAGTTAAAATAAAAACTCATTAAACAATAGCTTAGTATTCAGTGAGAGATTTATAGATATTTAGATGATTATTGTGATTCATGAAAACAAGGAATGGATACCTCCATTTGAAGAAGCATTCCGTACTCTTAATTTAGAGTATGAATTTTGGTATGTCCCAGAAATGAATCTCAATCTTCAAGATGTTCCTTCAGAGGCAGTTTATTACAATCGTCTGAGTGCGTCCTCACATACCAGAAATCACAGATATGAGCCTGAATTAGCTCTTGGAATACTAGAATGGCTTGAAAGATATTCAAGAACAGTGGTAAATGGATCTAGAGCATTAGACTTGGAAATAAGCAAAATTAGACAGTATCAAGAATTAGAAAAATATAAAATTTTAACCCCAAATACTTTTGCTAGTACCAGAATCAATGAAGTTTTGAATGGTGCAGATCAGATTAATTTTCCTTTAATCTTAAAACATAACAGATCAGGTAAAGGACTCGGTGTATATAAATTTGACAATAAAATTACTCTTAAGGAATTTATTTCTAGTCAATCATTTGAAAGCTCCCCTGATGGTATAAACCTTATCCAGAAGTATATCCATGCACCCTCAAATACCATTATTAGAATGGAATTTGTAAACTCAAAATTTATTTATGCTGTTGAGGTAAATACTTCGGAAGGGTTTGAGCTATGTCCTGCAGATCAATGCGAAATTGAATCAAATTGTCCCACAGGAACAGGGTCTAAATTTTCAATTATCCAAGATTTTAAAATAAAGAACCTATCAGCCTATGAAGCATTCCTTAAAGATAATGATATAGGTATTGCTGGCATTGAAATCATTATAGATAAAGATGGAGTAGTCTGGACTTACGATGTTAATACTAATACAAATTATAACGCTGCTGCAGAAAAACATTCCAATGAAAACGCTCCCCTTAAAATAGCTGAATACTTATCATCACTTCAGAGAAATTAATACTATTAAATAGGATTCAATTATAATGAAATTATTTACTTATCTTAATATTTTTATATTTATATTTCTAATTTTTAAAAGTGCTATGGCATACGAAGAGTTAAATTATGAGATTATTTATCAATCAGCATCATATGAAATAAGATTTTATGATGAGAGGCTCGTTATTCAAACAAAATATGTAAATGAGAATAGTGGCTTTATGAAGTTATTTAATTATATTTCTGGTTCAAATAATAATTCTACTAAAATAGATATGACGACACCTGTTACACAATCTAATAATGGAAATGAGACGGTAATGCAGTTCTACTTACCTAGTCAACTAGATAAGTCTAATATACCTATTCCCAAGGATGATAATGTAGAGATTTTAAATCTTGAGCCAGGTTATTTTGCAGTTATAAGATATTCAGGCCGATCATCCGATAAGAATTTTTATAAACATTCAGATATATTAAAAAAACAGCTTATAAAAGATAATATTAGCCCTATTGGGTCGCCAATTAAAGCAACTTTTAATGGGCCCTTTACTCTTCCTTTTTTAAGAAGAAATGAGGCAATGTATATAGTAAATTGGGAATAATAATGAGTAAAATAATAATCTATCATAATCCTAGATGTAGCAAGTCTCGAGCTGCTTTAAAGCTACTTAAGGAAAAAAATCAAGATCCAGAAATTTTTCTTTATTTGCAGGATATTTTAAGCCAATCAAAAATAAGAAGCTTAATTAAAATGCTTAACATTCCTATTAGAGAGATACTAAGAAAAGGTGAAGAGGAGTATAAACGGAATAACTTAAATGATGAAAATATTAGCGATGAAGAGCTGATAAATTTTATGATTAAGTTTCCAAAAATAATAGAGAGACCGATTATTATAAAGGGAGATAAAGCTGTTATTGGTCGGCCACCAGAAAATATTCTTAAGTTATTATAATTTTTTTAATGATTATAGCTAATTTATTCAAGCCAATGCTAACTCCAAAACAGATGATTCATAAGGGTATATTTGGAGGTACTTATTTTTACGAATTAGTTGATTACAATATTTTTCCCAAAGATTGGTTTGAGGGCTTAACTAAAGATTATTATTTATCATCTAAATATAATAAGGATATAAATTTTTTTAAAGTTAAGTCTGGTCAAAATCAACAAGAATGGGAAAAGAAGGGATGGATTCATAAAGATGATCCACGAGGTTGGTTTGAGTGGTATTGTAAGTATTATTTGGGTCGTAGTCATGAAGATGATCAAAGACAAATAAAAAGATGGCTAGCTTTTTGTGGCCCTAATGGGCGATGGCGGAATATGATTTATAATAAAATTCAACTTGCTGGATGTGATGTAGATTGCAGCATGCAGGTTAGTAAAAGGATTCAGCAATCTCTTTTACATTGGTCTTATATTGTGAATGATGAAGATTATCAAATATGGAAGGAAAAAAAATAAAAATAGTATCTTCTTTTTTATTAGCTGCACTTATTTGCTCGTGTAGCTTAAATAGTAAGCATTTTGTTACTTTAGATGATTTATTAAGAAGAGATTTTTTAGATTTCCAGCACAATAATACTACTAGAGAATATATTATTCATATACCTGATGAATTACCTGAAAACCCTCCGATGGTTTTAATGTTGCATCACTACTATGGTAGGGCAGAGCAGGTGATGTGGTATCTACAAATGAATGAAATTGCTGAATTAAATAAATTTATTGTAGTGTATCCACAGGGTCTAAGAGATGATTATGGCGTGCTTCATTGGAATTCAGGAACTACTGCTAGCCAGGTTGATGATATTGGATACCTTGAGGAG
Organism: Pseudomonadota bacterium; assembly: GCA_036337035.1. Classification (GTDB taxonomy): domain Bacteria; phylum Pseudomonadota; class Gammaproteobacteria; order Steroidobacterales; family Rariloculaceae; genus TMED78. The sequence goes on along the minus strand of JAYZFC010000005.1, from coordinate 35,451 downwards.
TTAACTAATTTTCTTCAAATTCAATATTCAGTTGATTCAGATAGAATATTTGTTGGAGGAATATCTAATGGTGGCTTTATGGCCTATAAGCTCGCCTGTGAAAAAACAGAAATTTTTAAAGCTATGGCTTCTGTAATAGGAACAATGAGTAAATACTCATGGGATAGCTGTTCTCCGTCACGGCCAATCTCAGTACTTCAAATATCAAGTTTAGATGATGATGTTGTTCCTATAAGTGGTATTGAGCTGAATGAGTGGGGATGGGGAGGAGCGCCAGAAATGGATGAAATAATTAATTTTTGGAAAGAATTTAATGAAACTAATAATGTGCACCAAACTAATATTAATAATTATACTAAGAGTTTTCATTATAAGGATGGCATAAATAGCTCACAGGTCTGGTATTACAAAGTTGATGAGCTTGGACATAATTTACCAAAAGAGAATAAACATGGTATAAATGTTGCAGATAAGTTCTGGGAATTTTTTAGTCAATTTTAGTGGGGTGTTTCTTATGACAAATAAAACTATAGGAATTTTTGCTGCTATTCTTTCTGTAGTAGTTTTTTTTACTTGGTATTCAAATAATATAAGCCAAGCACAATCACCATTAACTTATACGTTTGATCCAACATGGCCAAAACCGCTTCCTAATAATTGGAAAATGGGCGGTGTTACTGGCCTTTCGGTAGATCATAACGATAATGTTTGGGTTTATAATCGCCCTAATGATCTTACTTCTATTGAATTGCACGCTGAAGTAGACGACCTAACTGGCAATAGGCCTCAGCCACTTGCATTATGTTGTGTTAGACCTCCTTCTATGATTATGTTTAATAGAAAAGGTGAAGTGATTCAGAGTTTTGATGCTCCCCAAGGCCATGGAATGGATGTCGATAATGAAGGCTTTGTTTATCTAGGGCAAGATACTGTAAGAAAATACGACCCAGTTCATGGTACTCTTGTTGCAGAGATGGATCGAACACCTGAAAGAGAAAATGGAGGGAGAGTTGGTTTGCCAATTAATCAGCAGAGAACCCCTGGTGTTGGCGGGAGAGGCCCAGTCGCTAATTTTATAAGAGTAGCTGGAGAAGAAGAGGCTCCTCTTGATCTTGAGGCTGAAGCTATGGAAGCTGCTAGAGTTAGAGATTTTCGAGAGAAATATCCTCCAGAGACTCCAATGATAGTTGGCGGCATAGAGGAAATTAGAATAATCGAGTCCGATAATGAAATGTATGTTGCTGATAATTATCTTGGTGGCCGAGTACTAGTTTTTGCGTTAGATACACTTAGTTTTAAGCGAGGATGGGGTGCTTATGGTAAGCCATTATCTGAGATAAGTATTGATGATGCTGATCACTATTATGAGCCTAATGGAGAAATGCCAATAGATTTTGCAGGACATTTAACTATCAATGTTTCTAACGATGGTCTTGTTTATGCTGCAGATAGGAATGCTAATCGGATTCATGTTACCACAAAGGATGGAGAGTTTTTAAAGGAATTTATCTTGATGCCTAGCACAGGCGTAGGTGGATCTACTGGAGGAGTTGCTTTTTCTCCAGATCCAGAACAAAAGTATCTTTACATCTCAGACTTAACAAATAATAGAATTTGGTTTTTACTAAGAGATACTGGTGAATTAGTTCAACAAATGGGCCATATGGGCGAGAACGGAGGACAGTTTTTTGGATTACATATGATTGATGTTGATTCAGAGGGAAATATTTATACTGGTGAGGTTTTTCAGGGTGAGAGAGCTCAAAGATTTGTTCCCTCTAACTCTCCAAAAGGAGAGCTATTATTAAAACTTGAAGATATGTAATGGACATATTTTGATTTTAGCTGGTACAGAATTTCAGATAAAAGTATGGAATGAAATAATTAGAATTCCTGCAGGTCAAACTAGATCCTACAAAGAGATAGCTGTTGCTATTGGACACCCTAAATCTGCGAGAGCAGTGGCAAATGCTTGTGGAAAAAATCCTTTACCATCAGCTATACCTTGCCATAGGGTTATCCGATCTAATGGCTCTTTGGGGGGTTATAGTTTAAAGGGTGGAGTCAGTAAAAAAATATCTTTATTAATGAAGGAAAAATGCAAGTAGATCTAATGAGAGAGGCTTTTGGCTATGCTAAAAAGTCAATGGAACTAGGAGAAGTTCCAGTTGGAGCAATTTTAGTTAATTCAGATAAGAAGATTATTGCTGGTTCTGGCAATTCTATGATTGCTTCTTCTGATCCAACTGCTCATGCCGAAATTAATGTACTTAGATTAGCAGGAAGGTCAATAAAAAATTATAGATTGCTAGATACAACCTTATATGTAACATTGGAGCCATGTTCAATGTGTGCAAGTGCTCTAGTGCATGCAAGGATCTCTAGAATCATTTATGGCACCTCAGATAAGATAGCTGGGGCTTGTGGCTCTGTTTTTGATCTAGTAAATAACAAAAACTTAAACCACTCGATAGAGGTTCATTCTGGAATTTTAGAAGATGATTGCAGGAAGATACTTAAGGATTTTTTTAGAGCTCGTCGTTAGATACAGTATTATTTACTAGAAGATCCTCAATAGGAACTCCCCTTTTTTCATTAGCTGTTAACCATTTTAAAGCATTATAGTATTTTTTAATATTTGCTACATAATTTACTGGTTCTTCACCTCTAGCATAGCCCCTAGAAGTATGTTTATACCAATTTGAATCACTGAGTAAAGGCAGGTGTTTTTTTACATCGTTCCATGAATCAGGATTCATGCCTTGTTTTTCTGTTATTATTCTAGCATCTTCTAGATGACCATATCCTACATTGTAAGCAGCAAGCGCAAACCAAGTTTTATCAGGATCATTTATTCTATTAGGTAGCCTATTATAAAGTTGAGAATAATATTTTGCTCCTCCAATAATACTTTCTTCTGGATTTATTCTATTATTGATACCCATCATTTTTGCTGTATCTAGAGTTAGCATCATAAGGCCTCTAACACCAGTAGGAGATACGGCTTTGTAATTCCAGTGTGATTCTTGATAAGAAAGCGCAGCTAAAAGCTTCCAATCTAGACCATTATATTTTTTCGCCTCTCTCTCAAAGAAATCTCTGTATTTAGGCAACCTTTGCTCATAGTGATTTAGAAAAACTCGTGAGTTAAAGTAATTGAATTTTTTTTCTGAAACAAAATAATATTCGTCTATAATCCTATTCAGTTTTCCTGATTTACTAATAGTATTAAAATAATCATTAACACTATCTCTTAGAGAGTTATCATTGCTTTTTGGTAATGCCCAGGACATGGATTCTTTACTATCTATAGAGAAAGCCACTTCGGCTTCTGGGTAAGATAGTTGGATTGATTTAAATGAATTAGCATCTACGATTGTATAGTCTAGCTCCCCATCACTAATTTTTTTAAGTAGAGTCTCTATATTTGGATGATAAACTTCTTTCCACTTTAGATTAGGATTATTTATCTTGGCATCTTCTAGCATTTGAATATATGAAGACCCTGCAAGGATTTCAAGTCTACCCTCAGATGTATCATTTAAAGATTTTGGTCTTTTTGTATTTCTCTTATAGATAACTTGATAGCTAGTCTGGAAATAAGGGATGCTATACTCAACGATTTGTTCATGAATTTGATTTACTGTTAAGTTTGCAGCTGCTACATGAGCTTTTCCATCGGCTATTTCAGAGAAAATATGATTAAAATTTTTAGCTATATAAATATCTAGATCAACACCAATATAATCTGCATAGCCTTTAGCGAGCTTATATTCAATACCATGAAAACCATCATTATTTTTATAAAAAGTAGTTGGAGTGTTTGTGGTGATAACTCTAAATAAACCAGAATCAATTACATTTTGAAGTAAAGTAGTAGGGGGAGGGGTAACTTTCGAACAAGTCGACAAACAAATTATTGTAAAAACTAACAATAAAAGTTTCAGACAATTCTCCTACCTTGTCTAGTAGATGTTATTATACTAGAAAAAAGTAAGTTATTGTTACTGAATTTTTGAAAAATAGCTTATATTAAGGGTTTTTAAATAATTTTTTACAGCCTTAAGGCGCTATTTTTGTTGAATTAAAGGAGTTTAGTTGATATGCAATATAAAATATTACCAGTTTTACTTAGTGCCTTGTTTCTTTTTTTTGCAGGTTGTTCACAAAATATGGATCAAAATATGGAAGTAAATCAAAATGCACCGCTTTCTGCTACAGGCGAGCAGATTCAAATAATTATGGGAGGATATGGTCCACCAACAACTGGCTTTAGTTTAGCTTTAAAGCAAGTTGGTGATCGATTAGAAGCAAAGTTTGGTGATTTAGTTGATATAAAGTATGTCTATAATATTATGGATATAGGCTATCCAGCTTCAGATATTCTCTGGTTAGTAGAAAGCGGGCTTATTACAATTGGTTATCAGTCTAGTAGTTATATGACCTCTAGAGTTCCTGAGCTAGGAGTTGCCGACTTACCTTTTATTTTTTCTGATACAGAAGAAGCGAGAGCAGCAGTAGATGGCGCCTTCGGTGAAATGCTAGCAACCAATTTAGAGCAGAAGATGAATTATCGCATTTTAGGTTTTTTTGAAAATGGTTTTAGACATATCTCTAATCGAGTTAGACCAGTTAGAGTACCAAGTGATCTTGATGATTTAAGTATTAGAGTATTACCTAGTGAAGTGCAGAAACGGACTTTTGAACTCTTGGGTGCTGATCCAGAAATTATGGATTTAACTCAAGTTATAGCCCGTGTTAAAGCTGGAGAGATAGACGCTCAAGAAAATCCTTTTGTAAATACAGTTACATATGGAGTTCATAATTTTCATAAGTTTCATAGCGAAACAAACCATTTTTATATTTCTAGACCCATATTTGTTCACCAACAGTCATTTGATGCTTGGCCAAAAGAATTACAAGATGAGATACGATTAGCTTTTAAAGATGCTATTGCCTTTCAAAGAGAGCTTCATATACAGGAAGAAATAGATTCAGAGGTAGCTATTAAAGAGGCTGGAGGTACGATTTTGCGAATAACAGAATCTGATAGACAGGCATTTATTGATGCAGTTGCACCAATTTATGAGGAAGCTAGATCGCAGTATAGTGAGGAATTATTAAGCTTAGTTGGTATTGAGTAACATAATTGGCTTTAATTATTTGTAATTACTCATCTTGTATTATCTTTTACAACTGATATTTATTTCTTAGTATTTTATTAACTTAGCTTACCTATATAGCAAAAAGTTATAAGAATTAGAGTTAATATTCAAGAATTATATAAATACTAATGATATCCTACTCGATCTTAAAAAATAATGAAATTAATGGAGAATAAAATTGAAGCTTGAAACTCAATGTGTACACGCAGGTTCAGCGCCTGATACTGCTACAAATTCTAGAGCTATACCTATTTATAGAACTGCTGCATTTCAATTCAACAATACTGAGCATGCGGCCAATCTTTTTGCTTTAAGAGAATTAGGAAATATTTATACAAGACTGATGAATCCTACTCAAGATGCCTTGGAGCAAAGAGTTGCTGCCCTTGAGGGAGGAGCAGCTGCTTTAGCTTTAGCCTCTGGAACTGCAGCTATCTTTAATTCGATTAATAATATTTGTAAAGCAGGCGATGAAATTGTTTCGGCTGATAATTTGTATGGCGGTACATTTACCATGTTTAATGATATTTTGCCTCAGTTTGGTATTAAGACTAATTTTGTTGATCCAAATACACCTGAAAATTTTGCTGCAGCTATAACTTCTAATACAAAAGCATTATTTTGTGAAACGCTTTCAAATCCAGCTTGTGATATTGCTGATATTGAAGCAATTTCTAATATTGCAAAAGCACACGGCATTCCTCTAATTGTTGATGCAACTTTTACTACTCCGGTTCTTCAGCGTTCAATAGATTTTGGAGCCGATATAGTTATAAACTCATTAACAAAATGGATGGGAGGAGCAGGTTCTGGAATTGGAGGAGTAGTAGTTGATTCTGGGAAATTTGATTGGAAGGGAGACAAATTTCCTTTAATGAATGAGCCAGAGTCCAGTTATCATGGAGTTCGTTGGGCACATGATTTACCAGATACTCTAGCTCCGGTTGCTTATGCAATTAGAATGCGTGTTATTCCATTAAGAAATCTTGGAGCTTGTATTTCTCCTGATAATGCATGGATTTTTGCTCAAGGGCTGGAGACTCTTCCACTTAGAATGCAAAAGCATTGTGAAAATGCTAAGGCTGTAGCTGAGTATCTTAAGGACAACAAGCAGGTTGAATGGGTAAGATTCCCGGGATTGCCTGATGACCCCTCACATTCATTAAATGAGAAGTATTTAAGCGGGATGGGAGGCCCTATGGTTGTTTTTGGTATAAAGGGCGGCCTTGAGGCAGGTAAAAACTTCATTGAAGGAGTTGAAATGTTTAGTCATTTGGCTAATGTTGGTGATGCTAAGAGTTTGGCTATTCATCCTGCTACTACTACTCATTCACAATTAAACCCGGATCAGCAAGGGGATGCCGGAATTTCTCCAGAGTTGGTAAGATTATCGATTGGTATTGAGCATATTGATGATATTATTGAGGATATAGATAAAGGGCTTGCTGCTGCAAAATAAGAGGCTGCAAGGATATATTTTTCAATATAGCTGGGGTAAGTTATGCCACATAGCGTTAAGTCTTTTCCTCAATTTAAATTAGAGGATGGAACTACGCTAACAGATATTCAAGTTGCCTATAAAACATGGGGCAAATTGAACACTAGCGCTGATAATGCCGTCGTCATCTGTCATGCTTTGACTGGAGACTGCAATGCAGATGAATGGTGGTCTCATTTAGTTGGTCCAGGTAAGTCATTAGATACAGATAAGTATTTTATTATTTGTGCAAATGCTATTGCCTCACCTTATGGAACAGTTTCTCCGCTATCAATCAATCCTGATACAGGGAATATCTACGGTAATGCTTTCCCTATCCCATCGATAAGAGATACTGTTAATTTACATAAAAAACTTTTAGATGAGCTAGGCGTTAAAAGTGTATCTTTCTGTATTGGTGGATCAATGGGGGGTATGCAGGCTTTAGAATGGTCTTTTTTTGATGATTACATTAAAGGTGTAATTGTTATAGGTACTGGAGGAAGACATTCTGCTTGGTGCATAGCTTGGAGTGAGGCGCAAAGGCAAGCAATATACAATGACCCAAATTGGAAGAATGGTAATTATTCTTTAGGGGCAGGCCCTAAGTCAGGACTTGCAATAGCAAGAATGATAGCAATGATTTCTTATCGATCATTTGAATCTTTTGGCAAAAGGTTTGGGAGAGACAAGATTGAGAAGAATGGTTCACACCATTTTTCTGTTGAGACTTATTTGCATCATCATGGAGATAAGTTAGTAGATCGTTTTGATGCTAATTGCTATGTTAAATTAACTCAATCGATGGACAAGCACGATGTATCAAGAGATAGAGGAGAATATTTCGAGGTATTATCAAAAATAAAGCAGCCAGCGCTTATTGTAGGTATAGATACTGATATTCTATATCCATTATCAGAACAAGAGGAATTAGCAAAATATATCCCAAACGCCTCATTAGAAAGACTCTCCTATTCGCATGGCCATGATTCTTTTTTAATTGAATTAGAAAATGTTAATGATAGAATAGCTGCGTGGATTCAAAAAAATATAGTTTTGTAATATCCGATAAGTATTTTTTTAATTCATTAGTTTTATAATGCTATAGAGGTGTTTTTTTGTATAAGCTCTTAGTTGTATCTTTTATTTTTTTTCTAGCAGGCTGTGCTTCAGCTCCTCCATCTTCGCCAAACAATTTATGTGGAATTTTTACTGAGTATCCAAGATGGTATCGTACTGCTGTTAGCACTGAGCAGAGATGGGGATTGCTTCCAGAAGTAGGATTAAGTTTTATTTTTAGGGAGTCAAGTTTTGATCATGATGCCAAGCCACCCAGATATTATTTTCTAGGTCTTATTCCTTGGGGAAGAACATCTAGTGCTTATGGATATGCTCAAATTACAGATGATGCCTGGCAAGATTATTTAAATGATACTGGCTCTAGTTGGTTTAAAAGAAGAGATAATTTTGAAGACGCAATGGATTTTATAGGCTGGTATAACGATAGAAGTAGTAGGCTTCTAGGAATAAATAAAAATGATGCATATAGCCTTTATCTCGTTTATTACGAGGGTTTAGGGGGCTATAGATCTGGCAATTGGAAAACTAATGATGATGTTAAGAGATACGCTAGCGAAGTGAAGGAAAGGGCTGATGTTTATGGTGAACAATTGTCGGGATGCAGAGATAATTTAAAATCATACCCATGGCAAATATTTTAATCTAAGTATCACTATCTACAATGCAGTTAAATGGCTCTACTTTGATTTCAGGGTACCATAACCAATGCTTGCCTTCCTCAGATCCTAAAACAATAGGTGAGGTAAAATTGATTGGATCAGTTAGATGCATCCTATAATCCAATCTACTGCCATCTTCAGACAGAGTAAAGTACTCTTCAATTTCTACTTCCTCGCTTAATGGTATCCCATCTCTATCAAAGTGAGGCCAATTAATATTAGTTGTTTTGACAACTAAACTTGAACCCTCCCATTTGCCGTAAGATATTCCCAGGCGATTTTTTTCTTCAGAGGATTTTTTTGTATCTGATGTCATATGAATTACACGAGTCGTATTATATTCTTCAAGATTAATTAAAATATTTCCATTAGTTTGCTGTACAAATTCCATTGGGTATGGTTGCTCCATTATGGTCGGCATCCCCTTGGCTCTACAATTTGCTGTGATACCATCTTTAACAGGGTCAAATTCTTCTCGCGCCTTTCTTGCATTTTCAGTTAGTGGATACTTACTTAGCCATAATCCAGTGCCAGCATTAATTGCTGTGCTCCATACTCTAAATATGCCTTTATCAGGAGATGATCCATCTCCTGCTCTTTCTAGCTGTGAAAGACCAATGATATGTTGGTTATCAAAAACTGCAGAAGATGAATTTTCAAGAATAATTTCAGAGCCACTTGGAAGTAATATATTTCTAACATAAATCTCATTACTACCAGATCTTGAAGGATTACCAGCAACACTAATTTTATCTCCGATTTCAATAAAATTACTTTCTATCTTTCTTCTTCTTAGTGTGCTTAATGATGTAATTTCTACATCCCAAGCTATAATTTCATTATTCTTAGAAGTTGCGATAGTAAAATGAACATGTGGATTTCTCCACACAACATCAGTAACAGTTCCTTCAATGATTAGTTGAATATCAGAATCAAAAATTCCAGCAACTGAGTGATGAGAAAATGTATTTGTAGAAAATGGAAAAAATAAAACTACCAGTAAAAATCTAATCATATTTTAATCTCGAAAAAAAACCACCTACTAAAATAATTACAGTAGGTGGTTTTATTTGTATATTTTTATAAATTTAGAAATTCTTTCTTATGTTTAGACCCCAAGTTCTTGGCTCTCTTGGGTAAGTGCCAAGCTTACCATCTTGAAGAGGGGCATCAAAAACTGTGCCATGCCAGAAAGAATTAGCAGCATTTCTTACCCAAAATGTATAGTCCATGCCATTTGCTGTTGAATACAATGCTCTTAAATTAACTAATGAAACAGTTGTTTGTAAAGCAAGCATATCGTTATTATTGTGCATCATCATATCAGAATAGTGGGTGTACTCCGCCCCTAAAGTAAGAGCATTGCCACTAGAATAGTTGTATTGTTTTGAAACATTTAATACACCAAAATGTTCTGATACACCACCAACTCTTCCGCCTGATCTATTACAGTATCCATTAGCTGCTTTATCTGATGCGTCAGGCTGAACTGCTGAGTGAAAGATACTTGCTATCTGACAATTACCTTTTTCAAAGTCTTGAAATTTAGCCATTGTTTGAGCATAAGATAATGAAACTGTAATATCATCACCTGGAAGCCAAAGCATCTCTGCCTCATATCCATCAACTTCAACTCTACCTGCATTTTGTAAATTAAATGCTGTTCCAGTAAAGGTATTTGTTTGAAGACCTTTAACATCCATATCGAACAGTGTTACATTCAATCTCATATTAGAAAAATCTTTTTTCATGCCAAGTTCCCAAGTTTCAGTTTCTTCTGCACCAAAACTTGTGTTGAAACCTGTGTCGATACGGTCAGTATTAGTTCCACCAGCTTTGTATCCTGTACTAAAAGAAGCATAATACATTGTGTCATCATTCGGTGAATATGTTAGACCAAAATCACCTGTTGTTTTCACATCATCAAAACTTGTAAGAATTGCATCTCTTGGACAAAGTCTTGCTGATATGGAGCAGTTAGCCCATCCAGGGACAAACAAAACATTTAATGCCGGGAGATATGGAGTAGGATCCATTGCAGCAAGGGTAGTATTATATTGAGTTGCTGTAGTAGCACCAGAAGTAGGCGCCCCACCGCCAGCTTGAACTGCTCTAGCTCCTAATATCCCTAACGCCGCTTTGATTGCATCTGTATTGGTTTGACTTTTTGTTGGAGTTACAACAGATTCGGAAAACCAACTTTGCATATTTTTATGTTCAGAAGTAGTTCTTATTCCAAAATTAAGAGTTACTGTGTCATTAATATCAAAATCTAGTTTTGCAAAAACAGCATGATTTCTATGATTTTGATAAGCCTCGTCTTGGATTGTATTACCTGCAACAGTGTGAGCTGCAAGTCCTGTTAATGGAAACGATGTTCCAAAAGCAGCATTTGAAAAACCAAGAAGTGTTGGTGATGCTCCATTAATTAGTGCACCCAGTACATCAGGAGATACACCTAGGGTATAGTTCCCTATCATTTTTCCACCTGTTAGGTGATCCATACTATTGAATGATTGTTGTGACCAGTAGCCGCCTAATATGTAGTTAATTCCATTATCTAGATTACTAGCTAATCTAATTTCTTGAGAGAAACCAGATTGCTTAGCCCCATAAGTTCTATTAGCTATATCGGCGCTTGTAAAATCAACATCAAAAGAATCATTAGTAGTAAATTCACGATAACCTGATATAGCAGTAAGGGTATGGTTATCTAATTCAGAAGTAATTTCAATTGATCCTCCTTTATCTTCGGAAATTGACATAGGGAGTTGGTTAAAACCCATTTCAAGATTTTTAGCAGTACCAGTTTTAAAAACTAGACCTCCTAATCCTTGTATTACTGCATCTGTACCTGGAATTGGAGCGCCGTTGGCTGCTGTTCTATTTTGAGCTACTAAGCTGTCAACTAATCCCACCACAGCACAGCAATTTTCTTCAATTCTTGAATAATCGAAAATAGCTCTAACAGAAAGAGAATCAGTTGGTGTATAAAGGAATTGTTGTCTTATACCAGATCTGTTTCTACCTTGCACATAAGTATCATTTTGATAATTTGTGACTTTGGCCCAGCCATCCCTACTAGTATCAAAGACAGTTGTTCTTGCAGCAAGATTATCTGACATACTCACATTAAAAGCACCGCTAAAGGTTTGTAAGTTATATGCACCAAGAGAAAGCTGCGTAAAGGCATCTTGCTCATGAGAAGGCGCGACTGTTCTAAGAAGTACAGCTCCAGATGAACTATTTTTTCCAAATAGTGTTCCTTGCGGACCTCTCAAAACTTCTATTGCTTCTATATCAACTAATTCATTGATCATAGAGCTTTGTCTTGATCTATAGACTCCATCAACATAGAGGCCAACTGAGGATTCTAAGCCAAAATTTTGTGCTCCAGTTCCAACACCTCTTATTGTGAAATTACCTGTACTAGAAGTTTGGTTACCACTAATAATAAGACCGGGCGAACTTACTTGTAGATCGTAGACATCTTTAATTGAATTTTCATTTAAAAAGTCTTTAGTGTAAGCAGAAATTGCTAGCGGTACATCTTGAAGGTTTTGTTCCCTTTTTTGTGCTGTAACTATAATTTCTTCTAACTCTTGAGCGTAAATTGATGTTGACCCAAATGAAAGTAAAGCAAGAATCGCAATATAACTGGATCTTATGAATAAGAATTCTTTAAAAGTTGACATTAAATCTCCCCCTATTAAAACAATATGTTAAGTCAGGTTATTTGTTTTGTTGTTTGTTTTATTTAACTAATAATTTAGTGATATTAAGCTTTTCTTAGCTCTATAGCGAGATTTTATAGAAATATTATTGTTGTTTTTATGCAAAAATATTTTACTTAAGTTCAAAAATCCAAGTAATTATGTGCTTTTTAAGACAGATGTTAAAAAATAACCAAGGAAAACTGCAATAAGGCATATGATTACAGAAATGGCTATATTTCCGAACATATTTAACCATTCACCATTCTTTATAAGATTGAAACTTTGCATGCTAAATGCAGAAAATGTTGTGAAGCCACCGCAGAATCCAATTAAAAGAAAAGAATTAAAATCAACTGGTAGCGACTTTTGATCAAGACTTATTAAATATGAAAAGCATCCTATGGCAAAGCAGCCAAGTGTGTTAACTAATATTGTACCCCATGGCATTGATGACACGATTAATTTATCGAAAAAAATAGAAAACCAATGACGTGTTATGCCTCCAAGAGCACTACCTAGGCCAATCCAAAGATAAGAAATCAATCTATTCTCACTAATATAAAATATATATTTTATTATTTTATAGAAATGTAATTTTTGCAATTTTTTAATTAAAATCATAATATATTTTTTTATATTATTTCCTAATAGTATGAATTATTTTCTAAATAGCTAATTCGCTTTTTTAAGGGGTTACCATTACTAATAAAAACTTAATAAATAGCTTAAAAAAGCTTATTGGTGATTCTTTTGTTTTAACAAAAAGATCAGAAATGGGGCCATACACAGAAGGAGTTAGGATTGGTTCTGGAGAGGCATTAGCAATTGCCAGACCGGGGAGCTTATTGGAAATATGGGAAGTCCTTGGTTTGTGCACTCAAGCACAAGTTGCCATTATAATGCAAGCTTCTAATACTGGTTTGACCGGGGGCTCAACTCCAAGTGGCAGTAATTATGACCGACCTATTGTTATTATTAATACTTTACGGATTAATAAAATTCACCTCATTAATGATGCTAAACAAATTATTGCTTTACCTGGAAGTACCTTGTATGAGTTAGAAGATAAGCTTGAAGAGTTTGGGCGTGAGCCACATTCTGTAATTGGCTCATCTTGTATTGGCGCCTCTATTATTGGAGGGATTTGTAACAATTCTGGCGGAGCTTTAGTGCAGCGGGGCCCAGCGTATACTGAACTTGCATTATTTGCTCGTATTGGTTCAGATGGTTTGCTCTCTTTAGTCAATAATTTAGATATTTATTTGGGAGATACACCAGAAGAAATTCTTACTAATCTTGAGTTGAAAAAATATACAGAAAAAGATATTAAGACTTCGAATAGGCTAGCTTCTGGTAATGAATACGATCAGGTTGTTCGTGATATCAGCGCTGATACGCCTTCTCGCTATAATAATAATTCCAACTGTTTACACGAAGCGTCAGGCTGCGCGGGAAAGTTAGTAGTATTTGCTGTGCGCTTGGATACTTTTCCTAAGGCGGTTAAAAAGAGAGTGTTTTATATTGGCACAAACAATCCAGATGTAATGACTAAGATTCGCTTAGATATATTATCAAATTTTAAGAACTTACCTATAAGTGGTGAGTATTTTGACCAAGATTGTTATGACATTAGTAAAAAATATGGCAAAGATATATTTTTGATAGTTAATAAGCTTGGATCAAAATTTATTCCACAGTTGTTTGCTTTTAAAAGGCGGGTTGATCGAATTGCTAAATATTTTCCTTTTTTGTCGAATAACTTTTCTGATCATATCATGCAGATTTTAAGTCATTATTGGCCAAATCATTTACCCAAAAGATTAGAAAATTTTCGACAGCGATACAAATTCCATTTTATTTTAGAAACGAGTGGTGATGGAGTAGATGAAGCTCAAAATTTTTTCGATAATTTTTTCGATAATTTTGAGGGTAGTTTTTTTGTTTGTAATGATGAAGAGTCAAAAAAAGCCATACTACACAGGTTTGTTATTGGAGGGGCAATTAATCGTTACTATTTAGTTAATGGCTTCAAGAATGGAGCTATGGCTCCTATCGATGTTGCATTAAGGCGAAATGATGATAAATGGTCAGAAGCAATACCTATAGAAGTTGGTGACAAGATTTTTCGTCAATTTTCATATGGCCATTTTCTTTGCCATGTATTTCATCGAATTTATATAATAAAAAATAATTTCAATGTCATAGAGGTAAAAAATCAAATTTTAGATTTTCTTGATGAGAGAGGAGCAGAATATCCTGCAGAGCATAATGTTGGACATGAGTATGCTGCTAAGCCTGATTTAAAAGAATTTTATAAAGAATGTGATCCAACTAATACCTTTAATCCTGGTATTGGTAAGACTAGTAAATATAAAGATTGGACTTAATTTTTTTGCTGACAGTAAGCATCAGTTTTTTTAATATGCTTGGTATGATAAGATTTAGAATGTTATATAGATTTCTTTAAAAAAAATGAGTTCAAAACCAATTTATAAGATAATTTTTATGAACCAAGGCAAGGTTTTTGAGATTTATGCAAAAAGCATTAGTCATGGTGGTATATTTGGTTTTATAGAAATAGAAGAGCTTATTTTTGGCACGCGCTCAAGCGTTGTTGTCGATCCTTCAGAAGAAAAAATTCAATCAGAATTCTCAGGAGTTAATAGAACCTATATTCCAATGCATTCTATTATTAGGATTGACGAAGTTGAGAAGCAAGGGACAAGTAAAGTTACTAATGCAGAGAGTGGTAACATAGCGCAGTTTCCCATGCCAATGTATGCCCCTTCTAGTGATGGAAGTAAGGGCAGTTCAGGAGATAAATAAAATTTTGATAAGAGTTATGATGTCTTCTCTTAGTAGCGAAACAGTATGCTAAGTACTCTAGGTCCAGTAGCAGAGACAACTTTCCGCAAAAGAAAAATAATTTCACAGATTAAATCAATATTGCCAGAGATATCTGATCTTGAAGTTCGCTATATTCACTATATTGATACTTATTCATCATTGGATGGTAATCAAGAAAAAATACTAAATGCTTTATTGAGTTATGGAAAGAATCCTAAAGCAGTTAGTAGTAGATCAGTTAATTTTTTTGTTATTCCTAGGATCGGAACAATCTCCCCTTGGTCCTCTAAAGCTACTGATATAGCAAATATATGCGGATTACCGATAAAGAGAATTGAGCGTGGAAGAGTTTATTCTATTTCATTCTCTGGCTCACTTAAGGATGAAGAAAAAAACTTGATGGGATCTTTTTTCTATGACCGAATGACTGAGTCTTTATTATTATCTGAGCCATCAAGAGAACATCTTTTCAAAGAAAATGTACCAAGCCCATTAGGAATTATTAGCTTGTCTGAAAAAGGTAAGTTAGCTCTTCATGAAAAGAATAACTCATTATCTTTAGCTCTTTCAGACGAGGAAATTGATTATTTATACAAGGGTTTCTCTGTTTTAAAAAAAGATCCAACTGATGTCGAATTAATGATGTTTGCCCAAGCAAACTCTGAGCACTGTCGACATAAAGTTTTTAATGCAAAATGGTTAATTGATTCTCAGAAAATAGATAAGAGCTTATTTCAAATGATAAAGAATACATATGAGAATGCTCCTAAGAATATTTTATCAGCTTATCATGATAATGCAGCAGTAGTCGCTGGACCTAAAACACAACTATTCTATCCAGATCCCCATGATAATGTTTATGGTTATTTAGCTGGAGAGGCTCATCTAGTGATAAAAGTTGAAACACATAATCATCCAACAGCAATATCTCCTTTTCCAGGAGCATCTACTGGATCAGGTGGGGAGATAAGAGATGAAGGTGCTACTGGAAGAGGAGCTAGGCCAAAGGCAGGATTAACTGGTTTTACAGTTTCTCATTTAGAAGTCAAAGATTGGCCTCAGGCTTGGGAAAGCAATTTGCCGGGCTACCCTAGCAGGATTGTCTCTGCTTTAGATATTATGTTAGAGGCGCCTATTGGATCTGCTCAATTTAATAATGAATTTGGTAGACCAAATCTTTTAGGATACTTTAGAACCTGTCTTCTGAATGATGATGATAGTTGGAGGGGCTATCATAAGCCAATAATGATTGCTGGTGGTTTAGGCAATATTGTTAAAGAAAATGTTGTCAAAAAAGACTTGCCCATAAGTGCGAAATTGATTGTTTTAGGCGGACCAGCGATGCTTATTGGTCTTGGCGGTGGTGCAGCTTCGTCATTGGGTAGCGGATCAAGCGATGAAGAGTTAGATTTTGCTTCAGTTCAAAGAGGTAATCCTGAAATGCAAAGGAGGGCGCAAGAGGTAATTAATTCATGTTGGACTTTAGGTTCTAATAACCCAATCCTTTCTATCCATGATATTGGAGCTGGAGGGCTTTGTAATGCTGTCCCGGAAATTATTCATCAATCTAATAGAGGTGCAATTATAAAACTGCGACAAATTCCTAATGATGAGCTAGGAATGTCCCCTATGGAATTATGGTGTAATGAGTCACAAGAAAGATATATCTTGGCAGTTAAAGAAGAAAATCTAAATAGTTTTGTAAATTTATGTAAAAGAGAAAGATGCACATATGCAATTATTGGAGATTTAACAGAAGATGAAAATTTAAAGGTTGTTGATGAGCACTTAGAAAATAATTCTGTCTCAATGCCTATGGAATTACTTTTTGGAAAACCGCCAAAGCTTGTTAAAGAGATTAGTAGTTACAAAAAAGTAATTAATGATAAAGATGTTTTTGATATAAAAATATCTGATGCTATTAATCAGGTAATTAAGTTTCCTGCTGTGGCAGATAAGTCATTTCTTATCCATATTGGCGACAGAAGTGTTGGAGGTTTATCCTCTAGAGATCAGCTAATAGGTCCTTGGCAAATACCTGTAAGCGATGTTGCAGTTACTAGCTCTTCATTTATTGATTATAAAGGGGAAGCTATGGCTATAGGGGAAAGGACTCCTGTTGCTATAAAAAATGGCCCAGCATCAGCCCGTCTCGCTGTAGCAGAAGCAATAACAAATATTTCTTCTGCAGATGTAATTCATTTAGGTGATATTAAATTGTCAGCTAATTGGATGGCAGCCTCGGGATATTCTAATGATGATTATGATCTTTTTAAAATGGTTGAAGCTATTGGTGAAGAGTTATGCCCAAGTTTAGGCATTGCTATTCCGGTTGGTAAGGACTCCATGAGTATGATAACCAAATGGAAAGATAATAATGTAAATAACATTGTAGCTTCACCAGTTTCTCTTATTATTTCTTCTTTTGCCCCTGTAAATGATGTTAGGAAAACTTTAACTCCTGAGTTAAGTACTGATAATCAAACATCTCTAATATTTATTGATTTATCAAACGGCAAGCAAAGGATGGGTGGTTCATGCTTATCCCAGTCGCACTCTATTTTTGGAGGCGAGACTCCTGACTTAAATTCTCCAGAGGTTATTAGGAACTTTTTTGAATGTCAAAGAGAATTAAGAAAATCTAATTATATTCTTGCTTATCATGATAGATCAGATGGAGGTTTATTTATCACCCTATGTGAAATGTCTTTTGCGTCTAGATTAGGCTTAGAGATAGATATTCCAGATAATGAGAAAGATATTATTAAATATTTATTTAATGAAGAATTAGGAGTTGTCATTCAAGTGCGAGATGATGATTTAGATTTTATAATGAAAGTATTATATAAACATAATGTTAATGGTGAGGTTATAGCAAAAGTTTCTAAAGCAAAAAATATTTCAATTAGTCAAAATAAAAAAAATATTTATAGTGAACAAATAATAAATTTACATAAAAAATGGTCAGAATTATCTTACCGAATGCAACGCCTAAGAGATAATCCAGAGTGCGCCGATGAAGCATATAATTCAATTATAAATAAAGATGATCCTGGGTTAAATGTTAATTTAACTTTCAAGATTCCAGACTATCCTTCAATTGTTAAAAAAGTTCGTCCTAAGATAGCTATTCTAAGAGAGCAGGGTGTGAATAGCCATATAGAGATGGCCGCATCTTTTGATAGAGCTGGATTCCAGTGCCAAGATGTGCATATGAGCGATTTATTAAATGGAGAAATTAACTTTAATAAATTTAAGGGATTTGCTGCCTGCGGAGGTTTTTCTTATGGTGATGTATTAGGTGCTGGAGAGGGTTGGGCTAAATCAATTCTATATAATTCTTCCGTTAGAGATATGTTCCAAGCATTTTTTAGTAGAGAGGATTCTTTTGTGTTAGGAGTATGTAATGGTTGCCAAATGATTGCTTCTTTGAAAGATATTATTCCTGGAGCAGAGAGTTGGCCAACATTTATTAGAAATCGATCTGATCAGTTTGAGGCAAGATTTTCTCTAGTAAAAATTGAAGAAACTCGGTCTATATTTTTTAGCGAGATGGCAGGTTCAGTTTTACCAATTGTTACATCACACGGTGAAGGGAGAGCTTCGTTTTCTTCTGATGCTAGTATGGAACTATCAAACCAAGAATCTACTGTTTTTAGATATATTGATAATTTTGGTAACATTGCAGAAACATATCCTGCAAATCCAAATGGCTCACCAAATGGTATTGCAGGATTAACCAATAAGGATGGGAGGGTAACAATAATGATGCCACACCCTGAAAGAGTTTTTAGGACTGTTCAGAATTCTTGGCACCCCTCTGAATGGAAAGAAAATTCTCCATGGCAAAAACTTTTTAATAATGCCTATAATTGGACTTCTTCTTAAAGATTTCTTATATAAGCAAATAAAATATTAAATGTTTATATTAAGTTAAAAGAAATTAGATACTTTTGTATTTAATTCTTTTTGGGTTATAAGCAGATTCACCTCTTCTCTTTTTAAAGTCTTCATAATATTCTTCATAATTACCTTCAAAGAAGCAAACTTCGCTATTACCTTCAAAAGCTAAAATATGTGTAGCTATTCTGTCTAGACACCAGCGATCATGAGAGATAACTACAGCACAACCTGGAAAATTAAGTAATGCTTCCTCAAGCGCTCTTAAAGTCTCAACATCAAGATCATTTGTTGGTTCATCTAGAAAAAGAACATTTCCACCATTTTTCAAAACTTTGGCAAGATGCACTCTATTTCTTTCTCCTCCTGATAGAGTACCAATTTTTTTTTGCTGATCTGATCCTTTAAAATTAAACTTTCCAACATAGGCTCTAGATTGAATAACATAGGAACCAATAGTTATGATATCTTGACTATTTGAAATTTCTTCCCATATAGTTTTATTGTCATCTAGAGCTTGCCTTGATTGATCGACATAAGATACTGCTACAGTTTTGCCTGTTTCTATTTCACCTGAGTCGGCTTTTTCTAACCCTAAAAGAATATTGAATAAGGTAGTTTTCCCTGAACCATTAGGCCCAATAACTCCCACTATTCCTCCTGGAGGAAGGCTAAATGATAGATCTTCAAATAATATTTTTTCACCGTAAGATTTTTTTAGTGAACTAGCATTAATTACTAAATCTCCTAGACGAGGACCAGGAGGTATATAAATTTCATTTGTTTCATTTCTAGATTGAAATTCTTTTGAGTTAAGTTCGTCAAACCTCTGTATTCTTGCTTTTGATTTTGATTGACGAGCTTTAGGATTTGACTTAACCCATTCAAGCTCTGTTTTGATTGTTTTTTGATGTGCTAGTTCTTTTTTTTCTTCAATCTTTAGTCTTGCTTCTTTTTGTTCAAGCCAAGAAGAATAATTTCCTTCCCAAGGTATTCCATACCCTCTATCAAGTTCAAGAATCCAGCCTGCTACATTATCTAAAAAATAACGATCATGGGTAACTGCCATTACAGTGCCTTTATATTCATCTAAAAATCTTTCTAGCCAAGCTACAGATTCTGCATCTAGGTGATTTGTCGGCTCATCTAGAAGCAATATATCTGGTTCTGAAAGAAGGAGCCTACAAAGTGCTATTCTTCGTTTTTCTCCACCAGAAAGTTGATCTACCTTAGTTTCCCATGGGGGAAGCCTCAAAGCGTCAGACGCTCTTTCAAGTTTCCTTTCTATCTCCCAACCTCCCACTGCATCAATTGAATCCTGAAGCTTTCCTTGTTTTTCTAGGAGGGATGACATTGCATCATCACTCATTGGTTTTGCAAATTCTTCACTAATAAGGTTAAATTGATCAATAAGTTTAATTAATTCTGTAATACCTTCTTCAACATTCTCTTTAACATTTTTGTTAGTATCAAGTTCTGGTTCTTGAGGAAGAAACCCTATCTTAATATCTGCTTGTGGGCGCGCCTCACCATCAAATTCTTTATCAACACCAGCGATAATTTTCAAAAGAGTAGATTTGCCTGAGCCATTTAGACCCAAGATACCAATTTTAGCGCCAGGGAAGAAACTTAAGCTAATATCGCGTAAAATATGTTTATTAGGAGGAATTAGCTTGGATAGTTGGTTTGTAGTGTAAATATATTGTGCCATATAGCTAAGCCTTATTTTTCTATGCTATTTTATTAAAATTATAACTTTAGGATAAATTAAATGTTTGATAAAGAATACCGTATAAAGGATTTTGATAATCAATTATATACAGCAATTAAGAATGAAGAAAAGAGACAGGAAGAGCATATTGAGCTCATTGCATCAGAAAATTATGCAAGCCCGAGAGTGCTAGAAGCTCAAGGATCTGTTCTAACAAATAAATATGCTGAGGGCTATCCGGGTAAAAGGTATTACGGAGGATGTGAATTTGTTGATATTGCAGAAGAATTGGCAATTGAGAGAGCAAAAACACTTTTTGATGCGCACTATGTTAATGTTCAGCCGCACTCTGGATCGCAAGCAAATACAGCTGTTCACCTTGCTATGATGAAACCGGGAGATACAGTTTTAGGAATGGATCTTTCTCACGGAGGCCATCTGACTCATGGATCCAAAGTAAATTATTCAGGTAAGATTTTTGATCCTATCCAGTATGGTATAACTGATGCAACTGGCCAGATAGATTATGACAATGTTGCCACTTTAGCTGAACAACATCGTCCAAAAGTTATTATTGCTGGTTTCTCAGCTTATTCTAGAGTTGTAGATTGGCAACGTTTTAGGGAAATAGCAGACTCAGTTGGTGCATTTTTACATGTCGATATGGCTCATGTTGCAGGATTAGTAGCTACAGGTTTATACCCAAGCCCAATTAATATTGCAGATGTTACTACGACAACTACACATAAGACTTTACGTGGACCAAGAGGTGGACTAATCCTTGCTAAAGAGAATCCTGAGCTTACTAAAAAATTTAATTCACTAGTATTTCCAGGAACACAGGGAGGACCTTTAATGCATGTTATAGCTGCAAAAGCAGTGGCTTTAGCAGAAGCCTTAGAGCCTGACTTTAAAGAGTATCAAGCTCAAGTTCTTGACAATTCAAGATGTATGGCAGAGGTCATGATTGAAAGAGGATATAAGGTTGTTTCTGGAGGTACTGATAATCATCTAATTTTAGTTGATCTTATAAAACAAGAAGTCACAGGACAAGATGCTGAAACTGCTTTGAGTCAAGCAAATATTACTGTTAACAAAAATTCAGTTCCAAATGATCCTCGACCTCCTAGAGTTACAAGTGGGTTAAGAATAGGGACTCCTGCTATTACTACTAGAGGATTTAAGATAAAAGAAACAATACAACTATCTAACTGGATTGCCGATATTCTTGACTGTTTGAGCTCTGGTAATAATTTACAGGATACTATTGCATCTGTTAAAAAAGATGCAAAAGATATTTGCGATCTTTTTCCTGTTTATAGGCTTTAATAATGGATGGTAGGAGGATTAATGTATTGTCCTTTTTGTAACCATAGTGAAACAAAAGTAATTGACTCCCGTCTAGCTTCAGAAGGTCACCAAGTTAGAAGAAGGCGAGAATGTTTATCTTGCATGGAGAGATATACATCTTTTGAAGTTGCTTCGTTGGTAATGCCAAATGTTATCAAACAAGATTTAAGGAGAGAGCCATTTGACGAGAATAAATTACGAGCCGGGATTTTAAAATCTCTTGAGAAGCGTCCAGTTAAAAGCGAGGATATTGAAAAGAGCATTGATCGAATTCTTCATCGTATTCAAACATTAGGAGAAAGAGAAGTTAAAGCAAAGCTTCTTGGTGGCATGATTATGGAGGAGCTTCATGTTCTTGATGCTGTAGCCTATGTTCGTTTTGCATCTGTGTATAGGAGCTTTCAAGATATCACAGAATTTCAGGCTGAGATTAAAAAATTACAAGAGATGTCAGGCTCACCATTAGATAAAGAGCAGATGTCTCTATTTAATAAAGAAGAGAATAAGTGACTAAAAATTCTGATATTAACTATATAAAAAAATCCCTTGAATTAGCAAAGTTGGGTCTGTTTACTTCTGATCCAAACCCTAGAGTAGGTAGCTTAGTAGTTAAAGAAAATAAAATTATTGGTGAGGGCTATCATAAAAGATCAGGAAGTCCACATGCGGAGATAATAGCTTTAGAACAAGCTAGAGAGGGTGCGACAGGAGCAACTCTTTATGTAACTTTAGAGCCATGTTGCTTTAAAGGAAAAACTAACCCTTGTACCAAGGCAATAATTCAATCTGGTATTACAAAGGTTGTATGCTCTACTGAAGATCCAAATCCAAAAGTATCGGGTAAAGGAATTAAAGAGTTGAGACAAGCAGGGATTAGAGTTGAATTAGGCATTTTGGCTAATAAATCGAAAGAGTTGAATAATGGATTTTTTAAAAGAATGTTATCAGATATGCCTTTTGTTAGGAGCAAGCTAGCTATAAGTCTAGATGGTAAAACAGCTCTTAATAATGGTATTAGTCAGTGGATTAGTGGAAATTCTTCAAGACTGGATGTTCATAGATGGAGGGCGCGTTCTAGCGCAATAATGACAGGAAGTTCGACAATATTTGCAGATAATCCTTCATTAAACGCAAGACTGGAAGATTCAGTAGAAATAAATCAACCTATTAGAGTTATTTTAGATTCAGAAGTTTCAATTTCCGATTCTGCAAAATGCTTATCTATTCCAGGCGATATAATAATATTTACCAATAAAAAAGAGTTAAAAAATATCTCAAAAAAAATAAGAAATAGAGCTCAAATAGAAATCGTTAATGGAAATCATCATTGTGAGATAAATGAAGTTCTAAATAGGCTTTCAGAATTAGAGGTCAATGAAATATTAGTTGAGGCAGGCTCTAAATTAAATGGTAGCTTATTAGAGTTAGGTTTAATTGATGAATTAATAGTTTATATATCACCAAAAATAATCGGCTCTATTGGAGTAAATATGTTTGCATTGCCAGAAATTCATGATTTAAGTGATAGGTATAATTTTTCATTTACAGAAATTAAAAATTTTGATGATGATATTTGTCTCACTTTAAGAAGGGAAAAAGATGTTTAGTGGAATAGTTAAAGGAGTTGGAGAGGTATTAAGCATCATCCAGGATACTAAAGATAAGAAAATTATTTTTAGCTACAAGAGTCTTGAAGATTTGAATTTTAAGATAGGTGATAGCATTTCTATTAATGGAGTTTGTTTGACAGTTGTTGATATTCAGGATTTAAGTTTTTCTGCAGATATATCAAGCGAAACAATTAAAGTTAGTACTTTTTCTGATATTTGTGTTGGTGATAAAGTTAATATTGAGCCATCAATAAGACTAGGAGGTTCTCTGGATGGTCATTTTCTCTTAGGTCATGTAGATGGAGTTGCGGTAATAAAAAGTATAAAATCTAAAGGCAAATCATCGATAATTAGTATTGAGGCACTTCCAGTTATGATGCCTTATATAGTGAATAAAGGATCAGTAGGTATTGATGGAGTAAGCTTGACAGTTAATTCTGTTAGTAAAAATACTTTTGATCTTAACATAGTGCCTTATACAAAAAAGAATACTATTATTAGTTATTATTCAGTTGGTGATAAAGTAAATATAGAAATCGATGTGATAGCAAGGTATTTAGAAAAACAGTTATCTAGTAGGCTTGATAATTTAGAATTAGAATAGTTAAAAAGAAATGGTTACACAGATTAAATCACAAAATGTCTTACCTAGTTTTAATAGTATCCCTGATATTATTGATGATCTTCGTGATGGACGTATGGTTGTTATTTTAGATGATGAAGATAGAGAGAATGAAGGCGACTTAGTTATGGCCTCTTCTAAGATCTCTGCTGAAGATATTAACTTTATGACTCATTACGGTAGGGGTTTGATATGCTTGACTTTAACCCGATCTAGATGTGAACAATTAAGGTTGCCATTGATGGTCTCAAGTAATAATAATCTTTCAACTAATTTTACTGTTTCGGTCGAGGCAGCTCAAGGTATCACTACTGGAATTTCAGCTCATGATAGAGCTAGAACAGTTAGAGCAGCAGTAGCTCCAAATGCAAGACCAGAAGATTTAAGACAACCTGGACATATTTTTCCTGTGATGTCTCAACCAGGAGGAGTTTTAACTCGAGCAGGACACACGGAGGCAGGCTGTGATTTAGTGAGACTTGCTGGGTTAGAGCCATCTGCCGTTATTGTAGAGATTTTAAATAATGATGGAACGATGGCAAGAAAGAATGACCTTATTTCTTTTGCTAAGAAGCATAGTCTTAAGATTGGAACAATAGCTGACCTTATAAGTTATAGGCTTAAAAATGAGCAATCAGTAGAGCCAATCTCAGAAATAGATGTTAAAACTGAGTTTGGTAAATTTAAGATGGTTTCATTTGAAGATCATGTTAATAGGTCAGTCCACTTAGCTTTAATTAAAGGAAATATAGACCCTGGTTCATCAGTTATGGTGAGAGTTCATCTTCAAAATACATTAAGCGATGTAGTGGGTATTAAAGATACAAGGCTTGGGTGGCCGCTCAATGATGCAATCAAGAGAATTTCAGAAGAGGAAAGCGGAATAATTGTAATACTGCGTCAAGAAGAAGATCCTAGAGAACTCATTGAGTTTATATCTTCATTAAAGAATAAAAAAGAAGATGTTATTAATGATCAAAAAAGTTCTAGGGAATTGAGGCAGTATGGAATTGGTGCTCAGATATTAAGATCTTTAGGAGTAAAAAGAATGAGAGTTCTCAGTTCACCAAAACAAATGCATGGCTTGTCGGGATTTGGCTTAGAAGTTGATGAATATATCTCTTCTGTCTAATAATTAAATAGGTAGAAATATGGAAAAGAAAGTAAAAATTATTAGTGGAGATTTTAGCAAAAGAAACCTCCGTATTGGGATAGTAGCTTCTAAGTTTAACGATTTTATTGTAGATAGGCTTTTATCTGGGGCTATTGATTCTTTAATTTTACATGGTGTAGATCAAAATGATATTCAAGTTGTTAGAGTGCCTGGAGCCTATGAAACCCCTTTAGCTTTAAAAAAATTGGCTTCTTCTAAGCGTTTTGATGGGTTAGTTGCTCTTGGTTGTGTGATAAGAGGAGAGACTACCCATTTTGATTATGTTGCAGGGGAGGCTAGTTCTGGAATAGCATCAGTTATGAGAGAGTTTGAAATCCCTATTGGTTTTGGTTTATTGACAGTAGACAATGTAGAACAAGCGACTCATAGGGCTGGAAGCAAGGCTGGAAATAAAGGCTCAGAAGCTGCTATAAGCACCATAGAGATGATATCTGTCCTTAGCAAACTAGATAGCTAGTTTAGAAATATTTTAAAGGGAGATCATGTTAGTTCAAAAGGGCTCTCGTAAGACCCAATCCAGAAGCGCAGCAAGAGAGCTTCTAGTAAAGGCAATTTATCAGTGGCTAATTGCTAATTGCACTTTTGATTTTTTACTAGATCAATTTAAGGCTGATCCCGAGTATAAAGTTGTAGATCAAGAATATTTTGATGACCTTTTAGACTCTATAATTAAAGACCAGGATAATTTAAATAGCTTAATTTCAGAAAATGCTAGTCGTGATATTAGAAATATTGATTTGGTTGGTAAAGCGATTTTATTTATTGGTCTTGAAGAACTGAAGATTAAGAATGATATACCTACAAAAGTCATTATTAATGAAGCGATAGAGTTAGCGAAGAAATATGGAGTAGAAGATTCTTATAAATTTATTAACGCAGTTTTAGATAAGGCAGATTTGAGAAAATAATTTAGATTAATGTTAGGTTGGTAAAAATTTAAATGAATTATAATGAATTTGAAATAATTAAAAAATATTTTACTAAACCTTCCTCAGATAAAAATATCTTGCAAGGAATAGGTGATGATGCTGCTATTATTAATTCTAATGAGTCTATAGTAATCACTACTGATACTCTTATTGAGGGAGTGCATTTCCCAAAAGATACGCCTGCAGAGATAGTAGGATCAAGATCTTTAGCAATTAATTTAAGTGATATTGCATCCATGGGTGCTATACCGAAGTGGTGTACTATGTCTATATCCTTTGCTGAGGCTAATGAGCAATGGATTTCAAATTTTTCTAAAGGTTTCTTTAAGTTAGCTGACCAATATAAGGTTTCTCTTATTGGAGGTGATACCAATAAAGGGGATATGAGCATATCAATTAATTTAATTGGGCAGATTGATAGGAAACCACTTTTAAGAAGTGGTGGCAATATAGGAGATGATCTTTATATTACTGGAAGTATTGGCGATGCTTCTGCAGGATTAGACATAATTACCAAACAGGCTTCACTAGATAATGAAGCATATAATTTTTTAGTAAATAGGTTTTATTATCCTTCGCCTCGAATTATGGAGTGCAATGAGATATCGTTATTTGCTAATTCAGCTATAGATATTTCAGATGGTCTTGTATCTGATTTAAGTCATCTATGTAATGCAAGTAATTGTGGTGCTGAAATTAATATTGATCTATTGCCACTATCTGAAGCTTTGTCTATATCGTACCCATCAAAAGATGCCATTGATTATGCTCTTAATGGTGGCGATGATTATGAGATATGTTTTTCTGCTCCTAAGTCCAATAGAAAAATTTTGGATAAATTATCTAAGAGATTAAAAACTCCCTTCACTAGAATTGGTAAATTAAAGAAAGGAGATCAAGTAAAAATTCTTTATAAAAATAAGCCTTATATTTATAGTGGCAATGGCTATAAACACTTCTGACAGGCGGAGATTAATAAAATTCAAAGTACCTTTATTCTTCTTCTAGATGAAATTCTTGTAAATCTTCGCTATCAGTATTTTTTATTAAGATCTCTACTTTTTGTTCAGCCTCTTTTAGAGCTTTTTGGCACTCTCTAGTAAGTTTTATACCTCTTTCAAATTCTTTCAATGCTTCAGCTAAAGGCAATTCATCTGATTCTAGCCGTTTTACTAGTGATTCAAGGCCTTCTATAGATTCTTCTAATTTTTCAACCTTAATTTTATTATTTTCTTTTTCCATAATTTCAATATATTGATAGTAAGAGATATTAGCTTAGATCAATTTTACAGTATTTGGCAAATTAGAATTAATTAATTTAGCAATTTTTTTAATTACCATAATTCTGGGGAAGGTTTTTCTAAATACCAACCTTATAGTTCTAGTTGCTTCAGGTGATTGTAGTTTTCTGACGATTATTCCCATATCTGTAGTCCATGCAGACTGAATTGATAATGCTGGAACTAAAGTATAGCCTTCACCAGATGAAACTAGATTAATTAAGGTCTCTAAGCTAGTTGCTCTAGTATCAAATCTTCTTGAAGATGCTCTTTCATTGAAGCAAAAACTAAGGGCCTGATCTCTGAGGCAGTGACCATCATTAAGGAGTAGTATTTTTTCTGGATCAAGATCTTTAGTTGAAACCTCTTGTAATCTTTCAAGAGGATCAGTGCTTGAGAATGCTATCCAAAAAGGTTCGTGAAAAAGCTTTATTTCATTTAGATTATCTGGAGGAGTAGTTGTTAAAAAAGCAGCATCTATTTTGTTTTTGTTAAGCTGGTCAACAAGTGAATCTGTCATATCTTCAACAAAATACAGGTTTGAAATTTTATTGAACTTTTTTAGTTGTTTTAAAAATCTTGGAAGCAGATATGGACCGAGTGTTGGAATGATTCCAATTTTTAGAGGAGACTCCCATGGATTTTTTGATGATTGCGCTAATTCTGATATTTCTTCAGATTCTCTAATAATATTTCTAGCTTTTTCTATAATTTTTTCTCCAATTTCTGTAATTGCTATTGATTGGGTAGTTCTTTCAAATAAAATAACCCCCAATGTTTCTTCAAGTTTTTTTATTTGCCCACTCAGTGTAGGTTGAGTGACATTACATATTTGAGCCGCCTTATTAAAGCTACCTGTATCTTTCACTGCTAAAATATATCTTAGATCTTTAATATTCATATGATTCTCTAATGAAAATGATAATTATTACCATTTAAAAGATGTAGTTTAATAGATTATAACTATAAATAATATCGAATTAAACGAATTGTTTTTTTAGTAAATTAATTCACAATCTATTTGTAATCATTTTTTGGAGATTATTATGGAACTAAAAGGCTCTTCTACAGAACAAAATTTAAAAGATGCTTTCGCAGGTGAATCACAGGCTAATCGAAGGTATTTATATTTTGCTTCTAAGGCAGATGTTGAAGGTTATAACGATGTAGCAACGGTTTTTAGATCTACAGCTGAAGGCGAGACAGGCCATGCTCATGGGCATCTAGAATATCTTGAAGCTGTTGGTGATCCTGCAACAGGTAAGCCAATAGGCTCAACCTCTAATAATCTTGCAGCAGCGGTCGCTGGTGAAACTCATGAGTATACTGATATGTATCCAGGAATGGCTAAGACAGCTCGAGATGAAGGCTTTGAGGAAATTGCAGATTGGTTTGAGACTTTAGCTAAGGCTGAAAGATCTCATGCAAATAGATTCCAAAAAGCTTTAGATAGTCTCGATGACTAAATCAACATAAATTTTTTTAATAAATTTTTTATGAGCACATCTAAGAATCCTCCTAGAGAAGGCAGTTTAGATGCACCTACTCGCAATCCTATAAATTGGGAGGAGGAGGAATTCTTTAATGAGGCAAATCTTACAGATGAATTAGATAGAGTTTTCGATATATGTCATGGATGCAGGAGGTGTTTCAATTTATGTAATGCTTTTCCAACTTTATTTGATGCAGTAGATGGTTCTGAAACGGGTGAAGTTGACTCAGTCCCAAAAGAAATATATTGGGATGTTATAGATCATTGCTATCTTTGTGATATGTGTTACATGTCAAAATGTCCTTATGTTCCTCCTCATGAATGGGCAGTTGATTTTCCTCATTTGATGCTTAGAGCTAAGTCAAAGAAGTTTAAAGAAGGAAAAACTAAATATAGAGATAAGATACTTTCTTCAACAGATATGGTAGGAAAGTTTGCAGGTATACCTATTGTCAAAGAATCAGTAAATACTTTTAATAAATCTAAGCTGGGTAGAAAGATTCTACAATCATCACTTGGTGTTCACGAGAAGGCACCAATTCCAAAATACCATTCTCATACTGCCCAAAAAAAGCTTGTTAAGAAAATTGAGCAATCTAAAATTCGAGGTGAAGAATCAATCACAACAAACGGTAAGGTAGTTTTATTTACAACTTGTTATGGTAACTATAACCATCCAAAGATGGTTGAGGATCTAGTATCAGTTTTTCAACATAACTCTATTGAGTTAAAACTAGTAGATAAAGAAGTATGCTGTGGTATGCCCAAGCTAGAGTTAGGAGATTTAGAGTCAGTAAAGCAGATGAAAGATAAGAATATAGATAAGCTTTATAATTTAATAAAAGGAGGATGGGATATAACAGCACCTATTCCATCTTGTGTTTTGATGTTTAAGCAAGAGCTACCACTTTTATTCCCCAAAGATGAAAAAGTTTTAGCGGTTTCAAAGGCTTTCTATGATCCATTTGAGTATTTAATGCTTAGACACAAAGCTGGAATGCTAGTTACTGATTTTGAAAATAGTCTAGGTAAAATAAGTTACCAAGTTCCATGCCATTTAAGGGTACAAAATATTGGCCTTAAAACTAGAGATTTGCTTGAATTAGTTCCAGATACTTCAGTAGATGCAATAGAGAGGTGCTCCGGTCACGATGGAACCTATGCGGTTAAAAAGGAATTTAATGAAGCTTCAAGGAAGATAGCAAGACCTGTGGTTAGAAGAGCTTCTGATTCAAAATCTAATGAATTTACAAGCGATTGCCCAATGGCAGCTGAGCAAATAGCATCTCTTGATAATGAGATAGAGCCAAAGCATCCAATTCAGCTTTTAAGATATGCTTACGGGATTTAATGAAATGAAGAAACTAACACCAAAAGGCTTAATGAGTTTAGAGGAGTATCATAAATGTCGAAATAGCTTTAGAAGAGAAGTTTTAGAACATAAAAAAAATAGACAAGTATCAATTGGCTTTAATGCGACTCTATATTTTGAAGATAATTTGACAATAAAATATCAAGTACAAGAAGTTTTACGTATAGAAAAGATTTTTGAGCTAGATGCTATTGAAGAGGAATTGAGTGCTTATAATCCGCTTATACCAGATGGAACTAACTTAAAGGCTACTTTTATGATTGAAATACCTGATGTCGATGAGAGACGAAAAAAATTATCCCAGCTTATTGGTATCGAAGATCATGTTTATGCTTTAATTGAGAATGAAAAAATTTTTGCAATTGCAGATGAAGATCTTGAAAGAAGCGATGAAGAAAAAACTTCTGCTGTTCATTTTTTAAGATTCGAGTTTGATGAAAATACCGTATCTTTAATAAAAAACGGCGCGGCAATAGCTTTTGGCATAGACCACCCCAACTATGAATTCCAAAATAAAAGCATTCCACTGTCAGTCCATGAGTCACTAATACAAGATTTATATTAGATATCTTTTTAATTTAATTTTTAGTTTGTTTTTCTTCTTGGGCTAATCAGCTATTTTGATTAAAATCGAATAATGACTAAGAATTACCTTGCAGCTGATATTGAAGTACTAACTGGTTTAGATCCTGTGCGAAAACGGCCAGGTATGTATACTGATACTTCACGCCCTAATCATCTTGCTCATGAAGTTATTGATAATAGTGTGGATGAGGCTATTGAAGGACATGCAAAATCAATAAAGGTTAAGATACATAAAGACGGCTCACTTGAGGTTGCTGATGATGGCAGAGGAATGCCAGTAGATATGCATCCGAAAGAAAAAATATCAGGTGTTGAGTTAATTTTAACTAAGTTACATTCTGGTGCTAAATTTACTGAAAAGAATTATCAGTTTTCTGGAGGCCTTCACGGTGTTGGAGTTTCTGTTGTTAACGCTTTATCAAAAAATTTAGAGATCTGGATAAAAAGAGACGGCAAAGAGTATAACCAAAGCTATGTTGATGGCAAGCCTCGAGGAAAGCTAGAAGTTATCGGTAAGATTGGAAAAAATAATTCTGGAACAACGATTCGATTTTGGCCTAATCCAGATTTTTTTGATAACCCCTCTTTTTCAATAAATAACCTAAAACATAATTTGAGAGCTAAGGCAGTATTATGTCCAGGACTAAATGTATCGTTAAATTCAGAAAATCCTAAATTTAATGAAAATTGGCACTACCAATCAGGTCTAGAGGATTACTTGATTAGTTCTCTGAAAGATTCTATTTATTTACCAAAGGATCCAATATCAGGATCATTTCAAGCAAAGAGAGAAGCTGCAGAATGGTCTTTAGTATGGCATAGGGAAGGTTTAAATTCTTTGAACGAAAGCTATGTCAATCTAGTACCAACTTTACAAGGCGGTACTCATGTTAATGGACTAAGATCTGGTATCACAGAAGCTTTAAGAGATTTTTGTAATATTAAAAATTTAATTCCTAGAGGCTTAAAAATATCTCCCGAAGATGTATGGGAAGATGTGTCATTTATATTATCAGTTAAGATGATTGATCCTCAATTTTCTGGTCAAACAAAAGAAAGGCTTAGTTCAAGAGAGTGTGCAGGCTTTATGGCTAGCATTTCCAAGGATTCTTTTTCCTTGTGGTTAAATCAAAACCAAACCTCAGGTGAGGAGATATCTAATTTAGTAATTGAAAAAGCTCAGGCTCGAATTAAGAATAGTAAAAAAGTTACTAGAAAAAAAATAACTTCAGGACCAGCTTTACCTGGTAAGTTATCAGATTGCACAAGTCAGGAAACATCACTTACAGAATTATTTTTAGTTGAGGGCGATTCTGCAGGAGGCTCTGCAAAGCAAGCAAGAAATAGAGAATTTCAGGCAGTGATGCCCTTAAGAGGCAAAATTCTTAATACTTGGGAATTAGAGTCAAATAATATCTTAAATTCTCAAGAGGTAAGTGACATTAGTGTGGCTCTGGGCGTGGAGCCAGGATCAAGTAATCTAGATGGTTTAAGATATAATAAAATTTGTATTTTAGCAGATGCTGATTCTGATGGTCTTCATATAGCCACCCTGTTATGCGCCCTTTTCTTAAAACATTTTCAGCCACTTGTTTCTTCTGGTCATATTTATGTTGCCATGCCACCCTTGTATAGAATTGATGTTGGTAAAGAGATTTTTTATGCATTAGATGATGCTGAAAGAGCTATGATTTTAGATCGAATTGAAACTGAAGGTAGAAAAGGTAAATTATCTGTTACTAGATTTAAAGGATTAGGAGAGATGAATCCATTACAGTTAAGAGAGACAACAATGGCAACTGACACTAGGAGACTGACTCAATTAACAATTGATGATTTAGGAGAAGAGAAAAAAATTCTTGATATGTTGCTTTCTAAGAAGAGGTCAGCAGATAGAAGAGCGTGGCTGGAAGAAAAAGGAAATTTAGCTAATTTATAATTTTTTAAAAATAACGAAGAGGAATCAATGAAAGAGCAAGAGCTTAATTTTGAAGGGATAGAGCAAGTACCAATTTCTACTTTTACAGAGAAATCTTACATGGATTATTCGATGTATGTGGTCCTTGATAGAGCACTTCCATTTATTGGCGATGGGCTTAAACCAGTCCAAAGAAGGATTATTTTTGCAATGAGCGGTTTAGGATTATCTGCCTCCTCTAAGCCTAAGAAATCAGCAAGAACTATTGGAGATGTTATAGGTAAGTTTCACCCTCATGGAGATTCAGCAAGTTATGAGGCGATGGTAAATATGGCACAACCTTTTGGTTATAGGTATCCAATTATTGATGGCCAGGGAAATTGGGGATCTCAGGATGATCCAAAATCTTTTGCAGCTATGAGATACACGGAGGCTAGGTTAGCAAAATATGCTCAGACTTTATTGGAAGAGCTTCATTTAGGAACCGTTGAATGGAGTCAAAACTTTGATGGCACTTTGCAAGAGCCAAAAATGTTACCTGCTCAATTACCTAATTTACTTCTAAATGGAGTAAGTGGAATTGCGGTCGGAATGTCTACTGATATTCCACCTCATAATCTTAAAGAAGTGTGTTCAGCCCTAATTAGACTTATTGATGAGCCAGCAGTTACTCTAGGCAAACTATTGAAGCATATAAAAGGCCCTGATTTTCCAACTGGTGGTGAGATTATCTCTTCTAAAAGTGAATTATTAGATATATATAAAAACGGCTCTGGAGTTTTGAGATTAAGGGCGAAATATCAAATTCATGATAATGAAATTATTATTGAAGAGCTCCCCCATCACATTTCTGGCGCAAAGATTCTTGAGCAAATAGCTGCTCAAATGAGAGCTAAAAAACTTCCTATGCTAGATGATTTAAGAGATGAATCAGATCATGAATCGCCAACAAGATTAGTTTTAACACCAAAATCAAATAGAGTTGATTTGTCTTTATTAATGAGCCATCTTTTTGCGACAACAGATTTAGAGAAATCAATAAGAGTCAATATCAATGTTATAGGGTTAGATGGCCGGCCTAAAATTTTTAACTTGAAAAATATTTTAGAAGAATGGCTATTATTCAGAACAACCACAGTTAAGAAAAGAATAAAGAATAGATTAGACCAAGTTTTAGAAAGAACGCATATTTTAGATGGTTTATTAATTGCTTATTTAAATATAGATGATGTCATAGCTATTATTAGAAAAGAAGATGATCCAAAAGCAAAATTAATTAAGCGTTTTAAATTAACTGAAATTCAAGCTAATTCAATATTAGATCTAAAATTACGATTCTTAGCAAAACTAGAAGAAATAAAGCTTAAAGCTGAGCTGGAAGAGCTAACTGATGAAAAAATAAAATTAGATAGTACTCTTAAATCAAAATCAAAAATTAGTTCACTAATTAAAGATGAATTAGCTGAGATGGCTGAGTTGCATGGAGATAGCCGAAGGACATTTCTTGTAGAAAGAGAAGCTGCTCAAGCAATAGACGAATCTAAACTTGTTTCGAATGATCCAGTAACTGCTATTTTATCAAAGAATGGATGGGTCAGATTAGCAAAAGGTCATGATATAGATTTAGATAAACTAACCTATAGACAAAATGACAGTTATCTAACAAGCGCATTTGGCAGAAGCACCCAGACAGTAGTTTTTATGGACAATAAAGGCAAGGCATATAGCTTATTATCGCATAAACTTCCTTCTGCTAGGGGTCAAGGAGAGCCTGTTGCTAGTCGATTTAAACTGGATGATGGGGCTTCATTTAAATCTATGTTTTTTGGAAAAGAAAATGATAAATGGTTAGTTGCATCTTCAGCTGGATATGGTTTTGTTGTTGAGCTTAACTCTCTTTATTCTAGGAATAAATCTGGAAAAGCTATTCTTAATCTTCCTAAAAATTCTGAAGTCATCCCAGCACAACCTGTTGGAGAGGAGGGTCAATATGTTGCAGCGGTATCCAGCGATGGTAGGCTCCTACTGTTTAATATTAATGAGTTACCTACATTAAGCAGAGGCAAAGGAAATAAGATTTTATCTTTACCCAAAAAAACAAATACGCATATGGTCAGTGCTTGCGTTTTATCGCAAGATCAGTCTCTAGTGATTATTTCGGGCGAAAGAAAAAAAATTATAAAATCAAATGAGCTAGCCAATTTTATTGGTAAAAGAAGCCAAAGAGGTATTATTATTGGCAGAAACTGGAAGAAAGTAGATTATTTATGTCCATTCTTAGATTAAATAGCATATTTTTGTGATAAAAAAACAACATATTATTAAAATAATTAAATAAATGTAATTATCAATTGGACTTTTTATTGGTAAGAAAGTAACATCAGATCAGAACTCAAGTAATTTCCTCTATTTCGTTTAGGTTATATGGGATTTGCTTGATTGTATTTTTTTAATTTTTAAGGGGACAATTAGATGAATAGAAATGTATTTTTCTCAGCTTTAGCTTCTGTTTTAGTTGCTTCTGCTGCTTCATTTTTAACGGTCAATACTGTCCATGCCCAAGG
>JAYZFC010000004.1:0-67088 GCA_036337035.1 Pseudomonadota bacterium | reverse complement strand
GCTATAAAAAATGACACTAATCTTCAAAGCACTATAGCAAGCGAAAAAAGAACTGCAAATGCTGCTGGTAGATTTGCAAAAGGTGCGAGTGCTAAGAAAACTATGGATAAGATATTAGCAGCTGCTTCTTCATCTCAATCTTCTTCTCTAGAATCAAATAGAGCTTCTATGGCATCTATATTGACTGACATAAAAAATGCACGTCAGGGGGGAGCTACCAAAGAAGATACTCAATCACTTCGAGATCAGCTTACGACTCTTCAATCTCAGCAAAGAGCTACAATTAAAGATATTATAGATTCTAATTCAGATCTTCAGGCTTCCCTGAAAGCTGATGCAAAGAAGCAGGCAAGAAAATCTGCAAAAGGAAAAAGAAATAATAAAAGTAGAAATGCTAGGCAGCCTCGAAATAAGTCTAGTTAAAGCTATTTTCTTATATTAGTTTAAAACCACCCATCTTATTAATTGGGTGGTTTTTTTTTAATTAAAATATTTGATGAAAATTATATTGAGAAAAATTATTCACCTAGCATTTCTTTTATTTTTTTTAATTAATAATACCTATGGTGCTGATTATGATTCAGCTGTGGATTTTTTTATAGCCGAAGATTACATATCAGCACTCAATGAGTTTGAGCAGCTTTATGAAGAGCAGCCTTATAATATAGATATAATATATGCACTTGGTTTAACTCTTTATGCGCTTGATCAAGACTCAGAAGCATTCAATTATTTTATTTTGTTAAATGATTCTGATTATTCATATGTTGCTAAGTATTATGTTTCTATGATTGCTCTTAGGAATGGTGAAGTAGATATAGCAATTAATTCATTAGAACAATTAGCGATTCAGATTGATGATATGGAGGCTAATGAGTTAGCAAATAATTCATTATTAGAAATAGAGAACGATAGTTCGTATGATTATAAACCTTTATATAATGCCCAGGATGGTAGCTATTTATTTGTTGAACTTGGCTTAAGTAGCCAAGATGGAATAATTGATCCAAATGGTTTGATTGGTACAGATCAAAATGATATCACTCAAGATATAATATTAGCTGCAAGCATGAATTTATTTAGTTTAGATAACTCAAATATTAATATTGGGGGAACATTTTTTGGGGAAAATTATACAGATTATAGTGACTATAATATTTCTGCAAATACAGTATTTATTGAGCAAGAAGGAATTTTTAATCAAGATTGGCTTAGTTCACATTTATGGAGAATAAATCTTTCGTCTAGTCAAATATGGTTAGCAGATAAAAAATACCTAGATCAGATAGATATCAGTCTTTTTGATGAGGTTTTCCTTAATGATAATTTTGTTTTATTAGCTGAGCTTAATTATCAAGAATCAGTAAATGGAGATATGGCTTATTATCAGTATGCAGGTTCTTCGAAGATGATTGCTATTGGTTTGCAGAGCATTGCAGAAACTAATTGGTTTGTTAACTATTCATATTTAATAGAAAATAATAATGATTATAGTTCAATAGATATTAATAGTAACCTCACAGTATTTGATACTTTTACTAGCTATTCTGGAGAAACTCAATATTTAGGCTTACAGGTTGATATACCTATTACCAATACTTGGTCATCATCTTTAAGCGCATCATTTGAGCAAACGCTATACAACAATGCTGATATTTATTTATATGATTCTTCTGATAGCTTATTGACTACTGCGTATAGAGTTACCAATTTATCACAATTTAATATTGATGTAGTTAGAAATTTTTCTGACCGACTATTTTTAACATTAAGTTATGAATATATTAATAATAACTCAAATATCGATTTTTTTGATTTTAAGAGTAATGTATTCAAAATATCTACTAGTTATCTTTTTTAGATTTATTTTTATGCACGACAAGAAATTGATTTATATTTTATTTTTTTATTTTCTCTCAGGTTGTGGAGGAGGAGGTAGTTCTCCTACTCAAGTTGTACCTACTTCAGCAATTTATAACTATGAAAAAAACACCTCTATAGAGACTACCGGTGGTAGCTATGATGTAATCTCAGGAATTATGAGTTATAGAACTTATCCAGAGACAGGAGAGCTTTGGGTGTCTACTGGAACAGCTTCTATGCAAATGTCTTATACAGTTGATGGTACTAGAACAATCGCTATTAGCCGAGATTATTCTTTTCTTCCTGAGCAAGGCTCAACTAATTTAGATATGAGTATGGATTTTCAACAGACATTATTGGCAGGCACAGTTAATTTTGATGTAGGTAATGATTTAGATAGCTATTTATTTTGGGAATCTGATTGGGGTATATCAACTGATCCTATTTCACAAAATAGCTATGAATGGAATTTTAGATCTTTTAGTTTTTATACTGATGTTATGCTTGATTTTTTAGGAACTGAGTATGTTAATTTATTTATCTCTGATATTGATTATGGAGATGATTCAACTCCACAATTTGATTTATGTAATGTGGTTGATGATGATTGTATTGATAACATTAAAGACAAAGATGTAATAGCGGGGGTTTTCGGTGATTTTACCGGAGTTGGTGATATGCCTTCTTCTGGGTCACAAACATACAATGTAAAAGCGATAGCTTTCTGGCATCCAAATAAGCTTGAATCATTATCTAGTATACCCCATTGGCCGTCTTATGAAGGTAATGCTATGTTTACAGCTAATTTTGAAACTAAATCTTTTCAAGGCTCTTTATTACTAGATTATGTTTTTCCTCAGCAATCAATAGCTAGCTCAGACTGGGACCATGTTTCTAACATAAGCGCTGGAGTAATTAATATATCGGCAAATATATCAAATAATCAAATAGAAGGGGCTTCTAGCTGGAAAAATAATTATGGATCAGGAGATTGCACAGGCTATT
This sequence comes from Pseudomonadota bacterium, assembly GCA_036337035.1. Classification (GTDB taxonomy): domain Bacteria; phylum Pseudomonadota; class Gammaproteobacteria; order Steroidobacterales; family Rariloculaceae; genus TMED78. The sequence continues at coordinate 64,220 of JAYZFC010000004.1, read as the reverse complement.
TTTTTGGACCAAATGCAGGAGAATTTGGCGGTTGGTGCTATGTATATGATGATAATGATGATGATGGAGCTGAGGTGCTAGTTAGCTTTATTGGGACTTAAAATTAATTTTGAACTAATATGTAAATTCTGAATATATTTCATAGATTTATACAAACTAATTATTGTTTTATTTAGCACTGGAGATTACAATTCTCTTTTTAAGTTTAGGAGCTAGAAATCGCACACGAAAGACGAGCAAGACGAAATCAGGAAATTTCAACATCTAATGTCAGAGTAATTGGTGAGTCTGGAGAACAAGTTGGAGTAATGACTTTAAATGATGCTATTGAGCAGGCACAATCTTCAGGATTGGATTTAGTCGAGGTTTCACCAAATTCTAACCCCCCAGTTTGTAGAGTTATGGATTACGGAAAATTTGTTTTTGAGCAGAATAAAAAAGCTCAAGTAGCTAAAAGAAAGCAAAAACAAATTCAAGTTAAGGAAATAAAATTTAGACCAGTGACAGATGAGGGAGACTATCAAGTCAAGCTAAGAAGTATAATTAAATTTTTGGTTGCTGGCGATAAGGTAAAAGTAACAATGAGATTTAGAGGTAGGGAGATGGCCCACCAAGAGATTGGCTTAGACTTATTAAAAAGGGTTGAGCAAGATTTACTTGATGTTGGAGTTGTTGAGCAGCAACCAGAAATGGAAGGTAGGCAAATGATAATGATTTTTTCTCCAAAACGTGGAATATCATAGATAATAAGGTTATAAGGAGGCTTAAAAGTGCCCAAAATGAAAACAAGTAGAGGTGCGGCAAAGAGATTTTCAAGAACAGCTAAGAGCGGTTATAAGAGAGGCCAATCTTTTAGGAGCCATATCTTGACTAAAAAAAGCCCTAAACGTAAAAGACAGCTAGGATTAACCTTGCAGGTAGCAAAGTCTGATATAAAAGCTGTTAGAAAAATGTTACCTTATAATTAGGATAGGAAATAGATTATGGCAAGAGTCAAAAGAGGCGTTATTGCAAAAGCCCGACACAAAAAAGTCCTTGGTGAGGCTAAGGGTTATTATGGTGCTAGAAGTAAAATTTATCGAGTTGCGAAGCAAGCTGTAATTAAGGCTGGTCAATATGCTTATCGTGATAGAAGACAAAAAAAGAGATTGTTTAGATCTCTATGGATTGTCAGAATAAATGCAGCTGCTCGTCTTCATGGACTTTCTTATAGTAAGCTGATAAATGGATTAAGTCTTGCAGATATTAAGGTTGATCGTAAAGTCTTGGCAGACATTGCAGTTCACGATCAAGAAGCTTTCGCAGCCATAGCAGAGTCAGCAAAGAAGGCTCTTTCGACCTAGCCTCATATAGCTAGAACATTATGTCCACTGATGCAAATCAATTACTGCAACAAGCAGAGCTTGATGTGGAAGAAGCTAGTGACATTAGTGAATTAGAATCAGTAAGGGTCAAGTATCTAGGTAAAAAAGGATTGCTTACGATTGAATTAAAGAATTTAAAAACTCTACCTGTCAATCAAAAGCGCTTAATAGGAGAGCAGATAAACCAATCAAAGAAAATTTTGATTGATTTAGTGAAAACTAAAAAAAATATTCTGGAAAAATTAGAAATAGAAGAGAAAATCAAGGGTAGCGATATAGACGTTACTTTGCCTGGCAGAACTGTCGGCTCAGGAACAATTCACCCAATTACAAAGACTGCTAGAAGAATTAATAGAATTTTTGAGCATTCTGGTTACCAAATAATGTCAGGTCCAGAAATAGAAACAGATTATTATAATTTTACTGCTCTAAATATTTCAGACAACCATCCTGCTAAGAATATGCATGATACTTTTTATATTGATACTGATAATATGTTAAGAACACATACTTCTCCAGTTCAGATTCGCTCTTTAGAAGAGCATGGCGCTCCAATAAAGATTGTTGCACCAGGAAGGGTTTATAGGTGTGACTCTGACTTGACTCATACGCCAATGTTCAATCAGGTAGAAGTTTTAAGATTAGATAAAGGTATTAATTTTGCTAATTTAAAATCATTTTTATATCAATTTTTATCAAGTTTTTTTGAAAGAGATGTAGATCTAAGGTTTAGGCCTTCATACTTCCCATTTACTGAACCATCTGCTGAAGTTGATGTCATGACTGAATCAGGAAAATGGTTAGAGATCTTAGGCTGTGGGATGGTTCATCCTAATATTTTAAATAATGTAGGAATTAATCCTGAAGTATACACTGGTTTTGCACTAGGCTTAGGAATTGAGAGGTTAGCTATGGTTAGATATGGTATAGACGATCTCCGTCTTTTCTTTGATAACAATATTGATTTTCTAAAGCAGTTTTAACTAAGAGAGATTATTTTTGAAGGCAAATATTGAATGGTTAAAGGATTGGGTAGACTTCAGCTATGATTCAAAATCTTTAGCAGATAGTTTGACAATTTTAGGATTAGAAGTAGATTCAGTCTCAAATGCATCTCCTTTTTTTGATAAAGTTGTGGTAGCTAATGTAGATCAAGTAAAAGCTCACCCAAATGCAGACCAGCTATCATTATGCATTATCAATGATGGTAAAAAATGTTATGAGGTTGTTTGTGGAGCAAGAAATATAAGGCCTAATATCAAGGTAGCTTTTGCTCCTATAAATACTAATTTACCTAATGGTTTAAAAATTAAAAAAGCAAAGATCCGAGGCCTTAACTCTTCAGGTATGGTTTGTTCAGCAGAAGAGCTATGTATAGAAGATAAATCTAGTGGCATACTAGAGCTGCCTGAAGATGCACCGATAGGGGAGCTGCTCTCTTCATATTTAAAAAGCGATGATTATATTATTGATATTGATTTAACTCCTAATAGGGGGGATTGTTTTAGTATCTATGGCATTGCGAGAGAGATCGCTGCTAATTTAGGAAAAAAAATAATTAAGCCTAAACTGGTAAAATCTAAATTAGGTAATGACGAGATTCTGCCTATAGAGATTCAAGATCAGTCGTCATGTCCTAAATATATAGGTAGGATTATTAAAAATATTAATAATAACTTGGATTCTCCTATTTGGCTTAAAGAAAGGCTTAGAAGGAATGGCCTTAGGTCAATTAACCCAATAGTTGATGTTACTAACTATGTTATGTTAGAAATAGGACAGCCTCTCCATAGTTTTGATTTAAAAAACATCGATTCTCGAATAATTGTTAGAAATGCCGACGCTAAAGAAAGAATAGAGTTGCTTGATGGTGCTGAGGTTAATCTAGATTCAAGAACTCTTATAATAGCAGATAAAGCTGGACCTATAGCAATTGCTGGAGTTATGGGAGGCGCTAATTCTGCTGTGTCTAGTACTACAGATAGTATTTTTTTGGAATCTGCTTTTTTTTCGCCTAACTCTATAATAGGAAGAGCTAGATCTTACAATCTTCAGACAGATGCATCTATAAGGTTTGAAAGGGGTGTTGATTTTGAGCTACAAGAGATTGCTATTGAAATGGCATCCAAGCTACTAATTGAAATTTCTGGGGCAAGTTGCGGACCAATTATTAAAAAATCAGAAAATAAAAATTACCCTATTAGAAAAGATATTTTATTGAGGCCTAAGCGAGTAGAGCTGTTATTGGGAATCAAGATTGATAAGGCAAAAATATGTAAATACTTAAATTTACTATGTATAGCAACCAAATTGACATCTAAAGGAATTATTGCAACTCCTCCAAGTTATAGATTTGATTTATCAATTGAAGAGGATTTAATTGAAGAAGTTGCTAGATTATTTGGGTATGGCAATATTCCAGTTGTAACTAATAATACGCCTGAGAAGTTAGGAACTTCAGAGGAGTCGTTACTTACTAAAGATTATATTTCTGATGTCCTCGTATCTAAAGGATATAATGAGCTAATTACCTATAGCTTTATTGATAAAGATATAGATAGTCTAATTAGTGATGGCGAAGAGCAAATTTTTATAATCAATCCAATTTCTAGTGATTGTGCAGTATTAAGGCGCTCTTTATGGCCTGGCTTGATTAATGCTGCAAAGCAAAATTTAAGTAGACAGCACGAGAGAATTAAGTTTTTTGAAATAGGCACAGAGTTTATTAAGAAAGGTAGTAATATTCAAGAAAAACAATCTCTTGCAGGGATAATGACTGGCTTAAGAATTCCTGAGCAATGGAGTTCTGAAGATGTATTTTTTGATTTTTTTGATGCTAAGGGTGATATTGAGCTATTATTTGATATTAATAAAAAATCTAATACCTTAAGATTTGAGAAAGAAGATTATCTTTCATTATGGCCAGGTCAGTCATCAAAAGTTTATCTAGATGATAAATCAATAGGAAGGCTAGGGTTACTTCATCCATTCATACAGGATAAATTATCCTTTCGCTCACCTGTTGTTTTATTTTCATTAGATCTTGATAGCATATTGAGAGCTAAGATTCCTCAATATGAAAATTTTTCAAAATTTCCTTCTGTAAGAAGAGATATTTCAATAATAGTTAATAACGATATATCTGCTAAAGAAGTAATTGATATTGTACGCGAAAATTCAGCTAATTTTATAGAAAAAATCTTTATATTTGATATATATAGAGATAAAAACATTGGTTTTGGAGAAAAAAGCATGTCTTTAGGCTTGATTTTAAGAGATTCTTCACGCACTCTTAGAGATTCCGAGGCTGATGTTTTTATTCAATCAATACTAGATAGCCTGATTGATAAATTAGATGTTAGAATTAGGTAATTTTTTATAAAGAGTTTAGTGTATGACTTTAACAAAATCAGAAATAGCTCAATCTCTTTTTGAGGAGCTTGGCTTAAACAAAAGAGAGGCTAGAGAGCTTATAGATTGCTTTTATGAGGACCTAAAAGATTCTCTTTCATCTGCAGAGCAAGTAAAGATTTCAGGTTTTGGTAATTTTGATCTAAGAGATAAAAGAGAGAGGCCTGGTCGGAATCCTAAAACAGGTGTAGATACTCCTATAAGCGCAAGAAGAGTTGTCACATTTAAACCAGGTCAGAAATTAAAGTCAAGAGTGGAGTCATATGCTGGAAGCAGCAAATAATAAGGAATTACCTCAAATTCCAGGTAAAAGATATTTTACCATTGGCGAAGTAAGTAGCTTATGTTCTGTAAAGCCTCATGTTTTAAGATACTGGGAGCAAGAGTTTCCTCAGCTCACACCTCTTAAGAGACGAGGTAATAGGAGATACTATCAACATCAAGATGTTCTTATGATTCGGCAAATTAGGACCTTATTGTATGAAGAAGGATTCACAATAGGAGGAGCAAGACAAAAATTGCTGGGTGATGAATCCCGATCAGATCAGATTCAGAGTAAGCAAATACTTAAAGAAGCTAGACAAGGACTAGAAGAGATACTTAAAGTTTTAAGAAGATAGCTTATTTCAACTAAATTATTAATCTCAAAAAATATATAATTATTAATATACTCCCATCAATCTTCGGGGCGTGGCGCAGTCTGGTAGCGCACTTGACTGGGGGTCAAGCGGTCGCAAGTTCAAATCTTGCCGTCCCGACCATTTTTTATTAATAAGTTTATATTTGTAGTATATTGAAATAAATTTTATTGGTTAGCGAGCATTGATAGCAATGAGTAAAGAAAAGGATATAGATCAGCGTAAATATTCTAAAGTTGTAGTAGATGGATATAAGCAGGCTCCTAGCAGAGCTATGCTTAGAGCTGTTGGTTTTACAGATACAGACTTTAATAAGCCTCAAATAGGTGTTGCTTCAACTGGTAGTATGGTTACACCGTGTAACATGCACTTAAATTCCCTTGCAGAAATTGCTGCCTCTTCTATTAATCAGTCAGGAGGAAAGAGTATTATATTCAATACTATTACTGTTTCTGATGGCATTTCTATGGGGACTCAAGGAATGAGATATTCTTTAGTGTCAAGAGAAGTAATAGCGGATTCTATAGAAGCTGTTGTTGCAGGAGAGGGTTTTGATGGGCTCATTACTATTGGTGGTTGTGATAAAAATATTCCAGCTTGTGCTATGGCAATGGCCCGTTTAGATAGACCTTCAATTTTTGTTTATGGCGGCACTATTCAGCCAGGACCTAATAATACAGATATAGTATCTGTTTTTGAAGCTGTCGGTAGTTTTGCTTCTGGTTCTATTACCGAAGAGGAATTCAAAAAAATCGAATCAACAGCAATACCGGGTCCAGGATCTTGTGCCGGTATGTATACTGCTAATACTATGGCTTCTGCTATAGAAACCCTTGGTTTAAGTCTAGCTAATAGTTCTGCACAAGAAGCTGTTTCTGATTCAAAAAAGATTGATTGTGAAGAAGCTGGCAAAGCACTAATGCATCTAATAAAAAAAGGGATAAAGCCATCTGATATTCTTTCTAAAGAGTCTTTTGAAAATGCTATAACAATGATCATTGCCCTTGGAGGATCTACAAATGCTGTGCTTCATTTATTAGCAATTGCACATGATGCAGCTATAGATCTTACTTTAGATGACTTTACTAGAATTGGTTCTAATGTACCAGTTTTGGGTGATTTAAGACCTAGCGGTAAATATATGATGTCTGAATTAATTTCTATTGGAGGAATTCAACCCCTAATGAAAACTTTACTTGAAGAGGGTTTTCTTAGAGGAGATTGCTTAACAGTAACGGGTAAAACATTATCTGAGAACTTATCAAAGGTTGAGCCATATCCATCAAGACAAAATATTATTAGGCCTTTAAATAGCCCAATTAAAAAAGATAGCCACTTAGCTATACTTTATGGAAATTTAGCACCTGAAGGTGCTGTAGCAAAAATTTCAGGTAAAGAGGGCACTGAATTTACAGGAAGAGCCCGTGTTTTTCACTCTGAAGAAGAGGCTCTGGCTTCTATTTTAGGGGATAATATTCAGGCTGGTGATGTTATTGTTATCCGATATGAAGGTCCTAAAGGCGGACCTGGTATGAGAGAGATGCTTAGTCCTACGGGTGCAATAATAGGTAAAGGCCTTGGAGATAGCGTGGCATTGATAACCGATGGAAGATTTTCTGGAGGAAGCCATGGTTTTGTAGTTGGGCATGTAACACCAGAAGCAGCTTTAGGAGGGCCAATCTCAATAATAGAAGATGGTGATGAGATAGTAATTAATAGCGAAGCAAAAACTATTAATTTGTTACTTGATAAGTCTGTAATAAAAGATAGGTTAGAAAAATGGAAGCCTCTCAAAACCAAAACAAAATCAGGGCTACTATCAAAGTATGCGAAATTAGTAAGTTCTGCCTCACTTGGTGCAGTAACCGATATTGACTGACTATTACATGGAATTATTTAAATGAAAAAAGAGCTGCAACCTAAAGTAGTAAAACAAGGTAATGCTAATTTAGCAATAGAATCTCAATTTGTTGTAATGAAATTTGGTGGGACAAGCATTTCTTCAGCTTCTAATTGGAAGACTATCCTAGGACTTATAGGTAAGAATATAGATTTAGGTTATAAGCCTATTGTCGTTGTCTCAGCTTTAGCAGGTATTTCAAATTTGCTTGATAGCCTTACTAAGGATATATCAGTATCTAATCTAGATAGATGCATTAGTGATTTTTATGATACCCATAAAAAATTAGCGGATGACTTAAAGGTATCTATATCTAGTATTAAAAGTGAATTTGACTATTTAACGCAATTAGTTGATAGCATTAAGATTACAGGAGATATTAATTCCAAAATTGTAGCAAGAATTATGTCCTCAGGTGAAGTTGCTTCTTCATTACTAGCATCTGCTTATCTTAAGAAAAATAAAATTCCTATTAACGTTCTTGATGCTAGAGAAATATTAAAAAGTAACTTATGTATAGATAATGACCCTATATCATATTATTTTAATGCTATTTGTGACTTCAGCTTTAATAAACCACTAATTGATAAGTTTAAAAATCAAGATGAAGTTATATTAACTCAAGGATTTATTGCTGAAGGTAATGATTGCGATACAGTATTATTAGGCAGGGGCGGTTCAGATACTTCTGCTTCATATATAGCTTCAATATTTGGAGCGAGCCATCTAGAGATATGGACTGATGTTCCAGGCATTTTTAGTGCGAATCCACATATTATTTCCTCTGCAAGATTAATCAAATCTTTGACTTATAATGAGGCACAAGAAATATCATCGGCTGGCGGTTCTATTCTTCATCCGAGGAGCATCTTGCCAGCTAAATTATCTAATATTCCAATATATATCAAATCTACAAATAGCCCTAATATTGATGGTACGGTCATTAGAAATCAGACTGATGATATAGGTGCTCAGTTGAAAGCCATATCTCAAAAAAATGATGTAATACTTATTTCAATGGAATCAATTGATATGTGGCATAGTGTTGGATTTGTCGCTGATATTTTTAACCTATTTAGAAAATATAATATTTCTATAGACTTAATATCTACTTCTGAAAGTAATGTTACAGTTACAGTTGATAACTATTCTGGAGTTATAAAAAAAGAAATAATAGATAATCTTGTAAAGGACTTATCTTCAATATGTAAAGTCAGCGTTATTTATGATTGTTCTGCAATCACATTAGTTGGGAGAAAGATAAGAACGATACTCAATGAATTTTCTCCTGTTTTTGATATTTTTAAAGATAATAAGATTCATATGGTCACTCAGGCATCTAATGACTTAAATTTTACTTTTGTTATTAACTCAGAACTTAGTTATAAAATTATCAAAAAAATGCATAGGCTTTTAATAAAGAGCTTTAGTGAAGATAGCGTGTTTGGAAAAACATGGGATGATCACTCTAATAACGGCAAGGGAGATATTGTTAGAAAATCAATAGAGCCTTGGTATTTAAAAAGACAATCTGAAATTCTTCAATTAGCAGAAAAAAATACTAATATTTATTTATATAATTCTAAGCTTATTAAAGATTCGTTATTAGGACTTAAGTCATTGAGTTCAGTTGATAGAATTTTCTATGCTATGAAAGCTAATTCGAATGTCAATGTCTTAAAAATTATTGAATCAATCGGAGTTAGTTTTGAGTGTGTTTCTATAGGTGAGATAAAAAGATTGATTCAATTGTTTCCTGATATTGATAGAAATAGAATACTTTATACTCCAAACTTTGCACCTAGAGAAGAGATCGATTGGGCTATTAATCAAAATATCATTTTTACATTAGATAATCTTTTTCCTGTAGAAAATTGGCCTGAGTTATTTGTTAATAAGGAAATTTTAATTAGACTTGATACTGGTTCTGGCTCTGGTCATCATGAGCATGTTAAAACAGCGGGTGCATTATCTAAATTTGGTATACCACTATCCGAGCTCAATGATTTAAAAAAAATATTAAATAAAACTAACACTACTGTTATCGGCTTCCACGCTCATACAGGGAGTGGTATTTTTAATACAGATAATTGGAAATCTATAGGGCAGCAGCTTATAGATTTAATATCTATTTTTCCTACAGTCAAGTATTTAGATTTAGGTGGAGGTATGGGTATTCCAGAAAAACATGGTGAAGCGCCAATAGATTTAAAAAAATTAGATAACTCTATTAAATCTCTAGGCGCTAAGAATAAAGGCTTAGAGATTTGGATAGAGCCAGGTAGATATATAGTCGGTCCAGCAGGTATTTTAATTTCTAGAGTTACTCAAACTAAAGGGAAGCAGGGCATGAAGTATCTTGGATTAGCTACTGGAATGAATAGCTTAATAAGACCTGCCTTGTATGGTGCATATCATGAGATATTAAACCTTTCTAATATTAATTCTAGTGATTATGAAATGGTTACTATAGTTGGCCCAATCTGTGAAACAGGAGACAGGTTAGGATCTGATAGATTGTTACCAAAATCTAGGGAAGGAGATGTTATTCTTATTTCTAATGCTGGAGCTTATGGATATGTAATGAGTTCTAACTATAATTTAAGAGATCCTGCTATAGAAATTATCATTTAATTTTCACTGTCTCTTTTTTCAAGCTCTAAGACTACATCCTGTATGCTTATTCCTTTAATTCCTAATAAGACTAGAAGATGATATATAAGGTCTGCAGACTCATGAATCACTCTACTATTATCTTCTCTTGTAGCAGCCATTATGACTTCAGTAGCCTCTTCACCGATCTTCTTACAAATTTCTATTTCACCTTTATTAATTAATCCTGAGGTATAGCTATTTTCTACATTATTGCTAATTCGATCCTGTATAATTTTTTCTAAGCTAATAAGAAAATCTAATTTAGACATTTTATTCTCCTTTTGGTGGCCTTATGTTTATTCCTTTATTTAGAAGATATTTTTTTAATTTATCTATAGTTATAGCTCCAGAATGGAATATAGATGCAGCTAATGCACCATCAACATTGGCCTCATTAAATACTTTAACAAAATGATCTTCGTTTCCTGCACCACCAGATGCAATTAGTGGTACTTTACATATTTTACGAATTTTTTTTAGTTGAGATATGTCATATCCTTTTTGGACACCATCTTTGTTCATACAATTTAATACAATTTCTCCTGCTCCTCTTTTTTGAACCTCTTCAACCCAATCTATAGTTTTACGCTCTGATGACTTACTTAGCTCAGGATTTCCTGTGTATTTATGAACATAGTAGTCACCATTATTAAGTAATGTATCTATACCAATTACTATGCATTGAGATCCAAACCTGTTTACAAGCTTATCTATTAAATCTGGATTTGTTAGAGCAGGGGTATTTATTGATATTTTATCTGCACCCATATTTAAAATATTCTCTGCATCATGAATTGATCTTATTCCACCAGCTACACAGAAAGGAATATTAAGGATAGATGCCACTGAATTAATCCAACTTCTATCAACAGTTCTCCCATCAGGACTTGCAGTTATATCGTAAAAAACTAATTCGTCTGCACCATTATTTTTATACCTTTCTGCGAGATCCAAAATATCTCCCATTATAGTATGGTTCTTAAACTGGACTCCTTTAACAACCTTTTCGTCTTTAACATCCAGGCAGGGTATTATTCTTTTAGTAAGAATTTTTTTATCTCCATATTATTTATTTTTCCTTCTAGTAGTGCTTTTCCTGATATTGCTTGATATACACCAGTTTTTTTTAAAACTTCAATATCATTAATATCTCTAATTCCGCCTGAAGCTTGAAATTTTATTGATGGCCAATACTCGACACATTTTCTATAAAGCTTTATATTTGGTCCAGATAGTGCTCCATCCTTAGATATATCTGTGCATAACACATATTTAATTGAGTCTTTATTATAATTTTCTATTGCTTCCCATAATGAAATTCCAGATGTTATTTTCCATCCTTGACTTGCAACTATTGGATTAGATTCAGTATCAAGTCTAACATCTAGCGCTAATACAATTGATTCGGATCCAAATTGATCAAGCCATGATTTCACCATTTCTGGCTCATCTACTGATTTGCTCCCAATCACAACTCGATCAACTATTTTTAAAGCACTTTTGATGGAGTCTATATTTCTGATTCCACCACCAAGTTGTATATTAATATCTGTTCTATTTTTAATTAATTCTATAGTATTTAAATTACTAAGGTTACCCGTATACGCTCCATCAAGATCTACGATATGAAGCCATGATGCTCCAAGTGATTTATATTTAATTGCGATATCTAAAGGTGAATCAGTATATGAAGTTTCTTTTTCAAAATCTCCTTGAAAAAGCCTAACACACTTTCCATGCTTTATATCTATAGAGGGCAATAAGAACATTAATTAATTTCCATAAAATTCTTTAAAATTTTTTCACCATAACTAGAAGATCTCTCTGGGTGAAATTGTGTGCCAAAAAAATTATTTTTTTCTACAATGGAAGAGAATGTTATTCCATAATTTGTAGTTGACACTGTACTTTCACATTGAGGCAATAAATAACTATGTACGAAATAACCGTATTGTTCACCATTAATATTTTTAGTTATTATAGATTTAGATATATTTTTAATTAAGTTCCATCCCATATGCGGTACAGGCATATGATTATTATTTTCAAATTTAGTTGCTCTTCCATTAATTATATTTAGGCATTTAGTATTACCCTCTTCTGATTCAGAGAAGAGAAGTTGCATACCTAGACATATTCCCAGAGTAGGTTGGCTAGCCTTTAGCAATATTTCTTTTAGAGAGCTATCTTTTATTTTATTCATAGCATCACCAGCTGCTCCTACTCCAGGTAAGAATAGATGGCTAGCACCTTTTATTTTTTTGTGAGAAGAACTTATGCATACATCGTATCCTATTCGTTCAATAGCAAATTGCAGTGACGATAAATTTGCACCTGCATAGGAAATAATAACAGGGTTTTTTTTCATAAAACTCCTTTAGTTGTAGGCAAGATATTTGAATTTTTCTCAATAGCTTGTTTTAATGCCCTAGCGAAACATTTAAAACACGCTTCAATCATATGATGTGTATTCATTCCAGCAATATCAATGTTAATTGCTGCACCCATCGAACCACTCAATGACTCAAAGAAATGAGGTATTAGCTCTGTAGGAAGTTCACCAATTTTGTCTCTCTCAAATTTTCCATTAAATACAAAATAAGACCTACCTCCTAAGTCAATTGAGACTTTAGCCTCACTTTCATCCATAGGCAGGACAAAACCGTACCGTTCAATACCAATTTTATTTCCTAATGCTTCTTTAATCGCCTCTCCGATAGAGATTGCAACATCTTCTACAGTGTGATGTTCATCTATTTCAAGATCACCATCACATTGGATTTCAAGAGCAAAGCCCCCATGTTTTCCTAGTTGTTCAAGCATATGATCAAAAAAACCAATACCAGTTTCAATTCTAGGCTCTTTAGCTATATCAAGATCAACCTTTACTTGAATATTTGTTTCTTTAGTTGCTCTTGATATTTCAGCTCTTCTAGGATTATTAGCTATTATGTGGGCAATATCAAACCAATTATTATCTTCTTTTTCATCAGAAATTTTATACCCCCTAATCCCTAGATTAGTTGCTAATTCAATATCAGTGTCCCTATCTCCTATAACAGCTGATAGTTTTTTATCAAAGTTACTATTGGCAAGAAATTTATTTAGGAGACCTGTTAATGGTTTTCTGCACTTACAATTATCATTATCCTTATGAGGACAGAAAAACTCCTGATCAAATTTAATACCTTGGCTCAAAAAAAGCTCAATAATATACTGGTGTGCTTCCTTGAATTTCTTAAGAGGAAATTTATTGGTCCCTAGTCCATCTTGATTGCTGACAATAATAAATTTATAACCTGCATTCTTAAGCATCAGAAGTGAAGGTATTACATTTTTTAATAGCTTTACCTTTTCAATAGAATCAACTTGTTCGTCTTTAGGCTCTTCTATTAAGGTGCCATCTCTATCAATAAAAATAATTTTATCTTTCATTATCTACTCTCCATCAACTATGGATTGAATTAGTGCATTGTTTTCTTCTTTTTTACCAACTGTAATGCGTATGCAATTATTAATTATTGGCTCATTAGGAAACGACCTAACAAGAATTTTTCTTTTGTATGCAGCATCCATAAAACTTTGAATATTATTTACCTCGGCCATAAAGAAGTTTGCATCGCTAGGCCATATCTTATTAACTTGTGATAATTCTGATAGATTAGAGATAAATCTTTGTTTTTCAGCCTTTATTGATTTAACTTTATCTTTCGACGAATCAATAGATCTTCTAGATAGAGCTCTAGTTACCTCTTCGATACATGGTGTGGGAAAAGTATAGGGTGGTAGTACTTTATTAAGGAGTTCGATTACATCATTTTCAGCTATAATTGATCCACATCTAACACCAGCTAATGATACGAACTTAGAAAGAGTCCTTAGAACAATAATATTGTTATATTTTTCTTGTAATGAAGTAAGGCTCTCTTTACCTGAAAACTCTTGATATGCTTCATCAATTACTATAATTGATTTACCTAATCTATTTTCTGCTATTTTTTTTATATCTTCAACTAAAGGAGAATTACCAGTTGGATTATTTGGTGTGCAAACAAAAATAATCTTAGTTAAATCATCACATTGATTTATAATAGTTTGTACATCAAGAGAAAAATCTTTTAAAACATCCTCATTTCTGAGAAGAGGTACTTTAGTTATTAGAGCACCCTGAATTTCTGCATAGAGTCGGTACATATCAAATGTCGGTGGACATATAAGAATCTTATCTTTTTTTGGTTCACAAAATGCTCTAATGATAATATCAATAGCTTCGCTTGCTCCTCTAGTAATCATAATATTTTCTTGTTTAACTTTGTATTGTTTGGATAAGAGGTTATTTATAGCAATTGGCCTCGGAGGAGGGTATCTATTTAAACCCATGTTAGTATTATCACCAAGAGCTTTCCACGGAGATTCATTAGCATTAAGCCTTGTGAATCCAGACTGATAGACTCCAGGTATATAAGGAGATATTTTAAGTATATCTTTTCTTGCTATTTTTGTTATATTTGTCATTATTTACTTACTCTATATTATTGATTTTAATCTAGTTTCAACAGCATATGAGTGTGCATCTAGACCTTCTTTGTTAGCAATTTCTATTGCTGTCTGACCTATTTTTTTAATGCCTTCCTCTGTCAATTCCTGAACAGTAATAAATTTCATAAAGTCAGTAACTCCTAGACTAGAACTTGATTTAGCATATCCGTATGTTGGTAAAACATGATTAGTGCCACTACAATAATCACCTACCGATTCAGGCGACCATGGACCTAAAAATATTGAGCCTGCTGATAATACGAGCGGCAACAAGTCGCGAGGCTTTGAGGTGTTCAAAATCAAATGTTCTGGTGCATATTGATTAGAGACATTAATAGCCATAGCAAGGTCGTCGACCAATATTGCCTTAGCAGAAATTAAGGATTCATTAATAATATCAATTCTATTTCTGCTAGTTATTTGTTTTTTAATCTCTGATATAACATTATCACAAGTTTTTTCATCATCAGTAATTAGCATCACTTGAGAATCAACTCCATGTTCAGCCTGAGAGAGTAGATCAGCAGCTATAAAATTTGGGTTTGATAGTTTATCTGCAATAATCAATAGCTCTGATGGCCCAGCTGGCATGTCTTTAGCAGCTCCATTTGGGTCTTCAGATACCTGAAGTTTCGCCTCAGTAACCCATGCATTTCCTGGCCCAAAAATTTTATCTACTTTTGGTATTGATTCAGTTCCATATGCCATAGCAGCAATTGCTTGCGCACCTCCTATTTTATAAACTTCGTTAATTCCGCAAAGTTTTGCAGAATAAAGTATTTCTGGATTACATTTTCCATCTTGTTGAGCAGGCGAGCACATAACTTTTATTTGACATTTTGCTATTTGAGCTGGAATTCCAAGCATTAAAACAGTAGACGGCAAGGGGGCAGAGCCAGCTGGAATATATAGTCCAACTTTCTCTATCGGCAAAGCAATTCTTTCGCACATTACTCCAGAATCAATTTCTATAGCTATATTTCTTGGAACTTGCTCCTGATGAAACTTTTTTATGTTTGTAAATGCTTTTTTTAATGCTTTGATAGTATTTTGATCTACACGCTTTTCTGCTTGATCAAGCTCCTTTTTTGTTACTTTAAGAGATTCTAGTTCAATATCGTCATACTTAGACGATAGTTCATATAGTGCATCATCACCATTAACTTTAATAGATTTTATAATATTCGATACATCCGTTTTTATATTAGCAATAGACATTGCTGGCCTTTCAAGCGCTTCGACCTGTTCATTAGGGGTTAGGCTATTCCATATTAATTTTTTCATAATCTTATCTATGGTAGTAGTTTTTCAATTGGCATAACTAAAATAGAACTTGCCCCAGCTTTTTTTAGCTCCTCTACAATGTTCCAGAAATCATCTTCCTTGCATAAAGCATGGAGCGCAACTTTATCTTCATTACCTTCAAGTGGCATTATAGATGGAGATTCACTGCCAAGTATCTCACAAATCTTCTTTAGTGATTTTCTTGGCGAGTGCAACATAATATATTTCCTTTCATTGGCCTGTTGTATTGCTTTAATACGTTTAACTAGTTTTTTAACAAGCTCTCTATTTTCTTGAGATAAAGAATTATTTGTTATTAAAACTGCTGAACTTTCTAAAACTACTTGGCCTTCTACTAAATTATTTGCTAATAATGTAGTTCCTGATGAAACTAGGTCACAAATAATATCTGCTTTGCCCAGCCTAGGAGCAGCTTCTACCGACCCAGCCATATAAACTACATTTGCTGTTATTCCTTTACTATCTAAATATCTTTGAACTAAGTTAGGATAGCTGCTAGCAATAGTAGTATTTTCTATTGATTCATCAACAATTTTATTAGATTGAGCCCAGGACTGAGGAAATCCAAAAGATAATCTACATTTACCATAGTTTAGCTTAATTGCGGTCTCAAAAGGGTTAACAACTCCTGCAGCTTCAAATTTTAGTTTTTCTTCTTCACAAACATTTAAACCAACAATTCCAATATCACTTATTTTTTCAGAAATTAAAAGGGGAATGTCATCATCTCGAACAAACATTAAATCAATAGGCATATTTTCACAAGAAGCAATTAGTTTGTCTTTAACTACAGGTACTTTTACTCCACAATTTGATAGCAAGCTAACACATTGTTCTGTTAATCTTCCTGACTTTTGTATAGCTATTTGAAGTCTTTCTTTATTCATAATTCAACCTATCTAAGTTATCGATTCTATCTAGAGCTATATTGTAGCCGCCATTTCCTAGTGTAATAGTTCTGGCCACTCTTCCTATAGTTGTTACTGAAACTCCAGTTATTTCGTGGATTTTTCTATAAGCTAGGCCTTGATTTATATAGGATACTACAGCCCATCTATCTATCATGGCTTCCAGTTCAGCTGGCGTGCATAGATCCTCAAAAAACTCACTACATTCGTTATTATTCTTCAATGATAGTATAGCTTTGTATAGCTTATTCTTGCCTAACTCATTATTTTTACTATTCTTTTTCTTCATATAATTTCTTATAATGTAACAGTACATTAATATAATAATACATTATTACAAATATTTCAAGATAAATATTAGAAAATTATATGAATATTTCGAAAGTTAAATAGATAGGTTGGAGAGTACACACTCTCCAAATGAGGAAGTAGAAATAGGGGAGGTATTTGATAGTCCAGAGAGATCAGCAGTATAATGTTGTTGTGAAAATGTTGTATAGACTGCATTCTCAATAGCCTCAGCTATAGACTCTAACCCTAGTGAATATCTAAATAATAGAGCAAGGCTTAATATTGCTCCAGTTGGATTTGCAATGCCTTTTCCTGCAATGTCCGGTGCGGAGCCATGAATAGGCTCATATAATCCAAAGCTACCTTCTCCTAATGAGGCTGATGGAAGAAGACCAAGCGAGCCTACAAGCATAGAAGCTTCATCAGAGATAATATCTCCAAACATATTATCAGTGACCATTACATCGAAGGTATTTGGTCTATTTATGATATGCATTGTAGCTGCATCAATGTATATATGCTCTAGCTCAACATCAGAGAACTCATCTGCAAAGATTCTATCAGCAGTAGCCCTCCATAATCTCGAAGTATCTAGAACATTATGTTTGTCGATGGATGTCACTTTATTTTTTCGTTGTCTTGCAAACTGCCCAGCTCTTCTGCAGATTCTCTCTATCTCAGCAACATCATATTCGCATGTATCAAAAGCTTTCGATTTAGTTCTATTTCTTTTACCAAAATATATTCCTCCAGTGAGCTCTCTAAGAATAAGGATATCAACATTTTGAAGGTATTGTTCCTTTATTGGCGAGTAGCTAATAAGTTTAGGATGAATTTTAATGGGTCTAAGATTTGCAAATAATTTTAGTTTTTTTCTCAAAGGGAGCAATCCTGATTCTGGTCTTAAGTGGACAGGATTATTATTCCATTTCTCACCACCAACAGCTCCTAGAAAGATCGCTTCTGCTTCTTGACATAAATTTAGTGTATCATCAGGAAGAGGAGAGCCAGTTGCGTCTAATGCTGCTCCTCCTATTAGTGCGTCTTCAGTTAAGAATTTAAGGTTAAGATCATTATTTATCTTATTGAATATTTTTACTACCTCTGAAGTTACTTCAGGACCGATGCCATCACCTGGTAGAAAAATAATTTTTTTACTCACCAAGCTTACCTTCATAGTTTTTTATTTGGTTTTCATGTTTCATTATAAAACCAAGCTGATCGATGCCATTTAGCAGACAATATTTAGAAAAAGGATCCATATAGAAATCTATTTTTTTATATCCATCTATATTTACTGATAACTCACTAATATCAATTGTAATTTTTACTCCTGGGTTAGATAGAAGCCAATTATGTGAATCTTCATCTATTCTAATAGGTATAAACCCATTTTTTAACGAGTTATTAAAAAATATATCAGCAATTTCTGTACTAATAACTGCTTTTATACCGTAGTCTAGCAAAGCCCATGGCGCATGCTCTCTAGAAGATCCACATCCAAAATTTCTACCTGTAACTAAAATTTCACATCCGGAAGATATACTTTGATTTAGAATAAATTCTTTAATTGGCAATCCATCAGAATCAAATCGCCAATCATTAAATAAGTTTTTACCTAAGCCCTCTTTCGAGGTAGTAGTTAAAAATCTAGCTGGGATGATTTGGTCTGTATCAATATCATCTAGTGGTAACACTACCGATTTAGAGTTAATTATTTTTACTGGTTCCATATTTTATTATTTTAGAAGAGTACGAGGGTCGCTTACATAACCTCTAACTGCAGATGCTGCAGCAGTAAGTGGACTAGCAAGCACTGTTCTAGCTCCTCCTCCTTGTCTTCCCTCAAAATTACGATTACTTGTACTAACTGATAATTTTCCTGGAGGAACAAAATCACCATTCATTGCCAAACACATTGAGCATCCAGCCTCTCGCCATTCTGCACCTGATTCTTTAAAAATTTTATCAATACCTTTTTTTTCAGCTTCTCTTTTAATGGACTCAGATCCTGGCACAACAAGCATCCTAACACTCTTATTTACTTTTCTTCCCTTTAAGAATGAAGCAGCTGCTTCTAAGTCATTTAATCTAGAGTTGGTACAGCTACCGATAAACACAACATCAACTTTTTTTTCTGATAGCGGTTTGCCGGGCGTTACTTGCATGTAATCGAGTGCTTTGATGAATGCTTCATCATTTTTAGCTGGCTCAGGCACAACTTCATCAATTGATATAACCATGCCAGGATTAGTTCCAAAGGTAACCATTGGCTTTATTTCAGAAACCTCTATACTAACTTCTTTTTGAAATTGTGCTTCATTATCTCCTACTAAATTTCTCCATGAATTTAGAGATTGTTCCCATTTTTCACCTTTAGGTGCTTGAGGCCTGTTGATAAGATATTCGTAAGTGGTGTCGTCTGGAGCCATCATTCCTGTCCTAGCTCCTGCTTCTATTGTCATATTACATATGGTCATTCTTTCTTCCATAGATAATGACTTAATTGTGTTACCCCTAAACTCCATAGCATAACCAGTTCCACCATCTACCCCAATACTGCCAATTATTTTAAGAATAATATCTTTAGCACCTACTCCTTTTTGCAAATTACCATTTAGATTGATAGCTAGATTTTTTGGTCTCCTTTGTAACATACATTGTGTTGCAAAAACATGTCCAACTTCAGTTGTTCCTATTCCAAAAGCTAGAGCGCCGAATGCGCCATGAGTACTAGTATGTGAATCGCCACAAACAATAGTTTTACCAGGCTGAGTAGCACCTAGTTCTGGTCCAATTACATGACAAATTCCTCTTTGGTCACTAGATATTCCTCCTAGCTTAATACCAAAATCATGACAATTTTTTTCCATTTGAATTAACTGTCTAGTTGCTGGCGTATCGCTTACTAGTGCTAAATCTTTAAGTGATTTAAATGGTGTCGTAGGTATTGAGTGATCCATTGTTGCCAATGTTTTACTTGGACATCTAACTTTTAGTTTCATTTGTCTTAGAAGATTAAAAGCCTGAGGAGAAGTTACTTCGTGGACTAGGTGCAGATCTATGTAGATAATAGAGGGTGTATCAGTAGTTTCTTCAACTACAATATGTTTTTCCCAGACTTTATCAAATAATGTTTTCATTTAAATAATTAGGAAATTATATTAATTCTAGCCAACCATGATTATCTTTAGTTGAGCCATCAAAAAGCCCAAAGAATCTTTCTTGAAGTTTTTTGGTTATTGGGCCTCTTAATCCTGAGCCTACTTTAATCCTATCAATTGATTTAACAGGTGTAATTTCTGCAGCAGTTCCTGTAAGGAAGACTTCATCCGCTATATAAAGCATCTCCCTAGGTATGTCTTGTTCTAATACTTCAATATTTATTTCTTTTGCTAGTCTAATGACTGTATCTCTTGTTAACCCAGGGAGAATTGATGCAGAGGAAGGTGGAGTTATAAGCTTCCCAGCGCTAGCAATAAATATATTTTCCCCGGCGCCTTCACTAATAAATCCCCCTTCATTAAGTGCAATCCCTTCAGTAAATCCCTGTCTTTTAGCTTCTAACGTTATTAGGATACTAGAAAGATAATTTCCTCCAGCCTTAGCTAAGCTAGGGAGTGTATTCGGACTTACTCTTTGCCAAGATGAAACGCATACATCAACTCCATCTTCTAAACCATTATCACCTAGGTAGGAGCCCCATTCCCATGCTGCTATTGAGCAAGTAGCAGGTTCTTCATGATTACCTGCAACTCCCATTTCTCCATAGCCACGATAGGCAATAGGCCTAATGTATGAACCTTCAAGTAGATTATTTTTTTTAACTATTTCTTTACAGCTAGAAACCAAATTTTCAACTGTATAAGGTATTTCCATATAATAAATCTTAGCCGAATTTTTCATTCGAAGTATATGATCGGTAAGCCTAAAAGCTACAGAACCTTTAGGGCTTTTGTAAACCCTTATCCCCTCAAATACAGATGAGCCATAGTGGAGGGCATGAGTTAGCACATGAACTTTTGCTTCTTTCCAAGGAACTATTTTTCCATCGTGCCAGATATATTTACTTTCTTTTAAGGCCATATAATTATTCCAAAATTATGGGGTTATCAGATTTGTTTTTTTTGCAGATTTAAGATTACTGTTATCCTTTAATCTATATACGCGATTAACGACTTCTAAATATGCTAATGCAGCACTTTCCAGAATATCTGTACTTATTGCTTGTCCTCTATAGCTCTGTCCGTTATATTCTACCGAAACTGTTACTTCTCCTTGTGCATCATCTCCATCAGTAATTCCTCTAACTTCAAAGTTCTTTAGCCTAAGCTCTGTTTGAGTAATTTTTTCAATTGCACTAAATATAGCAGCAACAGGCCCTTCACCTTTAGCAGATTTTTCAATTAATTTTCCATCTTCATTTTTTATTATAGCAATAGCAGATGAATGAGATGAGGAGATTGAACTTACCTTAATCTCTTCCATTGACCAAGGACCAGATTTAGAATTATCTGTATTCATAACAATCGACTCTATATCTCTGTCATACATATTCTTCTTTTTATCAGCAATCTCTTTAAATTTTTTGAAAGAATCTTTCAATTCTTCTTCGCTAGAAATCGTAAATCCTAGCTGCTCAACTTTTTCTTTAAATGCGTGTCTTCCACTGTGCTTACCAAGGACTAAATTTGATTTAGATAGCCCAACATCTTCAGGCTTCATAATCTCATATGTAGCTTGATTTTGAAGCATACCGTGTTGATGTATTCCTGCTTCATGGGCAAAAGCATTTTCACCTATAATTGCTTTATTCCTTGGTACATGCATTCCTGTTACATTAGATACTATTCTGCTTGTATGATAAAGCTTCTGAGTTTTGATGTTTGTTTCAACCCTGAAGTGCTTTATTCTAGTTTTTAATGCCATTACAATTTCTTCTAGGGAACAATTACCAGCTCTTTCACCAATCCCATTTATAGTACATTCTACCTGTCTTGCACCAGCTTCTACTGCTGCCAAGCTATTAGCTACTGCCATCCCAAGGTCGTCATGACAATGGGAGCTTAATGTAATTTTATCAATATTTTTTACATTATCTTTAAGATACTTAAAGGTATTATAGAATTCCCCAGGTACAGCATAACCTACAGTATCTGGAATATTTATAGTAGTAGCACCTGCTTTTATAGCCTCGTCAACAACTTCTGATAAGTAATTTAATTCGGTTCTAGATGCATCTTCGGGTGAAAATTCAATATCATTACACAGAGATTTAGCAAACTTAATGCTATCAACAGCAGTTTTAATAATTTCATCTTTTGCTAATTTTAATTTGTGTCTTCTATGGATCTCACTAGTTGCAACGAAGACATGAATTCTTGGCTTCTTTGCTTTTTTTAAAGCACTCCATGCTAACTCGATATCTCTATTGTTACACCTTGCTAAACCGCAAATAGATGGTCCATTAATGTCTTCTGCAATAGCGCTTACTGACTCAAAGTCTCCTGGAGATGCTGCAGGAAAGCCTGCTTCAATAACATCAACATTGAGCTCTCTAAGAGATGTTGCCACCCTTAGTTTTTCATTTAGAGTCATACTACATCCTGGAGCCTGTTCTCCATCTCGAAGAGTAGTATCAAATATTATTACTTTATCTTGTTTCACTATTCCCAACTATTTTTTAAATTAAAATTACTAATTAGTTCTTAAGCCAGCTCATTCTTCCTCTAAGCTCTTTGCCCACATCTTCAATTTTGCTTTTAATATCTTTTTCTAGCAGCCTATTGTATTCAGGAAGACCTGATTCATATTCAGAGACCCAGTTCTTTGCAAAAGTGCCATCTTGAATATCTTTAAGCACATCCTTCATCTTTTCTCCAGTATGCTCATCTACCACTCTTGGTCCTTGAGTTAAATCACCATACTTTGCTGTCTCACTAACAAATTCGTGCATTTTAGCTAATCCACCTTCATGAAGAAGATCTACTATCAGTTTAACTTCATGCATACATTCAAAGTAAGCAACTTCTGGTTGGTAACCAGCTTCAACAAGAGTCCCAAAACCCCTTACAATTAATTCAGAGAGACCTCCACATAATACTGCTTGCTCACCAAATAAGTCAGTTTCAGTTTCTTCTCCAAATGTCGTATCTAAAACGCCGCCTCTAGTTCCTCCAATGCCATGAGCGTAAGCTAGAGCTCTTGCATGCGCTCTATTTGTAGAGTCCTGACTTACTGCAATAAGACATGGAACGCCTCTACCTTCTTCGTACTGTCTTCTTACGAGATCCCCAGGACCTTTTGGCGCAATAAGGACGATATCTAAATCTTCTCTAGGCTTGATTTGTTTGTAATGAATGTTAAAACCGTGAGCAAAAAGAATTGTGATATTCTGATTTAGGTTATTTTCTATTTGGTTGTAAAGTTTAGCTTGAACCATATCTGGGACAAGAAATGCTACAAGACCAGCATTTTTTACAGCATCTTCTGGATTTAAAACTTCAAAGCCATCATTTTTTGCTTTAGTTGATGTTGACCCGCCTGCTCTTAGGCCGATTACAACATCAAATCCAGAGTCCCTTAAGTTCATGGCGTGAGCCTTTCCTTGGCTTCCATAACCAAGTACCGCTATTTTTTCGCCTGTTAGCTCATCTGGTTGTACATCAGATTCAACATAGAGTTTCATTCATTACTCCTAATTATATAAATGTATATAAAAAACCCCGCTTCCCGAGGGTTGCGGGGGTTTATTATTCATCAAGTTTCAAGACACAGACCCCAACCACTAATTTCTAAGTAGAAAAATACAACTAAAGCATAGTTAATCCGAGTCATACTTATACCGTATAATATTCTATATTCTTAAAAAGGTACCTATATGTCAATGTCTTAGGGTTTTTTATTGACTCATTAATGTATGATTAAAGAAATTATCTTTATTTTTTTATCGGTTATATTGAAATTGATAGGTATAGAAATAGCTATTTGTAGCTAAATATTTCATAGTTAGCATAGCTTTTGCGCTATTTTTTCAATGATCTTAGGCCTATATATCAGGCTAATCATGACTCACAATAGTGCTACTAAGGTAATTTATGCTTTAATTTTTCTATTAATCCTTTATAATTTTCAATAACTTTTTTAGAGTTGTGATATAAAGGACAGCTTAAATTATTATTTTTTTAATTTAATGGTTTGTTTTTATCGCATGAGTAAGTTATTTTATTAAATGTGAATCTTAATTTTTTTTTTTAGGATTCTTTCTTTTTTTTATTAAAAGAATTTGAGGAGAAGTCATGAGAGCTAATTTTTACGCAGCGCTTATTACTATTATTACTTTCTTTTTTTGTAATTTAGTTTTAGGTCAACCAGCAGTAGATCAGATTGTTGCAGCTGAAAGTCAACGCATTCAACAAGCTCAAGAATCACAAGATACTATTGATGAGGTTGTAGACGCGACTCGTCAAGTTTTTGAAGAGTATAGAGCAGTAATGAAGGAAGTAGATGGTCTTATTGTATACAACACACTTCTTGAAAGACAAATAAGAGATCAAGAACAGACTTTAGTTAATTTGAGAGAGTCTATTGATAATGTTCAGCAAGTTGAAAGACAAATTCTTCCTCTTTTAGATAGAATGATTGAGGGCTTGGAAAGATTTGTATCTTTAGATGTTCCTTTTTTAGCTGATGAAAGAAGAGAAAGAGCTATAAACTTGAGAAATCTTCTTGAAAGATCTGATGTGACAGCTGCAGAAAAATTTAGAGTTGTCATGGAAGCATGGCAAATAGAAAATGATTATGGCCGAACTATTTATGCTTATACAGGTGAGCTAGAAATAGAAGGAAATATTAGGGAAGTGGATTTTCTGCAAATTGGTAGGGTAGCTTTAATTTATCAAACACCTGATGGTGAGAATTCTGGCGTATGGGATCAATCAACAAGAGATTGGATTCCAGTTGGTAGCGGCTTCAGAAATCAGATTAGACAAGGTTTGAGATTAGCCCGTAACCAAGTTGGACCATCCTTATTGTTACTTCCAGTATTAGCTCCGGAGGAAGGATAATGAATAATTTAAAATTTTTATTAGTTTTTGCATCGCTATTAATAAATGGTTTTGCTTTTTCCCAATCGTCTGATGAGTCATTGTCACTGAATGATTTACTTCAATTAGTTGAACAGGGGAGGGCATCTGATAATGCTACTGAAAATGAAAGATTAGCTCGCTTTCGTTCTGATCAGTCAGTTCAGGAATCAATGCTTCAAGATGGGTTGGAACAGAAAGCTTCTGAAGAAAGAAGAAGTGGTATTCTAGAGACTACTTTTGAGGAAAATGAGCTACTAATTGCTGATGTTCAGGAGCAGCTTGATACGAGACTAGGCTCTTTGAGAGAGCTTTTTGGTGTATTGCAGCAAGTAGCTGGAGATGCTAGATCTCAATTTGATAACTCTCTAACTAATGTTGAGTATCCTGGACGGTCTGAGTTTTTAAGTGACCTTGCTGCTAAGATGGGTTCAAGTAGTCAATTAGCTACAATTGAGGAAATTGAACGCTTATGGTTTGAGCTTCAGCGTGAAGCAACTGAGCAAGGTAAAATTAAGCTAATTCCAGATTTCAGGGTGATTACTCAAAATGGAGAAGAATCTTTTGAAAATATTGTTAGAGTTGGAACTTTTAATGTAGTTGCTGACGGAAGATATTTATCTCATAATCCTGATACAAATACTTTGTCTGAGCTACAAAGACAACCAGAGCAAGGAAGGTTTACTGGAAGTACTAGTGATATAGTTAGAGCTAGCTCAGGAAGTGGAGTTGTTAGTTTTGGCTTAGATCCAACTAGTGGCATTATTCTTTCAGCATTAGTAGAAACTCCCAATTTAGCTGAAAGAATAGGACAAGGTGGTATTGTTGGGTATGTTATTATTACTTTGGGTCTGTTAGGTGTCTTGCTTTCTCTTGAAAGACTATACTCATTGACAATGGCTGGTAGAAGGGTCAGTGCACAATTAAAACAAAGCACACCTACTGATGATAATGCATTAGGTAGAGTCTTAATGGTTTATGATAATAATAAGAATGCTGATACCGAAACTCTAGAGCTTAAGTTGGGTGAGGCTATATTAAAAGAGACCCCAGCGCTTCAAAGAGGCATATTGTTTATTAAAGTTATCTCAGTTGTGGCACCTTTAATGGGTCTTTTAGGTACGGTCACTGGTATGATAAATACTTTCCAAGCTATTACATTATTTGGTACAGGTGATCCTAAGACTATGGCTGGCGGTATTTCTCAAGCTCTTGTTACAACAGTTTTAGGTTTGACAGTAGCAATACCAACAGTGCTTCTTCATACTGTAGTTAGCGGTAGAAGCAAGAGCATAACTCAAGTACTTCAAGAACAAAGTGCAGGACTGGTAGCAGAACAGTCGGAGAAATCCTAAGTTGTATAATTTTATGGGGTTGATTGCTTAATCCAACCCCATAAATTATTTGGAGATTATTGTATGTTTATAATTGATGCCTGGGAAGCAATTAGAGATTTCTTAGAATTAGGTGGTCCCGTTCTTCGAGTGATAGGTCTTAATATTTTTTTTCTGTGGGTGCTTATTCTAGAGAGATTAATTTACTATAGAACTGGGATGGTCGAGCTCATTAACAATTCAATTGATGAGTGGAATAGAAGAAGCGATAAGACCTCTTGGAATGCTATTCAGATAAGAGAATCCTTAATATCAAAGGCTAAGATTGCAGCAGAAAATAGTTTGCCTATGATTCAGACTTTAGTGGCCCTTTGCCCACTTCTAGGACTAATGGGAACAGTGACTGGTATGATCCAGGTTTTTGAAGTTATGGCAATGTCAGGTACAAGCAACGCTCGTGCTATGGCAGCTGGTGTCTCTAGGGCAACTATTCCAACAATGGCAGGTATGGTAGGAGCCTTATCTGGAGTTTTCTTTGTTACAATTCTAACAAGAGCATCAAAGCGATATTCAGCTTCGTTAGAAGATAGTCTGATGAGGAACTAGAATGAGAAAACATATTGCGAATATAAAAAATGAAGAGGATGAGAATGAAATCAACCTAACACCAATGTTGGATGTTGTTTTTATAATGCTTATATTTTTTATTGTTACTGCCTCCTTTATTAGAGAGTCAGGACTCGATGTTAATAGGCCTGACCAAGACCAGGCTCAAGTTGTTCAAGAAGAGGGTGCAATACTCGTTGTAATTGACTCTACCGATGATATATGGATTGATAATAGGATAGTCGATGTAAGAGCAGTAAGAGCAAATGTTGAGAGGTTGCATGCAGAAGACCCTGAAAGACCGGTTGTTGTTCAAGCTGCGAAAGCATCAAGTGCAGATTTATTAGTTTCTGTTATGGATGCAGCAAGACAAGCCGATATATATGATATTTCAATTGCAGCAGGAGATTAGCAAGTATGAGAGAGTCAGTTATTGAACAATTAGAGCAAGATGAAGAGGCTGAAATCAACCTAACACCAATGTTGGATGTTGTTTTTATAATGCTTATATTTTTTATTGTTACTGCTGTTTTTGTTAAAGAGCCTGGTGTTGAAATTTCTAGGCCTGAGGCTGTGACTGCTTTTGTTCCAGAAAAAGGTAGTATATTTATAGCAGTGACGGCTGCTAATGAGATTTGGGTTGATAATAGAAGTGTTGGGACTGAGGGTATAAGAGGTGCAATTGAGAGACTTCATGCAGAAAACCCTGAAGGTGGAGTAGTTATTCAGGCAGATAGAGAAGCTGCAAATGAATTTGTTATTAATGTTATGGATGCAGCTAAGGCTGCTGGAGTTAATGAAGTTACTATAGCTGCAGCTGCACCCTAGGTTAGTCTTTATAAGGAGTTAATATAATGAAAAGGTATGGTTTTTCAGTTTTATTAGGGACAGTGATTACTTTTGGTTTGCTTTTTATAATGCAACTTTTGATTGCTACTGGTAGGGGTGCATTGACAGAGGCCTCTACATTTAGAATTACTGATTTTGTAAGGGTTGAAAGAAGTGAGACGATAGAGACAAAAGAGAATAAGCCTGAAAAACCACCCGAGCCTGAAATTCCTCCAGAAATTCCTGCACCTACAGCTGATAACTTCGATAACTCAATGGCTGTTTCAATGAGTGCACCAAATATGAATGCGAATATGAATATGGGAGGGGTTGGATTTGGTATTAGTGATGGTGAGTATTTACCAATCGTTAAAGTTGCTCCTGTTTATCCATCTAGAGCCTTATCAAGAGGCCTTGAGGGTTATGTTATTGTTGAATTTACTGTAACAAGAAGTGGAACAACAAGGGATGCTTTTGCAGTAGAGTCTACAAGTAGTTTGTTTGAGCGAGCGGCTATAAATGCTGCCTTAAAGTTTAAATATAAACCAAGGGTAATTGATGGAGAGCCAGTTGAAGTGCCTGGTGTTAGGAATAAAATTACCTTTGAAATTTCAGATTAATTGTATTAGGAGCTAGGATGCGTTTATTCTTTAAAGTTTTTATTTTTTCAATTTTACCGATTCTATTTATTCCTCAGTCAGTTGTCGCTCAGGAAGGCATGGGAATGGGTGCTGGAGAACAAAGAACTCGGAGAACTCCTGCTATGAGGCAAAGGGTGTATGAGATGCTTTCGGAAGCACAGGCTTTAATGGAGATGGATGATGTTGATTCTGCGATGGAAGTAATGGCAGAAGTTCAAGAAAGAGATGACCTAAATAGCTATGAGGTTGCTCAAATGTGGAATTTCTATGCCTTTATTTATTTTGCAGAAGATAATTTTACTGAAGTATTGCGTGCTTATAATATGGTTTTGGCGCAGCCAGATTTACCTTTAGGAATGGAAACAACTACTAGATATACTGTGTGCCAACTATTGTTTCAACAAGAGCGATATGATGAATCGATGCAGATGTTAGATTCATGGTTTGCTCTTGAGGAATCACCTGGCCCCGATGCTTATGTCCTAAAAGCACAACTTTTTTACCAAATGGAAGAATGGAGAAATGGTATTGAGCCGGTAGATACTGCTATAGAAATTGCAAAGAGACAAACAGAAGAAAAATTTATAAGAGAAAATGAGAATATTAGAATTGAAAATGAGAGAAGAAGAAGACTCAATGAAGATGGCGGTGAAATAGTCAATCAAGAGACTGGCGAGAGGGCAATTTTAACTATCCTTGAAGAGATAGAATCACCTGAAAGTATGTGGCCGGATGAGCTAAATGAGAATTGGTATCGGTTATTAAATGTTTTTTATTATGAATTGGAAGATTTTGATAGTGTTATTGAGGTCCTTAGAACAATGATTGAGCTTTGGCCGAAACGTGACTATTTTACCCAACTATCAGGTATTTACGGCCAACAAGGAAATGAAACTGCTCAGCTTTCGCTTTATCAGACAGCCCATGAAGCAGGTTGGTTAGAAAGAGGCACAGAGTTAGTAACTCTTTCTCAATTGCTATTAGGCGCGGATATCCCTATTCAGTCAGCTTATATAATGGAGGACGGTTTAAATTCTGGAATTGTAGAGTCAACAGAGGCTAATTGGAGAGTGTTAGCTCAAGCTTGGCAGCTTGCTCAAGAGAATGAGAAGGCGATTCCAGCATTAAGTAGAGCAGCGAGTCTTGCTGAAAATGGCGAATTAGATATTAGACTTGCCCAAGCTTATCAGAACTTATTGCGATGGGATGATTGTATTGATTCTGCCAGAACAGGGTTACGAAAGGGTGATCTTAGGAGGGTTGATCAGGGAAATATGATTTTAGGAGCATGCTTATTTGAAATAAGTGACTTTGCTGCTGCTAGAACTGCTTTTACCAGAGCAAGCGAAGATACTAGAAGTAGGGCAAATGCACAAAGTTGGATTCAGTATGTAAATGCAGAGGAAGATAGAGAACAGCAGCTATCAGCCGCTATGGCAGATCTTTAGAGATCCTCTAGAATATAATCAGTAGGAATTACTTCACCAGTTTCTCTTGTGATAGTACTAATTTTTAATGATAGAGCCCCATTATTCGGAATCCGACCAGTAAGAATAATCACATCTCCAACTTGAAAGGTATTTTTTGTCATTCCCCCTCTTGAAAGCCTGTTAGGAGCAGTTAGTTCACCCTGCCATTTCTCTACTTGGTTATCCTCATTCAAAACATCAAAGTAGATTTGGACATGAGGGTTAACAAATCTAAAGTTAGACACAGTGCCTTTAAGAGTTATTGAATTTTGCGTGTAAGCAGCAAACCCGTGGTGGGATGAGGCAATATTAATGTTTAGAGTGATAAGAATTGCAGAAAATAGTATTATAGATTTTAATGACATTTTAACTCCATAAATAACAAACCTAAAAATAAGAATTAAATTACTCTTTCTTTCATGATAGATTATCTACTCATAAATATAAAGAATAATAATTTAATAAAAATAAAAAGAGAGCGATCCTTTGATTAAATCAAGCAATTTACTTAGAAATGTGAAATATGAAATAAGAGGGCCTCTAGCCAAGAAAGCTCATGAAATTGAACTCAAAGGTTATGAAGTTATTTCTTTGAATATTGGTAATCCTGGTTTATATGGTTTTAGAACTCCAGAAACTATGCGCTCAGCGATGATTGAAAATTTGGAAAGTAGCGAAGCCTATTGTGATCAGAAAGGTGTATTTCCTGCTAGAGAAGCTGTAGTGATGCAGCAGCAAGAAAGAGGTCTAGATACCGTTAATGCTGATCGTGTGTTTATAGGAAATGGTGTAAGTGAATTGATTGACTTGACCTTGCGAGCGCTGTTAAATCCTGGTGATGAGGTCTTGGTCCCAAGTCCTGATTATCCTTTATGGTCTGCAGCTACATTCTTAAATGGCGGAGTTCCAGTATATTACCCATGTCCAAAAAGCTTGAACTATTATCCTGACTTAGATGCCATGTCCTCCTTGGTAAGCAATAAAACCAGAGCTATTGTATTAATTAACCCAAACAATCCAACAGGCGCAGTATATGATATGAAAACCCTAAGAGCGATATCAGACATTGCAAGACAGAACGGGTTAGTTATTCTAAGCGATGAGATTTATGATCAGATGACATACCCAGGAGAGTCTTTTATACCAATTGCACCACTTTGTCCTGATATCTCTTGTGCTACATTTAGCGGATTGTCAAAAGTTTATAGAGCCTGTGGATACCGAGTTGGATGGACTTCATTTAGCGGACCTGATGATAGTTTGACAGATCTACTGAATTCAATGGATTTACTAGCAGCTTTAAGACTTTGTAGTAATGTTCCTGGTCAATGGGCTGTTCAGACGGCTCTTGGTGGCTCTCAAAGTATAAAAGAAATATGTGCTCCTGGTGGAAGGCTTTATCAAACAAGAAATGCAGTTACTAATTTAGTAAATAAAAGCCCTTACCTTGACTATATAGAACCTGCAGGGGCTATGTACGCTTATATTTCTATAGACAAAAGTATTTTTCCAAATTTTGACGATCAAGAATTTGCACTAAAGCTGCTCGAAGAAGAACATGTTTTGATTGCACCAGGATCAAGTTTTAATGTTCCTTATAGCGATCATTTTAGAATAACACTTCTTCCAGAGGAGGCTATTATTGAAAAAGTTTTTAAAAGAATTAATAGACTTTTAGAAAAAATGCTTAAGTCTAAGTAATTATTAATGCTAAAAGACCTGATTGAAAAAGAATCAAAAAATCAGAATATAGTAGTAGATTCATTTGCTGAAGCATCGCAGCTAGATTATTTATTAAAAGACTACTTAAATCTGAAAGGCCTTAATAGTGATAATTATCAAGTTAATTCTCACAAGAGATGGCTTGAATCATTAATTCAAAATAATGATATAGATAGATCGTTAATTACCACCTTTCAAGAAGAAGCTTTATGGCAGGAAATTATTAAGTCAGATGTATCAAATTTAGTCAATATATCTCATGCTAGCACTCTTGCTTCTTCAGCTAGACAAGCTATTAAAGCTTTTAATTTAGATGCTTCAAAGCTTAAAAAATCTAGAAATTATAATGTTAGTAGTTTTGTAAGATGGTTAGAGCATTTTGATAATTTTTTAAAAGATAATAATTGGGCTACTTATGACGATATTTATATTGATCTCATAGAAAAAAATTCTTTAAGCAATGATGTTGATTGTAATTTAATATTTTTTAATAGATTTCCAGAGAATATAATTAATAGATTGTATTCTAATTTTATACAAGCTTCTGGATCAGGCTATCATTTTATTAATCCTAAAAGTAATTCATTGGTTAGCAAATCAATATTTAATGAACTATCTGATGAAATAAGTTGTTGTATTTCATGGGCATGCCAAAAACTAATTCATTCTAAAACAGGATCTGTTGCAATTATTATTCCAGATTATAAGAATAATTTTCGCCTAAAACAGATGATTAATGATTCTATTAATCTGAATATTGAACTAAACGATACACTAGATGAATCTAACTTTGTTGGTCTTAAAAGTGACTCATTAATCAAAAATCAAATAATTAGTTCAGCAATCAAGACCTTAGAAATATTTGATACTAGTTCAGACTTTTCAATTTTCTCTAGATGGCTAAGAAGCCCTTATATTGATTGTAGTTTTATGGATATAAATAACAGGTCTCTATTAGAGGTTGATTTAAGAAATAAACTCATGAGTCAGATTAGTTTTTTAGATAGCTATGTGCATAACGGCCTTAAAGAATATATATATATCATTAATAAGGATTTCTGTAATTATTTATCTATTCCAGTCGAATATTTCTTAAGTCTACCAACTAGCCAATTACCCAATAATTGGTCTAGTAATTTTATTTTTCTTCTAGATAAAATGGGATGGAGCTTAAATAATTTTAATTTAGATAGCCAAATAATTTTTTTATGGAATGAAGCTATTAAGGATTTTTCTAATCTAACACCAATTCTTGGAAAAATTAATTATCATCGAGCATTATCAATATTTGAATCAATATTAAATAGCAAATTACATGTAGAAAATATCTCTAGCAGATCAATATATATATCTGAAAATATAGAAGATATTTCTGCTGGCTATGATTCTATCTGGGTTTCTAGTATGAATAGCTCATCTTGGCCTAAACTAACATCATTAAATCCAATGATCCCAATTGAGTTACAAATGGATTTAAATTTTCCTAACTCCTCTCCTAATATGGCTCTAAGTTATTCTAAATCTCTTATGAAGAGAATTGAAAATTCAGCTAATGAAGTCATTTATAGTTATTCAAGAGCTGATTTGGATAGTATTTATAGTTCTAGCCCTTTAATAGAAAAATATTCTTTATTGGAAATTAAGAAATATCCTAATATCATTGATCATTATAAGCGAAAATCTAAAATTACTGAGGAGGTTATTGATAATCCACCTAGGTATAAGAAAAGAAGAATCAAGAACGCTATTAACATTATTAATTATCAATCAAGATTTCCATTGCTAGCATTCCTTACAGGGCAGCTATCATGTAAGCGTGTTAAACCATTATCGAAGGGTATGCGCTCTTCAGATAGAGGTATTATAACACATAGAACGTTGGAGCTTATTTATAGCGGTGTAAATAGATTTAGCAGTTTTAAACCTAGCGATAATTATATTAGGGAATGTATTATCAAAGCTCTTGATGAGTTTTTCGGCAAGGCATCAACAAATCTTAAAATTTTATATGACTTAGAATACGATAGAATTAAGTCTATAGTAGATTCTTTATTGTTAGAAGATGCTAATAGGAGCAATTTTAGTATTCACTCTATAGAAGAAAATAATAGTTTAATAATATCTGGTGTGGCTATAAAATGTCGATCAGATAGGATAGATAAGCTAGATGATAATAAACATATTATTATTGATTATAAAACTGGCTCATCGTTCAATATTAATTCCTGGTTCAAAGATAGACCTCAAAATTTACAACTACCATTATATGCACTTATTTATAGAGAACGAGTAGATGCATTGATAAATATAAACTTAAAACCTAATGATATTCAATATAAAGGATTATCAAAAGAAGGTGTTGATTTACCTACCATAAAAAAAGTATTAACTAGAGATCAATGGGATTCAAGAATATCTTCGTGGGAGAAAAGCATTAATGTGCTTGTTAGTGAATTTGTTAATGGAGATACAAGAATTAATATTGATGAGATTAATGCCATTGATGATTATTATTTACCTTTAGCTAGATTTGACCGTAATTATTATGAATGATCTATCACAAAGAAGAGAAGCTTTAGATATAAAGAAATCTTTTATAATTCAAGCACCAGCTGGATCAGGCAAGACCGAGTTACTAATACAAAGATATTTATCTCTTCTGCTTGAAGTTTCGGTTCCTGAACAAGTCTTAGCAGTAACATTCACTAGGAAAGCATCTTTTGAAATGAAAGATAGAGTAATTGAGGCTTTAAATAATGTTAAGACTGATAATCCTCCAAAAGAGGATTTTAAAATTCATACTTATAATTTAGCAAAAAGCGTCCTTAAAAAAAGCGTTAAAAATTCATGGAACATAGATATTCAATCACATAGACTAAGAATAGAAACTATTGATGCAGTTAGTTCATCAATAGCTAATGATATGCCGATATTATCAGGAGGAATATCAAGATACCAAAGAACTGATAACCCAAAAAAATACTACTTATTAGCTGTAAAGAATTTTATACAAAGAGCTAGTAAGGATTCCAAATTATCGAATGCTTTGAAGAAAATACTTATTCATATCGATGGAAATTACACGCAATTAAATGAACTTTTATCTGATATGCTTTCTACTAGAGATCAATGGTTACCATATTTATCTTCAGATAATTTTTTAAATAAAAATTATGTGGAGGATTCAATATCAGATCTAATTGAAAGCTGTTTATTAGAGATTAAGAATAATATTTCTATAGAATTATTAGAGATTATACCTACTATTGCTAGGTTAATTTCTAAAAAAATAGGTGATAAGTATTCATTAGAATCATGGAAAAATTCAGACGGGAAAATTCCTGTTAGTAAAGAATATTTGAATGATTGGAAATTTATATCTTATCTATTAATCACTGATAATAACTCATGGAGAAAGAATATTCCCTCTTCATTTAACTTAAGTAAAGATGATGCTACTAAGAAGATACTTATTTCTGAAATTTCAAAAATTAAGAATAATCAATATCTTAATTTGCTACTAGTCAAATTAAAGAATTTACCAGATTATAGATATGATATAGACCAATGGGATACATTGAAGTTATTAAGACTAATTCTAATAAATTTAGTTGCTGAACTTAAGGTTGTATTCAATAAAAATAGAATCACTGATTTTATAGAAGTTAATTTGTCGGCATCCGAGGCATTAGGTTCAGTTGATAACCCATCAGATTTATTATTAGCTCTTGATCATTCAATAAGCCATATATTAATAGATGAATTTCATGATACTTCTTTTACTCAATTTAAATTAATTAAGGCCCTTATTTCTGGTTGGCAGGAAAATGATGGAAGAACTATTTTCTTAGTTGGTGACCCTATGCAGTCTATTTACGGATTTAGAGATGCTGATATTTCTATTTTTAATAGCGTTAAATATAATGGTATTGGAGATATAAAAGTACACCCTTTGTTTCTTTGCAATAACTTTAGAAGCTCTAATTCTATTGTTAATTGGCTTAATATAAAATTTAGTAATCTATTTAAAAATAATATGGATATTTTATTAGATTCACCCCAATTCTCTCCAAGTATTTCAAGAAAGAATTCTACTAATAGCGATACTTTTATTAAGTCTTACACGCTAAATGATGAAAATAAATTAAACGAATCTATTAAAGTTATAGATATATTAAAGAAAGAGTTAGAGAGAGATCCTAATCAAAATATTGGTATATTAGTAAGGTCTAGAAATCATCTACTAGGTCTTCATAGATTACTTAAATTAAATAAAATTGACGTCAATGCTTTAGAAATTGATCCTTTAAAAAACTCATTAGTTGTTCAAGATCTAATAGGCCTGACTAGAGGAATGCTTCACTTAGGGGATAGAGCAGCTTGGTTGTCAATATTGAGAAGCCCATGGTGCGGCATAACTTGGTCTGATCTAGTGGCATTATTAGAAAATAAAGATGATATGACAGTTGTTCAGATTTTAAACTTAAAAGATAAATTTGATGAAATATCAGATGATGGTAATGAGAGATTGATGAGATTAAGAAATATATTACATAAGTCGAATGGTTATAGAGCTGACAGCTCATTAACTGAATGGATAAAAAGGACATGGCTTGACCTTAAAGGACCGTATCTTTTAGGAAGCGATGATCAATTAGTTTATGTAGAAAAATTTTTTGAAATATTGGGCTCTATTGAGGACAGGGGAGATCTAGAAGATCCTATATTACTAGGTAGTCATTTTGATATGTATATTCCTAATGACAATAAGCAAAGTACAAATATAAATATTATGACTATACATAAGTCAAAAGGCTTAGAGTTTGATACAGTAATTCTACTAGGATTAGGTAAGACATCACCAACTGAAAAAAATAAATTAATTGATTGGCTTGAATATAAAAATAATGATCATAAAAATCTTATTTTTTCTCCTATACATCAGATTCGGAATGAGAATGATTATTTACCTAAATTTATAAATATAATAAAAAACAAGAACAGAGATCTTGAAAGAATACGCCTCTTCTATGTCGCTACTAGCAGAGCTAGGGAGAGATTATATCTTGTTGCTAGTATAAAAGCTGGTAACAAAAAACCAAACCCTAGAAGTTTTTTATCGTTTTATTGGGATGATAAAAATTTTAATAGTGATAAATTAAGTGTTAATTTGTCAAATGATAGTATAAAAAACAATCTTATAAAGATACCATTATTAAGATACAAAGCTGAACAATAAGAACAATACTTTTCAGGCTTATAATATTTAAATAGAAATTTATAAACTACCTGTAAATGAGAATCCTCTAAATCCTGATTCATTTGGCACACTGGTCATGAAATTAATTCCCTGAGCTAGCGCTGTGTTAATATTTTCGTTATATTTTACTAAGCCTCTGACATCATAAGTCTTATCTAGTCTGTATATTAGATCACCTTTAACTTCAATAGATGCATTCTCTAGACTAATTATTGATGCATTTATATCATTACTTTCTTCATCAGAAAATACCAATTTAAAGCTACCTAGGTCTACTCTTTGGTTATTTGTAGTTGTATAGATTAATGGAATATTAAGATTATTTATGTAAACATCTCCATAAATCAGCGGTAGTTTGTTGTTGGTTAGCTCTATTTTTCTAAAAGATGCTGATATTGAACCATTAACTTGATCGATTGGTGCATATCTGTAAAGTTCTGTGAGGCTAAAGTCTGCAATTAATTCATATAAGTAAGTTTTATTGTTAGTTATAGAAAAATTAGACTCAAATGATCCACTATTAAGATTACCACTTAGTGAGCCATTTAATCTGATTAGAAAAATCGAATATATATCAATACCCCATTCTAGATTGTTAACTACTATATTATTAATGATAGCTATCTCTGATTTACCGTTCCATATGGTTCCGGTAACACCAGAAGCAGATAAGTTATTAATATTATTAATTAGAACTTGAGCAGGAATTTTAGATATTGCTAAAACAAGGCAGGAAAAAATAAAAAACAATATGTATTTCTTCATTAATAAGGCTTTGATATTAGTAAATTTGAATTTACTAGTCCATCTTGTTGATTATTGTCTAAAGTAATTGATTCAATAATAACTCCATATCTATCATTTAAATAGAATAACCAGCTAATTAGAAAATTGAAAGGAGCATTTTCAAAGGTAAGTCTTATTCTATCATCAGATTCAGGTTGGTTTCTAATTAGGGTTCCATCTAAATTATATAAACGATGTGTTTCGTCAACTAACAGAACAAGTGAT
Source organism: Pseudomonadota bacterium (assembly GCA_036337035.1). Taxonomy (GTDB): domain Bacteria; phylum Pseudomonadota; class Gammaproteobacteria; order Steroidobacterales; family Rariloculaceae; genus TMED78. The sequence goes on along the minus strand of JAYZFC010000004.1, from coordinate 26,254 downwards.
TGATTGATTTGTTCAAATGGTTCTTTATTTATTTCTATAATTGGTAGATCTTGTAATTTATTTAATAAAACAATTGTTGAGTAGTTATTTTCAATAGATATGTTTGACTCTGTTATTTTGTCTTTAATTGGTTTGAGTATTAAAAACCAAGAAATAATTACTAATGATAGGGATAAGCCAAAAATTAAAATCACTTTCTCTCTTTTATTTAAAGATAAAAACCAGTATTTAATCATAATAATTCCATTATTTGGAGCCTGCCCTCTATACCATTATCTATTTGATTTGTTGATTGAATAGTTATAGACAATCTCTCATAACCTTGAATTGATGTAGTAAAAGCATCTAAAGTAGCAATATCAGAAGTAGTTACTCTTAGATTCATAGTATTGTCTCTATATATTATTGATTCTAAAGAAATATTCTGATCAATATGGAAAGAGATAGCATTGATGATTTCTAAAAACAGACTTTCCCCTATAGAATCTAATCTTGAGGATGTAGTGCTTAATTGTTGATTAATCATTGTTTCGCAGGTACTAATATTTGGAGAATTGAAAATTTCTACACATTGATTGTTAATTTGATTAACTAATCCAATATTTTCAAATTTAAGTCTATTCATTTCTATAAAATTTCCAAATATATTTGTTATAAAGAGAAGCAGTGTTAGTGATATTGGAATTTTCCAAGGTCTTAATAATTCTATCCAGTTAGTTTCAGGCATAAACTCTCCAGTAAGAAAGTTATTACCAGGATTTTTAATTAAAGATGATGCCAACCCTGGCAGTAATCCTTTTTTAAATTTTAGAAAATTTACGCTCTTTACTTTTTCTCTAAGTTCGTTTATTTCATCTTTACAGCGATTAAAACCAGATTCATCAGTATATAAGATTATATTATTTATCAAATCCTCTGATTTATATTTTTTTGGAATCATGTTCCATATATCAATTAATTTAAGATTTTCTATCACAAATGGTTGTTCGCCAGGAATCTTTCCATATGTAAAATCTTTTTCTGCTATTAGAGTCAGATGACCTGGTATATCTGTAATACCCTGACTGTCTGAGTATATATATGTAGGATATATATTTAATTCATTTAGCTTGAGTATTATTCTATTGAGATAATTTTTTGAAATACTTGCAATTACAGCATCATTACCTTTGCCTAAAAATTTATGTGTAAAAAACAAATTATTTGTATCATCAGCTGTATTTTCTTCAATTAAAAAAGGCAACATTTTTATAATATTATTATTATTTCTAGTTGGCAAGGCTGCTATATTTATTGATACCTTACTGCCTGGAATTAAAATTATTATTTTAGGCTTTCCTTCTAGATCATTAGCGGCATCAGATAGATTGCCAAATTTAGCTTCTTGGGTATAGTGACCTTTTTTATCTATTTTGATCCAGCTCGAGTAAAACTTATCATTTATTAATCGTATTACAAAGTATTCTGACATGACTTAATAGGCCCCATAGCTTCTATGTATGGTTCTTACAATACCACTTATATCACGATAGAGTAATGAGTATAAAGTTGCTTGATCAGAACCTATTGATACTATTGCCTCTAGAAGGAAATAATCACTTGATGTTGTTAATCTTCTTAGCATATCTGGATCTATTCTATCTCGAAATTTTTCATGGATATCGGTAAAATATAGATTACCTCTTTCCTGAGACAAAGCAATAGCCTCATTTATATTAATTTCATCAGATAGTGATGCAATTAAATATGGAGATAAGGTATTAATATTTTGTGTAGTTCCAGAAGGTAGTGCAGCTATATGAGGCTCTAGTTGTAAAAAAATTTCTTTAGAGATGCCATCCATAGCCATTAATTCTGTTGTAGAGGTGATGATGATATTTGGCGTTCTGTAGGGAGGTATATTAGAAGCATATACATCATCTTCTGCACCATTTGGAAAGCTTGGGACACTATCTGGATCTATCCAGTCAGTGACAATTGCTGACAAATTAGGGTCTATTTCTAGCATTGTTAATAACCTGCGAAACTGCCTTTCTGAAATAATGTCGTGATCTCCATGAGTATTGATGAGGTTGTTTATATTAAATTTACTTTGTAAGTCAATTATTCTACCTGAAATAATTCCACCATCTATTGGTGTTGGAGGTAGATCAGTTGCCCATATTTCACCTAAATGATCTAGATCAGGTGTATTTATTTTATCTTGATATAGTATATTTCCAGCCCAAGCTTCGGCACTTTGTAACATAACTATCAATTGCTCGGAATTTATTGAGCTTTCTGATTGTCTTTGATATAGCTGAGCATTCCACATAATTTTTGCAGCTAATATTGAAGTAATAGTCAAAATTAGCATCGCAGTAATTATGGCAACTCCTTTTTGTTTTTTCATGCGTTAAACTATGCCCCTATCTCAATAGTTCTCCAAATTTCTCCCATATCATCGAGGATAATTCTAATTTCAATTAGTTTTGGACGTATTTCTAATCTGTTTGGGTTTTCTGTATATGGTGGAGGCCACTCAAGGTACCACTCTCCATTTTTATCTAACATTCTTATTGACATATCTATGACTCCAGATAGTAACTCTGTTCTTGTTGGTGGCGTAGATAAAGTTCTATCCATAACATTCCAGGTAAATCTTATTAGTAGATCATCTTCTTGATCATAGCTAACTCTTAAAACTGATCCTCTAGGCAACCCTGAAAGATTATTCCAACCACCTCTACTGAACTCGAGATCAAATTGTGAATTTGGATCTACAATAATGCTTGGTTGCCATGCCTCACCTAGTTCTTCTCTAGTTGGGCGTGGATGTATTTGAGCTAGATCTTGAGATATTATTCTTACTGCTAATTGCACCTCTCTCCATCTATCTAGCCGATCCTGTGAAATTATTTGTAAGTCCAGAGTTCGAGATAAGCCACTAAGCGCTATGGTTCCGATAACAGCGACAATGAATATTGCCACTAATAACTCAATAAGCGTGAATCCTTTATTTATCATTTATCTGGTTGAGCATCCTGGACCTGATCCAGCTATACAATAATTTGATAACCAGCTATATTCACTGACACCTAATGGTATTGGTGGCTCAATTAAACTAGTTAACACATGAATTGATTTATCTCTATCATCTATTTCATAGATTGATATATCTATTCTTCTAAGCTGATCTATTTGTGAATTGGAAACCTCTGTTTCTATTATCCATAATCTATTTGAAAATTCTATTTCATTTGTTCTAACTCCAATAGCTGGCCAAGTATTTGAACTTGTTAGCTCTGCCATAGAATTTGATGCTATCCAGCTAGCTAATACTTTTTTTTCTAAGTAGGAAGAGTTAATAAAAAAACGATTCATTTGGGTATTAATTGCCATCATAGCAAGGCCAACAATAATAAGTGATACCATAGTTTCTATTAGAGTAAATCCTTTGCTGTTATTTTTATTAATCAATAAAATCCTCAATGATATTTATTTTTGAGTTTGAGTTTACATTTACAATAAATCTATTTAGTGAATTTTCTCTATTTAAGAATAGCTTAAAAGGCATTACTAAACCTGAAGAGAAAAGAATAATATGAGGAGAAACTTGTTCTTGATCGTTAAGATCAAGGCTATTTTCTAATTCAATTATTTTATCTTCTAGGGATAGCTGTAGGGTTATTGAATCCCTTAACTCATAGGATGATAATACACTTTCATCTATAGGCATGTACCAAATTTTCTTTATATTGTCATATATGTAGAAGTGATAGCTAGATTCTGTGAACAATATACCAAAGTCTTTATTTCTCACTATAGCCTCTTCAGTCATGACATCTAATAGTGTATTTACTCTAAATGCCTCCCACTCTAGATCTCTATCAATACCGGTGGTGCTTATTGACAGGACTGTTGTACCTAAGAATATACCTACAATTACTAGTACAACAAGTATCTCAATAAGAGAAAACCCATTAGCTATAAGTTTTTTATCATGATTAGTTGAGATTCCAGTTTCCAATATCTGCATCTAAGTCTATACCACCTTCCTGCCCATCAGCTCCGTATGAGTATAAGTCAAATTGACTTCTCTGGCCGGGATATTGATAATTGTAAGTATTGTTCCATGGATCAAGTGGAATTCTATCTAGATATGGTCTCCAGTTTGGTGCAATTGCATCTCCTGGATCTACAGCAAGAGCTTCTAACCCATCTTCTGTTGATGGATACCGGAAGTTATCTAGACGGAAAAGATTTAAGGATGTTTGAATACTTCTTATGTCACTCTCTGTTCTAGTAACTAATGCCCTATCAATATTTCCAATAACATTTGGAGCTATAATAGCTACCAAGAGCCCCATAATCACTATAACAACCATTATCTCAATGAGACTAAAGCCCTTTTGGTGAATGATGAGGGGATTTCTTTTATTTAGTGTCTTTTCAGCATAAATTTCATATTTGATCTTTTTATCCATTTTTTATATAAAATCCTTATTAAGTAACCTATATATTAATTATTATAATATAATCGTAGACTAACAACTATGCTAGAGAATTATAAAAAATGTCAGAAAGCTCAATAAACTCTCTTTATCGTCTTGATGGTCAAGTCGCTTTTGTTTCAGGTGCCTCAAGAGGGATAGGTAGGTCTATATGTATTTCTTTGGCTTCTCAAGGTGCTACTGTCGTTGGAACTGCAACGACGAGTATTGGAGCACAATCTATTACAGATTACCTTCAAAAACAAGGTCTTGCTGGACGCGGCATAGAGCTTAATTTAACAAACTATGAAGATATTGAGAGATGTTTTTCAGATATAATAAATAATGAAGGCTATCCAACAGTTATTGTTAATAATGCCGGTATTACTAGGGATAATCTCTTGATGAGAATGAAGCCGGAGGAGTGGGAGGATGTTATTTCGACTAATCTAAGTTCTGTTTATTGGGTTTCAAAATTATCTGTTCGAGGCATGTTAAAACAAAAGAGGGGAAGAATTATTAATATTTCTTCGGTTGTAGCTTCTTCTGGAAATATTGGACAAACTAATTACTCAGCTTCTAAGGCTGGAATAATAGGTTTTACAAAATCATTAAGCCGTGAACTTGCATCTAGAAATATTACTGTAAATTGCATCTCGCCTGGATATATTAGTACTGATATGACTAATGCAATTAGTGATTCTGTTAAAGATGATATTATTAGCAAAATTCCTCTCTCGAGATTAGGGCTTCCAGAGGATATAGCTTCGGCTGTTTTATTTTTAGCCTCTGATGGAGCTTCTTATATTACCGGAGAGACGCTAAACATTAATGGCGGGTTATCTATGATTTAGCTAAAATTTACCTTTATAAGTTATTGATATATAGTTATTTATTTCTAATTGTAGATTGATTTTTCACTTTGGCATAAAATACGCCACTTATTGGATATCCTTGTGGTATTTACTATATTCTGTAAAGGGAGAGAAAATATGAGTAGTATTGAAGATCAAGTAAAGTCAATTATTTCTGAGCAATTAGGCGTTAAGCTTGAGGACATTAGGAACGACGCATCTTTTGTTGATGACTTAGGAGCGGATTCTTTGGATACAGTAGAACTCGTTATGGCTCTAGAAGAAGAATTTGATGCTGAAATTCCAGATGAGATTGCAGAGAAAATTACTACAGTTCAGAATGCTATAGATTATGTTACCTCTAATAAGTAACATAGTTTTATCTGAATAGATTTTTTTTTAAGCTTTTTCTTTATGCTAGTATTTTTTGTGGCTTATGTTGAAAGATAGAAGAGTAGTTATTACTGGTCTTGGGCTAATTACTCCAAATGGCAATAACACTGCCGATTCCTGGAGCAGTGTTCTTAGTGGCGCTAGTGGAATTTCTTTAATTGATACTTTTGATACTGAGAAGTTTTCAGTAAAGATTGGCGGAGTCATAAAAAATTTTGATGTCTCTTCGTATATGGATCACAAGCATTCAAGAAATTCTGATTTATTTATTCACTACGGAGTTGCTGCTTGCAAGCAGGCATTTAATGACTCCGGACTTGAGGTTGATGAGTCTCAGGCCCATAGATTTGGTGTATCAATGGGATCAGGTATTGGAGGGTTAAGCACAATCGAAAAGAATTATGAGCGTTTTCAATCAGGAGGAGCTAGAAAGATCTCACCTTTTTTTGTTCCTGGAAGCATAATTAATATGGTTTCAGGTCATGCTTCTATAGATCTTGGAATGAAAGGCCCAAATTTATGTATGGTTACAGCATGCGCAACTTCTGCTCACTGCATAGGCTTGGCAGCAAGATTAATAGCTGCAGGTGATGCTGATGTAATGCTTGCTGGTGGTTCAGAGTATGCTACCACACCATTAGGAATAGGGGGATTTGCTTCTGCAAGAGCATTATCAACAAGAAATGAGACGCCTGAAGAGGCAAGCCGACCATGGGATTTAGATAGAGATGGCTTTGTTCTAAGTGATGGAGCTGCCTGTTTAGTTCTAGAAGAATACCAAAGAGCAAAAGAAAGAGGTGCAAATATATATGCTGAATTTGTGGGTTTTGGCATGAGTGGAGACGCTAATCATATTACTGCTCCTGCAGATGATGGCGCTGGTGCTAATCAGTGTATGAGAATAGCTCTAGAAGATGCACAAATCAATAAAGAGGATATAGACTATATTAATGCTCATGGCACATCTACTCCATTAGGTGATCTAGCTGAAACAAAGGCAATTAAAGGTACTTTTGGAGAACATGCAAAGAAGATTATTATTAGTTCTACAAAATCAACTACTGGCCATATGTTAGGAGCTGCTGGCGGTGCAGAGGCAATTTTTACTATTCTGGCTATAGCAAATAAAGCTATCCCGCCTACCATAAACCTTAATAATGCGGATCCAGAATGTGATCTTGACTATACGCCTAATACTGCTAGAGATGCTAATTTGACATATTCACTTTCAAATTCATTCGGCTTTGGAGGTACAAACGCATCACTTATTTTTAAGAAGGTGTAGTCTCAATCATTTAAATTATTTTTTATGATTCAACTTAGAAATTTTTTATTGCCATTATTTTTTTTCTTAATAATTATATTTATTTCAGTATTTATTTTTTCATACTGGTCTCTTGGTAAAGCTAATTCATTTCAGAGTCAAATTTTTATAATTAATCCAGGAGTATCTTTTTCTGAGGTTGCTCAAGATTTATCAGATAGAGAGATTATAGATTGTCCATTGTTATTAATTGGTTATCAAAGAGTTTTTAATCATAATTCATTCGTTAAAGCTGGCGAATATCAAATTGAATCTAATACTTCAGCATTAAATATTTTAAAACTCTTTATTGATGGAGAAGTTATAACCCATCAATTTACTATTATTGAAGGATGGAGCTTTAATCAACTACTTGAGGAGCTTAGAAGTAATACAGTAATTAGAAATACTGGCTTAACTGAGAATGAGATTATGATTAGTTTAGGGATAAGTGCAAACAACCTTGAGGGACAATTCCTGGCTGAGACTTATAATTTTATAAGAGGAGATACTGATTTAGATATATTGTCTAATGCACATGATTTGCTTAATACAACTCTTGATGAAGTATGGAATACTGGACAAAACTATGTATTGAGGGATTCTTACCAAGCACTTATTTTAGCTTCCATTATAGAGAAGGAGGCGGGCGTAGCTGATGAAAGAGCAATAATTTCTGGTGTATTTTCTAATAGGCTTAATAAAGGAATGAGGCTGCAATCAGACCCAACAGTGATTTATGGAGTAGGAAGCAGCTTTGATGGTGATATTACTTTTGCCCACCTTAATGATAATAATGATTATAATACTTATAGGATCAATGGACTGCCCCCGACCCCAATATGCTTGGTAGGAAGAGAATCTTTAGTAGCAGCTGTTTTACCTGATATTAATGAATATTTTTATTTTGTTGCTACTGGTAATAGTGACGGAAGACATTTTTTTTCATCAAATTTAGAAGATCACAATAAGGCTGTAGAGGTATATTTATCTAATATAGAATAAGAGTGGCAAATTAGGAGCTATAATATTTATGAGTGGTTGCTTTATAACTATAGAAGGAATAGAGGGAGTTGGTAAGACAACGAACGCATCTTTCATTAAAAAATTCTTGGAAAACTCAGGTAAAAAAGTTCTATCGACGCGAGAACCTGGTGGAACGGATCTTGGCGAAAGGATACGTGAATTAATTCTTGAAGATAAGGATTTTAAACTATCAATCAATACCGAGTGTTTGTTAATGTTTGCTTCAAGGAGTCAGCATATAGAACAAATTATAAAACCTGCTTTAAATGAGGGCTGCTATGTTGTTTGTGATAGATTTACTGATGCTACATATGCTTATCAAGGTGGAGGCAGAGGCTTATCAAAAGAAATTATTGACTACTTAAAGTTATTTATTCAAAAGGATATAGAGCCTGATATGACAATATATCTAGATGCGCCAGTAGAATTGGGGTTTCAAAGAATAGAAGATAGATCGAAAGATAATATAGAAAAAGAGAGCTTAGATTTTTTTAAAAAAGTAAGAGAAGCCTACTTAGATCAAGCTAATCTATATCAAGATAGAATCAAGATAATAGATGCAACAAATTCTTTGGAAGAAGTTCAAAAAGAAATTGCACATTCATTGAAGGTTTTGCTAGATAGAAATAGTGATGAAACTTGAAGATAATAAATTTTCTGATTTGCTTCCTTGGTTAGTTGTACCATATAATAATATAACTAGTTTAAAGAAAAATAACTCTCTACCACACTCATTAATTATTTCTGGTTTATCTGGTTCAGGAAAGCTTAACTTGTCATTAGTTTTATCTAGTTATCTGCTTTACAATAATTCTTTTCAGCCTTCTAATTTTACCAAAGAAAAAGTTTTAAAGTTTCTTAATATTAAAGACAATAATTTTGATCATCACCCAGATTTGTATTGGATTTACCCTAAGGAAAAAAAAATTATTTCTATAGATCAAATTAGAAATTGTATTGAAAGCGTTTCTTTAAGTAGCCACCAGGGAGGAAATAAAGTAGTTATTATCGATACAGCTGATTATCTTACATCTGCTTCAGCTAACTCTTTATTAAAGATATTAGAAGAGCCACCAGATGATACTTACATTATACTGCTATCCTTAAATGCAAGTTCTTTATTACCTACTATAAGGAGTCGCTGCCAAGTTTTTCCAATATGTCTTCCTAGTATTGCTTCCTCAACTGATTGGTTATCGTCAATTTTTCTAGAAGTAGAGGACAACTCTTTGCAAAACCTCCTTTATCTTTGTGACAGATCGCCTCTTAAGACGTTAATGATGTGTAATACAGGTTTAGAAGCTAGGTTTAACGCTTTATCAGAAAATTTAACTAAAATATATAAGAGCGAATTATCTCTTCAGGACTTTATAGGTGAAATTCTTAAGGAAAATTATACGGAATTTTTATCATGGTTAGCTATCGCTTTAAGACTAGATATCAAGAATAGCTATCTTATCCAGGAGAATAATGAGTCAATGGCCCTATCTATATTCAAACCTTTATTTCAAAACTTAACAATATCAAAGAAATTTTCACAATTAGACTTAATTGAAGATTTAATAGGGAGCTTAGATACTGGTTTAAATAAAGAAGTGGCCTTGAGGCATATGCTATTACAGTTTAGTAGATAATTACTTTTATTTATGAGGCTTTATTATTCATTGCTAATTGTCTTAGCACATAATGAAGAATTCCACCATTAATGTAATATTCTTGTTCTTTAGGGGTGTCTATCCTAATTTTAGCTTCAAATTCAATTTCTTTACCATTATCATTACTTGCAATAACTTTTGCTGTGTTGCTTCTTCCCTGATTTATATCTAATATATCAAATTTCTCTTTACCAGTTATATTAAGTGATTTAGCTGATTGGCCGGCAAGGAATTGTAAAGGCAACACACCCATACCTATTAAATTAGATCGATGTATTCTTTCAAAGCTTTCAACTATTACAGCTTGAATTCCTAGAAGCATTGTTCCTTTTGCAGCCCAATCTCTAGAAGAACCAGATCCATATTCTTTGCCAGCTATTACAATCAATGGTGTTTTATCATTTTTATAGAGAGTTGCAGCATCAAATATAGTCATTTTTTTATTATTTGGAAAATATGTTGTCCAGCTACCTTCTGTACCAGGTGCAAGCTCGTTTCTTAGCCTTATGTTAGCAAAGGTCCCTCTCATCATTACCTCATGATTACCTCTTCTGGAGCCATACGAGTTAAAGTCTTTTACATCAACCCCTTTTTCTTTTAAATATGAAGATGCAGGGCTATCTACTGCTATTGATCCAGCAGGAGAAATATGATCTGTAGTAATTGAATCGCCAAGAAATAACAGAGCTCTTGCTTTTTTGATGTCGTCTTTAGGGTGTATTTTCATGCTAATATTTTCAAAATATGGAGGATTTTTCACATATGTTGAACTTGCATCCCAGTTATAATTTTCACCAGTACTGGTTTCTAAGTTATTCCAGTTATCTTCACCTTTAAATACCTCGCTGTAACTTGAAGCAAACATCGAAGAATTAAGATTCTTACGGATTGATTCTTGAATTTCTTTATTAGAGGGCCATATATCTTTTAAATAAACTGGATTTCCTTCTTTATCTAAGCCGATTGGCTTGCTATAAAGATCTATTGTCATATTTCCTGCAAGAGCATACGCAACCACAAGTGGTGGTGAAGCAAGAAAATTCATTTTTACAAGCGGATGAATTCTACCTTCAAAATTTCTATTTCCAGAAACTACAGAGCATCCTGTAATATCATTTTCCTTAACATCTTGTGCAATAGATTCGCTTAATGGACCTGAATTTCCGATACAAGTAGTACATCCGTAACCTACAATATTAAAACCAAGTTGATTTAAGTTTTCTAATAAATTAGCAGACTCTAGATAATCTTTTACAACTTTTGAACCAGGTGCTAATGATGTTTTTACCCAAGGTTTAGTTTTTAAGCCCTTAGCAAGTGCCTTTTTTGCAACTAGTCCTGCAGCAATCATAACGGCTGGATTTGAAGTATTAGTGCAGCTAGTAATTGCAGCTATAAGAACATCTCCATTTTTTAAACCACTATTTTCTTTTGCTGGATCGTTATTTAAATGTTTTTGTATTTCTGATGATGCATTTTTAAGAGAGATCCGATCTTGGGGTCTCTTTGGTCCAGCAATACTTGGAACTACTGATTCTAGATCTAGTTCTAATATATCAGTAAATTTTATATTGTTATTGCCACCCCATAACCCTTGCTCCTTTGCATAGTATTCTACTAAATTAACTTGCTCACTAGTTCTTCCTGATAATTTTAAATAGTTAAGAGTTTCATTATCAATAGGAAATACAGCACAGGTACTTCCAAATTCTGGCGACATGTTTCCAAGAGTTGCCCTATCTGCTAGTGGGAGCGAATCAAGACCATTACCAAAAAACTCAACAAATTTACCCACCACGCCATAATTCCTAAGCATCTGTGTTATTGTCAGGACTAGGTCTGTAGCAGTTGCGCCTTCAGGTAATTCACCTTTTAGATTAAAACCAATTACTTGGGGGACTAACATTGTTACTGGTTGACCGAGCATAGCTGCTTCAGCTTCTATTCCGCCTACTCCCCAACCGAGCACACCTAAGCCATTAACCATAGTTGTATGTGAGTCTGTACCTACTAAAGTATCAGGGTAGGCAAGCATACCGTCGCTAGTATCAACTGAAAAAATTACTCTACTTAAATACTCAAGGTTAACTTGATGCACGATTCCAGTATTTGGCGGCACCACTTTAAAGTTTTTGAAAGCAGACTGACCCCATTTTAAGAAAGAATAGCGCTCCTTATTACGAGAAAATTCTATTTTATTATTTTCTGATAGGGAGTTTTTTGTTCCATATTTGTCTACTTGTACCGAATGATCAATAACAAGCTCAGCAGGTGATAGTGGATTTATTGAAGATGCATTTCCACCTAATTTAACCATTGCATCTCTCATAGCAGCTAAATCAACTACTGCTGGAACTCCTGTGAAATCTTGAAGTATAACTCTTGCAGGTGTAAATGCTATTTCATTATTTGGAGTTGAACTAGGATCCCAAGATGATAAAGATTGTATATCATCAGCTGTGATATTTTTTCCATCTTCAAATCTTAATAAGTTTTCAAGCAGTATTTTTAATGAATAGGGAAGATTTTGTGTATTACTATTACCGATAGATTCTAATTTGTAGTACTTATAACTTTTTTCCTTAATTTTTAGATTCTGGAGGGCATTAAAACTACTTTTCATTATTTAAACCTTTTCTAGATAAATTTATCTATCTATTATAGCACCACCTAAGCAATATTCATTCTTATAAAAAACTATATACTGCCCAGGTGTTATAGCTCTTTGTGAGGATTCAAATTCTACTTCAATAGAATGGTCTTTCAAGGCTTTTATCTGGCACTCCTGATCATTTTGCCTGTAACGAATTTTAGCTTTGCATTTAAAAAATTTACCTGTTTTAAGCTCAATAGGAGGATTATTTATCCAGTGGCATGAAGGAAGAGTGACTAATTTCTTTTTAAATAATAATGGATTATCTGATCCCTGAACAGCAACGATTGAGTTACTTTTAGTATGCTTTTCTGCTACATACCAAGGTTTTTCATCATACATAGATTTGCCACCAATACGTAAACCTTGTCTTTGGCCAATTGTGTAATAAGGAAGTCCTATATGCTCACCTATAATATTTCCATGCTCATCTCTAATATATCCTGGATTTTCTTTTATATAATCTCGTAGAAATTTTGCGAATGGCCGCTCTCCAATAAAACATATTCCTGTGCTATCTTTTTTTTTAGCTACATGTAATCCATTATTTTCTGCTAGCGCTCTAACTTCCTCTTTATGTTTATCACCAAGAGGAAATATTACATTTTTTAGATCACAAGAACTAACCGCATGAAGGAAGTAACTTTGATCTTTATTAGTATCTTTTCCTTTTAATAGGTAGCTTGTGTTTTTATTGAGTAAGGCTTTAGCATAATGCCCTGTAGCCAAATATTTTCCACCTAATCTTTTTATATATTCTTGTAAAACGCCAAATTTAATATTTCTATTACACAAAATATCTGGATTAGGAGTTCTACCCATTTCATATTCATTTAAAAAATCTTTAAATACTGATTTTTTATATTTATTTGAGAAATTAACTCTATGTAGATCAATTCCGATATGCTTACATATTTGTTTTGCATCTTTATAGTCTTTTGCAGACTCACAATATCCATCATCTTCCCAATTAGTCATATGTAAAGCTTCTACTCTATACCCCTTTTCTTTCAGGATGAGGGCAGCAACAGCAGAATCTACACCGCCAGATAGGGCAACTATTATAAGGTCGTCATTATTCATGATAATAAGCTATAGGTTGTTTTATTTTTTACTTTTCTAGCTTGACTGAGCAAGCAAGTTTCGCAGCCAAGCCAATGTAGTCCTTTGGGCTCAGAGAAGAGAGGATCTGCTTGTCATTTGATGGAAGGCCATCTATAGAATTAATAAAATTTCTTATTTCAGTCTGAGTAACTTTTTTACCTCTTGTTAGTTCCTTTAGTTGCTCATATGCTCCAAGTATATTATGTTTTCTCATTACTGTTTGTATGGCTTCAGCTAGTAGTTCATAGTTGTTTTCTAGGTCAGAAGCTATTAGTTCTGTATTGGGTTCCAACTTATTAATCCCAACCAAGCATGATTGAACGGCTATAAGACTATGACTAATACCTACCGCTAGATTTCTTAAGCATGTTGAGTCGGTTAGATCTCTTTGCCATCTAGATTGAGGAAGTTTATTAGATAGAAATACTAAGTTTGAATTAGATAAGCCAAAATTACCTTCAGCATTTTCGAAATCAATTGGATTAACTTTATGTGGCATTGTAGAAGAGCCAACTTCCTTCTTATTAACCATAGACTTAAAATAGCCTAGACTTATATAGCTCCACATATCTTGACAAAGATCTATTGAGACATTATTGAATCTAATTATTGATTGCATATATTCTGCCATCCAATCATGAGCTTCAATTTGTGTAGTATGTGTTGCTTGGAGTATTCCAAAATTTTCTATAAATTTTTTTGTTACCTCCGGCCAGTTGATACTTGGGTATGCAATATTGTGAGCATTATAGTTACCAACAGCTCCATTCATTTTTCCATAAATCTGTATGTTATTAAATTTATCTAATTGTTTATGCAGTCGATATGAGTAGATTGAGAATTCTTTACCTATTGTTGTTGGTGTGGCTGACTGACCATGTGTTCTTGAAAGCATTGCTATATCAGAATATTTTTCAGCTCTACTATTAATTTGAAGAATTAGATTATTAAATGATGTAGCTAGAATATTTTCTCTAACTTCTTTTAGCATTAGAGCATAAGATAGGTTATTAATATCTTCGGATGTACATGCAAAATGTATAAACGGCAAATCCCTATCTTCTATACCAATAGAAGATAATTTCTTAATCAGGAAGTACTCAATTGCTTTAACATCATGATTTGTTTCTGCCTCTATATTCTTAACTTCTAGCGCATCATTTACTGAGAAATTTTCTATTACTTTATTTAGACTCTGTTTTATTTGTTTATTAAACGGTTTTAATTGAGATACCCCTTCTAGCTCAGATAGAAACTTAAGCCAAGCAATCTCGACAATAACTCTATATTTTATTAACCCAAACTCTGACATATAGTCACGAAGCTCTACAATATTAGACTTTTGTGAATACCTTCCATCTATTGGGGATAGGGCTGTTAAATTGTGTAATTCCAAATTCTGCATCCGTATGTTAACTTTTCTTATATTATGACATCAAAAACTATGAATATGTACTTTCAGATACTTTGTGTCGGGATCATTTGTAATTTGTTATAATTTTATTTTGGAGTAGCTATGGCAAAAGATTTCAGAGTTGAAAAGGATAGTATGGGTGAACTTAATGTTCCTGTAGGCGCTTCTTGGGGAGCTCAGACACAGAGGGCAATAAATAATTTTCCAATTAGTGGTCTTACCATGCCTAATGAGTTTATAAGGGCACTAGCTCTTATCAAGTCGGTTTCAGCATATGTTAATGGCAAGCAAGGCCTTATTAATCAAGAAGTTGCAACCGCTATTGAGAAAGCTGCTATACAAATATTTAATGGAGATCTCTTAGATCAGTTTCCTGTAGATATCTTTCAAACAGGGTCTGGAACAAGTACAAACATGAACATGAATGAAGTCGTTGCTAATGTCGCAAACTCAATGGTTTCAGTTAATATCCACGCTAATGATCATGTTAATTATGGCCAAAGCAGTAATGATGTTATTCCTTCGGCGATTAATTTAAGTGCGTCAATAGCAATTGAATCTAATTTAATTCCAAGCCTTAATTATCTTATTCAAGTAATTGAAGATAAAGCAAAAAAATCTGATAAAATAGTTAAAACTGGTAGAACTCATTTAATGGATGCAATGCCTATTAGGTTTGATCAGGAGCTTTCCGGATGGGCTCAGCAGCTTAAGCATGGAAAATCACGAATTACTTCCTCTCTAGAGCGTTTAAAACAGCTACCAATTGGAGGAACAGCAGTAGGAACTGGCATTAATTCCTCACCAAGCTTTTCAAAAGAATTTATTAACAAAATCAATGATATATTAAGTAATTCTTTTTCAGTATCCGATAACTATTTTGAAGGTATAAGTAGTCAAGATACTTCAGTTGAAGTTTCAGGACACTTAAAAACTCTATCAGTCAGTCTCATGAAAATTTCAAACGACCTAAGATGGATGAATAGCGGACCTTTATCAGGATTATCTGAAATAACTCTTCCAGCGCTTCAACCTGGCAGCAGCATTATGCCTGGAAAAATTAATCCAGTAATACCAGAGTCTGTAGCTATGGCTTCCGCACAGGTTATAGGAAATGATTCTACCATTACTGTTGCTGGTCAGTCAGGAAATTTCCAGTTAAATGTTATGCTACCAGTGATTGCTTATAATCTCTTGCAAAGTATAGAAATTATCTCCAACTCTTCTAGAAATCTTGCGGATGCTGCCATAAAGGACTTTTTGATAAATGTGACTAATATAGAGAATTCTTTAGCTTTAAATCCAATTTTAGTGACAGCTCTTAATCCTGTAATTGGATATGATAAGAGCGCTGCAATAGCTAAAAAAGCTTTTGCTGAAGGTAGGCCTATTTTAGAGGTAGCGTTAGAAGATTCAGGCTTATCAAAGAAGGAGTTAGAAAAGTTACTTGATGCTTCAGAGCTTACTAAAGGCGGAATAAAGGGTTAAGTTATCAATTTATGAATAAGTCTATAAGCATTTTAGATACTGCATCAAACTCTTCTTCTCCTATTCAAAGGGGATTAAACCTATCTCAAAAAGCAAAAAAAGTTGGTTTTGATTGGGGTAATATCTCAGGAATTAAAGATAAACTGAAAGAAGAGCTAGAAGAGCTAGACAGATCATTAGCTGATAATGATGTATCTAATATTAAGTCAGAGATAGGAGATGTATTTTTCTGCTTAATCAATCTTTGTATATACTTGAATATTGATCCAGATGATTGTCTTGCAATGACGAATGATAAATTTGAAAAAAGATTTAAGTATGTTGAGTCAAGAGTAATGGATAATGATGGTAGCTGGGATCTATTTAGTAGAGAAGAACTTGATATTTTTTGGTGTGAGTCTAAGAAACTCTATAAGTAATTAATATTCATGGGAGATAATAAATGAAAAATTTATATTTTTTTATAATAGGAATGATTTGCATGCTGGGCATTCAGCTAACAATAGCTCAGTCAGACAATTCAAGCTTAGTTAGCCTTAACCATATAGGGATAAGCGTTCCCGATATCGATGAAGCAGTTGAGTACTATACAGAAATAATAGGCTTCAAAGAAGCTTTTAGAAGCAGGAGAGAGACTGGCGAGACCTGGCTAGTGTACCTACAAATGAGTAAGAATACTTTTCTAGAAATACAGGCCAATAATGCAAATCAAAATAATGAAATTACTCACTTTGGCGTACAAGTGGATAGTATGGATCAAGCAATTAACTTCTGGAGGAGTCGAGGAGTTGAAGTAGAAGATGCAAGAAAGAGCGGAAATAGTAAAGCAATTTTATCTAATACTTATGATGAAAATGGCATTAGAATGGAAATAGCAGAGCTAACTCCCGATTCTCTTCCTTTTATAGCAATGGAATCTTGGGTTCAAGAATAGCCTTATGATTGTTAAATAGCTAGAAATCTTAGTTGTTGTATTCTGAAGAAACTGATTTAAAAGCTTTAAAAAATAAATATAGGTAATGTTATTTTTTTATCTGAAGAGCTTCAGATCGCTCTTATTATGATAATGCTATAATATATATATAATACAAGAAAACAATTTATATTTATTTATGCAGAAATCAGATCTTAATAATAGCTGGAATCCAGATACTTGGAGAAGCTATAAAGCGAAGCAGCAAGCTACTTATCCAAACAAGAAACATTTGGATGAAGTTTTGTCTTGCCTATCAAATTTACCTCCTCTTGTTTCATCTTGGGAGATAGAGTCACTTAAATCACATTTATCTCAGGCTCAGGTAGGAAAAGCTTTTGTTTTACAAGGTGGTGATTGCGCAGAGACCTTTTCTGATTGTACTTCAAATAATATTGTTCAAAAGCTAAAGATTCTTCTTCAAATGTCTCTAGTTCTTTCTTCCGGGCTGAGAAAGCCTGTGATTAGGGTGGGTCGTTTAGCTGGCCAATATGCAAAACCACGGAGTTCAGATGAAGAAGTAAGAGATGGTGTTTCATTGCCAAGCTATAGAGGGGATATTATCAATAAAATAGCCTTTACTGAAGAAGATAGGGTTCCAGATCCTGATCTAATGTTAAAAGGATATAATACTTCTGCCATTACTTTAAACTTTGTACGGTCACTTATTGATGGCGGCTTTGCTGATCTGCATCATCCTGAAAATTGGGATCTAGATTTTGTTAGCAAGTCTCCAATGGCTAATCAATACAAGAAGCTAGTTGAGTCTGTATCAGATTCTATGAGCTTTTTTGAGTCTATTACAGGGAACGCTCTTTTAACTCAAAGAGCTGAAATTTATACATCGCATGAGGGCCTACATCTACCATATGAGTCTGCACAAACACGTTTCTTAGAACACAGGAATGCCTGGTACAACCTCACTACTCATTTTCCATGGATTGGAATGAGAACTGCTGATCTTGAGGGGGCGCATGTTGAGTATTATAGAGGTATTGCTAATCCTATGGGGGTTAAGATTGGAGTAAGTTGCTCTGATGATCAGCTTATTGGTCTCATCAAAAAACTCAACCCTAAAAATAACATGGGTAGGCTAGCCTTGATTACAAGGTTCGGCGCCTCAAATATAAATGAGCATTTACCTAGAGTTTTAAAAGCAGTTATTAAAGCAAAGGCTAATGTTTTATGGATTTGCGACCCTATGCATGGTAATACAGAATCTACTAAGGATGGATATAAAACAAGAAGATTTGATAATATTTTGTCTGAAATTAAGTCATCTTTCTCGGTCCATGAAGAGTTCGGAACTATATTGGGCGGTATACATCTAGAACTAACTGGAGAAAATGTTACTGAGTGTATTGGTGGGGCTAGCGGCCTTACTGAGATTGATTTAGCAAAAGCTTATAAGACACAAGTAGATCCAAGGCTCAATTATGAGCAGGCAATGGAAATAGCTATATTAATAGCAGACCATATAAAGACTAAATAACATTAAATTTGGGCTCCAATATTAAGCAATTTATTTCATCTTTACCGGAAATGCCTGGTATTTATAAGATGCTAAATGTATCTGGTAAGGTTATATATATTGGCAAGGCCAATAATTTGAAGAAAAGAGTAGCTAGTTATTTTAGTAAATCTGCTAAAGACAATAAAACAACCTCTATGATTCAATCTATTAAAAGTATTGAATTTACAGTAACAAGGGGTGATCTAGAAAGCCTTATTTTAGAGCATAACCTAATTAAAAATCATAAGCCGAAGTACAATATTATTTTAAGAGATGATAAAAGCTTTCCTTTTATTAAGGTAGGCTCTAAACATAAATTTCCACAATTATCATTTTATAGAGGAAAAAGGAAAGAGGGACATTTACTCTATGGACCATATCCGAGCTCTTCATCGGTAAGAGTTGCGATAAGCCAACTTCAGAAGATGTTTAAAATAAGGACTTGTAATGATATATATTTTTCAAATAGATCTAGACCTTGTCTTCAGTATCAGATAGATCGATGTAGCGCCCCCTGTGTAAATATGATTTCTGCAGCAGAATATCAGCAAGACATAAATAATGCTGAGTATTTTTTAAAGGGAAAAGATAAGAGAGTGATGAAGAGCATAATAAAAAAAATGGAAAATGCATCAGCTAATCTAGATTATGAAAAAGCTGCAATTTTGAGGAATCAGCTAGTAGATCTTAAGAATATTCAATCAGAGCAAATTGTATCTTTACCATCTGGAAATTTTGATGTTATTGCATTAATAAAAAAATTTGATAAGTACTGTATATCAGTTTTTAATTATAGAAGAGGGGAGCTGATAGGGAGCAAGAGCTTTATTGATAAACCTCAGTTAGATTTTACATATCAGGAAATACTTAAGATATTCTTATTACAATATTATGATAATAGAATTCCACCTAAAGAAATTATCTTGAATTATGAGCCTAACAGTCTAATATCTTTAGAAAATAGATTGGCATACTTATCAAATCAAAAAGTCTCCCTAAAAGTTAATGTAAGAGGTGAAAGATTAAAGTTATTGAAAATGGCTTATGATAATTCTTTGCATTTATTAACACTAAACCAAAATAAATATCATAGATTGAAAGAAAAGTTTAGCTCATTAGCTCATTGTCTTAATTTAAATAAAAATAATTTAAATATCGAATGTTTTGATGTTAGTCATATTAGTGGAAAAAATACTGTGGCATCTTGTATTCGATTTAATAGAGAAGGACCAGTTAAAAATCTCTATAAAAAGTTCAATATTAGTAATATTATTCCTGCTGATGATTACCATGCTTTATGTCAAGCTATTGAGAGAAGATTTCTTGGTTCTATTAAAGAATTAGATTATCCAGATGTGTTGATAATTGATGGTGGTAAGGGGCAGATTGCAAAAGCTTATAAAACAATAAAGGAGATTAGCTCAGATATTATTATTCTTTCTATTGCTAAGGGTAAGAATAGAAATTATAAGAATGATACTATATATACTATTGAGAATAATAAGCCAACCAAATTATCTATAGATAAGAGCTCATTATATTTAGTCCAAGAAATTCGTGATGAAGCCCATCGTTTTGCTATAGAGTCACATAGGATTAGCAGATCAAAAAGCTTTATTTCTTCGCCTTTAGATAATATTAAAGGCATTGGATTAGCTAGAAGACGGTCTTTATTGAAACAATTTGGTGGACTACAAGGTATAACAAAAGCTACTATAGACGAACTAAGAAAGGTAGAAGGAGTTTCACTAACCTTAGCTGAGAGGATATTTAAACATCTAAGATATTAGTTAGAATATGAATTACAATCTACCCATATTACTTACTTTCACAAGGGTTATCTTTATCCCTTTGATTATTTTTTTATTTTTTTTGCCGTTTGAATGGGCAAGGCCAGCTTCAGGAGCTCTTTTCTTTATAGCTGCTTTAACAGATTGGCTTGATGGTTTTCTTGCTAGAAGATTAAATCAGATTACTGACATAGGTGCCTTTCTTGATCCAATTGCTGATAAGTTGCTAGTTTCTTCCTGTCTTATACTTTTGTTATATAGTGATCCAAGCGTATTTATTGCATTTATAACATTAATTATTGTAGCTAGAGAAATTACTATATCTGGTTTACGTGAGTGGATATCAACCTTAAAAAAAGAGAAAGTTCTTGCAGTTTCCTACTCTGCTAAGTGGAAAACAGCTCTCCAGCTGATTGGTATAGGCTTGATGCTTTATCAGCAAACATTTCTAGGTTTGCCAGTATATGAAATTGGTTTATTACTGGTATTCTTAGCTTCATTATTAACACTTTGGACAATGTTTGAATACTTGAGGCTAGCTTCTTCATACTTTAGGTAATTTAGATTTTACTTACTATTAATTATCTTATTGAAAGTAGGTAATAAAGAAGGCAAAATTACAGAACTAAAATTAAGCGACTGTAGCTCAGTTGGTAGAGCGGTACCTTGCCAAGGTACAGGTCGACGGTTCGAACCCGTTCAGTCGCTCCATTTTAATATCAGGTTATGCATATGACATATTTTTATCTATCAATGGCTATTCTTTCTGAAGTTATAGCTACTTCATCGATCAAGCTAACAGAAGGGTTTACAAAAATTATTCCATCTATTGTTGTTATTTTTGGCTATCTTGTGTCATTTTACTTTTTTGCTTTAGCTATCAGAGCTCTTCCTTTAGGGATAGCTTATGCAATTTGGTCTGGGCTAGGAATATTTCTAGTTACAATAGTTGGAGTACTATTTTATAACGAGTATTTAGATTTTCCTGCAATAGCTGGCACTATATTAATTATTGCTGGCGTAGTAATTATTAATTTATTTTCTGAATCATTGCCTAGATGATAATTATTCCTTAATGGGTTTTACGCTAGCTTTTCTATTTTTATTATCTATTGGCTTGCCTTCAGAGTTAAAATAATTTTCAAGAGATTGTAAATTATCGTCTGCTTGCGACAACTCATTTGTCCATTTGTTGATTTCATCTAAAATAGCGCTATGCTCTCCTATGCCAACACTATTATTAAAATATAGTTCTAAGGTAGCAATTGCTTCGTCCTTTTTTGCATTCCAGTGACTTAAAGCAGCATTATAAAGATTATTCATTATTTACTCCTAGTTGAAACTAGGGATTATTTTGTATTAAAAATAATATTATTCAATGATTAAATTATTCTTCTTCGTTAATGATAATTATTACCAAATTATAGTAATTTACATTAATAATTAGGGGCTAATATTCTACTACCAAATAGAATTAAAGCTTTTTTAATTGATAATCATTACTTTTAAGATACAGAGAAATAAATTATCATAGTTTTATTATTTATATAATATTTGCGCTAATGCAATCAAATATCATGGGAGATAGTTATGATTAAACTTCTACTATTCCAAATAACTTTATTTTCATATAACTTGTTTGCACAAGAATCATTAGTAGAGATAACTTTGCAGGATAAGCTTGATGAGCCAAGAGGATTTTGTTTCGATACTAGAGGATTTCAGCATAATGCCAGACCAGATGATGGTCTTCAAACTCATACCTGTTATAGCTATCAAGGTCAATTAGCTATTGATCAAGCTTTTAATGAAAGCCTTATTAAGTATGATATTTTTAAGCTTGATGGTTTTAATGTTTGCATGAGTTTAAATAGCCAAGAATCTGGCGACAGCTTAACCCTTAAAGATTGTGAAGAGATACCAGAACAAGCCTTTAAGTTTAATATTGATGGATCAATAACCCCTTTAACTTTGCCACATTATTGTGTTACTGCTGGCCCAGGTCCAAGTGTCTTAGGTGGTATGGGAATGAGCCCCGCCGGTCATTTAATAAGAGCTCTTACTATTGAAGAGTGCAGTAAGGATTTATCTTATAGGCAAAAATGGAGAACAAGGAAAGAGATTGACTAGATAGCTACCATTTATTTCTTAATTCTCTAAGAGCTAGAAAGACATTTTTTTTATTTATTTTCTTTTTTAGATCAGGTTTAGTTGAAATAAGATTTTTAATAATAGACTGATTTTCTAGACGAAAGAATGTGTTAATTTTTTTTTCTATGCCTATACTAGAGGTAAAAGCATTATTAGGATTTTGATTGGAGACTTGCTTTAGTAGATCTAATGCATATTGATTATTAGGTTCAAGATGAATAGTAAAGTTAATATTATTTTCTATATAATCATGGCCTGGATACAATAAGGTTTTGTCATCTAAATTAAATAATATATCTCTATAAGTTTCATATAGACTATTAGCATTTCCTCCGTTATGACAATTACCAACACCTGCATTAAATAGTGTATCACCAGAAAAAAGACATAACTTATTAGAGCGTGATAATAGACAAACATGGCTCATAGTATGTCCTGGAGTATCGAGGACTTCTAGTTCAATTGATTTACCAATTTTTATAATTTGACCTGCTGATAGTCCAATATCAATCCCTGCAATAAGTTTTTTAGCGTTTTTATGAGCAAGTAATTTGGCATTTGTTTTAGATATTAAAGCCTCATTTCCTCCTGTATGATCTTGATGATGGTGAGTATTAATGATATGTGTAATATCCCAATAATTATTTTTAGCAATGGTGTAGCATTTATCATAATCTAGTGGATCTATTGCTACTGCTTCACCTGTTTCATCACATGCAATTAAATAATTAAAATTTCTATATGAGTTGTTAGTCCAAATTTGTTCAACAATCATTAAGATTAGTATCCAGGTAGAATACCGTAGTCAATAATATCATTATAATAGCCATCAAGCTTAAGAGTGATTGTGATAGGAAAGTCGTTTAGATTAAGCCAAAACCAACCATGCTCTCCTTCAAATGAGGCAATTAGCGATCCTTGGCTATTATTGATACCTTCTATTGTGCCATGTTCCTGATATCTTACAAAGGCGCTTTCTTCCCAGTTTGGACCATGACCATGAAAATCAGAATAAATTAAACCATCATTACTAACTTCCCAGCTAAAGATTAGCATTTGTCCAGTGCTCATTATGGCTTTAAATTCAGAGGCTTCAAATGCACCCATAGTGATTTCGTATATCTGTGATTTTGGCAAACTTAAGCTTTCTTTATAAACATTTGGGTTGGGAAGAGGTATAGGGTCTCCTGGTAAAGGTATTTCTATAGTATCAATATCTAGATTCTGTCCAACAACATCAGGGATCTGAATTGACATAGTTGGTTGAGTATTTAATTCCTTAAGACCAATTTTCTGACCAAGACCTGTTGGGTCAATGCCATATTCTGTTGGAAGTATAATAATTACAAGAAGTGCTATTGCTAAAATTATTGCAAAGAAAATGCTAGAGAATAGGTTTTTATTTTTTTCATTCTTCATTGAGGCCTCAGTAAAATTTAACTATTTTATGTATTTCATTATATAGGCTACAATTAAAGATATGAAGTTTGCAATATCAATATTCCTATATTTTTTTTCTACTTTGACACTATCTCATGGAATTGTAGGTACTGATCAACAGTTTCTAATAAATAATGTGGGGATAAGCATAGTTCCATATATTTATTTAGGAGCTAAGCACATGGTTACCGGCTATGACCACTTACTATTTTTGGCTGGTGTTATATTTTTCCTTTATCGATTAAAAGATATTGCAATTTTTGTTACATTATTTGCTATTGGTCACAGCATAACATTGTTAACTGGCGTTCTTGCAGGCCTTCATATTAACCCATATATCATTGATACAATTATTGGGTTTTCGGTTGTCTATAAAGCATTTGAAAATATGGGAGGATTTAAGAATCTAAAATATTCTCCTAATATAAAATTAGCAGTTTTATTTTTTGGTCTTTTCCATGGATTTGGATTAGCTACCAAGCTGCAAGATTTTGCTATTTCAGATGATGGTCTAATAGTGAATATGATTTCATTTAATATAGGGGTTGAAATAGGCCAACTTATAGCTTTAACATTTATGTTGCTGGCTTTTAAAATATGGAGAGCTTCTGGATATTTTCTTCGACAATCTTTTATGTGTAACTTTTTCATACTAATGTGTGGTTTCGTATTGATGGGTTATCAAATCACAGGGTATCTAGTTTCTTAATGATGCCTTATAATTATCCTTTACCAATTTATATTTTTATTGGCGCGGTGGCAGAGTGGTTATGCAGCGGCCTGCAAAGCCGCGGACCTCGGTTCGATTCCGGGCCGCGCCTCCACTACTAGGGATAAATTGATGTATAAAGCTTATTTAATCTATTTTTTTACTTTTCTTTGTTTTTTTTCTAATAAATTAATAGCTCACCATGGACCTGGTTTGTTTGATTCTCAAGATATAATAAACCTTAATAACCTTGAGGTAGTTTCTTGGCATTATCGTAATCCACATGCCGAACTTGTTGTTCAGGATAGCAACGATAAAATTTGGATAATAGAAACAGAAAGCCCTAACATACTTCGAAGAATGAATATTTTACAAGACTTCTTTAAAGTCAATTCTATTATATCAATTCATGGCTATTTTCATAGAACTGATAAAGATAGAATAAAACTACAAAGCGTAATTTTTTCAGACAACACTCGGAAAGTAGTTAGGCGTGGTGTTTCAGATGGTGGAAATACTCCAGAAGATCTTATAAGCATAAGCTCAGAAGATAAGCCATCTCAATCTTCATCAATTTTTGGTACTTGGGCTGAAGGAGATGGCCCAGATTGGCAGAATCTTAAGCCGTTAGATGCTACACAGCAGCAGCTGGCTAACTTTGATAGAAGAGATGATCCTGTAAAAAGATGTAGGACACCAGGTTTTCCGAGGATTGTAGACCAGCCTTTGGGTATGCAGATTATTGAGGAGGGTGATCAAATTATTATTTTGTATGAAACATTTCATGCTGTAAGGCGGATTTATATGGGAGATAATGATTTTGTTGATAATCAGATAATCCCTTCAAGAATGGGATATTCATCAGGTAGGTGGGTGGACGGCAAGTTAGAAGTAAAGACTAATTTGCTTTTGCCTTCGTTATTAACATGGGATGGACATCCTATGTCTAGCTCAGCAGAGGTAATAGAAGTCTATGAGGTTGTGTCAGGAAACCTTAATCTATCAATAACACTATTTGATTCTATTTCGTGGGAAGAGCCAATAAACAGATCTATATCGTATACTTGGGCTCCAAAATTACACATTTCTGATTATGATTGTGACCCTGCACTTTCTAGGGATTGGAGGATTGTCAGTTCGTTAGATTAAATAAAAATCAACTATTTAATTTTAAATATTATTATAATAACCTATACATAATCATGCGTTGCCCGGGTGGCGGAATTGGTAGACGCAAGGGACTTAAAATCCCTCGAGGGCAACCTCGTGCCGGTTCAAGTCCGGCCCCGGGCACCACTTCTAGGATACTGATTCTA
>JAYZFC010000003.1:0-62795 GCA_036337035.1 Pseudomonadota bacterium | reverse complement strand
TATCTGAGATTCTACTTGATATCTTGTAAAGAGAGGTACTACTTGATCATCATATTCTTTTAATTTTTTCAGATTATGAGGCATAACCTGACTCATAAATTTGTGAGCTTCATTAAATGTACTCTTTCCTTCAATCAGAATTTCGCCAATATCATTAGAGAGGTAGTCTCGTATTGCTCTAACTATTGTATTGCTTTCTTGGTATATTAAGAAAGTTGCTGGTTTACTGACTGCTTCTTTTTTTATTGATTCCCAGATACTATTCAAGTAATCAAAGTCCCATTTAAGCTCATTAACATCTCGTCCAACACCGGCTGTTCTAACTATGCATCCCATATCATCAGGACAGTTTAATTCTTTTAGCGATCCTAAAACAATATCCCTATCTGTTCCACTAATTCTTCTTGATACTCCGCTTGCTTTTGGGTTATTAGGCATCAACACAAGAAATCTACCAGCAAGACTGATATATGTAGTTAGTGCAGCTCCCTTATTACCTCTCTCATCTTTTTCAACCTGTACAACAATCTGCTGGCCTTCATTTAGAACTTCTTTAATTTGAGGCCGCTCACCATCCTGAACTGGTTTTGAGAAGTATTCTGGTGATATTTCTTTGAAAGGGAGAAATCCATGACGATCTTGTCCATAATCAACAAAAACAGCATCCAAGCTAGGCTCAATCCGAGAGATTCTTCCTTTGTATATGTTAGACTTTTTTTGTTCTTTTGAAGGTAGTTCAATATTTAGGTCAAAAAGTTTTTGACCATCTACTAAAGCAACTCGCAGCTCCTCTTTTTGGGCTGCATTTATTATCATTCTTTTCATTGTATGTAAATCCTTTAGCGGTGGATTTTATAAATACATTATCCAATGATAAGTGTAAGGTATAATAGCTAGATAGCTTATTCTGTAAAAAATATATGAACATTATTAAGTTAATTTCGAATCCAATAGATTATTTTTTAATATTTATGTAATTAATTCCCTTACAAAAATCAGTTGTGTTGTATTTTAATTTATCAACCGATTAATAAAAAATCTTTAAAAGCAGCAATATATTCTCTACTTTTTAAAAAAAAACCAAAAATAAATACTTAATTTATTTCTTATACTATAGCATACAGTGGGACTACTGAATTAACAACTTCTCTTTTTTTTATAAATATGAATAATTCAACTTATAAATCAACTAATTATGAGATTATAGACACCACTTTCAGTGACCAAAGGCTGGATAATTACTTACTTAATAGGCTAAAGAAAATACCTAGAAGCCATATATATCATTTAATAAGGTCAGGTCAAGTCCGGGTCAATAGCTCAAGAGTTAGGCCAAGCTATAGATTAAAGGAGGGCGACAAAGTACGGATTCCACCAGTGTTTATAAGGAATTCAACTCAAAAAAAACAGAAACCCTCTAATGTAGATTTCTTAAAGAAATCGATTATTTATGAAGATAATAAGCTAATTATCCTGAATAAGCCTTCTGGTATAGCTGTCCATAGTGGTACTGGTGTAGATTATGGTTGTATTGAGCTTCTTCGAATGATTTATCCAAGGTTTAAAGAATTAGATTTAGTTCATCGTCTTGATAGAGGAACATCTGGTTGTTTATTGGTAGCAAAAAAAAGAAGCACATTGCGCCAACTTCATCTACTACTAAGAAAAAATCTTATTGAGAAAAGATATTTAGCTCTATTAAAGGGCTCATGGCAGTTAGGCAACATAACAATTGATGACCCACTTTTAACATATCGACGATCTAATGGCCAAAGCTTCGTGAAAGTCAGCGAAGAAGGTAAAATGGCTAAAAGCCATTTCAAGTTTATTGAATCTTTTGGAGATATTGCTACATTGGTTGAAGTCATTATTGAGACAGGTAGGACTCATCAAATTAGGGCTCATGCAAAATCATTAGGTCACCCGGTTGCCGGTGATCAGCAGTATGGTGATAAGGATTTTAATATTTTATTAAAAAGAATGGGGCTTAATAGAATTTTTTTGCATGCTCATTCAATAAGCTTTGCATGGCAAGAAACTTATAAAGACTTATCAGTAAGCTGCCCACTACCTAAAGACCTTAGAGAGCTTCATTCAAAAATTATTACTTAAAGGATTTAGTCCTAATTTATTTAAAATTTTCGATACCCAGATTAAAGGTAGGCCTAATATTGAAGATGGGTCGTTAGATTTTATATACTCAAAGAGAGCTATACCATTTTTTTCTATCTTTATACCGCCAGAACAATCAAATGGTTTATTTTTTTTAACATAGAATATAATTTCTTCTTCTGACAATTTTTTTATTTTTGTATTTGTTAAGCTATTTGTGGAATAGTATTTCATTGTTTCAGTATCTATAATAGTTACCGCACTATAAAAAACAATTTTCTTGTTCTGACAATAAATCAATTGTTTAACAGCAGCACTCTCATTAGATGGTTTTTTTAATTCCTCACCATTGATGCTTGCAACCTGATCAGCTCCTATAATTATTTCAGAAAATTGATTTTTTGAAATTACAGACTCTGCTTTTTTAATTGAGAGGCGAAGTGCTAAATCCTCTGATCTTTCTGTATCCTTTATTAGCTCATTTATATTTGGAACTCTAACTTCAAAAGGAATACCTAGGCCATTTAAGAGATCTTTTCTATAAATAGATTTTGAGGCAAGAATTAGCTTTTTCATTATTAACAGTATGTATTAAAATACAAGAGTAATTATTTATAATATCTATTATGTCTTAATTTATAACTAACTCTATGGAATCATTTTATAGTATAGTTGTTTAAATTATTTTGATAATTATAGGGATTAATTATGGCTGTTCAAAAAGGAAGAAAAACACCGTCTAGAAGAGGAATGAGAAGGTCTCATGACTCTCTTAAGGCATCTACTTTATCAATTGATCCGTCCACTGGAGAAACTCACCAAAGACATCATATGACTGCAGATGGTTTTTATCGTGGTAAAAAAATTATTGATATTCCCGAGCCATCAGAAGAGCAGGAAGAGGATAATTAATTCATAGTGTGCTAGATTTCCGCCTCTACTCAAGGATTCTTTTATGAATTCAGATTTGAAAATTTCTTTGGATTTAATGGGAGGGGATAATGGCCCTCAAGCAGTTATACCTGCGGCTATTAATATTTTACAAAAGGATAGCTCCATTAAGTTGACACTGGTGGGACTACCAGAAGCTATAGAGCAGGCAAAGAGTTGCTTTGGAGAAAAATATAAAGAAAAAATTTCTTATATTGAGGCAAGTGAAGTTGTCTCAATGCAAGATGACCCGATTGAGGCTTTAAGGAGAAAGAAAAAATCTTCTCTTAGGCTTGCAATTGAGGAGGTAAAATATAATCGAGTGGATGCTTGTGTTAGCTCTGGAAATACAGGAGCACTTATGGCTACAGCTAAGTATCTTCTTGGGATGATTCCCGGAGTAGACCGCCCAGCAATTGTTTCAGCAATTCCATCTATTAAAGGAACGGTTTTTATGCTGGATTTAGGCGCAAATATTAATTCAACTCCGAGTAACCTTTTTCAGTTTGCAGTAATGGGCTCTATAATTTCAAAAGGAATTTCAGGGATAAATAAACCAAGGGTGGCTTTACTTAATGTTGGTGAAGAGGAGATTAAAGGCAATGATTTAGTTAAAGATACAGCTAAATTATTATCAAATAGTAATTTAAATTATGTTGGCTTTATTGAGGGCAATGATATATTTAATAATAATGCAGATGTTGTTGTTACTGATGGCTTTGTTGGTAATATATCTTTAAAGTCCATGGAAGGTGTTGCTAATTTAATTTCCTATTATATAAAGAAGGAGTTTAGTTTAAGCTTTTATAGAAAATTGCAGTTTTTTTTAGCTAAACCATCTATGAATGAGATAAGAAAAAAACTAGATTCTCGACAATATAATGGAGCTACTTTAGTTGGTTTGAATGGTATAGTTGTAAAAAGCCATGGCCATTCAGATAGCTTGGCTTTTGAATCAGCAGTTAACATTGCGATAATAGAGGCAAGAAAAAATTTACCTTCTGAAATTAAAGAATTTATTGATAAGTTATAATTTAAATATGTATTCAAAAATTATTGGCACAGGTAGTTATTTTCCAGATCGCATTCTTAGTAATGCTGATCTTGAAAAAATGGTAGATACATCAGATGATTGGATTACCTCAAGAACAGGTGTAAAACAGAGACATATAGCTTCAGATTCTCAGCTTACTAGCGATCTTGCTTATGAAGCATCAATAAAAGCGATTAGTAACGCAGGAATTAAAGCAGATGATATAGATATGATAATTGTTGGGACTTGTACTCCTGACCTTATTTTTCCTAATGTTGGAACTATTTTGCAAGAAAAATTAGGAATAAGAGGTATACCTTCTTTTAGCTTGGAAGCTGCTTGTACTGGTTTTATTTATGCCTTAACAACAGCTGATCAGTATATTAGGACTGGACATATTAATAGAGCATTAGTTGTTGGTGCTGAGGTAATTTCTAGGATTTTAGATTGGGAGGATAGAGAGACCTGTGTTTTATTTGGTGATGGGGCTGGGGCTGTGATTGTTGAGGCATCTATGGAGCCAGGAATTATTTATTCAAATTTAGCTTCAGATGGCTCATATAAAGACTTGTTATATGCAAGTGGAGGCATGCCTTCAAAGAATGGAGTTTTTGAGGACGCAGCTGTTCATATGAAAGGTAACGAAGTCTTTAAAGTTGCAGTTAAAACATTAGGCAATATGGTTGACGAGGTTCTTAAGAAAAATAATTTAAGCAAGACCGATATAGATTGGTTAGTGCCTCATCAAGCTAATTTAAGAATTATTAAGGCAGCTGCTAAGAAATTAGACATGCCTATGGAAAAGGTTGTAGTTACTGTAAACGAACATGCCAATACTTCTGCTGCAACTATTCCTTCTGCTCTTGATACAGCTATTCAGGATGGAAGAATTAAAAGAGGGGAACTATTGTTATTAGAAGCTTTTGGGGCTGGTTTTACTTGGGGATCGACACTTGTTAAATATTAAATTTATAAAGTCTGTTTCTTTTATTTTTCTACTTCTATTTCATAAAATTTCCTATTCTTCTGAATTCGTATTAACTTCAGAGATGAATATTGTTGGTGAAGTGGCTCAATATTTGGCTAAGGAAGATGATACATTTGTTAAGATAGCAAGAGCTTATAATTTAGGTTTTAATGAATTAAAGATGGCAAATCCAGAAGTTAACCCTTGGTTACCTGGAGAAGGGAGTCTTATACTTTTGCCTACAAAATTTATCCTTCCAAATTCTATTAAGAGAGAAGGTATTGTTATTAATTTACCCGAGCTTCGTCTTTACTATTTTCCTGAAGATAGACCTAATATTTTAGTAACTCATCCTATTAGCATTGGTAGAATGGAATGGGGTACCCCTATTGCAAATACTAGTATTTTTAGTAAATCTGAAAATCCAACATGGTATCCTCCACAGTCAATAATTGAAGAGCGTCAATCTCAGAATAGACCAATAAATTCTGTTGTCCCTCCAGGCCCAGATAACCCTTTAGGTAGCCATGCCTTAAGACTGACTCTCCCTGGTTATCTTATTCATGGTACAAATATGCCTGCTGGAGTAGGAATGAGGGTTACCCATGGTTGCATTAGAATGTTTCCTGAAGATATTGAAGACCTATATTTTGACGTCCCTAATGGAACATTAGTGCAGATTATTAATCAACCTTTCAAGATAGGTAATATTGGTGAACAGTATTTTCTAGAGGCGCATCCTCCATTAGAAGATACTATGGATAATTTTGGTTCAATTATGACTGAGCTGACAAAATCATATGTATCTTTTTTTGAGAAAGGTATGCTAGATTTTAATTGGGATTACGCTGAAAAAATTGCTGTTAATTCTAATGGAATACCAGTTATTATTAATTAAAAAAAAACCGCTTGCTGAACAAGCGGTTTTTAATGAATCAAAAAAATATAAGTTTATTTTTGCATTGTTGCTTCAAACATTCTATCAATTTTTTCATTTGTGGCATCACAGCAATCCTGAGCTGCGTTAGCAGCATCTAGAGCGCTATCTGCTGTTGATTGAGCTCTTTGAGCTGCTTCCATCGCACGCTGTGCTGCTTGATCAACTCTTGCAAGATCATCTTGAGTAATAGAAGATGCACATCCAGCAACAAAAGCTAAAATAAATAATAAAAACAAATTATGAAATATTTTTAACATAGAAAACCCCTAATAGTTTAAATTTATTACTTATATTATTCTCTAATATTACTCATAGTTCAATTAAGAAATAATTTCATTGAAAAAAAACATAATATTGTGTATATATACATACTGTATATATATATAGTTAAATATGAAGAAATTAACCGAAAAACAGAAGACAGTATT
Source organism: Pseudomonadota bacterium (assembly GCA_036337035.1). GTDB lineage: Bacteria > Pseudomonadota > Gammaproteobacteria > Steroidobacterales > Rariloculaceae > TMED78. The sequence continues at coordinate 56,385 of JAYZFC010000003.1, read as the reverse complement.
ATCTTTGATTAAGAATTCTATTGCTGATAATGGCATGCCTCCAACTAGAGCTGAAATAGCTCATGAGCTAGGTTTTAAATCTGCTAATGCATCTGAGGAGCACTTAAAAGCCCTTAAAAAGAAAAATGCTATAGATATTATTCCTGGCGTTTCTCGAGGAATAGTGGTTAAGGATTTCTCTTATGAAGGCGACCAAGGTATTCCGCTTCTTGGTCAGGTAGCTGCTGGAGAACCAATTTTGGCAATAGAAAATATTGAATCTCATTATAGGATTGACCGAAATATTTTTAAAAAGGAGCCAAGTTTCTTACTTCGAGTTAAGGGAATGAGTATGCGTGATGCTGGTATTTTAGATGGAGATCTAGTTGCTGTTCATAGAACAACAGCTATAAGAAACAGACAAATTGTTGTAGCTCGTTTAGATGATGTAGTCACAATTAAAAGATATAAGCAGGATGGAAAAAAGATATTTCTTATACCTGAGAATCCAAATTATAAAACAACTGAGCTAGATATTAGATATGATTTCATAACTATCGAGGGAGTGGTTGTAGGTGTTGTAAGGAATTCTTTTTAGACAACTAGCTGATTCATTTCAAATATTGGCAGCATAATAGCTAAAACAATTGTTAATACTATAATCCCCATGATTATAATTAAAGCAGGTTCTAAGATACTTAGCATTGTAGAGAGTGTATTGCTAACTTCGCTTTCCTGATGATTTGCTGCACTTTCTAGCATCGACTCTAGTTCACCAGATGCTTCACCACTAGATATAAGATGAATAGTCATTGCAGGAAAAAGTTTAGATTTATCTAATGAATTAGATATAGAGTTACCTTCCTTAACTTCTACGGCAGCATTTTCTATAGCTTCTTTCATTGCTAAGTTATTAACAACAGTGCTACTAATAGTTAGAGATTCAATTATAGGTACACCGCTTGAGTTTAATATATTTAAAGTTCTTGTAAATCTAGCAGAATTTATATTCCTAATTATTTTTCCTAGAATAACTATCTTCAGTAAAAATTTGTGATATTTCTTCTTAATTTCTTTTTTTCTTAATAATGTTTTAGTACATAAATAAAATACTAAAAAAGAAAATATTAATAATGCCCACCAATTCTGAAGAAAGCCTGAAAGAGATATAAGTATTCTTGTCAGCAGTGGTAATGTTTGTCCAGTTGAAACAAAAACACCTACAACTTTAGGGACTACATATGTAAGCATAAGAATAACAATTAAAATGGCTACTACAGTAAGAACAATTGGATAGACAAGCGCATGGCTAATCTTTTGCTTAAGATTATGTCTAGATTCTGTATATTTGGCTAATCTTTCAAGCACTAAATCAAGCTTACCAGCTTGTTCGCCTGAACCTACTGTTGATCTGTATATTTTTGGAAAGACAGAGGGGTAATCATCTAAACTAGACGCAAGGCTATAACCTTCCGTTAACTTTGCTCTTACTCCAAGCATTATATTTCTTACACTAATTTTTTCTGTTTGCTGGCTAATAGCTTTAAGTGATTCGTCTACTGGAAGACCTGATTTAATTAATGTTGCAAGTTGCCGAGTAATTAGAGCTAAATTTAGAGAAGAGATACCTGGTTTAAAAAAACTAATATTTGATAAAAAGCCAGATAATGAAAACACTTCTATCTTACTAGTAGGCTCTCCTTGAGATAAGTCTATATCGATTGGTATTAAATTTTGTTCGCGTAAAATTAAACTAACATGCTTAACACTATCAGCATTAACAATTCCTTTGCTTTCTTTTCCATTATGATCCATAGCTGTATATTTAAATGCAGCCATTTAATCTTTTCTATTTACTCTTAAAAATTCTTCTATTGATGTAGATCCATCTAGCACTTTTCTTATGCCGTCATCTTTTAAGCTTGGTGTATTTTTTCTAGCCCTTCTTTCTAGTTTTTGTTCACTAGCTTCATCATGGATCATATTTTTCATTTCTTTATCAATATTAACAACTTCATATATTCCAGTTCTTCCTTGATATCCCGATCCTTCAGAACTTTCTTTATAAACTTCTTTTAGGCTATTTTTATCGAGTTTTAATAATTTTTTTTCATATTCGTTAGGCTTAAATAATTCCTTATTATTATTTAAAACTCTAACTAACCTTTGAGAGATAATGCCAATAAGGCTTGATGCAAGTAAAAAAGGTTCAATACCCATATCTCTTAGTCGTGTTATTGCTCCTATAGCAGTATTTGTATGTAATGTTGAAAGTACTAAGTGCCCTGTTAAACTTGCTTGTACAGCAATCTGAGCGGTCTCAAGATCTCTTATTTCTCCAACCATAACTACATCAGGATCTTGTCTTAATATTGCTCTTAATCCTCTAGCGAAAGTCATTTCTACTTTGTTATTTACTTGTGTTTGTCCTATACCATCAATGTAGTACTCTATTGGGTCTTCAACAGTAAGGATGTTTTTTTTAGAATCATTAATTTCTTGAAGTAATGCATATAAAGTTGTTGTTTTACCAGAGCCAGTAGGTCCAGTGACAAGAATTATTCCATGTGGTCTATTAATTATTGAGTTAGTTATTTTCTGAATTTCATTAGACATGCCTAGGTTAGACAAGAGTAGTCTACCAGTTTGTTTATCAAGAAGCCTGAGAACTATCCTCTCACCGTGACCAGAAGGTATGGTTGATACTCTTACATCAACGGGGCGACCTGCTACTAAAAGCGATATTCGCCCATCTTGAGGTAATCTTTTTTCAGCTATATCGAGCTTGGCCATAACCTTAATTCTGGAAATAATTAGTGGAGAGATCGCTTGTTTAGAATTAAGTATCTCTTCAAGAACTCCATCTATTCTTAATCTAACTGAGAGCTTGTTTTCATATGTTTCAACATGAATATCTGAAGCATTTCTTTTTACAGCCTCAGTCAAGATTGCATTTATTAGCTTAATAATTGGAGCTTGATCATCACTTTCTAGGATATCTGATGGCTCAGGTATTTCTTGAGCTACTTTAATTAAATCTGTTTCTTCTTCCAGCCCATCTATAACATTTTTAGATTGAGTCGTTTCAAAGGCTATTTGAAGTTCTTCAGAAAAAAGATTCTTACTTACTTTAATATATTCTATTGGCTTATCAAGATATCTTTTTGCTTCAGATAGGCTTAGTATAGAAGCATCATCTCTATAGATTACCTCTGCTTTTATATCGTTTGATTCCTTAATTAGAACGCCATGTTTTTTTGCAAAAGAAAAAGAAAATTGTTTTTTTTCAGGGTCTTTTTTTTTAGTCAAGTTTTCATCAGGAGCTGCTACCATAAAATAGCCTCTTAATTATTGGTTAGGAGGATTAGAGATTTCTGGAAGAATAGGTCTTTGGGCATTTCCAATAAGTGCAACATCTTCTTTTGATTGTTCCATTTGAAGATCTCTTATATATCTGTACTTAGCATTAGTTTCAAAGTTTGCCTGGATGCTATCTCTCATAATAGTGGGCCTAATGAATACCATAAGATTAGTTTTTACTTCTTGAGCAGTTTGAGCTTTAAAAAGATTTCCAATTAAAGGAATACTTCCAAGAATTGGAACTCTTTGTTCACTTTCTCTAAGTGAGTCATCAATCAATCCTCCCAAAACTAAAATATCATTATCTTCAACAAAAACAGAAGTTGTTATTGTTCTTGTATTTGTTATTAAATCAACTGCTCCAGAAGATCCCGCACTTATACTTGATGTTTCTTGTTCAATAGTTAGTTTTACGCCACTTCCTTCATTTATTTGTGGCGTAATTTTTAAACTTGTGCCAACTTCTTGACGTTGAATAGTTTGGAACGGATTTACAGATCCAGCAACTCCACCAGTATTTGTAAAGCTCCCAGTAAGAAAAGGAACTTCTTGTCCAACTCTTATTTCTGCTTCTTCATTATCAAGTGTAACTATAGTAGGAGTAGAGATTATATTTGTTTCAGCGTCGCCTCTTAAAGCAGTTAAAATTCCTGCCCAGTTGGTATCAATATTATTTGAATCTGAAGAGATTTGTCCTACTGCTATTGCTGCACCTTGAACTGTATTTGCTAATGATGCCGCTCCAGTAGCTGCACCACTAGCAATAGTTGCACCAATTTGGGCAACACCATTTGTTGTACCTCCAAAATTTGTAAGAGCAACTGGATTATCTATATTAGAACCATCTATACCCCAGGTTACACCAAATTCTCCAGAAATATCTTCAGTAACCTCTACAATTATTGCATCAACCTTTACCTGAGCTCTTCTAATATCTAGCTTATCAATGACTAGAATCATATCTTGAAGAATATTATTTGGAGCATTAATTACTAGAGAGTTAGTTCCAGAGTCTGCCCATATACTTAAGTTTTGTGATGATCCGTTAGCTGAATTTGTAAATTGATTCTGTAGATTTGTTGCAAGTAATTCTGCTTCTGCATAATTTAAATATCTTACATATGTATCCCCTCCAATGTCATTTGGAGCATCTAGATGAGCAATTAACGCTCTGTACCTAAGTCTACTATTAAGAGATCCTCCTATTAATATGCTATTAGACCGATCATCAGAGGCTATTTGAGCTGGAGCTGAGTTTCCAGCGCTTACTGATGCCTGATTAAGGCTCGTAAGCATTCTTGCAATCTCACTAGCTGAAGAGTTTTCCAGCCTAATTACTTCAATTTCATCATCTACTGCTTGATCCATTTTTGAAACAATCGAGAGCATTCTTTGAACATTTGCTGATCTATCAGCTATTATCAAGGTGTTTGAGCCAACATGTGCAGCAAGATGACCATACTGTGGTACTAGAGGCCTTAAAATAGGCACAAGGTTTGCTACAGCAACATTTTTTAATATTACAGTCTGTGTAACAAAGTCATCAGCACTATCACTGTAATTTGTTCCAGCAAGAGTTCTAACATTTGCATCAGGGATTATCTTTACAACACCGTCAGTTTCTTGTGCAGAGTAGCCATGCACTTGGAGGGTAGCTAAAAAAGCATTGTAAAATGTATCAGGCGACATAGGGGAAAACGATAGTAATGTCACTTCTGCTGCAACTCTAGGATCAACTAGAAAGTTTTTTCCTGTTACTTCTCCAACTGCCTCTATAATTTGTCTGATGTCTGCTTGTCTATAGTTAGGCATGATTTGAGTAGTCACTTCTTGAGCAAGACTCAAATTCATAAAGAAGAAACAAAAAAAGAACTTTCTATATAAGGTCATTTATTTTTTACTCCATATCAGTTAATTTAATTATAGCTTAAAATTGATATTTATTGATATAACCAGCTTAAAGGGCAGCTTCTAGTTCTTGAAATTGCGATGTATCTAATGATATTACTTGCCTATTTCCATTTCTCAATATAGTTAAGCTGGCATAAGTTGCCTCATTTAATGACTCAAATACTTGCAAGGCATTACTGGGATCAGACATTGTTGTTCCATTAATGTCTAAAATTATATCTCCAGATTGTAGGCCAAGTGTTTCAAATTTATCTTGAGAGCTTCCTGGACTTAATCTAAATCCTATCATCTCTCCATCTTGAATGTGGGGGGCTACTCTAATAATGTCAGTAAGACTGGATATATTATTGCTTATTACATTACGAATAGGAATTTCTGATTGGTTTGAAATGTTATTTGTTCGTATCGAAATGTTTAATGATCCTAAGTTTGCTTCTAAGCTTTTAGGGAGAGTAAGAGCTTCGAGAATACCACCCCTATTTAGAATAATTCTATCTTCATAAATTGCATGGAGGATTGTTGTACCGTTATCTGTTATAACATCATTTATTTTAAATACTTTTTCTTCATTTGCTTCAGTTAGGACAATAGCAATACTTTTTCCTTGATCTTCATCGAAGATAACTCCTTTTAGCTGTAGGTTTAGACTTGTTTCTGGGGTATTCAAATAATCAGATTCTCTTGGTTTTTGAATGAAATTTTGATTAGATAATGATCCAAAAAGATTTTTATCAGTAATTGTATTTATATCTATTTTTGAGTCAGTATCGATATTTATAAGCTGTCTACTTCTCTCAGGAATAGTGCTTATTGTCGTTGGGCTAAAAAAAATTAATTTCCAAGCAATGGACGCAATGGTATTAGATAATAGTAATATTAAAAAAATAGATAAAACCATTGGAAGAAATAGATACATTCTTCCAAGCCATTCTAAGGGCCTTATTGCCCGCCATTTAGAAAAATCAATATTAAGTTTCATATTACATAATATATAGAAAGGTTTACAAAAAAAATATAATATTTATAAATTAAATACATAATTTATATATATTTATAGATATAATTAATAAAATATAATTATGAGCAATGATAAGATTAAAATAAGTTCCGATTATAATGAAGGGATATTAGTTGGAGAGGCCAATTCAAAGAAGTTAGAGCCTCCAAGCTATCAAGTTCTTCTTATTAATGATGATTTTACGCCTATGGATTTTGTTGTTGAGGTGTTAGAGTCACTTTTTTCTATGGATCGCATTAATGCTACGAAAATTATGCTGGAAGTACATTCAAAAGGAAAAGGCTTGTGTGGCGTTTATACTTATGAGATTGCAGAAACTAAAGTTGCTCAGGTAGCAGCATTAGCTAAAAAAAATCAACATCCTCTTTTATGTACGATGGAAAGAGCTTAATGTTATCTAACGAGCTTGAGCATTGTCTTAATAATGCTTTTCACAAAGCTAGAGAAAGCCATCATGAGCTCATTACAGTAGAGCATTTACTGCTTGCTCTTTTAGATGTTCCTAAGGTTGAGGAAATTATTAGAGCTTGTAATGCTGATATATCAGCATTAAAGAAAGAGCTATTAGAATTTATATATAATTCTACGCCTAGAATTAAAGATAAGGATAATTTTGATGATTTAGATGTTCAGCCAACTCTTGGTTTCCAAAGAGTTCTTCAAAGAGCAATATTTCAAGTTCATTCAAGTGATAATAAAAAAGTTACATCTATAAATGTTTTGGTTGCTATTTTTGGCGAGAAGCAATCCCAGGCTTTTTATTTGTTAGATCTTTTTGGTGTCTCAAGAGTAGATGTAGTTAGTTATATCTCTCATGGCTCAGCTAGAAAGTCTAACTATACAGAAGCAAGCATTAATAAGTCTGAGATATCAAAAAATGACCATGAGGAAAGTAATAGTTCAGCTTTGGATGCATATACGGTTAATCTTAATGAAATGTCAAGGCTCGGTAATATAGACCCATTAGTAGGTAGAGACAAAGAGATAGAAAGGGCTATACAAATTTTATCTAGAAGGAGAAAAAATAATCCATTATTAGTTGGAGAAGCTGGTGTTGGTAAAACTGCTTTAGCTGAAGGATTGGCATGGTTAATAAATAATAAGAAGGTTCCTAGTGTATTAAAAAACACAAAAATATTTTCTCTAGATATGGGCTCTTTATTAGCTGGAACTAAATATAGAGGGGATTTTGAGGCAAGATTAAAAAAAGTTATTAAAGAGCTTGATGAGCTCCCAGATGCAATTCTTTTTATTGATGAGATTCATAATGTTATTGGAGCAGGTTCTGTATCTGGAGGAACTATGGATGCATCAAACTTAATTAAGCCCGTTCTGACAAATGGTAGGTTGAAGTGTATTGGTTCGACAACATATAACGAATTTAGGAATATTTTTGAAAAAGATACTGCTTTAGCAAGAAGATTTCAAAAAATTGATATTAATGAACCTACATCTGATGAGGCTGTTAAGATATTGCGTGGGCTGAAAAAGAGGTTTGAGGAGTATCATCAAGTAAAGTATCAAGATGAATCTTTAGTTGCAGCAGTACACCTATCAAAAAAACATATTAATGAAAGATTTCTTCCTGATAAAGCTATTGATGTTATTGATGAGGCAGGAGCAAGAGAAAAAATTCATTCAACTGCTAATAAAAAGGTTGTAGATGTAGATCTAATTAGAGAAACTGTAGCAAAGATTGCTAAATTACCGCTTGAAACATTATCTATATCAGATAAAGATAAATTAAAAAATCTCGAGAGAGACCTAAAGCTTGTTATTTTTGGTCAAGATGAGGCAATTGACGTTCTGGCATCTTCAATAAAGATGTCACGATCAGGGCTTTCTGAAGAAGATAAGCCAATAGGAACATTTCTTTTTGCAGGACCCACTGGTGTTGGCAAAACAGAGGTCACAAAGCAGCTTGCAAATGCCTTAGGTGTTGAACTTATAAGATTTGATATGTCTGAGTACATGGAAAAGCACACAATCTCTAGATTAATTGGAGCTCCTCCAGGGTACGTAGGCTATGATCAGGCTGGCCTATTAACTGAATCAGTTATGAAAACTCCTCACTGTATTTTATTGCTTGATGAGATAGAGAAAGCTCATAGCGATGTAATTAATTTGTTATTACAAGTAATGGATTATGGAACCTTAACTGATAATAATGGTAGGAAAGCAGATTTTTCAAATACAACATTAATTATGACTACTAATGCTGGAGCAAAAGAGATGTCACGACCGTCGGTTGGTTTTACTGATCAGGATCACTCGTCAGATAGCAAAGAAGAAATTAAAAAGATTTTTTCCCCAGAGTTTAGAAATCGTCTCGATGGTGTGATTAGTTTTAAAAACTTAGATAAGCGCTCTATATATAGGATTGTGGATAAATTAATTATTGAATTAGAAACACAATTAGAAAATAAAGATGTTTTTATAGAGTTAGATCAATCCTCCAGAGACTGGATTGCAAAAAAAGGGTTTGATCCAAACATGGGTGCAAGGCCTATGGAAAGAGTAATAAAGGATTATGTTAAGAAACCTTTAGCTGAGAAACTTTTATTTGGCGACTTGTCTTTAGGGGGTTATGTTAAAGTGACGGTTAATCAAAAAACTCATGAATTAGAATTAAACACTAACTCTAAGGAAAAAATTATAGGTTAAAAATTTTTCTAGCGATCTCGATATATAATTCTACCCTTGCTAAGATCATAAGGCGTCACTTCAATTGCAACCTTATCTCCCTTTAGGATACGTATATAGTTTTTTCTCATTTTTCCAGAAATATGGGAAGTTACTATATGCCCATTTTCTAGTTCAACGCGAAAAGTAGTATTTGGGAGCGTTTCTATAACTACTCCTTCCATCTGTATTGCTTCTTCTTTTGCCATAGTATTATTTCTATTTCTTTATATAATACTTTGTTTTTTTCAACCTTGCATTATCTTTAACTTATTTTTATAGCTAATATTGATTACATTATTATCATAAAGAATCTATAATTAGGTTATGACTTCCATAAAAGATTCACCTTGGTTACGTGCATTAAGAGAGTCATTTTTATGGCTGAGTATAGGACTGTCGATAATGTTTTTTATAGCTCTAGCTAGTTATAATAATACTGATGCAGCTTTTACCATATCTGGAACGGGGCAGGCAATATCAAACAAAATTGGTCCTCTTGGAGCCTGGTTAGCAGATTTATCTTTTATGTTTTTTGGTTACCCTGCGTACCTGTTTCCAATTTTAATATCCTTAGTGGGTTACTTGCGTTATAAGGCAATAGCTATACCTGTTGATTCTGTTTTTTTTCTATGGAGAGCGATTGGTTTTTTATTATTATTGCTTTCTAGTTGTGGCTTAGCATCCCTACATTTTTTTACTTCAATTTTAAGAGAAACTGCTGGAGGAATTATTGGTAAGCTAGTTGGTCAAAATTTAGAAGTATTTTTAGGCATGTTGGGGACAACCCTTCTTCTATTAGTAGTATGGCTAGTTTCTCTTTCTTTATTTACTGGAATTTCTTGGTTGACCGTAATAGATAAGTTTGGCTCATTCATTCTAAGATCATTTTACTATTTAGGTACATTCTTCTCCAGGCTACAGATTTTTATCCAGGGATACCAGGCTAAGAAAAAAAGACAAGAATCTATTGCAAAAGATAAACTGAAGAAATCATATGCTAAAAAAGTAAAGATAGAACCATCAATTGAAGGTGTAGAATTAAGTGATAGATCTCATAAAGAAAAACAAGTTCCTTTATTTGAGCCAATAACTAATGCAGAAATGCCAGAATTATCATTGTTGAATGATCCACCAGAAACAAAGGGAGGGTATTCTCAAGACTCGTTAGAAGCTATGTCTAGGCTAGTTGAGCTAAAGTTAGATGATTTTGGGATAGATGCTGAAGTAATCTCTGTTCAACCTGGCCCAGTAGTTACAAGATTTGAGATAAATCCAGCAGCAGGGGTTAAAGGCAATCAAATAGCAAACCTTTCTAAAGATCTTGCTAGATCATTGTCAACTATAAGTGTACGAGTTGTTGATGTGATACCCGGCAAGCCTTATATCGGTATAGAAATACCTAATGAAGAAAGACAACTTGTAGTCTTAGGTGAAATAATTAAGTCGAAAACTTATGACAGTATGGGTTCTACTTTAACCTTGGCATTAGGTAAGGATATTGGAGGCCAACCAGTAGTTGCAGATTTAGCTAAAATGCCCCATTTATTGATAGCTGGCACTACTGGTTCTGGGAAATCTGTAGCAATAAATGCAATGATTCTTAGCTTACTTTATAAGTCATCACCAGAACAAGTTAGACTAATTATGATTGATCCAAAAATGCTCGAACTTTCTGTGTATGAAGGAATTCCTCATTTATTATCCCCAGTTGTAACTGATATGAAGCAGGCAGCTAATGCGCTTCGCTGGTGTGTTAGCGAGATGGATAGAAGATATGCTTTAATGGCACACCTTGGAGTTAGACATATTTCTGGCTATAACAATAAAGTAAAACAATCAATTGATAAAGGACACCCAATTGAAGACCCATTTTTTAAGCAAACTGAAGATGATTCTCTAGAGAAAAGAAATCTTGAGCCACTTCCAGAAATAGTCGTTATAGTCGATGAGCTAGCCGACATGATGATGCTTGTTGGAAAGAAAGTAGAGCAATTAATAGCAAGATTAGCTCAAAAGGCAAGAGCTTCAGGTATATATATGATTATTGCTACTCAACGACCTTCAGTTGATGTGATTACGGGTCTCATTAAAGCAAATATTCCATCTAGAATCGCTTTTCAGGTTTCTGCTAAAGTAGATTCTAGAACTATTTTAGATCAGGGAGGGGCAGAGCAGTTGCTAGGTCATGGTGATATGCTTTATTTGCCTCCAGGTGTAGCTGTTCCAACTAGGGTTCATGGAGCATTTGTTTCAGATGAAGAGGTTCATTCTGTTGTTGATAACTTAAAAAAATCTGGCCCGCCTAAATTTATTGATGAAATTCTAGAAGACAAGATAGAACAATCTACTTCTTTTGGAAGTGGAGCAGCCTCAGAATCTGATGGAGAAAAAGACCCATTGTATGATGAGGCAGTAGCGATAGTAATTAAAACACAGAAAGCATCAATTTCAGGTGTTCAGCGACGCTTAAAAATTGGCTATAACAGAGCAGCCAGGATGGTCGAAACGATGGAAGAAGCTGGAATAGTAAGTAAGTTAGAATCTAATGGGTCAAGAGATGTACTGGTACCTCCAAGATCAGAAGAAGACTAGATTTTCTAGATCTATTTGCATTCTTGTAGTGATTCAATTTTTAATTGGCTCAGCAATTTCTCAAGAACCAAGAATTAATATAAAAGAAACTACTTTAGGTAAGTACTTACAGTCTTCAACCACATTCCAAGCAGATTTTTACCAAGAGTTGTTTGATAGTCATGATCAGTTAATTTTAAATAGCAAAGGAAGTGTCTCAATATTTAGGCCTAATAAATTTTTATGGAATTATATTCAGCCAGCTGAGCAGGTTTTGTTAGCTGATGGAAAAAGTGTATGGTTTTATGATAAAGAATTAAAGCAGGTAACAGTAATGCCACAAGATAATAAGTATTTAAGTACGCCTGCATTTTTTTTAAGTAATTTTTCCATTAATGAAGATATTTTTCAGGTAAGTAAAATATTTACAGAAGAAGGGATAGAGTGGTTTCAAATAGATCTTAATTCTCAATATGAGGATATAAAGTTTTTCGTTATTGGCTTTGAAGGAGATTCTATTTCAAATATCTCTTTCACTAATAGCTTGGATCAAGAAACTCAGATATCTTTTTTTAATACAAAAACAAATCTTTCTTTTTCTGAAGATGTCTTTAAATTTCAACTACCTGAAGGGGTTGATTTAATTGGTTCTTTGTAACAGACCATAAATAATGCAAAAAAAGAATAAATATTTTATATGGAGTATATTTAGTTGGGCTTTCCTAGCACTAGTTATAATTTTAAGCTTAATTCCTATACCAATAGATAGCGATAATAATTATTCTAATTTGCAGCTAGATAAAATGACTCATTTCTTTTCTTATTCTCTCTTGTTAGTTCTATTTTCTCGAATATACATATCTAGATTTTATATAAAAACCTCAGTTCTTCTGTTTCTCTTAGGGTTTTTATTAGAAATTATTCAAAGTTATACTTCTTATAGAACATTTGATATAAATGACCTATTAGCTAATACTTTTGGTATTATGTTAGGAATTTTTATTTCAAACTATATTATTAACAATTATAAATGATTAATCCAAAGCTACTTAGAACAGATTTAGAGTTTGTAAGCAATAATCTTGCAAAGAGAGGTTTTAAGCTAAATAAAGATAAACTTATTGATTTAGAGAAAAATCGAAAAGAATTACAGATAAATGTTGAGGAGCTAAGGAAAGCTCGTAATGATGCTTCTAAGGCTATTGGTTTAAGTAAATCAAAAGGCTTAGATACTGCAAAACAGAAAAAGAATGTTGATTCGATTAGTAGCTCTCTTTTAGATTCAGAAAGTAAGTTAAAGCTAGTTAATGAAAAGCTTGATGAGCTTACTCATGGTTTGCCAAATTTATTACACGAATCTGTTCCATTAGGCCATGATGAGTCTTCAAATAAACAGCATAGCACTTGGGGATCTATAAGAAATTTTAATTTTGACCCATTAGATCATATTAAAATAGCAGAGAATCTTGGTTTTCTTGATCAAAAAGCAGCAACCAATTTGTCTGGAAGTAGGTTTACAGTTTTGAGTTCTAAATTGGCTCAGCTTCATAGAGCTTTGACACAGTTTATGGTTGATCTTCATACAATTGAGCATAAATATGAAGAAGTATATGTTCCCTATCTAGTCAACTCTCAGTCATTATTTGGTACTGGGCAGCTTCCTAAATTTAAGGAAGATCTATTTTCTGTAGATAGCGAAAAAGATCTTTTTTTGATTCCAACCTCAGAAGTCCCTTTAACTAATTTAGTTAGAGAAAAAATAATTAATAGTAAAGATCTTCCAATAAAGCTTGTTTCTCATACACCCTGTTTTAGATCAGAAGCTGGTTCATATGGAAAAGATACTAGAGGAATGATGCGTCAACATCAGTTTGATAAAGTAGAGTTAGTGCAGATTGTTAAGCCGGAAAATTCTTATAATGCTCTTGACGAGCTTTTATCTCATGCAGAAGAAGTTCTTAGGAGATTAGATCTTCCTTATAGAGTGGTTACTTTATGTAGTGGTGATACAGGTTTTAGCGCTTCTAAAACTTTTGATATTGAAGTATGGATTCCAAGCCAGAAACTTTATAGAGAAATATCTTCTTGCAGTAATTGTGAAGATTTCCAATCCAGAAGGATTCAGGCACGTTGGAGGGATCAGACAATGAACAAGCCAGAACTAGTCCATACTTTAAATGGCTCTGGAGTAGCAGTAGGAAGAGCTTTTATTAGTATTATAGAAAATTATCAGAATAAAGATGGCTCAGTAACTATTCCAGAAGTTTTGAGGCCTTATATGCTTGATCAAAAAATAATCTCAAGTTCTTGATGCTTCACATATTTGTTTAATTGATTTCCTGAGCATATCATCAAACTCATCATCAGATTGATTTACAGACAGTCCTTCAGAAAGGGCTCTAGAAAAACTTGCTATCATCCCTTTTTGATTATAAAGCCTTTTATTAGCCTCTTCCCTACTATAGCCACCAGATAGAGCAACAACTCTTAGTGTTTTTTCGTGGTTAACACAATCTATATATAAGTTATTTTCTTCAGGCAGGGTAAGTTTTAGCATTACTAGGCTATTAGAATCAAGCTTATTTAGCGACTCTATGAGGCAAGCATTTAATTTATGTTCAGCAGCATCTTTTTCTGGACAGTGAATATCAACTTCTGGTTCAATTATTGGAACAAGCCCAAAAGATAAAATCTGTTTAGCTAATAAAAACTGTTGCTCAACAATTTCTTCTATACCTTGATCTGAATATTGTTTAATTACAGATCTCATTTTGGTTCCAAAAATGCCATTAGATTTTGCTTTTTGGAGAAGATTATCTAGTTGTGGCATAGGGTTCATGAGTTGGACTCCATTATTCTCATCTGATAAACCCTTATCTACTTTTAGTATAGGGAGGATATTTTTTTCATTCCATAGATAATCAGCTGTCGGCAAATTATTAATTTTTCTATCCATAGTATTTTCAAATAATATTGCCGCTATTATATTTTTTCCTGTAAAAGATTGGCTTTTAATTATTCTAGTCCGCATTTCATGAACGAGTGAGAACATCTCTTCATCATTATTCCATGAACTGTTTGTTATTCCATACAAGCTTAATGCTTTAGGTGTGCTTCCACCACTTTGATCTAAGGCAGCTATAAATCCCTCTGCATGTTGCATTTTATTTATTTTTACATTATCCATATCTATTTCCCTTTTTTATTAATAAACATTTTTTTAAAAACCATTAGTAAGAAAAAAATATAAAAGGCTAAACATCATTATCAAAGTTAATTAATATAGCCTACAATTGTAAGGTTCTAAACTTTCTCCAAGTGCAACCCAGTAACTTTCAAATGTTGCAATTTCATAAAAAGTATAGGAATCTTTAATAGAAAAATGATAATACAATCTATTCTGGTCATTACTCAATGTATATCGCTCCTCTATTGTCACATTTTCACTTTGCTTAGTTCCTATATTGTCAAAATAGGGCCAATTAATATGCGAAGTCTTTATAACTAAATCTCCATTTTCCCAATAGCCAGATGAGTAGCCTAATCTAGATGGATTTATATTAGTTGGCATTGAAGAGTCTTCCATGTGAACTGTTCGAACTGTATCGTATAATTCAGTTTTAATTTCTATAATTTTTCCTAAATTGATAAATTCATAAGGATGAGGGTTTCTCATTATTCTTGGCATACCTTCAGGTTCACATCTTGTTGCAAAATTATCAGTAACATCCCATTCATTTCTTGATTGTAATGCTCTATCAGTAAATGGTAGGTGGGCTGTCAATTTAGGAAAAGTTCCTGGATTGCTCCAGGTTCTGAAAAAACCTTTATTTTCAGAAACTGTATCTATATTTGTATTATTTTCAATGCTACGGTTATATACACCAACAAAATCATTACTCCACAGAGGCCGTGATGTAGGGTGAAGAACGATTTCTACACCATCTGGCCTAAGTAAGTTTTTTGCTAAAGCATCTCTATCTTTTATGCTAGAAGGATTGGCAGCTATTCTAACAAAATCCCCTACATCAACCATTAAATCATTTATTCCTGCCCTTTTTAGCACATAAATAGATTCTGCTTCAAATCGCCACAATTTATTATCTAACGCATTATTTATTGTAAAGACAATATGTGGGTTTCTCCATTCTACGCTAGTTACTATCCCAGTATATTCAGTTAATTCAGTAGCATATGAGGCCATAGAGTGGTGAGCCTTAATGTTTACGGTTAGAAAGAAATTAACTAAAAGAAGAACAAAAGGTATTTTTATTATTTTAAAGTTCATTATTAATAATATTGTATAGTAATTTTAAATATCTTAGTATAATTACATACTCTATTAATCAAAAGAGAGGACAGTATGTGTTTATTTACTAGAGGGATGATATTTTTTATATTATTTTTACCTTTTTTAGTATCAGCTCATCACTCAGTAGCTCTTAATTTTACTCAAGAGGTAGTAGCTATAGAGGGAAAGATTAAGGATATTAAATGGATTAATCCTCACGCTTCTTTTATTTTGGAAACAAGAAATCAATCTGGTGAAGTAGAGGAATGGTTAATAGAACTACTTGCAGTTATAGCTTTAAGAAGAAGTGGCTTTAATTTTGATGCTTTAACAGATGGTACTTATATTAAACTTACTGGAAGAAACGGCATAAAGCCTTATACCATGCGTTTTGGTGAGGCAATCTTATCAGATGGAACATCTATAACTGAAAATGCTTTTTTCTACAGAAGAGACTTGTGAATATGATGATCAATTATTTTTTTAAGCTATCAATTATTTTATACTTAATGTCGCCAGCTTTTGTTGTTGCACATCATTCAAAGGCTCTTCATTTTACTGGTCAGCTTATTACTTTGGAAGGTACAATTAGGTCTACTAAATGGATTAATCCTCATGCTTCTTTTGTGTTGGAAACAAAAAATCAAGCTGGAGAGAACGAGGAATGGTTAATAGAACTTCTTGCTACAATAGCCTTAAGAAGGGGTAGTTTTGATTTTGATGCAATGAAAGAGGGAACAGAAATAACACTGACTGGTTTCTTAGGTAGAGAAGAGAAGATCATCGATATGGTTGAGGCAATTTTACCAGATGGTAGATCTATTATAGAGTTACCAGATAATCCTTATAGAAATTAATTTTTTCTGGAGTAGTTCTGGAGTAGTTTATGAATAATAAAGTTTGCTTTTTTTTAGTTTTTTTATTTCTCGGTATTTATAATGCCAACAGCCATCATTCACATGCTGAGTATCATGGAAATGAACCAATTGAATTGATTGGGAGAGTTATTGCAGCTAGCTGGAGCAACCCCCATGTCAGATTAAAATTAGAAATAGAAAATCTTGACGACAGCATTTCGATATGGGATTTAGAGTTCCAGGATTTAATCTCGCTTAATAGGAAAGGGTTTGATAGCACTTTAGTTAATTTAGGCGATAATTTGAGAGTTTATGGAACACCATCAAAACGAAGACTAAATGTCTTGTCAACATCAAATATATTGCTTCCAAATGGCACGGAGGTTAGTGTGAGAGGGCGTACTCAGCCTATTTGGTCAGATATAAACGAGGGTTTTAATCGAGTTTCGTCTGAAGATGTTCTTAATAGTTTGTCTAACCCTTCTGGGCATGGATTATTTAGAGTATGGTTGCCACAAGCATGGACTGAGAATGAATTTACTGATTTGCCTTTAACCGAGAAAGCATCTTTGCAACAAACAGCCTATAACTCTGAAACAGATCCTACTATGTTATGTTTAGCACCTGGTATGCCTGCTGCTATGAGAACAACTGCTGTTCATCCGTTTAGCTTAAAGCAAGAAGGGAACATAATTACAATTAGGGGCGAGATATCTGATATAGAGAGAACTGTTCACATGTCTGCTGATATTCCGGAAGGGATTAAATTTTCTCCTCTTGGCTATTCAACTGGAAGTTGGGAGGGTGATAGCTTGGTTATCAATACCACTAATATAGACTGGCCTTATTTTGATCACATTGGTACAGTTAGACAAAGTAGAATGGTCAATACTCTAGAAAAATTTACAGTTAGTGAAGATGCGAACTATATGACTTATTCAATAACAGTAAATGACCCAGAAACTTTCACAAGGCCAGTAACAGCGGTTATCCCAATGATTTGGCGACCAGACATGACTATTGATCCTTATGAGTGTTCTTTAAATGATAATTTTATTCACTAGGTATTATATGTATAAGAGATATTTGAGTATTTTATTACTTTCTTTTGTGCTGCTTCCACTTTGTGCTTTTTCTGCTTATCCAGAATTAGAAGGTACTTGGATGGTAAATTGGCGTGGTGATTATATTTGGAGAGTGTATTCTGAACAGAAGCCAACAGAAGAGGGTCAAAGAAGGCTTGATAAATATAATGTTCTAGTTGATGATCCTAGTCTTTATTGCATTCCTTCAGGTGTAGGCCGCCTATGGGATGAGCCTGATACGCTTTGGAGGTTAGAGCAATATGACGATAGAGTTGAGATTCATTATGAGATATTTGATCTTAAAAGAGTCATAAATCTTAATCAAAAACATCACCCTATAGATTTTATTCCAAGCACTACTGATATTAATGGAAACTATATTGAAAATTTAGGACATTCTATTGGCTGGTATGATGGAGATACCCTAGTAATAGAAACTTTGGGTTTTACTGAAAGCTATATTACTACTTTAGGTACTAATGTTTTTCCTCAATCACAAGCCTTAAGAAGTATAGAGAGAATTTCTATGGTTGAAGATAATATTTCTTTGGAAATTAGTTATTTTGACCCAATATTAATGACAGCCCCTTTAAATGTTAGTTATATTTATATACCGTCTCAATATGAGTTTTCAGTTTATGGTTGTATCCCTAAAGATGGCGAACATTAATGGGAAGCAATTTTAGATTTTTATTTTTCATTATCTTTTCCTTTTTTTTTAGAAATGTTTTTTCAGCTCCAGATTTGAGTGGAATCTGGCAATTAACTCGTGGAATACCAAATATAAGTGAAAGATTTTATTCTCAAAGGGAGCTTACGAAGGAAGGCCATAGAAGAATTGATATATTTAATATTTTTGAGGATGATTTAAATCCTCTTTGTATTCCTTCAGGGGTAGGCCGCCTATGGGATGAGCCTGATACAGTATGGAGAGTTGATCAGTATGAAGATAGAGTTGAGATTCATTATGAAATGTTTGATGTTCATAGAATAATAAAGCTTAATCAAAATGGCCATCCATTAGAATTTACCCCAAGCGCAAAAAATTTAGATGATATCCTTATGCCTACTATTGGTCACTCAATAGGCTGGTATGATGGGGACACTCTAATAATAGAAACCTTAGGTTTTACTGAAAGCATTGTATCTACAGAAGCTAGAGGAGGAGGAAGTCTAGAAGTTTCAGTTTCAGATACTGGAGCTGTAAGATCAAATAAATCTATGTGGGTACCTCAATCAGAAGCAATGAGAAGTATAGAGAGAATTTATCGAGATAGTGATTTTATGGCTGTAGATATTTTATATTTTGATCCAATTACAATGTTGGCCCCTCAAGAGGTAAGGTATAGATACTCGCCTTCATCTTTTAACTTTTCTATTTATGGCTGCATTTCTGAAGAAGTAGGGCACTAATTTAAAACCGAATTAAATAATTAGCTTTAATGTTAATATCAGATCTAGATGAAACAAAGGAGTTGTTTTTATCATAATCTTCTAAGTTATGATTAATCACAATAAAGAAATTTTTACCATCTTCAGGTATCCAGTGAAGCCGCCCATTAAATCCAAGATTTTCAGTAATATCATCATATTGAATATTGCTTGATAGCGAAAGTGAGTTCGATAGAGGGATTTGTGTCTCTAGACCTGTAATTTGAGCTGAAAAACTTCCTTGAGGTAAATGTATTTTACTTATTTTATGGTTAAGCGTAAAAAGAATTTTTTTAGATGGTCTCCAGTATGTACGACTCCAAAATTCTTTTATAGTTCCATTATAAAAATCACCATATTCAAATGCAAATGATGTAGCGAACTTTCTAAATCCAGCCGAACCTATTCCTATTCTTGTTGTGTTAAATTTATATTGACCAGGAGAAATAACAATAGACGAAGATGGATCAGAAGAAGGTGTGTATATTTTAAATGGTTTGTTTAAGATTTCCGATGTTTTTTTATGACGCATCCAGACGCGATCATTGTTTGCTTTATTATATCTTTGTTCTATTGCATGAACGTTTGAATGAGTACTACCATCTAGAGATGATATTTCTTGAAGGTAGCCAGAAATAGTATAATAATTTCCTGATTCAAATCGAATGGTATAGCCTAAATCAGCAGTAAGATCTTTAATATCAACTCTATTGGTAAAGCCTAAAGCAGGTTTAAAATTCTTTTCTATTTCTTTTTTGCCTATGGCCCAACGAATCCCTGTTTGATTTGGAGCTCTTAACTCAAAGCTCGAGGCATTATCATTACCTTTTATGCCCTGAGTATTAGATTTTTGTGCCCATATGTCAGCTTCTATAATCTTTCCATTTGGAAGCCTACTATTTAAATATCTAAAATCAAAACCAACAAGCGAATTACCTATATTAGAAATAGGATCTCCACTGGTTGCAATTAAACCAATTGATGATTCTTCCAGTATGCTAGCAGATGCTCTTCCCACAAATAGATTTGAAGATTCTATGGTGCTATAGCTGTCCTGGTTGATAGCTAAAGCTCCAATACTCCAGCGACCTATTCTACCACTAAGCTTGCCACCTTGATTGATATCTATTGGTTGACCAGAACTATTTAGACCAATTTTTCTTGAGAAAAAAGGCCTACCATTTTCCCTATTAGCCTGACCATCTATGGCTTTGTTGTTAGTATTGCTTCCAATTCTACCAAACTCAAAAATATCAGTATCTTGGAGGAAAAATGTCCTTTTCTCAGGAAAAAATAGATTAAATCTTGTTAAGTTTACTTGCCTTGTATCAACATCAGTAGAGGAAAAGTCGGTATTGAATGTGAGCGATCCATTTAGCGATGGTGTTATTTTATAGAATAAATCTAAGGATGGCTCGCTACTCGATTGATCACTGGTTGATTTAAAATCTTTTTTATTTCCCATGACTATCGTTGGCACGATATCTAGACCTATTCCCTGATCCATTCCTGTAAGTCCAGTTAGCTCTCCTACTATGCTCGGATTGTATGTTCTATTTCTAGATATCCAGGTTATTTCTTCTCCACGCCTTCTAATGCTTCGAGAAAAGTTTATTCCCCAAGTTTGATTACTTGGGTGAAATGATATTGATTTGAAAGGAATAGCAATTTCAGTAGCCCAACCTTGATCATTGTATGAGGAGTCTGCGTGCCACACTGTATCCCAGGTAGCTAAATGCTGACCCACAGTTTTATATATCCCTTCGTGTTTAGTCCCATTAGGATTAGTTTCAAATCTGTAACCGCTTCTAAGGTCATTATAAGTTGAAAGAATTATTGCCAAACGATCATCATCACCTAGTCTACTTACTCTATGGCCAGATGTGGTAGCTGATATCATATCCGGATCACTATCCCAAAATTGGCCACCTATATATAAGTAGTCATCATCATACATAAGATAAATCTCAGTTTTTTCTGACGGTTCATCACCTTCAATGGGTTTTGATAGGAGGAAGTCATCTATTGTTATAGCTTTAGACCATGCTTCATCATCTAAAATACCATCAATTACTGGCGGTATATTAGTTCTTAATATTTGAATAGATTTTTTTTGATAGTTGTTAGCTACATTTTGAGCCGACAAATTAAGCGCAAAAAAAAGATAAAAAGAAAAAACACATATTTTTATATACATGATTTTTTTGTAAAGATTAACTATGCTAAACTGCTAATTCATCTATAAATCTTTCCATCTGTTCCCTTAAAGCTTGATTTGGCAATTCTCCAGTTGATGCACCTATATTATCTTCAGCATGATGAGGTTTTGTTGTCCCAGGTATAGCGCAGGTGACCGCAGGGTGAGAAATTACATATTTTAAGAAAACTTGAGCCCAAGATTCGCATCCGATATCTAGAGCCCAGCCAGGAAGATCTAGACCGGATGTTAAGTCAAATAATCTATTTCTGCCAAAAGGCATATTCACTAAAACTGCTATACCATTATCTAAAGCCATTGGTAGTACACGATCTGCAGAGTTTCTGTTATCTACCGCATAATCTACTTGAATAAAGTCCAAATCATGTCCAGCATTAATAAGATCTATAATTCCTTGATGTTCATGAGATTGCCAAACAGTTACACCAACATATTTTACTCTCCCTTGATCTTTCATTTCATGAAGGCTTTCTAGCTGCGTCTCTACATCAATTAAATTATGAACTTGCATTAGATCAATAGGGTCTGATTTTAAAAGGTGCATTGAATTTTCAATTCCATCGATACCATTTTGTTTACCTTCTCTATCTACTTTACTTGCTATAAATAGATTATTCCTAATAGAAAGATCATTAATAATTTCTCCTACAACTTCTTCTGAGTTTCCATAAGAAGGAGCTGAATCAATTAATTTCCCTCCAAGCTCATTAAATATTTTAATTGTAGCTGTATATGTTTCTCTATCACCCCATTCATCTCTGTAGTTTCTAGCACCAATCCCCACAGCGGGAATTTTTTCGCCAGTTGAATGTATAGTTTTTTCTATTAAGCTATTTTGAGCAAATATAGATTTATTATTAACTAACATTGATCCTGCAACTCCAGCAGCAATCTTGATTGTTTCTCTTCTTGAAATTTTCATAATTAAAAAATACTCCTTTATTGTTTATTATAGAAGGAGGTGCTTACTGATATAGTTTCCCCTCCAATCCCTTCATAAATAGTTTTATATGCAATTGGCTCAGTGACCAATATGGGTGGCATGTAAGAACCTGAGCTTACTAGGTCACCTGGCATCAATCTTTCACCATTTCTTTTTAATTCATCAATCACGACTAAGACTCCATTGAGTGGATTTTCACCTAAATAAGAGCCCGGTTGCTTCGCTAAAATATTTCCATGATTATCTTGAAATGTAACCGTCATCGTTTCTAAACTTTCTAAAAATTCTTTTGTTGGTTCAACAGCAATACTTTCTCCGATAACACCCCAATGAGCCATCAAATTAGAAGCCTGCATTAAGTAAGGATTTGGAGGGCTATTTATAAAAGTAGGGGCCAAAGTTTCTATAAATGCATAGATTCGGTCAATATAATTTATTGCCTCATCAAGGGTTTTAGCATCATTGATAGCTTCATCGGAAATACTAAATATAAAATCTGGTTCCGTTATAAGTATTTCTGCCGAGTTTATTGGCATAGAGGTATTATTTGGTAAAAACATACTTACATACATTACTCCAACCATAGGTCTATCTACACCTGGTAACGCAGCATTGACTGGGTCAAGACCAACAACTTTATAACCAGCACGGGGAAATTTTTTATCAAATTCAGCTATCAAACTATTTCTAAGCTCTCTTGCATGATCCATATTTTGAACCAGATCACGGTAGCAATTTATATTTTTAATTGTATTGGCATTGTCCCATGCTTTTATTATAGAAGGAACCCAGTTATTGATTTCACAATTTTCTAACTCTTGAGCTTTAATGGAGTTATGATAAATGAAAAAAAACAGAAAAAAAATCATAAAAATATGTGTATATTTTTTAAATAGTATTATCATAATGATATTATTTTAAGCCAAATTAAAAAGGAGGTAGTTATGTTTAGATATCATTATAAGCTTTATTTTTCTATTTTTCTCCTTTTTGTATTACAAAATAATATTTTAGCCCATCACTCCAGAAGTTATTTTTCTGAAGATATTTATGAAATAGAAGGAGAACTTGTAGAATTCTCATGGTCTAATCCTCATATTAGATTTAAACTATCGGGGTTAGATGATTCTGGCCAACCAACTGTCTGGGATATTGAAGCTGGTTCAATATATATGCTTCAACGCACTGGTCTTTCAAAAGATTTATTTGAAATTGGGAGTAAAATGAGATTTGCTGGACGAATCTCAAATATTAACCCGGCAGATGTTTTAGCCACAAATGTTTTATTACAGGATGGTACGGAAGTTATTATTATACCAACAGCTCAGCCCAGATGGCCTAATAGCAATATTGGTGGACTAGACCAATGGCAGGATGGCTTATCAGAGCTTTCAAAAGCTAAAGCAGAAAATAAAGGAATTTTTAGAGTTTGGAGCATCCCAGATCCTCGTGCTAGTGAATATAGAAGCTATTATCTTCCTTTTAAAGAAGAGGCTATTTTGGCAAGACAAGGATGGGATCCAGTAAATAATTGGGCAACTCGCTGTGTTCCGCCAGGTATGCCAAGCACTATGAACATGAACCCCCACCCAATAGAGTTCACAGATAGAGGAGACATTATTGAACTCTTTTTAGAAGAGAATGCAATTCTAAGAACTATACACCTAGATCGAGATTTAGAAGATGAAGATCAACCTTATAGCCCTTTAGGCTTTTCCTCGGGTTACTGGGAAGACCGCAATACTTTAATAGTTGAAACTTCTAGAATAGATTTCCCAAATTTTGACCGAGATGGGACCCCACAATCAAAAAATATTACTATTTATGAGACATTTACTGTTAGCGATGATCAATCTAGATTAAGTTATAAGATGATAATCAACGAACCTTTGATTTTTACAGATAATGCAACTGTTGATATTTACTGGTTGGCACTAGGAGAGCATATTGAACCTTCAATTTGTACTCCAAACATTTAGTTGTTTTTATGTAACTATAAATATCATATATTTCTAACATTAAGTGTTGACTAATCCAGTCTTCCGATGTTCTAATTAGGTCAGGAATTATTATTATAATTATTTCTGTTGTGAAAAAACAACAAATTACAAGTATCAAAAAGATATCTTTTGGGTAGTTTGTGTTTTTTTTTGTTTATTTTGTATTTCTTAAGGAGAAGATAATATGAAATTTAAGTTATTTATTGGAAGCTTAATGGCGATCCTTTCTGGTTCATTACTGCTTTCTTCTGGCCAAGTTTCAGCGCAAAGCGCTTCAGCTGCGGCTATGCTAGAAGAAGTTGTAGTAACAGCTAGAAGAAGAGAAGAAAGCCTACAAGACTTGCCATTATCAATTGCTGCATTTAATGCAGATGCTATGGAAGCAGCAGGTATCCTGTCAATTGAAGATGCAAGTGATTTTGTTCCAAATGTAACATTGACAACATCTGACCGTGCTAACAATACTCGTATTGTTATTCGTGGAATAGGTGGTGGTCACCCTGATCCTGTGTTTGTTTTTGGTAGTGGTATGTACATTGACGGCCACTATATTCCAAACTCATTAGGTGGTTACATGAGTACTATGGATATCGAGAGAATCGAACTACTCCGTGGTCCTCAAGGAACACTATTCGGTAAAAACGTTACTGGTGGTGCTGTTAATATTGTTACAGCAAAGCCTGCACCTGAGTTTGCCTCAAGTGCTACTTTGAGACTTGCTGATCACGGACAACAAGATTTCCGTGGTATGGTAAATCTTCCGTTAACAGATAATGTTGCCACACGTATAGCAGTTGCTACTGAAAAAAATGATGGCTATTACGAGAATGTCAACTATGAAAGAATGGTTGGCGCTGAAAATTCTCGATCAATCAACGCTGCAATTAGATACACACCTTCTGATCAAGTTACTTTTGATCTAAATGTGAATAAAATTGTCAGAAGAGATGATAATAAGCCTATTCAGTGTAACCCGTATGTTGCTTATAATGCCGACCCAAGTCATGCAAATGGAATGGGTGGTCCTTTAGCTGGTGCTGCACCTTCTTGGGGAAGTAAAGGCGGAGCTCGTCAAGATCACTTAGATAGAAAATACTATCAAGGTTTTGAAGCTGCTCACCAAGATAGATGTAGAAAAGATGCTGCTTTAGGCACATTTGTTACCTCATCTGATAAGCTAACTTACTCTAATCTAGATGTTGACTCTGCTTTTGCAGGCGTTCGTTGGGATTCAGCGGGTGCTGTTGGTATGTTTGATGAGTTATCTGTAAGAGCTCAAGGTTCATATCGTGAAGTTGACTATGATTACTATCAAGATCGTGATGGTTCTGTATTTGATATCGATAATATCGGAATGCCATTAGGCACTGGTATTGGTCAAGATAACCTCACTAGAGGTGCTGAAATCATTATGGAAGGTTCTAGTGATAATTGGGATCTTACTCTTGGTTATAACTGGCACTACGAGCTAGCTAAAAATGGTAACGGCTCTTGCCGAAATGCATTTATAGCTGCTGGTCTTGATAAAGTAGCTAGTTACAGCATGGGCCTACCAGTTCCAGTTGACGGAACAACTACAGTTGATTGTGAAGTCTCTGGTTTAGCATTTGATCTTATGCCTAAGCCTGGTTTCTTACCATTCATTAACTCTTCAAGAATCGAGAATGAATCTTCAGGACTTTTTGCTCATTTAACATATCATATGGGTGATGCATGGGATCTTGATGTAGGTGTTAGGCATACTAAAGATGATCGTAATTTCTGGAATATGGAAACAGCTGTTAGTGGTTGTGCCATCCAGGAATATAATACAGCTACATCTGTTTATGATTCAGTAGCTCATGCAGGTCGTCAGATAACATCAGGAGATGCCGTTAAAAATGATGGCATGTGTTCAATGACTTGGACACCAAACTTCAATCAAGTACTTGATGGCGGTTTCTATAACAGCGCTGCAGATACTTTTGAAGCTACAACTCCTATGATCAGCTTAACAAGACACTTAAATGATGATCAAATGGTTTATTTCCTAATCTCTGAGGGTTTCTTAACAGGTGGATTTAACACTGAAATTAACTCAATGTTACCAGCTGTTGCTAAGTATCTTTCATATGATCCTGAGAAAGTAATGAACTATGAAATTGGTACGAAAGGTTCATTTATGGACGGAAGAGTGCAGGTTGCTGCTAACTATTTCATGATGAAATATACTAATAAGCAGGAATCTATTTCTCTTGCTAACCCAGACCTTTTATATGGTCCTGATGAGTCATTAGGTATTGTAACTAATGTTGCTTCAGTAGATATCTCAGGTATAGAGCTCGAAGTTAGAGCTGCTCCTTGGGATGGTGGTTTTGTATCATTAGATGTTGGTACTTTAAGTAATGAGTACAGCGACTATAAATATACAGATCCAACTAACGCATCTTTGGTTATAGATCAATCTAATAGTACTATTCAAGATCTATCAGCTGATATGACAGTTAATGTTTCCGTAGAACATCAATTCAATTTAGGCAATGGCGCCACATTAACACCAAGAATAAATATGTATAATTCAGGTGATATTGATTATAGAGCTACTACAAAAGGTGCTCCATTATCAATTATGTGTGGTCAAAAGGGCTATACTAAGGTTGGTGCTAGGGTAACTTATGTTCCAGCTGGTGCAAACTGGAGAGCTTCATTATTTGGTAATAACATTACTAATGAGAAGATCTTAGAAACATGTCAAGCATCTCGTGGTGTTTATCGTTATCGTCACGAGCGTCCAGCTTACTGGGGACTAGAATTTACTGCTGATTGGGGTGGTTAATTTTAGTTAGGCTATTTAATTAATTAGCCTCAGGACAAGACGGCACCTCTAATATAATTGAGGTGCCGTTTTTTTTGGTCTAATATATCCTTTTATTCAACTAATTTTTTTTTTGGAGAGCTCATTAATGTTTCTAAATAAATTTCTTAGCTTTTTTAGCTTTAAGCTTGTTCTTTTTCTATTATTCTCATTATTTTTATCTCAAGCTATTAGATCACAAGATCTTTCTCAGCCAATATATGATGTTATTTTTGAAAAGGATGTAAAAATTAAAGTTAGAGATGGCATGATATTAAATGCTGATGTCTATAGACCTGATGCTCCAAGTGATGCCAAATTTCCAGTACTAATGAACATTAGCGCTTACCAAAAGGAGTTAGATAGAATATTGCCACATGTTCCGCCATTTACCCATGTTGAGAGACCAGAACCAGATTGGTGGACTGCCAGAGGATATGTTTTAGTTTTTATCGATACAAGAGGTACTGGAACTACACCTGGTATAACTAAGATATGGTCAATGCAGGAAACTAGAGACCTCTATGACGCAATAGAATGGTCAGCAGTTCAGGATTGGAGCAATGGTAAAGTTGGACTATCTGGTGTTTCTTATTATGCTATAACTCAATGGAATGTTGCTAGCCTTCAGCCCCCATCGTTGACAACTATAGTTCCTTGGGAAGGCTGGACTGATTTATATAGAGATTCTATTTTTCAAGGCGGAGTATTTAATCAGTCTTTTTATGGTAGATGGTGGTTAGATACCATGGGCAAACAATTACTAGAAAATCAAAGATCGCATAATACTGGAGCATTCAATGACCCTCTTATTTGGGATTTCATGGTTCATCATTTAGATGGCCCTTATTGGGATGAAGTTAGATCAAGAGCACAATTTGACAAAATTGAGGTTCCTTTATTTAGTGCAGGCAATTGGAATGGCTGGACGCATCATCTTCGTGGAAATATAGAAGGTTATTCTCGTTCAGCTTCACAGCATAAGCGTTTAGAAGTTCATATAGGTGGTCATGTGGATGATTATTATTCAGATCGTGGTAAACATGATATGTTGCGTTGGTATGATTATTGGCTCAAAGATATAGATACAGGAATTATGGACGAGCCTCCAGTTAAGCTATGTATAAGAACAAGTATTAGTAATTGCGAATGGCGATTTGAGAATGAGTGGCCATTAGCAAGAACTAACTACACTAAGTACTATTTAACTGCAGAAGAAGCTAATGCTGTTGATGACTCAATATATGATGTAAAGCTATCTAAAACTCCACCGGCGAATATGTCGGAATTAACATATGCATCTGGTCCTGAAGCTTATAGAAGAGGCTTAAGAGATCTTCCTACTTTATCATTTGTTACTGAGCCGCTAACTGAAGATGTTGAAGTTACGGGGCATATAAAAATTCAAATGTGGGTTTCTTCAGAAACAGATGATATGGATGTATTTGCATATCTGATGAATATGTCACCAGATGGAAGTGCTGAAATAGCATCAAGAGGTATTTTGCAAGTTTCTCACAGAAAGCTTGATCCTGATCTATCAACTCATTATCGACCATTCCATACTCATGATGAAGAGCAAAAACTCACACCAGGAGAAGTTGTGCCGATTGAAGTTGAAATTGTTGCAACAAGTATGATTTTTGAAAAAGGACAAAGAATTAGGCTTGATATTAATGCCCATGATGGAGATCATTATTTCGCAGCGTATAATTTAGAAAATAATTCTATTTATTTAGGTGGCGAATATCCTTCTTATGTCCAGCTTCCTATTATCCCAAGTAAGTAGAATAATATGAAAAAACTATCCCTGATTTTTTTATTTCTTTTTTGGAGCAGTTTAAATATGGCTCAGATTAATAATACCGATAATAAAAGTGTTGACCCAATGTGGCTTTTTGTTCCAGAAGAAGCTAGCAATAAGATAGAGAGCTTTACTGAAGAGGTTATAGGTTCGTCTATAGATAATGAGATTCATTTTGTAGAATTGTTAGATGGTGTTTATGCACCAATTGGTATTCGAAAACCTTCTGGAGATGGTCCCTTTCCGACAATAGTTTTTGCTCATATGAATGGTGGTCTTGGGATTCAATGGATTAGAGAGTGGACTAATTACGGCAGTGGAACTTTAGAAAGGTTTCTGGATGAAGGATATGCCGTTGTGTGGATGCGATATAGAGCTGAAGTAGACACGCTTTATGGAGATATAGATCTTGATGTAAGAGAATTTCAGGGAAGACAAAGATATACTCGAGGACCTTTAGAGTATGAGGATGCAATTTCTATTTTGAGCTATTTAAAATCATTACCAATTGTTGACCCTAATAAAGTGGGTTGGGTAGGAGTGAGTCATGGAAGTGAAATGTTGATGAAGGTAGCTTCAGAATATGATGGATTAGCAGTTGGCGTTGCAACAGAACCAGCTTCGATGGACTTTATAGCTACTTTACCTACTCCTGATGATGACGAGGTTGACTCATCGGTTCCTGAGCCTGAGACAATGTCAGAGGAGAATACAGTAGCTATGCAAAAAGATGCAGTTGATACTCTCAGAAAATCTATAGATATTGAGTTAGCTAGAAAGAGGATTTCCACAATTAATATGCCTATTTATGTAATTGGCCGAGATCGAGATCATAATCAAGATGTCTTTAGATTGAACTATGAGCTATTAGAAGAATCTGGGAAAGATGTTAAATGGTCATCATATGACCATGAAAATCATGGATTTATTTTTTTACAAAGGAATAATGAAGGAGATTATATTTCAGATGACATTCAGGAAGAAGCAATAAGTTCGGTAATCGAGTATGTTAATAGCTACTTAAAGTAAATTTAATAGTTTTGCTGCATTACCGCCTATAATCATCTTTTTTTCTTCTTTAGATAATGATTCTATAGAATTTATAAAATCAACAGGGGTGTACATACCCATATCATATGGATAGTCAGTTCCTAGCAATAGATGATCGCTTCCATATAAATTAATTAAGTATTCAAGTTGGTGTTTTGTAAATACAACAGTATCGAAGTAAAGTTTTTTTAGGTATGTAGTTGGCTCTTTCTCAATACACCTTCTGCAATCAGATCTTGCGCTATAAGCATGATCAATTCTTCCAGAATAAGAGGGTAGATAGCCACCACCATGGGCTACACATATTTTTAACTTAGGGTATTTATCTAAGACGCCCCCAAATATTAAATGACTAATAGCTATAGTTGAATCGAGGGGGTTGCCTATGACATTTGAGAAGTAGTGATCACTTAATCTATCACCATTAGAAAAACCACTTGGATGCATAAAGATTAAAATTCCTAATTTTTCTGCCTCAGAAAAAAATATATTATATTTTTCATCTGATAAATCACTACCATTAACACTTGTACATATCTCAACTCCTTTCATTCCTAGCTCACTTACGGCCCTTTTTAGCTCTTTAACTGCAAGAGTTGGTTCCTGCATTGGTATAGTGGCTAGCCCAACAAACCTATCAGGATGCTTATTAGTAATTTCCACAATGCTATTATTAATCAATTGAGAAGATGCATATGTTAGATCTGGATCTAGAGCATAATAATACTGGATAGGGGCGATAGATAGTGCTTGAATATCTATATTCATTTTATCCATTTCTGCTAATCTTGCTTCGATTGAGGTTATTAGAGTATTAATTGTATCTTCTTGTTTTATATTAACATTTCTCGTATCTTCATTTGAGAATTTATATAAAAAGTCTGAATTTAAATCAAATGCTTGTGAAACAAGTTCAGCAGCTTTAGGAAAGTAGATATGGCAATGAATATCAATTGCTAAATTTTTATCAACAGATGAAGAGTTTATATTTTTTATATCAGGTGATTTAGGAGTGCATTTATAGGTAATAGTCATATTGTTATTATTTTATTATTTAGGTATTTTTCATAGCTATTAATAAAGGCAACTCAACACCAGATAGATATCTAACCATGGCACCTCCCGCTGTGCAAACATAATTAAAGCCTTTAAGCTGAGTATATTTTGTAGCAGCTGTGACTGTATCTCCTCCACCAATTACAGAGTATCCAGGAGCAGATTCAATTATTTGGAGAATATTTTTAGTTCCTTTCTGAAAAAACTCATTTTCATAAAAACCAGGAGGACCATTCATAAAAATTGTATTTGCTTTATTTATAAATTCAGCATAATTTGAAATTGTTTTTAAGCCAATATCAAAAAATAGCTCATTGAGTGGCAAATCCCTGATTGAGCACTCTTGACGACTTCCATTAACTTCATAAGCCAAATCTGAAGGAAGTAGAATTTTTTTACTATATGAGTCTAGTAGGATTTTAGCTTTATCTATAAACTCATCTAAGCCCTTATCATGAATATATTTTCTTTTTTTAGCTCCTATATCAAATCCATTCGCGATAAGCATTATTTCACCAGTTATTCCGCAGGAGAGTATAGTATCAGCTGTTCCATTTTCTAGAACTTCACTCATCATTCCAAATGCATCAGAAATTTTTGCACCTCCTAGAATAAAAACACAAGGATGTTTAGGTGATTTTGTAATTTTTTCTAAAGCCGACACTTCGTCAAATAATAAATACCCTGCTGCTGATGGTTTAATCTCTTGAAAAGCAACCATTGAAGGAGCGCTTCTATGTGCTGCAGCAAAAGCATCATTTACATAATAGTCAATTATTGGAGAAAGACCTCTAACTAAGAAGGTATCTAACATCTCATTAGGTTTTAGCTTAACAAAATTCTCAAATGTAGAGATTTCTTCTGAAAGATATCGTAAGTTGCCAAGTAGTACACAATCTCCTGGCTTTAAACTCTTTATTTTTTCTTGAGCTGCTGGTCCTGCTACATCATCAATATAGTCAATTTTTCTATCCATTAGTAGGGATAATTTATTGGCATGCTCTTCAAGCGGTATCAAATTCTGATAGTCTTGAGTATCTCCCTGGTGAGCAATAATAGCTAATTTTGCTCCTTGGTTAAGAAGTTTCGCAATAGTTGGTATACTTTTAGCAATCCTATTCTCGTTAATTATTTTTTTGCTTTTAGGGTCTATTGGTGAGTTAATATCAACTCTTAATAATACAGTTTTATCTTCATAATTATAATCATCAATACTTTTCATAATGAATTTTTTTTGTATTTATTTCCAGTAGGGAAGGCCAAGGTTTTTATTTGTTTTTTCTACGGCTTTTAACCTATCTTTATCCATGCCAGTCGCTGCCCTAATGGCATCGATTGTTTCTGGTATAGTTACTGATTCTTGAGGTATATGAATACCAAACATTAAGTCTTTTCCAGATTTAACAAATGTATCTTCCCAAACTGGAATTTCATAAACATCACCTCTTGAGTAACCCATATCTCGAGCATATCTAAAAATAGATGCATTTCCTAAAAAGCCTTGATCAATTGAAACCACCCTAATTCTGTCATGTGACATAAACATCGATTTCATTTCCTCTATTGATGTATCTTTTTTTGGAGTGGCAAGAACAGAAATAAAATGACCATGAGTAATTGGCGTGTGAACTAACAAACCAGTAGCGTCTATATGGGGCATAATATTCATTAAATCTACAGCTTGATGGTTGGGTGCTTTATCTACTTGAAGAGCATTTACTAGTCCTCTATGATAGTCTCCTGGATCAGCTACTCTTCTCACAATAGTAATTGCTACTCTTTCTATACCAACTTCCCTGTCAAGACAATCAACAGCCCTTATTAAGCCAGTTGTATTACAAGAAGTGAGTTTGAGAAAATCTTCATCAATACCCTTTTCATAGTTTGCATAACCATGAAAAAAAACATCTGCTATATCGTTTTTTTCACCACCCTGAAAGACTGCTTTTTTTCCGTATTTTTTATATAGCTCTTTATTTTTTGCTCCTACTCCAGGCGATGTAGCATCTAGTACAATATCTACTTGTGGAAGGATTTCCTCAAGAGTTCCTGAAACATCATAGCCTGAAGCTTCCAGACTTTTTTTTGCTTCATCAAAGGCTGCATAAAGCTTATATGGCATTCCTTTTTCTTTAAGAGATAAAAGGCTAAGAGTTGGCTGTGCATCAACTACACCAACCAATTGCATATCATCTTGTCTTTCCACACCATCAGCCAACCTCTGGCCAATTACACCATAGCCTGCAATTAATACTTTAACCATAAAAAACCCCTGTATGAAACTTATTAAATTAAGAAAGAATAGTTATAGATTAATATATTTATTTAATAAGATAAATAACTGAATTAAAATTAATAGGTAATTATTAAATATAAGCTATTAATCTTCCGGTAACTACTGCGATAGTCCAGAAGCTCATTGATAGGATTGCAAGCCTTTTTCCTAGAACGGACACCTCACCAATAGATTCCCATTCATCAGAATCACGTTTAAGGACTCTTTGAGCATAATGTAAGACAAATATGCCTAGAAAAATAAAAGTTATTTTAACAACAAAAGGGTAGTGGAATGTATACCAAGTAGCTTGTGCCATCCATAAAGAAACCCCTGAAAAAACATTCATTGCAATTCCAATCCATCCTATTGACATCAGCTCAGAAACAGATGTAAGTGGTATCGGCTTAAAAAAACCAAATAGTCTGAGATTTAAAACAAAAACAGTTCCAACTATTATTGCTAAACCAACAGCGTGGATTGAAAGCATTAATGGCCAACCTGTTAGTCCGGAAACTATCCATTGAGAGTATGCTGTTGATTCAAGCCAAGATAAGAAACCCATTAGTTTCTCCTATAGTTATTAATTATCATCATTTTTATCAGCGTTTAAGTCAATTAAATAACAAGCTACCCCTACAATTAAAAATATGGCAATAACAAAAATAAATGTATTTACTAAGAGATTGTCCATTTTTTAACCCCCATCTCCATAATATGGAAGCAATCTTCCAAATGCGATAACTGCCCCCCATGAGAGTATAGTGATAGCAGCCATTAATTTTGCTCTTAATGGAGCATCTTCTCCTTCTTTCAGGTTCCATACATCATCAAATGTTGTTAGGTAGATAATAGTAATTCCACCAATCATCATCGCTATTATTTTAGGAGGAAAACCATCCATTGCAACATATCTACCTGAGTCAGCAATAAAGAAGAACATGCCAGTAATAATATTAACAACAAAACCAAGCACACCAAGCGGAAGGAGTCTATGAAGCGGCGCAAAAGGCAATGAGCTAGAGTAGCCAAGTATTCTTACTGATATGAGACCTAACGATCCAAAAATAAGAGCCATGCCGATAAAATGGACTGCTTCCATTGCAGGCCATGCCCATATAAAGCTATTAACCATCCCTTGAATTGACTCAATAATGCTATCTCCTTGAGTCGCCAGTATTTCATCAGCATGACCAAGTTCAGGACGGCTTATGTGACCACCTATGTTTCCAGCAATTGCCATAGCATAAACAGTATATATAGAGAGCCCTAGAGTCAGATATAAGATCCAGTTAGGAGCTCCTTGTGAGAAACGTCTTTCTTGCCAGAGAGCTAGCCAAGCTACAAGACCAGTAATACCAAGGCCTATGAAAGCAGCAAGTGCAGCATCTTGATGGGCCATAATTATATCAAAATTTATCCCAGGATTTCCTTGGATAGCCCATCTAGTAGCAGCACCTGTTATATAAGTTGGTATTGATAAGAGCCCTAAAATTACAAAAATAAAAAGGGATGTTCTTTTTAAGATGCTGATGTTATAGAAGAAAGCAATGATAAATATACAAATAGCAATGATAGTGCCAACTGATGGAAAGTGGTTAAGCAAAATATGAATATGTTGTGGCGATGTTGGAATTAAATCCATTTAAAATATTCCCCTAAATCATTTAAATTCTTGCCGGTGCAAGACTTATTAAATTCTGATTTTATGCACATTTAGCTTAAATGCAAGACATATATTTTATTTTTTTGGTTTTTTTTATTGACATTAATTCAGATATTTATCTATTAAATACCCCATCAACTAAAACAAACATCATCTTACAATTTTTTTCTGATCTATTGCTCCAAGCATGATTAGTTCCTCTTTGGATCACTACATCACCTGCTTTAATTAATGTTTCAGAATTATCCATCACCATGTGCATCTCACCTTCAAGACATAAAGCATAATCGACAGTTTCTGTTCTGTGCATTAATGGATGTGGTGGATTTTCTGAGACCCCCACTCCAGCAGCTCCTATTGATTTCCAGGCCTCTTTTGCTTTTTCAGGATCTACATTATCTATCCAGTCTTTCTCTGGAGGGAAGTTAATAATTCTAAATATTGATCCATTTTTTGGTGGTAGAAGCCCAATTGAGCAGTCTGTTGTCTCTTCTGGCCCAAAAACCTTAGCAGGAGAAGAATCATTCTGCCAAATATTATGAATTTCTACTCCAGGTCTATTTTCCGGTTTGATAATATTCATAACAGGCTGATCTGATACTATTATAGCCTTCCCTTGATCATCATGACCTGTAATAATTCTTCTTATCTTCATTACTTGGATCTCCAATATAATTTAAGTTTTTTAGTATATGACATTTTTAGCTTATAATAATGATAAGCTTAAACATTAAGGAATTCTAATGAAAAAAATTTATTTCGTTTTATTGCTTTTTTTCTCTTTAGTTATGCAACTTACTTCTTATGCTCACCATTCATTTGCAGCTCATTTTGATACTTCTTCTACGATCTCTATTGTTGGAGTTGTCACAGAGTTTTGGTTTCAGAATCCTCATTCTAGAGTTTATATAGAAGTAACTCTAGATGATGGAAAAAAAGAAATTTGGATGACTGAAGGCGCAGGTCCAAATGTCCTTATTCGAAATCGTGGCTGGGTTGGAGATGAAATTAAACCAGGTATGATTTTATATGTAGAGGGTAATCCTGCAAGAGATGGGTCTAAGTCAATTGGATGGAGAACATTAAGATTAAATAGTAGCGAAGGCGAAGAGATTGAAGGGAGAAATAGCTCGTCATAAAATACTAAGACTTATTTGAGGAAAAACCATCAAAATTATAGTTACAAGAAGTGTAATTAAAGCAAATGGAGCAGCACCGATGAAAATTTCTCCTAAAGATATTTTTTCTTTTTCTAAACTAGATTTAATTACATAGACACTGAGCCCTAAAGGCGGAGTCATTAAACCTATTTCTACTCCAATCACTGTAATAATACCAAACCAAATAAAATTACCTCCTAAGTCTGCTACAACAGGCAATACTAAGGGTAGTAGAATTAACAATATGGAAGTTGAGTCTAATACTGTTCCTAAGAGAATCAGTAGTAAAAGATAGCAAAATAAAAAGCCAGCCATTCCAAGTCCAAGATTATTCATATACATTCCCATATCTGCAGGCAATCCACTGAGAGTAAGCATGCGACTAAATGTGCTAGCACTAATTATTAAGAATAATATTGTTACTGTTATTTGCCCAGTCTCTTGAATTACATCCCATAATTTTGACATGTTTAGCTTCTTTTTAATTAGGCTTAATATCATTGCTGCCAATGATCCTGCAGCTCCTGCTTCTGTTGGTGTAAATATACCTCCATAAATACCTCCTAGTACTAGAAGTATGAGTATCAATAGTGGAAGAAATGAAGAAATAACCTCGCTAAAAGAGATGGGTTTACAGTCTTCTTCATTATCTAAATTACCAACAAATTCAGGCCATATATTTGACATGATTATTACACCTATTGAGAAACTAATAGCTAGAATTAGTCCTGGAACTATAGCAGCAAGGAAAAGTGAGCCAATAGATACTTCGGCAATTACTCCATAGATTATTAGCAAAAGACTTGGTGGAATTAACATTCCTAAGACTGAAGATCCTGCTGTAAGCCCAGCCGAAAATTTTCCTGTATAACCATTTTTAATCATCTCAGGAACAGCAATTTTAGAAAATATTGCTGCTGAGGCGATAGATATTCCTGTAATAGCAGCAAAAATAGCATTTGCAGCAACAGTTGCTACTCCTAACCCCCCTTTGATTCTTCCAAAAACTTTGTGTGCGAGATTGAAGCTATCTTTACCAATTTCTGAGGCGCTAACGAATAATCCCATTAGTACAAATAAAGGTATAGTTGCAAACACATACTCTGAAATAGTGCCTTGTGCTATTAACGACAAAGAATTAATACCAATTTGAAAATCTTGTTTAAGAGCTGCTATTCCTATGAATCCTATAGAAAACAGTGAGATTGATATTGGTGTCCCTATGCAAATTAGAATTAGTACAGAGATAATTGAAAATATACCTATTGCTCTATCACTTAAAGAAATAGGGTTCATTAGCAAACAGAAAAAAACAAAGAGCAAAGACATCAAAAATACTAAAGAAAAGTAGCTTAGATAAGATCGGCCTAGTAAAACTATATTTTTTAGGAAACTAATAGCAGATATAACGGACCCTAATAAGACGGTAAATTTTATTGGCCATAAAGGTATTGTATAAATGCCTTCAACTCCTGAAAACTCTTGCGTTTGTATTGACCTAATTAAGTCTGGATAAACACCAATAGATAAAAAAAATAAAACTAAAAAGCCAATAATTGAAGATATTAGATTTAAAAATTTAGCAAAATCTGGTTTTTTTTTCTTTATTAAATTAATTCCAACATCTGCTTTAGTAAGTTTTTTATTTTCAACAGCAGATGAAAGTTGCAAAAAAACACAACCCACCAATGATAGAGAAACAATTTCTGGTATTGCTTGTATAGGGCTTCCAAAAAAAGTTCTACCTAAGATATCTGAACAAATCAAAAACATGAGTATGAATACCCACATAACTCCAATATTATTCATCCGGTAGATTGTTTTAGAAAAAATATTACTAATAAGAGGCATAATTATTAAGACTAATTTATTTTATCCCAATTCTTTAATGGGGATTCTCCGTTTTCTCGGATTGCATTCATATATGTTTGTAAAATCTCTCTAGCAGGAAATCCTCTTTTTTCTGCAGAATCAGCCCACCTACCAGCTATATTGGGCAGTGATGATACCCACTTATTTTTTTCTTCGTCAGAGAGTGTATTAACTATCGCACCTTCTTTGATTATAGATTCTAAAGCAAGATTATATTTATCCATAACCACTTCTCCCATGACCGAGCTATATTCAAGACCTATTTCATAGAAAATATTTTTTACTTCTGGCGGTAATGATTCCCATTTATCCTTATTGATCGCAAGACCTCCATTAAATTGAGCGCCAATACCAACTAAAGTAATAAAAGGAGCAACTTCATGAATCTTATATGGATAGGCACCACTTAATATAGTCAAGACTCCATCAGCAACACCTGTACTGATTTGAGTATAATAAGTCGATAAGCCGCCATTAACTGCAACGGCGTTTGTTCCTTCTAACCAAGCTGCCGAGGGGCCAGGAGCTAGTATTTTTTTACCGTCAAGATCTTCTAATGTATTTACTGGAAATGTTGTCATGAGGTGATAGGTATCTACGCCACTTGCTCCAAGTAATAACTGATTTTGAGATGCCCAACCTTCTTTCAAAGAAGGGTTATTTTGATGAAGCTCATTAAATATATCTAGTAACAATGGTAAGTTATCTGTTACGAAAGGGGTGTAGTAAGTTACATTTTGTAGAGGCATTTTAGAGGTTTCCCATAAAGCTCCTACCCAACCTATGTCAGTTAATCCTATTTCTATAGCTTCCAAGGAATTTTGCCACTTATATAGTGAACCACCAAAAGCTTCTCTCCATGCTATAGTATTATCACTTTGGCTATCTATTAATGCCTCATTTACTCTAGGAATAAAATGCGACTGAATAACACCAACCCAGGGTAAGTTTGTTGATTGAGGTCCTCCTGCAGTAATTTTAATATTTTCTGAGTAGGAATTATTTAAAACTAAAAGCAAAAAAATAATAACAATATTTTTTGGAGCCAACATCAGCTTTACTCCATAGAAGGTTTATTTTGCAGACTGCTGCCATCTTTCAAAATTGATTATGCCAGTATCTTTTACCACTGAATGGGATGATGCGT
The DNA here is from genome assembly GCA_036337035.1 of Pseudomonadota bacterium. Lineage (GTDB taxonomy): Bacteria > Pseudomonadota > Gammaproteobacteria > Steroidobacterales > Rariloculaceae > TMED78. The sequence continues at coordinate 17,173 of JAYZFC010000003.1, read as the reverse complement.
ATCTTTCCCATTCTTCTATCATCAATTTGAATATTTCTGGATGTTGGTTGCTAATGTCATTTGTTTCACCCGGATCATTTTCAAGATCAAAGAGTTGCCACTTATGCCAAGCATCAGGAATGGGATATCCCCAGTAGCTATTTCCAGGAGGCTCTTCCCATAGTAATTTATATTTACCCATCCAAAGACCTCTATGACCATGCAGCTCTGCTGGAATTACATCATTCTCTGAATAGATTGGGGAAAAATCACCGTCGAGTATTGATGAGAATGATCTACCCTCAATATCAGCAATATTTTTACCATTATATTTACCTTTTGGTATTTCTATTCCAGCTAAAGATATAATTGTTGGTGCTATATCCATTACTCTTAAATATTGATTATCGATAGCAGATTTAGTGTTACCTGATCCATGAAGAATAAAAGCTGGCGCTCTTGTTCCTCCTTCATTCATATGGCCTTTGGCTCTTGAAAAGGGTGCAGTTCCAGCTTGTGCCCATTCTATACCATAAGATATAAATGAATTCTCTCTTCCGTAGTTTTCAAAGCTATTATCGTTAAGTGGTTTATTAGCAATTCTAAGATTGTTATGAAGCCAATTTTTTTCTACATCATCTCCTTCAGCTCCATTATCAGACATAAAAATTATAATTGTATTATCTAGCTCATTAATAACATCAAGGTAGTTAATGAGTCGGCCTATGTTATGGTCTAAGTTATCGACCATCGCTGCATATATTTCCATCTTTCTAGAAGAGTGCCTCTTTTCCTCTTCCGATAGATCATTCCATTTTAGCCCGATCTGATAAAAGCTTTCATCACCTACTATTTTAGGAATTACACCTAGATTGAAAGCCCTATCCATTCTTTCTTTTCTAAGAACATCATAACCTTGATCGTACCTACCAGAATATTTATCTATAAAATCTTCAGGAGCTTGAAGAGGCCAATGAGGGGCAGTATAAGCAGCATATACAAAAAAAGGTTTGTTATCGCCATGATTAGAATCAATATATTCAATAATTTTATCGGTATGATAGTCAGTAGAGAAAAAGTTTTCTTTAATATCTTGAGTCAGTCTTACACCATTTTCAGCATACTGAGCACCCAGCAATTCATGATGGTCTCCAGCACCTGATACTAAAACTAAAGATTTTTCAAACCCTCTGTCTGATGGTAATGAGTTCTCATTTTCGGTACCTAGATGCCACTTACCAGACATATATGTGTGATAACCATTATCAAGCAAAAGCTGCGGTAGGGGTAAAACTCTTTCATGGAGATGATTTTCATATCCGATTTTATTTTCAATGCCCGAATAGAAATTGGCTCTAAACATACTACCAACTCCAGCTATATGGTTGTCAGTTCCGGAAAGCAGCATTGCTCTTGTAGGAGCGCATGTTTGGGCGACATGGAAATTTGTTAGTTTAATGCTGTTAGTTGCTAAATTTTCTAAATTAGGTGTATTAATTTCTCCACCGAAGGGGCTGATATCAGTATAACCAAGATCATCAGCAACCAAAATTAAGAAGTTCGGCTGGTTATTTTTGGATTCATCCTGTTCACTAATTTCTGACGAACAGGCATGAAGAAGAAATAAGAATAGCAAAGGAACAATATTGTAATTATTCATCTATAGCAATCTCCTAAATAACATTAAAAATTCCATCCCATATTAACTTAAGACCAACTAGAAAAATACTAAAAAGAAGGATTGAGAAAAAAGTCTCTTCTTTAAGCTTTCTATTTATCCAGACACCTAAGAAAACACCAATAGGAACCAGAGGAAGGAGCAGTAATGAAATAGAGAGATTGGTAACAGATAGTTGGCCTAACATACCATAAGGTATTAATTTTAGAGCATTGGCAGTTCCAAAAAAAATAACACTTGTCCCAGTATAAATCTTTTTACCTAAGTTTTGAGGTAATACATACACTTGGTAGGGAGGCATACCAGCATGAGCTAGAAAGCTTGCATAGCCGGCACATGATCCCCAGAAAATTCCAGTAATTTTATTAGGCTCTGCTTCTTTTTTTTCTAAATTTTCTAACTTTGAGAATTTTTTAGAACTACGTATGCCAAGCCACCTATGAATAGAGAAAACTACAGCAATTGCTCCCACAATAAGCCTTACAAAGTCATCATTTACCCACCGAGCGGTAATAGCACCAATTATAATTCCAATTATTGAGCCAGGAATTAGAATACATAGTAGCTTTCCATTCCAATTTTTTCTATGAGCCCAAATGCTTAATACATCCATTGGAATCATAATTGGTAGCATTATACCAGCTGCTTGAATTGGTGAGATCACTAACGATAATAATGGGACTGCTAATAAAGCAATTCCTCCAAAACCACCTTTAGAAATTCCTGTAACTAGTACAGCAATAATTGCTAGTGGTAAAAATAGGGGAATTGATAGCAGTTCAGCCATAATTATTAAACTAAACCACTTGCTTTTGCTTGAGCTCTAGCCATAACTGCCCAGTCTTTTTCTCCATCACCATTTGAGACTGATTCAAGTAGTCTATCTCGCATTACATTACAGCTAGGGAGCGGGACGCCAACAGATTCAGCAGCTTGAAGAGCAAGATTAGCATCTTTAATACCTATTTGAACAGAAGCGCCGACATTATCATAGTCTTCTTCAACAATAATTTTTCCATAAACTTCATAAGCTGGACAACCAAATAGACCTTCGGTTAAAACTTCATGAAATAGATTTGGATCAACTCCATATTTCCTAACTAATGACATACTTTCACCAATAACCTCAATCGCACTTCCAAGGACAAAATTATTTGCAATTTTTACAGCTGTAGCAGCTTCAGGTTTGTCACCCGCAACAAAGATTTTTTTCCCAAGTATGTCAAATATTGGTTTAAGTTTTTTTATTGCACTATTTGGACCAGCTGGAACTAAAGTTAGTTGTCCAGTTGCTGCCATATCTGGACGCCCTAAAACATGTCCTGCCACTAATATTTGCTTCGATTCATTATGAGCATTATTTATACGCTTTATAATTTCTACTCCATGTGTTCCCATGGGCATATGTATCGACTTTTCTTTTAGGAGTTTACTTAGCCCGTTTTGATTGAGGACTAATTCTTCTAGTGCTTTATCGTGAGGTAGCATAGAGATCACGACCTCCCTATCTTGAGTTAGCTCTTCAAGAGATTTTGCTATTTTAGCCCCAGATTTACCTATTTTAGTTAATGAGCTTTCTATTTTATCAAAAACTGTTAATTCATGACCGGCCTCAAGGATTCTATTTGCCATTCCTTGACCCATTCTTCCCAAACCTATGAAACCAATTTTCATTTTATTATCTCCTTAGATCATACCTTGTATTACTACTATAAGTTATTAATATTTATAACTATTATCTTATATATATAGATAAAATCATAAATTTATAAATAAGTTATTATTTAAATTTTATTATATGCTAAATTATTAATTTTTGTTTTCATCTAGTATATTGGATAGAATCTAAAAAAACTTCTACTATATGTGAATTTTTTATTCATTTTATTAAATTAAAGGTTTCTATTTCTATGTCTAAAGTATCTATTATTTTAAAGAGAATTATGATTAGATTAAGGTCGTTACTATACTTATTCTTGATTTCTATTTTTTCACTAAGCACTAATGTAAGGTCTGCAGAAGTAATTCCGCTTACTGTTATAGATGCCTATGCTCCTACAGCTTTATGGGTTAGGGTTTTTATGAACTATTATCTTCCAGAAGTCGATAGGAGATTAGCTGAAACAGGCAATTATGAGATTGATTGGAATAGGGCGTTCGGAGGCACTGTTGCTAAGACTGGAGGTGTTTTAGAAGCTCTTCAGTATGGATTAGCTGATATAGGTATAATTACTTCACCTTATCATCCAGATAAGATACCTTTTTTTAATATTAGTTATGTTACACCGCTTGTTACTAAGGATATTGGTTTGGCAGCTAGGACGGTTGACCTGTTAATTGAGAAATACCCAGAGATAAGTGATCAGACAGTTGAGGATTATAATCAGGTATTTCTTACTACTGCAGGAGTAATAGACTCATATCAAGTATTTATGAACCAATCAATAGATTCGCTAGATCAATTTAGAGGAACAAAAATTTGTGGTGTTGGTCTCAATCTTCGTTATGTTCAAGGTTTAGGTGCAGCAGGTGTTCCAGCGGGACTTGGTGATTACTATAATAATATTTCAACAGGACTCACAGAAGGCACCCTTGCTTGGGCTGAATCAGCAGTTGCTTATAAATTATATGAAGTTGCTCCCTATATGATCGATATTGGCTTAGGTGCAGTTACTTCTAAAATTATAAGTATGAATAAGAGATCTTTTGATAGAGTTCCTGAAGAGGTTAGGCTGGTATTGCAAGAGGTAGCAACTGATTATAGAGACGAACTTGCTAAAGAGACTGATAGGCGTGCAGAAAGAAGTAGACATGAATTTGAAGAATTTGGTGGCACTATCGTCAGCTTAACTGATGACCAAAGAATTGAATGGGCAAACAGTTTACCTAATATGGCTAAAGAGTGGGCTACTGATTTAGAGGAAAGAGGGCTTCCTGGTAATCAAATTTTAAGAGATTATATGGATATAATGAGAGCAGAGGGGCAGCCAATAGTTCGTAATTGGGATCAGGAATTATGACATCAATTATAAATTATTTTACTAAATTAGTTGCCGGTCTAAATACGGTTGGAACAGCTTGGATTTTTTTTCTTATGCTGCTTATCAATATAGATGTTTTATCTAGGTATTTATTTAATGCTCCTATACAAGGAGTTACTGAGGTCGTAGAGCTATCTATTGTAGGAATTGTTTTTTTACAAATTAGCGATGCTATTAGATCTGGAAGATTAACTAGATCTGACGGAGTTTATAAACAAATAGTTAAGAGATGGCCAAAAACGGGTTATTTTTTAGGTATTATTTTTGATCTTGCTGGAACAATATTTTTTATTACAATTTTGTTAGGAGCTATACCAAGATTGATAGAGGCATACGAGAGGAATTATTTTGCTGGAAATGAAGGCTTATTTGTTGTTCCTGTTTGGCCTATTCGTTTCATCCTTGTAGTTGGTTCAATTGTTGCTGCTATGCAATTCATAATATTATCTTATAATAATTTTAAACTTTTAACTTCAGGCAATGGATCTTCGTGATGACTGGTTTTGAAATTGGCTTATTTTCTATTTTAGCAATTCTTATTCTTATTTACTCTGGTTTATATGTACCAGTGGCTCTAGGCTTAGTTTCATTTGTTAGTGTTTGGCTTTTAAGAGGATCACTTGAGGCCCCAATTTATTTAGTTACACTTGCCGCTTCAAATAGTCTTGAAGATTATATTTTTGGAGTTATACCTTTATTTGTTTTAATGGGATTATTAGTTAGCCAATGTGAATTAGGAAGAGATATTTATGAAGTGGCTAATCATTTATTAAAGAGGCTTAAAGGCGGCCTCGGAGTTGCTACAGTAGCTGCTAATGCAGCTTTTGCAGCTATTACAGGAGTTAGCATTGCTTCTGCAGCTGTTTTTACTCGAGTGTCAGTTCCTGAGATGATCAGATTTGGATATAAACCAAGATTTGCCGTAGGAGTAGTTGCCGGAAGTTCAGTTCTTGGTATGCTTATACCTCCAAGCGTTATGCTAATTATTTATGCATTGATAACTGAGCAGTCTGTTGCTGATTTATTTACTGCCGGAATAATGCCAGGAATTCTCCTTTCGCTTTCTTATGCTGTTGCCATTGTTTCTATGGCCTTTATTTTTCCTGACTATGTTGGAGGTCAAGATGAGGCTTCTAAGTTGGCACAAGAAAAACACTCTAATCTTTCAACTAAAGAATTGTTGAATAAAACTACACCTTTAGTAATTTTAATTTTGCTTGTATTGGGTGGAATATATGGCGGGTTTTTTACACCAACTGAGGCTGGCGCTGTAGGTGCTGTAGGTGCACTAGTTGTTGCGATCATAAAAAGAAAATTAAATAGGAATACTTTATGGAATGTTTTAGTTGAAACAGGGCATATTGCAGCTTCTATTTTAATGCTTATAGTTGCTGCTACCATGTATAGCAGAATGCTTGCATTATCTGGACTTCCTAGCGACCTTGGTGAATGGATATCTCAAGCTAATATAGGTTTGTACGGCATTCTTTCAATATATGTTTTAATCCTTATTCTAATGGGAACTATACTTGATACAACATCAATTATTTTAATTATGGTCCCGCTTTTCTTACCTGTAATGGAGCCTTATGGAGTTAGTTTAGTTTGGTTCGGTATTATTACTATAGTTGGTGCGGAGATTGGCCTATTAACTCCTCCCCTGGGCATCGCATGTTATGTTATAAAAACAACCCTAGCTGATGATGATAGAATTACCTTATTTGACATTTTTGCAGGTGCTTTACCATTTGCAGTAATTATGCTTTTAGTTTTAATTTTACTAATTATTTTTCCATCCATAAGCTTGTTTTTGGTTTAAATTACTTTAGAAAATAATTAGCGTTCTTAAAATTCTATTTTATTTGAAATAAGCATTTCATAAACACCAGAAATATTTCCTAGTATTGAAAGATCATATTCCATTAGGTGATTATAGTGAGACATATCAATATCTCTTAATATTTCCTCCTCTGTCTTACCTTTAGATATTTCTTGAGAAACTTTTTTCACTAGTTCCTCTAGGTACTTTCTTTGCTCAACAACATCTGCTTTTGTTCCTGGAAGCTCATGACCTGGAGAGATAATATCGAAATCTATAAGCTCAACTTTTTTAAGTGATTCTACCCAATCTGGAAGGAAGCCACCATCAAGGTCTGTTCTAGGGAGTCTTTTTGGAGTTAGAAAATCAACAGTATAAATTGTTTTTTCATCAGGAAAATAAATAATTGACATATCATCTGAATGATTTTTTCCTGTATATATTAGCTCTACATTTTTTCCGCCTAATGACACAATGGCTTTATCAGTATAGACAATTTGAGGTGGGACCTGGTTACCACCAAATCTAATTTCCCAGATCTCAGACCTATCAAGACCACCATTCATATCTGTATCATAGGTATTGAAATTATTTTCTATATAGTTATGGCCTATAGATTCATTTTTTTGGATAAGTCCATCTTTATTTTTATCCCAAAGCGTTTCTCTTGGCAATAGCGGATCATTTGCATTCGGTTTTTTAAGGTTTTTTAACATATTAATATGGCCAACATAGGTAGCAGTATCTTGAAAAACTTCACCACCACTTGCATGATCATTGTGACTATGGCTATAGATGACATATTTTACAGGTTGATTAAATCTTTTATCTAATTCTTGCTTTAGCCATGATGAGACTTCTGAGTTTGTAGGATCAACAACTATAATGCCTTCAGGTGTAACGAGAAACATACCAATGTGTCTTATCTCTCTAAAACGATAAAGGTCTCCAGTTACATTTGTTATTTCTCTTTCAGGTTGAGCTTGTGCAGAATCATTAGGAAAAAAACTGATAATTAATAAAAAATATATATAGTAATTAAATTTTTTCATAATGGAATTAAATTTCCTGTTCAATTGCTTTTCCTAGCTCTAGAGTGGTTGCCTTACCACCCATATCTCTTGTTAGATTTTCTCCCTTTTTGAGCACCCTCTCTATGGCGGACATAATTGTGTCGTGACAGCTATTTTCACCTAAGTGTTGCATCATCATTGCACCTGCCCAAATAGCACCAATGGGATTAGATATTCCTTTTCCTGCTATATCAGGTGCTGATCCATGAACTGGCTCAAACATTGAGGGGTATTTTTTTTCTGGGTTCATATTAGCAGAGGGGGCAATTGCAATAGTTCCTGTACATGCAGGACCTAGATCAGAAAGAATATCACCAAACAAATTACTGCCCACGACAACATCAAAGTGCTCTGGCATTCTAACAAAATTAGCAGTCAGGATATCAATATGAAATTGATCGACCTTAATATCAGGATATTTTTCTGAACATTTTTTTACTCTGCTATCCCAATATGGCATAGAGTGAATAATACCATTAGATTTTGTGGCAGAGGTTAGATGTTTTGCCTCTCTTTTTTGAGCTAAATCAAACGCAAATTTAACAACCCTATCAACACCATTTCTTGTAAAAACACTTTGCTGAACAACAACTTCTCTTTCTGTACCTTCATATTGAACGCCACCAATTGCAGAATATTCACCTTCAACATTTTCTCTTACTACATAGAAATCAATATCCCCTGGACTTTTATTAGCAAGTGGGCATGGTATGCCATCAAAAAGCCTTACTGGTCTTAAATTAATATATTGGTCAAACTCTCTTCTTATAGGTATTAAGAGCCCCCAGAGCGAGACATGATCTTCAACAGAAGGAAAGCCTACAGCACCAAGATATATAGAATCGAACTTACTCAGCTGATCAATACCATCTTCTGGCATCATAGCTCCTTTTTTTAGATATCGTTCGCATGACCAATCAAACTCTTTCCAATGTAATTGAATATTATATTTTTTTGCCGCTGCTTCTAGAACTCGTACACCTTCGGGCATAACTTCGTTTCCTATACCATCTCCAGGTATTAATGCTACTTGATAATCTTTAGACAACTTAATTCTCCATTTATTAATTTTTTTATTATAATACTTAAAATGGCTATTTATAAGCATTCAGTTCCTTCTAGAGAGCAAATTATTGTTTTTATGGAAAGTAAGGCTGTATCTGTTTCTTTGATAGAATTCTATAAGTCATTCAATATCAAAACAAAACTTAATGAAAAATCTCTAAAAAGAACTCTATCTCGTATGGTTAGAGATGGTCAGCTAAAGATTGACAAAAGTAACAAATATCATTTATTAGCCAGCCCCGATACAGTAATTGGTAAGGTTAGCAGCCATAAAGATGGTTATGGTTTTTTAGTAGCATCTGATAATTCAGAAGATTTTTATATAAGCCGATCGTTAATGAGGCAGCTGTTAGATGGAGATGAAGTTGCTGTCGCTACATCATCATCTAAAAGAGGCAAGTCTGTAAGATCCATAGTTGAAATAATTAAAAGGTCAGATAAAACAATTATTGGTGAGTTTTTTAGGATAAGTAATTCTATATATATTACTCCTAAAGATACCAATCATAATAATATTAGAATAGATCCCAAAAATACTCTTGGAGCAAAAAATGGAGATTTAGTTGAAGCAAAAGTGACAAGGCACCCGACACTTCATCATGATGCATTAGCTGAGGTAGTTAGGATAATCGGAAGATATGATGACCCAGGAATTAATATAAAAGTAGCAATTTTGTCTTATGGGCTTCCGTTTGAGTGGAGCGTTGATATAGAAAAAGAGGTCAAAGCTCTTCCAAAATCTCCATCAAGAGAAGATAAAAAGCACCGATCAGATTTGACTAATTTACCTTTTGTCACAATTGATGATGAAGAGGCCAAGGATTTCGATGATGCTATTTATTGTGAAGATAAAGGTGATTCGTGGAAGCTTATTGTTGCTATTGCTGATGTTGCTCATTATGTAAAGCATAACTCATTTTCTGATCATGAGGCAAAAATTAGAGGAACCTCAATTTATTTTCCTAATCAAGTTATACCAATGCTCCATCATTATATTTCAAACAACCTTTGTTCGTTAAGGAAAAATAGTATTAGACTTGTTCTTTGTTGTGAAATTATATTTACTAAGGATGGAAGAGTTATTAAATCTAGTTTTTTTGAAGGAGTAATAAGATCTAGAGCTAGACTTACTTATAATACAGTTAATGATTATATTAATGGACTTAACACTAGTCTTAAGAGTGAAATTAGTTTACAAATATCACTACTAAAAAAATTATATCTATCTCTTAAGGAGCAAAGAGATAAAAGAAGAACATTTGATTTTAATACTCCAAATATTAAGTATATTTTTGATTCTGACGGAGCTATTTTAGATATTAAATCAGTAGATAGATTAATCTCTCATAGGGTAGTTGAAGAGTGCATGATAGCAGCAAATATTGAGGCGGCAAAGTACATAATGGGAGCAAATATTCCAGCACCCTTTCGAGTTCATAAGGCTCCTGATCAGGCTAATTTAGATAGTTTTTATTTAATGCTCAAATCTTTATCTATTGATTTAAATTCAATTGATAAGATAAGCGAAGGTAATTTTAATATTATATTAAAATCTATTTCTGATCAGGTTGATGAAACTGTCTTAAAGGATATAGTTTTGAGAATAATGAATAGGGCTGAGTATAAGTCTAGAAATATAGGGCATTACGGCCTAGCTTTAAATCAATATACTCATTTTACATCTCCAATTAGGCGTTATCCAGATTTGCTAGTTCATAGAGCAATCAAATATTTAGTTAAGCATGGAAATTCAAAAAACTATATTTATTCAAATAAAGAGATTCAGTTAATGTCTATACAAGCATCACTTAACGAGAAGAGGGCAGATGAAGCAACATGGAAGATCGAAGATGATATAAAGTCTATTTACATAAAAAGGCATATAGGTAAGAGTTTTTGGGGACATATAACAAGCGTTACTAAGTTTGGATTTTTTGTAAAACTTTCTAGTTTTCAGATCGATGGCCTTGTTCATATATCTACTTTATTAGATGATGATTATAGTATTGATCATATAGGGGCAAAACTAATTGGAAAAAAGAGAAAAAAAACTTATTCTATTGGTCAGAAGTTAAAAGTAAAAATTATGAATATTTCTGAAGATGAATCTAAAATTTATTTATTAGTTGACAAAAAGTTATGAAGAAAAATCAATTAAAAAATTATATTTATGGAATATTTCCTACAAGCTCACTGATAGAGTCAAGACCAGAGCTTATACGAGGCGCTAAAATAATCAACAATATTGAATCTCTTCCGTTATTAGAAATAAAGAAAACACTTGAGCGTTTAGATATTAATATTGATTTGGTGTCTCGGTCAGAATTAGATCGCTTATCTAGCTCAAAAAATCACCAAGGTGTATTACTTTATACAAGAAATCTTAACCAAACATCAATTACTGATTTAGAAGAGCTAGCAATTAAGAAGGATCGTAAATTTAAGGCTTTAATACTTGATGGCATTCAAGATCCAAGAAATTTAGGCGCCTGTATAAGAACAGCAGATGCAGCAGGCGTGGATGCTGTCATTATTACTAAGAACAGATCAGCTGATTTGACGCCATCAGCGATCAAATCTGCAGCTGGAGCTACAGAATCAGTTATGGTAGTAAAAGTTACAAACCTAGCAAACACCTTGCGATGGCTAAAAAATCTTGGTATTCAAGTTATAGGTACGGATATGAATGCAAGTAAAACAATTTTTGAGCATTCTTTTTCAGCTCCAATAGCTGTAGTTCTAGGAAGTGAGGGCAAGGGAATGAGAAGACTAACAAGAGACTTATGTGATGATTTAGTTAGTATTCCTATGTATGGAAAAGTCTCTAGTCTAAATGTTTCTGTTGCTACAGGAATAATATTATATAGAATCAATCAAACTTAGCTCACTTTTTTATTCTTTTATCTTGTAGATCGGTTAATACTCAAGTAGTATTTCTCTTTTATTTTCTCCTTGCTTCACTTAGTTTGCATGTCTAGGAAGCTTAAACCATAGGGGGTTATAATGCGACATTACGAAATAGTTATTCTTATACACCCTGATCAGAGCGATCAGGTACCTGATATGATTAAGAGATACCGATCTATAGTTACAGATTCTGGTGCAAAAGTTCATAGAGAAGAAGATTGGGGCCGTCGCCAATTGACACACACAATCTCTAAAACTCATAAAGCTCACTATGTCCTTCTAAATATAGAGTGTGATCTAAATGCTTTAGACGAATTGGTATCAGCTTTTAGGTTTAATGATGCTGTGTTAAGACACATAGTTATCAAAAAAGATAAGCCAATTACTGAACCCTCTCTAATTGCACAAATTAAAGATGTTGAAGATAAGGAAGATTTAGCTAGAAGTTCAAGCGTTAATAACAAAGTTAATAGTAATGATGATAGTGTTGATTTGACATCTTCATCATCAGATGAAATTGAGAAGGATGCACCAGATAACGCGAAACAAGAATCAGTAGATGATTCTCAAAAAGAAGATGGGAGCGATTAATGGCTTATAGAAATACAAATAAATACAAAAGGAAGAAGCAATTTAAGCTTCCAGATAAGACAATAGACGACTTGGATTATAAGGACATAGAGCTCCTAAAATGTTTTTTAACTGAAACAGGAAAAATTATACCTAGTCGAATTACAGGGACTAAAGCTAATTTTCAAAGAAAACTAGCTACTGAAGTTAAGAGAGCAAGGTTTTTAGCTTTATTGCCTTATACAGATCAGCATTAAGCGAAATATTAGAGGTTTTTTGTGACCCATATTTTAAATTGGCTGATATCAAGGAGATATAGAGTAATAGTTTCAGCTATTGCATTTAGCCCAATTTTTCCTATAGTTTCATCATCTTTAATAACCTTAAGTGTTATGGTAAACGGTTATAAAAAATCTATACAGATACCATTAATTTCTTCTTTGATAGTAACAGTTTTACTGCTTTATACAGGCACCACTTCAAGTTTATCTATATTTTTATCTATTTTGCCTCTATATGCAGGCTTATTTCTTGGTTATTTAATATATCGAACAAACTCAATAAATTTTGTTTTTCAAGCTATTTATTTATTATGCTTCTTGATAGTATTGGCCAGCCTGTTTTTTAATGGATTTAATAATATTTTTGCTAATATTTTTGATCAAATTATTGAAATATTTCTAACAACTGGTGCCCCTGAATCACAGATAAATTCACTTAACTCCTGGAGGGAATTATTTTTTAGCCTAATTGTAGCTATTGTATTTATTCAGTTAGTAATATCTCTTTTTTTAACTGTATGGTGGTATTCCCTCATTAAGAAAGAGAATATTTTTTTCTATCAATTCAAGGCCTTAAGACTTGGTAAATTCCTTGGTTTGCCAGCTACATTATTGTTATTTTTCAGTATCTTTAGTGACACTATAATTATTGATTCATTCTTTTCTTTAATTCTTATAGCATTTTGTATACAAGGTATTGCTTTAGTTCATGATTATGGCTCTTTAATTAATCTACATCCTGCAATATTAGCATTAATGTATATTTTATTAGTTACACCACTGACAGGATTTGTTATCTTATTGCTAAGCTTGATAGGATTAGTTGATAATTGGATTAACCTAAGATCTTTGTATAGAAATTAAATAAGGCGAAAAAAGTGGATATTATTTTATTAGAAAAAATTGAAAATTTAGGCGGTATTGGTGATAAGGTTTCTGTAAAATCAGGTTTTGCTCGTAATTACCTGATACCAAAAGGAAAAGCTACTGTAGCCAATGAAGAAAACCTTTTAAAGTTTGAGCAACAGAGAGCAGAGCTTGAAGAGAAGGCATCTATATTGCTTAAAAAAGCTCAGGATAGAGCTGCATCAATAGAGAACAAGACATTAACCATCAAAGCTAATGTAGGACCAGAAGGAAAGCTATTTGGATCGATTGGCACACAAGATATTATAGAAGCTTGTAAGGAGATTGATGTAAGTATTGAAAGAAGTGAAATTAGGATGCCAGATGGTCCAATAAAAATTGCTGGAGAGCATAGTATTGATCTTCATTTTCACTCTGATGTTTCAATTTCAATCAGCATTATTATAGAGTCTACTGACGATCCCCAAAGTATCGAATATTCTTCTATTGATTCTGATAGCAATAATGATAATTCTAACTAAATCAAATGGTTATAGTTTTTCCAAATATTTGAAAGTGTTTATCTATTATTATGATATGATCTGAAGAGAGTTAAAAAAATGTCAGATATATCTATAGCAAAGAAAACTAGTGGTAACAGCTCAAGCTCGCTCAAGCTTCCCCCTCATTCTATTGAGGCCGAGCAGTCATTGCTTGGTGGTTTAATGCTGGATAAGCGATCATGGGATGAAGTAGCTGATTTAGTTGGCCCTGCTGATTTCTATCGAAGTGAACACAGAACCATTTATGAAAGTATGCTTGCCTTAATTGAAAAGGACTTACCTCCTGATGCAATTACTGTTAATGACTATTTAGATAAACAAGGTGATTTAGATTCTGTGGGTGGATTGGCTTATATAACTAAACTAGTTCAGGATACACCAAGCGCATCAAATATAAGAGCTTACGCAGAAATAGTTAGAGAAAAATCTATATTACGTTCCTTAATACAAGTTGGAGGCGATATTGCTTCAAGCGTCTACAGTAATAATGATGAATCTATAGATCATCTAGTTGACCTGGCAGAGCAAAAGGTTTTTGATATAGCTGATGGAGGTAGTAGAGATTCAGAAGGTTTTAGGCCTTTGAAGGATTTAGTTGCTGAATCATTAGTTCAGTTAGATATTTTATCTAATCAGGAAGGAAGCATTACTGGCGTTTCAACAGGCTTTACTGAGATGGATGATAAGACTTCTGGTTTACAATCTGGAGACTTGATTGTAGTAGCTGGTCGACCTTCAATGGGTAAAACTGCTCTTGCGATTAATATAGCTGAAAATGCATCAATAGGGAACAATATTCCAACTGGAATTTTTAGTCTTGAAATGCCTGCAGAGCAATTGAGTTTTCGTATGATTGGTTCAATAGCAAGAGTAAATCAGACTAGGCTTAGAAATGGCAACCTATCGGATGAAGATTGGCCAAGAATCAATTCTGCTGTTTCTATACTTTCAAACGCACCAATATTTATTGATGATACTCCTGCTTTAACTCCTACCTCTCTTAGAGCTAGAGCAAGGCGATTGAAAAGAAAACACGATCTAGGTCTTATAGTTGTTGATTATCTTCAACTAATGCAATCTGGCACATCTTCAGAGAATCGTGCTACTGAAATTTCTGAAATTACTCGCTCTTTAAAGGCCTTGGCTAGAGAACTAAGCGTTCCTGTAATTGCTTTATCTCAGCTAAATCGAAGTGTCGATTCTAGAACAGATAAGCGACCTCAAATGTCAGACCTTAGAGAATCAGGAGCTATTGAGCAAGACGCTGATGTTATTTTTTTCATTTATCGGGAGGAGGTCTATGATAGCGAGACTTCTAAAAAAGGCATAGCAGAGATTCTTCTTGCCAAGCAGAGAAATGGTCCAATTGGAGATTTCAATCTTACCTTTATTGGTGAATTTACGAAATTTGAAAATTTAATTGCTGATGCTTATGGCGAAGGAGTTAGTAGTTAGCTCTTTTCTTTATCCTCAACTGATACCCTGACTTTATTTATTGCGTTTTCACTAGTTTTAAGTATTTCAATTGAATATTTATCAATTTTTAGCAGAGTTGATTTTTCTGGAATTGTTTCCATTTCTTCAATTATCAGCCCATTTAAAGTTTTAGGTCCATCTGTTGGAAAACTCCATTTCATTAATTGGTTTAGCTGTCTAATATTATATCCTGCATCAATGATGAAGCTTCCATTTTTTTCACTAGATATTTTAGGCTCAGAGCCATTAGGATTAGCTTGCTCAAACTCACCAAATATCTCTCTAACAACATCTTCAGTGGTAATAAGCCCTTGAATATCACCATATTCGTCAACGATTAGTGCAATTCTTTCTCTTTTGGCTTGAAAATTAATTAACTGTCTATTTAGAGATGTTCCTTCAGGTATGAAATAAGGTTCAGTTAACTTACTTAATAGCATATTTTTATTAAGGGAGTTTTCAGCAATATCATTCAAAACATCTCTAACTCTTAAAGTTCCAATAATTTCATCTATATCTCCTCTATAGATAGGTAGTCTATTATAGTAAGAGCCTCTAATTACTTCTAAATTATTATTCCAATTGTCATCTAAATCAATACCAACTATTTCCTGTCTAGGAACCATTATGTCATCAACAGTAACATCTTCTAGATCAAGAACATTGAGTAATATATTCCTATGACGTGGTTGAAGTTTTTTTGTCTCTTCTGAAACAATAGTTTTTAATTCGTCAGTACTTATAGATGATCTTGCTTCATCAGTATTATTTACTCCAAAAAGTATTAATAGTAGATTAGATAAAAAATTAACAAGCCAGACTAGAGGATAAGTAATTTTTAATAATGGATAGTAAATCAGAGAAGATGGAAGAGCTAATTTTGAAGGTGATCTAGCAGCTATAGTTTTAGGAGCAACCTCAGCAAATATTAATAATACAAATGTCAGTATAGTTGTACCTATAAAAATTGCTGACTCTCCTCCAATTCTTATTGAGATTATTGTGACTAAAGCAGCTGACAGTATGTGGGTTGCGTTATTACCTAATAAAATAAGCCCTAGAAGTTTATCGGTATTTTTTAAAAGCTTTTCCGTAACTATTGCAGCACGATTACCAGACCTTGCCCTATGCCTCAACCTATATCGGTTGAGCCTCATAAGTGCTGTTTCAGTACTAGAAAAGAATGCGGAAAGAATGATTAGGATAATCAATAGGCAGAATAAGACGCCTAAATGCACATCATCGTTCAAAAAAAATAACCCTCCAATAACTAAGACAGCAATAGGTTCGCCGAAACATAGTATTAATGTCAAGTTTTTCATCATTTATAATAGTTAAAATGTATAAAAAGTTTTAACTATCCTACACAAATGAAGTAGAATGCGCGTTCAATATCAGTAAATTAATATTTATGGAATTTTTATGGTAACAATCAGATTATCAAGGGCAGGAGCTAAAAAAAGACCTTTTTATCATATTGTCGTTACAGATAGCAGAAATAAGAGAGACGGCAAGTATCTAGAGAAACTTGGTTTTTATAATCCAATAGCTGTTGGTGGAGAAGAAAAAATAAAGATTGATAGCGAGAGATTAAGCTATTGGGTTTCACATGGTGCGCAGATCGCTAAAAGAGTTAAAAGAGTTGTTAAGGAAAGTAAAGAAACTCCTGAAGAAACGGATAAAAGGATTAAACTAAAAGAAGAAAGAAGAATTAAAAAACTCGAAAACAATAGAGCTAATAAAGAAGCAGCAGCTGAAGTAGAAAAAAAAGAAGAACCTAAAGAAGCAGCAGCTGAAGTAGAAAAAAAAGAAGAACCTAAAGAAGCAGCAGCTGAAGTAGAAAAAAAAGAAGAACCTAAAGAAGCAGCAGCTGAA
>JAYZFC010000002.1:0-319185 GCA_036337035.1 Pseudomonadota bacterium | reverse complement strand
TTTTTGATTCAGAAAAAGGCTTGCTTGCTAATTCAATTTATAGCCAAACTAAAACACATGAGCCTTTTGGGGGGATAGTTCCAGAATTAGCTTCTAGGGATCATATTGCTGTTCTTTTACCAATGATAAAAAGGACACTATCAAGCAATGATATCTCTCTTGGTGATTTGTCAGCTATAGCTTATACAGCGGGCCCTGGTCTTATTGGCTCGCTTATGGTTGGTGGAACGGTGGCCCATGCGCTATCATTTGGATCAAATATACCAGTGATACCAGTTCATCATATGGAAGCACACCTCCTTTCGCCAATGCTAGAAAAGAATGCTCCAGAATTTCCATTTTTAGCTTTGTTAGTTTCTGGTGGACATACTTTGATGGTTGAAGTGTCAGGGCTTGGAAAGTATAAGATATTAGGATCATCACTAGATGATGCAGCGGGGGAGGCTTTTGATAAAGTAGCTCGTCTATTATTACTGCCTCAACCAGGAGGTCCGAGTATTCAGAAAATAGCTCTAAATGGTGACCCTAAGAAATATAATTTTCCAAGACCTCTAAAAAATAAAGGATATAATTTTAGTTTTAGTGGTTTAAAAACTGCTGTTAGATTGATGATTCAAAAGGAGCTTGAAAACAAGAATGATCAGGGAATAGAGGCTATTCGTTCAGATATAGCTGCTTCATTTGAAGAAGCCGTTGTTGATACTTTAGTTTCAAAATGTCTATATGCTTTAAAAGAGAGGGATTGTAGTAGAGTGATTATAGCTGGTGGTGTAGGTGCTAATAAGAAATTAAGATTAAAGCTAAAGCTAGCATGTCAAGATATAGATAAAAAAGTTTTTTATCCAAGATTTGATTTTTGTACTGATAATGGTGCTATGGTAGCTTATGTAGGGTATTGTCGATATGCTCAACGCAAAAAAGCATCTGGACCTATTTTAATTAGACCTAGATGGAAGATAGATGAGTTAGAGAAAAATTTTAAAGAGATTAATGATGGATAAAGTTTTTATTAAATCCTTAGAAGTCGAAACTATTATAGGTATATGGGAAAGTGAAAAAAAGACTAAGCAAAAAATTATATTAGATATAGAAATCTCAGTAGATGCAAAATCTGCATCTCTTAAAGACACAATTGACGCAACAATAAATTATCAAAAGGTTGCTGAAAGGATTATAGATTTTACAAGTAATTCTAGTTTTCAGTTAGTTGAGACACTTGCTGAGGCTATATGTGAAATAATTTTAGATGAATTTTTGTCTAAATGGGTAAAAGTTACAGTTACAAAAATAAAGGCAGTCAAAGATGTATCGTTTGTAGGAGTTACTATTGAGAGGACTCAAGAAAAATAATATTTAATAGATTTTACCAGCCAATACTTCTCCCTCCATCAACTGCAATTATTTGACCAGTTATATATGGTGAGTCCTTAACTAAAAAAATTACAGCGGAGGTAATGTCAGACGGGTTACCAGCTTTTCTAAGTGCAGTTTGTTTTATGATTTTATCTTTTATTTTTTCTGATAGATCATCTGTTTGGGGCCATAGAATTGCTCCTGGTGAGACGCCATTAACTCTTATTTTTGGCGCGAGGTCTTTAGCTAATGACCTTGTCAGCATAGCTAAGCCTGCTTTTGCTGGCCCATAAATTGGGTGATTTTTTAAAGGTCTATTTGAGTGGATATCAACAATATTGATGATCACTCCTTCATTTTTGTTTAAATAAGGGAGCGCAGCTTTAGATAAAAATAGAGGAGCTTTTAGATTAGTCGATATTAAATCCTCCCATTGTTCTTCATTAATTGTTTCTAACGGCGTTGGGTAAAAGCTTGATGCATTATTGATAAGTACATCTAAACGACCAGTCTTACCGATAGCCTCTTCTATGAGCAAATTAATATCTTTATTTTTTTTTAGATTTGCTTGAATACATATAGCAGACTCGGGTCTTATGTTATTTAGAGAATCTACGAGGTCTTCAGCGCTCTTTTTAGAGCTCATATAGTGGATTATGACATTAGAACCCTCGTGATGGAGTCCACGAGATATATCTTCGCCAATCCTTTTACTTCCTCCAGTAATAAGAGACCAACAGCCTTTAAGTGACTTTCTTTTCATATAACCCTTCATTTTTTATTTATAGTATTTACTATATTATAAGGTTTGATTTTCAGAAGTGTTATAAATATTGATATAGATTAAATGACTGATATGTTTCCTCACCAATATGAAGATGCAAAAAATATAACTAGCGCACTTCAAGATATACTCAGAAATAAGATTGATAAGTCTGGGGGTTGGTTATCATTTAATGATTATATGAATTGTGTCTTATACCATCCTTTATTTGGTTATTATAATAATGGCATTGAAAAATTTGGCGTTAAAGGGGATTTTATTACAGCGCCAGAAATATCACCTATTTTTGCTAAAGCAATTTCTAAGCAAATATTACCAATATTATCTCAGATTTCAAATCCTCAAATTTTAGAATTTGGAGCTGGTAGCGGAGTTCTTGCTAAAGATATTTTAGATTATATGTTAGAAAATTCATCTTTAAATATAAAGTATAAAATTCTTGAAACAAGCATAGATCTTAGAAATAGGCAGAAGGTAAATCTAGAAAAGTACAAAAAAAAAATCAATTGGTTAGATAGATTACCAAGTAAGCCTTTTAATGCAGTTGTATTAGCTAACGAGGTTTTAGATGCTATGCCTGTTCATCGCTTTATAAAAAAAGGTAAAAAAGTTTTACCTTATGGAGTCTCTTTAGTTAAAGAAAAATTTTCTTGGGAAGAAGGCGATGAAGATCCGAATCTATCATCTAATATAGATAAATTAGAAGATAACTTAGGATACTCATTACCTGAGAATTATGTTTCAGAATTCTCCTATAATATTCCTGCTTGGATAAATAGTGTAAGCAGCAATATAGATAAAGGTGCTATATTAATTATAGATTATGGCCTAAATGAAAAAGATTATTATGATAAGGCAAGAAAAGATGGAACTTTAGTTTGCCATTATCGTCATAATAAAAGCTATGACCCATTTTCTTTTCTCGGGCTTCAAGATATTAGTTGTTGGGTAAATTTTTCTTCCTGTGCAGATACAGCAAGAACATTAGGTTTAAATTTAAGCGGATACACAACTCAAGGCCAATTTATTCTTGAGAAGATAATAAAAGATTCACTAGATGATAAACCTCATTCTGTAGATAATTTATTAGACTTTCAAGCCATAAAAAAAATGATTCTTCCAGGAGAAATGGGAGAGTATTTTAAATTAATGTTGCTTACAAAAAATATTAATGATTCTATACTTGCAGGTAGGTCATTTATCAGCAGATTGTAATTATAAGATTTTTATTATGGATATTTTTCAGGTTTTCTTTCTTTCTTTTCTTCAAGGAATTGTTGAATTTCTTCCTATATCAAGTTCTGGACACTTAATTATATTTCCAGCTATTTTTGGGTGGAAAGATCAAGGGTTAATTTTTGATATTGCAGTTCATTTAGGCTCATTAATTGCGGTATTAGTTTATTTTAATAGAGAGTTATATTCTATGTTTTTTGGGTTTTTTAATAATAATAATCAAGATAAAAAAATATTGATAAATATTATTATTTCCTCTATTCCATTAGGGTTAGCTGGACTCTTGTTTGGCAATATCATAGAGAATAATCTTAGATTTCCTCTCTTAATAGCTTCAAGCACAGCTTTCTTTGGTTTAATTTTGTGGTTATCAGATTGCTTTGGAAAGAGGAATGTAAATGGTTTGAATATTTCATGGAAGATTGCTTTATTAATAGGGCTAGGGCAAGCAATAGCACTTATTCCTGGAACCTCAAGATCTGGAATAACAATAGCATTTGCTTTAATTTTTGGCATGAATAGAGCCAATGCAGTAAAATTTTCTTTCTTGCTATCTATACCTGCTATTGGAATGGCTGTTGTCTGGCAATTAATTAATATTTCCTCTCAAGGAGTATCTGTACCTTGGAATATGTTCTTTTTGAGTGGAGCAATATCTGGCCTAACAGCATATATAGTAATTCACTTCTTCCTTAGATTTATAGAGAGAATTAGTATGTTATTTTTTGCTATATATAGATTAATTCTAGCTAGTTTAATTTTTTTTATTTTTATTTAAATATTCAGTAATAATATCTATCCTTTTTTTTCTGATAGCATCTCCTAGTTCTTTGCCCTTTAAATTAGAAGTTATATCAATCATATTTACATTTTGAATATTTTCAAATATTTCCTCAAGATACTCCCTTTGTTTATATTTGGATTTTTCTTTTCCCTCTCTACCTCTATGGCCAGCTTCGCAGGCGATAGTGATAGCTTTAAGTTTTGATGGCTTACGAATTCCATCTATATCTTCAATTAATTGGATAATTTCAGTTGCACTTAAGTCATAAACTTTATTAATAATGCCATGAAACTTTGCTACTGCTATAGCTATTTCTTGATATCGTTTTGGAACTGGAAATTTTTTAAAAATTTTATTTAAAATTTTTACAGATTCTTTTTCGTGCCCATCATATTTTGTTAGATTTTTTCTATTTGTTGATGCTTTTCCAAGATCATGCACTAAGGTAGCAAATCTAATTGTTACATCACTAGTCATTTCTGCAGCTGATTTTAAACACATCATAGTATTTATGCCTGTGTTAATTTCTGGATGAGATTCTTTTGATTGAGGCACTCCAAACAACGCCTCTATTTCAGGAAAAATGATTTTAAGAGCATTACATCTTTTAAGTGTTTTAAAAAAAATATCTGGTCTATTAGTAGAGAGTGCTTTTTCTGTTTCTTGCCATACTCTTTCTGGTCTAAGTGAATCTACCTCTCCGTTATTACACATTTCAGTCATTAATACTAAAGTTTCATCAGCTATTTTAAAACCATGATTATTAAGTTTAGCTGCAAAACGCGCAACTCTTAATACTCTTAAAGGATCTTCTTTGAAGGCTGGTGAAATATGCCTTAAGATTTTTTTCTTTATATCTCCTTCTCCATCAAAGGGGTCAAATATATTATTAAGATTATCTTTTGCTATAGCATTTATTGTTAGATCTCTTCTTAAAAGATCTTCTTTTAAAGAGATATTAGGTGATGTATCAAAACTAAACCCATGGTATCCAGAAGCAACTTTCTTTTCCTTTCTAGCCAGAGAGTATTCTTCATTAGTTTTTGGGTGAAGAAATACTGGAAAATCCTTACCAATTTTTTTATATCCTAGATTTAGTAGTTCACTTTGATTACTTCCTACAACAACCCAATCTTTTTCATTAACTTCAAGCCCAATTAGGGAGTCTCTTACTGCACCACCCACTTCGTAAATTTTCATATCTTCTTATTTCTTAGATTAGAGAATTTATTATTTGAATCATATTGATTTAGATATTTTTGAATTGTTGGAGTTAGGCTTGATAGATCATTAGATAAATCAAAGATATCAAAGCCATTTTTTGTACATACGCTATCTATACTCATAGAGTTTAAATTATCAATAGTTAGTATTTTTCCTGGAATCAAATAACTCATCACAAATGCTTGAATATATGCGATCCATTTAGGGATACAAATTACTTTTATATTTAGATTAATAGTTTCAGCTATCTTTAGGACTATTTCTTTTAGTGAAAGAATTTCTGGGCCACATAACTGAAATGTTTTGTTATATGATTGATAATTATTGATAGATAGATGGATTATTTTAGATATATCGTCAACAAAAATAGGAGCAAATCTTGTCTTATATCCTGCTAGTGGTATTAATGGGAAAAATCTAATTATTTTTGCAAATAAATTGATAAAACTGTCTTCTTTACCAAATACTATAGAAGGTTGGAAAATTGTAAAATTAAAATTATTTTTTGATAAATCTTTTACTATTATTTCACCTTGACCCTTACTCCTTAAGTATTTACTAGTTCCTAATTTGAAGTCAGCCTTAAGAGCGCTAATATGAATAAAATGAGATATTTTAGAACTACGACAAACAGAAAGTATTTTTTTTAAAAAATCTATATGAACATATTGAAACTTATTTTTCCCCCCTCTTTTTTCATTCAATATTCCTATTGTATTTATAACTATTTCACAATCATCAATTATTTTAAATAGTATTTTTTCTTGATGAATATCAGCCGGTATAATTTTTATTTTTGGAAGTACTTTTAAGTCTTTAGCTAATTCAGGTTTTCTAGATGGAATAATTACAGAGTATCCTCGATTAGAAAGATATACTGCTAAATTTTTTCCTATAAACCCTGTGCCTCCTAAAATACAAATTTTCATATATCAAAAATTAACGAATTAGTATTAAAATATTCCTGTTACCTCTTAAGACTTGCAGGATTATAGAGTTAGCATTTTCAAGTACATCTATAGCTTCTGAAATATTATTAATTCTTTGTCGATTAATATGAGTGATTATATCCCCTCTTCTTAATCCTCTTAGAGCGGACGGGCTACCATCTTGAATTTCATTTACTAAGATACCTAGTACACCATTAAAATCATCCAATTCATCGTTATTATTAATGTAATCGCCACCTTGAAGGAAAGATTCTAGCTGCGTTATTTCTTCATTTTCTTCCTCTGCATTGTTTGCTCCAAGCTCGTCTAAGGTAGCTTTAAGATTAATTGTTTCCTCTTCTCTGATTATCTCGATTGATATTTCATCACCTGGTCTAAGAAGCCCTATTGTATTTCTTAGGCTACCAGCATCTTCAATATTTTCAGAATTAACTCTAAGAATAACATCTCCTATTTTTAATCCAGCTTTTTCAGCTGCTGAACCAGAAACAACATCTGTTATAAATGCACCTGAGCTTCCGTTGAGAGAGTATGTTTCTGCAATTTCTGGTGTAACAGAAGCTATACTTACTCCTAGCAGACCTCTCTTAACTTCACCATGGTCTAATAACTGGTCCATTATGCCTCTGGCCATATTCACTGGTATAGCAAATCCGATACCAATATTTCCTCCAGAGCCAGATAGTATGGCAGAATTAATTCCTATTAATTCTCCATTTAAATTAACCAATGCTCCTCCAGAATTACCAGGATTAATGGAAGCATCTGTTTGAATAAAGTCTTCATAGCCATCTGGATTAATACCAGTTCTTCCTAATCCACTGATAATACCCGATGTTACGGTATGATCTAGACCAAAAGGATTTCCAATAGCTAAAACAAAATCTCCTACTTCGATATTTGATGAGTCACCTAACTTCATTTCGGATAAATTATTTGACTCTACCTTAAGTAATGCAATATCAGATCCTGAATCTGATCCTATTACTTCTGCAATTAAAGTTCTATTATCAAGAAGTGTAATTGTTATCTCATCTGCATTTTCAATAACATGATGATTTGTTATAACGAGGCCTTGCTCTGCATTTACTATTACACCAGAACCTGCACTTTCAAAGTCTCTTCTGCTATCAGGGGGAACATCAAAAAATCTTCTAAAAAAAGGATCATCAGTCAAAGGATTGTTAACTTCAACCGTTCCTTTTACAGAAATATTAACCACAGAATCAGAAACTTCTTTGATTATAGGAGATAGGCTATACGCTTCATTCTGATTTGATATTTGAGCTCTTATGCTATTGTCTAATGCTAGAAATAAAGAACTAACTAAAGTAAAAGAAGCTAAAAAAAAGAAAAAGTTAAGAAGTGATTTTTTATTACTTAGCATAATGCAATATCCCGGTTAATATTTTTCTTAATTATAAAATATGTTATTAATTTTACATAATTAATAAAAATCGAGTTATAAAAATAAAATTATTTCTTGTGGATAAATTTGTGGATATTTTGTAGATTCTGAGTAGATTTCTTGGGGATACTAAATACTATATATAGTAATCTCTACATTTTGCCAAAAGGACCTTAAATACTAGATATTTAGCTAATGAGTTTGTCAGTATTTATTTTATATATATGTTTTATAAGCATTTTTTTATTTCTATTATTTTTAGTATATTAGCTTGACAGCGACACATTAGATGCATAATCTAGACATACTTAATCACAATATATTGTGTTTAAGTATTTTTAAAAGAATACATAGTTCTAGATTTATAAAATGATATTTCTTATTCATAAAAATTAGAAATATGAGTTTTTTTAATTTTTGGAGAAGTCGATAACAATGAAATCAGCCCTGCAAGATAAATGCCTAACCCTTTCTGAATTACCACTTCAAGATGCTTCTCAAAGTATTTGGGATACCAAATATAGATTAAAAACTAAAACATCTGAACCAGTAGATAAGGATATCCAGTCGACATATGAAAGGGTAGCAAGAGCTTTATCTGAAGTTGAAGGATCTGAGGAAAAGAAAAATATCTGGTTTAAGAAATTTGTTTGGGCGTTGCAAAATGGCGCTATTCCAGCAGGAAGGATTATATCTAATGCTGGAGCAGGACTTCATAAACCAGCTACTTCAACAATTAATTGCACTGTTTCAGGAACAATAGCAGATTCTATGCATGAAATTTTAGAGAAAGTTCAAGAAGCAGGATTAACTTTAAAGGCAGGATGTGGAATTGGTTATGAATTTTCAACTCTTCGACCAAGGGGTGCGTATGTTTCAGGTGCTGGAGCATATACATCAGGCCCACTTTCGTTTATGGATATCTATGACAAAATGTGTTTTACAGTATCTTCTGCTGGCGGCAGGAGGGGCGCGCAGATGGGTACTTTCGATGTTGGGCACCCAGATGTTATGGAATTCATCAAAGCTAAGAGGGAGGATGGCAGATTAAGACAATTTAATTTATCGCTTCTTATTACTGATGAGTTCATGAATGCAGTAAAGGAAAATAAGCTTTGGATGCTTGCATTTCCAATTACTCAGAAAGAAGTTGATGAGGATGGCATAGACATTAGCGATGAGAAACAAGTTATTTGGCGAGAATGGCCTATTTCAGGAGATTATCTCCAAAAAGAGAATGGACTAACTGCCTGTAGGGTTTACAAAGAAGTTCCAGCAAAAAGGATGTGGGATACAATTATGTCTTCTACTTACGATTTTGCTGAACCAGGTTTTGTTCTGATTGATAGGGTTAATGAATACAATAATAACTGGTGGTGTGAAAATATTAGAGCAACGAATCCATGTGGAGAGCAGCCTTTACCAGCCTATGGAGCATGCTTATTAGGTTCGGTAAACCTAACAAAGTTTGTTGATAACCCCTTTACTCCTGATGCTGAGTTTGATTGGAGCAAGTTTAAAGAGGTAGTTAGGGTTTTCACAAGAATGTTAGATAATGTTGTTGAGATAAATGGGTTGCCATTAGGTACTCAGAGAGATGAAATATTATATAAGAGGCGTCATGGCATGGGATTTTTAGGCTTAGGCTCAACACTAAGTTTATTAGGTATAAAGTACGGTTCTAAGGAATCCATAAAATTTACAGAAGATGTCTCCAGAGAACTAGCTATAACTGGATGGGAGGTTGCCTTAGAACTTTCGAAAGAAAAAGGGCCAGCACCTATTCTCTCTAAAAATTTTATTGTATCTGAAGAAATGCTAAACAAGAGACCGGAAATGGTTACAGATGGTTGGCATAAAGGAGACACAATCTCTGGAAGTGTTTTACATGCTAAGTATAGTCGTTATATGCAGAAGGTTGCAGAGGTATCTCCTAATTTAGTAGAAGAGCTTTCAAAATATGGATCTCGATTCACTCACCATAGTTCAATAGCGCCAACAGGGACAATTTCATTATCACTAGCAAATAATGCTAGCAATGGTATAGAGCCTTCTTTTGCCCATCATTATTTTAGGAATGTAATAAAAGAGGGTAAGAAAACTAAAGAAAAGGTAGATGTGTTTTCTTTTGAGCTTCTTGCTTATAGAGAACTAATGAACCCAGATGCAACTCCTGAAGCAACATCACCCGAGCAAGAGCTCCCAAGTTATTTTGTAAGTTCAGAAAATATTTCACCAAAAGAGCATGTAGATATTCAAGCTGCTTCTCAATATTGGATTGACTCATCTATCTCAAAAACTGCAAATGTTCCTCAAGACTATGACTATGAAGATTTCAAGGATATTTATTTGTACGCATATGAGAAAGGTTTAAAAGGTTGTACAACCTTTAGGTTTAATCCTGAAGCTTTCCAAGGTGTCTTGGTAAAGGAAAAAGATCTAAAGAATACCTCTTATATTTTTACATTAGAGGATGGAACAAAAGTTGAAGCAAAAGGAGATGAAGAGATTGAGTATGATGGTGAAATTCATAGTGCGGCTAATTTATTTGATGCATTGAAAGAAGGCTATTACGGTAAACTTTGATGACAATTATAAATATAAAATCAAAGATAGTTGATTATAAGGTTCTTACCAGCGATTCTAGCGATAAAGATATTCCTGATTTAGCAAAAGAGGATATCTCTAACGAATCCAAAGTAATAAGGATGCATGAAAAGCTTGAAAGGCCAGATATGCTTATTGGCTCAACCTATAAGGTTAAAACACCTGTTTCGGACCATGCAATGTATGTGACAATTAATGATATTGTTTTAAATGAGGGAACCGAGCATGAAAAAAGAAGGCCTTTTGAAATTTTTATAAATTCAAAGAATTTGGATCATTATCAATGGATAGTAGCTTTAACAAGAGTGATGTCAGCAGTCTTTCGGAAGGGTGGGGATGCAAATTTTATCGTCGATGAATTAAAGTCTGTTTTTGATCCTAGAGGTGGTTATTGGCAAGCTGGTGGAACATATATGCCCTCTATAATTGCAGAGTTGGGATATATTGTTGAAAAGCACCTAATTCAAATTGGCCTATTAGAGTCTGATACATTAACAGAAGAGCAAAAAAAAATTATTGATAAAAAAAGAGAGGAGTTTGAGTCGCAGGAAAAACAAAAGGATGCCTTTTCAGAAAATAACTTTCCTAAAGGTGCTCAATTATGCGTTAAATGTAATACCGCAGCCGCGGTAATGATGGATGGTTGCATGACCTGTCTGAGTTGTGGTTATTCCAAGTGTGGTTAAGAGGCAAGAACGAAAAATAAAAATGATTCCAAAATTCAGCAAACTTAAAATCCTAGTCGTAGGTGACTCTATGCTGGATGAATACTTGTTTGGTGAAGTTAGTCGTTTATCTCCTGAGGCGCCAGTTCCTGTTGTAAAGGTAGGACGCCGTGATTATCGCCCAGGAGGAGCAGCCAATGTTGCATTAAATTTAGCTACATTAGGCGTTGAAGCAACCCTCTTGAGCGTTATAGGCAAGGATGAGAATGGGAAAATTTTAACTAAGCTTCTAAAAAAGCAGAAAAATATTATTTTTAATTCTCTAGAAATGAATTTTCCTACAATTCATAAGCAAAGGGTATTATCAAAAAATCACCAGTTAATTAGACTAGATCAAGAACAGCTCATTTATGGTCATGAAAGTAGACTGCTCAAGAGCTACAAGGATTGTCTTAAAGGAAATAATTTAGTTATTTTTTCTGATTATAATAAGGGCACTCTTAATATTATTGAAGAGATGATCATTGAAGCTAAAAATAAAAAAATACCTATAGTTGTTGATCCAAAAAAACCTACCTTTGATAACTATAAAGGAGCTAGTTTAATTACTCCTAATGAAAATGAGTTTATGAATGTTGTTGGTGGTTGGGAAGATGAAGAAGGATTTATTAAAAAAGGTAAAGAATTAAGAAAGAGCATGCAATTAGATGGTCTTTTAGTGACTAGAGGAGAAAAAGGAATGACACTTTTTTCTTCATCTGTAAAACCTACTACATTTAACGCCGAAGCAAGAGAAGTTTATGATGTCACAGGTGCAGGGGATACTGTAATAGCAATGTTTTCAGCATGTATAGCAGGTAATTTATCAATTGATAAGGCAGCTTATATTGCAAATATTTCAGCAGGTTTGGTTGTTAAAAAGATAGGAGTAGCTTCCATTTTTCCTCAAGAACTAGAAGAGGCAATTGCTAAAAAAAAATCTATAGAAAGAGAAATTTATTCTAGAGAGGGTTTGTTGGAATTAGTAAATGAATCCAAAAAAAAAGGGGAAAGAATAGTAATGACAAATGGTTGTTTTGATATTTTACATCCAGGACATATTTCATATCTTGCAGAGGCTAAATCGAAAGGAGATAAATTAATAGTTGCTATTAACGATGATGAATCTATTAAAAAGATTAAGGGTAAAGATAGGCCAATCATGACTTTAAAAGATAGGGCAAAAATGCTTTATGCTTTATCTTGTGTTGATTGGGTTATTTCTTTCTCAGAGCAAACTCCAAAAGATCTTATTTCTGAAATTATTCCTAATGTTTTAGTGAAGGGCGGTGATTATAAGGACACAGAGATAATTGGTGGGGATATCGTATTAAAAAATGGAGGTTCAGTGATGTCTTTATCTTTTATAGAAGGTTTTTCTAGTTCAGAAATTATTAAAAAAGCTATAAAAGAATAATTTTTTTTAATTAAGCCATGAATTTATTTCATGAATATCTTTTATAGATAGGTCTCCAACTGATTGTCTTAATAGGAGAACATTAAGAATGTAATCGTACTTACTTCTTGCTAGGTTAGTCTCAGCCTGAGCTAATGAATTTTGAGAAACGAGTACATCGACTGCTGTTCTAGTTCCTACTTCAAAACCAGCCTCAGTAGCAAGTAAAGCAGTTCTAGAGGATTGAACGGCCTGAGTCAGTGCATTAACCCTTGATATCTCAGAAACAACCCCCAGAAATGAGTCTCTAGTTACCCTTTCTGTTTGCCTGGCAATACTTTCAGTCGATTCCTCAGCTGCACGATGTTCGTGAATAGATTGTCTAATTTTTGAACTGTTAAAGCCTCCTGTAAATATGGGAAAACTTATGTTTAATGAGACATTATATCCTTCTGGCGCAGTATTTGAATTTATTCTAACTGGACATTCTTCTTCATCGACACAGAATAATGATCTTGTAACATCCGTATTGCTTTCGCTCAAGTTACCAGAAAAGGTAATAACAGGTAATCTATTGCCTCTTTGTATTTTTATATTGTCTTCAGCTATTTCTGTATTAATTTTACTCGAGATAAGTGCTAAGTTTTGTTTTAGTGACATTTCAACCCATTCATCTATATTGCTTGGCTCAGGGCTTATTAGGGGCATATCAACTCTAGGAACTGAAAGATCATCAATATATTCACCTATTATCTCTCTAAGAAATTCTTTAGCAGAAGAAAGTAGTCTTTTTGATTCAATTTCTGATGCAATCGCTAGGTCATATCCTGCTTGTGATTCTTGAACATCTGTTATTGGTATAAGGCCTAATTCAAATCTACTTTTAGCTAGATCTAATTGTCTTCCAATTGCTTCTCTAGCTGTTGTTTGGGCAATTAACCTATCTTGCGCTCCCAAGACATTGAAGTATGATTCTGAGACACGTAACAATAAGTTTTGTTTTTCATAGTTATACAACGCTTCAGCTTGAGCTAATCTTTTATTTGTTAGGCTTAATCCAGTTATTGCAGTCATATCAAAAATAGTTTGATTTAGGTTTAGGCTAATTGATCTCGCTTCTCTATAGGAGCCTGTTCCTGTTGTCCCAGTTATAGGACGACCAGTTCTATAATCAGGCATAGGATTCATATCTTCTGAATCAGACTGGGTCGAGGAGGTATTAAGTGTTAAAGAAGGAAAGAAATAACTCATAGCTTGTGGTTTTAGCTCGAGAGTT
This sequence comes from Pseudomonadota bacterium, assembly GCA_036337035.1. GTDB lineage: Bacteria > Pseudomonadota > Gammaproteobacteria > Steroidobacterales > Rariloculaceae > TMED78. The sequence continues at coordinate 305,463 of JAYZFC010000002.1, read as the reverse complement.
GCTTGATAATTTGCTTTAGCAGCTCTGATAGTAGGGTCATGATCAAGCGCTTTTTCATATATGCTTAAAAGATTTTCAGAGCTATGCAACGGCATAGTATAAGTTATCAAAAAAATAAGTAATGAATTAAGAATTAATTTATTCATAAATGTCATTATACATTTTATCTAATCTATAAGCATAAGTTATAGTTATTAAAGAAAAAAAGGCTTGTTGAAGGTTTCATTTTTTAAGGGAGGCAGACAGGTTTCAAAAATTTTATCTTGAATTAACGCATTCTGGTTGTCAGAAGTAATAATTTGAGACTCCATAATTGGAAGCTCTCCTATAGTTGCAAAAATTCTACCCTGAGGATTTAATAAATTAAGAAAATTTCTTTGAAACTTTTTCAATGACCCGGTGAATACTATAACATCATATTTATTTTTTTGATCAATTACGAATATATCTAAAAGAGAAAGATTTACATTTTTAATTTTTTGATGTGCTAGCTTTTCTTTTGTTTTTATTAAAAAATCTTCATAAATATCTATAGATAATACTTCTTTTGACAAATAAGCTAGGCAGGCGGTTAGATAGCCACTACCTGTACCAACTTCTAAGACTTTATCTTTTTTTGTTATTTCTAGTGCTTGTAGCAGCTTCCCTTCAATTTTTGGCGCCATCATATATTCATCATTTGATAAAGGTATTTCCATATCTGCAAATGCGAAATCAGTAAAACCTTCTGGGACAAATAACTCCCTAGGTATAGACTCCATTGCCTCTAACACCTTTTCATCAAGCACTTCCCAGGCTCGAATTTGCTGCTTTAGCATTTGAGAGCGGGCTAATTTAGGATTCATATAAGCTAGATCACTATATTAGAGGGGTTCCGAGGAGAGGCACCGCTAAAAGAGCTACAATATTTATAATTTTTATTAAAGGGTTTATAGCTGGTCCAGCAGTATCTTTATATGGATCTCCTACTGTATCCCCAGTTACTGCTGCCTTATGTGCATCGGAACCTTTGCCCCCACAATTACCATCTTCAATATATTTTTTTGCGTTATCCCATGCGCCTCCACCAGTAGTCATAGAGATAGCAATAAATATTCCTGTAATTATCGTACCCATTAAAACACCCCCTAAGGCCTGAACTCCAAGTAATTTTCCAATTACTATAGGTACTAAAATTGGGAGGAGTGAGGGTATGATCATTTCTTTAATTGCTGATTTTGTAAGCAAGTCTACTGCAGTTGAATAATCAGGTTGGGCTTTACCTTCCATTATTCCTGAGATTTCTTTAAATTGACGACGAACTTCTTCAACAACAGAAGATGCTGCACGACCTACAGCTTCCATTGCCATTGCTCCAAAAATATAAGGTACAAGACCACCAATAAATAAACCAATAATCACTCTATGGTTTGAAAGGTCAAACGTAACATTTGTAATTCCAGCTTCTTCTAATTTATGAGTATAGTCAGCAAATAAAACAAGAGCTGCAAGACCAGCTGACCCAATTGCATAGCCTTTTGTTACTGCTTTTGTAGTGTTACCAACAGCATCTAATGCATCCGTAATATTTCTAACTTCTGATGGCAGATCAGACATTTCAGCTATACCACCAGCATTATCGGTAATAGGACCAAATGCATCAAGAGCAACTATCATTCCTGTCATTGATAGCATGCTTGTTGCAGCAATAGCTATTCCATATAAGCCTGCTAGCTCATAAGCAACAAATATAGATACACATACTGCTATAACCGGAAGCCCTGTAGATTTCATAGAAACACCTAGTCCAGCAATGATATTAGTAGCATCTCCAGTTGTAGAGGCACCAGCCACATCTTTAACAGGTTTAAAATCTGTACCTGTATAGTATTCAGTGATAACAACCATAGCCGCTGTTAAAAGTAGTCCAATTAAGGATGATAAAAATAAACTCATAGAGTTATTAGCCATCATAATATTAGTTACTGGATAAAAAGCTATTGCTGCAAGAATTCCTGAAACAATTACACCCTTGTATAGCGCTTTCATTACTTTTCCATCGCTTGTTCGTACAAAAAAGGTTCCAATTATTGAGGCAATAATAGATACGCCTCCAAGAACCATTGGATACAACACTGCATTTATCCCTAATGTTTCTACGCTAAGGCCCCCTAATATCATGGTAGCAATTACTGTAACAGCATATGTTTCAAATAAATCAGCGGCCATTCCAGCACAATCTCCTACATTATCACCAACATTATCAGCAATAACTGCTGGGTTGCGAGGGTCATCTTCAGGAATACCTGCTTCTACTTTTCCAACTAGATCAGCTCCAACATCAGCACCTTTAGTAAAGATTCCACCACCAAGTCTAGCAAAAATTGATATAAGTGAGCCTCCAAAAGCTAGGCCAACCAAAGCATTTAGAGTTTGGTCGGTATTATATCCAAGATTCATTAAAATTGTGTAATAGCCAGAAACGCCTAGGAGACCTAAGCCGACAACTAGTAATCCTGTAATAGCGCCTCCCCTAAAAGCTAGCATAAGAGCAGGATTGATCCCTTCAGTAGCTGCCTGAGAGGTACGAACATTTGCTCTAACGGAGACAAACATTCCTATGTACCCAGCAAGTGCAGAAAATAATGCGCCAATGGCAAAACCTATTGCTGTAGCCCAGCTTAACGAGAAACCTAAAATAATAAATAATACAAGCCCAACCATACTGATATATGAATATTGTCTATTCATATAAGCATTTGCACCCTCCTGAATTGCGGCAGCAATTTTCTGCATTGCATCATTACCTGGTGATTGATCTACGACCCACTTGGCAGAAATAACACCATAAAAAATTGCTAAAAAAGAAGCACCTAGGCAAAGCCATAAAGCTGTATTTGGATTCATTAAGTTTCCCCTTAAAATTAGGATAGTAATTATTTATCTTTATTTTATCATAAACTTTTCTTTAAGCATTCTTCGAACTCGTATATTTTTTAATTTTGCTGAAATAGGTAGACCATTTTTATATGGAGGATAGTCTTCACCAGAGATTAGTGGAGCTAAATATTTTCTACAAGATGATGTTATTTGGAAACCATCACGGGAGATAAATTTCCTTGGCATCATTCGCTCTTTGTTAGCTACCTTTCTTAAATCTACATAACTCGTAGTCCATTTATATGGATTATCGTTTTCTCTAACAATAGTTGGCATTACAGAATTTTTTCCTTGGAGGGCTAGCTCTACAGCTTTTTTCCCAACTGCATAAGCTTGCTCTACATCAGTTTTTGAGGATATATGTCTAGCTGATCTTTGAAGATAGTCTGCTATAGCATAATGATATTTATAACCAAGTTTAGATTTAACTATATCAGCCACATTAATTGCAGCACCTCCAAGTTGAGAATGACCAAAAGCATCAGTTGTTCCCATCTCGGCAAGAAATTTACCCTTACTATCTTTAATGCCTTCTGATACCACTATTACACAAAAACCAATATTTTTTACTGATTTATTAACTTCTTTCAGAAACTTTTTTTGGTTAAAAGCTATTTCAGGGAAAAGTATGATTTGAGGAGCATCTTTTTTTTCTTCTTTAGCGAGTCCTCCTGCTGCAGCTAGCCACCCAGCGTGACGCCCCATAACTTCAAGAATAAAGACTTTAGTTGAAGTTTTTGCCATAGAAGCAACATCCAAGCCTGCTTCTTTTGTAGAAACAGCTATATACTTTGCTGCTGAGCCGAAACCTGGGCATGTATCAGTATATGGTAAGTCATTGTCGACTGTTTTTGGAATACCTATACAAGTTATAGGAAAATTCATCTTTCTACTTATTAGTGATACTTTATGAGCGGTATCCATCGAGTCTCCCCCCCCATTGTAGAAAAAATATCCAATATTATGTTTTTTAAATACTTTAATTAACCTTTCGTATTCAGCATTATTTTTCTTTAAGTCTTGAAGTTTAAATCTGGCTGAACCAAATACTCCTCCTGGAGTATAGCGAAGTTGTGATATGGCTTTAGCTGATTCTTTGCTTGTATCAATCATATCTTCAGTAAGAGCTCCCAAGATTCCATTACAGCCTGCGTATACTTTATCTATTTTATTTTTGTTTTTTCTTGCAGTTTCAATTACACCGCAGCCGCTTGTATTAATAACTGAAGTTACTCCACCTGATTGAGCGTAAAATGCATTTTTTTTCATTCCATCCTCCCTGGAGAAAAAATTGAGAGATACTCAATGAATTTTTTTACAGACGATTATTAGATTGTTAGTATAGTTTACGCTTTTATTTATCTTATAAAAAGTATAGAGGTTAATATGAAAATAATATTACTTGGTGCGCCCGGGGCAGGCAAGGGAACTCAAGCTAAACGATTAGAATCAGATTTTGGTTGGCCACAGATCTCTACAGGTGATTTACTAAGAGATGCTGTTTCTAGTAAGTCAGAACTAGGTTTAGAAGCTAAGTATATAATGGAGCAGGGACATTTGGTTTCTAATCAGCTGGTACTTCAGATTATAGAGGAAAGGATAAGCAAAGATGATATGTCTACTGGTTTTATATTAGATGGATTTCCTAGAAATGTTGATCAAGCTTTAGATCTTGAGTTGTTATTAACAAATTTAGACAAGATAATAAATAAAGTAATTTATCTAAAAGTTGATCATGATATTTTGATGAAGAGATTAACAGGAAGAAGAACATGCTCATTAACAGGAAAATTATTAAATATTTATTTTTCACCTAAGCATGAGATTGATGAATGTATTAATAACCGTGGAAAATTAATACAGAGAAGCGATGATAATGAGAAAACTATTAGAAAAAGGCTCCAAGTTTATAATCAAGAGACTGCGCCTCTAATCAAATTTTATGAAGAAAGAAAGAGTTTAAATATTATCTTAGCGGATAAAGAAGTTGATGATGTTTATGCTGATTTATTGTCTAGTTTGGAAATAAATTGAAGTATTGTCTTTATTTCCTTAGACCTCCAGCCTTCTTTAAGCCTTTCTGAGTATAGACCTTTCGATAAATTAGCAATCTCTTTTTCTGTCATAAATACTGAGTCATCTATTTTAAGTTCTTCAGCTCTTGATTTAGTTAATCTTTCTATAAGACCAAAATCTTTTTTTTCTGATATTGAAAATAGCTCAGAGTAATCAATCAAGGGGATTGAGTAATTATTGATAGCTGAAATTATTTCTTCCCCGTATTTTTTCACTACGTTACTAGATATTTTTTCTATAGATTTAAGCTCATCTATTTTTTTAGCTTCTTTTTTAGCAATTAATACTATTATTTTATCTTCAATGATCCATTGTCTAGGCAGATTCATTGATCTAGCTTTATTTTCTCTCCATTTAATAATTTTGAATGCTATATCCTTTTTTTTATCACTTAATGAATTTAATCCTTTTAGCTTTAAAAAAAGGGCTAATTCATTTTGCACAGGCTCTATTTTTTTTAATCTTTCACAATCTTCTTCATGCCAAGAAGTTCGATCTAATTTCACTAGCCTTTCATTAATTCTTTCCCACATAGGAATTAGAAATTTAACATCTTCTATCGCGTAATTAATTTCTGGTTCAGATAGGGGCCTTTTCTTCCAATCTATTCTTGTAAAGCCCTTATCTATCTCTTCTCCTAGAACTATATAAAGTAGTTCTTTTAGACCGATTTGGGGTTTTTCGCCAACTAAAGATGCGCTAATTTGTGTATCAATTAAGCTATAGGATCTTTCTTTAGAAAACAGATAAAGAGCATCTAAATCTTGCCTAGCTGAATGCATTATAATAGTTCTATTATTACTAAATAAACAGTCTATAAATGGATTAAGATCATTAATGGCTATACAATCTACGCATCCTAGCTTATCTTTTGTAGCAAATTGGATAAGGCAAAGTTCTGGATAATAGGTTTTATCCCTAACAAACTCGGTATCTATAGCGATAGTTTCTTTTTTATTTATATTCGAAATCAGAGCCTTTAGGCTTTCTTCTTCAGATATGTATTCGAATTTGTCCATATAAGTAGTCTCATTGATAACTAAATAGTATTATCACTATACTATTTTTTCTATTTCTATCTCTATATTTATGCATATACATATATTAGGAATTTGTGGAACATTTATGGCGGGCATTGCTGCCCTTGCTAAAGAATCTGGATATAAGGTTTCTGGTTCCGATGAGAATGTTTATCCTCCAATGAGTACACAGCTTAGAAAGCTCGGTATAGATATTTATCAGGGTTTTGATAAGAATCAGTTAAAGCAACCTCCTGATTGTATTATTGTTGGTAATGTTTTAAGTAGAGGCAATGCGGCTATAGAGGAAATGCTAGATCAAAGCATTCCTTACTATTCTGGTCCTGAGTGGCTTGCTAATAACATCTTAAGAGATAAATGGGTATTAGCTGTTTCTGGAACTCACGGTAAAACTACAACATCTAGCATGCTAGCATGGATTTTAGATTATGTTGGTTTATCTCCAGGATTTTTAATAGGAGGAGTGTGCTCTAACTTTAAGATTTCAGCAAGGCTAGGAGAGTCAAATTTTTTTGTAGTTGAAGCTGATGAATATGATACAGCTTTTTTTGATAAAAGAGCAAAGTTTATACATTATCGACCAAGAACTTTGACTATAACTAATATAGAATTTGATCATGCTGATATTTTTAGCAATATAGATCAAATAATATGGCAGTTTCATCAGCTGATAAGAACAATTCCAAGTAATGGTCTAATAATATCAAAAGCAAAAAATGAAAATATTAATAAAGTTTTTGATTTAGGAAAATGGACTAGAAGCGAATCCTATAGTTGCAAAGATAGTGATTCTGATTGGTTTGGTTCTTATGATTTAATTGGGGCTAAGTCAAAATTTTCTTTATCTTATAAAGGAGAAAGTATTGGCAGTGTAAATTGGTCATTATTTGGAGATCATAATATTGAAAATGCTCTAGCTGCTATAGCAGCTGCTAATCATATAGGCGTGCCTTTCAATGATAGCATAGAGGCACTTAATAAATTTAAGGGTGTTAGAAGGAGACTTGAAAAGCTTGGCTCTGTTAATGGGATTACAATTTTTGATGATTTTGCACACCATCCTACAGCCATAAAAGCTAGCTTATTATCAGTTAAGCAACAGAAACCAGAAAATAGATTAGTTGCTGCGCTAGAACTAAGGTCTAATTCAATGAGAATGGGTATTCATAGAGAATTTTTAGCTAAATCTATGAGCGATGCAGAAATTATTTTTTTATTAGTTCCAAAAAATATAGACTGGGATCCAATTTCTATTCTAAAAAAAATCGATGCTAAAATAATTATTGAATCAAATGTTGATTCTTTGTTAGAAAAAATATTAAATGAGTTAGTATCAGGCGATCAAGTTCTTTTCATGTCTAATGGGAACTTTAGTGGTATTCCTCGTCTGGTTAAGCAGTCATTACAAAGTAAATAAACAAGGAATATTTATGCACCAGAAGGGATGTCAGTTTCATATTGGCCAAGTTGTAACTCATAGCTTATTTGGCTATAAGGGGGCAATATATGATGTAGATGCAGAGTTTATGCTAACTGATGAATGGTACAAAAAAGTTGCTAAAAGTTCTCCTCCAAAGGATCAGCCTTGGTATCATATTTTGGTGGATGGAGTTGAGCATTCAACTTATGTTGCAGAAAGAAATTTAAAGGCTGTATTAGACCCCACTCCTATAGCCCACCCTCTTATAAATGAATATTTTGAAGACTTTAATGGTATTTCTTATAACTCTTTAAGCAAGAAAAATTAAACTATTGCAGGATTTTAATATGACTAAGAAAAATTTATCGAGAAAGGAGCTAGCTAATGCCATCAGATTTTTATCGATGGATGCTGTTCAGAAAGCAAATTCTGGTCATCCTGGAATGCCTATGGGTATGGCAGATATTGCAGAAGTTCTATGGAATGATTACCTTAGTCATAATCCAGCTAACCCTAATTGGTTTAATCGAGACCGCTTTGTTCTTTCTAATGGCCATGGATCGATGCTTTTATATTCTATTGCATATTTAACTGGCTACAATTTATCAATAGATGAAATAAAAAACTTTAGACAGTTAGGCTATAAAACAGCAGGCCATCCTGAAAGAGAGCAAGATATAGGTATTGAGACCACTACTGGACCACTTGGTCAAGGCATAGCTAATGCTGTAGGTATGGCAATTGCTGAGAAGTCCTTAGCAAAAAATTTTAATAAACCTGAATTAAATATAGTTGATCACTATACCTATGTGTTTCTTGGGGATGGATGCTTAATGGAGGGGATATCACATGAAGCGTGCTCGCTAGCAGGAACACTAGGATTAGGTAAGTTGATTGTTTTTTATGATGACAATGGTATATCAATAGATGGAGATGTTTCTGCATGGTTTACTGATGATACTCCAGGTAGATTTAGGTCATATGGTTGGCATGTAGTGGACAATATAGATGGCCATGATTCTGAAGCAATATCAGAAGCAATTAAGCAGAGTAAGAGTGAAAAAAAACGCCCTAGTATTATTTGCTGTAAAACACTTATTGGTTACGGCTCTCCAAACAAGCAAGGAACTGCAGATACACATGGAGCCCCTCTTGGTGAGGATGAGATAGAGGCAGCTAGATCTAGTCTTAATTGGAATTACAAGCCTTTCGAAATTCCTGAATCAATTAAGAGTAGCTGGAATGCAAAACAATCTGGAAAAACAGCAGAAGATGATTGGAATAAGACTTTCATTAGATATCAAGAAAAATATCCAAAACTTGCTTCTGAGTTTATAAGAAGGATGGAAGGAAATCTCCCGATAGAATGGGAATGTGAAGCAGAAAAAGTTATTAATAATATAAATTCAGAAGGTCAGGATATGGCTACTAGGAAAGCCTCACAAAGAGCATTAGATGGGTTTGCTCCAATGTTAGGCGAGCTTTTTGGAGGATCTGCTGATCTTACAGGTTCAAATAATACCTTCCATGTATGCTCAGATTTTTTTGATCCAATTAAAGGTGGAGGGAATTATTTAAATTTTGGAGTTAGGGAATTTGCGATGGTTTCTATTCTTAATGGCCTAAGATTACACGGTGGCTTTATCCCATATGGAGGAACATTCCTAGTTTTTTCAGATTATGCAAGAAACGCTTTACGCATGGCTTCTCTTATAGGCCTTCAAAATATATTAGTATTCACTCATGATTCTATTGGTCTGGGAGAAGATGGCCCTACCCACCAACCAATAGAACATTTAGCAAGCCTTCGCGCTATGCCTAATATGTCAGTATGGAGACCGTGTGATACTATCGAAACTGCCGTAGCATGGAAATCAGCTATAGAGAGTTCAGATGCCCCCTCAAGCTTAGCTTTAACAAGGCAATCTTTAAATTTTATTCAAAGGGATAAAAAGCAGATATCAGAAATAAAGAAAGGTGGATATATACTTCTAGAAAATTCAAATAAGCCAGAAATTATTTTTATTTCTTCTGGCTCTGAGGTTAAGTTAGCATTAGATTCTGCAAAGATCTTAATAGATGAGGGTCGTCAGGTAAGGGTTGTTTCTATGCCATGCCTAGAAGTTTTTGATTCTCAGACAAAAGAATATAGAGAATCTGTTATAGATCCAAATTCTAAAATACTAGCTATAGAGGCAGGTAGTAAGGATTCGTGGTGGAAATATGTTTCAGGAAATGGCAATGTTATAGGTATTGATAGTTATGGCAAATCAGCACCAGCAAACGATTTATTTGAGCTTTTTGGTTTTAGTGTTGCATCAATTACTAAGCAAGCTAGGAATCTGATAGATTAATGTTTAAACTTATTTTATTTGGGGAGTTGTAGATGTCTTTAAGAGTTGCAATTAATGGATATGGAAGGATAGGGAGAAATATTTTAAGGGCTTTGTATGAAGGAGATAAAAGAGACGAGATTCAAATAGTTGCAATTAATGATTTAGGTAATGCAGAAGCAAATGCCCATTTAACTAAATATGATACTGCCCATGGCCCTTTTCCATTTGAGGTAAATGTAGAGAAAAATCATTTATTTATTGATGGAGATAAAATTAAGGTATTTGCAGAAAGAAATCCAGAAAATTTACCTTGGGCTGATTTGAAGATTGATATAGTTTTAGAAAGCACAGGTTTTTTTGCTTCTAAGGAAAAGTCATCTGCACATCTTAGGGCAGGCGCTAAGAAAGTATTGATTTCAGCACCAGCTGGAAATGATATAGACGCAACTATTGTTTATGGCGTTAACCATAATATCCTTAAGCCATCTGATGAAGTAGTTTCAAATGCCTCTTGTACAACAAATTGTCTAGCGCCATTAGCTAAAGTTTTACATGAAAGTATTGGTATTGAGAGTGGTATTATGAATACAATTCATTCCTATACTAATGACCAAGTTCTTACAGATGTTTATCATTCTGATCTAAGACGAGCTAGATCTGCTACTCAGTCTATGATCCCTACAAAAACAGGAGCAGCTGCAGCTGTAGGCTTGGTGCTACCTGATTTAGATGGAAGGTTAGATGGATTTTCTCTTCGTGTTCCTACTATTAATGTTTCAATCGTAGATCTAACTTTTTCATCTACTAGAGAGACGAGTATTGAGGAGATTAACGGTTTGTTGAAGTCAGCTAGTGAAAGCGAATTAAAGGGGGTTTTAGAATATTCTGATGAGCCTCTAGTTTCTTCTGATTTTAATCATAATCCTGCATCCTCCGTGTATGATTCTGGATTAACTAGGATTTCAATTGATAAAAGATTGATTAAAGTTTGTTCTTGGTATGACAATGAATGGGGTTTTTCTAATCGTATGTTAGATACGACTCTAGCTATGTGTAATTTATAGTCAATATAATTTCTGAAGATTTGATTTTAATTTTAAATCATAAATTCAATATATTGATTATAAATTATTTGTTATTTTTCCTTTTGCTTGAAGGTCCTATCTGCATTTCTTCACGATATTTTGCAACTGTTCTTCTTGCCACCTTTATCCCTTCAAGTTTTAATCTATCAGAAATAATTGCATCACTAAGTGGAGAATTAATATTTTCGTTATCAATCATTTTTTTTATTTTAGCTTTGATTGCAATAGATGAGGTACCACCTTCCTTGCTTTCTAAATTACTAGAAAAAAAATATTTAAACTGAAAAACACCTCTCGGAGTATACATATATTTATTAGAAGCAATCCTCGATATTGTAGATTCATGAACATCAACATCTAAAGCAACTTGTTTCATAATCATTGGATTCATGTATTCCTCTCCACTTTCTAGGAATGATGTTTGCCTCTGAACGATATTCATAGCAACTTTGAGCAAAGTTTGATTTCTTATGTTAAGGCTTTTGATTAACCACTGTGCTTCCTGTAATTGCATTCTTAAGGCTTTGTGTTCTTGAATACTATTAATAGATTCAGCATAAAGACTATTTATTTTAATTTTTGGTACTAGCGAATTATTTAGTTCAACTATCCAATTATTATTATGCTTTTTTACAAATATATCAGGTACAGCATATTGTGTTATTTGGCTATTAATTGATAACCCTGGATAAGGGTGACATGATTTTATAAGAAAAATGGCTTCCTCTAGATCATTTTCTTCTACATTAATTTTATTTTTTATTTTTTTGATATCTCTATTAGCAAATAGTTCGAAGTAATTATTTGTTATTTCTATTGCTAAATCTATATTTGGCGTATTTTTATCTATCCTATTAAGCTGAATAAATATACATTCATTTATTGATCTTGCTGCTACTCCAACTGGATCTAAATTTTGAATAATTTCTAATACATTTTCTATTTCATTATTTTTGATGACCATATTAGAGGACAATATTTTTTTTATTGTTGAAAGATCTTCATTTAAGTAGCCATTATCGTCAAGTGAATTAATTATAGCTTGTCCTATAAAAACTTCTTTTTCAGTTATTTTTTCTATTTCTATCTGCCAAAGCAAATGATCTCTTAAGCTCATATTATTAGATGAAAATAAATCAATGTTATCTTTATCATTATTTTTAGAAAAATTTTCCCATTCTGATTGTAACTTTGGCGGACTACTGTTTTCCTGCTCAAATTCCTCATGTATTTTTTCAAGCATTATATTGTTTTCTAGCTGTTCTCTAATATTGGTATCAAGTTCTATTATTGGTAGCTCAAGCAATTTAATTGCCTGCTTCAATTGAGGCGTCATCGTGAGTTTTTGAGATTGTCTTAGATATAAAGATTGTTTCATTTACAATTAACCTATAAAGAGAAACTATCTCCTAAATATACATCGCGGACTTTTTGATTTGATAAAATTTCAGCAGATTTTCCTGACGCCATTAGAGTTCCTTGATTTATTATGTATGCGTGATTACAGATTCCTAATGTTTCTCTAACATTATGATCAGTAATTAGTACTCCAATTTTTTTATCTGTTAATTGTTTTATAATTCTTTGAATATCAATTACTGAAATTGGGTCAACACCTGCAAAAGGTTCATCTAATAATATAAACTTTGGATTAGTTGCTAAAGACCTAGCAATTTCTACTCTTCTTCTTTCTCCGCCCGATAGTGATATACCGATATTATCTTTGACATGACCTATTCTAAATTCTTCTAGGAGCTCATTTAATATTTTATAGCGATCTTCTTTGATAAGATCTGCTCTAGTTTCTAGTATTGATAATATGTTATCACTTACAGATAACTTACGAAATATTGATGCTTCTTGAGGAAGATAACCTAGCCCTAAGGATGCTCTAGTATGTACTGGCAAATTAGTTATATCTTTAGAATTTAGAGAAATTATTCCGCTATCAGACTTAATTAGTCCAGATATCATATAAAAGGCCGTAGTTTTTCCAGCACCATTGGGGCCTAATAGTCCTACTATTTCTCCACTACTAACGCTAAAAGAAAGATCTTTTACAGCTTGTTTGAAACCATATTTTTTTGAAATATTTTCTACTGCTAACTTACTATTCATTAAAAAATAGACTCCAACTATTCTGATGGAACTATAGTGATAGAAACTGGTGTTCCACAATCTGATGCTCCTGAAGTTATTTTTTCAGCATCTATATCATATATTAGACTACAACCTTTGAATTCGTTATTTCCTTGTTTTAGGAAAGCGTTATTATTCATTGAGATGAAGCCAGCATTTTTATTATAGGTTAAATTATCTGCTCCACCACTTATTGACTGGTTTTCAAGATTATTAACATTTGAGAATATAGCAGGTAAACCCTCAAATAAAGCTTCTTCTACTCCATTATTAGAAAATTTAATTACAGCTTTTTCAGCTAAAATATTGATTTCATTGAATTCAAGATAAACATTTCCATTGAGCACCCATTCATTTGAAGAGAAATCTAGCGATGAGGCTGTAGCTTCATCTGCTTGGAGTAAAAAATTATTTTCCTGATTTATTTCTAATTTAATGAAAGAAATCAAATTAGAAATTCTATTAATGACTGATGATTCAGCATCTAATAGTATAGGATTCTGACTAGATTCTTGACTTAATGCTATATTACCTTGAAGAGCAAAAAACAAAAAAATATGAATATTTTTAATAATTAAATTTTCCATAAATACTAGACTTAAGGTTTAATATTTCTCCATCAAGGTCCATTTCTATTCCAATTGTTTCTAAATTACCATATCTAAAAAAAATTTTTACTAAATGTTCTGAGCTAATAAGTGATACCTCTGTCTTTAAATTTAGCTCATCAGTCGAAATTAAATTTGGATATCTATCTGCTATCTCATTATTTAGGATAACATTTCCTTTTAGTAATATGTTTATTTTATCTTCTGATATCTCTCCAGAATCAGCTTTCAAATTCCAAGAGTCCTGATTTTCCTTCATATAATCTATAGAAATATTATCTAATTCTAGTAATTTTTTGGCTGGATCTTGGTAAGCTTTTTCAGCTAGTATAGAGTATATTAATTGACCATTTTTATCTGTTATATGAATTTTTGTTTTGTAGAGACTGAATCCACCATTAGATATATTAGTGACGGGAGATGCTTCATTGAACATGCTTTTTTTGCTCATATACCATGTAAAACTAGCCGTTATTGATAGCAATAAAATAATTAATAAACTCTTTCTTTTCATAAATAAATTGTTTTTTTATGATGATCATTTTAGAGTAATAGTAACAATTTGTAGTTAATTATTTAACCTATAAATTTTATATATTAAATAAGAGATATCCAATGAGATCAGATGAGATAGAGAAGATAATTAGATCTAACATAAAAGACTGTGAAGTAAAGGTCAAAGACGATGGTGCTGGCCACTACGAAGCTATTGTTATTTCAGATAATTTCAAAGAAGTTGGTACATTAAATAGACATAAGATGGTTTTTAATACCTTAGGATCATTAGTTGGAAATGAGATCCATGCTCTTTCTTTAAAGACATTTACAATCGATGAATTTAATGATTGATATATTATAAGGTTTAAGCTTTGGATAAATTAGAGATAATAGGAGGAAAGACACTTTCTGGAGAGATCAATATTTCAGGAGCTAAAAATTCTGCACTTCCTATTATGACTGCTTCATTACTTTCAGAAGAGTCTATTTTTTTGGAAAATGTGCCAAGATTGCATGATGTATCCACTACTTTTAATTTGTTAAGAACTATGGGAGTAGAGGTAATTTTTCATGATGGTAAATCTACAGAAATTAATAGTTCTCAGGCGTCTCGTCCTTTTGCTCCATATGATTTGGTGAGGACCATGCGGGCATCAATTTTAGTTTTGGGCCCGTTATTAGGAAGGTTTGGCTATGCTGAAGTTTCTTTACCTGGTGGTTGTGCAATTGGTGCGAGACCAGTGAATTTACATGTAGAAGGTTTAAGAAAAATGGGAGCTGATATTGAAATTTCTAGTGGTTACATAAAAGCTAAGGCAGAAAAACTAAAAGGAGCTGAAATCTTTTTGGATACTGCATCTGTTACAGCAACAGAGAATATAATTATGGCAGCAACTTTAGCTGATGGAGTGACTATTATAAAAAACGCAGCTAAAGAGCCAGAAATTGTAGACCTAGTTATTTTTTTAAGAAAAATGGGCGCAAAGATAGATGGAGAAGGATCTGATACTATAAAGATTAATGGTGTTGATAAGCTTAATGGAGCTGATCATTCAATTCTACCTGATAGAATAGAAGCCGGTACTTATCTTGTAGCTGCGGCGATTACCGGCGGTCATTTAAAGCTTAAGAATGTTGCTTCTGAGCATTTAACTTCTGTTATATCAAAGTTAGAAGAATGTGGCGCTTTTATAGCTATTAAGGAAAATTCAATAGAGCTAGATATGAGAGGTAAGAGGCCAAAAGCGATTAATATTTCTACTGCCCCGTATCCAGGTTTTCCCACAGATATGCAAGCTCAGTTTTGCGCTTTAAATTCAGTAGCCATAGGAGTCTCTGAAATTATCGAGACTGTATTTGAGAATCGATTTATGCATGCTCAGGAGCTTCAGAGAATGGGAGCTGTTCTAGATATTGATGGGAGAAAAGTTACTATTGAAGGCATAAACTCTCTAAATGGTGCTAATGTAATGGCAACTGATCTAAGGGCTTCAGCTTCTTTAGTTCTAGCTGCATTAGCCGCAAAGGGAAAAACAATAGTTGATCGCATATATCATATAGATAGAGGATATGAGTCAATTGAAGAAAAATTATCCCAAGTTGGTGCAGACATAAAGAGGCTTCATCCTTAATATTTTTTCATTTGCTGTAGAAAAATTTCTCTTCACTTGTGTATAATGCGTTTACAGTATTAGGGATCTGGTTTTGATTAATAAAAAAATTCATAATCCAAATGAAAGATATTTCTGATTTCACACGACGAGATTTCTTATCGGTAGCAACTGCCCTCACAGGAGGAGTCGGGTTTGTTTTTACTAGCACCCCCTTTGTCGCATCATTTAAACCGAGTGCAAGAGCATTAGCGTTGGGCTCGCCAGTAGAAGTTGATATTAGCAAAGTTGAGCCAGGTGCAATGATAAAAGTAGAATGGAGAGGTAGAGCTATCATGGTTCTTCATAGAACAGAAGAGATGCTAGGAAAGCTTTCTATTGTTGATGAGTTGTTAGCTGACCCAAGCTCTCAACAGTCTGAGCAACCTTCTTATGTTGATAGTAACCACAGAAGCATAAAACCTGAATTTTTAGTTGTTGAGGCTGTTTGTACTCATTTAGGTTGTGTCCCTATACCTCGTTTTGATGTTAGCCCATCTGATCTAGGCTCTGATTGGCCTGGAGGATTTTATTGTCCTTGCCATGGATCTAAATTTGATTTAGCTGGAAGGGTGTATAGCGGTGTTCCTGCACCGACTAATCTAAAAGTACCGCCGTATAGTTTTATTGATTCTAATACTCTAATAGTAGGGGCTGAAGAGGGCGTAACATAATGTCTTTAATGACCTGGATAGATAGACGATTCCCATTAACTAAATTACTCAAAGAGCATGTTACAGAATATTATGCCTCTAAGAACTTTAATTTTTGGTACGGCTTTGGTGTTTTGGCTACGGTTATTTTTATACTTCAAATCGTAACTGGTATTTTCCTTACTATGAATTATAAACCTTCAGCTGCTGAAGCTTTTGCTTCAGTAGAATATATAATGAGGGAGGTAGAGTGGGGTTGGCTAATTCGATATTTACACTCAACAGGCGCCTCTGCATTTTTTGTTGTGGTTTATCTCCATATGTTCAGGGCGTTAATGTATGGATCTTATAAAAAGCCTAGAGAACTATTATGGATTATTGGCATGATAATTTATGTTTGTCTTATGGCTGAAGGTTTTTTTGGATATCTTCTCCCTTGGGGAAATATGTCATATTGGGGAGCTCAGGTTATAGTTTCTCTTTTTGGTGCTGTTCCAGTAATTGGAGAGGGGCTAGCAGAATGGATAAGAGGTGATTTCTATATTTCTGATATTACCCTTAATCGCTTTTTTGCTTTTCATGTAATTGCATTACCTCTTTTATTAGCCTTTCTAGTTTTTATTCATATTATTGCTTTACATGAAGTAGGATCTAATAATCCAGATGGTATAGAGATTAAGAATTATAAAGATGATAATGGTATACCGATAGATGGTGTTGCGTTCCACCCTTACCATACCAGCAAGGATTTAGTGATAATAATAGTTTTCGCCATTATATTTTCTGCAATTGTGTTTTTTGCGCCTGAGATGGGAGGTTATTTTTTAGAACATGCTAATTTTGATCCAGCAGATCCTCTTAAAACTCCAGAGCATATTGCCCCAGTTTGGTATTTCACTCCTTTTTACGCAATGCTTAGAGCCGTTCCAGATAAATTATTAGGAGTGATTTTAATGGGAACAGCCATAGTCCTTCCTTTTTTTCTTCCATGGCTAGATAGGTGTAAGGTTAAGTCTATAAGGTATCGAGGTTTAATTTATAAAATTGCATTAACATTATTTGTTATTAGCTTTATTGCACTAGGATACTTAGGGCTTCAGGTTGCTACAGTAACATATACATTTCTAGCTAGAATTTTTTCTATTATTTATATTTCTTTTTTTGTTTTAATGCCGATATATACATCGTTTGAAAAAACTAAAGAAGTGCCTGAAAGAGTTAGATAGATGGTTTATAAATTATTTTTTTCTTTCCTTTTCTTTTCTTTAGAGCCAATAGTTCTCTTCGGCCAACATGATAGTGGCGGATACCATATGGATTCAGTAGATATAGATGTGAGTGATACTGAGTCTTTACAGAGAGGTGCTAAGTATTTTGTTAACTATTGTTTAGGTTGCCACTCGGCTAAATATATTAGGTATAACTCACTTATTGAAGATCTCGGCATAACCGAAGATGAGCTAGTTGATAACTTAATGTTCACAAGTGACAGCCTTTTCGACACAATGGATATATCAATGAGTCCTGAAGACGCGGCTATATGGTTTGGCATCCCGCCTCCAGATTTATCATTGATTGCTAGAAGTAGGGGTACTGAGTATTTGTATAATTTTTTACGTAGTTTTTACTTAGATAGTTCTTCTATTACTGGTGTAAATAATTTATTGTTAGAAAATACATCAATGCCTCATGTTTTATGGGAACTCCAAGGTATAAGAAAGGCAATTTTTTCAGAGAATGGATTTGACCATTTTGAAGAAGTAGATGCCGGTATCTTAAGTAATTATGATTATGACTTATTAGTAAAAGATATTGTAACTTTTTTATCTTATATCGGAGAGCCAATACAGATTAAGAGGAGAGAGATTGGTACTAGGGTTATATTTTTTCTATTGATATTTCTTTTAATTGCTTACATGTTAAAAAGAGAAATCTGGAAAGATGTTCATTAATAATTTTATAAAATATTACTTAATAAGTATTTAGGAGGTGCCCTGATGGGTGCAATTACTAACCGCCGTTCAATTATGACACTTTTTTCTGGGCCTACTGATCACTGGAGTCATCGAGTGAGATTAGTGTTAGCTGAGAAAGGTATTAATGTAGATATTACAGATGTTCTGGGTGATAAAATACCAGAAGATTTGATAGATTTAAACCCATATAGCACCACGCCAACTATAGTTGATAGGGATTTAGTATTATATGATTCTAGAGTTATAATCGAATATTTAGATGAGAGGTTTCCACATCCTCCTCTAATGCCAGTTGATCCAGTACAAAGAGCTCAATTTCGCCTAGCTCTTTATAGAATAGAGTTAGATTGGTATGTTTTGCTTTCAAAAATAGAAAATGAGAAAAAGAAAAGAAACTCAGATAACAAGATAATAAATGCTGGTATAAGAAGCATAAAAGAAAGCATTTTATCTAGTATAGAAGTTCTTGGGTCTAATCCGTATTTTTTAAGTGATGAGTTTTCTTTGGTCGATTGTACTGTTGCGCCAGTACTATGGAGATTGACTTATCTTGGAATTTCTCTTCCAAGAACGGCTAAAGGATTAGAATCTTATATGGATAGAGTTTTTTCCAGAGATTCTTTTCAAAAATCTCTATCAGAATTAGAGCGAGAATATAGAGAAGAAAATTAAATTTTTTTTATTGATCAATTAATCTAGGCTCTCCGTTTGATATTTCTACCATAACGAGCTCCCTATGTATTTTTCCAGTATTATCTAGGTATAAATTCCCTGTTATTCCCGAGATATTATTAATGCTATATATATTATTGAATAAATGATTTACTATTCTTTGCGCATCAATACCCATTGCATAGAATCGGATATTTTTAATTGAATTTTCTTCCCAAAATTTTTCAATAATTAGCTTTAACTCACCATTTAATTTATTTTTTTCGAAAATAAATGGTATATCTGAAAATACGATTCCTTCTAGATCATTATTGTTAAGTGATGAAGGATCAAATATATTTGAAGTAGAGTATGTTTTTAATGGGTCATCAGCAAAATGATATCTTAAAAGAGGGGATGCCTGACTAGCAGTTTCAGGAGTTGCAGCAAAAAATATTAAGTCAATGTCTTGTCTTCTTCTGGGTGAAAATTCTAATGGAATTCTAATATTCGCTAAGAGCCTTTGATATCTTCTATTGCTAGTATCAATATTTAATATTTCTACAATTTGAGAAAAGTTATTATTAGCTAGATCATAAATTTGATGATCAAGTATCCTACCTCCTAAGCTTTCATATCTTTGTTTAAAGCTATTATAAACACGATCACCCCATTCATTTTTCGGTGTTAAAACTACAGCTTTTTTTTCATCATTAATAATTGCATACTCAGCAATTTCAGTAGATTCATCCTCAGGGGCTAGGGCAAACTGGAAAAGGTTATTAATATGTTCATTATTTTCTATAAAATTCAACGCCAGTGTTGGGGTTGATTTAACCATGGTGGAAATATTAACTATATTATTCTTTAGTAAAGGACCCACAATAAATTCAGCACCATCTTGCTCAGCTTTTTTATATGCTATTTCACTACCTAGCTTATCAGTATTATAAATTCTGATTAAAGAATTATTATTATCAAGAAATTGGGAGGTTATAAATCCATCTCTAATTGCAGCAGATTCATTTCTAAAGGAGTCTAAAGGAAGTAAAAGAGCTATATTTTTTGGACTAATAAGATCTTCTGTATTTTGATATAAGTTTTCATTAGCTCTATCTATAGACTCAACTGGAATATTAGTTAATTGAACTTGGCTGATGCAGCTAGATAGTATAACTATTGTAAATAATAAACTGATTTTTTCCATTTGATTATCCATTCTGATAAATTGTACCTCTAAATAATGAGATAGATAAAGCTATGATTGATGTAAAAAATGGAAAACTGTTTATTGTAGGTCTGCCAATTGGAAATTTAGATGATATTAGCTTAAGAGCTAAGAATACATTAGATATGGTTGAAATTATTGCTTCTGAGGATACCAGAAATGCAATAAAAATTTTATCTTATCTAGAGTTAGATACTAAATTACTGTCATATCATGATCATAGCAATAAAAATCAATTAAAAAAATTAATTAATTATTTAAAAAAAGGTAAAAATATTGCCCTAATAAGTGATTCGGGTACACCCCTAATAAGCGATCCAGGATATAAATTGGTTAGAGCGGCTATAGATAATCAAATATTAATTACAGTTATTCCTGGATCTTGTGCTTTAATTACTGCTCTAGCTGGTAGCGGATTACCAACAGATAGATTTATTTTTGAAGGGTTTTTCTCAAAAAAGATACTTGATAGGAAGGAACTATTTTTTGAGAAGCGTACAATAATATTTTATGAGTCTGTCCATAGAATAAAAAATTCTATAAGAGATATGATAAAAATTTTTGGGCCTAATAGGCAAGCTGTTATTTCAAGAGAGCTTACTAAACTACACGAGAGTATATATAGAGGATCTCTAATAGACTTATATAATGAATTTGAAATAGGAAATATTATTAAAAAAGGGGAATTTGTTATTTTAATTAGCGGGTATAGTAAGGAGCTATCTTTAGATGATTCTGAGATAATTAGGGTATACAATATTTTGAACACTAATTTATCATCAAATGATTCTTTAAGTTTAACATCAAAGATAACTGGAAGTAGTAGAAATCATATATATAAACTAGTAAAAATAATTGATTAATTAATTTAATAAAAAAAGTTGTCTGTGATAGTCTATAAGTAGAAGTTGGCTGGGCAGTCGCTGTTTTTATTGACAGAGGAAAGTCCGGGCTCCACGGGCAGGATGCCAGGTAATACCTGGGAGGCGCGAGTCTACGGAAAGTGCAACAGAGAATAAACTGCCAGTAATATTACTGGTAAAGGTGAAAAGGTGTGGTAAGAGCACACCGCACAATTGGTAACATTTGTGGCTAGGCAAACCCCATCCGGAGCAAGACCAAATAGGGGAGCGTTTTAAATGAAGCCCACATAAAGCTCCCGGGTAGGTTGCTAGAGAGGAGTGGCGACACTCTTCCCAGATGAATGACTGCACAAGACAGAACCCGGCTTATAGGCCAACTTCTACCCCTTTTTCATTTTTTTACTATTAATTATTTAACCTTTTTTAAGCTTAATATAATCAATTAACATTCAATTATAAGCACTTGATTTTAAATCAATCTAGAGCACTGTTTTTAAGCCTAAATAAGTCCTAACTCCTTGTCATATATGAAAAAAGTATATTTTTTTTGTTTGACACATCATGACTGATCTTTAAAATAGTGGGATAAAGTGGATCAAAGTGGATAAAAATGGAACTAGTTAATGTTTAGAGGTGCTTCAAAAGTTTCTATAGATGCAAAAGGGCGTTTAGCTATACCTAGCCGCTATAGGGATATGCTCTTATCAAAATCAGATGGGTCTTTAGTTGCAACTGTAGATAGAGATCAGTGTATCTTGATTTATCCGCTTCAAGAATGGGACGATATTCAAAGGAAGCTAGATAGACTTCCTTCATTCAATAAGGCTGCAAGAGAAACTCAAAGACTTATGGTTGGGTATGCAACAGATATTGAGCTTGATGGACAAGGTAGAGTTTTAATTTCGAAAGAGCTAAGAGAATTTGCAAGTTTAGCTAAACATGCAATGTTAATTGGTCAAGGTAACAAATTTGAACTATGGGATGAAAATTCATGGATGCTTAGAAGAGATGAGTGGTTATCGGGCAACAACAATGAAGCACAACTACCATTAGAATTTGAGTCTCTATCCTTATGAGGATTAAATGATAGAAAATTATAAGCATTATCCAGTATTAACGGAAGAAGCAGTAAAAAATCTATCTATAGTATCAGATGGTAGTTATATCGATGCAACTTATGGAAGAGGAGGGCATAGTGAGCAGATTTTGAATCATCTTGGTCATCAGGGAAAATTAATTGCTATAGATAAAGATTTGGAGGCTTTTCAATACGCACAGAAGAAACACTGTAAGGACTCTAGATTTTTATTTTATAGAGGTAGCTTTGAAGATTTAAAGGAGATTATTGAGTCGAAGCTTAAAGGCAAAAAGGCAAATGGAATTTTAGTAGATTTAGGTGTTTCTTCCCCGCAGCTTGATAATCCTGAAAGAGGATTTAGCTATAATAAAAATGGACCATTAGATATGAGAATGAATCAAGAAGTAGGTCAAACAGCTGCTGAATGGATTAATAAAGTAAATGAGTCTGAGTTGACAAGTGTTTTTTATGAATTTGGAGAAGAGCCAAGAGCAAGACAAATAGCAAGGGCAATTTTAAGAGAAAGAGAAAAAAAGGAAATAACTGAAACAGTTCAGTTAGCAAAAATAGTTGAGAAGGCTTCTGGATATAAAGATAGTAGAAAAAATCCTTCCACAAGAATTTTTCAGGCTATAAGGATAAAGATTAACTCTGAACTAGAATGTCTAGAGAATATCTTAAATCAATCAATTAGCGCCTTGGCAAGTAGAGGAAGATTATGTGTTATTAGTTTTCATTCTCTAGAAGATAGGATAGTAAAAAGATTTATTTCAAATATGTCGAAAGAGGATCCTATTTATTCAGGGCTGCCACAAATGCCTTTGGATGCCAGACCAAAATTAGCTAAAGTTTGCGGTCTTATTAAGCCATCTAAGCGAGAAGTATCAAAAAACCCAAGAGCTAGAAGCGCTAGGTTAAGAGTTTGCGAAAGAGTGGTTTTTAATGAAATTTAATCATCAAATAAAAATGATTCTCTTTTATGTCACCCTAGTTTTCGTTTTGTGTTTTTCTGGAATTTGGATTGTTCAGATAAAACATTTTGCAAGACAAAATTTTATAGAGCTCGAGTCTTTAAATAGAGAAAGGGATAGACTTCAAATTGAGTGGGGAAGGTTGCAGTTAGAAGAAAGCACTTGGAGCACTCATCCTAGAATAGAGAGCATTGCTAGAGATGAGTTAAGTTTAGTCATCCCTGAGCAGGATAAGGTAGTTATATTACTAGATAGAAACTAATGAGAAATAATAATAAAAAAGAGTTATTTTGGACAAAATGGAGGCCTATATTTGTATTAGTTTCTTTTTTAGTAGCTGCTTTATTATTAGAAGGTAGATTTCTTTATCTACAGATTATAGAAAAAGATTTTCTTATTGACCAAGGCGATCAAAGACAAGTTAGAACTGTTCCAATACCTACTAACAGAGCAAGTATATTAGATAGAATTGGAGAGCCTTTAGCTGTCAGCACACCGGTGGATAGCATTGTTGCTAACCCTAACGAGCTTCCTACAGAATTAGAAAAAATTAGATTATTAGCAGGCGCATTAGAGCAAGATCCTGATACATTAATTAGGAAAATCACAAGCAATTTAGATAAAGAGTTTGTCTATCTTCGTAGGCATGTAAACCCAGATTTGACAATTCGGGTATTGGAATTAGATATGCCAGGTATTGAAATAGAAAGGGAGTATCGAAGGTACTATCCTTCAGGTGAAGTAACTAGCCATTTACTTGGTTTTACAGATACAGATGATAATGGCATTGAAGGGCTAGAGTTAGCATATGATCTTTGGCTCCAAGGAGAGTCTGGAAGTAAAAAAGTTTTAAGAGATAGAGAAGCAAGAATAATTCAAGACATTGAGCTTATAAATAAAGAAAAACCTGGCAAAGAATTAATTTTGAGCATTGATCTAAGGCTTCAATATTTTGCATATAGAGAATTAAAGCAAGCCTTTGAAGATAATGATGCTGTTTCTGGATCTATTGTCATATTAGATGCAAAAAATTCTGAGATATTAGCTATGGTAAATCAGCCATTTTACAACCCTAATAATAGATCTAAGTTTGATATAGGCGCTTATCGGAATAGAGCTATAACAGATGTTTTTGAGCCTGGTTCTAGCATTAAACCTTTTATATTAGCAGCAGCTTTGGAATCAGGAAATTATAATCTTGATTCTATTATTGATACTTCTCCTGGTTATCTTAAAGTTAATGGAAGAGTAATAACTGAAGATTATTCTGATTTAGGTGAAGTAGATATGGCTACTATATTGGCAAAATCAAGCAATGTTGGATCAGCAATTATTGGTTTAGATCTTGAAGAAAATCAATTATGGTTAACTTTATCTGAATTTGGTTTTGGGAAATTAACTGGAGTAGGCTTCCCGGGCGAATCAGCAGGAATATTTAATATACCCCAAAATTGGAGTCCTACATCCCAAGCAACTTTATCTTATGGATATGGATTATCAGTTACAGCTTTGCAGTTAGCTCAAGCATATAGCGTTATAGCAAATAATGGTGTATTAAAACCAGTATCAATATTATCTCCTAATATTTCTCAGAGCTCAAAGAGGATTATATCTGAGCGAACTGCTAGTAATATAAAGTTAATGATGGAAGGGGTAGTTTCTCCATCAGGTACGGGAATGCTTGCTTCAGTAAAAAATTACAGAGTGGCAGGCAAAACGGGTACTGCAAAAAAATCTGAACTAGGGTCTTATACAGATAATAAATACACATCAGTTTTTGCTGGTTTTGCTCCAGTTACAGAGCCAAAGTTTATAATTGTAGTAATAATTGATGAGCCAAAAGGTGATGTTTATTATGGAGGAGAAGTTGCTGCTCCAATATTTTCTAAAGTTATGGATGGGGCTTTACGAATTGCCTCTATAAAACCTGATGCAATAGATATTAAATCGCAAAGTGTAATTGCTGAATTATCACAATGAATCAAGATCAATCAAGAGATATGAATTTAGAAGATTTATTAGGAAAAATTCCAAGTGAATATAGAAACATAAAGGTTAATGATATTGTTTTAGATAGTCGTCAGGTAAAACCAGGGTCAGTTTTCTTTGCTCTTAGAGGCTCTAAGAAACATGGATTAGATTATAAAAATGAGGCATTAGCTAGAGGGGCGGCTGCAATTGTTTATGATTCTAATTCTTATGATAGTGATATTTCAGGACCGGCTATAAGCATTCCTAAACTGGGCAGCAAAATAGGTAAGTACGCTAATATTTTTTATAAAAAAAAGAGTAATCTTAATTTAGTTGGAGTTACTGGAACGAATGGAAAGAGCTCAGTCGCCTATATTTCGTCATTAGCTAGAATTAATGGAGGATATAAATGTGGATATATAGGAACGATAGGCAAAGGTATGCCGCCAAATCTATTAAAAGAGACTACCCTAACAACGCCAGATTGTTTTTCTTTACATAAGCAGATAAGTGATTTAGATGTTGATAATTTAATTATGGAAGTATCATCTCACGCCCTATCTCAAAATAGAATCGACGGTTTAGAGTTCCAAGTTGCTGTGTTTACAAACTTATCTCATGATCATTTAGATTATCATGTTACTTATAATGCATATGAGATAGCAAAATTAAGTTTGTTCGAGATTCCAACCTTAAAAAAAGCAGTAGTTTTTCTTGATGATGACTTTAGTAATAAAGTGATCAAAAAAATACCTAAGAGCGTGGAGGTGATTTCAACAAGCTTGAAATCAGATGCTGATATTACTGGTAGGATTCTTAGTTGTGATATTAATGGAATAGTTATGGATGTAAGTGACTCTGAATCTAGTAGTAAAATTATTTCCCCACTTTTAGGTGATTTTAATGCTGAAAATTTAATTATTTCTTTAGGTATTCTTAAGTCTCTAGGGGTTAATTTAATTGAAGCATCTAGATTATTAAGTCTTTGTCCTGGTGTTATAGGCAGAATGCAACCTCTTGGAGGAGGTAAAGAAAAACCTTTAGTAATTATTGACTATGCTCATTCACCAGATTCTATAGAGAGAGTGTTAAGATTTTTGTCTCGAAATAAAAAAGGAAACCTATGGTGTGTATTTGGTTGTGGTGGATCTAGGGATCGTAGTAAAAGGAAGGTGATGGGGAATATAGTTGCAAGCCTTGCTGACCATATTGTTCTTACAGATGATAATCCAAGAAATGAAGATCCGGATAGAATAATTTCAGATATATCCTCTGGCATTAAAAATCATCCAAGTTTATTAATTGAAAGAGATAGATTCAGTGCTATATCTAATGCAGTTTCTAGTGCAAGATATGAAGACACTATTCTTATAGCAGGCAAAGGTGACGAAGAGCAACAATGTTTAGCTGAAGAGACAATAAATTTTAGCGATTTATCTGAAGTAAAAAAAGCTTTAGGAGCATTAAATTGATGACAAAAACATTATCATCAGTAGCTCATGAGTTAAACAGTACGTTTATTGGAGAAGATCTTTCTTTTAAAGATATTAGTATTGATACTAGAAATCTTACCAAGGACTCTCTTTTTATAGCGTTGAAGGGTAATAGTTTTAATGGTAATGATTTTATTTGTGATGCACAAAAAAGAGGAGCAATTGGAGCAATAGTATCTGAGAGATCTGAAAGTGTTTTACCACAGATTGAGGTTAAGGATACAAAATTAGCTTTGGGTACATTAGCAAAAGCTTGGCGTAAAAATTTTGATTTACCTGTAATAGCGATAACTGGAAGTAATGGCAAGACAACTGTAAAGGAGTTGGTTTCAAATATAATTAAGCAAAGTAATAATGTTTGCGTAAGCAAAGAAAATTATAATAATGATATTGGTTTGCCAATAACTATCATGGGCCTAAAGGAAAAAGATCAGGTATTAATTTTAGAATTAGGAGCAAACCATTCTGGTGAGATATCTTATCTTAGCTCAATCGCAAAACCGACAATAGGCTTAATAACAAATGCTAGTGCTTCCCATCTAGAAGGTTTTGGTTCTGTAAATGATGTCGCTGAAGCTAAGGGGGAGCTTTTAGATCACTTATCTTCAGATAAAGGGTTTGCAATAATTAATGCCGATGATCATTTTTGTAATTATTGGTTTAAAAGATGTAAGGCTAAAAATAAGCTAACATTTGGTTTGAGTAGTTCTGCTAATTGTAATATTTCTGGAAAAATAAAATATATTAATGGCCATTCTTGTTTTACTATCTCATTGCCAGATAATAATTTGATAGATATAAATCTACCTTTGCCTGGAATTCATAATGTAATTAATGCATTAGCTGCTGCTTTAGTTAGTTATGCGAGCGGAATGAGCTCAGAAGACATCGCTTATGGCTTATCTAATGTTAAGCCGGTTAAGGGAAGACTATTTAAAATTTCTGGGAAAAATGGATCAGTGATTATTGATGATACATATAATGCTAACCCCGTTTCATCAAAAGCTGCTATTGATTATTTATCAGGATTTAGCCAAAAAAGAATACTTGTATTTGGCAATATGGCAGAACTAGGAAGTAATAAGAAAAAATTTCATTCTGAGATTGGAGATTATGCTAGAGATAAGTGTGATTTACTTTTTACTATTGGAGATTTAGCAAAATTAGCATCTGATTCATTTGGTAAGGGGTCTGAATCATTTGATGATGAATTAGTGCTAACTTCTAAAATAGAAGAGCATCTTGATGATAATGTAGTAGTTTTAGTTAAGGGATCTAGATTTATGAAGATGGAAAAAATTATTAATCAGCTAACTAATAGTAATAAAGATAAACAAAATGAGAATTTGTTATGATGGTTTTATTAGCAGAATATCTATCTTCATTGAATAATAATTTTAATGTTATTTATTACTCGACATTGAGAGGAATATTAGCATCCTTAACAGCTTTATTATTTTCTTTATTTTTGGGACCATTTTTTATTAGAAAATTATCAGGTGAAAATTTAGGACAGCCAGTAAGAGAATTAGGACCAGACTCACATTTATCTAAGTCTGGAACTCCTACAATGGGGGGTATCTTAATTTTATCTTCTATAATATTTAGTACTTTGCTTTGGGCAGATCTCAATAACCGTTTTATTTGGATAGCTTTATCTACAACTATTTTTTTTAGTATAATTGGATTTATTGATGATTATAAGAAACTTCTCTTTAATAATTCTAAGGGTTTAAGTGCTTCACAAAAATTTGTTCTTCAGTCATTATTAGCGATTATAAGTACTTCAATAATATATATTCTATCAGAGAGCCCTAATGTTGAAAGGTCTCTACTTATTCCTTATTTAAAGAGCGTATCTATTCCATTAGGTTTTATTGCATATGTTATTTTTTCTTCTTTAGTTATAGTTGGTACTTCAAACGCTGTAAATTTAACTGATGGATTGGATGGATTAGCTATTATGCCATCTGTAATGATTATTAGTGCACTAGGTGTATTTGCTTATGCCACTGGTAATATAAATTTCTCGTTTTATCTTGATATTCCCTATATTGCTGGAACAGGAGAACTATTGATTTTCTGTGCTGCGCTAGCTGGTTCAGGACTTGGTTTTTTATGGTTTAACACCTATCCTGCGCAAGTATTTATGGGTGATATAGGGGCTTTAGGTATAGGTGCAGCAATAGGAATAGTAGCTGTAATGGTAAGACAAGAATTAATCCTATTTATTATGGGTGGAGTATTTGTAATTGAGACACTATCAGTAATTGTACAAGTGTTATCTTTTAAGATCACAGGAAAGCGTATTTTCAAGATGGCACCATTGCATCATCATTACGAATTAAAGGGATGGGCTGAGCCAAAAGTGATTGTTAGATTTTGGATAATAACGGTAATTCTTGTCTTAATTGGGCTAGCGAGTCTGAAGATTAGGTAATATTATTATGCTAATTAATACTAGTAAAAATTTATGTAATGAACCTAAAAAGTTAGAAACTTTAATTTTAGGTTTGGGTGATACTGGTGTCTCAGCAGCTAATTATTTTTCTAAGAAAGGTCATAATGTAACTATAATTGATAGTAGACCGAATCCACCAGGACTTAATGACTTAAAATCTCTATCCAAGAAAATAAAAATTCATTTAGAAACTCTAGATGTTGCTTGGATGGAAGGAAAAGATCAAATCATTGTTTCTCCAGGTATAAAAAATGATATTCCAATACTTATAGAAGCAAGAAGAATTAAAATACCAATTTTAAGTGATATAGAAATTTTTGTTAGAAAAGTTTCTAAACCAGTATTAGCTATTACTGGAACAAATGGTAAGAGCACGGTCGTTTCAATATTAGAGCACTTATTATCTAATAATGGGATTAGAGTTGCTGCCGGGGGTAATTTAGGTGTACCAGCTTTAGACTTAATCGATGATAATATTGAGATATATATTTTGGAATTATCTAGTTTTCAATTAGATATTACTGATAGACCTTTATCTAATTCTGCTGCTATATTGAATATTAAGCCTGACCATTTAGATAGACATATAACTATAAAAAATTACAAAAATATTAAGAAAAAAATATTTGATTTTTCTAAGTTAGCTATTTTTAATTATGATGATCCACTAGTT
This sequence comes from Pseudomonadota bacterium, assembly GCA_036337035.1. Taxonomy (GTDB): domain Bacteria; phylum Pseudomonadota; class Gammaproteobacteria; order Steroidobacterales; family Rariloculaceae; genus TMED78. The sequence continues at coordinate 275,675 of JAYZFC010000002.1, read as the reverse complement.
AAGAAGATGGTAGATTCAAAGAAAAAATCTATACCTTTTTCTCAATCAGAATATCTTGATAGTGGTTGTAGTATAAAAACTATAGGAAATGTTAGGTGGTATTCAGCATTTGGTAAGGAAATACTCCCAGTAGATTCTTTAAAAATTAGTGGGCCACATAATGAATCAAATATATTAGCGGCTATTGCTTTAGCTAGCTCATTAGATATAAAAATTGATTTTAGTAGTCTAAAAAACTTTAGAGGGTTGCCACATCGTTGTCAGCTTATAGAAAAGAAAGATAACATTTCTTTTATAAACGATTCTAAATCCACCAATATTAGCTCAACCATTGCTGCACTTAATAGTTATGACAATCCTATAGTTCTGATTGCTGGGGGAAGAGGCAAAGGATCGGATTTTAATGAACTATCAGAAGCATCAAAAGAGAAATTAATTGGAGCTGTTGTTATAGGTGAATCAGCTAAAAATATAGAGGATGTTTTAAGAAGTATATGTCCTGTAAAGCATGCAATATCAATGAAAGAAGCGGTAGAGAGAGCATGGGAACTTTCAGATAAGGATACTACAATTATTTTATCTCCTTCATGCTCAAGTTTTGATATGTATAACAATTATGTAGAAAGAGGAAATCAATATATAAGCTCAGTTAAGGAGTTTTTACAGTGAAGCCTAACCTGAATATAAGAGGATTTCATCTTGATTTAGACATTCTGTTGCCTACATTATGTTTATTAATTCTTGGCATAATAATGGTTACATCTTCTTCAATTTCTTTAGCAGATAGAGATTTTGGAGAGCCTTTTTATTATTTATATCGGCAGATGAGTGCGATATTTATCGGTCTTGGATTAGGAGTAATTTTATTATTAATACCAACTGATTATTGGTTTAAATTAAATTGGTTATTTTTAATACTTGCCTTTGCCTTACTAGTTTCTGTTTTTATTCCTAGTATTGGTTATACAGCAAATGGAAGTACTAGATGGATATCTTTAGGGCCATTAAGAATGCAGCCCTCTGAGCCAGCAAGGCTATGCTTAATGATTTATCTATCAGGTTATATAGTTCGCCATCAGGCTTTACTTAGGGAAAGTTTCTCAGGTTTTATAAGGCCATTATTTCTTATAGCTTTAGCATCAATTTTATTGTTAGCTGAACCAGATTTTGGCGCTACCGTAGTTCTTATGACAACTAGTCTAGGATTATTGTTTATTGGCGGAGCCAGGATAAGGGATTTTTTATTTTCATTCATGATAGTTGCTTCATCTTTATTGCTAGCAGCTTTCTCTGAGCCCTATAGATTAAAAAGGTTAACTGGATTCATAGACCCATGGTCTGATCCAGACAGAAGTGGATATCAGTTAATACAATCATTAATAGCCATAGGAAGCGGAGATTTTTATGGTGTTGGTTTGGGCTCTAGCGTACAAAAATTATTTTATTTGCCAGAAGCCCATACTGATTTTATCTTTGCGGTACTATCAGAAGAGCTTGGCTTAATAGGTGTTACGATAACAATAATATTATTTGGAATTTTAATTTATAAGGCTATTATGAATAGCAATAAAGCAATAGAGAAAGGTATGCTCTTTCAAGCGCTTCTATCTTCCGGTATAGGTATAGCTTTAGGAATTCAAGTTTTTATAAATATAGGTGTCAATGTAGGTTTACTTCCTACTAAGGGACTAACCTTGCCATTATTTAGTTATGGAAGAGTGAGTATTATTGTTACTTTGGCCTCCTTAGCATTGTTGATGAGGATTCAACACGAGATCAATAAAAGCAGTAAATATCATAAAAGGACAGGGATCAAAAGATGAGATCAAAAAGACCTATCATAATAGCTGCTGGTGGAACGGGAGGACATATATTTCCTGGTTTAGCGCTTGCAAAAGAATTAAAAGATAGATCTAAAGATGTAATCTGGCTTGGAACAAAAAAAGGATTAGAGGCTAAATTAGTTAAAGATGCAAGTATTGATATTAAATGGATATCTGTACCTCGTTTAAGAGGGTTTGGCTACTTATCATGGTTTTTATCCCCTTTTAAGTTATTTTTTTCTATTATTCAAACATTAGTAATTTTTTATAGATGCAGACCTTCAGTAGTGGTTGGTTTTGGTGGTTTTGTTTCAGGCCCAGGAGGTCTAGCTGCATGGCTAATGAGAAAACCATTATTAATACATGAGCAGAATGCAATTGCTGGTTCATCAAATAGGGTTTTATCTAAATTTGCTAGTAAGATTTTTACAGCTTTTCCTAATAGTTTTCCCAGTAAAGTTAAATCTATATTAATTGGTAATCCAATTAGAAAATCTATTTTAAATACAAAGCCTCCAGAAAAGAGATTTAGTGAGAGAGCAAATAAAGAAAAAATTATTAATATTCTTATATTAGGAGGTAGTCAAGGCGCTAAAGCATTAAATAAAAAAATACCTATGCTACTAAAAGAAATAAAATTGTATACAGATATATCTGTCTGGCATCAAGTAGGTCAGGATATGGCTTGTGTGGAAAGCTCCTATCAAGATTTAAAAATAAAAGCAAAGGTAGAAGTATTTATAAGTAATATTGCTGAAGCTTATTCCTGGGCAGATATTGTTTTTTGTAGGTCCGGAGCTCTAACTATTTCTGAGTTAGAGGCTGTAGGCGTAGGCGCAATTTTGATACCGCTTCCAAATTCAATAGATGATCACCAATATAAGAATGCAATTAATTTTTGTTCTAATGGCGCTGGCCTAATTATACCTGAAGATAAACTTGAATCAGATGAATCTCACGAAAAAATATTTAGTATTTTAAAAAATAAAAATAAATTAATTAATTTTGCTAATAGAGCAAGAAATAACTCTAAAAGAGAGGCAACAAAAATTTTAGCTGACACTTGTATTGATATGGCAGGGTAAAGATAAATGAAAGAAGAATCAAAGAGTTTTAAAGTAATTCATTTTGTAGGAATAGGTGGATCTGGTATGAGTGGAATAGCAGAGGTTCTTCATAATTTAGGATTTATAGTTCAGGGCTCAGATTTAACTATATCTGAATCTACAAGAAGGTTGAGCAGCCTAGGAATTAAAGTTCATAGAGGTCATAGTAAGAAAAACATAGATAAGGCAGAATTAATTGTTTTATCAAGCGCTATATCAAAAGATAACATAGAAGTTCAAGAGGCTAAGAATTTAAATATTCCAATTATAAAAAGAGCAGAAATGCTAGCTGAATTAATGAGATTTAGACATGGTATAGCAATTTCTGGTACACATGGCAAGACTACGACAACTAGCCTTATAGCTAGCATACTTGATGAAAGCGATCTAGATCCAACTTTTATTATAGGAGGAAAGCTTCATAAGACTAATACTAATGCTAAGCTTGGATTAGGTAATTTCATAGTTGCTGAAGCAGATGAAAGCGATAAATCTTTTTTACATCTGCAGCCAAAATTATCAGTAGTTACTAATATTGACTCAGATCATTTAGAGAATTACGGGAACAATATAGAAAGATTAAAAATTGGATTTCTTGATTTTATTCACAACCTTCCATTTGATGGAACAGTATTTATGTGTATTGATGATAACAATATTAAAAGTATTTTAAACAATATAAGTAGAAAAATTATAACATATGGCTTTGATGAGGATGCAGAGATAAGAGCAGCTGAAGTTAAAATTAAAGGTATAAAAACTTATTTTAAGGTTTATAGGAAAAATAAATTACTATTCACTATTAAATCTAAATTACCAGGTATACATAATATTCAAAATTTCTTAGCAGCTATAGCCGTGGCTCTTCATTTAAATATAAGTAAAGAAATAATAAAGAATTCCTTAGATAATTTTTCTGGTATTGATAGGCGATTTCATATTAAGGAAAATTTAGTAACAGAAAATGGAATAATTGATTATATTGATGATTATGCTCATCATCCTTCAGAAATAAATTCTACAATTAAAGCAATTAGAGAGATATGGCCAGAAAGAAGACTTGTTACTATTTTTCAACCTCATAGATATTCTAGAACAAAAGAGTTATTCGATGATTTTGTTGAGTCTCTTTCAAAAGTTGATTTTCTTATTGTAACTGAAATTTTTTCAGCAAGCGAAAAACCTATTAGTGGTATAAATGGAAAATCTTTAACAAGATCAATAAGATTGAGTAGTGATTTAGAACCAATTTTTCTTAGTAATCTAGACTTATTACCAGAAATTTTAAAAAAAATTATTATTCCTAAAGATATATTATTAACAATGGGTGCTGGAGATATTGGACTTACTTCAGAAAATCTTTTTTATTCTCTTAAAGCAAGAAAGCCAATTGGAATAAAATTATGAATGAACGCTTATTAAAAAAAATAAGTAGTTCATCTACTCTAATAATAGATGAGCCAATGTCTAGGCATACTTCATGGAATGTAGGAGGAAAAGCAGGAATTTTTTTTAAACCAAGTAGCATCTCTGACCTTAAATATTTTTTAAGTAGCTTAGATGATAATGAAAGTATCTATTGGATTGGTTTAGGATCAAATTTATTAGTTAGAGATGGGGGCTATAAAGGTGTAGTAATTTGTACTTTAAATTTACCTAGAGAATTTATGGAGATAGAAGAAAATATAATAAAAGTAAGTTCAGGTATGCCCTGTGCTATTTTTTCAAAAAAGTGCACAAAATTAAAATTGGGACCTACTTCTTTTTTTGCAGGAATTCCTGGAACTCTAGGAGGTGCTTTAGCTATGAACGCTGGTGCTTTTGGTGAAGAGACTTGGATGAATATTGATTCAGTAGAAACAATAAACCGTAAAGGCGAAATTAATAAAAGAACTCCAAAAGAGTACAAAGTATCTTATAGGTCAGTTGAGGGAATTCAGGAAGAATGGTTTTTAAGTGCTACTTTCGCATTATATAAAGATGAAAACATTAATACAGGTGATACAAGAAAATTATTAAGCAAAAGGGCAAAAGCTCAGCCTATAGGTAAAAGAAGTTGTGGTTCTGTGTTTAGAAATCCAATAGATGATTATGCAGCTAGATTAATTGATGAAGCTGGACTAAAAGGTCAAAGAGTAGGAGATGCAGCGGTTTCTGAGAAGCATGCAAATTTTATTATTAATTTAGGTTCTGCTAGAGCATCAGATATTGAAAATTTAATTTATAAAATTAAAAACAAAGTAAAAGATAAATTTAGTATAGACCTCGAATTAGAAGTAAAGATTATCGGTGAGAATAGTTTTAGCAATTCTTTAATTAAGAAAGGATTAATTTAGTGATTAATATAATTGAACACAATAAAAAATATAAATATAGAAGTTTATTTAATTCCATATTATTTACTGTTTTAGTTATTTGTATTTTTTTGGCCTCTAGAATATTTTTAGATACGCCAATTCAGAAGCTTGAGTTAGTCGGTTTATTTCAAAGAGTAAACCCAATTCAAGTAGAAGAGATATTTTCAGGAGTTTTAGGAAAAGGTTTTTTTAGCATAGAAATAAGATCATTAGAGGCACGTTTAGAAGGGTTAGATTGGGTTGATAATGTTGAGATAACTAGAAGGTGGCCAAATAAGATTGCTGTTCGAATATATGAGCAAATTCCTACTGCTATATGGAATAAAAATAGCCTTCTTAATGAAAGAGGAGAAATATTTATTGATAGAGGCAATAATCATTTCCCTGAATTACCAAATCTTTTTGGACCTGAAGGGTCAGAGTTTAAAATATCCAATAAATATTTTGAAATAAAAGACTCATTAGAAAAAACTAACCTTGATTTAGATTTTATTTCAATGGATGAGAGATATTCATGGCTAATTTCATTTTCTAGCGGACCTGAGATTCGTATTGGTAGGAAAGAAGTAAATAATAGAACTAATAGACTTTTTAATATTGTTATTCCAAATCTTAAAGAAGATTTTAATCGTATTTCATATATAGATATGAGATATACAAGTGGCTTTTCTGTAGGCTGGAAAGATATACAGGAAGATCGTTTAGCGAGTTTATAAAATATTTAAATGGGAGGTGATTTTAATTGGCTAAAAAAGAAGATAGAAACCTTATAGTTGGATTAGATATAGGCACTTCAAAAGTTGTGACAATTGTGGGAGAAATATCTGAAGATAATAAGGTAGAGGTAATTGGAATTGGTTCACATCCATCAAGAGGATTAAAAAGAGGAGTGGTAGTAAATATTGAATCAACGGTCCAGTCTATTCAGAGATCTGTTGAAGAGGCAGAATTGATGGCAGGTTGTGAAGTTAATAATGTATTTGCTGGCATTGCAGGAAGTCATGTAAAAAGTATTAATTCTCATGGGATAGTTGCAATTCTTGATAGAGAGGTTAGCTCAGGAGATGTAGAAAGAGTTATAGATGCTGCAAGAGCTGTAGCTATACCATCTGACCAAAAAATATTACATGTCTTACCTCAGGAGTTTTTGATAGATCATCAAGAAGGTATCCGTGAGCCAATAGGGATGTCTGGAGTAAGATTAGAAGCAAAGGTTCATCTTGTAACAGGAGCTGTAAGTGCTGCACAAAATATCGTTAAGTGTATTCAGAGATGCGGTCTTGAAGTTAGCAATATTGTTTTGGAACAGTTAGCTTCTAGCTATTCAGTTCTGACTGAAGATGAGCAAGAGCTTGGCGTATGCTTAATTGATATGGGAGGAGGTACAACAGATATAGCTGTATGCGTAGGAGGAGCTATCCAGCATACTGCTGTAATTCCAATTGCTGGTGATCAGGTAACTAATGATATAGCAGTTTCTTTGAGGACGCCGACTCAATATGCTGAGGAAATAAAGATTAAATACGCTTGTGCATTGTCTCAGCTAGCAAACCAAGATGAGACTATAGAAGTTCCTAGTGTAGGTGACCGGCCATCAAGAAGATTATCAAGGCAAACTTTAGCAGAAGTTGTTGAGCCAAGATATGAAGAATTATTTTCACTTGTTAGAGATGAATTAAGAAGATCTGGATTTGAAGATCTGGTTGCAGCTGGAATAGTTCTTACTGGTGGATGTTCAAAAATGGAAGGGGCAGTAGAACTTGCTGAGGAAATATTTCATATGCCTGTTAGGCTAGGTGTCCCACAGTATGTAGATGGTTTAGTAGATGTGGTAAGAAACCCGATTCATGCTACTGGAGTAGGGTTATTACTTTTTGGTAAGGAGTCAGATGATGTAGGTTCTGAAAATTTAGGCGGGGGATCTGAGTTATTTAATAGAATGAAAACTTGGTTTCAAGGTTGGTAATAAATAAGTTCTTTAATATAGGAGTTAATAATGTTTGAGTTAATGGATAATAATAATGAAACTGCGATTATAAAAGTAATAGGAGTTGGTGGCGGTGGTGGTAATGCTGTATCTCATATGCTTTCCTCTGGCATTCAAGGAGTTCATTTTATTTGTGCTAATACAGATGCACAAGCATTGAGAGGTACCAACGCTAAAACTAATATACAAATTGGTTGTAATATAACTAAAGGCTTAGGAGCTGGAGCCGATCCTGATATAGGCCGTCAGGCCGCAATGGAAGATAGAGATAGACTCCAAGAAGTTATAGGTGGAACCGATATGCTATTTATAACCGCAGGCCTTGGAGGTGGAACAGGAACAGGTGCTGCACCAGTTATAGCTCAGTTAGCCAAAGAGTTAGGTATTCTAACTGTCGCCGTAGTTACTAGGCCTTTTGAGATGGAAGGAAAGAAACGTAAAGGCTTTGCAGATCATGGGATTGCAGAATTAGCAAAGCATGTTGATTCTCTAATTACCATTCCTAACGAGAAACTACTTAGCGTGCTTGGTTCAGAGACGTCACTTTTAGATGCATTTAAATCAGCTAATGAGGTTTTAAAGGGAGCTGTTCAGGGTATAGCAGAGTTAATTACAAAGCCAGGATTGGTTAATGTAGATTTTGCAGATGTTAGAACTGTCATGTCAGAGATGGGTATGGCTATGATGGGAACAGGAAGTGCTTCTGGTATGGGAAGAGCCGCAGAAGCTACTGAAGCAGCAATTTCTAGCCCTCTTCTGGAGGATATTAATTTATCTGGAGCTAATGGAGTGCTAGTTAATGTTACTGCTGGAATGGATCTATCTATAGGAGAATTCCAAGAAGTGGGAGAGACGGTTAAGCAGTTTGCTGCAGATGATGCTGAGGTAATTCTTGGAACTGTAATAGAACCAGATATGAATGAAGAAATTAGGGTTACTATTGTTGCAACAGGACTTGGAAAAGAATCTAATCCAAAAGAAATAAGGGTTGTTTCATCTTCTGATAAAGTTGTTAACGAAAATCCGAATTACAATGATCTAGATATACCTACAGTAAGGAGGAATAGTGAAGATGTTGAGGAGAAGCTAGATCAAGAGGATATGCTAGATATTCCAGCTTTTCTTAGGAGGCAGGCAGACTAACTAATTTATATTTTTAAAAGCTTATTATTAGGTGGTCTATCTTTAATTTTTTGCACTTATTTAGTGCAGTATGTTAGTATTGCCACTTAAATTGAAGTCTGGATTTATAATTTCTTGTGAAACAGAGAACGATAAAAGAATCAATCCGCGCTAGTGGTATAGGTCTCCATAGCGGTGAAAAGGTCTATATGACAATTAGGCCTGCTCCACAAAATACCGGTATAGTTTTTAGGAGGATTGATTTAGATCAGCCAATTGATATTCCTGCAAAAGCACAAAATGTTTCTCATACTACTTTAGGTACTACAATAGAATATAAAAATATTAAGGTAGCAACAGTAGAACACCTGTTGTCGGCAATGGCTGGTTTAAGTATTGATAATGCATTTGTTGAGTTAACAGCTGCTGAAGTACCTATTATGGATGGAAGCGCAGCACCTTTTGTTTTCTTATTACAATCTGCTGGTATTGACACACAAACTGCTAATAAGAAATTTATAAAGATAAATAAAACAGTAGAAGTTAGAGATGGTGACAAGATCGCAAGGTTGTCTCCTTATAATGGTTTTAGATTAAATATGGATATAGATTTTGAACATCCAGTGTTTAAGATGAATAGCCAATCAGTTTCAATAGAATTTTCTGTTACAAGTTTTCTGAAAGAAATTAGCCGTGCTAGAACTTTCGGTTTTCTTAGAGATCTAGAAATTTTAAGAGAGAAGGATTTGACTCTTGGTGGAGGCATGGATAATGCTATTGTTTTGGATGAATTTAGAGTTCTTAATGAAGATGGCCTTCGTTTTCGGGATGAGTTTGTTAGACATAAAATTCTAGATGCTATCGGAGATTTATATTTAATGGGTGCATCATTGATAGGAGAATTTAATGGTTATAAATCAGGCCATAATTTAAATAATTTATTATTAAGAGAGCTTATATCTTCACCTGACAGTTATGAAGAAGTAGTTTTTCAAAATGAAGTTGATTTACCTTCTTCATATAGATTAGCTCCGAGTGTTTCTGATTAGTTTTTTTGAGGTAGAACTTTTACAATAATCTTTTTTTTCACAAGGTCAGGTGCAATATAGCGTATACGGGCGGCCCATTCAGAGGAGTCAACTAGAAGTATTAAAGTTCCATCTTTGGATATATTTGCATCAACCAAGTGGTCGGCATCTTCCTTAGGCAATAAACCCTTGATTTTACTTGTTATTTTATTATGCCTATTGATTTCTTTTATCAAATTAGACATTTTTCCTAATTTAGAGTTTAAAATTTTTGATATAGAAGAAGGATTTTTTCGAATCATTTTAAATCTAGTTTATTATTATATATATTAAAATAACATAACTTAATAATTTATTTTGAGGAATTTATCTTTGTTTAGCTTTTTTTATAATTTTTTTACTGAATTACTAGGTAGCCGTAATAAAAGACTACTCAAAAGTTATAGTAAAATTGTATCAAGAATCAACATACTAGAAAGTGAAGTCAAGTTACTAACCGATGAAGAGATATCTAAGAAAACAGAAGATTTCCGTCTTAGATATTCTAGAGGTGAATCACTAGAACAATTATTGCCTGAAGCATTTTCTATAGTGAGGGAGGCAGCTGTCAGAGTACTTGGGCTTAGATTATTTGATGTTCAGCTAATTGGTGGAATAGCTTTACATAATGGAAAAATAGCTGAAATGAGGACAGGAGAAGGGAAAACTCTAGTTGCTACATTACCGGCGTACTTGAATTCTTTGACAGGTGACGGCGTGCATATTGTTACAGTAAATGATTATTTAGCTCAAAGGGACTCAGATTGGATGGGACCTGTGTATAAATTTTTGGGTTTAAATGTTGGGGTAATAAAAAGCGGTCAAAATCCTATAGATAAACATGAGGCCTATCAGGCAGATATAACTTATGCTACTAACAACGAACTTGGTTTTGATTATCTAAGGGATAATTTAGCTTTTAGACTAGAAGATAGGTTTCAGAGGAAGCTTGCATTCGCTATTGTTGATGAAGTTGATTCTATTTTAATTGATGAAGCAAGAACACCATTAATTATTTCAGGTAAATCTGATGAGAGTACTAGTCTCTATGTAAGTATTAATAAGCTTGTGCCAAAACTAAAGATTCATAATATCCCAGAAGGTAAGGTGAATGATGATATTGATGCATCAAATATTTCTTTACTTGATATAAATGGAAATTCTTTAGGTATAAAGAAGATAGATGAAGCATTAGAAATTAGCAAGAATAAAGGTTGCCACCTTGTAGAAATAGACTTAAATAATAACCCGACTGTTTGTAAGTTAATTATCCCTGGGCATTATACTATTGATGAAAAGTCTAAACAGGCTCACTTAACAGAAGAAGGTCATGAAAAAGCTGAGAGTCTTCTTGAAGAGGCAGGGCTGCTTTTGCATGGCGACAGTCTTTATGATGCTGGCAATATACGTTTATTACATCATTTAAATTCTGCCCTAAGGGCGCATGCTTTATTTAAAAAAGAGGTTGATTATATTGTTAAGGATGGCGAGGTTGTAATAGTTGATGAATTTACTGGAAGAACAATGGCTGGTAGGAGATGGTCTGATGGATTGCATCAAGCTATTGAGGCAAAAGAAAACCTGAAAGTAAAAGAGGAAAATCAAACAGTAGCCTCTATAACCTTTCAAAATTATTTTAGGCTATATAATAAAATTTCTGGCATGACAGGTACAGCCGATACAGAAGCTTTTGAGTTTCAGCAAATATATGGTTTAGAAGCTGTAGTAATTCCAACTAACTTAACTATGGTAAGAGATGATCTTCCAGATTTAGTTTATTTAACTCAAAAAGGAAAATTTGCTGCAATAATTAAAGATATAAATGAGAGAAGATTAAAAGGTCAGCCTATTTTAGTAGGTACAACTTCAATAGAAACTTCTGAGCTACTGTCATCTTTGTTAAAGAAGGAAGATATTTCTCATAGAGTATTAAATGCTAAATATCATGAACAGGAGGCAGAGATAGTGGAACAAGCTGGTAGGCCTGGGGTAGTTACTATAGCAACAAATATGGCTGGCAGAGGTACAGATATAGTTTTGGGGGGAAAATTAAATATTTTAGAAGATAATAATGATATAGAGAACATTAGAATTGAGTGGGAAAAATCTAATAGAAAAGTAATAGAGTCAGGTGGTTTGCATATAGTTGGTACCGAAAGACATGATTCTAGAAGGATAGATAATCAATTAAGAGGAAGGTCAGGTCGGCAAGGTGACCCAGGATCAAGTAGGTTTTATCTTTCAATGGAGGATAATTTAATGAGAGTTTTTGGGGATCCTGACAGAACAAAAAATTTATTGTCTAGAGCTGGTATGCAAGAAGATGAGGCTATAGAAAGTAAAATATTATCTAAACAAATAGAAAGGGCCCAGAGAAAGGTTGAAGCTCATAATTTTGACATTAGAAAACAGCTTTTAGAATATGATGATGTTACTAATGATCAAAGAAAAGTTGTTTATAAGCAGCGGTCTGAACTTATGAATTCAGAAAATATTGGAGAAGCTATTCTGTCGATAAGAGAAGAGGTGATCAATCAAGTTATTGATGATTTTATTGAGCCTCAGAGTGTAGAAGAAGTTTGGGATAAAGAAGGCTTGAGCAAAATTCTTGATCAAAAATTTGGAACCCAGATCAATATTCATTCTTTACTAGAGTCAGATCACTCTCTTAATGAACAGGATGTAAGAGAATATTGTATTAATAAAGTTGAATCAGAATATGAAGAAAAAAAAGAAAGTGTTGGAATTGAAGTTATGCATAATCTCGAAAAGAATTTAATGTTAAGAAACTTAGATATCCACTGGAAAGAGCACATAGGGGCGCTTGAATATTTAAGACAAGGGATACATCTTAGGGGATATGCACAAAAAAATCCTAAGCAAGAATACAAGAGAGAAGCATTTGAAATGTTTAGTGATATGTTAGATAGAGTAAAGATTGATACTATTTCTACTTTATCTAAGGTTCAGATTAGAAAACCAGAAGATGCAGAAGTATTAAAGCCTAAAAATACTCCTATAAAGAATATGAACTTTAAGCATGCACCAGCACCAGGCTTGACAGCACAAAAAAAACTTTCTTCTACTAATACCGCTGATAAAGCACCTTTTGTAAGAAAAGGCCCAAAGGTAGGAAGAAATGAACTATGTACTTGTGGATCAGGAAAAAAATATAAGCATTGTTGCGGAAAATAGAAATTTACAAAACATGCATAATGGAAAGCATTACCAAAAAGTAGTAATAGGATTAATTTTTGATAATAACAATAATGTTCTTATTAATAAGAGGCTACCTGGTAAATATATGGAAGGATATTGGGAATTTCCAGGCGGCAAAATTAACTTACAAGAAGATAATATGTCTGCTCTTTCAAGAGAACTCCTAGAAGAATTAGGTATTATTGTGAGTAAGGCTAAGCCTATCATGAATTATTACTATCAATATGAAGATTATATGGTTAATTTGGATATTTGGATTATAAAAAGTTTTCTTGGTGAGCCAAAATCAAAAGAAGGTCAGGAAATTGCTTGGGTCCATCCTGAAGACCTATTTAAATTTAAGTTATTGCCTGCTGATCAGAAAATACAAGATTTTCTATTGGCAAAGAGATAGATGAAAATTAACATCATTTTTCACTTGGGATGTATGATCGTATATGCTTATCCACTCTAGAAATCTTACTGAAAATCTATGTTTTCCAGCGCTGATTTCTGGATAAAAATTTGAATTTTTATTAATAGATATAGTAATCATTATTATCTTATTATCTTTACTTAATTCATGGAGGAACATTCCATTTTTTGCAATTTCATTGTTAGTAATATTGCTATTTCTTATAAGCCATAAGATATGAATAATTGATTCACAAATAGGTTTAATTTCCTTAATCCATTCTTCAAGACCAGATAGCAATTCCTCTTTTGGTTGATTAACCCAATAGGCAAAATTTGGCAAATCAAATATACAAGTTCCTCCTGGTATATTACTTCTGTGTTTTATTGCATGCAGGAACTCAGAATCATAAATTTTAGATGGTAGATCACTATCAAGAGCTAATAATTCTTCTTTAGCACTACTTATTTCAATAAATATTTTTTCTATCCTATCTAGATCTACGCCAGACTGTTTTTTATATGATAGTAAAATATCTTCCTGTTTATCAAATTGCTTTATTAGATCATTTTTTAATCCAGATCTATTTATAATACTTATTATTTCTATAATAGAAGAGATTGCCGCTCTTACGCTAAAGTCAGATAAATTATTTTGATGAAATAAAAGTTGCTTATATAGAAACTCCGTTCTCAAGAAGGTTCTCATAATCTCATTTAGAGGTTGATCAAAATTGATCATATCTTTATTTTCTAGAAGCAATTCTTTTGGTATAGCCATTTGATTTATTAATAATAATAATGATTAAATAGTAGTATAATCTTATAAAATAAAATTACTATTGTTATTATATTTATATATAAATTATTGTTTTAAAAAGAACTATATGACTGAAAAAATAGCTTACCAGGATCAGGATTGTAATCTTACGCTTAAAGAAGGGTTAGAAATATATTATTCTTTGCTCAAATCAGCGGAAATAAATAACAATGCAATAAAAAAAATAGAAGATGATCCTGGATCATCAATAATGAGGAACCATGATTGTACACATGTTATTTTTGGCCTTGATATATCTTTGGAACAAGAAGCAATGCTTGATACATGGACTCTTTATGGAACGCAATTTAGTTGGTTAGATTTATTAAAATATTCATTTACAAACAAAGAATTGTTAAAATTATATAAAGTATTTTTTACTGAAGTAGGGATAAAAGGATTTATTAAGCTTTATCAAAATACTCGGATAGTTAAGAAATTAATTAAATCAAGAACTAAGGCTATGATAAAAAAATGGCCATATAATTGTGATGATGAATTATTAAATAAAAGAATTTGTGATTTAAGGAAAGATTATGGTATTAAAATATTAGAGAAAAGTGAGAGATCGGTCCAAAAATTAAATTGGTCAGGATCCTTGAGCAATTCTTAAATATATCTTATTAACTTGATTTATAACAGATTTTATATCCTTGCTAGTATCGATTACTATATCAGCCTTTTTTAGCCTATCTTTCCTATTTATTTGGTTTTTTATTATGTTTTCCCCATCTTTTTTACTTATTTTATCTCTCTCCAATAATCTTTGGAGTTGAGTTTTTTTGGGGCAATCGACAACTATTACATAATCCACAATCTCTATAAACCCTGTTTCAATTAAAAGGGGTACAACAATTATTACATACTTTGATTTTGTTTCTAGTAGGAGATCAAGAGTTTTTTTACGAATGATAGGGTGCAGAATTGATTCCAGCTTTTTTTTATATTCATTATTTTCAAAAATTATTCTTCTTAATTTTCTACGATCTAGTTTTTTAGATTTTTTTTCTATTATATCTTTACCAAAAGAATCAATTATTAATTTTAGTGCTGGTTCTCCTGGTTTAACAGCCTCTTTTGCTATTTCATCAGTATCAATAATTTCTATACCAAGATTTGAAAATATATCAGCAACTGTTGTTTTACCAGTAGCTATACCTCCAGTTAGACCTATTTTAAATATGTTATTATTCATAAATATAGTAGATAAAATACTAACAATTCTTGTTTATATAAAAAAGTAAAGAAGCCTACAATAGCTAGAAATGGACCAAAAGGGATAGTTGACCTAATAGTATGTTTTTTGAACATTATTAAAAATATTGAATAAAATATTCCTAGTATTGAAGAAAAGAATAATATAAATGGTATAAATTGCCAACTTATCCATGCCCCTAAACCAGCCATAAGCTTAAAGTCACCATAACCTAATCCTTCCCTATTAGTAAAAAAATGATGAATTTTATAAATTATCCATAAGCTATAGTAACCACAGATAGCGCCAATTAAACTTGAGTAAAACTCAGTTACGCCCAAAAATAGATAATTAAATAAAATCCCTACAATTAATATTGGTATTGTTATTATATCTGGGAGCAGCCCATGCTCAATATCAATTATTGATACTGTGATTAATAAACATGCAAATATATAGATTGCTATCAAATCTAGGCTTAACCCAAATTGAAAGAAAGTTAGTATAAATACCAGAAGGGTGACTAATTCAATGATTGGGTATCTAATAGAAATTGGTTTTTTACAATTACTACATTTAGCTCTAAGAGTAATATAGCTAAATAATGGAATATTTTGGTATAAAGGAATGATATTTAGACATTGAGGGCAGTTGGAGCGCGGTATTACTAAATTATAAAATTTATGCTTATTGTATTTAGATATAAGTGTTTTATTGTATTTTCTTTCCAAAATAATTGGGATTCTAAAGCTAGCCAAGCTAATAAAGCTTCCTATTATTAAGCTAATAATGCAAATTATAAGAAATAGAGTATAATTATTAATTAACATATATTTTCTATATATTTTTTCAATCTTAATTATATTCCTAAACTGTACCTAAAAGCTTAAATTAATCTTAATAAATGATAAAATATAATTAGATAATTTAATATAGAGATAATTTAAATTGAACCTTCACGAATTTCAATCAAAAGCTATTTTTAAGGATTATGGTATTCCGGTACCTAAAGGAATTATTGCCTATAATGCTAAAGAAGCCGTTAAGGCTGCTAAAGATATAGGCGGACAGTTGTGGGTTGTTAAGGCTCAAGTACATGCTGGCGGAAGAGGAAAAGCGGGCGGTGTTAAATTAGCACACTCTTTTGATGATGTTGCTAAATTTACCAGTGATTTAATAGGTAATAATTTATCAACTCACCAAACTGGAGATGCTGGCCTTCCAATAAATTCTGTCTATATTGAAGAAGGATCTGAAATATTAAAAGAGTTGTATTTAAGCTTGCTCGTTGATAGATCAAGAGAAAAATTAGTTATTATGGGTTCTGAATGTGGCGGAATGGATATAGAAAAAGTTGCTGCAGAAACACCAGAGAAGATTTTTACTACTGAAGTGCATCCTGAAACAGGCATTACAGAAAATGATGCAGAAAATCTTGGTTTAAGTCTTTCACTGGATGCATCCCAACGAAGAGAACTTAAAGATATATTGTTAAAGCTAATTGACTTATTTCAAAAATCAGATGCTAGCTTAGTTGAGATAAACCCTTTAATTTTGACCAAAACAGGTCATATAGTAGCTTTAGATGCAAAAATTAATATTGAGGATAATGCTTTGTTCAGGCAATCAGAATTAGGCAATCTAAGAGATGAGTCTCAAGAAGATGAACAAGAAAGGATAGCCACTAAGCATGATCTGAATTATGTTTCTCTTAACGGCAACATTGCATGCATGGTTAACGGTGCTGGTTTAGCGATGGCTACCATGGATTTAATTAAGCTTCATGGCGGTGAACCTGCAAATTTCCTTGATGTAGGTGGCGGAGCAACTGCTGAGAGAGTAACAGAGGCATTTAAAATTATTCTGGCTAATAAAAGTGTCGAAGCAATTCTCGTTAATATTTTTGGAGGTATTGTAAGGTGCGATTTAATTGCTGAGGGAATAATTATGGCTGTTAAGGAAGTAGGCGTAGATGTTCCAGTAGTTGTAAGACTAGAAGGGACTAATGTTGAAAAAGGCAAGAAATTGCTCAAAGAAAGTCATTTTAAAATAATTGCAGCTGAGTCATTAACAGATGCTGCAAAGAAAATAATTTCGTTGGCTGAGGGATAGCTTTTATGAGTATTTTAGTTGGTAAAGACACAAAGGTTATTTGTCAAGGTTTAACTGGAAGGCAGGGAAGCTTTCATACAGAGCAATGTATTCAATATGGAACCTCTGTTGTTGCTGGCGTTACACCCGGTAAGGGAGGACAAGAGCATCTAAACTTACCTATATTTAATAATGTAAAAGAGGCAGTAAATGTTACAGGAGCGAAAGTCAGTATGATTTATGTTCCTGCAGCTTATGCTTCAGATGCCATTATAGAAGCTGCAGAAAATGGAGTTGAGCTAATAGTTTGTATTACAGAGGGACTGCCTGTTTTAGATATGGTTAAAGTTAAATCAGTAATAAAAAATTATGATTGTAGATTAATTGGTCCTAATTGTCCTGGCATTATTACACCTGGTAGTTGCAAGATAGGTATAATGCCAGGTTTTATTCATTCTCCTGGCTCAATAGGCATAATATCCCGTTCAGGAACCTTAACCTATGAGGCAGTTTTTCAAACAACTAATGAAGGTTTGGGACAGACTACTTGTATAGGTATTGGGGGTGATCCCGTAAGAGGGATGAATTTTATTGATTGCCTAGAAGAATTTGAGAATGATCCAGATACAAAAGGAATTATATTAGTCGGAGAAATTGGTGGAACCGATGAAGAGGCAGCAGCTGAATATATTCATAGCGATGTAAAGAAGCCTGTTGTTGCTTATATTGCTGGCGTAACAGCTCCAAAAGGCAAGAGAATGGGACATGCTGGTGCAATTATTTCTGGAGGTAAAGGAACAGCATCAGAGAAATATAATGCATTAGATAAAGCAGGCGTTATTACTGTTAGGTCTCCAGCTGAGCTTGGCGAAGCAATGAGTAAGGCGTTAGAGTGAGAATTGCAATTGCACAAATCAATACCCATGTAGGTGCAATAGAATCAAATACAAAGAAAATTATTTCTATTGCAGAAGAAGCTCGAGATAAAGAGAAATGTGATTTGGTTATTTATCCTGAACTAGCAATTTCAGGATACCCCCCAGAAGATCTTTTATTTCATCATGGTATGAAGAAAAGAGTAGAGAAATCCATTGAGTATCTTAAATCTAAAACAAAAGATATAGCTATCTGTGTAGGTTTTCCAGAGCACAATAAAGATTATATTCATAATTCAGCAGCTTTTATTTTTGATCAACAAGAGATAGTTAGACATAGGAAATTAATACTGCCTAATTATTCTGTTTTTGATGAGCAGAGGTATTTTAAACCAGGAGATAAAATCTCAGTCGTTAATTTTATGGGCTTAAAGATTGGTATTTTAATTTGTGAAGATATTTGGGAGGATGGCCCATTTGATCTTACATGTTCTCAAGGGGCTGATTTTTTAGTTGCTATCAATGGTTCCCCTTACCAGATAGATAAAAGTTTATTAAGAGAGAAAACTTTATCTTCTAAGGCTAAAAAAAATGGAGTTCCTGTCATTTATGTAAATATGGTAGGCGGACAAGATGAGCTTGTGTTTGATGGAGCTTCGTTTATATTAAATTCAGATGGTAAAGTAATACAAAGATCTAATAGTTTCTTAGAGCAAATAGATTATATTGAGGTCGAGCAAAATTCAGGATCAATTCAATTTAAGGCTAATAATATCTCTCCTGAGCAATCATCAATTAAGAGTATCTATGATGCATTAGTTTTAGGAACAAAAGATTATGTTAATAAAAATAACTTTAAGAATGTCATTTTAGGTTTATCTGGAGGTATAGATTCTGCCTTAACATTGTGTGTTGCCTATGATGCTCTAGGAGGTGACCGTGTTGAAACTATAATGATGCCTTCTAGATTTACTTCAGAAATTAGTTTAGAGGACTCTCGTCTTCAGGCTGAAAATTTAAATGTTAATTATAAAATTATATCGATTGAAAAAATTTTCCAATCGAGCTTAGATTTGTTAAAAGACTCTTTTTTTGGACTAAAGCAAGATGTAACTGAAGAAAATATCCAGGCTAGATGCCGAGGTATTATACTTATGGCTCTTTCAAATAAGATGAATAGTTTGCTTCTAACTACTGGTAATAAAAGTGAAATGGCAGTTGGTTATGCAACATTATATGGAGATATGGCAGGAGGGTTCGCTCCTTTAAAGGATTGTAGCAAAACATTAGTATATAAATTAGCACATTATAGAAACACTATTAGCTCAGTTATACCAGAAAGAGTTATATCTCGTGAGCCTTCTGCTGAACTAAGAGAAAATCAGAAAGATAGTGACAGTTTACCTGATTATAAAATTCTAGATTCTATACTTGAAGAGTTTATAGAAAGAGACTCCTCAGTAGAGCAGATTGAAAATCTTGGCTTTGATAGACAGGTTGTTGTAAGAATTTTAGAACTGGTTAAAAAAAATGAATACAAGAGAAGGCAGTCTCCACCAGGTGTAAGAATTAGTAAAAGAGCATTTGGAAGAGATTGGAGATACCCTATTACTTCTGGTTATTGACTAGGAAAATTTTCATCTAAAATTCTTCTTGCATCAGAAGCCAAATTATTCATTCCAATCATTTCATAAGCATTAATCATTAGAGTTAGTGAAATTTCTAATTCTGGTGAGCCAGAGTAGTGTTCTAATGCATATTTTGCTCTATTTATTGCAGCTAAATAAGCTCCTCGCCTAATATAATATTCTGCTACATGATTTTCATAAGCAGCTAATCTATTTCTGAGGAAAATCATTCTTTCTCTAGCATCAGGGGCATATTGACTATTAGGAAATCTTCTTAAGAGCTCTTGGAAACTCTGAAAAGCCTGGAGTGTATTTTTTGGGGGGCGAATATCAAGATCTACACTAAACCATCTTTCTAGGAAGTTAGGAGATTCATCAAAATATGACAGTCCAATAATATATAAACAATAATCAACTCTAGGATGCGTAGGGTTTTCCCTTTCAAACTCTTCCGCAGCATCTATTGCTAACTCTGGCTGTGAACTTTTATAATATACATAAATTATATCTAATTGAGCTTGCCTAGTTAGGTTGCTAAATGGGTAGTTAGCTTCAAGTGCTTGGAAATAAGCCAAAGCTGTTGGATAATTTCCATCAGCCATACTTTCAATACCTCTTTGATAAAGGGCTTCACCACCTTCATCTAAAATATCATTATCACTGTTGGTACAGGATGAAAGGACAATAAATATAAGACATATAATTGAAATTTTTTTATGTATTTTAATCATAAATAATAGTGTAGGTTTATTTAAATAATGATAATGTAAATATTTTTTATTTTCATAAAATATTAACATATTTTGAAATTTTGTTCTTTTGGATTTAAAAACTTGGAAAAGGTCAACGAAAACATAATAGTTACCAATGAGCTTTCTGGAATTCGCTTAGATCAAGCTTCGGCAAAGTCTTTTAATAGATTTTCTAGAAGTCAGCTAAAAGGGTGGATTGAGTCTGGTCAGTTAACATTAAATGGGAAAAGAGCGGATCCAAAGACTAAGGTTTTTAAAGGGCAGGTCATCAATCTTGATGTTGATCTAGAGCCAGTAATTCCTATTGAGCCGGAAAACATTCCATTAGATATAATACATAAGGATAATGATTTCTATATAATAAATAAGCCTAGTGGACTTGTTATTCATCCAGGTGCAGGCAATCATTCTGGTACTTTGCAAAATGGGTTACTATATTTAGACCCTAATCAGGGAATATTGCCCAGAGCAGGAATCGTTCATCGTCTTGATAAAGATACAAGTGGGCTAATTGTTGTGGCAAGGAAGTCAGCTAGCTACTTAAGCTTAATTAATCAGATAAAAGATAGGAGAGTTACAAAGATTTATTCTGGTATTTGTAACAATATTCCAATATCTGGCGGAACAATTGACCATCCTATTTCTAGAAATCCCAGAGATAGGTTAAAAATGACTGTTAATAATAATGGAAAACCTGCTAAAACATTCTATAAAGTAATTGAGAAATTTAGAGCTCACTGTTTATTAGAAATTAAAATAGAAACGGGTAGAACTCATCAAATAAGAGTTCATTTATCCTATGAAAACTATCCATTATTAGGAGATCCTATATACGGAGGAAGACCAATATTACCTTCATCCCCCTCTAATGAATTGAAGGACTCAATTTCTAAATTTAAAAGACAAGCACTTCATGCAAGTTATCTATCATTTATTCATCCCTCATCAGGTAAAGGTATTTCATTTACATCTTCTTTACCTAAAGATATGAGTGATATATTAATAATATTAGCAAGAGATAAAGAACTATTTGTTGATGAAAATTAAATGTGTAAAACCAGATTGGCCTGTAAAAAAAAATGTTAAGGCCTTTACTACTGAGATAGGAGATTATTCTGAAAATAATTTTTCATTTCAATTAGATATTAATAAAGAAAAAATTATATTAAATAGAAAAAGATTAGTTGAATACTTTGATTTACCAAATGAACCTATATGGTTAAATCAGATCCATAGCTCTTTAGTAATAGACATAGATAATACAATAATTAAAAACATAGAAGGAGATGGTTTATTTACTCAGAAAAAGAAAAATGTTTTAGCTATTCTTTCGGCTGATTGTCTGCCTATACTTATCTCATCAACTGTAGAAGATAAAATTTGTGCATTACATGGAGGTTGGCGTGGATTATCTAGTGGAATTATCCAGAATGCTATCAAACTTATGGATTGTAACCCTAGTGAATTAATTGTTTGGATGGGCCCTGGTATAAGCCAAGCTGCTTATCAGGTTAGTGATAAAGTTTATCAAGCTTTCAGAAATCTTAATATTGCTGTTGATTCTCAATTCAAAAAAAATACTAATAATTCTTGGAATCTAGATCTTTACGGTCTTGCTAGATTGATATTTAATCATTTTGAAATATATTCAATATATGGGGGTAATTTCTGTACATTTAATGAGAAAAATCGTTTTTTTTCATATCGTAGAGATTCTAAGAGTGGAAGAATGGCTACTATTTTATGGTTAGATTAAGTGCTGAAGTAATTTATAAGTTGATATTTCTCCAGTAATCCCCATTAATTATTTTGAATAGTAATAATTATTAAATATTATGAGAGCAGATAAACTTACAAGTAATTTAGAAATTGCATTGTCTAATGCACAATCTTTAGCGTTGGATAACGATCATCAATTTATTGAGCCCGCACATCTTATGTCCTCTTTATTAGCTCAAGACATTAATACTATTAGAGGTTTATTATTAAAAACAGGGGTAAATATATCTAGATTAAGTGATGGACTTAGGAAAATTATTAATAATTTTCCTAAAATTTCTAGTAATCAGCTTGGCGACACACATATCTCCAATGCCTTGAGTAAGCTATTAGATATAGCTGATAATATTTCTAAAGATTATGGAGATAGCTATATTTCTAGTGAATTTTTTGTTCTTGCTGCAACTAATGATAGAAGTGATTTGGGAAGATTACTAAAGGATAATGGTTTAAGTTCAGAAGCGCTTGAAAAAGCAATTAAAGATTTAAGAGCGGGTTCTAGTGTTGATGATCCTAATGCAGAAGAATCTAGACAAGCCCTAGCGAAATATACGATTGATCTAACAGAGAGGGCTGAGCAAGGAAAACTAGATCCTGTTATTGGAAGAGATGATGAAATTAGAAGAACTATTCAAGTTTTACAGAGAAGAACAAAAAACAACCCTGTATTGATTGGAGAACCTGGAGTTGGAAAAACAGCCATAATAGAAGGTTTAGCTCAAAGGATAATAAATTCAGAAGTCCCAGATGGACTCAAGTCTAAGAGAGTGCTTTCTTTAGATTTAGGATCTCTAATAGCAGGGGCAAAATTTAGGGGCGAATTTGAAGAGAGATTAAAAGCCCTATTAAATGAATTAGCTAAACAAGAGGGACAAGTTATCCTTTTTGTTGATGAGCTTCATATGGTTGTTGGTGCTGGAAAATCTGAAGGGGCTATGGATGCTGGAAATATGCTAAAGCCAGCTCTTGCAAGAGGCGACCTTCATTGTGTTGGTGCTACTACATTAGATGAATATAGACAATATTTAGAGAAGGATGCTGCTCTAGAAAGAAGATTTCAAAAAATATTAGTTGAGCAGCCTGATGTTGAAGATAGTATAGCTATACTCAGAGGGCTAAAAGAAAGGTATGAGATTCATCATGGTGTAGAGATAACTGATGCAGCAATTGTTTCTGCATCTGTATTATCAAATCGCTATATTAGTGGACGACAGTTACCAGATAAAGCAATAGATTTGATTGATGAGGCAGCATCTCTAATTAGGATGGAAATTGACTCTAAGCCAGAAGATTTAGATAGATTAGAGAGAAAGCTAATAAAAAGAAAGATAGAACTGGAAGCACTTAAGAAAGAGTCCAGTGAGGCATCAAAGATGAAGCTTAAGGACTTAGAGATTGAGATAGAGAGAATAGAAAAGGAATTTACTGAGTTAGATGATCTATGGAAATCAGAAAAATCTATTATGCAAGGTGCATCTTCTGCTAAGGAGAGTTTAGAAAAAGCTAAGATTGAGCTAGAACAAGCAAACAGAGCTAGAGATTTAGGAAAAATGTCTGAATTGCAATACGGGAAAATTCCAGAGCTTGAAAAACAATTAAAAGAAGCGATTGTTTCTGAAAATACAGATTATAGCTTAGTTAGAAATAAAGTTACTGAAGGTGAAGTTGCTGAGATTGTTTCTAAATGGACAGGAATACCTGTTAATAAAATGCTTGAAAGCGAGAAAGATAAACTTGTATCAATGGAAAGCTCTTTAGGATTAAAAGTCGTAGGACAGAGTGAAGCAGTAAGTGCAGTAGCAAATGCTGTTAGAAGGTCAAGAGCCGGACTTTCAGATTTCGATAGACCATACGGCTCATTTCTTTTTCTTGGCCCAACTGGAGTTGGAAAGACAGAGTTAACAAAATCTTTAGCACATTTTCTGTTTGACTCAGAGGACTCCATGATTCGAATAGATATGTCTGAGTTTATGGAAAAACATTCTGTAGCTAGGTTGATAGGTGCCCCGCCTGGGTATGTTGGTTATGAGGAAGGAGGTTATTTGACAGAAGCTGTCAGGAGAAAGCCTTACTCAATAATATTAATTGATGAGATAGAGAAGGCACATAGTGATATTTTTAATATATTACTTCAAGTTTTAGATGATGGAAGATTAACTGATGGACATGGGAGGACCGTTGATTTTAGAAACTCAGTTATAGTTATGACATCTAATCTTGGAGGGGAGCTGATAGATGGTCTTGATCGAAAGGATTACCCTTCTATGAAGAAATCAGTTATGAGCGTTGTAAAAGATAGTTTTAAACCTGAATTTATTAATCGTATAGATGATATAGTAGTATTTCATCCATTAAGTGCTAAACATATTAGAAAAATAGTTGATATTCAGATACAAAAACTACATAAAAAGCTAGAAGAAAAGGGTATTACCATAAAGTTTTCTGACGAGGCTTTAGAAAAATTATCTAATGCAGGGTATCATAAAGATTATGGAGCTAGGCCATTAAAAAGAGTATTACAAGTTGAACTTGAAAATCCTCTGGCTGAAGCTATTTTAAAAGGGAAATTTTTACCTGGTGACATAATTAAGGTAGAGATAAGAAAAAAAGATTTCTATTTTGAGAAAGTTCTTAAGCACTAAAAATATATTATTAGAGAGGATTAGGAATGCCTATATACGAATATCGCTGCGATTCCTGTAAACATCATCTAAATGAATTACAAAAAATTAGTGATAAGCCACTAGTAATTTGTCCGAAATGCGAGAAAAATAGCTTAAGGCGGCTTATTTCTGCGCCAGTATTTAGATTAAAGGGTAGTGGTTGGTATGAAACTGATTTTAAATCAAGTAATGATAAGAAGAGAAATCTAGTAGATAATTCTGATATTAAAAAAGTAGATGAAAATAAAAATAAAAAGGGTGATAAGATTACTAAGAGCAATTCAGAAAATAATCAATCTAAAGAGTCTACAAAAAAAAAGATGGAAGTAAAGGGCAAAAATGATAAATAAAATAAGACGTTATTTGATTGCCGGGCTTCTTATTTGGGTTCCATTAGGAGCTACAATTCTAGTTTTTTTGTTGCTTTTGGACATAATGGATGGCGTACTTCTTCTTTTGCCTGAATCATTGCAACCAGAGCATTTATTTGGTTTTAATATTATAGGATTAGGAGCAATATTAACCATACTGGTCCTTATGATAACTGGTATGGTAGGTGCTAATTTTATTGGCAAGCGAACGGTTGTTTTTTTTGAATCTCTTCTATCAAAAATTCCACTAGTAAGCACTATATATGCTGGGATAAAAAAATTTTTAGAATTAGTTTTTGGCGATTCTCATTCTGCTTTTGAAAGGGTTATATTAGTGCAATATCCAAGTAAGGATATATATAGTATATGCTTTCAGACATCAGAACACCCAAAAGAGATAGAAGATAAAACAGGGAGAGATCTTATAACAGTATTCCTTCCAACAACACCCAATCCTACTTCAGGCTTTATGTTAATGATACCGAAGGAGAATATTATTGAGCTAGATATGCCAGTTGAGGATGCTTTAAAGATGATTATCTCATTGGGTGTAGTTGTTCCAGAGTGGCATCCAGTAAATCCGAAAAATAAGGCTGCATCTCGAGCTTCTAAATCTTAGAATTCATTATTATAATAATAATTTAAAAAAAGGAATTTATCTTATGAGAACTCATTATTGTGGCCAAATAGACAGATCTCTTCTAGGTAAGGAAATATCTGTTGCAGGTTGGGTACACCGAAGAAGGGACCACGGCGGTGTAATTTTCATAGACTTAAGAGATAGAGAAGGGTTGCTTCAGGTAGTTTTCGATCCCGATAATGATTTTATTTTTTCTCAGGCAGAAAAAATCAGAGGAGAATATGTCTTAAATATTAAAGGAACTATTAGAGAGCGACCAGAAGGAACTATTAATAGAGATTTAGAATCTGGTGAAGTTGAACTTTTAGCAGATAGTCTTGAAGTTATTAATAAGTCTAAAACTCCGCCTTTTCATCATGAGGAGAATGCTAGTGAAGAAATGAGATTGCGGTATAGGTATTTAGATTTGAGAAGAGAAGGTATGCAAAATAACATTCGTCTTCGCCATAAAGTTACACAAACCATACGAAAATTGCTTGATAGGGCAGATTTTATAGAGATAGAAACACCTATGTTATCTAAAACTACTCCTGAAGGTGCAAGAGATTATCTAGTGCCTAGTAGAACTCAATTAGGAAATTTTTTTGCTTTACCGCAGTCTCCACAACTGATGAAACAGTTACTCATGATGTCAGGATTTGATAGATACTATCAAATAGTTAAGTGTTTTAGAGATGAAGATTTAAGAGCAGATAGACAGCCAGAATTTACACAAATCGATATTGAAACCTCCTTCTTGGATCAGAGCCAAATTATGGTATTAATGGAGGCTTTGATTAGAGAAACTTTTAAAGCTGTTATAGATGTTGATCTTCCAGATCCATTTCCTAGAATGACTTATTCTGAGGCTCTTGAAAGTTATGGTCAGGATAATCCTGATTTAAGGAACCCAATAAAATTAATAGAGGTGTCAGAGTTATTTAAGAAAGTTGATTTTAAAGTTTTTTCAGAGCCTGCTAATACTGAAGGATCTAGAGTTGCAGCTATGGTTATTCCTGATGGAAGTAAATTAACTAGAAAGGAAATTGATGATTATACAGAGATTGTATCAAAGTATGGTGCTAAAGGCTTAGCTTACATAAAGGTAAATGATACTAGCAAAGGTATAGAGGGTCTTCAGTCTCCAATAATTAAATTTTTATCTCAAGATTCATTAAAATTATTACTAGATAAGCTTAAAGTAAATACTGGTGATTTAATTTTTTTTGGAGCAGATAAAGTTCGGGTGGTTAACGACAGTTTAGGTTTTTTAAGGGATAGAGTTGCCTTAGATTTAAATCTTTTAGAAAATGATTGGAAACCTTTGTGGGTAACAGATTTTCCTCTTTTTGATAAAGATAAGAGTGGGTGGACATCTACTCATCATCCATTTACTTCTCCAACAATAGACTCAACTAAAGAAATATTAGAGAATCCAGGAAAAGTTTTTTCCAAAGCATATGATATGGTTTTGAATGGTTCAGAAATTGGTGGAGGATCGATAAGAATTCACAATTCAGAAATGCAGTCAGCTATATTTAAAATACTTGATATAAACAAAACAGAAGCTGATGAAAAATTTGGTTTCTTTTTAGAAGCAATGCAATATGGTTGCCCTCCTCATGGGGGAATTGCTTTTGGGCTAGATAGAATAGTTATGTTAATGTCTAGTAATGCTGAGAGTATCAGAGATGTTATTGCATTTCCAAAGACTCAGACAGCTAGTGATCTTTTAATGGGATCCCCTAGTGTTGCGAACACTGACCAGCTAAAAGAATTAGGGATAAGATTAAAGAAGCCTGATTAAAGATTGATGCCAAATAGATTATATAGACGTCCTGAGTCAGTTTTAGTAGTTATATATACTTTTTATATGGATTTTCTTTTATTAGAAAGGACCCACCCAGTAAATTTTTGGCAATCAGTTACTGGTACCATTTGTTGGAATGAAGATCCTCATGATGCTGCTATTAGAGAAGTAAAAGAGGAAACTGGTTTAAGTTCTGAATCTATCATTGATGCTAAATTAAAAAATAAATTTTCTATTCTTCCAGAGTGGAAAGATCGATATGATCCTAAAGTGAATTTTAATACTGAACATTTGTGGTATTTGAAAATACCACAAAAAGTTTCTATAGATTTATGTTATAAAGAGCATAAAAGCTATAAATGGGTCAAGTCAGAACAAGCTTTGAAAATGGTTCAATCTTGGACAAATAAGGAGGCTATTAAGAGATTGCTTTAAGTCTTTTTTTGTTAGGTATGGAAACTGTATTGCTAGTAAATGGTTTATGGAGAAATAGAGATAGTATGAAGTCTATTGGTAAGGCTTTATCAAAAGAGGGCTATTCAACATTATTTTTTGATTATTCGACTATGGGTAAAGGCTTAGAGGAGAATATTAATGAGCTTAGGGATTTTATTAAAAAATTAGGCATACAGAAATTAAATATAGTTGCCCATAGCATGGGAGGTGCTCTAGTCCTACATATGCTAAAGGATCATGATGATATATTAGATGGTAAGGTTGTCTGTTTAGGGTCACCTATAAAAGGATCTATCTCTGCTAAGACTTTGCGAATGAGCCCTTTCGGAGAAGCTATGTTAGGAAAAACTATGGTTAATCTACTTGATCATGACCCTTTACTATCTTGGAAAGGCCCTCAGAAGATTGGGATGATTTGTGGAGATTTTCCGTTTGGTTTAGGAAGAATAATTTGTAGATTACCAAGGCCACATGACGGAACAATTACTATGAATGAATCACTAATTGATGGTATTACAGATAGCATTCTTATTCCTGTAAGCCATGTAGGTATGTTATACAGTAAAAAGGTTATTAAACAAATATCTAGTTTTTTAAATAATAGTTACTTTATGCATGAATAAAAAATGAGAGTAATGCATTTAGAATCTGGGAATAGCTTTTATGGTGGTGCAAAACAGGTTCTTGATCTTGCAGAAGGATTAGCTAAAAAAAAAATTAGTAATTATTTGTTATGTAGACCAACAAGCTTAATTAAGGAAAAATGCCAAGATAGAAAAAACCTAGTTAATATTGTAGAAATGCCAATGAGAGGCGATCTCGATTTATTTTTTTATAGCAACTTAAAAAAAATATTGAAGCTCTATAATCCTCAAATTCTTCATGTTCATTCTAGGAGAGGTATTGATTATTATTCTGGTTGGTGTGCTAAATCTTTGGGTATACCCTCTATTATTACTAGAAGAGTTGATTCACTAGAAATTAAAAAAATTGCAAGAATAAAATACAATTCATACGATGGAGTTATTGCTATATCTAAGTCAATTCAAAATTATTTAATTAATTACTTGGGAATAGATAGATCTATTGTTCACTATATACCTTCAGGAGTATCTCTGAATAAAAAAAAATCAAATTTTAGTAAAAATTCAATAATTAAGAAATTTAATTTACCCTCAGATACAGAGTTTATTATTGGTATTATTTCACAGTTGATTTCAAGAAAGGGCCATTTAGATTTTTTTTTATTATTAAGAAAGTTAATTGATAGACATCCTAATATTCATGTAATTTGTTTTGGGGATGGCTACTTAAGAAAGAAACTGGAATATAAATTAACTAGCCTTAACTTGAATAAATATGTGAGTCTAGTTGGTTTTCATTCTGATATTGTTGATCAGATACCAAAATTAGATCTAGTTGTTCATCCTGCAACTAGAGAGGGACTTGGATTAAGCATTATCGAGAGTTTAAGTTTAGGGGTACCTGTAGTAGCCTATTCTATTGGTGGAATAAAGGATATTATAATAGATAAGGTAAATGGAATATTGATTCCTCCTTATGATAAATTAAAATTTATAAGTTCCATTGATAGACTTATTTCTAACCCATATGAAAGAAACTATTTATCTATAAATGGATGTAAATCAATTAAAGAAAAATTCTCAATTGATAAAATGATTAATGGTAATCTAGAGATATATAATAAAATAATTAGTAATTGTTCATGAAATATATGAATTGTTTAGACATTAAAAAATCTCAGTCATTGGCTATTAAATTAAGTAAAATCCTTATTAAAGAGAACTGGAATCTTGCAACTGCTGAATCTTGTACAGGTGGATTGATTTCTAAAATAATAACAGATACTTCTGGTAGTTCAGAATGGTTCACAAATGGAATCATTACATATAGCAATTCTTCTAAAGTAAGATTTTTAAATATAGATGAGGGTAAAATAAATGATAAAGGTGTTGTTAGCGAAATTATTGCGCTAGATATGGCTAAAAATATTATGACAATGAGCGGTGCTGATATATCTGTCGGAGTTACCGGTATTGCTGGTCCTGAGGGTGGTAATGATTCTAAACCAGTTGGTACTGTATGTTTTGGAT
Organism: Pseudomonadota bacterium; assembly: GCA_036337035.1. Classification (GTDB taxonomy): domain Bacteria; phylum Pseudomonadota; class Gammaproteobacteria; order Steroidobacterales; family Rariloculaceae; genus TMED78. Next base: position 245,428 of record JAYZFC010000002.1, on the reverse strand, counting down.
GGGCTACTAAGGTTGAAGCTATATCTGAGACTTGTTATTTCACTGGAGATAGGGAAGCAATTCGTTATGCTAGTGCAGAGAAGGCTCTATACGGTCTTATTGAGATTGCTAATCTTAGTACTCAGTGATATTTTAGTTGTTGGTTAAAAATATGTTCAATTGGAATAAAATTTATGAAAGAAGGTAAAGATAAGGCACTAAGTGCCGCTCTAGATCAGATAGAAAAACAATTTGGAAAGGGCTCCGTAATGAGGCTTGGGGATTCTTCTGCTAGTAATGATATTGATGTTATTTCTACAGGATCAATAGGGTTAGATATTGCTTTAGGCATTGGGGGTTTACCAAAGGGGAGAATTATAGAAGTTTATGGTCCTGAAGCATCAGGTAAAACTACTCTTACTCTCCAAGTAGTTGCTGAAGCCCAGAAGATGGGAGGGACAGCAGTTTTTGTAGACGCAGAACATGCCTTAGACCCAGTTTATGCTGAAAAATTAGGCGTAAAGATAGACGAGCTTTTGCTTAGTCAGCCAGATACGGGTGAGCAAGCATTAGAAATAATAGATAGGTTTGTTGGTTCTGGGGCTGTAGACATTATTGTAGTAGATTCTGTTGCTGCCTTGACACCAAAAGCTGAAATTGAGGGAGAGATGGGTGATTCTCATATGGGTCTTCATGCTCGATTGATGTCACAGGCATTAAGAAAGCTAACTGGTAATATAAAAAAATCAAACTGTATGGTTATTTTTATAAATCAAATTCGTATGAAAATAGGTGTAATGTTTGGAAATCCTGAAACAACAACAGGTGGGAATGCACTTAAGTTTTACTCTTCAGTTAGACTTGATATAAGAAGGATTGGAGCTATCAAAAAAGGCGATAATATTCTTGGTAATGAAACTAGAGTAAAAGTTCTGAAAAATAAACTCTCCCCACCTTTTAGACAAGCAGAGTTTGAAATTCTTTACGGGCTTGGTATATCTCGAGAAGGCGAGCTGATCGATTTAGGAGTAGAGCAAGGTATTGTTGATAAATCAGGCTCATGGTATAGCTATCAGGATAATAGAATTGGTCAAGGTAAAGATAATACTAGAGAATTTCTTCTAGAAAATCCTGAGATAGCAAATGAGATAGAGGCTAGGGTTAAGGAGAAATTAATTCCTAATAGGCAAGCAGAAAAATCTGTTCCTAAACAAGAAAATAATGATTCTAAAAAAGCTTGACTGAAGAAGAAAACGCTTGCAAAAAAAAATCTTTAGATCTTCTCTCTAGGAGAGATCATAGTAGTTTAGAGCTCAAGCGTAAGCTTCTAGATAGAGGGTTTTCTATTGCATTGGTTGATAGAACAATAAAATTACTACTAAATAAAAAATATTTAGATGACCATAGGTTTGCTAGAGAATTTTTTCATTTCAAATATTCTGCAGGTCAGGGACCTATTAAAATTAAATCAGAATTAAGAAGAAAGGGTATAGATAAAGACTTAATAGACTCATTATTTAATGATTTAGAATATGATTGGTCTCGCCTAGCTGAGAAGGTGCTAAACAAAAAATTTAAAAATAGCGCTATAGATAATATAAATGAATATGCAAAAAGATTGCGATATTTAGAGTCAAGAGGCTTTGAGAGAGAACAAGTCATTTCTGTGATAGGACAGCCATATGAGTAAAAATGAATCAAGATAAACTCATTGATAATAGAATTAGGAAATTCTTTGGCCTTGATGGTTCTGATCTAGAGATTATTGATTCAGGTTTGATAAATAAGACTTGGGTGGTGAAAAATAATGGCAAACCTAGGTCAATAATTCAAAGAGTCAATAAAATCTTTCCCAAGGAAATTAATAAAGATATAGATAACATAACTAAATTTTTTTTAAAAAATAATTTTAAAACACCATCAATTATACCTAGTACTACTGGAGAAATTTTTATTGAACTGGATGGATATGTATGGAGGCAGCTAAGCTATATTGAAGGCCATAATTTTAATTGTCTAAAGAATAAACAACAGGCAAGAAGTGCAGGAGAATTATTAGGTAGGTTTCATAAAATTATTAACAATTATGATTATAATTTTTCTTATAAAAAAAAATATCATTATAATTTCTCCTATTATAAAGAAGAAATAGAAAAAACTTTAATTAACAAAAAAAATCATAAAAATATTAAAATAGTAAAGGAAATATCAAATCAAATATTTAATTTATCTGAATTAATGCCTAATTTAGATGATAGCCAGTTAAGGAAAGTTCACGGAGACCCTAAGATTACAAACATTATATTTAATGATAAGGATGAGGCTATATGCCTCATTGACTTAGATACTTTAGGTGAAAGGCCAATATATTATGAAATTGGAGATGCACTTCGCTCATGGTGCAATCAAAAAAGTGAAGATCACGAAGATTCTACTTTATCTTTATCTTATTTTAAAAATGTATTGGAGGGATATGCAATCGAAGGTAGAGATATCTTAAAGAAAACTGAGTATGAAAATATATTGCCCTCCTTTTTATTTATTACTCTTGAATTATCAGCAAGATTTTGTGTAGATGCTTTAAATGAGTCATATTTTAGCTGGAATAATAAAATCTATAATAGCCATAGTGAGCATAATATTATTAGATCAAAAGGACAGTTAAATTTAGCAAAACAAATACAGGATAATTTTGATGACTTACAGAAAGTAGTTTTAACATCTTTTAAATAGAGGAAAATGTGACATTTACGTGACAATGTAGATAAGTATAAAACATATTATTCTATTTTCAATCATAGGTAATAGTATGTTAGATGATCTTAATGTTGTAGGTACATCATGGAGACAGGATCAGACTGTTGATCTTAAGCAATACTTGCTAGAGGAACAGGGATTACATAATAAATTAGAAGATTTTAAGATTAGACATGGGTTATCTGGAATTGTCTATTTAACTACTTGTAATAGAATTGAAATAATCTATTCCTCAACTAAATATACTGAGCATAAAGATCTTAGGCCATTTATATTTGAGCTATTAACAGGAAATAAACCAGCGCCAGGAGAGGCAAGAAAAAAACTTAGAGCATGGCATTCTGAGGGAGCCTGCGAACACATATTTTTAGTTACCTCAGGATTAGATTCTGCAGCTCTTGGTGAGACTGAGATAACAGGACAGGTTAAGAAATGTAAGGATTTATTTTTAAGAAATAATCTTATAGGACAGAGGATAGATTTATTATTTGAGCAAGCACTAAAAGTTTCTGCTAATGTAAGAGAAGCAACTGGAATAAGCAGAGGGAAAACATCATTATCAGAGATTTCAATTATTCATATTAAGAATCATTATGATAACTATAAAGAGCCTATTGCTTTAGTTGGCATGTCAGATGTTATTAAGAAAGTTGCTAAATCTTTACATGAAATTAATATCCCATTCTTTTTTATTAATAGAACAGTAAATAAGATTAAAAAAATATCTAATCAATATAATACTAAATATATTTCATTAGAAAAGTTCTTATCTTCACCAGATAATTTTTCTTGCTTATTTTCTTCAACTAGTTCAGATAATTATATTTTTGATAAGATTTTCTTAGAGAAATTGACTATCAATGGATCTCAGCTAAGTGATAAATTATTTATTGATATGTCTTTAACGTATGATATTGATCCTAAAGCATGCGATATTCTAGGAATTAAAAGAATTGGTTTAGATCAAATTAATAATGAAGCAAAAAAGAATCATAGTTCTAGATTAAATGAGTCAGCAATTGCTAGAGAGATTATAGATAAGGCTTTATTAGATCTTCCTGAGGTATATGCAGAGAGAATGTATGCTCCCATTTTCTCTATTTTACAAGATAGATATCATTATACTGCACAAGAAGGATTAAAAAAACTTATGAGAAAAGAATTAAAAGGGATTGGTAGCAAGGAGAAGGATGCGATAAAGGCATGGTGCACTTCTTTAGCAAAGAGATTTGCTCATATTCCGTCTGTTGGTATTAGAGGATTAATTCATAAGGGCCCAGAAGGCTCATTAGATGCTTTTTTAGAAGGGGTTGATGAGGACTTTGCAAAAGAATTGAAATCTGTTTTAAGCCTTCAGCTAGAACAGGATGATAAGGTAATTAAGTAATGCATATAAGAATAGGTACTCGAAGTTCTGATCTAGCTATAAAACAGTCATTATCTGTTTCAAAACATTTATCGTCTATGGGCCACAAGACTGAGCTAGTTAAAATAGATACAGTCGGTGATTTGTCTAATAATTTGAATTTTAGTGAAATAGGACCTATAGGTATTTTTGTTAAGGAAATTGAAAAGGCATTAATTGAGGGTAAAGTAGATATAGCTGTGCATTCATGTAAGGACCTACCTGCAACTTCATCGGAAGGTCTTACTATAGCTGCAATTAGTGAAAGAATTGATCCAGCAGATATTATTGTTGCTAATAGAGATTATGTTGATAGCTCATTAGGTTTTATTCCTTTGAAGGAGAACTCAGTTATTGGAACATCATCTGTAAGAAGAAAGTCTTGGTTAGAGTATTTTAGAGATGATATAAAAATAAAGCCTATCAGAGGAAATGTTCCTACTCGTATTAAAAAAATTAATAAAGGTTATGATGCTATAGTATTAGCAAATGCAGGTATTCAAAGACTATTAGATAATAAAATTAATCTAAATTTAGAAGGGCTAGAAATTATTAGATTAGATCCAGAGATATTTATACCAGCTCCGTCACAAGGAGCAATAGCTATTCAGTGTCATGAAAGAAATACTAATATTAAAAAAATAATAGAAAGTATTAATGATTCTGATGCAAGAAGAAATGTAGATTTAGAGAGGCTTTTATTAGCTCAGTTTGAAGGCGGATGCAATTTACCTTTTGGTTCATATTGCTTCCCTGATACAGATGATAATCAGTATATTAAATTAGTTTCAAGATTAGAGTTAAATGGAAAGATAATAGAATCTAGAGTAAGAGGAAAAAATAGGAAAGAGTTATTTAAAAAAACTATGTCAATATTAATAAAAAAATGAATATAGAATATAATTATCGAATATTACTTACTAGGAGCAAGGAAGATAGTATTAATTGGTCTTCTAAAATAAAGGAAATAGGTTTTCATAGCACTATTCTTCCATGTATTGATTTTATTTCTATTGAAAAATCAAAATTAAATAAAAAAATAAGTCAAATACAGAAAATAGACTGGATAGTTTTTACATCAAGAAAGGGAGTGGAATATTTCAGCAAGATAAATAGCTACAAGATCTCTACAGACACAAAGATTGCAGCAATTGGTCAAGCCACTGAAGATAGTTGTAAAAATTATTTTAATAGAGTTAATTATGTGGGAGTAGAGAGTAATTCAATATCATTTTCAAAAGAGCTCGTTTCAATAATCGATAAAGGTAGCAAAGTCTTATTAGCTGTTGCAGAAAATGCAAATAATATTATTGAAAAAAAGCTAATATCTGAAGATATTTTATGTGAAAGGATAAATATTTATAGAACGGAACCAATTAAGCAATTAAATAAAAAAAAATTACTATCAGAAATTAATATAAATACTATTTTTTTTGCAAGCCCATCTGCTGTTCAGGGATTTGTTAATCAGGTAGAGAATGATGTAGAAGCAAAGGTTTATACCATTGGCAATACGACAAAGAAGAAAGCTGAATCTCTAGGAATAAAGGTAATGGGTGTTTCTGAAAAACCGGGATTAGAAGGATTAATTAGGGTGATGAATGAATATAGTTAAAAGACCACGTAGGAATAGAAAATCTAAAGCTATTAGAGATCTTAATGCTGAAATAAATATTTTACCAAAACAGTTTATTATTCCTCATTTTCTTTTACCAAAACCAACTGAAAGAGAAGAGATTTTGTCAATGCCTGGAAGGTTTAAGTTAGGCATAGAAGAGCTTTTAAAGGAAGTAGATATTGATTTGAAAATAGGAATTAATGCTGTTTTACTTTTTGGCCAACCGGGTAGTTTAAGTGATAAGTTTCCTGATGGTAGGGAAGCATGGAATTCGAAAGGTGTCATTCAAAACGCAGTGAGAAGACTAAAAGATACCTTTGGTGATGAAGTTATTGTTATTACTGATGTCTGTCTTTGTGCTTATACAGATCACGGCCATTGTGGATTTGTTAAAAATAGCCATGTTATCAATGACTTATCTTTAGATGCAATAGCAAATATTGCTTTAAGTCATGCAGAAGCTGGAGCAGATATTGTGGCCCCTTCAGACATGATGGATGGGAGAGTTAAAAAAATTAGAGAAACTCTTGATAAGGAAGATTTAGAGAATGTAGGCATCCTTTCTTATGCTGTAAAGTATGCTTCAGCATACTACGGCCCATTTAGAGAAGCTGCTGATTCATCACCTAATGATGGCGATAGGAAAACTTACCAAATGGATATAAGAAATGTTAAAGAGGCGATTAGAGAAGCTAAAATAGATGAAGAAGAGGGTGCAGATATGCTTATGGTTAAACCAGCTCTAGCCTTTTTGGATATAATAAAAACAGTTAGTTCTGAATGCTCACTGCCCTTATCTGCATATAATGTTTCTGGTGAATACTCTGCTGTTAAGGCAGCTGCAGAAAAAGGTTGGTTAGATGAAGCTTCAGTTGTTAGAGAAAATTTATATGCAATAGCTAGAGCTGGGGCTAATCAAATAATCTCATATCATGCGAGGGATGCAATCAAAGGCCAGTGGCTATGAAATCTAAATCTAAGGAACTGTTTACTAGAGCAAAAAAAGTTATCCCTGCAGGTGTTAATTCTCCAGTTAGAGCATTTCATGCAGTCAGTGGATTACCAAAAGTTATTAAGTCAGGAAAATCTTCGTATTTAACTGATCAAGATGGAAATTCATATTTAGATTTTTTAGGTTCTTGGGGTCCTCTTATCCTTGGACATGCTAATTCAGAAGTTTTGAAATCAATTAAATTAGCAGCAAGCTTAGGCACTTCATTTGGAGCACCTTGTGAGGCTGAAGTTATGTTAGCTGAAGAAATAGTTTCTTCATACCCAGGCATTGAGCAAATAAGATTTGTTTCTTCTGGTACAGAAGCAGTAATGAGTGCAATAAGGCTTGCAAGAGGCTCAACAAAGAGAGATATAGTTGTTAAGTTCTCAGGTTGTTACCACGGCCATGTAGACTCATTATTGGTTTCAGCTGGATCTGGCTCAACAACTTTTAATAAACCATCATCAGACGGAATACCTAATAAATTTACAGAATTAACTAGAGTTTTACCACTAGATAATGAGAAAGAGCTGATTGAGCTTTTTTCAAAAGAGGGTTCTGATATAGCAGCAGTAATAATAGAACCAATACCAGCTAATAATGGGCTATTAGTTCAAAGGAAAGATTATATTAAGCTATTAAGAGATTTATGTAATCAATATGGCACTCTATTGATTTTTGATGAAGTTATAACAGGCTTTAGGATTGGAGAAACGGGAGCAGCAGGATATTATGATGTTATCCCTGACATTGCAACATTTGGAAAAGTTATAGGAGGAGGTTTGCCAGTTGGAGCATTTGCTTCAAGAAAAAATATAATGGAGAAGCTTGCACCTATAGGAGGAGTCTATCAAGCTGGTACATTATCAGGAAATCCTGTAGCAATGTCTGCTGGTTTAGCGACCCTGAAGTGCTTAAAAAAGGAAAATATTTGGGAATACTTAGAAAATATCGGAGCATATTTTGAAAGTTCTATAAATGACATCATAAAAAAATCTCCATTTGAAATATTTTTTTCAAGGGTTGGCTCAATTTTTTGGCTATCCCTTCATTCAAATTATCAAATAAGGTCTGCTGAGCTTATAGATAATAGATCTGCTAAAACCTTTTCAGGACTATTTCATGCGCTAATAGATAGCGGCATATATATAGCTCCTTCTGCGTATGAAGTTGGTTTTTTATCATCTGTTCATACAAAAGAAGATATTAATTTCTTTATAGAAAGAATTGAAAAAATATTAACTAATTGTAGCTTCAATTATAAAACTGGGGAAATAAATGTTAAAAAAATTTAACCCTACTAATGTGTTACAAATAGGTCTTCTTATATTGTTAATTGTTTCAATAGGGCAAGTAGCTTTTTGGATTATTGATCAGGTAAATTACACAAATACAGTTAGAGATGAATTTTTATCAGTGCTGATATCTACCGATCCAAATGAAGAATCTACTATATATAGCCAAAGTTATATAGAAAAGTTATATGAAGATTCAGAAAGTAGAATTAATAGAGTTATATGGGAGGGATCATTTTTCTTACTAGTTTTAATTATAGGAATTGGAATACTTACTGTAACAATTAGAAGAGAATATGATCTAAGAAAAAGGCAGCAAAATTTTTTAGCTGCTATTTCTCATGAATTAAAATCACCTCTTGCAAGTATTAGGATATCAGCTGAAGCTATTTTACTTGATAAGCCTTCTAGTAGATATAATAAAAGAATTAATAGAGTTTTAAGTGATGTTGATAGACTTTTACGCATGATAGATAACTTGCTAGATACTAGCAAGATTGAATCAGGAAAAGTTACTATCAAGAAAGAAAAGGTTTATTTAAAAACTGTAATTGAATCATGTATATCTAATTTTTCAGAAGACTTATTAGAGAATATAAATATTAGTTTGAATTTAGATAAAGGATTAGATATTTATTCTGATAGATTAATTCTTGAATCAATAATTGCAAACATAATAGATAATTCAATTAAATCATGTAATGCTGCTAAATCTTCTAATATAGAGATAAAGGGAGAATGTAAAAATAATAGTATAATTCTTGCTATCAAGGATGATGGTATGGGGTATCCAATTAAGGATAATGAAATGATTTTTGAAAAATTCTATAGATCAGGAGATGAGTTAGTAAGATCTATGCCAGGTAGTGGATTGGGATTATATATTGTCAAAAAGTTAGTTTCTTTATTAGACGGAAAAATTATATCTACGAGTGATGGAATAAATAAAGGCGCTATATTTATTATTACTTGGCCTATAGAATAGATAGAGTTATGAGTATGAATAAAATATTAGTTATTGATGATGAAGTGAATATATCTGAAGGAATAAAGGAAAGCCTTGTTTCAGAGGGGTATGATGTTGAAATAGCCTATGATGGAGAAGAGGGACTTACCAAGGCTCTAGATAATAAATATGATCTAATTTTACTTGATGTGATGATGCCTAAATTAGATGGTATAGAGGTTTGCGATAGAATTAGATCATCAGGATCCCAGGTACCAGTCTTGTTCTTGACAGTAAAAAATAGTTTAGATGATAGGGTTTCTGGATTAGAAGCTGGTGGAGATGATTATCTAGGTAAGCCTTTTCATCTAAGGGAATTATTGCTTAGGATTTCTGCTATATTAAGAAGAAGCGAATGGCTAAAAGATGATAATTCTTTTCTTAATTTTGGTAAGAATTCTATTAATTTTAAAACTTATAGGGCAAAGTCATGGGAAGGTGTTGAGCACGTCCTTACGCATAAAGAGATTATGATTTTAAAGCTTTTTTCTGAAAATATCGATACAGTAATAACAAGAGAAGAGATATTAGATAAAGTATGGGGCTACGAAGTTTTTCCCTCTACTAGAACGATAGATAATTTTATTGTTAGACTCAGAAAAAGATTTGAAATTAATCCAGAATCACCTGAATATTTTCATACTGTTAGAGGTGTGGGATATCAATTTTTTGTTAATCCTAAAGAAGATAATAATTAAAAGGAAAGTCAATTGGAAAAGATACTCTTAGAGTCTATTAATAGAAATCCAACTCCTAGAAGGCCTTTATGGATTATGAGGCAGGCTGGCAGATATTTACCAGAATATAGAGCTCTTAGAAAAACACATAGTTTTAAAGATTTATCTAGATCGTCTGATTTTGCTACTGAGGTTACTCTTCTTCCAATTAAGAGATTTGATTTAGATGCAGCAATCATTTTTGCTGATATTATGAGCCCTGTTCCATCTTTAGGAATTGATTTTGATTTTAACCCTGGACCAATTATTACTAATCCTATTTCGGACAATAAAGATGTAGATAATCTTATTGATACGGGGGCAGAAGAAATTGCTCCAGAAGTAATGAAGGCGATTGCTCAAACAAGAAGTGAGCTCTCTAATGAAATAGCATTATTAGGCTTTTGTGGCGCTCCATGGACATTGTCAGCTTATTTAGTGGAAGGCAAAGGTAATAAGGATTTTCCAAAATTAAGATCTTTCTTAGCTTCAGAGCCAGAAGTTATGGAACGGCTATTAGAAAAAATTACATTACATATGATTAGCTATCTTAAAAGTCAGGTAGAAGCAGGTGTAGATGCAGTACAAATATTTGATTCTTGGGCTGGTTTATTATCTCTAGATAGTTGGCAGAAATACATTAAGCCCCATTTAGAATTTTTACTTTCTGAAATAGGTAAAATTAATGTACCTAGAATTATTTTTTTACAAAATGCTCCTCATTTAGTTAATGCATATGCAGAGCTACCTTCTGAGGTGTTAGCTGTTGATTGGAGAGTTAATTTATCAGAGATAAAGAATCTTTATGGTAAGAATAGGGCAATTCAGGGTAATTTGGACCCTGCGATTCTTGTTGCTGGTCCGGAAGCAACTCGCCAAGAGACAAAAAAACTTCTTAAAAATGTTGATCCAGTTGGGCATATTATGAATCTCGGACATGGCATTATGCCAAACACTCCTTTAGAGAGTGTAGATGCTTTGATTGATGAAATACATAACGAAGAGAATAGGGAATAGATAATATGGCTGATGAAAAAGAGAATATAGTTGATCTTAGTGAAAAGGGTATGAAGGATGGAAAACAAATTTCCCTCGATAGAAGATTATTTATAAAATTTACAGCCTTTAATAACTGTAAAGATCGTGAAATGTTAAAGGATATTACTAGTGCTTTTAGAAGAAATGGCGTATCTGCTGTTATTTATCAAGATCTTAACGATCCTAGCGGTATAGGAATTGTTAATTGGTATGAAATGGATAAGCTGGGATCAAATGACTTAAGAAATGTTTTTCAAACAGAATCTTTTTCCCTGCTAAATCATAAGTCTGAATTTGATATGCTAGGAAGAACTTATTCTATTGGTTATGAACAAGATCTAGAAGATACTTTATTGGTCAGACCTTTGAACAAGATTCTTGATGAAAATAATGAGTTTGGAATCTGGTATCCACTTCGAAGAAAGAAGGAATTCTATGTTTTGCCAGAAGCGAAGCAAAAAAAAATTCTAGGTGAACACGGTAGTCTAGCAAAAAGATATGGGCATGATAACCTAGCTACAGATATAAGACTGGCTTGTCATGGATTAGATAAAAATGATAATGATTTTGTCATTGGATTATTAGGTTTTTATTTACATCCCCTTTCTGCTGTCGTTGAAGAAATGAGAACAACTGAGCAAACCTCTCAATATTTAGAAAGCTTAGGCCCTTTCTTTGTCGGAAGGCGTATTTGGCATTATCAGAGTCAAGGCATAGATGAGGATACGAAAGATACATGGCGTCCAGAATATTCTCTTTGATAGGCTATGGCAAACAAGTCCCAAAATTTAATTGATAGTGGTAGTAATAGTTATGATGCTTTACTAGTACTCTCTTTTGGAGGGCCCGAGGGGATGGATGATGTTCTTCCATTTTTAGATAATGTATTAGAAGGGTTAAATGTTCCAGATAGAGCTAAACAAGCTATAGCAAAAAGATATCACCAATTTGATGGTATCAGCCCAATAAACGAAGAGACCAGAAAATTTATAGCAGCGCTAAAGAAGGATTTATTAAAGAATAATATTAATTTGCCTGTTTATTGGGGTAATAGAAATTGGCATCCCATGCTGAAAGATACATTTGAAGCTATGCACGATGATGGAGTAAAAAATGTTATAACTTTTGTTACAAGCACTTTTAGCTCTTATAGCGGTTGTAGAAAATATCGAGAAGATCTCTATGTAGCTAATGAGGCTCTAGGCAATCCTTTTAAGGTGGATAAGTTGAGATTAGGTTTTAATCATCCTGGATTTATAGAAGCAGTTTGCTCTCGTGCGAAGGATGCTATTGATAAGCTTGGATTATTTGATGAGAAAGAGACTATAATTTTTTTTACAGCTCATAGCTTGCCCCTTTCGATGTCTAAACATACTAAATATGTAACTCAATTAAAGGAAGCTAGTTCTTTAGTTGCGAACTCATTAATGGTTAAAAACTGGGATCTTATCTTTCAGAGTAATAATGCTTCTTATGGTGAGCCATGGTTAGAGCCAGATATAGAAGATGCCATAAAAAATTTATCAAGTAGAGGATATAAGAATTTAGTTATAGTCCCTATAGGTTTTGTTTGTGATCATATGGAGGTAGTTCTTGATCTTGATATAGAGGCACAATCATCAGCTAAAGAGTCAAATATAAATATGGTTAGGGCTAAAACTGTAGGGGATCATCCAGCCTATATATCTATGGTAACAAGCTTGGTTCAAGAAAGATTAAGCAGCGATGATATTAGGCCTAGTTTAGGCTCTTTAGGTCCAAGCCATAACTATTGTCCTCCAGATTGCTGTCTCTCTGGAAGACCAGGACCAACAAAACCCTCTTTATGCCAAGCAGAATAAATAGATAAGTGTTATCAAAAAAAATAAAACGATCTGTTGTTGTCATTGGTGCAGGGTTATCTGGATTAGTAGCCGCATTAGAATTACAGAAAATGGGGTTAAGTGTTCAAGTGATTGAGGCTAATGATAGATCTGGTGGAAGAATTCATTCTATGGATCATTTCGGTAGGAATATAGAAGCCGGAGGAACATATATAGGCGCTAATTATAAAATGATCATAGAATTTGCAAAAAATAATAATATTGATTTGATTGATGTTTCTCATATGCTTTCTTTTTTTAAGGAGCAAGATCTTGTTTTAGATAATGAAATAATTACACAAAAAGATTGGCCTAGTAGTAAAAAAAATATTTTTCCTGAAAAATTTAGAAATATTATGCCATGGTCAATATATAGAGTTCTTACTAAGCAATATAATCCACTAAATAGCGCTGGAGAATGGTTAGATAAGAAAAATCTTATTTATGATATTCCATTTGAGCAATGGTTAAAAGATAAGGGTTTTAGCGAAGATCAGATCAAGCTAGTTTATGGTATAAATGTAAGTTACGGCTTAGATGCTAAAGATGTTTCTACACTTCTATTATTATATAGAGCAGCATTTTCTTCAGATCAGAAGATGATTGACGATAAAGTAATCGGATACACAGCATTAAATGGAGTAAGCACCTTTACTGACATTATGTCATCTCAGTTAGAAAAAGAAATTCATTTCAATAAAAATGTACTTAGTATAAATTCAGGGAGAAATGAGATTTCAATATTTTGTGAAGATGGTAGTCAATATGTAGCCAATCATGTGATATGTTCAATTCCTCTAAGTGTGTTAAAAGAAATTTTATTTATTCCCGATCTTCCACCAAAGCAATATGAAGCAATTAAAAATATACCTTATCAGCCGATGACTCAAATTTATTTTAGGCATAAGTCAAAGTTCTGGGAATTAGATGAATATAACCCAAGTTTTTTTTCAAATAGCCTAGTAGGTATGTTTAGTGCAACAAGAAGTAGAGATAACCCTAAAGAGATTTCAAGTTTTACTTCTTGGATTTTTGGAAAGAATGCAGAAGCAATTGATAGATTACCAAAGAACGAAGCGGCAGAATTAATTACTAAAACTATTGAAAATATTAGGCCAGCATCAAAGGGTCAGCTAGAATTTATTGATTTAATATCTTGGGGTAATGAGAGATTTTCTAAAGGTGCTTGGGCTTATTATAGACCTGGTCAGATTAGAAATTACGCTAATATTCTTGGAGATTCTCATAATAATATTCATTTCTGTGGCGAGCATTTAGCAAAAGAGAATAGAGGAATGGAGGGCGCCATGGAATCTGGAATTTCCATTGCCAAAAAATTAATTCAGGGTTAGCTTCTTTTTATTAGAGGAGAATCTATATGTAGGAAAAGTGATTGACGATAACAATATGTCAATAGATTCCTGATCATTGCAATCAATAATTTGTTTTATTAAATTATTATTATATATTGGTGAAAGCATATTAATAAAATCTTTCATATAGCTTCTAAGAACCATATCTTTTGGAAATCCTAGCCAAGTGGTAACTTCTGGAAATAAATTTGATGCATCTATAGGAGTTAAATCATGAGAATCATTTTCCTCAAAGGTCATTGAAGCAACTACTCCAACCCCCATTCCAATTCGAACATAAGTTTTGATAATATCAGCATCTCTTGCTGTAAATACAACTCTTGGATTTAGTTTTTTATCTAGAAATGCTTGTTTAAAAGATGAGTCTCCAGTAAGACTAAAAATATAGGTTACTAAAGGATAGGATGAAAGAGATTCTAAACTTATCTTTTTTATAGATATAGGGTGATTTTTAGGAACAAGGATTATTCTATTCCAATTAAAAAGCGGAAGTAATTTAAGGCTAGGGAAATATTTTATTGCCCCTGTCGCCATAGCAAAATCAACTTGATGAGTATTAATCAGTTCTGCGATCTGTTCAGAAGTTCCCTGATGAAGTTCCAAATCTATTTTTGGATATTTTTGAGTAAAATTTTTAATAATATCAGGTAAAATGTATCTTGCTTGAGTATGAGTAGTTGCAATCGAAAGCTTGCCTTCTTCTTCACCTGAAAGATCACCCGCAATTCTTTTAATATTTTCTGATTCTCTAAGAATCTTTCTTGCCTTTTCAATTACCTCAAACCCTGCACTTGTAATAGACACTAGACTTTTTCCTTTTCTCTTAAATAGCTGCATTCCTAGCTCAGCTTCAAGGTACTTTATTTGTTTACTTATTCCCGGCTGGCTTGTATAGAGTTTTTCTGCAGCAGAAGATATATTAAGGCCATTATCAGCAATGCAAATCAGGTATTTAAGTTGTTTAAGTGTCATAAAATTATTTTATATTTTTATAGTATTATATCATATAACATTTTGGAATATATGAATTGTAACAAAATCTTTCTTTTTTTGTTAAAAAACATGTATCTTTCGACGTTCTACGGTGAATGTAAAAGGAAAAGGTTTATATGATATATGAAAGCGTACTTCAGACGATTGGGAATACACCAGTTGTAAAATTGAGCAAAACTAGTCCAGAGGGTATTGATATCTTCGTTAAGTTAGAATCTTTTAATCCGCTTAGCTCAGTTAAAGACCGCCTTGCTTTTGCAATTATTGATGATGCAGAGAAAAAAGGGTTATTAAGCCCAGGGCAAACAGTCGTAGAAGCAACCTCTGGTAACACAGGAATTGCTTTAGCTATGGTTTGTGCTGCTAAAGGTTATCAATTTGTTGCTACTATGGTTGAGACCTTTTCAGTAGAACGTCGAAAGATCATGAAGGCTCTTGGAGCAAAAGTTATATTAACTCCTGCTGCCGATAGAGCTACAGGAATGGTTAAAAAAGCAGAAGAGTTAGCAGAAAAAAATGGGTGGTTTCTAGCTAGACAATTTCAAAATCTAGCAAATCCAGAATTTCACAGACAAACAACAGGCCCAGAAATTTTAAGTGATTTTGCTGGCAGACAGCTCGATTATTGGGTAACTGGATGGGGTACTGGAGGCACTCTAACGGGTGCGGGTGAAGTTATAAAGCTTGCCAGACCAAATGTTCAGATAGTTGCTACTGAGCCTGAAGGTGCCCAGTTAATAGCGGGTAAGGATTGGCAACCTCATAAGATACAGGGCTGGACTCCAGATTTTTTGCCTGAAGTTATGAGTTTGGATATTCATGACCATCTGATTCCAGTAACTGATGAGGAAGCGAAAAATACAGCTAGAAATCTCGCAAAACAGGAAGGTATTTTCGTTGGTTTGTCCGGGGGAGGAACACTTGCTGCTGGCTTAAAAGTAGCTGAATCAGCTGAGCCAGGTTCAGTAATGCTTGTTATGCTTCCTGATACAGGTGAAAGATATCTTAGTACTTACCTATTCGATGATTTGAGTGAAGAATCAGATGACGATTGGTTAGATAACCAATAGTATTATTTTTTTGTGTGCTATATTAACTCTAGATCTTTTTGGAGTTTATAATGACTATTAAAAGTACTATTTCGATAACTCTTTTTTTTCTTTGTTCACATGCATCATCTCATCACTCTATGGCTGAATTTGATCGCAGTGTTGTTAGAGAAATTGAAGGTCTAGTATCAAAAATAAGTTGGAGAAACCCCCACATATTGCTTGAGGTTCAAGAGCAAGGAGAAGACTCATCAACTATAATTTGGACCATAGAAGGAGGCTCAATTAGTGCCCAAAGAAGAAGAGGATTTACTGGCGATGAGGTTTCTATTGGAGATAGGGTTTTAGTAGCGGGCAATCCATCAACTGCAAGAGATAATTATATTCAAGTATCTCATATGCTTATTCAGGATCAACAATTAGAGCTATTGTTAGGAGCATCTAGTGAGCCAAGATGGTCTAATACTTTTATAGGTGACGATCGTAGATTAGCAATTGACATTGGTTATAGCGAAACTCCAGATATAGATAGTTCTTTATCTAGAGAAAATATTTATAAAGTTTGGAGCCAGGCTGTTAGAGCTTGGTTTTTCTCACAGCCACAAAATTTGATGGAGTCTGCTAAGATCGCTGTATCGAATTTTGATAATATTCTTGATAACCCTTTGTTGGAATGTGTACCTCCTGGTATGCCTTCATTGATGGGAAACCCTTATCCAATGCAATTTATCCAGGTTGGTGGAAATATAGAAATTATTTTTGAAGAATTTGATGCTAAAAGAACTATTGTTATGGGAGAAAATGTTATAGCTCCAGAAGATATGCCCTTCTCTCATACTGGATATTCAATTGGAGAGTGGCAAGATTCTACCTTGGTAGTTAAAACAGATAGGATTAACTGGCCATATCTTAATAGAGTGGGTGTTCCTCAGTCAGAAAATGTAAAACTAACAGAGTATTTCAATGCAACCGATGATGTTTTGCATTATAAGCTAGTTGTTGATGAACCTAGCTCTCTAGTAGAACCTTTTGTTTGGGAAGCTCATTGGATTAATCTGCCAGGTGAAACTGTCGAGCCTTATGAGTGTGTAGTTGAAGACTCAGTCTAATTGATAGTAATTTATTAGTTTTTCACTTGTATTTTTTTTAGTTCAGCAAATTCGTGTTCTATAGATAGTTCAATTAACTTTTTCCATAATGGGTAGGTAATTTTTAAAGATAACCCATATTCATTAGATAATTGCTCTACATTTTTTAGAACTTGGTCAATTCTATCTTGATCAAATATTAGTGCCTCATCATTTTTAACTAAAGCGGCTTTTTCAATCCATTTCTGACGTTTAGTTAGTAATACAACTAACTCCTTATCAATAGCATCTATTTCTTTTCTTACTTTCTTCATCGACATAAATCAAAACCTTAACATTAAAATATTTCAAATAAAGCAGCGGCACCCATTCCACCACCAATACACATAGTACTTACTACATATTTAGCTTTTCTTCTTTTTCCTTCTAAAATTACATGACCAGCAAGTCTAGCGCCAGTCATTCCATAAGGATGACCTATAGATATTGACCCACCATTAACATTCATAATTTCCATAGGTATTTCTAACTGATCCCTACAATAAATCGTTTGGACAGCAAAAGCTTCATTTAGCTCCCACAAATCTATATCATTTACAGTTAAATTATGTTTTTTAAGCAGCTTAGGTACAGCAAGAGCTGGCCCAATTCCCATTTCATCAGGATCACACCCCGCAACTACAAAACCTTTATAAGCAGCTAAAGGTTCCAAACTTTTTTTTTCAGCATACCTTTCACTAACTATAACAGATGCTGAAGCCCCATCAGATAGTTGAGATGCATTTCCAGCTGTGATAGTTTTTTCTGGTCCTTCAAAAACAGTTTTTAGTTTAGAGAGGCCTTCTAAGGAGGTTGAGGGACGATTACCTTCATCTTTTAAAATTTTAATATTTTCCTTCTTAATTTTTCCACTTTCTTTATCTTTTACTAATTTAATTGATTCAAGAGCAATAATTTCATCATCAAACTTACCTTTTTTTTGTGCCTCATGAGTTCTCCTCTGGCTAATCAGTGCATATTCATCTTGTTGTTCTCTAGAGATTCTATATCTTTTTGCAACTATCTCAGCAGTTTCAAGCATTGACATAAAAATATCTGGCTGCAATTTGATTAATTCAGGATCATTTATAAAGTGAGTATTGGTGTGCTCATTTTGTACTAGAGATATTGATTCAATTCCTCCTGCTACTGATACCTGAATATCATTCGTAATTATATTTTGGGCTGCTACCGAAATTGCTTGTAAGCCAGATGAGCAATGTCTACTTACAGTAAGCCCAGAAACTTTAGTTGGCAAGCCTGCTCGAAGAGCACCTTGCCTTGCTATATTATTTCCTGTAGTTCCTTGCGGTCTACCACAGCCCATAACAACATCTTCTACTTCATTGACATCAACACAACTTCTTTTTATTGCATGATGAATTACATGACCAGCTAGTGTTGCCCCATAAGTATTATTGAACGCTCCTTTATATGCTTTTCCTATTGGTGTTCGGGCCGTTGATAAAATTACAGCTTGGTCAAGCATGATAACTTACTAAGAGAATATGATGTCTAAGATAGCGAAGAAAATTAATAAAAAAATCCAAACACTTATCCATATAATTGTGGTGAATCCTAAAAATTTTAGAATTGGATTAGGGTACCTTAAGTGCTTTTCTTCGCCTTTTAAATTTACAAATATAATTGCAAACGCGATTGCAGTTAAAAACCAAGTAATACTCATCACAAAAAAACCTACTTGTTCTGCAAAGAATTGAATATTTAGTTCATTCATCTATTTCTCCTATTCAGGTTTTTCTATCGGCAATTCCGCATTTACCCAAGATAAAAAGTCACCTTCAACATCTATGATATTATTAAAGCCATTACTCAGCAATTTATTTATGACCAGACTAGCTCTTGGCCCACTTCTACAATAAACATAAATATTTTTTTCCTTATGCTTATTTAAGGTAGTTAGGTTATTTAGAAGCAACTCGTGTGGAATGTTTATGGCGTTAGGAATATGTCCTAGATTGAATTCTTCTTCAGTTCGAACATCAAGTAATAAATTATTACTATTAATTTTTTGATTAATATTATTAAGTTCAATCACACTAATGACTTTAATTTTAGATAACTGATCATTATTTGGGTTTTTGAAAGAATCCATATTACTTAAAGCTATTACTGATATAAATATTAATGAAAGAAAAGCTACTTTATTTTTCATAAATTATAAACCAGCAATTTTTTTTGCTTCTCCTGTTAATTCTAGTATATGAAGCCCACTTCCTGCTCTATCAACCGAAAAAATAAACCCACGATCATCAATATCTACATTATTAGTTTGTATTTGTCTGAAACACTCTTCATTACTACAAATCTCTTGAGTAAAATCATTTATTTGAGGAACAAAATAAGCTACTTCAACTGGATTAAAAGGATCACGGATATCCGCAACTCTTGTACCTCCATTAAAGTATGACATTATTACTAGAGAATTATCAAAATTAGGATGGTAGTTGTCATTCACAGAATGCAATCCAAAACGAAGTCCACGCTCACAAAAATTACCAAGATCTTCTTTAGCTTGGAATGAAGAAATAGGAAATGGTTTATCTTCGTCTGTTATATCAACAATAAATAACATATCTCTATCTGTTGAGCAGTTGCCTATGCCTATTTCTTCTGATGCAAGTAAAGCTAGGTTTAAAAATTTATTTTTTTCTGTATCAACAAAATCTTTAACTTCTAAATTAAATAAAGGCTTTACTGAGTGTGCGCCATAATATTCTGGCATATCTAAACGACTTATCTGAGGATATAAAAGATTTTCTTTGGTAGGCTTGAAAGGTTCGCTTGATTCTGGATCACCATTGATAAGCTTATCTCGATCTAGAATTTGCATAACTCCATCATCGCTTGCACCATATCCTAAATATACCCTATCGCCAAAAGCGAAAGGAGCATGCAAAGGCGTTCCAATAGGACCTTCAGCACCTGGTTGACTTCCGTCTAATGCAAAATTACGAATATGCTTTGGTTCAAGGGGATTGCTCATATCAAATAATTGAAGTACTCTTCGGATACGCCACCCTTCAGGAGTACCATTTAAATATGCAATTCCTGATTCGCAATCCCAATAAATTTTATGAGTTTGTTTTCCTCCTTGGTCTGTTGTGCCAGTATAATAGATCATTCCAATGATTTGGGGTTTTTCTGGATCACTAACATCTAATAGCTCTGCACCGAGACTTCCATTGGTATTAATCAAATATACTTTTTCAGGGTTAGCATTAGGTAGGTCATTGCCATTACATACTTGCACGTGCTGCCTATTTTCTGCCCCTTCTGATGGAGGTTGATGATGTAAGTATGTTGGTTTACTTGGGTTAGTGATATCAAGAATAGACATACCATTAGTTTCTACTTTGCCATTCAAACTGTTTACCTTTTCGCCAGAATGATGTCCAACAAATAAAATATATCTATCATCATAGCGATGAGGAACTGCATGATAAGCACTTCTACCTTGTAAGTTATTTGATCCTACTAAAGACATGTTCCAAGATTCTTCATTGCTATTTTTATTATTTGGCATACTTATATTTCTTTCAGAGGAGGAATTATTACATCCAGTTATAATGATGATTAAGAAAAAATTAATTAGATTCTTTTTCATTATTGTTGTCTCCAAATTAATGTTGATTATGAATTAAGTTTTAGGCTTAATTTTTCTTGCGAAAGTGGTAAGTCTCTGATTCGAATATTGATAGCATTTGAAACTGCATTAGCGATAGCTGCAGATGTTGGGCCTTGAGCACATTCGCTAGGACCCGAAGAAGCTAATTTTGGTCTATTTATAAGGCTAACTTCTACTGATGGAACTTCAGTAAAGCGTAAAATTGGGTAAGTTATCCAGTCGGTACTTTGAATTCCAGAAGTAGAAAATTTTACTGATTCTTTTAGAGTCCAGCTTGTGGCTTGTATTATGCCGCCCTCTATTTGATTTTTCACTCCATCAGGATTGATGATTTGACCAGGGTCCACTGCTGCAAATGCTCTATGTACTTTAATAGCTCCAGAATTTAAGTTAACACCTATATCTACAATTACAGCAAAATAAGTACCGGTATTTTTATAACGGGCGAATCCAACGCCCCTACCTACATTATCAGAAATTTCTAATTTTTCTTTGTTATTTGCTAGTTTTCTTGCTTCTTCAAGTACTGCTATAGCACGATAATCCTCAAGATGTTTTATTCGAAAATCAATTGGATCTTGGTTGGCTTCTGTAGCAAGCTCATCCATAAATGATTCTATTGCAAATACATTAGCATGAGCCCCTAAACCTCTTAGGGCAGATACTCTTAAGGGATTTTCAGATATCAAATGCCTAGTTACACGATGTTGTGGTAAGGAATAAAGGGCTATAGCATTTCTATCTCCTCCATTAAATCTGTTACGAAGAGTGTATCTTGCTGAATCAGGTAAAGGATTATTTTTTTCAAAAGATGCGTATAAATTAGCAGCACCAACTCCTCCTGAAGGTCTTGTTGAATGCGTACAGGTCCAGTGATGATAGTCCCAGTTGGAAATCATATTAGAGCTATCAAGATTTGCAGAAATCTTAATGCTAGTTGCAGATCCATAAGGCTCTCTTCTAAACTCATCTTCTCTAGACCATACAAGCTTAATTGGACGCCCTTCAAACTTCATTGCTATAAGAGCAGCATCAAGACCTGCATCATCTGCACCATTATGTCCATAGCAACCTGCACCTTCTACATGGATACATCTAACTTTTGATTCTTCTATACTTAGTGCTGTAGAAAGAGTCCCTTTTAATTCGAAGACTCCTTGAGTGTGACTCCAAACCGTCAGCCTATTTCCATCCCAAAGTGCTACAGCAGCTGAAGGAGATAAAGCAGCATGTGCAATATAAGGCCTAGAATAATTAGCAGTAAATTCTCTCATATTGCTAGATTTTATGTTTGTAGACGGCGACTGTTGATCAAAAATAACTTCTGGATCTAGAGCTTCTAACTCACGAAGAATATCGGGAAATTTGTCTTGATTAGGAAGTTCTTTAAACTGTTCCCAGACAGTAACGTTTTTTAATGTTTCAGCACCAGAAATTGCTTGTTCTTCTCTTTCTGCAACAACTGCCAAAAAAGAACCATCTTGAACTACTGATACAATGCCATTAATGTGGTCTATTGCTTCTGGCTGAGTAGAAATTAAATTAGCACTATCTATTTCAGATCTTACCATTCTTGCATGAAGCATATTTGGCATTATCATATCTTGAACATATGATGGATCCCCAAACACTTTTGCAGGTATATCAAGTCTTTTTTGGGATGTGCCAATTATTTTATGATTTTCTGGATTTTTAGGCGAGACAAGGCCAGATATTTTTGTATCAAAACTTTTATTACCTAGAAGGTCCCAGTAAGTTAACTTAGAATATTTTCCGTTTATAAGTATTTTTCCATTATCTACAGATAACTCATCTAATTTAGAGGATAGATTTGTTGCAGCATTTTTAAGGAGAATATGACGAGCTTCGGAAGATGCCATTCTTACGGCCACTCCACTTCTTTCAATAGAAGTGCTTCCAGTAGTTCTACCTTCTGTTGGTGATTTATCAGTATCTAATGTTTCTACTATAATTCTGCTGAAATCTAGATCTAACTCTTCTGCTGCTATTTGCGCTAAGGAAGTCCTGATACCTTGACCAAGCTCTGCCTTTCCCATTGATAGAGAGACCGTTTTATTAGCATTTATTTTCAGCCAAATATTAAGATGAGGGTTATCTGAAATACTTCGAGGCAAATCCTCTTGAGAGAAAGAAAGATTAGGAATGGTAACTTGGATTGCTAGAGCTGATATGCTTTGCAGAAAAACTCTTCTTGATATCTCAATATCTTTTTTCATGAATGGTTTCCTGCTGCTTTTTTTACAGCTTTAAGTATTCTCGTATGAGTACCGCATCGACATAGATTTGCATTTAGAGAATCTTTGATTTCCTGATCTGTAGGATTTGGGTTGTTTTCTAATAATGCTGCTGCTGACATTATCATTCCATTAGAGCAGAAACCACATTGGGCTGCTTGTTCTTCAATAAAAGCGGTCTGTAAGGGGTGCGGAGAATCTTCATTACCTAGACCTTCTAAAGTAGTAATATCTCTTCCTATTAGGGCCGAAATAGGAGTTACACAAGCTCTAATGGGTTGTTTATCAACAAGAACAGTACAGGCACCGCATTGTGCAACACCACAACCAAATTTAGGGCCGTTAAGCTCAAGATCCTGTCGGAGAATGTATAGCAGAGGTGTAGATGGCTCAGCATCTATTGCTTTTAAGTCCCCATTAATTTTTAATTCAATTGCCATCAGAAAATCTCCCTAGATGATACCTATAGCATATATTTATTTGAAAATAATTAAATATTTAAGTTAAGTAATTTTATTAGATTTCCTCCAAGAATTGCTCTTTTTTCTTCATTACTTAAGAAGTTAGCATTAACAACCAAATCTATTGTATCTGGCCAGGCAAATGGCATATCAGATCCGTAAACTATTTGTCCAGTTCCGGCAACATTAACTAGGTGACGAAGACTATCTTCATTAAAAATCATTGTATCAATTAAAATCTGATCTTTTAGGTATTCACTTGGTTTTCGTTTATTGATGCAGTTAGAATTATTTCTAATACATGCAACTTCAGACCTACCTAAGTATGAAGGAAAATAACCACCTCCATGGGCTGCTACTACTTTAACTGAAGGAAAGCGGTCTAAAGTACCATCAAAAATTATTTTAGACAGAAAAAGTGTTGTTTCTAGGGGATTTCCAATAACATTGTCTAATCCACCAGCCCCACCTAAAGCACCTGGTTGGATGATATTCCTAGAGCCATCAGGATGCATAAAAATAGGGACTCCTAATTCTTGAACTTTGCTCCAAAAAGGGTCATATTTTTTGGAAGAGGGCACCTCTCCTTGGGCATGACCGCCTATGCAAACTCCGACATGACCTAATTCTCTAACAGCATATTCAACCTGTTCTGCAGCTAATTCTGGGAACTGAAGAGCCGGCGAAGAAAGACCTATAAATCTATCTGGGTATCTATTACACCAATTAGCCACACCTTCATCATTGATTCTTACAATTGCTTTAGCCTGATCTAGGTCGTCGCCTTCATACCACCAAAATCGATTAACGCTAAGTGCAGCAATATCGATTCCTCTTTCATCTAGATCATCAATTCTATGAGTTCCTAATACAAGAATGTCATCAAGAGAGGCATTTCCTAGTTTAGTTCCTGTAATTAAAGGAGCGACTTCTCGAAAAAGACAATGTGCATGAATATCAATAATAGTTGCTTTTTTACCATTCAATAAAACTTCTTTTCTGGATTGTGCGAAGGCATTTAATGATGTATTTGAAAGCAATGTTCCAGCTGATATTTTTACTGCGTTTTCTAAAAATAATCTCCTATTCATTGATTAACTCCTTACTTTAGATATTTATCAAAAAATTCTATATATTCCTTATAAGCTAACTCTTGGATTCTATCTGGAGAAAAGGAACCATCAGGAAGGTTACGAAGTAAGACATATCCATGTTCATGATGACTATAGGATAACCACCTTACATTCTTTTTTGATTCATCTACCCACTCAAATAATAATTCAAACAAGCCTTGCAGGTGATCACCATCTCTTCCCATAATTAGGAGAGGAGTATTGATCCTATTAATTCTTTCCATTGCACGTTCCCGATTAGAGATGCTTCTTACGTAATCTAAATCCTGTAATTGAAGCTCTGTTCCTGTTTCATCTCTAGGAGCATCAGCATCGCTTACAAGTAGGTATTCTCTAACTGCGGCTTCTGCAGGAACAGCAGCAGCTAATAAGTTACTATCTGATACAGCCTTCATGATAATTTCTCCTGAATGACTACTGCCTATTGCGCCAATATGGTTAGAGTCAATATAAGACAAACTCCCAATATGCCTTATGATAGAAATAAAATCATCTGAATCAAGGCTCCCTCTAGACCGAAGAGTACGGTAGCCGCCACTGACATTATCCTCAATTAAGGTTGCATCTCCAACTTCATTATAAAGCTCTGGTACCTCGTTTCTAAAATTTACAAAAGCAGATGCATAACCTCTTTTAGCTAAGCGCATCATTAAGCCATGAGATATATCCATTTGATCTTGTATTTTTTTTATTCCGTTTATGCCTTGTCCAGATCCAATTAGTATAATAGGAAAAGGACCGTCTCCTTCCGGCTTTACTAAACCTATTGGAACATAGAGTTCATCTTGGGTTGGCACTAATTGGAGTTCCCATGAATCTCCACTGCTAAAATTTTGATCTAGGCGTATCCAGGGTATATCTGATGGAACAAGAGTTTGAGCAATCAAAGAACTTTGAACACAACAAAAAAGCATTAATATTAAAGATCTATTCATAAAAATTTCCTTATTTCATTATCAACATTTTAAAGTATTTTAAATCTGGCGGAGAGAGAGGGATTCGAACCCTCGATACACTATTAATGTATACTCCCTTAGCAGGGGAGCGCTTTCAGCCACTCAGCCATCTCTCCAAGCCTTTTTTATAAGGGCTTCAATTTTTTACCACATCTACGATTCATTAGCTGTATTACAAATGTATGGCAATTACTCTTTAATTACCAACAAAAAAATCTATCTTAACTCTAAATCAATAAGATAAAAGTTATTATATAATTATATTTTGTTAAAATATTTAATTTTTTAAGTGTTATTTTTTATAATTAGTTATATAAGAGCAGCCCTAACGAAAATATTAGGGTATCCTATAAAACAATCAATATTTTGGGACATTAATCATGAGCTTTAAGAAACAATACCTTGCTAAAGAGGATGAGCTATATTTTATAGCAGAAATAGGAATTAATCATAATGGTCTATTTGATCTAGCGATAAATATGATCGACAAATCAAAAGAAGCTGGAGCTAAAGCAGTTAAGTTTCAAAAAAGAAACCCAGAATATCTACTCTTAGATGGAGTTAAAATTGAGGAACCAACAGGTTACCTTAGCAAGAATGAAAATGATTTTCCTGATGAGTCAAAAGCATTTGGTACATGGGATTATCCTGACCTTAGGCTAGAGTTAAGTGATGAACAACATCTTGAGTTGTGGGATCATGCAACAAAGCAAGGGTTAGATTATATTATTAGCCCATGGGATGAAGATAGCTTAGACTTTCTAGTAAAAAATAAAGCAAAGGTTATAAAGATAGCTAGTATTGATACAAATAATTTTTGGTTTATGGAGCTTGTAGCCTCTAAAAAAATACCAGTTATAGCAAGTGTTGGTATGTGTAATTGGGCTGAAATTAATAATACATGGCAAATTTTTAATAAAGCTAGCTGTCCTTTAATGTTTCTTCATTGCACATCAGCTTACCCAAGCGAGTTAGAAGATAAAAATCTAAGATGTATTCCTATTTTACAAAATCTTTTTAATCAAGATGTTGGTTTTTCAGGCCATGGAGTAGGGGATACTGGTACCTTAGGGGCGGTTGCCTTGGGTGCTGAAGTTATCGAGAAGCATGTTACATTGAGTCGTAAAATGAGCGGACCTGATCAGAATGCATCGTTAGAGTTTAATGAATTTAAAGAACTAATAGTTGATTCGAATAAAATAAAAATTGCTCTAGGAGATACAAATAAAGTGTTCTTAGATTCAGAAAGTGTATTACATAGCGTACTATCTAAAAGAATAATTACCTCTAAAGAGATAAAGAAAGGTGATAAATTAAATTTTAGTAACTTAAGAACTGTAGTTACAAAAAAAGAAGAAGGAATTCTGCCTAATAAATATTATGAAGTTGAGGGAAGGACTGCACTTTTAGATTTAGAAAAAAACCATATTATTTCTTATAAAGATTTTGTATAAATGGATAGAGTTTCTGCTATTCCTTCAATTTTGAGGAAAATTGCCCTTAAGGTTGAAAAAGCTAAGGATTTTAGATCAATCTATTTGGACGATAAGGGTTTCTTGTCTAATTCAGATTTAATTGCACATGATGCATTTTTAGAGAATATAAAGAATTTATTTCCTAATGATAGAATTTTTAGCGAGGAAGGAAAAGAGAGTGATTTTTATTCAAAACCAGATTCACGTTACACATGGGTGATTGATCCAATATGTGGAACGACAAATTTCGTTAACAGTATTCCATTTTATTCACATTCAATAACTTTAGTCGAAGAAAATCAAGCTATAGCTGCCGGCGTCTTTGATCCATCTAGGGATGAAATGTTTTATTCAAATGGGCAGGATTTTTATATAAATGATAAAAAGTATAAATTAGATAATAAGAAGAAATTATCTGAGGCGCTTGTGTCCTTTAATACTAATCAATCTAATTTTGATGATAAAAAAAATTCATTAGAATCTATTCTTGATAGAGTTGCACCTCCTATTTGTAGGAGGATTCATATATTGGAATCAGCTAATCTGGAATTAGCTTATGTAGCTGCCGGCAGAATAGATGTTTATGTTAATCCTACTGATAAACCGTGGGATATTGCTGCTGCTAAGATATTTTTATCTACTGCCGGAGGAGATTGCAGAATAATACACACAGAGTCTAAAGATATATTACAGCAACAAGGTATAATTGCTGCTGGTTCTCAGTCACTATTAGGTGAAGTAGAAAAGTTGTTATAGACATTTTTTTGATTATGCTTAAGTTTAAGAAAAAACATTCAGTAGCGAGCGCTCCATACAGAATTTCATTAGGAGGAGGAGGGACCGACTTACCTTTTTATGCTTCAAAAAATGAAGGATTTATGATTTCAGCTTCAATTGATGAGTATATAACCGTTATGGTTGCCAAAAGATCATTAGATAAAGATATATTTCTACAATACTCTGAGACAGAAAGAGTTAATTCTATCGATAAAGTCTCACATCAAATAATAAGAGAACTATTAAAGTATTTCAAAATTTATGATTCATTCCAGGTAGCAACTTTTTCAACAATGCCAACATTCACAGGTTTAGGAGCTTCCAGTACATTAATTGTTGCATTTATTAAATCTATAAGAAACTTAATGGGACAGACTAGGACAAATATAGAAATAGCAGAAGAGGCTTTTCATGTTGAAAGAGAGATTTTGGGATTGGCTGGTGGATATCAAGATCAATATATTAGTTCACTAGGAGGAATACAAATAATTAAAGTTAGTAAAGATCTAAAGGTTGCTTGTGAACCTTTAGTTCTTGGTAAAAAAGAGCTCAAGAGTCTTCAAGAGAGCATTTTTCTTATTTATACCACTATTGAACGAAGATCTGAAAATATTATAGAAGATCAAAAGAAAAAACTAAAGTCAGATGATAAGTTAGTACTTGATGCTTATGATCAAATCAAATCTATCGGGATAAGAGCAGTTAGTGAATTAACAGAAGGGAGAATAAGAGAATTTGGAATTGGAATGGATGATCATTGGAAGATCAAAAAAACGATCTCTAGCTCTATTTCGAGTACAAATATAGATAGTATGTATGAAGAAATAAAATCATTAGGAGCTCTTGGTGGAAAAATCATAGGTGCAGGAGGAGGAGGTTTTTTTATGATGGTAGTTGATAAACAAAGAGATTTATTTAAAGAAAAATTAGTTAATAATGGTTATAAAGTGTTAGATTTTAAATTTGAATTCAATGGTGCCCACGTCTTAAAATAGAGGTCAAAATGAATAAAATAGGAATTGTACAAGGCCGGCTTTCAAAAAAAATAAACAACCTTATTCAGGCTTTCCCAAGAGATAATTGGAAGAATGAATTTTATATTGCTGAGAAAATAGGTTTTGATGGAATAGAATTTATCTTCGATAATTTAAAAAATCCTTTACTAAGTAAAAAGGGTAAGAAGGAAATTCAAGAGGTTCAACTAGCAACAAAAGTTGAAATATTTTCTATTAGTTGTGATTATTCTATGTTCAATCCTATTTTTGGTAAAACAGCAAAAAAGTCAACTGAAGTAGCAAAAGAATTAATTAGATCTTGTAGTGAACTTGCCATACCAAGGTTGGCGTTATCTCTCGAAGACAATAGTTCTATTTTAAATAAATATCACGCAAAAGATGCGATAAGATCACTTAAATCTATAACCAAATATGCTAAAAAATATGATATTGTGGTTTCCCTTGAAACATCATTAGCTACTTTAAATATAAAAAGTCTAATTAATAAAGTTGGTAGTGATAATTTAAAGATTAACTTTGATTTAGGTAATAGTTGTTCATTAGGTGAAGATACGCCTAAGGCTATTTTAGAGCTTGATAAGCTGATTTATAGTTTACATATTAAAGATAGAACTAAACTTTTTGGTACAACTGTTAAGATTGGAGAAGGGGATGTTGATTTTAAGGCATGTTTTAGGTCATTAAAAAAAATTAATTTCACTGGTAATATTGTTATACAGGGTGCCAGGGGGAAAAATGATATTGAAACAGCTAAGCAATATCTAAGGTTTGTAAAAAAACTCATAAGAGACAGTAAGCTTTGACTACAGAACTAATACTCAATGGAAAACTAGCTTTAGTTACCGGTATAACTGGAGACTTAGGCTTATCAATATCTGAAACTTTATCAGAACAAGGTATTAGAATTATTGGTATTACTTCAGGTTCTGATAAAAAAGATCATATTAAGAAGCAAATAAAATCAAATAAAAATATATTAGAGGTTTTGACATGCGATTTATCTATCACAGAGGAAGTTGAGAATACTTGTCGATATATTGAGAAGAATTATAGTTGCCCAGATATTATAATAAATAATGCAGCAGTATTTTCTTTAAAAAATCTTGAGAAATTTAATGCGAAAGAAATTCTCTCAACTTACAATATAAATATTATTGCACCTATGCTTATATGTAAGTTTTTTATCGAAAATCTAAAAAAAAGAAAATGGGGTAGTATCATCAACATATGTTCTTCAAGCTCTTATAATGGTGGCGGCACAAAAGGACATACAGTATATAGCTCAACTAAGCATGCTCTTCTAGGATTTTCCAGAGCTTTAGATGAAGAGGTGAGGAAGAGTAACATTAGAGTAGGTACCATATCCCCAGCTGGCATATCTACAAGCATGATGGAAGATAGAGATGACATTGATAAAGACTCATTGATGACTACACAAGAGGTATCTGAGGCAATTTTATTTCTTCTAAGATCTCAAGGAAAAGGTATAGCCTATGAGATAAGGCTTTGGAGAATGTTAAGGTAGTGAGTATTTTTTTATGGTCAATACTAAAAAAAATAATTTGGCAGCAATAGTTACTGTTCGAGCTTTATCAACAAGATTAGAAAAGAAATGTTTCCAAAAGATTTTCCAAGAATTATCAATGATAGAGCTTGTGATAGCTCGAGCAAAAAAAATCGGATTTAGGGTAATTGTTGCAACATCGGAGGATTGTTCAGATGATGAAGTTGCAATTATCGCACAAAAGAATAATGTAGATATTTATCGCGGTAGCTTATTGAATAAAATCCATAGGTGGCATTCTTGTTTTGAAAAATATAGTTTAGATTATGCAATGCTGATTGATGCAGATGATCCGACTTTTAGCTTCTCATTAGCAAAAGATGCTTTAAATAAGCTAATATCTGATAATAACGATAGCGTAAAAGGCTCGGATGATCTTTTGCCAGGCCTTATCACTCTAGGATTCTCTGCAAATGGAATGAAAAAACTATTTTCTACTGCTTCAGATTACAATACAGATACTGATGTGATTGATGTTTTTTTAGATAGAGCAGATTTAAGATATTCTAAAGTTCATCCGAGAAGTGAGCATGAGTTTCTAGCAGATATTAGATTAACAGTTGACTATGAAGAAGACTTAAATTTTTATCAGTCCTTATTTAATAAAGTATCATATTTAGAAGATTCATCTATTATTGTGAAAGTAATAAAGGATAATAATCTTTCTATAATAAATTGGTTTAGGAATCAGGAATTTAAAAACAATCAGGCGGATTTTAACAAGAGGGTGAAATAGTATCGATTATGGACAAATTCGGAAAATATATAGGTAATGAGCTTAAGTATATTAAAAGG
The DNA here is from genome assembly GCA_036337035.1 of Pseudomonadota bacterium. Taxonomy (GTDB): domain Bacteria; phylum Pseudomonadota; class Gammaproteobacteria; order Steroidobacterales; family Rariloculaceae; genus TMED78. The sequence continues at coordinate 214,135 of JAYZFC010000002.1, read as the reverse complement.
TATTTAGATACAGAAACTCCAGAGAATAAAAATTATCCTTGGGTTCAAAAATTTGAAGAAAAATTTTTGGCAGTTTCTGGTTCTAAATATGCAATTGCGGTTAATTCTGCTACCTCAGGATTGCATGCTGCGTTAAAAGCATGTGATTTAAAACCAGGAGATGAGGTTATATCACCAGGATTGACTGTAATCATGAATGCCCTTGTTACGGTTGAGAGTAACTTGACACCTGTTTTTGCAGATATTAATCCAAATACATGGAATATTGATATAGATAGTATTAAGCCTGTAGTAACTGAAAAAACTAGGGTAATAATGCCAGTATCTTTATTTGGACTACCTTTAGATATTGAACCAATTATTGAGTTTGCTAAAGAAAGAAATATTATTGTAATTGATGATAGTGCTGAGACGATCATGGGGAAGTATAAAGATAGTTTTGCAGGTTCTCATGCTGATATGGCTGTTTATAGTTTTGAAAATAAAAAGCATATGACTTCAGGAGGTGAGGGCGGTATGGTTATTACTTCAAATGAAGATCTAGCAACCAGAGTTAGAAAATATGCAGGTATTGGTTATGGTAATTTAACAGCAACAGCTGGAAGAGTGAGTTTAGCTTCTTCAGAATTTCAAAATCCACTTTATAAAAGGCATGATACTTCAGGTCTTAATTATAGGATGACTCCTTTGACAGCTTGTGTAGGGCTTGCACAACTTGAAAGAATAGATGAACTTGTTGATAGGAGAATAATGATATCTGATATGTTTCATAAAGCTGTTGAAGGCTGCAGTTGGATGATACCTCAGAAAAGAATAAGCGAGGCTAACCATACATATTTGACTGCAGGATTTAAATTTCTGGGAGAGGAGCAAAAATCCACTACATGGAAAGAATTCTATAATTCGTATGTTTCAGATGGGGGAGATGGTTTTTATAGCGCTTGGATGAACCCATATCTTGAAAATGTTTTTTATAAGAAAAAAATTGGTAATACTATCTGTGATAATGGCTTATGTCCTAATGCAGAAGATTTACAAAAGAAGCTTATGTTATTTAAAACGAACTATAGAAATATCGATGTGGCATCAAAAAAAGCTGAGATTCTATCAAATTTAATTGATAGAATTGGTAGGAAATAAATTATTTTTTTAGAGAAAATATATCTTTGCAAAACTTTAAGAAAGATACGCTAGCTGGAAAATCGGCACTAATAACAGGTGCAGGCGGTTTTCTCGGTCCAAGACATGCAATAGCTCTATCTCGAGCTGGAGCAAAGGTCTTTTTATTGGATGTTAATAAAGAGGGATTAGATAGCTGTGAACATAAATTAGTTAAAGAAAATCCGTCGGCAATCTTTGAATCGGTTATCTGTGATATAACGAGTCTTGAATCTGTAGAGAAGTTAGCTATTAATCTAGATAATGATAGCGAGAAAGTCGATATATTAATAAACAATGCTTCAATAAACCCAGAAATGAAAAATCTTAATGCAGGCCCTTCAGGAAGACTTGAAGATTATGATTTAGATGAATGGAATAAGGAAATTGATGTTGGTATAACAGGGACCTTTATTTGCTCAAGAGTTTTTGGTTCAAGAATGGCTGAAAGGAATTATGGAGTTATTATTAATATTTCTTCTGATTTGGCAATAAGATCTCCAGACCAGAGAGTTTATTCACCAACAGAAAGTTTTGAAGATATAGAGTCCTATAAGCCATTGGGATACTCAGTAGTTAAGACTGCTCTAATTGGTATGACTAGGTATCTTGCAGAGTATTGGGGATATAAAAATGTTCGAGTGAATGCTATTTTGCCTGGTGGAGTATTCAATAATCAGCCTAAACACTTAGTTGAAAATGTCAAAAAGAGGACCTTATTAGGTAGATGGGCCAATGAGAATGAATACGAGGATGCAATTGTATTTTTAGCTTCTAACTCAAGCTCATATATGACGGGACAGTCTATAATTATGGATGGTGGTAGAAGTATTTAATTTGGTAATTATTTTTGGAGTGTGATAGAAACTATTATGGGTGAAATAAACAAAAATTTTTTAAAAGGCTACTTCCAAGAAAGTGCAAAAGTAATTTCTTCTGTTAGCAATGAAATCGATGTGATTAAAAGCATGGCGCTAGAGATTTATAATAATAATAAAAATGGCAATAAAGTTCTTATAGGAGGCAATGGAGGTTCTTGTGCTGATGCTGAGCATTTTGCGGGAGAGCTATTATGTACATTTAAGGGTAGAGATCGATCTGCACTAGCAGCCGTTTCACTAAGTAACAATGCATCAGCCATTACAGCATGGGCTAATGATTTTGATTTTACTTCCTATTTTACAAGACAGGTAGAGGCCTTAGGAAATAAAGGTGATATTCTTTTTTTAATCACCACAGGAGGGGGAAATAGAGAAAATGGCGCATCAATGAACCTTGTATATGCTGCTGAAAAGGCAAGAGAACTTGGCCTTAAAATATTTACAATAGCTGGTAAAGGCGGGGGAATTCTTAAAGATTTTTCAGATTTATCTATTACAGTGAAATCAAACGAAACTTCTAACATTCAAGAAGCCCACATAGCAATACTTCATGCAATATGTTTTTGTATCGAAGATTTAGATAAAAATGGTGAATAGATATTATGAAAAATCAAATTAATATATATATAGATGGGCCTACTGAAGATGAAATGCAAAAATTATCAGATAAGGGGATAGAAGGATATACATTCAACCCAACATTATTTAGAAATTTAGGAGTGAAAAATTATCTAGAGCACTCTAAAAGAGTACTAGGCCTATCAAATAATCTACCGGTTTCACTTGAGGTAATAGGAGATAGCCATGCTGATTTAGTGGATCAAGCAGAAAAATTATCCTTATTAGCATCTAATGTCTATGTTAAGATTCCGATAACCTTTACGAATGGCGAATCTACTGTAGATACGATTAAATATTTAGCAGAAAGTGATATTAAGTTAAATATTACAGCTATTTTTACAATTGAACAGATTAAACATATTTTGCCTGTTTTAGAAAAATCCGAGGCTATCTTGTCAATTTTTGCAGGAAGAATATATGATATTGGTATAAATGCAGGCCCTTTCGTAAAGGAAATATCAGACTATATTCATAATAATAGCAATTGTAATGTTTTGTGGGCTAGCCCAAGAATGGTATATGATTATGTAACTGCAGAGCAATCAGGTTGTGATATCATTACCATGTCACCTCAACTTTATAAAAAAATGCAGTTATTTGGAAAAAGCCCTGAGGATTATTCACTAGATACCGTAAAAATGTTCTATGAAGATGCTCAGCAGTCTGGGTTTGTCATTTGATCTATGGAACCAATTATTTATCATTTTGCTAAACCTCAATATAGAAATACTTTATATCTAGATAAGGATGGCGTATTAAATACTGCATTTTATAGATCAAATAAGTTATCTTCTCCAAGAAATTTAGATGAAGTAAATATTAAACAAGACATAGAAGATATTCTCATATTTTCCAAAAAAAAAAATTTAATTTAGTTGTAATATCAAATCAGCCTGATATATCCAGAAAACTTACAACTAAAGAATTTATAAATGAAAACCTTGAGATAATTAGAGCCCACCTACCTATATCTATGGCAATTGTATGTCCCCATATAAAAGAATCTAATTGTTTATGCAGAAAACCAAATACAGGTATGATAAAGAAGTATAGAGAACTTTTTCCTGATAATCATGAAAATGAAATTTTTGTTGGCGATCAGATTTCAGATCAGGAATGTGCAGATGAGCTAAATATTCATTTTATCAAGGTGGATGACCCGACATCACTTAAAAATAATTTAGACTTTACTTTTTAAGGCTGCCAGAACTGCTTATCCTGAATATTTCTATGCTAGTGATTCTTTTATTGCTTAAGTCTAAGAAGTCGCCATAGAAGAGGTTATAGGCCATTCTATAGACATATTATAGGTATTAATATGCTTAGTTCTCCTCAGGGTGAGCCTTTTTAGCCACTTAGGCACCCCCATTTTTTTATTATTAGCTATTTACTTATTTTTTTTCTAATATGACAATCTTTATTAATGTAAATAAACAAGCGTGATGTATCTTCGATAGAGTGAAATTCTAATGTCTTTTAAGCTTACAAAGAAAAAAAATAATTATATTCTAATTGCTACTTGTGAGGCAGGTACTGGGGTTGTAGCAGCGGTAAGTAGCTATCTTGCAAATAGAGATTGTTATATCTGTGCACTTGAGCAATTTGATGATGAATCTACCAATAGATTTTTTATGCGCGCGGTATTTCGTACCCAAGATAATTCTCCTCCAATTGATAAAATCAAAGAGGGTTTTTCAGAAGTAGCGGAAAAGTTAGATATGAAATGGCAATTTCATAATCCACAAGAACCTACTCGTGTAATAATAATGGTCTCAAAATTTGATCACTGTCTAAACGATCTTATTTACCGAAGTAAAACTGGTGATTTGCATATGGAAATTATTGCCATAGTTTCAAATCATACTGATCTTGAACATTTAGCAGAACGTGAGGGCATAAAATTTGTTTATATATCAGTTAATGATAATAATAAAATAGAGCAGGAAGAAACTTTACTTAAATTAATTGAAGAAACTGATACTGATCTTGTGGTATTAGCCCGATATATGCAAATTTTGTCTGATAACTTTTCAAATAAGTTAATTGGCCGATGTATAAACATCCACCATTCATTTTTACCAGGATTTAAGGGTGCAAAGCCTTATCACCAAGCTTATGATCGGGGAGTAAAAGTAATCGGTGCTACAGCTCACTATGTCACATCAGAATTAGACGAAGGGCCAATCATAGAGCAGATAGTTACTCGAGTAGATCATAACCATATGCCAGATCATCTAGCTCAAGTTGGCCGTGATAATGAAAATATCGCATTAGCTAAAGCTGTTAAGTATCATATAGAGAGAAGAGTTTTTTTAGATGGAAAGAAAACAGTTGTATTTTTGGGTAGCTAACAATTAAAAATCATTCCATAAGATTTTCTGCTGTTCTAAGTGCCTTATTAGCAGAAGATTGAGTATAATTTCTAGCAGGGGCATTAAAAGTTTGTTCGGCAATAGCTGAAAGAGATTGAGCCAGAGCAAACCATGGCTCATAATTTTCCGGTTCTAACCTTGACCAAGCATCAGCAAGTTGTGCTGCTCTATAGTAATTTTTAGATCTAAGCGCTTCATCTACCTTAACCGAAAGTAGTTTAACTCCACCTAGTAGATCTGCTAAATTTTCCGCCTGCTCTAAGGGAGTTTGCCGATGTAAATTTAGTACATTACCATCAAACCAGCCTAGATCTTGCGCGTATATATCACGAACAGTACCCCATTGGCTTCCGTAATAATCTTGAAGGTAATCAAGATGAATAAGATGTTCTGGCAATTGGGCAAAGTTAACCAATTCATCTGGAGTAAGGTTTAATTTTGCTCCTTCAACAGTTTTATCTAAAACCCATTTAAGTGCATCTCGGTAGTTTGTAAGTACTTCTGTAGCATTTTGCATAGGTGTTGTATGTCCAGGTATAACTATTTCAGGCTTCTCTTCAACCATAGAGCTCAAACTATCAACCCAGTCACGAACTGATCTTCTAGCTGTTCCTCTCAATGGATAGGTATTTGGCCAGGACTGATAGAAGTTATCTCCTGTAAAGATAACTTTTTCTTTTGGGTACCAAACATATAGATGATCATCAGTTTCACCTGGTGCCTTAACAAGCTCTAGGTAGACTCCAGCAATCTCTATCGATTGACGATCACCAGAAAAAGTATTATTAGGTTGAATTATTCTAGCTGGAGCCTGTGATACCAGATTACTAGTATCAACGCCATCTACATTGTTAGTTATAGCTCCATCTGACATTAATCCCATACCACCTAAATTAGGACGGTTTGTTGGGGGCATGGCTATACCCACACCTACTCCAATTCTCTGCTCTATGGGAAGATCAAAACCTTGTGTATTCGAACTTCTTACTCCACCTTGATAGCCATTAAGTCTGACTAACTCAGTCTCAGATCCAAAATTATTTCTTGCCCAAACTTCAACACCTTCAGAGTAAAAAGCACCAGCTGCGTTGTAATGATCAGGATGCCCATGTGTATATATAATCGCCTTGATTGGTTTATCAGTTATTTCTCTAAGTACTTTATTAAAATTTTGAGCTCCTGATATTAACTGACCAGGATCAATTACTATAATGCCATCTTTTCCAATAATAAAACCATTAGTAGAGACTTGATACCCGACTGCTGCATATACATTTTCAGTAACTTTAATTAATTGAGGTTCAAACATTTTACTCCGTTCAAGAAGGCGAATTGTTGCTTCACTTGGTTGCTGACCCCAAGATTGAGTAAAAAATATTAATGAAATAATAGAAAGATAATTAAATTTATTCATAGTTTCTCACAATTATTTTTTATTTAAAATTTTTTTTAATTCCGTGTAAGAAGACTCTAAGGCTTTTTCAAGTTTATCTAATTTTACTCCTCCTGCTTGAGCAAAGTCCGCACGTCCACCACCACTTCCGCCAACAATTTTTGCAAGCGGTGAAATTAAGTCACCAGCATTAATTTTATTTGTTAAATCTTTACTAATGCTAGTTATTAATTTAACTTTATTTTGTTCTATAGTACCTAAGACTACTACACCTGATCCAATCTTATCTTTTAATCTATCTGACATTTCTCTTAAGGTGTTAGTATCAGCTCCATCCACCTTTTTAGAAAGAATCTTTATACCTTTTATGTTTTTTATTTCTTTGGTTGAGTTTTCGTTCTCGTTTGAAAAAGACTTGATCTTAAGATTCTTTACTTTTTTCTCAAGTTCTTTATTTTGCTCAATAGATTTTTCTATTTTACTTAAAACATTTTCCTTATTTGACTTAGTTAAAGTAATAATATTATTAAGTATCTTTTCATTATGGTTGATCAATGATAATGCTGCAGGACCAGTTAAAGCCTCAATTCTTCTAACTCCAGATGAAACTCCAATTTCAGAAATAATTTTGAAAATACCAATATCACCTGTCCGCTTGACATGTGTGCCACCACATAACTCATGAGAAAAATTAGAAAATTTCATTACTCTTACCTTTTCAGCGTATTTATCTCCAAAAAAAGCCAAAGCTCCGCTATTTATAGCCTTTTCATAGGGCAGAGTTCGACTCTCTGCTTTAGAATTAGCAGCGATTTGACCATTAACTAAAGATTCAATTTCAATAATTCTTTCTTGATCAATAGGTTCTTCATGAGAAAAATCAAAGCGTAATTTATCTGGTGCAACCAGAGAACCTTTTTGTTGTATATGGTTCCCTAGTATTAAGCGTAAAGCTGCATGAAGAAGATGAGTAGCAGAGTGATTTAAAACAATAGCATTTCTTCTTTCTTTATTAACTTTTGCTATGACTTTATCACCAGATTTAATTGTACCTTTCAGTAAAGTGCCTAAATGAACAATAGCTTGCAATGATTTTTGTGTATCAATTACATCAAAAATACTATCAGAGCTTATTATTTTTCCGGAATCACCTACTTGCCCACCACCTTCAGCATAGAAAGGTGTTTTATCTAAAATAATTATTCCTTCTTCTCCTGCAGTTAGCTTATCTACAAGAGTAGTTTTATTGTAGATAGATAATATTTTTGATTCTGACTCTAATTCATCATAACCCATAAATTGTGTTTTTGAGTTGACCTTAGGTAAGCTTGTTTTTTCTATTGTAAATTGACTAGACTTCCTGGCTCTATTTTTTTGTTTTGTCATTTCTGTTTCAAATACTTTCATTTCAACAGACAGTCCTTTTTCTCTAGCTATGTCTTCAGTTAAGTCAATTGGAAAGCCAAAAGTATCATAAAGTTTAAAAGCAATTTTTCCTGATATTTTTTCACCTTTAGGTAATTTATTTATCTCTTCCTCTAAAAGGCTCATGCCATTTTCTAAAGTAATAGCAAACTTATTTTCTTCATTAGAGATAGTCTTTTCTATTGAGTCAATTTTTTTTGTTATTTCTGGATAAGCGCTACCCATTTGATTGCTAACTGATTTTACAAGTTTATAGAAGAAGGGTTTATTTGTTCCTAGCATAAAGCCGTGACGTATAGCTCTTCTTATTATCCTTCTTAATACATATCCTCTTCCTTCATTGCCTGGAAGAATACCGTCAGATATTAAGAAAACACTAGCCCTTATATGGTCAGCAATAACCCGCAATGATTTTTCATTTGGATTTTTTTCGCCAGTAATTATCATAATATCTTTTATGATATTTTTGAATATATCAATTTCGTAGTTTGAATGAACCCCTTGCATAACAGCTGTTATTCTTTCTAGCCCCATTCCTGTATCAACTGAAGGTTTGGGGAGGGAGATTAATGTACCGTCTTTATTTCTTTCATACTGCATAAAAACTAAATTCCAGATTTCAACGAATCTATCACCTTCTTCATTCTTTGATCCCGGAGGTCCTCCAGAAACTTTAGGACCGTGATCGAAGAAGATTTCACTACATGGGCCGCATGGTCCAGTATCTCCCATAGCCCAAAAATTATTTTTTTTACCTAGCTTTATTAATCTATCTGACTTAATACCAATTTGGTCAAGCCAAATTTTTTCAGATTCAAGATCCTCAAAGAAGACTGTACACCATAATTTTTCCTCTGGTATTTTTAGAACTTTAGTAATAAATTCCCAAGCATATTGTATAGCTTCTTTTTTAGAATAATCTCCGAAACTAAAGTTTCCGAGCATCTCAAACATAGTGTGATGCCTCTCTGTATAACCTACATTTTCAAGGTCATTATGTTTTCCACCAGCTCTTAGACATCGCTGAGAGCTCACAGCTCTAGTAAAATTATTTTTCTCTAGCCCTAGAAATTTATCTTTAAATTGGACCATGCCAGCATTAGTAAAGAGTAACGTTTGATCATTTTTAGGGACCAGAGAAGAGCTAGAAATAAGTTTATGATCTTTTTTAACAAAAAAATCTATAAAATCCTGCCTTAGTTCGTTGCTAGTTTTCTTCATTATTTTTAAGAATAGAATACATAATTTTTATAATCTAATATAAAAGTGGTGGTTGAGGTAGTTCTTTGTTGCTATTTACTACAATAATTAATGGGATTTTGTAGTTTTCTCCCTTAGAGGATGGCGATAATGATGATATCCAGAGTCTCCCAACACCAGTATTATTGGCTTTGAGAATAGCTGATGATCCTATAGGAGGCTCTACTATTTCAATAAGATTATTTGGTGCTTCTAGCTCTATATCTAAAAGAATCTCATTAATAAGAGAATTACTGGAGTCAAATGCCATCACTTTCAGCATACTTAGTTCAAAGCTTTGATTTATCTCAAGCTCTATTTTATTTGGCTCTATTTCTAAGCGGTTAACTTTGAGTCCTAGATATCTACCCAAAGCAGGTATAGAATCTTCTGAGTTTTGAAGATTAAGTGCAAATTCTTCAGTTTCCATTGAGTATGCATATCCAATAGACTCAGAAAGAATTTGACTAATTGATTGAGAAGAGTACAAAAAGGCTAAGAATATTATTAATCTTAATATATATATGTTTTCATTTGTCATATGAGCATTCTAGTACAAATAAGAGATGTAAAAAATGGCTGGATAGAATTTGTTGATCCAATAGGGCTATATTTAGCTAATTCTATTAGTGAAGTTAAAGATACAATTAGGAAAGCCGAAAAAAGATCATTAGAAGAAAATCTATGGATGGTTGGCTTTTTGAGCTACGAAGCATCCAAGGCTTTTGATGAAAAATATATTACTAATCTTCCAAATAACAATTTTCCATTAGCATGGTTTGCTCTTTTTGATAAGCCTATTTATAAGACAGAACCATTTTTTGCTAATAAATACGATGGAAGCCCACTAAAATGGGTTTCAGAAATACAAAAAAAATTATATTTAAGTAATATTCAGAATATAAAAAACTTAATTCGTTCTGGCCAAACCTACCAGGTTAATTATAGTTATAGACTTAATTCAGAATTTGTTGATTATATTAGTTGCTCAAGAGAGTTATTTGCTGAGATGATAAACAATCAGCCCATTGGTTATGGTGCATATATTGAAACAGATAGCTTTTCAATAGCTTCAGCATCGAATGAACTGTTTTTTGAAAAAAATGGATCAAATTTATTATGTAGGCCAATGAAGGGAACTGTATCTAGAGGTTATGATCTAAAGAGCGATAACGACAATTCAAGATGGTTAATAGAATCAGAAAAAAATAAAGCTGAAAATCTTATGATTACTGACATGGTTAGAAATGACTTAGGTAAATTTTCTGATTACGGAAGTGTAGATGTAACTTCACTTTTTGAGCTTGAAAAATATCCAACTCTTTGGCAGATGACTAGCTCTGTTCAAGCTAAGACTTCAGCTACCTTACTTACTATATTAACTTCACTTTTTCCAGCAGCATCAATTACTGGTGCACCCAAGCATCGGACGATGGAAATTATTAGTAATTTAGAGTCAAGTCCTAGAGAAATATATACTGGTTCAATTGGTTTAATGAGGCCTGATGGAAGCTGCCAGTTTAATGTAGCTATCAGAACTGCTTGGTTTAATAATATTACAAAAAAAGCAAGCTATTCTGTTGGTGGCGGTATAGTTATTGATTCTCAGGAAGAAGAGGAATGGAAGGAATGTAATACTAAATCAAAAATAATAAAAAATAATATAAGAGATTTTAATCTTTTAGAGACGATAAAGTGGGATAAACCAAAGGGCTTCTATTTTCTTCAAGATCATCTTGAAAGGCTTAAAAGGGCGTCAATATTTTTTGGAAGGCCTTTTGATATTGAAAATATTATTAAAAAATTAAATAAAGATATTGATAATTTTAATAGTTCGAAAAAAAATCAACACCCCCTCCGTATTCGTTTGCTATTAAATAATTTAGGTTTAGCAAAAACAGAGATATTTAAATTAGATGATTTTATTGAACCCTACAATGTTTTAGTTTCTAATCTAACCTATGATGTTGTTAGAAATGCCTTTATCGCAAATAAGACCACTAATAGGACAATCTACGAAGACGCACTTATTGAGGCAAAAAAAATAAAACCTAGTATTCATGATGTAATAATTGTAAATAAAAATATGGAGTTAACTGAATCAACTATTGCTAATTTATTTGTGGAGGTAAAAGGAAAGCTTTTGACTCCACCAGAAATAAGTGGCTTACTTCCTGGCATATATAGACAGTATTTATTAGATACTGGAAAAGCAGAAGAAGAGATACTAAATTTAGACATTATTGATAAGGCAACTAAATTTTTCTTAGCTAATTCTGTTAGAGGTCTCTGGCCTATTAATATTAGTTAGAAAATTAAATTAAAAAGGCATACTAATGTTATATTTAAAAAACTTATTTTTTGTATTATTATTTTTCTTAGATATTTCTTTCTCTCAAGAAGATAATTTAATAATTAATGATGAGATTAATAGAGAAGGGCAGAGATGTATAGATACTAGAAGATTAAGAGACACATATATAGTTGATGATAGCTCAATTTTATTTTATATGTATGGCGGTGATATATATAGAAATTTCTTAAGAAGAGAGTGTTTTGGCCTTGATAGATATAATAGTTTCTCTTATGAACCTTCTTTTTATAGATTATGTAATTTAGATTCAATTACCGTAATTGAAGGTTTTAGTATCGAAATACGACCAACAGGATCTAGATGTAATTTAGGACTTTTTTTTCAAATTAGTGATTCTGATGCAGAGTTTTTAAGAACTGGAAATAGAAGTTCTATTATGGAAGAGCCAGAATTGATTAAGTTTTCAGACGATATTCAGGATTAAAAAGTATACTCAAGAGATATAGCTGTATATGTATCGGTCTTCTTTCTGCTAATAGGCACATCAGAATTATTCTTTAGTGTATAGGAGAGTATTAATCCAATATTGTTTATAATATTTACATCTAGGCTTGTAGTAGCTTCAAAATAAGTGTTGTTTGATCCCCCTTCCACTGCTACTGATTGTTGAAGTTCTGTTGTTTCGCTAATTAGCCAATTGAAGTCACCACTAACTCGTATAATGCCTTCATCCTGCTCTATTTTGTCTTCACAGGAACATAGTTCATCATTTAGCTTTGCTTGTCTAGCACCTAAACCTATTTCTGCATTTAGTTGATATTGATTAGTATTTTTAATTCTTTTTCCATAACCAAAAGATTGTCTTATTTGATCATCATATGCGCTGAATTTATCCTGATCCCAAGAAATAACTATAAAAGCATAAGAATCTGAATTTCTATTAGAATAATTACTTTGCCACTCAAGAGCATAAGCTTCTGCTTTAGTCGTATTTTCTGAGCTAGAATTAATTATTGAGCCTGAGATATTATGTTGCCATGATAATTTCTGCCACAAAGTATCAAAACTTGCATTGGAGCTTTGGTTATTAGTGTTGCCACTAGTTGCAAGATATCCAGCAGCGATAGAGGTTTCACGATTTTGTGCCAAAATCTGATTAGATAGTGAGAATATTATTATTAATATAATGCTTCTTATAAACATAATCTATTCTTAAAAAATCACTGAATCTACAGCTTTTTGATAGCAACAGTAGTCACAATTCAAGCTAGCCTTAGGTATAAAGTCCTTATTTAAGCAAGCGTGTATTTCCTCAATTGTTCCATCTATCCAATCATCATGACCTTCATATGCAATTAGCGTCATATCAAATTCTAATTTTTCTTCAAACGCAGGCTTTTCTGTAATTCCATTTGCATATAGGAAATAGCCTATATCAGAAACAACTAAATCATTTTTTCTTAGCAGCCATTGGTAAATTTCCATTTGTCTTTTATATCCAGCATGCCACCCTTGATCAAGAGCTTCTATTTTTTCTTTTTTTGAAGTTGATTTATAATCAACTACTATATATTCTCCTTTAGAGTTTTGCCATAAATCATCTATTGCGCCAGTAATAATAAGGCTCGTATCTTCATGAAGATATTGAACACCAACAAAATTTTCCCTCCATTTATCCAGCTGTTCATGTTGAGCAGGTTTAGCATCTACACCTTGTTTACTTAAGAAGGGGTGCTGAGCATTTTTAATTCTTATTGCATCAAATTCGTTTTTAAGCAAAGTATCAACTGCACTGTTAAGGTTAAAAGGAAATCCAGGTGGTCGATCAACTCCTAGCCTTCTGTCTATATAAAAACATCTAGGGCATTCTATAAATCTATCAATTTTACTTCTACTCAGCTTAAATGGCTTAGCATCATTTGGATTATAAATATTCCTAGATCTCTTTCCTTTATAGTAGCTGCTCATTATTAATTCCTTTCAAGAAAAACAGCTCTTTGGGAATTAAAACTTCCTGCAATATCATTTTGCATATCTACAGCTTGATTATATGCTGCCGTTACTAGTCTTAAATCTTCGTAAGCAAGTGGTTGATCATCGGCATGCATAACTTTATCAAGGCAGTCTAAGCGAACATTGCTTAACTCAATATATTTTTTTACTTGTTCTTGTGCCTCAATCATTTCTTCTAAAGAGGCAACTCTAGCATCTGGCAAATTAGGCATTGTAGGAAAGGAACAGTTCCCCAACAATTCTCTTAATCTGATAGTCTCCTGTGATTCTGGTATTACCATCCCAGAAGTTAGCTGTCTTGAGAGCGATAGTGCTTCAAGGTACTCTTCCTTCGTATTATCTGCTATCAATAAATACTCAGCTAGCATTTCAGTAGCTAATTGATTTTTTTCTAGTGCTACAAGAACTTTTACTTCTGCAATCATTAATTCAGGACCAGTTTCTCCACAAATAGCATGGTATTCTCTAAAAAAATATTCTGCTGATTCAAAGTCTTCTTTATCTATTGCATTATTTATTTCATTAAGAAGGGTTTGTTTTTTTTGTTCTAATGTTAATTCAGGATACCTATCTACAGGAACTATTGTAATAGCAGTTATAGCTATTAAAGGATCAGTTACATCTGAGATAAATGGACCAGACTCTCCTGTAGGTAGACTAGCTATACCGTCTATTGTTTCCATTCCATTTGTAATTTCTCCAAAGACTGTATATCCAAAATTATTTCTTGTTGCATTTAAGCTTGGATTATCAGATATATTAATATAAAACTGAGATGTAGCTGAATCAGGATCAGAAGTTCTAGCTGCCGCTATTGTGCCAATATTATTATTTAAGCCATTTTTTGATTCATTCTTAACCGGATCTAAAATATTTTTACTTCTAAAATTTCTAGTATATCCACCACCTTGGACTACAAAGTTTTTAATTACTCTATGGAAAACAGTACCTAAATAGAATCCGCTCTCAACATATTTAATAAAATTTTCGACATGTAAAGGCGCTGCATCATCTAAAAGATTAATAGTAAAGTTACCAGCATCAGTGCAAACTGATACCTCAGTTGCTTTTATTTCATTAAGAGGAAGTAAAAAAAATAAAAGCAAAAAATATTTATTAAATTTATTCATATATCTATTACCTATTCCATTTATGAATTGTTTACCATATAAATGATAGTATGAACAAAAAAAATCCTTAAGGGTAGGCTATAATAGATAAATATTATGCGCCCGTAGCTCAGCTGGATAGAGTACCTGGCTTCGAACCAGGCGGTCGGGAGTTCAAATCTCTCCGGGCGCGCCAATATACAAAAACTTATAGACTTTAAAGTTGTTTATTGTAAGAATATGCTTCCTACCTTTTAAGAGCAGATAAATTAGAAAGCTAGACATGCATATTTTATTTAGTAGAGTAGTTTTACCATTTTTATCAGTTATATTTTTACCGGGATTAGCTTTTTCTGATAATCATTTCGATGAAGAAGTTTATGTTTTTGGTAGGGATATACAACAGCATGGCCATGCAAAATCATCTAGTGAAGGAGTAGTAGGCGGCGCTGATTTACTAGTTAGACCAATGGTAAGAGTTGCTGAAATGTTAGAGGCTGTGCCTGGCATGGTTGCTGTTCAACATTCTGGTAGTGGAAAAGCTAATCAATATTTTCTTAGAGGTTTTAATCTTGATCATGGAACTGATTTTTCTACTTATGTAGATGGCGTTCCTTGGAATCTTCGGTCTCATGGTCATGGACAAGGGTATCTTGATGTTAATGGACTATTACCTGAAAGCGTCAATACCATTGAATATCGAAAAGGCACATATAGAGCTGATGTAGGTGATTTTTCTATAGCAGCATCCTCTTTTATTAGAACTATAGATAGATTTGATAACCGATTTCTATCTTTAGAATCAGGAGAGAGAGGTTGGACAAGAATTTCTGGCGGAGGAAGTAAAGAGATAGGAGATGGAGTCTTAACAGGTTTAGGTGAATATAAATCTTATGATGGACCTTGGCAAACAAAAGAGGGCTTAGAACATTTTTCTTTTTGGGGAAAATATTTTACTCCTATAGAATTGGGAGAATTAAGGATTTCTCTTTCAGGTTATGAGGGAGATTGGCATCCAACAGAGCAGATACCAGAGAGAGTTATTGGTTCAAGCGTTTGCCCTAATTCTTTTTGTGCAATAGATCCCTCAGCTAATGGCAATACTTCTAGATGGATTGCGACAGCTTCTATAGAAAGCGATGATTGGGTCGGCTCAGCTTATCTTCAAAACTATGATTGGTATATGACTTCTAATCCTACCTATGATTATCAAATCAACCAATTTGATAAAAGAACTACTCTTGGAGGTCGTTTTGATCAAATATTATATAACTCAACAGGCCTTACTTTAGATGTTGGATATGAGATTAGACATGACAATATTGGTCCAGTTGGTCTTGACAATTATAAAGATGGAAAATTTATTAAAAAAATAGGCGATAATAAGATTAAGGAAACCTCAATTGGAGCCTATATTGAAGCAACTTGGTATCCAGTTGAAAGAATGAGAGTCTTATCAGGTATAAGAGCTGATTATTTTGATTTTGATGTATCGGCAAAGACTCCAACTAGTTTTTCAGGTAACAAGGAAGATAGTCTTGTATCACCAAAGTTTGGTTTAGCTTATGAAGTTAATTCTCAAATAGAGTTATATGCAAGTTGGGGTAAAGGTTTTCACTCTAATGATGCTAGAGGCGTGGTTAATTCTATAGATCCAGTTCCAGGATTATCCCCAGGTATAGGTAAAGAGATTGGATCAAGATTCGAGTTTGATGATTTGAAGTTTACAGCCACTTATTGGTGGCTGAATCTAGATAGTGAGTTGATTTTTGTTGGAGATTCTAATTCAGTTGAGGCTAAAGGAGGATCAAACCGTGAAGGTTACGAGCTTTCAATGTTCTGGCAGCCAACAGATTGGTTAGGTATAGATGCTGTTTATACCGACTCTGATGCTTTTTATAAAGATATTAGCGAAGGTCGTTATATTGAGGGATCACTAGAACAATCTGCTCAATTCGGTATTTCTGCTATAAAAAATAATTGGGAATTAAGCCTAAGATATCGATATATGGGACCATATGCCCTTCTTCCAACAAACCTTCACCGTGCCAAGGAAAAAGGCACACTGAGTCTTAGAGGTGCTTATACCCTTGATCAATTAACTATTTATGCTGACCTAATTAATGTTTTAGATGATAAAAATAAGGATATTGTATATTACTACCCTGCCTATGTAGATGGCTTTGATCCAATGAATCAAACTTCAGAAACTATAAATTGTGATGCTGTTGACTGCCGAATGAGTCGTATAACTGAGCCACGGACATTACGAGTTGGTGCTAAATGGAATTTTAAATAGTTTATTTTTTAAAAAATACGCTTGTTATAAAAAATAAACTAAACGATAATTGTAATACTTTTGTAGGTGCCTGATGTTTTTTTAAACTAATGGTTTAACGGGAAAATGGTGAGTAAAATACAATCCCATTACTGCCCCCGCAACGGTAAATGAGTAAGTCATGATCAATATGTCACTGTGTGTTACATCACGGGAAGGCGATCGATGATAGAGTTATTTCAGCTCATGAGTCCGTATACCGGCCTATAATTTTATTAATGTTAGATTATCGGTGGGAGTGATCGGATGTTTTTTTTAAGGCTATATACTTATTTATTTATTTCATTTTTAGGATTTTTTCCTCCAGCTTTAATTTTCTCTCAAACTGTTAATGATCAAATAGATGAAGCTATTCTAGTAACTGCATCAAGAATACCAATTCCTTCATCGAGGGTTGGAAGTGCTTATACATTGGTAGAAAGAGAAGAAATTGAGAAGCGTCAAATTACTTATATCTCTGATATTCTTAGAGATATTCCTGGATTTTCTGTTAGTCAGTCTGGAAGTTTTGGTTCACAAACTCAGGTAAGAATCCGTGGCGCTGAAGCTAATCAGGTAGCAGTCTTTATTGATGGTGTTAAAGCTAATGATCCAGCGGCGGGCGATGAGTTTCAGTTTGATCAGCTATTAACTACAGAGATAGAGCGAGTTGAAATTATTAGAGGCCCTCAAAGCGCACTCTGGGGAAGTGATTCAATTGCTGGAGTGATTAAAATTATTACCAGAAAAGCAGATGGAGAGTCATTTCAAAGTAGTAGCCTTGCTGAGATGGGTAATTTTAATACTTCACGCTTAAGTTCTCGTTTTAGCCTTGAAGAAGATAAAATATCGATGAGTCTAGGAGCATCTCAACTTTTAACTGATGGGACTAATATTAGTAGAAACGAAAGAAATGGAGAAAATGATGGCTATCGAAATACAACTATAAATTTAAATACTGCTTATCAAGTATCAGAAAACCTAGTTAGCTCTTTCTTTTTTCGTAACACTGATACTTTTCGAGATTTTGATGGTTTAGAAAATGGATTTCCTATAGATAAAAATAACACCACCGATGCAAGTCAACGCTATTTAAGTTTTAGCCTCAAAGGAAACTCTTTTAGAAATCTTTTACAAAATGAAATAAGGTATACAGGTTTAAGAACTATTAATACTAATAATACAGTTGATTCTTTTGGCAAATATATACTCACAACAACTTCTGCAAAAAAAGAAGGTATTTATTTTCAGTCTAGCCTCTTATTAAAAAGAAATTTTCTTCATAATATTACCTTTGCTATGGATCATGAAAAAGAAGATTATAATTTTAATGGTCAAATATCAGTTTCTAAGAGTTATAATCCTAATCAATCGCAGTCAATATCTATGACGGGCTATGTTTTAGAGTATCAGGTTCCAGATCTAGGATCCTCTTCCCTTTCTGCTTCTATTCGCCACGATAAGAATAGTGATTTTTCAGATATCAATACTTATAGAATAACTGGAACATATAATCATAATGATTTTAGATTACATGCTAGTTTAGGAACTGGGCAAAAATCACCAACTTTTATCGAGAGGTTTGGGTATTATCCTAATTCTTTTGCGGGTAATCCTAATCTAAAACCAGAACATTCTAAAGGATGGGATATAGGTATTGATAAATCTTTTCTTAGAGATACTATTTTTATGGATTTTACATTATTTAAAAGTGTATTAAAAAATGAAATAAATGGTTATGTTATTAATTCAGAAGGTGTGGCGTCTGCAGCTAATGAGAGTGATAAAAGCCATAGAAGAGGCATTGAAATTTCTTTATTATTTAAGATGAGCGATAAATTTCAGATTAATAGTTCCTATACTTATACTAAAAGTACTGAGATAGACAATTTAGGTGCGGAAGTTAAAGAACTGAGAAGGCCAAAAAATATATTTTCTACGAATATTAATTATTTATTTAATGATAAAACAAATATTAATCTCAACTTATCTTATAATGGTGAACGCTATGATATATATTATCCTTCATGGCCTAGTCCTTCTGAGAGAAAGGTTTTAAATAGCTATAGTTTAGTTAATTTAGTGGTTAGTTATCAGTATAATAATCGAGTAAAGGTATTAGGAAGAATAGAAAATTTATTAGATCAAGATTATGAAGATGTATTTGGTTTTAACACGCCAGGTAGATCAAGTTATTTAGGTTTTCAATTAGAATATTGATATTACAGGAGACTATAAATGCCTTATTTATTAATTGTTATTGGTGTAATAGCACGCCTAATTCCTCATCCTTGGAACTTTACTCCTTTAGGAGCCATCGGTTTATTTGCGGGCGCTAATTTTTCATTTAGGACTGCATTTTTCATACCTCTAATAGTTTTATTTATAGCTGATAGTATCTTAGGTTTTTATAATCCAATATTGATGCTTTTTGTTTATATAGGTTTTTTATTTGCACCTTTTATAGGCCGATTATTTCTTTATAAATATTCCCCTTTTAGAATATTAGGAGCTGTATTCACTTCTGCAACAATTTTCTTTTTGTTTTCTAATTTTGGTGTTTGGCTGAGCGGTGGTTACGAACTTACTTTTATGGGATTAGTAGAATGCTATATATTTGCGATTCCTTTTTACGGCGCTACCTTGATAGGGGATACTATCTATGCTTTTATTCTGTTTGGGTCTAAAGATCTTTTTTTTATATCAAAAGGATTAATTAAAAATAAATTAGTAAAATAATTTCTAATGATTAATTTTTTTAAAGAACTTAATAAAAGACAGATGTATAAGGCTATTATTTCTTATATTTTAGTAACTTGGTTGTTTACTCAAATTGCATTATATACTTTTCCAATGATGCGTCTTCCACAATGGTCAACAAATGCATTAATTATAGTGTTTATAGTTTTATTTCCCTATGCAATGATTAAGGCCTGGCGCAATCACTCTTAATTATTAATTATAGATCGTGGGGTAATACATCAGTAGTACAACCATAGGGAATAAATTCATCAGTAGTGCTTTCTAGAGATTGCCCACCAGAAATAGGACTATTATAGTAATTCGGCTCATGCATTACCCAATGAATATCAAGATTACCTGTTTGATCGTTGTAAGAAATTCTTTCTTCCAGCGTCATCTCGTTAGTATGAACCATATCATAAGCTAAAATACCAGAATTAAATTTGCTTGTATAAATTACTAAGTTATTATCTTCAAATTTGCCAATCGAGTGCCCCATACTACTTTCCTCAATATTACTTGGGTGATCTGTCATATCTAAATGTATTGTTCTAATCCAGTCCATAGATTCATGATGAATGAAAACTTTATCACCTTCTTTTTTAATTGAAGTAAGAAGTCCAGGAGCTCCCCAAGTTCTTACTGGGCTACCTGGGTCACATTGAATAGTAGGATTTTCTTCAGCCCGGTTATAATTCCCAACTATCTTCTCTCCTTCCGGAGTAATTGATTCTATACCTTCTGTTGGCATTGTTAGCCCAGCGGCTCCATAAATATCTGGTCTTATCCAGTTACCATAAATTGCATTTGGGCCAGAAGTAATTTCTCTTTTATTATTTCTAGCAAATTGAGTTTGGGCCCGATCAACACTTCTCATTGTAAAAGTTTCACCATTTGCAAAGTAACCAGTTCCAAATTCACATCCATAGGGATCTCTTCTAGCTGGAAAGCCAATAATTTTTATTGGATCACCAATAACAAATAGATTTTCATCTGCACCTCTTCTCATTAGTTGAGTTTTTGCTTGTAACGCGCAAGTGTATGTAATTTTTTCTCCAGCACCATCAGTTGATTCTATATATAAAACCGAATGTGGATTAACAAAATCATATTTTGAAATCACACCCTCTATTGTAATTGTTCTATCCGGATAAAAGTAGACGCCAAAGCCATGGTGAGCTAGTGCAGAAAAACTATATGACAAGCATATAGCTAATATAATTTTTTTAATTAATTTCAACATATTGGTACCTCATTTATTGACAAGATACGAAAATTTCACTATTAATTCAAGATTTCTGATGGCATCATCCATTTTTTTTCTGTTATCAGAGGACTTGTAAGAGTTCTAAGAAAGGCTTCAAGCTGTTTTTTTTCTATATATCTTAAATTTAATGGTTTTGCTTCATTGTGCCCTATCATTGCTTCTGGTGCTTTATTGTAGTGATCAATTACTAGAGCAAGATTTTCTAATTGCCCGGAATGCATGTAAGGCGCAGTCAGTTCAATATTTCTTAATGTAGGTGTTTTATGAGCACCTATGAATTCATCTCCCTCTCCAGCATAGAGAAGCTCCTGACAGTCTTCTTGCGTTGCAGCGCTGTAATCTCCTAAACAGTTAAAAGCATCAAGTCTAGCTAATGCTAATCCTTCGACTCTACCGAGTGAGGGCAATTGACCAGGTATTGAAAGGAGTCCGGTATTATGAAATGAATTATTTGTAAGTAATGGTCCATTATGACAGTTTATACATTGACCCTTATTTATAAATATATTTAAACCTGCCTTTTCGTTATAGCTTAAAATCTCATCATAATTGTCCAAGTTACTAGAAATCCCTTTTACATATTTATCAAACTTAGATTCTCCTGGAATCAATTTTCTTTGATAAGCTGCTAAGGCCTTACCAATGTTTGAAAAAACTACTTCAGTTTTTTTTGAATTATTTCCGAAAATTTCTCTATACAAAGAACTATATTTTTTATCACTAAAAATTAATTCGACAATGAGAGATCGATCATTGCCTAGTTCATGATCTGATTCTAGTGGTTCTAATGCCTGAGACCACTGACTATCTTTTCTGCCATTCCAGTAAAACCAAGGGCTATAAGATACACCAACAATTGTTGGTGTATTGCTCTTACCTATTGCGAGCCCTTTTTCAACTTTTCTTCCATCAGTAAACATTTTCGAGGGTTGGTGACAGCTTGCACAAGATATTTCTCCATTTATACTTAACCTTTTATCAAAAAAAAGCAAATGGCCAAATATTGCAGCTTTTTCATTGTCAGCAAAAATATTACTAGGATCTACGGGCATTGGTTTTAATTGAGATATTGATAATGATTTAATTTTATCTAGATCTTCTTCATCCCAATTAATTGGAATAGGTAAGGGCAAATAGTTCCAAGAAAGATAGACTGGAAAAATTATTAATAATAAAAAGATACTTTTCATTTAATATCAAAAATAATTTTAGCTATATCTGTCGAATTATCTTTTTTTATTTCCATAACTATTTCCCATTCTCCAGCCATATGAAATTTTATGCCTTCTAATTTGTATACTCCTGGTAAGATTTGGCTAGTTACTTTTGGGTTTGTGGGTAAGCCATGGCTATGCACGGGCATTCCCCCATAAACATTTATTGTTAAATCGCTTATTGGATTATAGTTAGAGTCTTCAATATTAATTATCCAGTTGTGTATATTATTGATAGTAATGGGACTTAACTCACTAAAAATTTTAATGATATATCCATGCTGGCTGATAGTTTCTAAATTAGGAGCTATACTTTGAGCGCTAGCACAAGTAGAAGAAATAAAAAATAGAACAACAAATTTTTTTAACAATTATTATTTCCTTAATAAATTTTTAATTTTCTTTTTCCAATTATGAATATTATCACTCATTACCATATAGTTTATTTGCAGTATAGCCACTACTATTAAAAATAAAATCCAATACCAAGATTCCTGATTTCCTACTTTAAAGGGAAAAACCGCATTATATTTTAAATTTTGATTTATATTCTCTATAGAAACAATACCAATATACTCACCTGGCTCCTTAAATGAGTGCATGATAGTAAAAACACCCTCATTTTTTATTGTTGGTGCCTGATATAAGACCGTATTTAATTCTATTTTTCTTATATCTATTAGTTTCAAGTCATCCCATTTTGCGAATCTACCTAGGTTTGTTATATTTTTAATGATACGAAATTCAATAGGTATTTCTTTTAATGAATCATGTAAATATTCCATCACAAAGATACTTTCTGCAACATATGGGATATCCTCACAATATTGCTCATGCCCACTTGAGGTGGTTTGATATATCTTAAAGTGGGCAGAAGTATACCCCATCTCTAGAAGGCAAATATCTTCTTCCAAAGTAACGCTACCATGGGCTTCTATCGAATCCCAGAAAGCTAATAATATTAGACTTATTATTAATATGGCTAGATTTTTGCTGGAAATAAATGAAATATTACTCATCTGGCATTAAAATTGGTATGTTGATACTTATTATTTTAACTAAATTAGATGAAAAAATCTTTGGAGTTATATCTTGGGACATTTAGAACTACTTTTAACAATGTTTATGGGCGTTCAGGGAGAGGCATTAAAGCTAAGCTACCCTCATGATACTGGTCTAGAACAGGTTAGCCTTAATTGGGATGAACAGACAATCCCTTTTTTTTTAAAAAATGATTCATGGGAAGCGGTTATAGGTATAGACCTTGATAGAGAGCCAAAGGAATACTCTATAAATATACTTCTTATCTATGAGAACAAGGAAAAAATTAGTATAGAGAGAAAAATAGAGGTTAGTTCTAAGTCCTTTCCAACTACCGAGTTAGTTGTCGCACCTCAATATGTTCAACTTAGCGAAGAGAATCAACAGAGAGCATCGAGAGAGGCAGAAGAAATTAATAAAATTTATAATAGTTTTAGTTATAACCCATATTGGAAGGAACAGTTCATAGTTCCAGTAAAAAATACTACTACTGGAACAAATTTTGGTCATAGAAGAATATTTAATGGTGAACCCCGTGCTCCACATTCTGGAGCTGATCTAAAGGCGTCTAGAGGTACAGAGGTTTTAGCTAGTAATTCTGGGAAGATAGTTTTAGCAAAGAATTTGTTTTTTAGTGGCAATGCTATTTTTATTGATCATGGTTTAGGTATTTATTCAACTTATCTTCATTTATCTGAGATTTTAGTTGAAATAGATAGCTTTGTAGAAAGAGGGCAAGTCATTGGCCTAGCGGGCGATACTGGAAGAGTTACTGGGCCACATCTTCATTGGGGTGTTAGAATTATGGGTGCTAGGGTAGACCCTTTTTCTTTATTAAAGCTTTAGGCTAGTTTAGTCTTTGGTTAGACTTGAGGCCTTTCTCTATCTATACATTCAAAGCCAAGAAGATCACCCTCATAGCTCCCCCATTGTTTTTGAATTACATAGGGTTTTTTAAGCATTATTGGATCATTAATGGTCATTTTTAAAACTAACCTTTGGTCTTGATTAGTTGAATACTCCTCAAGAATTACTGCTTGATCGCTAAGCCATAAGAATTCACCTTTAACTCTAGCTAATCCTTTGCTTAACTGATTGGTTGAAATAATTAAAATATTATCTTGGTAGTGTGCTAAAGAGTTACCCATTACTATTTTCTGACTATTTTTTGTTACTTGATTTTCATCTAAGGGGATAGTTCTAGTAGTAGCCCATTCTTCATATTGGATAATTACATTTGAACTATTTTGTTCTATTTTTATAGGGTATGGGGATAATATAACTCTAGCAGCACCAG
Source organism: Pseudomonadota bacterium (assembly GCA_036337035.1). Classification (GTDB taxonomy): domain Bacteria; phylum Pseudomonadota; class Gammaproteobacteria; order Steroidobacterales; family Rariloculaceae; genus TMED78. Next base: position 189,732 of record JAYZFC010000002.1, on the reverse strand, counting down.
GGTGATCACATCTAACTGCTGGATCATCTATTGGATCAAATTTATCCATTAGTTCAGACCCAAATTTTGTCAGTACTTTTGGCTCTATTTCTACTAGATTTGACCCCGGAGGACCGAGTCCGCTTCGCCACCATGTGCCAGAAATATTTATTGTACTATCTTGAGCTTGAGGCAGAAAAGGAAGTAATAGTAGGATTAGCCCTAAGAGGCTATAATTTAAAAAAAATTTAAAAATCTTATTCATTACTTATGATTTTATCGATTAATAAACCACCGTCAAGCATTTGTTTGATTAGACTATCAGCAATAGGCGATGTTTGTCATGTTGTCCCTGTAATATATTCAATTAGAAAGTTTTGGCCTGAGACGAAGATTACTTGGGTAATAGGCAAGACTGAATATGGACTTATGAAGGGGCTAGAAGGTGTTGAGTTTATAATTTTAGACAAATCAAAAGGTTTTAAATCTTATTATCAGATAAATAAAGATCTAAAGAATAGAAGCTTTGATATTTTGCTAAATATGCATCCTACCTTAAGAGCTAATTTAGTAAGTTTATTTGTTAGGTCCAAACATAAAATTGGTTTTGATAAAGCAAGATCTAAAGACTTCCATTATTTATTCTGTAACTATCATATTCCAGCTAGGAAAAAACAACATGTAGTTGATGGATTTTTTGAATTCCCAAAGGCAATAGGAGTTAATGATGTTGCCCCATTCTGGAATATGCCATTATCTAAAAAAAATAATAAGTTTGTAGATAAATATATTGATAAGTCAGGTTTGAATGTAATCATAAGCCCTTGTACAGGCCAGAAAGCTTTTAATTATAGAAATTGGCCAGTAGAAAGATATGCTGAATTGATTCAATTTCTATCGAGAAATTATAAAGCAAATATTATTATTACTGGTGGCAAAACAGACTTAGAGCTTAAATCTGCTAAAAAAATAATCAATTTATCAACAGTTGATGTAACTAATTTGATTGGTCAAACAACATTAAAGGAATTATTAGCACTCATAAAAGCTAGCTCCTTTATTGTTTGCTCTGATTCTGGACCTGCACATATGGCAACAACAGTAGGAGTAAAAGTGATTGGACTTTATGCTTCATCTAATCCTTATAGAACGGGCCCATATAATTGCCAAGATTTAGCAATTAATAAGTATCCAGAAGCCGTCAAAAATAACTTAAATAAATCTATTGAAGATATTCGATGGGGCAGACGAATACGAGATCCATATGCAATGAATCTCATTTCAGTCAATGAAGTTGAAAATAAAATTAGAGAAATAATCAAAACTTAAGAGAAAAATTTCTCTCAAGCAAGAGCCCTAAATTATGGAGAATTTTAATTATTCAACAGAAATTTTTGTAGCTTGAGGACCTTTTTGACCAGCTTCAGTTTCCATACTTACCACTTGATCCTCATTTAATGAATCTATTCCGCTTGCTTCTAATGCAGAGATATGAACAAACACATCTTTACTTCCATCTTCCGGAGAAATAAATCCATAACCTTTAGTTTTGTTAAACCACTTAACAGTACCTTTTATCATTCTAAATAAACCTCTATATACTCAAATTAAATAAAAAAAATCTTAATCAAAAAAAGTGAAAAAGAAATTTGTTGCAAATTAAAAACCAAATAATTAATACAAATTACATGATCTCTGTGCTGATAATATTAGGTTATTGGATGTTTGCAAGAAAAAATATTTATTTTTTGTTAATTTGTTGCATTTATGTCACTAATAATTAGTAAATATCTAAGTATAGGCTATTTCTGATATATCAATATAAGGATATTTTTTTTTTAAGGATTAATATTAACCTAAAATTTTCTTTAATTTGCGCCTATATTTTTTGATTTGAATAAATCTTCAAGGATTAAATATAAGCTAGGAACAAGAAACAGAGTTATTAATGTTGCAACCGCTACCCCCCATCCAAGTGAAATTGCCATTGGAACTATAAAAGCAGTTGAAGGGTTTTCTATTAACATAAGTGGCATTAGACCAGCAAAGGTTGTTACCGAAGTTAACATAATAGGACGAAATCTAACGATTCCTGCTTTGCGAACAGCATCATTAAGATCGACCCCTTCTCTTCTCTGTCGATTTATGTAATCTACAAGCACAAGACTAGCATTAACTACAACACCTGAGAGAGCAATTATTCCAAGAATAGAGGGTAATACAATAGCCCAGCCCATGATGACATGGCCTATTATTGCCCCAATAGCTCCAAATGGTATGACACTCATTATGACCACTGGTTGAATATAGGACTTCAAAGGTATTGCGAGTATTGAATAAATAACCAATAAAGCCACTGGAAATAAATTTATTATGCCCGCAAATGCCTCATTAGCTTCCTCTTGTTCTCCACCTTTAGAGTATGTAATTCCATCATATTCAGACAAGATTGTTGGGATAGTATTTGCTTCAAGAGAGCCAATCACTTCTTCAGGTGTATTAATGCTTCTATCAATATCAGCCCTGACTGTAATTACTCTTTGGCGATCAATTCTCCATATAGTTGAATATCCTGTTCCTAGGGTATATTCCGCTGCAGCTGAAAAAGGAATTTCATTGCCATTATTCAGTCTAATCCACATTTCTTCTAAATCTCCAAGAGATCGGCGCTCATTCTCTGGATAACGAACCATTACTCTTATATCTTCTGTCCCTCTTTGTACCCTTTGTACTTCTTCTCCATAAAAAGCCTGTCTTGTTTGTCTTGCTAGGTCTATTTCAGATAGCCCTAAGTGGCTAGCATCGTCACGAAGCTTTATCCTAACTTCTTGTTTTCCAGATCTAAATGTATCAGATATATCACTTACGCCATCAAATCTAGATATTTCAGCTCTCAATCTTGCGGCAACTTCTCCTAATTCCTCAACATTTCTTCCGCGTAGCCTAAAATTTATTGCATCACCTGCAGTTATTAGAGTAGCAGAGAATTTAAGCTCTACACTGTCTGTAATGTTTCCAGTATAGGCCCTCCACATTTCCATAATTTCTTCTGTGGGTAAATTTCTTCTTTCCGATTGAGGAGTGAGCGCTATTCCAATTTCTGCTATATGGCTGTTTACCCCCCTAAAAATAGCTGCACCAACACCACCCGGACCATCATTAGAAAGTCTCTGACCAACAGATGTCATTATGTGTTGAATTGGATTTTCTTGATTTGGATAATTTTCAGAGAAATATTTTTGAAGCTCTATAGCTGCCTCTTCAATTTGAGCAGCTGCAGCATTTGTTAGCTCAATTTGCACCCCTTCAGGCATTTCTAGATTAGCTGTAACCCTATCTGCAACAATAGTTGGAAGAAATTGAACAGCTATTCTTCCACTAAAAAGCAATGAAAAGACAATCAGCAATACTGCTATACCGCAAGAAACAGTTAAATATCTTTTTTCTATGACTTTATCTAATGTTCTACCATAGTTAAAAGATGCAAAATCTTCTATTTTCTGTGATAGAGATTTTTGAAATGAAATCCATCTAGTAATTAGTGGGTTTGATTTATAGGATTTTTCAGTATTTCTATATGCTAAGTGAGCTGGCAAAATAAGTTGAGATTCAATAATACTAAAAATAAGACAGATAACTACAATCTTCCCCATTCCTGAAAATAAAGATCCTACAGCTCCTTGAAGAAAGATTATTGGTATAAATGCAGCAATGGTTGTCAATACTCCAAAAATGACTGGAATAGCAACCTCATTAGTTCCTTGTATAGCTGCTGTTATCTTATTGCTATTTATTTGTTCATGAGCATAAACCCTTTCTCCAACAACGATAGCATCATCTACAACTATGCCTAGAACAAGCAAAAATGCCATAACTGACATAGTATTAAGAGTGATTTCAAAAGGATTAAAAAAGGCTATTGTGCCAAGCATAGCTATAGGTATGCCAGCTGCAACCCATATTGCTAGTTTGAACTGTAATGGTAAAGTTAATAAAATTAAAACAAGCATTAACCCACCAGCTGCCGTTCCTAAAAGTATATTGATTCTAGCTCTTAACTGCTTAGCTTGATCATCCCAAATAGTTAAAGTAATACCTTCTGGCATTTTTAATTGAGCCTCTTCAACATATTTGTAGATTTTATCTCGCATCTCTATGATATCTTCATTAGGTGTTTGAAAAACACTAACCATTGCAGCAGGCTTCCCATCAAAACTTACATTTAAATTACCCTCTACAAATCCATCAACGACATTAGCTATCTCTCCAAGTCTTACAACTGTGCCATCTTCATTTGCAACAATTATAATTCTTTCAAATTCTTCTCCTCGGTAAGCTTGAGCATTAGTTCTTACTAAAATTTCACCTACTTCAGCTTGTATAGATCCTCCTGGAAGGTCTAGAGAGGAATTTTTAATTGCATTTGTAATTTGTGATATATTAATTCCGTATCTTCGGAGCGCCTGTTCTGAAACTTCAATAGAAATTTCGTCATCCCTCACATAGACAGCCTCAACCTGCGAGATACCATCCATTGCAGCCAAGTCTTCTCTAATATTAACCGCTATATTTTTTAAAACTCTTTCACTGGTATTACCTGAAATCGCAATTTCAAAAGCATTATTCAATGATGTTATTAAAGATACTATAGGTCGTTCTGTTTCAGCTGGAAAAGTAGAGATCGCGTCTATTCTACCTTTAATATCATTTAGAGCATTTATTTCTTCAGCTCCATTTATTAGCTCAATATATATAGTGCAAGAGCCTTCGCTTGAAAGTGATGTCATTCTTTTAATTTGATCTGTGCCTTCTATAGCTTCTTCAGCTCTTATACAAACACCCTGTTCAACTTCTTCAGGAGCTGCGCCTAAATATGGGATTCTTACATAAACTATCTTTAGATCCATTTCAGGATATTCTTGCTCTGTTAGCTGACCAATAGATAAAAGTCCACTTAATACTAAAATAGCCATTAAGAGATTTGCTGCTACAGGATTATGGACAAACCAAGCAATAACTTTATTCATTAATATGTCCCATAATTTTCTTCAATGATTGTTTTAACCTTCATGCCGTCAATAAAAGTTTGAATCGGTGAAATACAAATTAGTTCACCTTGATTAAGACCTCCTGATATAAACACATCATCACCGTATAAACGCAAGATGCTTACCTCTCTTTGATATAATCTTTCTTCTTGATCTACAACTAATACTAGATTTTCACCTCTTAATGCGGAACGAGGTATAGTTACAATATTATCTACTAGCAAGCCTTCTATTTCTGCTTGAACAAACAGGCCAATAGGAGGAGCTAAATAATCATTATTAGAGTAGTTATTATAAATTCTGGCAACGGTTTGAACCATTCGGCTTCTAATATCTATTTCTGCCTCAGTCCTAACTAGTTTTCCAATCCACTCATATTTTTTTCCTCCATAGTTAGAGAATAGTGTTACATTAGGAGCATCACCATCTAATAATTCTCCTCTTTGTGTGATAGGAAGATTAAGATAGGCCAATTGCTGATCTGCAATTGGCAGATTGACCTCTACATAGTCATCTGAGTAAATATTTGCTATTGGGACACCTCTGGTTATAAATTGTCCTAAGTCTATTTGCTTATTTTTAACAAGGCCGCTAAATGGAGCTAATATTTTTGTTCTCTCTAAGTCTCTTTCTGATCTCTCTAAAGAAAGGATTGCATTATTTAAACTTGCCTCAGATACTCTTGCTGCACGCACCCCTCTTTCTAATTCCGATAGACTAATCAACTCTCGATTAATTAGTTCCTCAAGCCTCTCTAATTCAAATTTTGCATATTCATTCTCTGCTTCAGCTCTGTAAACATTTGCTTTAGCCATTTCAACTGCATCTATATAATCCCTATCATCAATTTCTAGAAGAGGTTCATTTTCCTGAAAAAAACCTCCTGCTACTAAATTATCTGAAATCCAGACTACATTTCCAGAAACTTCAGGAACAAGCATAGTTTCGGTTCTAGGTTGAATAGTCCCTTGTGTATTAACCTTTAGCCTTACTGGCATAGGATTACTTTCAATTACTCTGATTATAGGAACAAATGGCTCAATTTGACTTGGTGCCAAGCTAGGTTTTGTCATAATGATAATTACAGCAATGAAAGATGATATAGCTAATATTAAGACTGATTTATTTATTTTAAGTTTCATTTTTATTTTTAATTCCTACTATCTATTAATTTATTTAAATTTATTCTAAGTTGCTTTCTCGTAAAATCAAAAGCCCCTTTAAGTATTTCAATTGATTTAGAAGTATTTTTTTCTTCAATAGATTTTTCTAAACTAGAAAGAAGACTAATAATAACTTTTTGGTCATATTTAGGAGAATATCCAGCTGATTCAAGCTTTCCTAATAATTCTTTTTTTAACCCATTGGTAATAAATAAAAGCACTAAATGTTCTGAATCTTCAGCAAAAATAAAAAATAATTCTCTAGGATTTATATTTTTTCTTCTTTTTAGGGATTTAATTTTTTTTAGTAATGATTTTTGGTTATTGGCTATAGCTTTTGGTACAGCAAGATCAATTAAGTGATATCCAATATCTAATGCTTCTTCCATAATATTAGGATCTGGTATTTCTTTAAGATCAAGAAGAGGGCCAAGACAGTCTAAAGTACATTCTTTAATTGAAATTACACGTGAGCCACTAGATTCAATATTTAGCAATCCTAGTTGTTGAAGTTTTTTATATGCTTCTCTAGCTACCCCCCTGCTTACATCAAATTTTTTAGCAATATCTCTTTCGGAAGGCATTCTTTCGCCAGGGAGATATTGTCCATTTAAGACCTCGTTTCTTAAAGTTATATAGAGTTCATCTGATATATTTATATTATTTATAGCCATATTTATGGTCCTACCATAGTGGTTAGACCATTATATATAAATAAAGTGAAAAAATTAACCTTTATAACTCTTATTGATGGACTCGATTTAGTAAGGCATACTGCAAAAAAACATTCTAATTTATTTATCTATAAATATTATCAATGCCAATTATTAATTTTAAACAAATTGATGGTACCGAAGAACAAGTAGAGATAGCTACTGGCTATACTATTATGGAAGGGGGAACGATGAATAATATAGCTGGGATTGAGGCTGAATGTGGAGGTGCTTGTTCTTGTGCAACTTGCCATGTTTACATTTCTCAGGAATGGCAAGATAAAATACCCCTTATGGATTCTTTAGAAGATGAAATGCTTGAAGTGGCTAAGGATAGGTCTCCCCAAAGTAGGCTTAGCTGCCAGATAAACGTAACTGAAGAATTAGATGGTTTAATTCTTACAGTAGTTCCTCCATATTAAGCCATGACTTCAAATATACCAGCTAGTGATGTAAAAAAAGCTTGCCACAAGATGTTAAGTAAGGATTTATTTATTATTTTTACAAAGCCTAAGAAGCCTCTGAATGAAATATTAGCTTATCTAGAAGAACATTTAAGCTACCAGATTGCTCTTGAAGAAGAAGGTATTTTATTTGCTGCTGGTCCTTTTTGGTCAGAAGATAGTTTAAGCTGGAATGGTGAAGGCATGATTATTATAAGAGCTAGTGATTTTGATCATGCAGTTGAGGTTGCTTCTAATGACCCGATGCATAAATCTGAAGCACGAAGTTTCGAAGTCAGGCCATGGATGTTATGTGAAGGTTCTATGACTATTGAACTTAATCACTCAAAAAAAACTTATAAGATAAAATGACTATTTTAAACTAGACCTAGTAGCGTAGGTACTATAAGAGAAATAATAGGTACATAGGTTATTACAATTAGAACCCCTAGAAGCACGATTAGCCAGGGTAGGGATGCTTGGATTACTTTTTCCATAGACATGTTCGCAACACCAGCCGTAACAAATAGGTTTAGCCCAACTGGAGGGGTAACTAATCCCATTTGCATATTTAAGACCATAATAATACCTAAATGTATTGGATCTATGCCCAACTCTAATGCAATAGGATATACAATAGGAGTTAATATAAGAACAACTGAAGTTGGCTCCATAAAATTTCCAGCAGCTAGTAAAAGTATATTCAGCACTATCAGGAATCCCCAAGCTGGCAGACCAAGACTGATTATCCATTCCGAAGCAACTTGCGGTATTTGCTCAGTCGTCAGAACATTAGCAAACACATAAGCATTTGCTATAATAAACATTAGCATTACAGTTACTTTGGCGCTATCCGTTAACACTTTAGGAACTTCAGTAAGTTTAATGTCTTTATAGATAAAAACAGCAATAAAAAAGGCATATACAGCTGAAACAGCAGCAGCTTCTGTAGGAGTAAATATACCACTGTATATCCCTCCAAGAATGATAAATAAGAGAAGCAATCCCCAAAAGGCATCTAGCCCTCTTTTTACCGTATCTTTAAGACTTACCTTTTTTTGTCTCGGTAAATTCTGTTTGCGAGCAATAACAGCCACAGTAGTAATCATTACTATTGTTAGAAAAATACCTGGAAGCAAGCCGGCTATAAATAAGTTTCCAATTGAAGATTCAGTTACTGCGCCATAGATTACCATTACAAGAGAAGGCGGTATTAGAATTCCTAAGGTCCCGGCATTACAAATAACGCCTGCAGCAAATTTTTCTGAGTAACCAGATCTAATCATCCCAGCGATCATTACACTACCTACAGCTACCACTGTAGCTGGAGCAGAACCTGAGACGGCAGAAAAAAATGCGCAAGCCAGCAAAGAAGCCATCGCTAGACCACCCCTATAGTGCCCCACTAGGGCGTTGGCAAAGTCAATCATTCTCCTCGCAACACCTCCAGTTGTCATAAATGTTGCGGCTAGAATAAAAAAAGGAACTGCAAGTAAAGGGTAAACTTGCATAGTATGAAAAAACTTTTGTGAAACTGACAACAAGGATTGGTCAGTAAAAATTAGCATTGTAGATATGCTTGCAATTCCTAAAGATATAGCAACAGGTACTCCTATTGCTAGTCCGAGAAAAAGAATTATAAGAAGGAAAATAGCGCTCATTAATTTTTAACTCAATTATCTTTATTTGATTTATGTGTAGTATGACCAAGGCTAGTTTGCCCACCATTAAGTATTTTTATTCCTAGCTGGATAAATCTATAGGTCAGAAGAGAGAATCCAATAGGTAACATACTCGTTAGTACCCATCTTGGTATTGGTATATCTCTAGCGTTATTTCCTAAATCAATCAATCTATCTACAAAAATAAAACCTCCATAAAACATCAATGCTGAATATAATAAACATATAAAGATAGCTACCATTGCCATTATTTTTTTTGGAAAAGGAGGTAGCATATTACTTACAAGGTCAACAGCTATATGAGAGTTTGTTCTTACCCCATAGGCCATTCCAACTAAAACAAGCCAGGCAAAAGCATATGTAGTTGCTTCTAGAGACCAAACCCATCCGGTACCAAATGCTCTCAAAATAACTTGTACAAAAGTTAGAATAGTCATGAAGGCTAATGCGGTAGCCATAAAAATTTCTTCTAACTTATCTAAAGCATATGATGATTTTTTAGATATATTTTTCGACATTATTTTTAAGTTAGTTATTTATATTTATTGCAGCTTCTAATCTTTCTATTCCAATTTGTTCTGAAAATTCTTCCCAGACTGGCTGCATTGATTCTTGCCATTTAGCTAATTGATCTAATGATGGATTTATAATCTCATTTCTATTTTCCTGCATAACTTTTTCTTTACCTTCTTGATTAATTATTTCAGAACGCATATTTCCCCATCTACTTACTTCATCCATAGTTTCTTCTAAACCGATTCTTATATCTTCTGGCAATTGATTCCAAAAAGAGGGATTAACAGCAACTAAATAGCCAACATATCCATGATTCGTTTCCATTATATATTCTTGAACTTCATAGAATTTAGCAGAATAAATATTTGCCCAAGTATTTTCTTGAGCATCTATAGCGCCTGTTTGAAGAGCCTGATAAACCTCTCCTAGTGCCATTTTTTGAGGGTTGCCACCAATTGCTTGAACTTGCGCTTGTAGAACATCAGACTCCATAATTCTAAAATTTAGCCCGCCAGCATCTTGTGGTTCATTAAGAGCGCGAGTAGCGGTAAATATTTTCATACCATTATGCCAAAAATTAAGACCTTTAAACCCTCTATCTGTTAGTTCTTCTAGTAGTGATTGACCAGCTGGCGATGATTGAAATTTTTCAATAGATTGCAAATCTGGAAAAAGAAATGGTAGATCAAAAATTTGAAATGCATTTGTAAGTCGATCAAACTTTGAAAGAGAGACCGCAATCATTTGTATCTCTCCAAATGCAAGAGCTTCTAGCGAGTCATCATCGTTCATGAGCTGACTAGAAGGATAAACTTCAACAACAACCCTCCCAGGAAACCTTTCTTCAGCTAGCTCTTTAAATCTTTGAGCAGCTTGACCTTTAGGAGTTGCTGGAGCAGTTACATGAGGAAATTTAATTACATAAGGACCCTCAGTTGTATCATTGCTACAGCTAGCAATAACAAAAAAAATAAAGATAAAAATTAAATATTTAGTTCTGTTTAAAAAGTAATTCCTCATTTGATTTCCTATAATATATTTTAAGTTAATTTATTTTTGGCCCAATATTTCTCTGAAGATTTTGCTTCTTCAAGCTTTTCAGCATTTTCCAGCCCTTCTGCTAGCCCACTAGAGCTCCCAGCCATTATCTGATGGTGATCAAGATTTAATGTCCTTAGCCACCTTTGCTGACCCATGGTTAATGCAATAAAGAAACCCAGTTCAACTATTTCAGGTTCACTAAAGTGCTTATGAAGTGAATTCCATAGTTCATCATTAGTTTGTAAGTCCCAAGTTATTGCTTCGGCATATGATAGAGCTGTTTTTTGTTTCTCATCATACCTATCAGATTTTTCAAAGTTAAGTAAATCAAAATAATCTTCTTTTACTATACCTTTTGCTTTTGTAGATCTTTGATTTCCACAGTATTCACATTTAACTGAATGAGAAACATAAATTCTACAAAGTTCTTTGATCGAATTTTCTAATACACCCTCATAAAAAGAGTCTTTCCATACTTTAGCAAAACCAAAAAAAATTTCTGGCACATGTGCCCTTATAGACTGACTTTCTGGACGAGGGGTGCCTATTTCTGCGCATCTTTTAAGCTCTGAAACCATATTAGGATCTTTAATATCTTCTGGTTTAATATAGCTAATTCTTGGTTTCTTCATTTCTATGCTCGCTTTTCTCTAATTATTACATAAAATTAACTTTTCTGAGGAGCAAATTTTGATTGTTTTATCTAATGAATTACTAGTTATATTATTTGCATTAATGGTTGCCGGCTTTACAAAGGGGCTCACAGGCCTTGGTTTACCTATGGTGAGCGTTCCAGTTCTTGCAAATTTTTTTGGAGTCGAACAAGCCGTAATGATAATTATAATCCCAGTTTTGGTTACTAATATTTGGCTAATGATTGGCCTAAGAGATTGTTATCCAGAAGTGCCTGAGCTAAGGCGAATTATTTTTTTTGGAATACCTGGAGCAAGTATTGGTGCATTCTTGCTCTACTATTCTCCTGAGAAGCTATTAGCATCGCTCTTAGCCTTTTGGATATTGATATATTTATTGATAAGCATATTTCGGAGTAATTTAATTTTATCTCAGGGAAATAGAAACATTATTGCACCTTATGTAGGGTTTTTTTCAGGAATACTACAGTCAAGCAGTGGGATATCTGCTCCAGTAGTAGCCTCTTATGTAGATGCTATAAAAATTTCACCTAAAGCATATGTTTTTACTGTGGCGTCTATTTTTACTGCTCTATCAGGTACCCATTTTATTATTCTTATTTTTTTACAAGCATATTCTAAGATTGTTTTTGTTGAGGGGCTTTGGGCAATTTTACCAACAGTTATTTTTGTTGCATTAGGCTCAAAAGTTAGAAAATTTATGTCTCCATTAATATTTCGAAGAATTATAAAAGCTTTATTAGTGATAATGGCTATTAGATTGATATATAACAATTGGTTTATTTAAGGATATTAATTAAATCTAATGTAAGAATGTTATTAATAACCCTATCAGCATTTCGCTAGGTAAGTTAAAATAAACTAATAATTATCTGATTTAGGACTGTGGAGCTTTTAATGCCAACTTATATTTATGAGACTTTAACAAAAGCTAGCGAAACTCCTGAGCGCTTTGAAATTTTTCAAAGAATGTCAGAAGCCCCTTTGCTTACGCACCCTGAGAATGGCAAGCCGATAAAAAAAATTATTACTGGAGGGCAGGGTATTAGGCGGAATGTAATTAGGCGGAGTACAGTTATTAATAAATCTTTACCAGCTGCAACTGCTTGTAAGTGCGCTAAGTCAGGTGGACATCATGGGCATAATCACTAGTTAAAATAAAGGATTAGATATTAATGAAAGATGATTTGAATACTAATTGGAATTGGGATAGACCTATCGCTTCATCTGGAAGGATGAATGTAGATTTTGAACAGAGAGTTAATTTTCAACGCTTAAGGAAGTATCGTGTAGCAAGAACTCGACAGGCTTTAAAGAATTCGGGTTTAGGTGCAGTCCTATGCTTTGATAATAATAATATTAGATATATCACTAGTAGTGTTATAGGAGAGTGGGCTAGAGATAAAATTTGTAGATATACTCTTATGACTGGTGACTGTGAGCCTTATCTATGGGATTTTGGTTCTGCGGCAGCCCATCATAGGATTTATGCTCCATGGCTTGAAAATGATAGATGTAGAGCAGGCATGCTTGGACTGAGAGGTTCTGTTGCCGAGGAGGCAGGCTTATTTAAAGGTGCTGCAAAAGAGATAGCTTCATTATTAAAACAAGAGGGAGTGGCTGATATGCCATTAGGAGTAGATGTTTGTGAACCTCCTATGATGTTTGCGCTTCAATCTGAAGGGATAGAAGTTAGAGATGCACAGCAAGTAATGCTTAATGCTCGTCAAATAAAAAATATTGATGAAATTGAATTATTAAATTCTGCAGCCTCAATGGTTGATGGTACATACCAGCTCATAGCGGAAGTGCTTAAACCAGGTATAAGAGAAAATGAGATAGTAGCAATTGCAAATAAGCAGCTTTACGAAGCTGGTTCTGATGATGTAGAAGCAATTAATGCAGTTTCTGGGGAAAGATGTAGTCCTCATCCACATAATTTTACTGATCGAATGTACAGACCAGGGGACCAAGCTTTTTTTGATGTTATCCAGTCATACATGGGGTATAGAACTTGTTATTATCGTACTCTTAATGTTGGCTCATCAACCCCTGCTCAAGAGGATGCTTACCGTCAGGCAAGAGAATGGATAGATGCAGCTATTGAGCTTATTAAGCCTGGAATGACTACAGATAAGATTGCCAAGAAGTGGCCCAAGGCGGAGGATTTTGGTTTTGCTAATGAAATGGAAGCTTTTGGGTTGCAGTTTGGTCATGGATTAGGCTTAGCCCTTCATGAAAGACCTATCATCAGTAGACTTGTGTCATTAGATAATCCATTTGAACTAGAAATTGGGATGGTATTTGCACTAGAGACATATTGTCCAGCGGTAGATGGGAATGGGGCTGCAAGAATTGAAGAGGAGGTTGTAGTTACACCTTCTGGTTGTGAGATAATTACATTATTTCCAGCCAAGGATCTTTTTATTGCAAATAAATATTAATTTAATTAGGACTGAATTTAATGAAAACAGAATTATTTATCGGCGGTCAATGGTGTAAGGCTTCAGATGATGCTACTTTTCCGATTATTGATCCATCTACCGAAAAGCCAATTGCTGAAGTTTCGAGCGCAACTATAGATGATGCCAATAGAGCCATAAAGATTGCAGATACAGCAGGTAAAGAATGGGCTAAGCGCTCTCCGAGAGATCGTGCTGAAGTTTTAAGAAAAGCGTGGGAGCTACTTTCTTCTAGAAGAGATGATATAGCTGAATATATTGTAAGAGAGAATGGCAAGGCTCTTCCAGATGCTATAGGTGAAACGAATTACGCAATAGAGTTTTTTAGATGGTATTCAGAAGAAGCTGTTAGGAACTATGGGGAGATACTCACTTCTCCAGCTGGGGGCAATAAGATTGTTGTTCTTCAACAGCCAATTGGAGTAAGTATTTTAGTTACACCTTGGAACTACCCTGCTGCAATGGCAACAAGAAAAATAGCACCAGCTATAGCTGCCGGTTGTCCTGTAATTTTAAAGCCGGCCTCTGATACGCCATTAACTGCATTACTAGTTGCAGAAATTCTAGCTGAAGCAGGCATACCAGATGGAGTTATGAATGTTATTCCCTCAAGAAGATCAGGAGAAATTGTTAGTGCTATGCTTCATAACCCGCTTGTCAGGAAACTTTCATTTACTGGCTCTACAGAAGTCGGTAGAAATTTACTTAAAGAGGCTTCTGATTGTGTAGTGAATTGTTCTATGGAATTAGGTGGTAATGCACCTTTCCTTGTTTTTGATGATGCAGATATTGATGATGCAGTTTCTGGAGCTATGATTGCTAAAATGAGAAATGGCGGAGAAGCCTGTACTGCTGCTAATAGGTTTTATGTGCATGATAAAGTGCACCAAGAATTTTCCGAAAAGTTTTCTTCAGCTATGTCAGCAATGAAAGTAGGGCCAGGTCTAGAACCAGGCGTTGAGCTAGGCCCTATGGTTAATGAGTGGGCAATTAAAGATATTGATGTATTAGTTCAGGATGCTAAGAATAAGGGTGCTGAAGTTTTAGCAGGTGGAGCCCCTCTTGATCAATTGGGCTACTATTATCCTCCAACAGTTCTCGCAAATGTTTCTACCGATGCAAAGATACTTAAAGAAGAAGTGTTTGGGCCGGTTGCTCCGATAGTTAGTTTTACAGAAGATGATGAAGTAGTGGACTTGGCTAATAATACTGAATATGGTTTAGTATCTTATCTTTATACAAAAGATAGCGGTCGAGGCTTAGCTATTTCAGAGCGTTTAGATGCAGGTATGATTGGTTTGAATAGAGGCCTAGTATCTGATCCAGCAGCTCCTTTTGGTGGAACCAAGCAAAGTGGTTTGGGAAGAGAAGGTTCACATGATGGAATGATGGAATATATGGAAAAAAAATATATTGCGGTTGAATGGTAATTATAATAAAAAAATAGAGGTGTAAATATGTCAGATTTAAAAGGTTATACAATTGGCTGGATAGGCGTAGGTCGTATGGGTTTTCCTATGGCGAAGAGACTAATAGAGGCTGGTTGTGATGTTTCTATCTATAATCGCACAAAGAGCAAAGCGGAACCATTAGAAAAGATAGGGGCAAAACTTGTTGATGTTCCAGGAGAGTTAAGCGATAGAGATATTGTTTTTACAATGGTTTCAACCTCAGATGATTTGTTATCAGTGACTTTTGGAGATAATGGTTTATTTACGAATGATTCATTGCCAAAAATGCTTGTAGATTGTTCTAGTGTGTCAGAAGAAGCATCTGCTGATGTAAGAACAAAGTTAAGTGAATTAGGAGTAGATATGTTAGCTGCACCTGTTAGCGGAAACGGTAAGGTTGTTAAAGCTGGTAAGTTAACTATTGTTGCATCTGGACCTAAAGAATCTTTTGATATGGCTGAGCCTTACCTTGATAAAATTGGAAGAGGTGTTACCTATGTTGGAGAAGGAGAACTAGCAAGAATGGTTAAGATTTGTCATAACCTCTTGTTAGGTGTCTATTCTCAATGTTTGGCTGAAATTACAGTTCTTGCTGAGAAAGGCGGAGTTCCTCGTCATGCCACAATGGATTTTATAAATAATAGTGTTATGGGATCAATGTTTTCTCAATACAAGACACCAGCATTTGTTACTCTAGATATGACACCAACATTTACTCCAGCGCTTTTAAGAAAAGATTTAGACTTAGGCTTAAAAGCTGGAGAAAGCCTTGGAGTAGATTTGCCGGTAACTGCTACTACTCGAGAAATGGTTCAGAGAACTATTGATGCAGGCCATGACCATACTGATTTCTTAGTTTTACTAGAAGAGCAGGCTAAAGCATCAGGTTTAGAGTTAAGCCCTGAAGATGCTGAAGTGAGCGATGGCCTTTAGTTTATTAATTTATTTAATATAATTTATTTGAGTCAGAAGATTAAAAGATTTCCTATTTTAATGATAGGTCCAGGCTTGTTATTGGCAGCAACAGGTGTTGGAGGAGCAGATATGGCAACGGGCTCTATTGTTGGCAGTCTTGTTGGTACATCAATTCTTTGGGCAGTTATCCTTGGATCTTTGATGAAATTTATCATTACAGAGGGTTTAGCTAGGTGGCAGTTAGCTACAGGAGAGACGTTTCTTGAAGGAGTTAGACATCATTTTGGCCCTTATATAATTTGGCTGTTTATTCCTTATCTTTTGCTCTGGTCTTTTTTTGTTGGTTTGGCAATGATGAGTTCTTGCGGTATTGCGCTTTATGCAATTTTTCCAATCTTTGAAAACCCTGAAACAGGAAAAAATTTTTTTGCAATCTTAAGTAGTTTAGTTGGCCTTTTATTGGTGATTAAAGGAGGTTATTTATTATTTGAGAAACTAATGCGTTTTTTTGTTTCTGTTATGTTTATTACTATAGTAATAACTGCAATTTTAATTTGGCCTGGCACTGGTGAGATACTTAAAGGACTTTTTGTACCAAATATAACTAGTTTAAAAGGTGAAAGTTTAACATGGACGATTGCTTTGATTGGTGGTGTCGGAGGCACGCTTTCTGTTTTATCTTATGGTTACTGGTTAAGAGAGGAAGATAAAGTTGAACTAAATAATTTATCGATGTGTAGAGTTGATTTAGGAGTTGGATGGGCTATGACTGCTTTATTTGGTATATGTATGGTTATTGTTGGCAGCACAGTTACAATTAGTGGGAGTGGGGCATCTTTATTAATCAATTTATCAGAAACATTAAAAGATTCTATTGGTGAAGTTGGGAGCTGGATTTTCCTAATTGGTGCTACTGGAACAGTATTTAGTAGCCTTTTAGGTGTTTGGCAGTCAGTACCATATCTATTTGCTAACTCTTATAATCTTGCATCTTTAAATAAGAAAAAAAACTATAATCAGGATGTAGATTCTTCATCAAAATTATATATATATTTTTTATATGCCATAACATTTGTACCTATGATTGGTTTATTCTTTACTTATCAAGAGATTCAAAAGATTTATACTATAACTGGAGCTTTATTTTTCCCATTTTTAGCTTTTGCTTTACTTGTTATGAATGGCAGATCTGATTGGGTTGGTAAAAAAAATAAAAATAAAGCAATTACGACTTTATTATTATTTGGTACATTAGTTTTTTTCTCATTTGTTGCATTACAAAGGTTTATTTGAGGTATTTTTTTAGAAATGTTTTATAAACCACAAGATGGACATGGGCTTACAAGAAACCCTCTACAGGCGTGTGTTGTACCGCGACCAATTGGATGGATATCAACACTGAGTAGATCGGGACTTATCAATCTTGCTCCATTTAGTCATTTTAATTTAGTAAGTATTTCTCCTCCAATTGTGATGTATAGTTGCAGTGGCTTTCATCTTGATGGAGATATAAAAGATAGTGCCCTTAATGCCAAAGAAACTGGAGAGTTTGTTTATAATATGGCTACTTGGGATACAAGAGAAGCTATGAATATGAGCTCTAAGTCATTAAAAAGAGAAGAGGATGAGTTTTATTACTCTAAATTAACTAGAACAGATTCTGAGATTGTAAAAGCTCCAAGAGTTTTAGAGTCGCCAATAAACTTAGAGTGTAAAACATGGAAATGCATTGAGTTACCAAAAGCGCCAGATAATTCTAAAAATATTTTAGTTTTAGGAGAGGTTGTTGGAGTTCATATTAAAGATGAAGTAATTAAAGATGGTTTTGTTGATACTGTAAAGATCAAGCCGCTAGCAAGACTTGGATATAAAGAATATACTGTTGTAGATAATTCATTTAGCATGGATAGGCCCAAATAATTTTAAGGGAGATTTAAAAAAATGATTAAGATTAATAAGGATGTTATAAAAAAGATTTTCTTTATTGTGTGTTTTCTTTTACCGATTCATTATTCGTCAGCTGAGGGATATTATGAAGGTGAAACAATAACTTTAATTATGGGCTTAGACGCTTCAGCTGGTGGAACTACTGTAGGTCGCTTAATGGCTAAGCATTTGGAATTAAATTTGCCAGGAAATCCAACTGTAATAGTAAGAAATATGCCAGGCGCTTCAATGATATCTGCACACATCTATGTTTTACTTAAAGCTCCAAGAGATGGAACAACTCTTTATTACGGACCACGATCTTCTCTTGGAGAACTTCTGGAATTTCCTGGACATTCTTTCAAATATAGCCAATTTACTCCTTTAGGAGGGGTACAGTTAGCACCTTTAGTAACTTATACAAGAAAGGATATGCTTGATGGAGGTATTCAGCAGCCAAGTGATGTATTAAAAGCCGAGGATCTAGTTTTTGGTGGTATTTCTGCTGAGCATGGCAGGATGATTGCTAGTACATTAGGTTTAGATTTGCTTGGTGTAAATTACCATTTTGTTGGAGGCTATCCTGGAAGTGGAAGAATTAGAGCAGCTGTGTTGAGTGGTGAAGTTAACATGGCAACTGATGCAGCTCATGCATATTTGAATGAAGCAGTTCCGCTTCTAGAGCAGCAGGATTTAAATGCCCCTCTATTTTCTCTTCCTTTAATTGATAATGAGGGTAATTTAGTCAAAAGCCAACTCGTTCCAGATATTCCAACAATTAATGAACTATATACTGAGATTAATGGAATTGAACCTTCAGGAATAAATTGGGATGCAATTAAAACTATGCTTGAGATTGATCAAACTATGCAGCATGTTTTTTTAGGACCACCTAGAATGAATAGGCAAGCTATTGAAGAAATTAGAAATGTACTTGGACCTATGATGTCTTCACCCGCATTTATTGATGAGGCAACTCGGATCCTAAGTTATACTCCTGAGGCAGTTGATTATGAAAGACAAGAAGATATTTTTTCTGCCACAGCGGAAGTAAAGCCTGAAGTAAAAGAGTATATCGAAAGGCAAATTTCAAAAAATAATGGATTTTAGTCAAATTGGTTTAGGGATTTTTTAAAATATTAACCAATCAGGTATACCACTAATATTATCTTGAACCCATACACCTAGAAGAGATGGATAAAATAGAATACCCATTATTTCACCATAAAATAAAACAACAATCCCCCAGCATGCTGCCGCATAACTAATAGCTAATTTTTTACTATAGTTTCCCCATCTTATTAAATAAATGCCAATAAAAAGAGGAAGAGCAATTTTTTGTCCAACTAAAATAGTCGTAATAATTATTCCAGCGAGATATCCAAAGAAAACTAAGGCTTTGCCAATCCAAGCATTTTTATAAGAGTTATTAAAAACTACTTTCCAGTCACCCATCTCATTTTTTTCTTCTAGAACTTTTTTAAAATCAGAAAAAGCTAGAATTGCTGAAAGTATTGTTGCTGGAATACACACTAATAGTGGTATCTGCCTAACTGGAGGTGGCCATTCTAAGGAAGCAATTGCTGCTATCGCAAAGATAATCATTAGTCCTAAAGAGATAAAAAGAGAAACTAATGGATTTTTATTTTTTGTCTTAGTATTTTTTTCTGATTGATTATCTTTTTTGTTATATCCACGAGCTGCAAAAAATAATGTTATGATAGTAATAATAATTAAACCGATAACAATCGGTCGATTCAGCCATCCTACTCCTTGATAAACTCTAACACTAATTTGGTAGTATCCTTCAAGTATTCCACCTAGAACAAGAGCTAAAACAACTGGAGGCCTAGGCCAGTTACCTTTCTTCATTAAAAATCCTACTACGCCAAATAGAGCGCAACTTATCCAATCACCAAGAGAAGCACCTCCTAGCCAGGCACCCATAAATATAAATAGCACAACACCAGGGACTATTAGGTGTCCTGGCATTAGTGCTAATTTGACAACGTACCTAATCAAACCTAGCAGGATTAAAGTCGCTATTACACTTGCAATTGCGATCATCCAAACAAAACTAAAAGTCATGTTTAGATTTTCATCTAGCATTGATGGTCCTGGTCTGAGACCAAGCATTAGTAGGGCACCCATTAAAACCGCTGTTCCAACGCTTCCAGGTATACCCATGGTAAGAGTAGGAATAAGTGCGCCACCTCTTAATGCATTATTAGCAGCTTCAGGGGCAAGGACACCTCTAATGTCTCCATTACCAAATTCCGATTGATCTTTAGAGCTTTGTTTGGCATGACCATATGTTACCCAACCAACTATTGAAGCACCCAATCCAGGTAACATGCCAATATAGGCACCAATAACGCTACAACGAATGATTAACCACCATCGTTTCAGTGCATCATTAACTCCTTGCATTAATCCAGTGCGAGTATCAGAAGCTTCTCCAGTTCTTGTAATAGAGATATTTTTTATTGCTAATTCCATTATTTCAGGTATTGCAAACAACCCTAGCAAAACCGGTATTAGAGGAAGTTCGTCTAGTAAATATAAAGTTCCAAATGTATAACGAGGTATTGCTAGAGATTCAGGAAAACCTATAAGTGCAAGTAGCAAACCAAGCATAGCTGCTGTTATGCCTTTTAAAATTGAGCTACCTGCAAGAGAACCAACCATAGTTAAACCAAGTACACCTAGCATAAAAGTTTCAGGTGATTCAAAAGCAAGAATGATTGGAAGTATCAAAGGCAGCGAAAAACCGAGTGCAGCTGCACCAAAAACACCACCAATGGCAGATGATGTAAATGCAGCACCTAAAGCCCTTGCTGACTCCCCTTTTTTAGCTAACGGATAGCCATCTACGACGGTAGCTTGTGAAGCAGCTGTACTAGGTATACCTAAAAGAATAGAGGTAATTGCTCCACTAGTTGAAGTTGATGCCCAAGAAGAGATTAATAGAGCAAAAGCCGCAATTGGTTCCATACTGAATGTAAATGGGAGAAGAAGAACAAGGCCTATTGCTCCCCCAAGACCAGGTATCGCTCCAAGCCAAATACCAACTAAACAGCCTACAATAAAATAACCAATTACATCTAACTGGAATATTAGCCCTAGGCCCGATAAAAATGCTTCAATCATTAGCTTTCCTTATTTGCTCAGGCCGTGGATAATAACATTACTTTGGAGGTATTTGTATGGCTTATAATCACAATCCGTTAAAAGTATTATTAACACTAGAAAAAGCTAACAAAATTGTTAGTGAGGGCTTTAAGATTGCTCGCAAACACAACATTAGCCCTTTAGCTATTGTTGTTCTTGATTCTGGGGGGCATCAAGTTTCTTCGCAAAGAGAAGATGGAGCTGGAATCATTAGGATTGAAATCTCAATTGCTAAGGCATATGGTGCTTTAGGAATGGGCTGCTCTTCAAGAGGAATAGGTATTGGGCTCAGCACAAAACCAGTTTTTGCAACAGCTTTATCGAGTATTTCTGATGGAAAATTTGCAACAGCTGCAGGCGGGGTCCTCATTTTAGATGATAAGAAGAATGTCATCGGATCTGTTGGAGTGAGCGGCGATACTTCAGAGAGAGATGAATTTGTTGCAATATCTGCAATTAAGGAAGCGGGATTTATGACTGATCCAGAAACACCAGTAGAAGATTGGGATAAATAATTTTTTGAGAAATGGCTAAGAAGAATTTTATTAAATCATCAGGTAGGACTATATCTATAGAGTTTGATTCAAAACTTTTGTCAGAGAATCCTTTAGGTGATCCTAGTTCTAGACAGATAGATGTTTGGCTTCCTCCTCAATATGATCAGTCAAAGGGCATTAAGATGGGAAAGAGATTTCCTGTCTTGTTTGATTTAGCTGGTTATGCTGGTTCGGGAAAGTCTCATACAAACTGGAAAAATTTTGATGAAAATATTCCAGAAAGAGCAGCTCGCTTATTGCATGAGAAAAAATTAGAGCCTTTTATTATTGTTTTTCCAGATTGTTTTACTTCTTTAGGTGGAAATCAGTATGTTAATTCACCAGCAATTGGGCCGTATGCTGATTATTTGACTAAAGAACTAATCCCATTAATTGATAAAGAATTTAGAACAAAAGCTTCAAGAGACCATCGCGGTTGTTTCGGTAAGTCGTCAGGAGGCTATGGAGCAATGATTCATGGTATGAAATATTCTCGTTATTGGGGCGCAATAGCAAATCATTCTGGGGATTCCTATTTTGATTTTGTTTATAGATCTGAGTGGCCAAAAACACTTACTCATTTAGGTAACTTTACAGGAAGAAAGAGGAGCAATGGAAGAATCAATTTAAACTCTAAATCAAATATTTTACTAGATGGAATAGATGATGGCAGAGTAAAGAGTTTTCTAAAGCATGTATGGAAAAAACAAAAACTAACTTCTGATGATTTGCATTGTTTGATGAATTTAGCAATGGCTGCTACTTATGATCCAGATATTTCTGTGGCTAATAATTTTAGATTACCATTCAACTTAGAGACTGGTGAAATAATACCTATGCGTTGGAAGCAATGGTTAAAACATGATCCTATAAACCTTGTAAATCAGTATAAACATAATCTAAAAAAACTTAGAGGTATTTTCATTGATTGTGGCTGGAAAGATCAGTACCACATTCATTATGGAACAAGGATCCTGTCAAAAAAAATGCAGCATCTTAAGATACCGCATATCTATGAAGAGTTTGATGGTACACACTCGGGAATAGATTATAGACTCGATATAAGTATTCCTTATTTGTTAAAAGCGCTTAGTTAGAGCTATCTGAAATTCTATTTTTTGTATCAAGAATTAATTCATCTAACCATAGTTGAAATTCATCTGGTGCTACCCATGGATGAGGTTCATCAGATTTTCTATTTTTTAGTTTTTCTGCTCGGCCAAATAAATCATCAGAAGTACTCGCATGAATATCATAGTGATTGCTGATCTGTACCTCTATCTCTGGAATTAACTTTATTCTTTCAAGGTCAGCTAAAAACTCTCGCATAATATCGAGATCATCTGTTCTCAAAGCAGGCCCTCCATGAAGATAGGCTTTATGCTCTTTTCCATTATCAAAAACAGAAAATCTAATAGACACCGTACCAGGTGTGTGTCCAGGAGTAATTTCAAAAGCAAGCGTTGTATTTCCAAGCGTTAACTCATCCCCTTCTTTGATAACAAAATCTCTTGTAGGTGCATATTCTCCAAAATCTTTTTCAATCATTAGCCAGTCTTCCTCTGCTGCACCAAATTGAGCATGAAGAATTTTTTGTAAAGCAGGAGCACCTCCATAATGGTCTCTATGACCTTGCAATATCAGAACATATTTTATATTTTTTGGTTCTAGACCGACTTTTATTATGTTATCTAGTAAGTATTCTGTATAGCCATCATTATCCCACATTGTATCTATCAAAATTAAACCATCACTAGTCTCTATAACATAGCTAGCTACTTCTCCTTGACCAACAAAAAAAAGATTATCAAACACTTGAAAAGGCTCTTTCGCCATAAGGCTTAAATCATTTCTTGGGTTGATTCTTGGTTCTGGTTGTCCTGAGGCAATATTAGAAACAACAGCTAGTAAAATAAGAGAATTAAATATTTTCGAAAACATATTAAATATCCTAGATCTAGTTAAAGATTATATATCTTGCCATTTGCTGATGATTGAATCAAATTCCGGTCTTTTTCTTTCATTAGGTAATTTATCGGGTGTGCCTATGTGTATAAATCCAACTATATCAATGGACTTATGATGCCCAAGAGCCTCCTTAACTTCTTTTGAGTAAGTAGCCCATCCTGTAAGCCATTGGGCTCCATAATTAAGAGCATAAGATGCTATTAAGATATTTTGACAAACTGCTGCCGAAGACAGCTTTTGTTCTATCTCAGGGATTTTTTCGAATCGAGTTTTATCTGGATATGAGGTGATAATTAATAGTAAAGGCGCTAAAGATGGTTTATCAATTTCTACCTGTATCCTTTTTTCACTCGCATCAGGATTATTTTTTTTAAAAATTTTTCCTATTATTGAGCCTAATTTTAATTGAGAATTCTTATGTAAAATTTGAATCCTCCAAGGTTCGATTCTGCCATGGTCAGGAACCCTTATTGCTGCTTTTAGTATTAACTCTAATTCTTCATCTTTTGGACCTGGTTCGCAAAGATTTTTTGCTAACACGGATCTTCTAGATAATAGGCTGTTTATAGTTGAATTTTCCATAATAGTTAATTCTATTAAATTACTATAATAATATTAAACAAAATGATGAAAAAACAGTATTTTGTTGGTTATATTGTATTGGATATTTATTCTAATTTGCCAATTAAGCAAGACAGAAAATAAAATTTATGTAGAATAATATATAGAACTAGGGATTCAATCATGTCATATAAAATAATTGGAAAAGACTTTATTCCACCTGATATCCGTGCAAAGGTAACTGGTAAGGCTAAATATGCTGAAGACTTTCGACTTGAGGGGATGGTTTTTTGTCGCTTACTTACTAGCCCAGTTCCTCATGCAAAGATTTCTAATATAAATTATTCTGAAGCCTTAGCTATGGAAGGTGTTTTGGGCGTTCTAACTGCTGACGAAGTTCCTGAACAGAACAATGTAGTTGAACCAATTTTAACTAATGAACCTTTATATGTAGGTGACCCAATACTTGCAGTAGCTGCAACCAGTGAAGCTATTGCTCAGGATGCAATAGATAGTATTCAAATTAATTATGATGTATTGCCATTTACATTAGATCCACTTGAAAGCTTATACCCTGGAGGTCCTGACGCAAGATCTGATGGAAATATAATGAAGTTTGCAAATCCTCGCTCTATTGCTTCACATAAGTGGACAGCAAGAGATTTTGTAAGCGTCGATGAAAATACTTTACCGATGGGTGAGCCAACAGAATCATGGAGTTTTGGAGATTTACAATCTGCGTTTAATTCTTCTGATTTAGTGATTGATGAGACTTTTGTTACAGCTGGTAATTCACATTTATGTATGGAGCCCAGAACGACTATGGCTAATTGGGAGAATAATAAATGTTATATCTATGGCTCCACTCAAAGTCAGTCAGCTATTATGCCAGGCCTAGCAAATTTTTTAGGAATAAAGATTGAGAATTTAGTTTATATAGGCGAATTTTGTGGCGGGGGATTTGGCTCAAAGGCAGCTCCCTATTCTACTATGGCTATTCCTGCATTTATGGCAAAAAAAATTCAAAGACCGGTAATGATGCGCATTAGTCGAGCAGAAGAATTTTATATTGGCAGGGCAAGACCAGGCTTTCAAGGAAGAGTAAAACTAGGATTTCGAAATGATGGAAGAATGATGGCCGCTGATCTTTATGTTGTCCAAGAAAATGGTCCATATAGAGGTTTTGATGATTTTGATGCTGCAGCTTCAGCGGTTTCTTTGTTATATCAGCCTGAAGCATTACGAATGCAAGCAGTACCTGTTGAAACAAATACACCACCAAGAGCAGCTATGAGAGGACCTGGAGAAAATCAAATTGCAGCTGCAGTTGAGCCTCTAATTGATAAGGCTGCAAAGGAACTTAATATTGATCGTATTGAGATTAGAAGGGTTAATGCCGCTGATAATGATGCCAAATATTATGCAAATCAAGGTCCTGTTACAAGCGCTTATCAGAGAGAATGTTTAGATAAAGGCTTATCTATGTGGAATGAAATGAAGCAAAGAAGTGGACAAAAAAATGGATCAAAAGTTCGAGGCGTTGGCATTGGCCAGGGTTTTCATCCAGCCGGTAGAAATGGTTATGATGGCTTAATCAGGATTACCCCTGATGGTAAGTTACATATTCATAGTGGAGTCGGAAACCTAGGTACTTATTCTCATACATCAACTTCAAGAGTGGCAGCAGAGGTATTGAAATATAATTGGGATAACTGTGTTGTTGTTAGAGGAGACAGCAGAAAACATCTTGCATGGAGCCCAACTCAAAGTGGAAGTAATACCTCTTTTACTACGACTCGCCAAAGTTATGTTGCTGCAATTGATGCTCTCCAAAAAATAAAAGAAATAGCAGCTCTTGATATGGGAGGTTCGGAAGAAGATTATGATATTGCAGGCGAAGAGGTATTTTTAATTCTAGAGCCAACGAAAAGAATGACATTTTCAGACATAGCAAAAAGAGCTATTGAGATTGGTGGCAAGTATTCTGGGTATGATTCACCAGAGGATTTACATCCTATTACCAAATCCTCAGTTTCAAGTTTGGCAGGAACTGGTTTAATCGGCGTATCTAAAGATAATCTGTATCGAAATGGATTGGTTGCTGGAATAGCAGTTGGTTTTATTGAAATAGAATTAGATATTGAAACTGGCAAGTTTGAAATTATAGATTATCTGGGAGTTTCTGATTGCGGAACTGTTTTACATCCAAAAGGATTATCAACACAAATAAGTGGCGGAGCAGTTCAGGGGTTTGGTTTAGCAGCTTTTGAGAAGCATATATATGATCCCCAGAATGGACTGCCCGGGAACCTAGGATTTTTAGATCATAAACCTGCAAGTTATTTGGATGTCCCTTCTGTGATGAAGACTGCAGCTGCTGAGATTCCTGATCCTCAAAATCCCGTTGGAGCTAAAGGTATGGGTGAGCCAGTACAAGGTTGTGCCGCCGCTGCCTTAGTTTGTGCTATTTCAGATGCACTAGGCGGACATTATTTTAATCGTGTTCCGATAACACCCGACATGATTGTTAATGTTGTTTCTGGGCGAGGACAGTCCCATAGTCCTCTAGATGTAAATACTGCTTAATTTAGATTGGATATTAATTATATGCTTGAAGAAAATAAAAATTTAGAAGTAATTCGATCATCTAGAAGAACATTTATTAAAGGGGTTATAGCTTCTGGAACAGCAATATCATCAAGTGGTTATGTTTTTAGTTTAGCTGGGTGTTCATCGGATCAGTCTGTTTTAGGATCGGTAGAAAGGTTAATTTCTCTAAATGTTAATGGGCAGGTTAGAAGGGTTGATGTTCTTCCTAACGAAACTCTAGCCATGACTTTAAGATATAAGTTAGGCTTAACTGGAACTAAGTTAGGCTGTGATAGAGGAGAGTGTGGTGCTTGTACCTTACTAATTGATGGTGTGCCAAATTATTCTTGTTCTACACTTACTCATTCTGTAAAAGACAGACAAGTTACTTCTATAGAAGGATTACAAGGACCCAATGGCGAACTCCATCCTGTGCAGCAAGCAATGATTGATGAGCTTGGACCTCAGTGTGGTTTTTGCACTCCAGGACAAGTTATGTCAGCAGTTGCTCTACTTGAGTCAAACCCTCATCCATCAAGAGATGAGGCGCGTCAAGCAATGTCAGGAAATTTATGTAGATGTGGGGCATATGATCATTATTTAAATTCAGTTATGAAAGCTTCAGAGGTAAGTTAATGCCAAAAGATATGATGCAAAATTTTGAGTTATTCCAGCCTGATAATTTGGATGATGCTGTTAATCTTTTAGATAAGTTTAAAGGAGATGGATGGATATTAGCTGGAGGTCACGATACATTTTCTTGGTTTAAGGACCGAGCTAAATATTCACCTAATTTAATTGATTTAAATGGGATCAATGAGTTGAAAGGTATTACTGAGACCAATAGGGGAGTCGAAATTGGTGCACTAACTTCTTTAGCTGAGATTGCATCGAGCCCAGTAATAAAAAATAATTTCTCTCTATTAAGTGACTCTGCGAGAAAGGTAGCTAGTCCACAAATCAGAAATACTGGAACTATAGGTGGAAATTTAAATCAAGATGCAAGATGTTGGTATTATCGTTATGGAGT
Organism: Pseudomonadota bacterium; assembly: GCA_036337035.1. Classification (GTDB taxonomy): domain Bacteria; phylum Pseudomonadota; class Gammaproteobacteria; order Steroidobacterales; family Rariloculaceae; genus TMED78. Next base: position 161,885 of record JAYZFC010000002.1, on the reverse strand, counting down.
AGATTGTTATAGAGCTGGTGGCAGTTCTTGCTATGCAGATACTCCACAAGGCCAAAATAGAGAACATTGTCTTTGGGGGGCGGATCGCTGTGTAGCTGTAACGCCATCAGATACAGCTTCTTCAATGGTTGCGCTTGATGCATTGATGGTTATTAGAGGCGCCAGTGGAGAGAGAGAAGTTCCTGCTGAAGAATTTTTTATTGGTCCAGATATAGATATAGAGAGAATGACTATTATTGAGCCTGGTGAAATATTGACTAAAGTTATTATTCCCTCCACTTGGTCTGGCGCCACTTTTTATTTTGAAAAAGTATCTGATAGAAATACCTGGGATTTTTCCCTTGTTAATATAGCTACAGCAATGATAATTGAGAATGATACAATTATTGATATTCGTATTGTTGCAGGCGCTGTTCAGTGCACACCAAGAAGATTATCTGTTGTTGAGCAGGTAGTGAAAGGAAGCCCAAAAAATGAAGATACTGCTAGCTTAGCGGGCCAAGCTGCAATAAGAGGAGCAACCCCTCTTAACTATAATCATTTTAAAATTCCGCTTTTAGAAAATCTTGTAAAAAGATCTATAAGAGACGCGTAACTATATTTTAATGGAAGTCTTACGTTTTAGTAATAACATATGGGGTCAAAAAATAATTCAAGGAGCATCTTGGGACTTGATACCGATTTTCTTTTTCTTTGCTGTAGCTGTTATTATAATCCACGCTTTTTTTAATTGGCTATTAAAGAAAAGATAGTTTTTTGGAAATCGTGTGTCAAAAAAAAACGCCAATATATCTGATCATTTGATTATAAAGCATAGCCTCATTGATAGAGCTCTTCATTGGTTATTTGCTATCTGTACTCTTATTTTGCTTATTACTGGTTTTTTACCAATTTTAGGATTTAATTTTTCCTGGTTGTTTATCCATTGGTTTACAGGTTTGGTATTGCTTGTTCTTATTATATTTCATATTTTGAGAGTAATATTTTTTCAAAAAATAAAATCAATGTTTATAAGTAAAGAAGAATTAGCTAATCTTATTAAAAGCTTCTTATTATTTTTTACATCATTGAAGATTCTAAATAATAAATCTGGAAAATATTCTTTATCAGCTAAATTAGTTCATCATGCTTTTACTTTATTTATTTTAATCACCATAGTGACTGGAATACTTATGATGATAAAGATTGATTCTCCTTTTTGGAGTAGTAATTTATATTATTTTTCAGAAGAGTTATGGGGATTGATATATACTTTTCATGATATCGGCGCTTTATTTCTGATAACTTTAGTCATAATTCATGTATATTTTGGTGTTGTCAGAATAAGATTATTGAGATCTATGATAACTGGCTTAATCACGAAAGATGAATATGAAAAATATTATGATAAAAACCAATGGAAATTAGATGATTAGCTAAAAAGATAACTAACTAATAAAATATGAAAAATAATAATGAAAGTAATAATTTAGAAGTTCGTATTGATGCAATAGAGTCTTGCTATGAATATATGCTCGCATATGCGGCGCAAGGTAAAGAGTCAGATAGTAAGGATGGTTCTTCTTCTGATTTAAGAGATTTTTTGCTAAAAATGCAGAAAGCATTAAATGGCCTTGATTTAGTTGTCAAGGATCTATTTGATAGCACTAGTGCTTCTAGTGATGATTTTTTATTAGCGTTTGGTCAAGATATTAAGGTTACTCAAGGTTTAGTTAGTCTGTTGATAGAGAAAGATGGAATAAGTTCTCAGCTAATAGACAATGTTAATGCTTCTATTCATTTGAGAGCTTTACTAACTGATTTATTTATTATTGATGAGATATTAAGGAGTAAGTGATAACGATGAAAAATATATTTAGATTATTATTATTAATTTTCTTTACTAATGCCTTAGCACAAGATTTTTCACAAGTTCAGATACAAACTGTTCATATATCTAACGGTGTTTATATGTTGATTGGAGCTGGAGGCAATATTGGAGTAAGTGTTGGAGATGATGGTATTTTTATGATTGATGATCAATATGCACCTCTAAGTGAAAAAATATTATCTGCTGTAGCTGATATTGATGATGGAGAGATAAAATTTTTAGTTAATACTCATTATCATGGAGATCACACTGGAGGTAATGAGGCTATGGGTGAGCAAGGTGCATTAATTATTGCCCATGAGAATGTTAGGGAAAGAATGAGTACTGATCAATTTAGGGCCATATTTAATCAAACTATACCCGCCTCATCAGATGCCTCTCTTCCAGTTGTAACTTTTACTGATGAATTAACTTTCCACTGGAACGCTGACACAATTAGAGTGATCCATGTTGCTCCAGCCCATACTGATGGAGACTCTATTCTACATTTTGAAGAAGCTAATATTATTCATATGGGAGATAATTTTTTTAATGGATATTATCCGTTTATTGATGTTGGTAGTGGGGGAGATATAAATGGGATAATATCAGCAGGCTATCAAGCATTATCATTAGCAGATAAAGATACTAGGATAATTCCAGGTCATGGATCTCTGTCAGATGCTAAGGGACTAGGTGTTTGGTTAGACATGCTTAAGGTAGCAAGAGCTAATATGCAAAATCTAATTGATCAAGGCCTGTCTGAAGATCAAGCTATAGCTGCAGGAGCTACTTCTGAGTTTGATGAAATTTATGGTGGTGGCTTTATGAATCCAGAGAATTTCAATAGGCTTCTTTATCAGAGCCTAAGTCATTAATGGAATTATATTTTTAATAAATACCGGTTAATGCTAATCGCAAAAACCGGTATTTCAGCTAATAAAAAATTAATATTATCTTCTATTTCCTTCAAAATTGATTTCGATTTCAACTGGTGTTGCTGGCCTTTCAAAATTAAAATCCTGAGGGTTTATAATCATATTGCCTTCGAAGCCAGCTTTATAAACATTCATACCCATCTGCATTCCTGAACCTTCTCCTATTTTGTTAATAGGTAATGCGATTGATCGGGTCACTCCATTCATGGTTAGGTTACCATTTAGAGTTCCACTTTGACTGTCACCTTCATAGCTAGTACTAGAGAAAGTTGCAGTAGGATGCTCGGCAGCATTCATATAGTTTGGTCCTTGAAGATGTCCATCTCGAACAGAATGATTAGAGTCACTACTAGTCATATCAATAGTTATTTCAACAGAAGCAGAAGAGGGGTCATTTTCATCCCAGTAAAAACTTCCATCAAAAGTATTAAACCTTCCAGTTAGCATACTAAATCCCTGATGACTTGTTTTCCATTGAATAGATGCATGTTGTCCTCCAATATCTATATCATATTCTGCAGCAACAGAATAAGTAATAGAGGTTATACCCATCGATATTAGAAAAAATGTTATAACTTTTTTTGTATTTATCATAAAAGATTCCTTAGTTAATTTGTTGAATAAATGCTGATCATCTCATATCCTTGCTAATTGATTAACCTTTTTTTGGAGAAAAAGTTGAAAAAAATGATTTGGGACCTACCTCTGAGAATATTTCATTGGCTTTTAGTAATTTTTGTTGCCCTTGCTTGGTATACAGTTAAGGTTTCTGGAGATATGGATTTACACATGCTCGCCGGACAAGCCATACTTGCTCTTCTTATCTTTAGGATTATTTGGGGCTTTATTGGTACAAGACATTCTTTATTTAAGAATTTTATTTTTGGTATTAAAGAAGTTATCTTCTATCTGAAGAGTATTTTTTCTTCTAGCGCTAAAAAATATGTTGGCCATAATCCACTAGGATCTATCGCAGTATTTATTATGTTGTCTTTGTTATTGTTTCAGACAATTACAGGCCTTTTTGCTACTGATTATGACGGCTACTTTAAGGGGCCATTAAATGATTTTATCTCATCGGCTGCCGGTAGTTCAATTACCGGACTTCACCATGAAAATTTTGAGTTATTTATTGTTAGCATGATTTTTATTCATCTCTTTGCGATATTTTTTCATCTCCTTGTTAAAAAAGAGAATTTAATCTTCCCTATGTTTTCTGGAAAGAAGGGAGACATTGATGCAAGTGAAGAAATAAAAGAATCAAAAATAATTAAAGCTTTAATTGCATTGCTAGCAGCATCAATAATTGTTCTATTGCTATCAAATATATAGCTAGATGAAAAATTAATCGTTTCTTATCCTATATGGTCTATGGCAAGCACCGCAATTGCTTCCTAGTTCTTGCACAGCTGCTTGAGCTGCTACAAAACCGCCTGTCATTGCTAGTTCGCTAACTTCTTTTGCAGCTACTTGTAAATTAACAGCTTTTTCTAAAAAATCATCCCAGTTTGACCATATATCAGGCGAAGCAAAACTATTTGAGTATGATGCTCTACTAGATCCTTCAATAAAACCTTCTACTAGCATATTTGAAGCAGCGGCTAAATCATTTGAATCTCTCACAAATATTTGTTCATTTACCTCTATTTCTCCATTAGCCATATCTCTAATCGAGCCTGATTTATATGCAATGACCTGAAGTAATGATTGTCTGAACACTATGGCACGATATTCAGGAGAATCAGTATCTATGGAGAGAGTGTTCTCGCTAGAAGAAACATCGTTGGTTGATTCACTACAACCCAATATAAAAAAAATAATAAAAAAACTAAAAAACAATTTTAAATATAGCATTATAATGATCCCCTAGATTCATGATAATTTACTATTACAGCATAGCTAATTATTTATTTTGAAAGCAAGTTTTGTAATATAAATTGAATTTTATTTAGGAGATTATATGATTAGAAGGTTTACCATTCCTGATAAAGATGCTTTGAATACCCAACAAATTAAAGTAATTAATAAAATAATAGATGGACCTAGAGGTAAAGTGCCTAGCCCTATTTATAAGTGGTTAGTTAAGCCAGAATTAGCAGATCGTGCGCAATTATTAGGCGAGTCTATTAGGTATGAAAGCTCTTTGAGACCTGAATTGATAGAAATAATTATTTTATTGGTAGCAAGGTATTGGGATTCAAAATATGAATGGGAATTTCATAAAGAAATTGCTTTAGATCTAGGCATTCCTAAAAGCATTATTAAATCAATTAAGGAGAGTCAAGTTCCAGAATTTCGGAGTAATCAGGAAGAATGTATTTATGCCTTTACGAAGTCGATACTTGAGAAAAAAATTATAGAAGATGATCTTTATGAGAGTGCAAAAAATTATTTTGGAGAAGAAGGACTTGTTGACATGACTGCCTTAGTAGGATATTACTCATTTATTTCTATGACAATAAATGTTTTTGAAATACCAGTATTAGAAAAAAAATATAGTAGGCTAGAATCTGACTGAGAATTAATTTATTACTAGTTGCTTATAAAGGCTAGATTCTCTATAAAAAAATCCTTCTGTGTGGAAAGAATCTTCAAGTTTCAGAAGAGTATAATCAAAATGATGGCAAACTTCATGAAGCAGAGTTCTAACAAAAGTTTTATAAGCAATAACTTTTTTTCTTTTTGCTGTTTTCATCCACAGAGTAATTATAGCTTTTTTTCTACCCTCTGCTTGTTCATATAGACCATGTAATTCACCCCAGCTATTATCTGGCCTACTACCAAGTAGCTTTATATTAACTTTTTCAATACCAAGCGAATCAGTTAATTCATTTAAAAATTCCCGAATTTTTTTTTCAAGATTTTTTTTATCTTCAGCTTTAAGATTATTCTTAATAGAGATGATTAGTTTTCTTAAAATCATTAATTTTTTTAATTTAATATTTTTTATTTTATCACTTTTCCTATAAATAGATTTATCTGATCGATTTAGGTTATGGTAGTAAGCAAGAGGCAATTATTTCTCCGAATAAAATTCAAACCATAGCTGAAGGGGATTATTGCTAAATAAAACTTCAGAATTATAGTGACTAATATTCCATAGACCTAAGTCTAGATCTTCATTAATTTTATTTATATCCCATGAAAAATATCCAGAAAATAATCTCATATCGTTTATTTCTTCTTCTACATAATCAATTAAATCTATACTAGATATGAGGTATAGGTTTTCAAAAATAGGTTCGGATTGAGATATTGTTATATTAGAGCTTTCGATTAATGCTAGGACATTAGAGGAGTCATCTGTACCGCCAAAAAAAATATTTTTATCTTCATATTCAGAGTTAGCTAGTAAAAATTCATTTAATGTAACATTTGTAGGGCGATTTATTGCTAATGTTATACAGCCGTCATCTTCGTAGTAAATTACTAGAAGAATAGTTTTTTCTAACTGCGTATTGTTAAGTAGATCAGAAGAGTATAGTAAGCTGCCAACTTCTATTTCATTAGAGAAACCTAATGAATGCAACAATAATACTATAAAAGAAAGAATATATTTTTTATTGAACATTTAAATTAAAAAAATGTATGTGATAGTAGCCCATCTGCTAGTTTAGGCTCAAACCAAGTTGATTTTGGAGGCATCAGCAGTCCTGAGTCTGCTACAGACATAAGATCTTCCATAGATGTTGGGAATAAAGCAAATGCAATTTTATTTTCTCCGCTATCAACTCTACTGATTAGCTCTTTAACACCTCTACTTCCCCCTACAAAATCTATTCTTGAATTTGTCCTAGGATCATCAATTCCTAGAATAGGACCAAGAATATAATCTTGAAGAAGGCTTACATCCAACTTACTCACTGGATCTTCTGGTATGATATTGTTTTTAATTGATAGAGAGTACCATTTACTATCTAGGTACATTCCGAATGTATTTTTTGAGCAAGGTTTTTGTATCTTATTCGTTTGCTCTACAATAAAATATTTACTAATTTTATTTACCAATTGGTCAGGATTATATTTATTCAGATCTTTTACCACTCTATTATAATCAATAATTTGAAGCTCATCATGGGGAAAAAGAACTACAAGAAAAGAATTATTTACGCTATCTTTATTTTCTATTTTTTTAGATACTTTTGATGCTGCTGCAGATCTATGGTGACCATCTGCTATATATATAGAATCCATTAAATTAAAATAAGATGATATTTTGTTAATATCTTCTTCTTTGTCTATTTTCCAAATTATATGAGAAATATCATATAAGTCTTTTACATTTATTATTGGCCTATCTTTTTTTATTAATTCATAAATATTTTTTATATTATTATCTGCTTTATAAGAACACAAAACTGGACCAGTTTGAGCATTAAGGGAAAGTATATTTTTTACTCTATCATTTTCTTTTAATGGCTTGGTTAGCTCATGTTTTTTTATTCTATTAGTATTATATGCTTCTACAGATGCTATGGCAGCAAGACCAGTTTGCTCATGGTTTCTTGAGATTATCGAATAAACATAATAACTAGGATTATCTTTTTTATGAAGAATACCTTTATTAATTAATTTGCTTAAATTTTCTTTGCCTTTCTCATAAACTTTTTCAGAATATGGATCAACATCTAAGGGAAAATCTATTTCAGGCCTAGAAATATGTAAAAAATTTGAAGGCTTATCTTTAGCAATGTTAAATGCTTCTTTACGATTAATAACATCATAAGGCGGTGCTATTACTAATGGAGCATTTGAATTATTTGGCCTTAGGGCAGAAAATGGTTTAATTAGTGGTTTCATATATATTATTTTATAATTATTTGAATATATTGCGATATATTTATTTTTCTGGAGATATAAATGTCAAAGATAGTTAGTAAGGATCAGTTATTTTCTATGGTAGGTCAGGAATTGGGAGTTTCTGAATGGGTTGTGATTGATCAGACTATGATTAATACATTTGCTGATGTCACTAATGATCATCAGTTTATTCATACTAGTCGCGCTAAGGCTATTGAAGCAGGGTTTGAAGATACTATTGCGCATGGCATGCTTACATTATCAATGATTATAGGCTTATCTAATTCATTTAGGCCCTCTATAGAAGGTGTGTCAATGGTAATTAATTACGGTTTTGACAAAATACGATTTACTAATCAAGTAAAAGTCAATTCGAAGATCAGAGCTAGAGCTATTCTTTCAGAAGCTCGTGAAAGAGGCGGCAATATACTTGTTAAGGCTAAAGTTAAAATTGAAATAGATGGTGAGAGTAAGCCAGCTGTTGCAGCTGAGTGGCTTACGATGCATGTTATTCCTTCTTAACATTCTCATGTAAACCTACATTGGTTTGATACGTTTTTATCTATATGAAGGAGAAATTTATGTTATTTAGACTTATTACAATTATTTGTATTGTACTGCTTTCTAATGGTTGTGCTTCTTATAACGCTTCGGGTAATATTTTTTCTAAAAATGATGTAAGGACTGCATATGATGTGTCTTATGGAGAAGTTTTATCTATAAAGGAAGTAAAGATAGAGGGTAATTCATCATTCATAGGTACCTGGGGAGGAGCGCAAATTGGAAGAGATATTGGCCAAAAGGTAGGTGACAGAAGAAGAAATCCTATAGCTGGCTCGGTAGGTGCTATAGCAGGAGCAGCTGCCGGTAAAGCAATAGAAAAAGAGTTAACTTCTGAGGTAGGAATTGAGATTATGATCAAAATGGACAATGGCAATACCATTGCCATTATTCAATCTAATGAAGGTATTGTTGATGAAGGTGATCGAGTTAAGGTTTTATTTGGTAGTCGAGGTGAAGCTCGGGTAGCGAGCATGTAGCCATAATTAAAAAATAATTAAATAAAAACACCTTTGGTAATTTTTTTAGCATTAGAATATGCTTTTATTTAATTCTAATTTTTAAAATTTACCATATGACTCTAATATTTAATTTAATCTATTTCCTCTTAATTATAATTTCCTTTCCCTGGTTATTTTATAGACTTTTATTTAAAGGAGATTTGTATAGAATATTCTCTAGATTTGGATATGATTTAGTACCATCTTCTAGTTCTTCTATTTGGTTGCATGGAGCATCAGCTGGTGAAATAATTTCATTAAAAAAGCTAGTTAAGTTAATAAAAAAAAAATATCCATCTGATGAAATTATTATCAGTGTTTGCTCATCTACTGGTTTGGAGCTTGCATCTAAAACATATACAGATTGTAAGGTAATTTATTTCCCTTTTGATTTATCGTTCATAGTAAATTCTTTTATTAATAAACTGAATCCTAGGTTAGTTATTGTAGCTGAATCGGATTTTTGGCCTAATTTTATATATTTATTGAATAAGAGAAAAATTCCAATTTTTGTTGTTAATGCGAAAATATCAAAAGGCTCATTAAATAGAATTAAAAATACTTATCTGATGCTACCTTTAATGAGGAATATTTTTTATTTTTGTGTTCAAAAAGATGTTTATAAGAATCGATTAATTGAGTTAGGTATTGATTCAAAAAATATAAGTACTACTGGTGATATGAAATATGATTTGATAGATGACTCAAGAATAGGTAAAAATATAAATCTTAGGAAATCTTTAAACTTATCTGAGAATAATATCGTAATTATTGCTGGGAGTATTCATTTAGAAGAGGTAGATATATTTCTAGATGCAATCTCAGAATTATCTTTAGATAATGATAGAATAAGGATAATCATTGCTCCAAGGTATCCTAATGATTCTAAAAATATTGAACATAAGATAAAGAGTTTTAACTTTTTACCAATTAGAAGAACAGAGCTCATAGAATTAAGCAATAAATTGGATAGAACAAGCATCTTAATTGTTGATACTTTGGGAGAATTAAGAGATTTCTATGGGATTTCAGATATAGCATTTATTGGCGGGGCTTTATATTATCGATTTAGTGATAAAGGTGGGCACAATTTAATGGAGCCTGCTATCCTTGGTGTTCCTGTTATTTTTGGTCCGCATAACTATAGTTTTGAAGAAGTTGGTAATAATTTGATTGATGTAGGAGCTGGTTATAAAGTATATGATAGTAGGGACTTAAAGATAGCCTTAACTAAATTATCAGATGACGATAGATTTAGGTTAGAATCTGGAAGAATGGCCAGAAAAGTTATTCTAGAGGGGCAAGGCGCAACTAAAGATAATTATGAATTATTGGAGAGAATGGACTTATTGTGATGATTGAAAAAAAGCAAGTGAAAGTTGGTAATGTGGTTTGCGGATCTGATCAGCTCTTTTTAATATGCGGACCTTGTGTTATTGAAAAAGAATCAATGATGCTAAGCACTGCTGAGAAATTAAAAAGCATTTCATTAGATTTAAATTTACCTTTAATTTTTAAATCATCATTCTCTAAAGATAATAGAAGCTCTCTAGATTATTATCAAGGGCCTGGTCTAGATGAGGGATTGAGAATATTAGAAAAAATTAAGAAAGAATTTGAATTACCCTTACTAACAGATATTCATTATCCAGATCAAGCAACGCCAGCATCAGAGGTTGTCGATATACTTCAAATTCCAGCTTATTTATGTATGCAGAGTGAATTAGTAGTCTCTGCAGCAAAAACTAATGCAGTTGTTAATCTTAAGCATGGACAGTTTATAGCTCCAGATAATATGATTAAACCAGTAAAAAAGATTGAAGATTCTGGAAGTGAAAAAATTTTATTGACAGAGAGAGGCTACACATTTGGATATAATGATTTAGTAGTTGATCCGAGAAGCTTTCTACTGCTAAATCAGATAGGGTATCCTGTAATTTTTGATATTACTCATACAATAAGAAAGTATGGCATACCAAGCAAGGACCCTAAAGGCGGCAGTAGAGAATACTTATCAGTTTTATCTAGAGCAGGAGTAGCAGCAGGTGTTGATGGAATTTTTATAGAAGCACACCCAAATCCACCTGATGCATTATGTGACGCAGCTAGTCAGTATTATTTGGAACAATTACCAGATTTTGTTCGTCCATTACTAGATATTCATGCTTTAGTTAGAGAGCAATTAATAAAAACATCTTAGGAAGGTATAAAAATGGACCTATATTTAGACTCTGTAGATTTCGAAGAGATTGAAAAAGCATTAGATTTTGGATTTATAAAAGGATTAACAACTACACCAACTTTTATGCATCGTCATGGCATTACTGACATTGATGGTGCAATTGTAAAACTTTCAGGCATGGTTCCTGAATTACAGGTTGAAGCCTTAGGAGAGTCTGTAGACGAGATACTTAAGGAAGCTGATAGAATTCTTTCATTGCCTCTAAAAAATGAACCTGTATTTAAAGTCCCTATTTCAAATGCTGGAGTAACTGCTTGCCAGAGGCTGACTGAAAAGGGCCATAGAGTTAATGTTCATTTAATTTATACTTTGAATCAAGCTTATATGGCAATGGCAGCAGGAGCCGCATTTGTTTGTCCTTTGGCTGGGAGAATGCAAGATCAAGGGCATGATGCGATTCAGCTATATGAACAATGTGTAGATATAATTGATCATTACGGGTTCTCTAGTAAGGTAATGTTTTCATCAGTTCGTTATCCTGAGCATGTTAGGCAAGCTTTGTTATCTGGTGTTCATGTATGTACAGTTCCTTATAAAGTAATGAAGAATCTTTGTGATAACTCTTTAAGCTCTATTGGTACGGAGCAATTTAAGGAACATACTCAGCTTATTACAGTTAAAGTTTCTGATTTAATTAGAACAAATAATCCAACTTGTAGTGAAGGCGATTCATTGAAGGCTGCTATGAATAAGATGACTGAATCACGCTTGGGAGCAGTAACAGTCGTGGATAATAAAAATAATATTTTAGGTATTTTTACTGATGGGGATATTAGAAGATATTTGCAGAGCAATGATCAATCTGCTCTTGAGGATTCATTAAGCAAGATAGGCTTCTCTAAATCTCCTGTAATTATAAATTCCAAAGCAAATCTTGAGGAGGCAGTAAAACTATTTTCTAAATCAGAAGTTGATAGCATTATTGTAGAGAATAATAATAAACCAGAAGGTATTTTAGATATTCAAGACCTTATTAAGCTAGGTCTTTTAGGGCAAGAGCGTCTTTGATAAAAAATGTTTGATAATATTCAAGAGCAATTTGAGAATTTAGGCGGTCATTTTATTTCTGATTTTTCGGATCTTGTTGAAAAATTAAAAAATATTAATACTCTTATTTTTGATTGGGACGGTGTTTTTAATTCTGGCAATAAGTTTTTAGATGAGGGTAATGGGTTTAATGAATCTGATGCTATGGGTATAAATATGCTAAGGTTTGCACTTTGGTTAAAGGATAGAAATTTACCAAAAACAATAATCATTACTGGAGAAAAGAATTCTATAGCAGAAGGATTTGCAAAAAGAGAGCATTTTAATTCTATTTATTACGGAGTAAAAAATAAATCATTAGCAATAAATAAAATCAGTCTGGCATATAGCATTAATAAGACTAATATCGCTTGTTTTTTTGATGATATTAATGATATTGGTATGGCAAAAGATTGCGGAGTACGTTTCTTAATCCGAAAAAAATCTAGTCCATTATTAGAAGAATTTATTAAGAAAAAAAGATATTGTGATTATGTTTCTGCTCATAATGGAGGTAACCAAGCATTAAGAGAGGTTTCTGAATTGTTTGTCGGTATGCTCGGACTTTTTCCTGATGTGGTAGATAATAGGGCTGAAAACACTGATAGTTATAAAAAATATTTTCTAGACAGAGAGCAAGTTAAGACTCAATTACTAGATAATTTAATTTCATTGTAGTTATTTTTCAGATAAATAACGTTCAGCATCAAGTGCGGCCATACAACCTGCTCCGGCAGAAGTTATAGCTTGTCTATAAACTGGATCAGAAACATCTCCAGCAGCAAAAACTCCTTCTACACTAGTTCCGGTAGAAAATTTATCTCCTAATCCATTAGCAATAATATAGCCATTATCCATTTTTAGTTGACTATCAAAGATTTTTGTATTTGGTGTATGGCCAATCGCTATAAATACACCTTGTAAATTAATATTTAATAGAGATGAATCATTTACATTTTTGATATTAATGCCTGTTACACCATTTGAGTCACCTAATACTTCATTAAGTTCGCTATCCCAATGGATTGTCACATTTCCATTTTTGGCCTTTTCTAGAAGCCTATTAGAAAGGATTTTTTCCGCCCTAAACTCATTTCTTCTGTGTATTACAAAGACTTCTGAAGCAATATTTGATAAATAAAGAGCCTCTTCTACAGCAGTATTTCCACCACCAACTACAGCCACAGGCTGTCCTTTATAGAAGAAACCATCGCAAGTTGCACAAGCAGAAACACCCTTACCTTTAAAGTCATTTTCTGATTTTAGACCCAGATATTTTGCTGATGCGCCAGTAGATATAATGATTGCATCACAAGTATAATAGCCATTATCACCAGAAAGATTAAACGGCCTATTAGAAAAATCGACACTACTAATATGGTCATAAATTAGTTTAGTTCCAAATTTTTCAGCATGGGCTTTCATTCGTTCCATTAGCTCTGGTCCTTGGACGCCTTCATTATCTCCAGGCCAATTATCTACATCTGTAGTAGTAGTCATTTGACCACCTACTTCGATTCCTGTGATTAAGGCTGGTTTAAGTGCTGCTCTAGACGCATAAAGCGCTGCAGTATATCCAGCTGGGCCAGATCCTAGTATAATTAACTCATGATGTTCTGTTGTCATAAATCTCTCCTGGATTTATTATATCTTAATCAGGCTATGTACCGAAGTAAGTTGTAAACTTTATCTATTTAAATCAAAATAAACAACTTGCTTATTCATAAAATATTAATAATAGGAATAGTAAAAAATGAAAAATAATTATTTATTTACCTCTGAATCAGTTTCAGCAGGCCACCCAGATAAAATGTGTGATCAGATTTCTGACGCAGTTCTTGATCTGGTAATATCTGATGACACTGCTTCACGCGTAGCTTGTGAGACTCTAGTCAAAACTGGACTAGTGATTGTTGCTGGAGAAATATCTACTAAAAATAATTTTGAAGTTGAGGATTTAATAAGGGGCGTCATTACAGAAATTGGATATGATAAAGATGATTTAGGGTTTAATGGCAATAATTGTAAAATAATGAATGAAATTGGAAAGCAGTCAGAGGATATTGCTCAAGGAGTAGATCGTTCTGCAAAGGAAGAGCAGGGAGCTGGTGATCAGGGGATAATGTTTGGTTATGCTACAAATGAAACAGAGGTATTAATGCCTGCACCAATAATATATGCCCACAAGCTAGTAGAACGCCAATCCGAAGTTAGAAGATCTGGTAATTTAGCTTGGTTGAGGCCTGATGCAAAAAGCCAAGTTACATTTAGATATGTCAACTCTTCGCCAGTATCAATAGATGCAGTTGTATTGTCTACTCAACATGATCCAGATGTTTCTTATAATGATCTAGTAGAGGGAGTTATGGAGACTATTATAAAGCCTGTCTTGCCAAAAAAATGGCTAGATTCAAAAACTAAATTTCATATTAATCCGACAGGACGATTTGTTGTTGGAGGCCCTGTAGGAGATTGTGGATTAACTGGAAGAAAGATCATAGTTGATACATATGGTGGCATGTCGAGACACGGCGGCGGTGCTTTTTCTGGGAAAGATCCATCAAAAGTCGACAGATCTGCAACTTATGCAGCGAGATATGTTGCTAAGAATGTTGTTGCAGCAGGATTGGCAGACAAATGTGAGATCCAAGTCTCTTATGCTATTGGAGTAGCAGAACCTACTTCTGTAATGGTTCAAACTTTTGGCACAAACAAGATAGAAGAAGAAAAGATAGTAGAGCTAGTAAATCAAAACTTTGATCTGCGACCTTATGGTATTTTAAAGATGTTAGATTTGCTGAAGCCAATATACCAAAAAACAGCTTCATATGGACATTTTGGTAGGAATGATCCAGACTTTACTTGGGAAGCAACCAATAAAGTAGAAGCTCTAAAAACACAATAAAAAAAGGATAATATGTATGACTGCTTTAGTTTGTGGTTCTATTGCTTATGACAATATAATGTTGTTTGAAGGAAATTTTGAGAATCAGATACTTGCTGAGCAACTAAATAATTTAAATGTTTCTTTTTTATCATCTTCGATGAGAAGGGAGTTTGGTGGTTGTGCAATAAATATAGCCTATAATCTCAAACTACTAGGTTATGATTCATATCCAATGGGTTCAGTAGGGAAAGATTTTGGTCCCTATTCCACATGGCTAGAATCAAAAGGTATATTTCAAAATCATATTAGGACTTTTGACGAAGTTTATACTGCTCAAGCTTTCATAATAACTGATAATAGGGGTAACCAAATAACTGTTTTTCATCCTGGAGCAATGGATTTTTCAGATAAGATTAAGGTTTCAGAAGCCAAGGATGTAGATATTGGTATTTTATCACCAGATGGTCGAAATGGCATGATTAGCCATGCAAAAGAATTTTTTGAAGCAGAAATCCCTTTTATTTTTGATCCCGGACAAGGCTTACCTATGTTTAATAAAGATGAACTGAGCTTTTTTATTGAGAAGTCAACATGGGTTATTGTAAATGATTACGAATGTCAGATGCTGCTAGATAGAGTAAATTTAAATTTATCAGAAGTAAGATCAAAGGTTGAAGCATTTATTGTTACTCATGGCGCTAATGGATCAACAATTTATTCAGGCGGTCAAGAGATAAAAATACCAGCAGTTAAAGCAAGTGTATCTAAAGATCCAACTGGTTGTGGCGATGCTTATCGAGCAGGACTAATTTATGGTCTTTCTAATAGCTATGATTGGCTAACTATTGGAAGGATTTCAAGTTTATTAGGTTCGATTAAGGTAGAATATAATGGAACTCAAAATCATTTTTTTACTAAAGATGAATTTAAAAAGATGTATTTAGATAATTTTAGCTCACCAATACCGGAGTAGATAGATGTCAAAAACCAATTTGAAAATCAATAAATCTTTTAACGATTATGCTATTAAGGATATTACTCTTTCAGAATTTGGGAGAAAAGAAATTAAACTAGCAGAAGTAGAGATGCCAGGCCTTATGGCAATTAGAGAAGAGCTGAGCAAAGAAAAGCCTTTAAAAGGAGCTAGAATATCAGGATCCCTTCATATGACTATTCAAACAGCAGTTTTGATTGAGACGCTTGAGAGTCTTGGAGCAGAAGTTAGGTGGTGCAGCTGCAATATTTTCTCTACTCAAGATCATGCTGCTGCAGCAATCGCAGCAAATGGTACACCAGTTTTTGCAATAAAAGGAGAGCCGTTAGAAGATTATTGGGAATATGTAGATAAAACTTTGTCATGGGAGGGAGAAAACGGACCAAATATGATTTTAGATGATGGCGGCGATGCAACTCTTTTTGTGCATCTTGGTTATAGGGCAGAGAAAGATCATTCAATACTTGAAAATGATCCAGAAAGTGAAGAAGAGGGATATTTATTTTCTCAATTAAAAAAATCAATACACAAAGATCCAAAACGTTTTCACCGCATGGTAAAAGAAATTAAAGGAGTGACTGAAGAAACTACAACAGGTGTTCATAGATTATACCAAATGCTTGAAAGAAAAGAGTTATTATTCCCAGCAATTAATGTAAATGATTCTGTTACTAAATCAAAATTTGATAATTTGTATGGCTGTAGACATTCATTGGTTGATGCAATCATGAGAGCGACTGATGTAATGATATCAGGAAAAATAGCTGTAGTAGCTGGTTATGGAGATGTAGGGAAAGGTAGTTGCCAGTCATTAAGATCACAGTCAGCTCGAGTAATAGTAACAGAGATAGATCCTATTTGTGCATTACAAGCTTCTATGGAGGGTTATGAGGTGATGAAGATGGAAGATGCAGCAAGCATCGGAGATATTTTTGTTACCACTACTGGTTGTGTAGATGTGATCACCGAGTCTCATGTTAAGAAAATGAAAAATAACGCCATTGTTTGTAATATTGGTCATTTTGATAATGAGATAGAAGTAGAAAAATTAAAAAAATATGAATGGGATGAGATAAAACCTCAAGTAAATAAAATAACTCTCCCGGATGGTAAAAGTATTATTCTTTTGGCAGAGGGCAGGCTGGTTAATTTAGGATGTGCTACGGGCCACCCAAGTTTTGTTATGTCAAATAGCTTTACTAATCAAACTCTTGCACAGGTAGAGATTTTCAATAAAGAGGAAGATTATTCATTAGGTGTTTATACTCTTCCAAAGCATTTGGATGAAAAAGTAGCAAGGTTGCATTTAGGCAAGTTAGGAGTGTCTTTAGATAAGCTAAATAATAAGCAGGCAGAATATTTAGGCATTGACTCTAACGGGCCATACAAAACTGATCAATATCGATATTAAATTATAACTAATTTATGAGATTATTTGTCTTATTAGCTGCTCCAATACTAGCCTTTCTATTGGGTTTATTACTATCTATTAATGGTTACTCTTCAGAGATATGTTGGACAGCGGGAGTAACTTTCCTTTGTGCTATTTGGTGGGTAACAGAGCCAATCCCAATGCCAGTTACCTCTATTTTACCAATGGCTATTTTTCCTTTAGTAGGTGTCCTGTCTTCAAAAGAGGTTGGCGAGGCTTATGGAAGCCCATTGATTCTTTTATATTTAGGAGGGTTTATGCTTTCTATGGCTATGGAAAAAAGTGGAGCTCATAGGAGGATTGCTCTTGGAATGATTAATATTTTTGGTGGCGGGGGTAAAGGGATTGTTTATGGATTTATGGCAGCGGCAGCTTTTTTAAGTATGTGGATCTCTAATACAGCTACCAGTTTGATGTTGCTACCTATTGCTCTAGCAGTTTTAGAAAGCTCTAAAGATACAAAGCTTTCAATAGCTCTTCTTTTGGGTATTGCTTATGCATGTAATGTTGGAGGACTTGGCACTCCTATAGGTACCCCACCAAATTTAATCTTTATGCAAGTTTATCAAGAGACTACAGGCATCCAGTTGAGTTTTATTAGTTGGATGAAGTGGGGTATACCAGTAGTAGTAATCTTTATACCTATAATTGGAATATGGCTAACAAGAAATTTGTCGATTAGCGAAAAGCTTGTAATTCCTTCAGTTGGTAGCTGGAGAGACGAAGAAAAGAGAACGTTAGCGGTCTTTTTTTTGACAGCGCTGGCTTGGATGACAAGAGTTGATCCATTCGGCGGTTGGAGCGAATGGTTTAATTTACCTCACGCGAATGATGCAAGTGTTGCTCTCCTTGCTGCTGCATTTATGTTTATGATACCAAACGGTAATGGAGATTTTTTATTAAACTGGAAGTCTGCTGTTAAGATTCCTTGGGGGATCTTACTTCTGTTTTCTGGTGGTATCTGTATTGCTAGTGCTTTCGTAAGCTCTGGAATAAGTCAATTAATTGGAGAATTTTTAGCACAATTAAGCGGAATAAATATTGTAATATTAATTGCTTTGATATGTTTAAGCGTTACTTTTTTAACAGAAATAACTAGCAATACTGCTACAACAGCTCTTCTCATGCCAGTTTTAGCTGCCGCAGGTGTTGGAGCAGGAATTGATCCAAGCTTTATGATGGTTCCAGCAGCTTTAAGCGCTAGTTGTGCATTTATGCTACCAGTTGCTACTGGACCAAATGCAGTTATTTTTTCTTCTGGTCGAATACCTATTAAAACAATGACCTATGAAGGTGCCATATTGAATTTTATTGGAGCTATAGTAATAACAGTTGTTTGTTTTTTAGTGCTAGTTTGATTTTTTTAGCTGAAGTCTAATATTTTTTTGTAGAACCATACTCCATTACTTAATCTGCAGTCGATAGAGTCAAGTACCATATGGGTTATTAATCCTACTCCGAATAAGCGAGTACTATTAAATACGGTTAATAATAGGTAGCCAATAATAGGATAGATCGTATGTAAGGGATGGAAACCAATGCTGCACCTTAATGGATCATAGATAGGGCTAGCAAGAAAGTGATCTATATCAACTATCATACCCATCATCATTATAAGAAATGGCTTTAACCAATTTTTTTTATAAAATCCTAATGCAATTATAAGAGGTATTAATAGGTGAAGAAATAGGTGAAACATTATTTATATTATTGCTTTAAGCTATTAAGTAAGTTTTGATAACTTCTATCACTAGGAGATATTTTTAATAATTTCATTGCATAATTTATAGCTTTTTCATTTTGCCCTAAGTCTCTATTGATTGTCGCTAGGGCTAAAATTATTGGCTTATACTCTGGAAATTTTTGATGTGCTATTTCTAGATTATTAATAGCCTTTTCCTTGTCGCCATAATCATTGAGTGCAATATTCATCGCAAAATGTAGATTAGGATCATTAGGAGAGATATTTACAGCTTTTGTTAGGTTATCAATTGATTCTTTGTATTGGTTGTTTCTAGCATAGGCCAGTGCAAGAGAATAATATAAATTAGAATCTAAGACATTATTCTCAATGGCTTCATTTAGTAAAGGAATGCTTTCTATATTTCTTCCAGTTTGTTGATAAATATCTGCTAGATTAATATAAGCTGGAGCAAAGTAATTTTCATTATTAATAGCTCTATTTAAAATATTTTCTGCTTCACTTAAGTTATTTTGATACAGGGCTATATTAGATAGATTTATCAAGCCTTCAGCTCTATCACTATTAAAGATTTGTGCATCCTGATATTCTTTAAAGGCATTATTAAAATCAATAACTCTTTTTTCATTTAAATTATTTGCTACAGGGAGCAATACTCTAGCAGCAGAAATCCTTAGTGACCTAAGAGGGTGAGTAAGAAATTTTTGTGCTAGATTTATTCTCTGATCTAATTGTACATTATCTAGTGCATCTAATGCTGATTGCTGAATTATTGGCTCATCAATACTTAATGACATTTCAATAATATCAATTACTTGATCATCTATTTGCCTACTTAATAAATTAACCGCAGTTGCTTTTATGATTGCTGGGATATTATTGTCTTGGATTATTGTCTTTAGCTCATTTTTTCCATTCTCTCCCCAATTTCTTCCAGCATGAATAGCATAAGAAAAATGCTTATCATTTTGAACCCCTTGTGGGTACCATTCAGATACCTTATCAGCAAGGAATTGAGTTGTATATTCTTCATGACAAGAGCTACAAGCATTAGGTACATCTAGGTCTAAAGAAAGATCTGGTCTTGGTATTTTAAATCCATGATCTCTCCTAGGATCAACAACCATATATGTTTTTGAAGGCATGTGGCAATTAACACATAATGCACCTTCTTCACTTTGTTGATGAAAATGATGTTTTGGGTTATCGTAACTGCTAGCTAAATGACATTGTCCACATAAAGCATTCCCTTCAAACTTTAGTTCAACTGAATGTGGATCATGACAGTCTGAACATGTAACACCAGCTTGATACATTTTGCTCTGTAAAAAAGATCCATAAACATACACCTCATCTTGAATTTGACCATCTGGGTGATAAAGCCCTTCATCCAATAAAGAAATTTGATATCCATCTAGTAGATCATCGCCAGGATTAAAATTATCGGTAATTTGACTCCTTCTAGAATGACATTGCCCACAGGTATTAAGCTCATTATGAGAAAATGTAGAGATATTTTTTCTAGCTATTTTTTCACCTATTTCAAATTCCCAGGAATTATCATTTTTTGACAGAATTAACTTATTTTCATATGGATTTTCTATATGTCCTGATCCTGGACCATGACATGACTCACAATCAACATTGATACTGCTAAAAGTTGTACTATATGAATCGTCAGATAAGGAATAGTTTTTTATTAAATTTGTTGAATGACATTCTGCACATATGCTATTCCAATTTTGGAATGTTCCAGTCCAATGCAATGGATCATCAAAACTAATATCTTCTTCAGGATAAAGGTGAAACCATCTTTGCCCTCCGTCATTTTTAGATCTTGAATCCCAAGCAATACTTAGAGCATTGAAGCGACCTTTTCCTATATCAATTAAATATTGCTGAAGAGGATATACCCCAAAGGTATATGCTATTTCAAAATTTTCAAATTCCCCTTTCTCATTTTCAGTTGTTACCCAAAACTTATCATTTTCTTTATAAAATATTGATTCTGTATCATTATATTTAAACTTACTATTATTAAAGTTAGCTATAATATTTTCTTGGCTAGCTTCTAGCATTGCTAATTGATGATGAGAATTCTGCCATGATGAAAATTCTTCAATGTGACATGATGAACATTTTTCACCACCAACATAGTTAAATATTATTTTATCCTCTTTTTTAAATTGAGCATTATCTTGAGAACAGCTAATGCTTAGAAAAAAAAATAAAAAAATAATATTCTTTTTAATAAATTTTATATCTATTAGCATAGAACGATTTATTTTTTATAGAACTTATATACATAAATCATGATACCTATAGAGGCAATAATTACTCCAATATCATTAATTGGAGATATGATTTCTATTAATATACCTATAACAATTATTAATAAGCTAATTTTTTTAATCATTAAATACCCCCTTTTATTGATAATATGATAATAAAATAATTGTAATATTTTATTATCAGTCTTTATATTATTATATAATGATAATCTTATCTAAATATAATTATGGTTAAATTAATGAAACGCGATACAAGGCTAATACATGAGAAGAAAATAGAGTTACAAGATGGCAATGAATCCCTAATTAGTCCTATTTATCAATCAGTTAAATTTTCTTTTCCTTCATTAAAAGAGTCTCTAGAGGAGAAGTCTTTAGCTGATGGATTTGAATATAGTCGAGTATCTAATCCAACGATAAGACAGTTAGAATTTATGTTAGCAGACTTACAGGGTAGAGATGATTCAATTTGCGTATCATCTGGGATGGCTGCAATCTGGTTATCTCTTCTCGGTAACTTGAAGTCTGGAGATTCTGTTTTATATTTTATAGAAAGTTATCAGCCTACTAGAGTAATGCTAAAGAAATTCCTTAAAAATTTTGGAATTAATTCTATAGCTCATAGCATAAAAGATATCCAATCAATTAAAAAATCTCTCTCGAAAGATGAAGTAAAACTATTAATTTTTGAATCTCCTACTAACCCTATGCTACAAATTCCTGATATCGAAGAAATTTGTTTAATAGCAAAGAAGAATTCAGTAGTCACTATTATGGATAATACTTGGGCAGGACTCCATAATCATGGACAATTTGGAATAGATTATTTTGTTCATAGCTTAACAAAGTATGCTAGTGGTCATGGAGATGTTATGGGTGGTGCTGTTATCTCTTCAGAGAAAAATATAAAAAAGTTAAAAGGTTTAGCAGTTAGTATGGGCTCAACTCTTGATCCAAATACTGCTTACTTAATTATGAGAGGGCTAAAAACTTATCATCTGAGAATAGATAAGCATGAATCTAATGCAATAAAGATAGCACATTTTTTAAATAATAGGCCTGAAGTAATAAAAGTATTCTATCCAGGATTAGAGGAAGATGATGGATATGATTTAGCGAAGAAGCAGATGAGAGGATACGGAGGGGTTGTTACTTTTCATTTAGATTGTAATAAAGACAAGGCATGGAATTTTATTGATTCATTGAAGCTATTTATAACTGCTTCAAGCTTGGGGTCACCTGAATCACTAGCGATTCCAGCCCATCTTTTTTTTACTAAAGACTTTATTAAAAAAGAAGTTGAGTTATCTGGTATAATTGAAAGTACAATAAGACTATCAATAGGTTTAGAACACATAGATGATTTAATTTTAGATTTAAAGAAATCATTTGATACAATTTTTTGATTATGATTAAGATAAATATTTTTTTTACAGCTTTTCTGATTACTCTTTTTGCTTTCGGAAAATCTTTATCACAGGATTGGTTTAATTATTCTGATGAAGAATGGTTTTTTTCAGTCAACTTTCCTAATGAACCAGAGATAGAGGAAATAATATATGCTTCAGAATGGGGAGGTTTTTATCCAGGTAGAGTCTATACAGCAGAGCATAATAATCACTTTTATTCATTAACTGCTGTTAATTATAATTTAGATGAAAGTGTGGCATATAGCCAACTTTCAGATGTTCTAGGCACAGATGATTACCCTGGATTAGCAATTTATGATCGAAAAGGTTCTATTGCCTATGCTGCTAGCAATATTAGATCAAGAGGAGTAGATATAACCCATGATGCTTGGGGACATATTAATTTTATAAATGGGCATCAATTGCACACAATAAATGCAGATAATTCAATCTCTCATATTGGAATTTATTTCCATTCAAATCAAGATAATATTAATAATAATTATTTATATATCCTTGAAGGAAGATCTCCTGAGGGCTATCCTCCAAGCTTTTTTAATCAGTCATTAGAATTTCTTGATGAAAATGGGAAAAGCATCCGTTATACCGGAGTAGATAGTAGCGTTAGGCAAAGATAAGAAAGTTATAATTTAATTTCAGTTTATATGAGATTTTTTTAATTACATACCATAAAATATTACAAATATTTATTATTTAGATTTTTTTTAGTCAACGGTAAGGTATATTATACGTTGTAGTTACTGGGAAAATGTTAAAATATGAATATGTATAAGAATATCAATCTCTTTGTATTTATCTGTTTATTTGCAATATTTGGTTGCGCAACACAGCAGATGCCAAGCCAGAGTCAGGGCCAACAAGGTGGCCAACAAGGTGGCCAACAAGGCCAACAAGGCATGCAAGGTCAACAAGGCCAACAAGGTCAACAAGGCCAACAAGGCATGCAAGGTCAACAAGGTCAACAAGGCCAACAAGGCATGCAAGGTCAACAAGGCCAACAAGGTCAACAAGGCCAACAAGGTCAACAAGGCCAACAAGGTCAACAAGGCCAACAAGGCCAACAAGGTATGCAAGGCATGCAAGGTCAACAAGGCCAGCAAGGCATGCAAGGCCAACAAGGCCAGCAAGGCATGCAAGGTCAACAAGGTATGCAAGGTCAACAAGGCCAGCAAGGCATGCAAGGTCAACAAGGCCAACAAGGCCAGCAAGGCATGCAAGGCCAGCAAGGTCAACAAGGTCAACAAGGCATGCAAGGTCAACAAGGTAATCAACAAGGCCAGCAAGGCATGCAAGGCCAGCAAGGTCAACAAGGCATGCAAGGACAATATCCATCAAATCCAGATTCAGGAATGTTTGGCGAATCAAATAGTGGAATAGGTACTATAGGCTCTAGTGCTGAAGATGTTTTTAACCAATCTTTAGAAGAGTTTGATTCAATTATAGGTGCCGAAAGAGAGGCAATAGCAAGCTCTGGGATAGGTTCAGCAGCAGATCAAGCTTTTGGTTCAGCAAGTTCAATAGGTAGCTCTTCAGATCCATCTTCCCAGATACCAGCTAATTCAGGAATACCAGGAGTGGGACAAGAAGGTAGTAGTGAATCAAGAGGCGCTTCTCCAGTTATAGGTATTTCTGGAAATGATGAAGATGATATTAATAATACAGTTGAGGGTTGTGAAGACGAGGATAAGGTTGCAAGACAACTATGTGAAGCAGCTACAGAAGAGGAAGATCCATTTTTACGTGCTGCTTTGTGGGATGAGTACAACCAGTATAAGAACATAATACTTAGGCAGTAGTAAATATGATACATAGAACGACATTATTCCTTTTTTTATTATTTTTGTTTGGTTGCGGATCAAATGAAGTTCGTATACCTCATCAAGTTTCATTAAACTCTTCTATCAACAGTATAAATGAGGAAGATTTATTAGATGTATCGATTGTATTATTTGACTCTGGTGTTCCTGAAGGAGAAATAGATAAGGAATTACTTGAAGAGCTTATTAATGAAGGTACATTTGTTCATATAAGAAGAACAGAATCTAGATATATGGCTACTCATCTTAGGGATACGCTCCAAAATAGTGGTTATTGGGGTTCAGTTTGGGTGACTCCAGATAGATCACTCATTGCAGATCTTGAGATAATGGGAAAAATATTACATTCAGATGGTGATAGGGTTAGTCTAGATATTCATGCCGTAGATGCTTCAGGCAGAACTTGGCTTAAGAGAAATTATCAAATGTTTACTGCAGCTGGAGCTTTCAATAGAAATATTTATCCTGATAAAGACCCATATCAAGATATTTTTAATAGAATTGCAAATGATCTTGCTGTTCTACAGGTAAGGCTTGAGCCAGGAGAGGGTAAAAATATTAGGAGAATTACAGAATTAAGGTTTGCAGAAGAAATTAGTCCGGAGTCTTTTCAGGGATATTTAAACAATAGTAGAGGTAGAATATCAATTAATCGCTTGCCTTCTGTAGATGATCCACAGTTTAATAGAATTCAGAGAGCTAGAGATAGAGAGCATGCATTTATTGAGACTCTTAATGAGCACTATGTTGGTTTTTATAATAATTCAACAGAGTCATATGATGGATGGAGAGAATATTCTAGAGAAGAGTCAATTGCCATAAAAGAGCTAGAATCGTCAAGTAGGTGGAGAACTGGTATTGGAGTAGCAACTATAGTTGCTTCTATAGTTTATGACTCCAATAGTGATGGTGATTTTAATAGCAGGGTGATAAGAGATACTATGATGTATACAGGTGTTGAAATGATAAAGTCTGCAGGAGTAAGAAGAGAGGAGAAGCGCTTGCATACCCAGACACTTGAGGAATTATCACTAAGTTTTGATGATGAGGTGATGCCAATGGTTATTCAAATTGAGGGGACTCAACATCGTTTAACTGGGACAGCTGATGCTCAATATCAGGAGTGGAAGGATCTCTTGTTAGAATTATATAAATCTGAGACAGGTTTTGAGTCAGATGTTGATATATTTATTGATCCTTTAGATAATTTTGAAGAATAACTCTAAAAAAAAGAACCTTCGAAATAAATCAATCATCGAAGTTAAGCCTAGTATAGGTAAAAATAGTTTATCTACTAAAGACAATTCATTAGCTATTTATTATAAATATTATTTAGCTATATTTTTTCTTTTAGCGTTATTATTTTTTGTATTTTTCTTTTTACCGAAAATTATTTCTAACGATAATGATTCTACTGAGAAAGTTCTGTCTAACAGCATATTAAAAGATAGCTTAGTAGATGAATCAGAAGAATTTTATACAGAAGAAGAAATTATTCGTCTAAGATCTTTTGCAGAAAAATTACTGTCAGATATTATAGGCCAACAAAGCAAGATTAGTATTTTATCTCCTGATATATGGGCTAATGATGATTGGTTAATATATTTGGATTTAATAAGCTTTGGTGATGATGCTTTTCTTTCTGATAATTTCCAGGATGCTATAAACTCATATGAAAGAGCTATAGCCTTAGGAGAAGAGTTATTAGAGAATGCTAGTAAAATTGTTCAGGCTTCTATTAGTTATGGAAATAACGCACTAGATGTGGGCGATCACCTAGCTGCTCGTAATCAATTTGAGGTAGTTTTAAAGATTGAGGAGAATAACTCTATTGCCTTGGATGGATTGGCTAGAGCTAAAAATTTACCAGAAGTTCTTGAGATTATTGAACAAGCAAGAGAGAAGGAATTAAGTGAAGAATATGTAGCTTCTTCAGAGCTATACAGGCAGGCTCTCGAAATAGATCCTGAATGGCAACAGGCTAAAGATGAGTTAAATTTAGTTCTAGAGACAATCGAGAAAAATACTTTCGATAATTTAATATCTAATGGATACTCATCTTTAGGAATAGAGGATTTTAATGAAGCCCATAATTTTTTTAGTCAGGCATTATTAATGCGGTCAAATTCAGAAGAGGCTAAAATAGGAATTTTACAAGCAGAACAAGGCCAGAAGCTTGATGAAATATTGTTGGTCGAAGCTCGAGCTTTTGCTTTTGAAAGGAGAGAATTGTGGGAGAATGCAATTAGTCAATATGAGGCAATTTTAGGAACTGATCCTAATTTAGAGTTTGCAAAAAATGGTTTAATGAGATCAAGATTAAGAGATGATCTTGATAAGAAACTAAATAATCTTATAGAAAATCCAAGATTTTTATTTGATGATGAGGTGTTAGAGCAAGCTGAAGTAATATTATTAGAAGCATTATCTGTAAATCAGGCTGGAACAAGAATTACCGAGCAAGTAGATACTCTAAAAAGAATAATTCAGCTTGCTTCTACACCAGTTAACATAGTTATTAATTCAGATGGTCTTACCAATACTATTTTATATCGTAAAGGTTCATTAGGTAGATTTGATAGTATTACGATCAAGCTAAGACCCGGTAATTACACTATTGTAGGAAATCGTAATGGCTACAGAGATGTAAGAATAAATTTTGATGTATTGCCAGAAAAAGAAAATATGCAAATTTTAGTTTCATGTACAGAAGAAATTTAATTTATCAAGAATGAATAAAAAAATAGATAGAAATATTGTCCTTCTTTATAAAGGAAAACAGCTAATATTTGATTCTGAAAATCTTCCAATTGAGATAGGAGATAAAGATCTGCATGATATATATCTCGAAAATGTGAATGGATTTTTTCAAATTGGATTTATAGAAAATAATTTTTTTATTCAGCCTAATAGCGAAACTAAAAACTTATTAATTAATGATGTTAAAGTAACTGAAGCTATATCTATAAATAATAAAGATATTATTTCATTTGGAAAAAATAAAATTTATGCTTCATTAGAAAATCATTCTCTTTATTTAGATATTAGTATTTTTAAAGAATATAGAAGGAATGTTGAGAGCAGCCCATATAAAAATAAGGTAGACGATATTATAGTAGAGCCTATTAATATTAGTTCAGATATAGGCCATGTTAGAAGCAATAAAAATAGCGCTATAAGCAAATCTAATATTTTTTTATATTTATCTTTCTTTTTTTTAGGTTGTTTGGCTTGGTTTGCTTTTACATCTAAGTCTATTGAGTTAGTTATAGAACCACAACCTGATTCTGTTTATATTCCAGATACATTCTTAAAATTTAAGATTGGTGATAGGTACTTGCTTCAGCCAGGAAAACATAAAATTGAAGCTGCTTTAAATCAATATTATGATCTAGATACTGAAATAATTGTTGATGATTCTCAGGATCAATCATTTTTTTTAAGTATGGATCGTCTTCCTGGAATTATAACTTTAAAAACAAATCCAGCGGTTGAATCACTTATTAGCCTTAACGGAAATGATATCGGTATATCTCCTATTTTTAATCTAGAGATACCAACAGGGACCCACTCCTTGGAAATATTATCCTCTCGCTATTTACCAAAAATTGAGGAAATAGAAATACTCGGCGGAGGAAATAGACAAGAATTTTCTTTTAATCTGGTTCCTAATTGGTCGGAGGTAGAAATAAAAAGCGAGCCTATTGGTGCTAGTGTTTCTTTAGATAGTCAATTCATGGGTATTACTCCAATTAAATTAGAAGTAGTTTCTGGTGAACATCTCCTTTCATTAGATTTAAGTGGATATAATCAATGGAGCGATAGGATATTTATTTCTGCTAATAAATCTCAGTCACTTCCTTTAATAGAATTAGAAGAGGCTAAAGGAGTGCTAGAGATAGCAACAGAACCTAATGATGTTGTAATCAATATAAATGGAAATTTTGTTGGCAGAAGCCCCATAAGTATTAATTTGCCTCCTAAAGATGATTATGAGATATCACTATCAAAACCAGGATATCAAGGAATTACTGAATTAGTTCCCATTGAAGGCGGGATTGATAATCAACTTTCTTATAGATTAACTCCTCTACTTGGACTAGTCTCAATTTCTAGTAATCCTAGCATTTCTCAAGTATTTATTGATGGGAATAATATTGGCAGTACACCACTTGAAATTGAGTTGATGTCAATAAATCATAAAATTGAAATAAGGCAAGATGGATATAAGAGTGAGTTTATGGATATAGTTCCAATTCCAGGATATAAAAGCAATATCGATATTGACCTTGAGATATTAGATCCAATTACAGGATCTGGTTATGAGAAGACTATTATTACTTCATTAGGTCAAAATTTAGTTTTAATACCACCCCGAGATTTTCAAATGGGTTCTTCAAGACGAGAGCAGGGCCGCAGATCAAATGAAACGCTTCGATCAGTAAAAATTAGTAAAGCCTTTTATCTAGGAACAAAGGAAGTAACTAATTTTGAATATAGACAATTCAAACAAAGCCATGATTCTGGTGAATATTCAGGAATATCTCTCAATCTAGATGAATACCCTGTTGTTAGGCTTACTTGGGAAGAGGCTGTAGAATTTTTAAATTGGTTAAGTATTCGTGATGGATTGCAGCCAGTTTATGAAGAGGATAATGGGATCTGGACAGCTGTTATCCCCTTAAGAAATGGATATCGTCTACCAACTGAAGCAGAATGGGCACTTGCTGCAAAATTCTCCCAAGTCGAATCACCAATGATTTATTCTTGGGGCAATAATTTACCACCACCAGATAGATCAGGAAATTTTGCGGATATTTCGTCTAATAAGCTCATAACTCCTTCTCTAGTTACTTATAATGATAGT
The DNA here is from genome assembly GCA_036337035.1 of Pseudomonadota bacterium. GTDB lineage: Bacteria > Pseudomonadota > Gammaproteobacteria > Steroidobacterales > Rariloculaceae > TMED78. The sequence continues at coordinate 132,549 of JAYZFC010000002.1, read as the reverse complement.
TTTCAAGTTTTAGCACCTCCTGGAAGTTTTCCTGCCAATAATTTTGGTATATTTGATCTAGGTGGGAATGTTGCAGAGTGGATTCATGATTATTGGGAGATACCAGTATTGAATAATGACATCACTTATATTGATCCATTGGGTCCAGAGGAAGGAAGCTTTCATGTCATTAGAGGATCTAGCTGGAAAAGCGCAACTATTACAGATTTGAGACTTTCTTTTAGATATTATGAGAATAATGCAAGAGAAGATCTTGGTTTTAGGATCGCGCGTAATTTAGAATAAGATATGTAATGTAATTTATTTTGGAATTTACTTAATGATTTTGAAGTTTTTTTTATTTATTAGTCTTTGGATACTGTTTATATCATTATCTTTTAGTCAGGATGATTTAGTTGAAAATGAAATATCAGAATCCTCAGAAGAAGATGATACGAGACCTCTTGACGAAATTTTTACTCCTAGTGAAGAAATTTCTGCAGATGAGGAAGTGACTTTTCCAGTAAATATTTAATTTTTTTTTTGGAGAAAAAAAATGAAGATAAGATTGCCAAATGAATTCTTATACCAGATTTTTGCCCTAATTATCTCAATTATTATTATTCATGCTATATATGTTACTAATATTCGCCCAAGAGCTGCTGATGCTTTATCTGAACAGGCCTTAGCAATACAAGAAGATGAGAACTATACAGTAGAGAGATCTGTTTGGGTATTAATAAAGGATTTTGAGCAAGAGGCATGTATTGTTCTCATGTTTTGGGCCTTTTCTATAATGGGATATAAGGCTGCAAGACTTATTAATGAAAAAAATTTTTTAAAAGAAAATTTAGTTCCAATTAATGATGGAGATAAAATTTTACCTGATGATACTAGACAGTATTCACGAATAGTTGAATCACTTCCAGATCAATCAAGAGAAATGCTTTTATCAAGGATCTTGTTAGCGTCACTTGAGAGATTTGGCTCAACAAGGAATGTTCAGGATGTTTCATCAGTTACTAATACTTTATGTGAGTCTGAGGGTGAAAAATTAGAATCAGAATTATCTATGATTAGATATATAGCTTGGGCTATTCCTTCAGTGGGATTTATTGGAACTGTGAGGGGTATCGGAGAAGCTCTTGGCCAAGCTCATCGCGCAGTTGATGGGGATATAGCAGGCGTGACTCAAAGTCTAGGAACTGCTTTTAATTCAACTTTTATTGCATTGTTAATTTCTATAGTAGTTATGTTTTTAGTTCATCAATTACAGTCTCTTCAAGAGCGTCTTATTTTTGATACTCAGAGTTATATTGATCATAAGGTAATTCGCCACATGCATTCTCAAAATAAATAAAATTAAAAGTGAAGATTTGAAAAATATAGCAATACATATTAACGACTCAAATATATTAGTTGCAAATAGATCTAAAGTTCTGGCCTGTGAGCCTGGATACGCCTTAATAAATGGCGATGAGATTATTACTGGTCTTGATGCATATAAAAGAAGAAGCGCTTCCCCTCATCTTGTTATTAACTCTTTTTGGGATAAATTAAATCTTGAAAAAAATAAAGTGATACAAAATTTAGGAGATTTCTCTAGTAATGCAGAAATAGCATTTATCCAATTAAATAATATTTGTAAAAAATATCTTAGCGGCGAAGAAAATATTATTTTAATACCTCCCACTCATTATACTAACTATCAGTTAGGATTACTACTTGGTGTAGCGAATGAGTGCAAGATCAAAGTTTTAGGAATGGTTAATCCAGCATTAATGGTTAATGATAATTTATTATATGAGGATCAATTATTATATTTAGATATTGGGCTAAACCAAGTTTTTATATCATCAATGATTGATCAAGATTTAAATAGAGAGGTATTAGAAAGTAATTCTTTAGATTTTTCAGGAATTTCTAATTTGGAGAAAGAATGGAGTAATAGAATTGCTGAAATATTTATATTGAAGACTAGATTTGACCCACTCTATTCTGCTGATAGTGAATATGAGCTTCAAAAATCTTTACCTAATTGGCTAGAAGAAATGGATAATAATGATTATTTCAATATGGAATTATCTAATGGCAGTAAAATGCTATCTATTGAAATTCATAGGGATCAATTGCTAAATTCAACATCTTATTTTTATAATGGCATTTCGGATTTAATTAATACATATGCCTCGAGATCTGCGTCAAAGAAACAGTTTTTTCTCTCTAGCAGTCTATCAAAAATTCCAAATATGACTAAGTTATTTGATAATAATGATGATTCTTTTGTACACTCATTAGAGTTTGGCTATGAAGCGTTCAATGCTCTGAAGTTTTTTGAACAAGGTATGCTGGATTTTGATAAAAATGAGATAAAGCTTTTGAATATAATGTCTTTTAAAAATAATTAAATGGATTAGTTATGGCAAGAAAGAAATTAAATGTTTTTTCATTATCATTCTTGGATGCTATGACTTGTGGTTTTGGAGCAGTAATTCTTTTTTTTATGATTGTAAATGCTAATGTAGATTTAAGAAGCGAAGTTTTATTAAATGATAGAGCAAGTGAAGTAAATAGAATGGAGTTAAGAGTTACGACTGGAAAGAAAAATCTTCTTCAAACAAAACAGGATTTATCAGAATTAATTGAAGAATGGGCAATTCTAAGGGGCGTTAAAGATGAAATTGTTTCTGAAGTTAATCTCACTCAAGAAGAGTTTGGTAAGCTTTCTTCAGAAAATTCTGCACAAGAAGAGCTAATTAAAGATTTAAATATTGAGCTTGCTACATTAGAAGAGGAATCTAAAAGACTATCAGCAGAAAGTATAACTCCAGAAGTTGCAGGGAATAGAATTAGAAGTTTCAATGGAGATGGAAATAGGCAGTATCTTACTGGTCTTAGAATGGGTGGAGAAAGAATCGTTATTTTGGTTGATGCTTCAACAAGTATGTTAGATAGAACAATAGTAAATATTTTAAGAAGACGAAATATGTCAAGAGACCAACAACTTATAGCTCCAAAATGGAAACAGGTTGTTCAAACTTTAGATTGGCTTACGACACAAATAACACCAGGAACGCAGTTTCAAATATTTGCTTTTAATGATAAAGGCTGGTCTTTAATTCAAGATACTGAAAGCGAATGGTTGACAGTTACTGATGGTAGTAAATTAGAAGAGGCTGTAAGCGTACTATCTTCGACAGTACCTGAAGGTCCTACAAGCCTTCACGCTGCCTTCTCAATGCTTCGGCCATTGGAGCCAAAGCCTGACAATATCTATCTTTTAGTCGATGGCTTACCAACAATGGGTGAGATTTTACCAAATCGGGCAGGAGTCACTGGTAAAGAAAGACAAAATCACTTTAATCGTGCTGCAAGAACATTACCATTTAATGTTCCTGTTAATGTAATTTTATATGCTATGGAAGGAGATCCCCAAGCAGCGCCAGCATATTGGTGGATGGCTTTAAATACTGGTGGATCTATGATGGCTCCATCTGAGGATTGGCCATGAGAAGAAGGTACAGAAGAGAAGTTGAGTCTGGAAGTCTATCGTTCTTAGATGTAATTTGTTGTGGTTTTGGTGCCATAATTCTTCTTTTAGTTTTAACCAAAATTTTTGAACCGATTAGATTAGAAGAAAGTCATATTGAGCTAGAAGGTTTAATTGTAAAGTATGAACAAGAGTTAGAAGAGATTGTTGGTGAGATAGAAAGTATAGAGCGAGAGATAGTTTTTACTACTAATCAGGTTGATATAGATAAGCTTCAAATCAATGAGCTTCAAGATCAGCTAGTTCGAATTAGATCAGATTTTTTAGCAACGCAGAATGATGCTGAGGAGGCTTCAGATCTTGCAGGAAGACTTGCTCTTGCTAAGCAAAGGCTAACAGAAGAGATGCAGAGGCTTCTATCTGACTTCAAGCCAGATCCAGATGACTATAAGGTAGGAGGAATTCCTGTTGATAGTGAATATATTATTTTTATTGTGGATACTTCTGGCAGTATGCAACGATATGCTTGGCCAAGAGTGCAGCAACAGATAAGAGAAACGCTTGAGGTCTATCCAGAGGTTAAGGGGATTCAAATCTTTAATGATATGGGTGAATATATGTTTAAGAGTTATAGAAATGAATGGATTCCTGACTCACAAGCAAGGCGTGAATCTATAATTGATGGTTTAAGAAACTGGACAGCATTTTCAAACTCAAGCCCAAGAGAAGGTATTATTGAAGCTATAAGGTCTTTTTATGATCCAGATAAGAAAATTAGCCTATATGTTTATAGCGATGACTTTGCCTCGGGATCTATTAATGCTGTAGTAAGAGAAGTTGATAGAAGGAATAAGTTAGGAGATGATGGTCAGAGAAGAGTAAGAATTCATGCAGTTGCATTTCCAGTATACTATGAAGTAACTAATGGAGAACTTCTATCTTCAGCAAGATTTGCTATTTTAATGAGAGCTTTGTGCCAGAGAAATGGCGGAACTTTTGTGGCTCTTCCATCTTTAATAACTTAGATTAATTAAAATCTACCAAAAATTTTATAAGTATTTTTTGATTAATGGTAATAGACTTGGAATTTTTACTCCTTTTTTAACTTTTGGAAAAATAATAATTGGTATAGATTGAGTAAATTTTTCTATAGTACTAGCAGTTTCTTCTTGAGACATGGGTTGATTTTCTGATTCATTAATAATAATGCCAATTATTTTAATTTTTTTTGATATAAGGCATTTAATAGCAGTTAATGAATGACTTAATGAGCCTAAGTAGCTACCAACAACTAATATTACTGGTACTTCTATAGCTTCAATCCAATCTATTACAGTATGCTCATTATTTATTGGCACCATTACTCCTCCAATACCCTCTATTAGAGTAATATCTACATTTTTTTGAGATTGACTAAATTTAACTAGCTCATCAAATACAATAGGTTTATTTTCTAATTTAGATGTAATATTTGGCGATAATGGTTTTTTATACCTCCAAGGAGTAATTTTTTTTATATTTTCTATATTTACTTTTAGGCCCATAGCTTGTAACAATAGTGCACTATCAGATTTAAGAATGTCTTTTTCATCAAAGCCTGTCGCTACCGGTTTTAGTGCATTAGTATTGTACTCTAATTTTTTTAATTCACTTAGTAGAGTAGTTGTTATAAATGTTTTACCTATTTCTGTTCCTGAAGATGTTATGAATATATTACCCATAGCCACTCTTTTTAATAATTGATACTATTTTTTCAATATCTTTCATTTTATGATTAGCATTAAAGGAACATCTAATTCTTGCTGTATTTTTTGGAACAGTAGGAGGCCTGATTGCACCAACTAAGAAGCCGTTTTCCATAAGAATTTTACTCAAATTTAGAACTTTTCTTTCTGATCCTAATATAATTGGCACTATCGCACTTTTCGGCTTCTTCAAATTAAGCAATCTGGTAAAATATGTTGAGGCTATGATTGGTTTTTTGACAAGTTTATGGTCATTATCAATAATTTCTAAGGCTTTAATTGAGGCGCCAATAATACCAGGTGGAAGGCCAGTTGTATAAATTAGACTCCTAGCTCTATTTCTAATTAAATCTATAACAGGTTTACTTGAGCAGACATAGCCGCCATATGTTCCTATAGATTTTGATAGAGTACCCATTTGTATTGGTATTGGTAGAAAATCATTATTAATGAAATTAGAACCTTTACCTTCATTAACAACTCCAAATCCATGTGCGTCATCAACCATCATCCATGTGTCATAAGAATTAACTAAGTCTAATAACTCAGCTAATGGAGCCTGATCTCCCTCCATACTGAAAACACCTTCCGTAATTAATAAACATTTTTCGTACTTTGTTCTGTTTTTTTCTAATATTTTTTTTACATCAGAAACATTATTATGTCTAAATTTTATTAATTTGCTTTTTGCTAGGTATGATCCTGAAAATAAACAGGAGTGAGATAGCTCATCTATAAGAATAAGGTCTTTTTCTCCCATCAATACTGGGATAGTGCCTATATTTGCTAAGTAGCCACTTCCAAAAACTATTGCATCCTCAGTATTTTTTATTTTTGCCAGTTTAGATTCTAGTTTTTTATAGAGAGAACTATTTCCTGATACTAGTCTAGAGCTACCAGCACCTAAACCATATTTTTTTGTAACATTGTTGTTTATTTTTATTAGTTCTGGATGGTGAGATAAGCCAAGATAGTCATTACATGCAAAGGAAACAAACTTATCTCTATTAATTTTGATTTTAGAATTATTTAATCTATCTGAATATAATAATTCTCTTAACAGAAGATCTTTATCTAATTCTGATAGTTTATTCTTAGAAAATATATCTAATTTACTATTCAATAACATTTTCATTATAGTTTATATCTTTAAGAAGGCTTTTAGTTTTTTCATTTAATAGTGAAGCATTATTCTTAGTTTCTATATTCAATCTTATTAATGGTTCTGTGTTAGAAGATCTTAAGTTAAATCTCCAATCTTCAAATTCAAAGCTTATGCCATCCATTTTATCGATTTTTTTAGCATACTTTGTATATTTCTTTTCAAGTAATTTAGTTATTTCTGATGCATCATCAACTGAAAGGTTTATTTCTCCACTAATTGGAAAAAGCTTCATTCTATCTTTTACTAAACTAGATAAAGATCTATTTTCGGAACTCATAATTTGAGTAATTATTAGCCATGGTATCATACCGCTATCACAAAAATAAAAATCACGAAAATAATGATGAGCACTCATTTCACCACCATATATGGCATCATGTTCTCTCATTTTTTCTTTTATAAATGCATGACCAGATTTGCATTGAATAGCTTTACCTCTACTTTTTTCTACTAATTCTAAGGTATTCCAGATTAATCTAGGATCATAAATTATATTATTATTAGGATTTCTAGTTAGGAAAAAATTGGATAATAGCCCAACAAGGTAGTACCCATCTATAAATTTTCCTTCCTCATCAAAAAAGAAGCATCTATCATAGTCCCCATCCCATGCTATACCAATATCAGCGTTTGATTTAATTACAGCGTCTGAAGTTATGCTCCTATTTTTTTTAATCATAGGATTAGGAACATCATTAGGGAAAGAGCCATCAGGATTATGATTAATTTTAATAAAATCAAATGGTAAGTAATTCTCTAATACGTCTAATGTTGGTCCAGCAGCTCCATTTCCTGCATTTACAACTATTTTAAGAGGTTTTAATGAATTTATATCAATAAAGGATAAGATTTTCTCAATATATTGTTTAATATAGTTTTTATTATATACTTTTCCTTTGTTTTCCTTTTTTCTAAAATTATTTCTTTCTGCAATAGTTCTAATTTCTTTTAACCCTGTATTTTCGCTTATTGGTTTTGAGCCTTTTCTAACAATCTTCATTCCATTGTAGTTAGGAGGATTATGGCTTGCTGTTACCATAATTCCCCCATCAAACTTTCCATAAGATGTTGTAAAGTTGACAACTTCTGTTCCAACAAGACCAATATCAATGATATCTGAACCAGCATCAGTTATTCCATCTATTATTGACCTTTTAATTTTTTCACTTGAGAGACGAATATCCATACCTAAAACAACATTTTTAGCATTGGTAAATTCTATGAAGGCTCTAGAAATAAGATAAGCAATATTTTCATTTAGCTCTTCGGGCACAGAACCTCTAATATCATAAGCTTTAAAACAATTTATATTTTTCATGTATTTTTATTCCTTGTATTTGATAGTATAGCTTTTGTTAGAAATTTATAGGATCTTTTTTCAATGTCTTTATCTAATTTATGGCTTCCTTATTCTCAGATGTATAATTTGCCTAAACAGCTTGAGGTTATAGGCACTGAAGGATGCCATATTCATTTGAGAGACGGGAGATCCCTTATAGATGGTATTTCTTCTTGGTGGGCATCCTGCCATGGATATAACCATCCATATATTATAGAGAAAGTAGAAAAACAGCTAAATGAGATGCCTCATATTATGTTAGGAGGTTTAGTTCATGATCCAGTTATAGAGCTTAGTAATAGAATTTCTAATCTTCTTCCTGAAAATCTAAATTATGTATTTTTTTCAGAATCTGGATCAGTATCAGTAGAAATTGCCTTAAAAATAGCATCGCAATATTGGAAAAATAAGGGTATTTTTAATAAAAAATTTTTTTTAGGATTTAGAAATGGTTATCACGGAGATACATTAGCTGCAATGTCTGTTTGTGATAGACAAGATGGTGTTAGAGATATCTATAAAGATATTCTCGTTAATCATATGATTGAAGATCTTCCCAAAAATCAGATAGATCTAGATAGATTTGAAAAAGTGCTAAGTAAAAATCATAGAAAAATGATTGGTATCATTATAGAGCCTCTTGTTCAGGCTGCAGGAGGATTTAAATTTCATAGTCCAGATATGTTAAGAAAAATAACCAGAATCGTAAAAAAATATGATTTAATTATAATTTTTGATGAAATAGCAACTGGATTTGGCAGAACTGGCAGTATGTTTGCTTTCGAACAGGCAGGAGTTGTTCCAGATATAATTACATTATCAAAGGCACTTACTGGAGGCACTATTCCTCTTGCTGCTACAGTATCTTCCAAGGATATATATAATACTTTTTTATCAGGAAGTGTAGCAAACGCTTTTCCACATGGCCCAACCTATTGCGGCAATCCGTTAGCTTGTCAGGCAGCTAATGCTTCCTTAGAGTTATTTAATTTAGAACCAAGATTAGAGCAGGTGAGAATAATAGAATCTCAATTATTAGAGGAGTTAAGAGATTGTGAAAATTTTAATTCTGTTTATGAGGTTAGAGTAAAGGGTGCAATAGGAGTAGTAGAAATGAAAAAACCTCTAGATTTGAGATATGTTAGAGAGAGTTTTTTAGAGGAGGGGGTTTGGCTAAGGCCATTTGGTAATGTAATTTATATTATGCCGCCATTTATTATAAGCAAAAAAGAATTGACTAAACTTACTTCTGCAGTCTTAAATGTACTAGAAAATATTTAAATAATTTATTAAAACATCTCTGATTCGTTCGGTGTAGATTTATCTTTTTCTTTATATCTATTAGGAATAAATTCTCCAGTTACTATATCTTTGTAGCATAATCCAGGAGGAACCATTGGATAAACATCTGCCTTAGGATCAATTATTACTTCTAAAAAAGCCGGCCCTTTAAAGTTAAGAAATTCTTTTAGGACTTTTTTAACATCATTATTTTTTTTAAGTGTTTTTGCATATTCAAATCCATCGGCAATTGCTGATTGTACAAAATTTTTCTTTCTTAGTGATTTGTCACTTCCTGACAGGCGCCCTTTAAAAAACATTCTTTGCCATTGCATTACCATTCCATCACCAAAATTATTTAAAACTATAACTTTAATTGGGAGACCATGCGAAGTTACTGTTTCCATTTCACCAATATTCATTCTAATACTTGCATCTCCATCTAGATCTATTACTAGACGATCAGGACATGCAAATTGAGCCCCTATAGCAGCTGGTAGTCCAAATCCCATTGTTCCCATACTTCCAGATGTTAACCATAGTCTTGGTTCACAAAAGTCAAAATATTGTGCAGCCCACATTTGATGCTGACCTACACCAGTTGTTATAATTGCTTGTCCTTTTGTAATCTTGTTTATTTCCTCTATTACATAGTGTGGCTGGATTAATTCGCTTTTTTTATTATAATTCAGTGCATATATTTCTTTTAATGATTTAATTTCTTTATGCCATGAAGAAAAATTAAACTCCAATCCATTGGATCTACTATATGCATTTAATTCATTAATAGCTTTTTTTAGCGACCCAGTGAAGTGCCAGTTAGCTTTTTTAACTTTATGTATTTCAGATGGGTCAATATCAAAATGAGCTATATTTTTTGCTTTAGGTGCAAATTTGTTTGCATCACCAGCTACTCTATCATCAAATCTAGCTCCAAAGGTTATTAGAAGATCACAATCATCAACAGCGTAATTTGCATAAGCTGTTCCATGCATGCCTAACATATGCATTGCTAATGTATGCTTTGTATCAAATGATCCTATGCCCATTAGAGTTGTAACTACAGGTATTTGATGCTCAATAGCAAATTTTCTTAATTCTTCACTAGAGTTACTATTTACTATTCCACCTCCAGCATAAATCAGCGGCCTCTTACTATTTTGTAAAAGATTAAAAAAACTTTTACAGCTTTCTACGTTAAGACTACTACTGCTAACTTTTTTTAGTCTTGACTTATAGCCAGGCATAGGAAGTAAGCCTAATCCTTTATACCTACCTTTCCAGTTTTGGATGTCTTTAGGTATATCTATAACAACAGGTCCTGGCCTTCCAGTTCGCGCTATTTCAAAAGCTGATCTAACAGTATCTTCAAGAAGCTCGGGTTCTGTTACTAGATAAACATGTTTAGCTACTGCTCCCATAATGCTACTAACAGGTGCTTCTTGAAATGCATCTGTACCTATCGCATTTGTAGCTACTTGACCACAAATAACTATTATTGGTATAGAGTCGGCCATACAATCACGCACTGCAGTGACACAATTTGTAGCTCCTGGGCCTGATGTGACAATTGCTACCCCTACATTACCGCTAGACCTAGAGTATCCAGAAGCCATAAAACTAGCTCCTTGCTCATTAGCGGGTACTATTAGGGGCATTTTATGTTTATTGTTTGACTGATTATTGTAGCGGAATACAGCGTCATAAGTTGGCAGAATTGCGCCACCACTGTAGCCAAAAATCGTATCTACGCCTTCATCAGCAATAACTTGAACAATTATGTCTGCTCCAGTCATTTCTTCGTTAGAGAGGCCTTTTGAGACCATATTTTCCTTAACTTTATTTTCCATAGTAGTTATATTAATTAATTATTTATTATTGTACTAATGCTTATATTTAAAATCCTTCTTTTATTTAGATTTTTGACCAAAACATTACACATTGCAATAATAATTATTATGAGACACCATAACTATTTGGAACTTTTTTATTGAGCCTCCAGGGGAATTTATGAGACATATTATTTCAATTTTACTACAAAACGAAGCAGGTGCACTCGCTCGTGTTTCAAATATGTTTTCATCTAGAGGATATAATATAGAGAGTTTGAATGTTGCTCCAACTAATGACCCTATTGTTTCAAGAGTAACTCTTGTTACTTCAGGCTCAGAAGATATTATAGAGCAAATAATTAAGCAGCTAAGCAAACTCATTGATGTAGTAAATATTATTAATATGACTGATGGAGAATATATAGAGAGAGAGCTTGCTATGATAAAGCTAGTTAGCAAACATCATAATGAAGAAAATTTATTAAAATTAGTTTCTGATCATAAAGAATCTATAGGTATGTTGTTAGATATTGAGATAATAGACAATTCAGATGACTATTTAACTTTTCAGATTGTTGGCAGTAGTGAAGATATTGATAAAATTATTAATTTTTTCTCTAAGTCAACTGATGTTTTGTCAGTAATTAGGAGTGGCTCCATGGCTGTAGCCAAAGGAAAACCTATATTGTTTTTTTCCTCTTAGTTTTTACTTTTGTGATTATTAGAAAATGATATCAAAAAATAATAAAAACATAGAGGAAGCAAAAAGAATTATTTTAAAAATTGGTTCTGCTCTATTGGTAAATGAGGATAGTGGAAAAATTAACTATTCTTGGTTTGAGAGCTTATGTGAAGATATAAAATTTTTACAAGAAAATGGAAAAGAAGTTATTATTGTTTCTTCTGGTGCTATTGCTTTAGGTGCAAATAAGATGAAATTATCCTCTTTAGCTCGTCTAGAGGATAGCCAGGCAGCAGCTGCTATTGGACAGGTTCAACTTGCCCATTTGTATCAAGATAGATTAGCAAATAAGGGTTTGGTTGTTGCTCAAGTATTATTAACCATCGATGATAGCAATAATAGGAGAAGGTATTTAAATGCAACTAATACATTAAATGCCTTAGTTAAAAAAGATGTTATACCTGTTATTAATGAAAATGATACTGTTGCAACACAAGAAATAAGATATGGCGATAATGATAGACTTGCAGCCCGAGTAGCCCAAATGATTAGTGCTGACTGTCTTATTTTGTTATCTGATGTCAATGGTCTATACACATCAGATCCTGGTAAGAATGATAATGCTAAATTAATTAATGAGGTCAATGATCTTAATCAGGATTATTTTGATATGGCTAGCGGACCAGGCACAAGCCATAGTTCAGGTGGTATGATCACAAAGCTTGATGCCGCAAGATTAGCTATGTCAGCTGGCTGTAAGATGCTGATTGCTTCAGGATTAGAGAATAATCCAATTGTTTCAAGTATTGAAAGTAATAAGGGTACTTGGTTTATACCTAGCTTGGATCCAAAAGCTGCAAGAAAACAATGGATTTTGGGTAGTCTAGAAATACAAGGCTCTATTTTAATTGATTCTGGTGCAAAGAAGGCTTTAGATTTAGGAAGTAGTCTTTTACCAGTAGGTGTTATTGGAGTAGAGGGAGAATTTGGAAAGGGCGATGCAGTAAAGATAAAAGATCATAAAGGAAATTATATTGGTTGTGGTCTAATAGCATATGACTCAATTGATGCAAATAAAATTATGGGATGTCACTCTAATGATATTAAGGATAAGCTAGATTATTTAGGTGGAAATGAAATGATTCACAGAAACGATCTTGTTTTAGCTTAGGGAATTTTATGAAGAAAGAGATATTAAAAATAGGCAGGATGGCCAAAGAGGCAAGTAGTATTCTTAGTAGGGCTTCAACTCATTCTAAAAATCAGGCATTAAGAAATTCAGCAGACATAATAATTTCATCTAAGGATAAAATATTAAAATCAAATAGTTTGGATATTAAGAATGCAGAAAAAAATCAACTATCTGAAGCAATGATTGATAGATTGGTACTTAATTATGAGAGAATTGAAGCAATAGCTTTGAGTTTGAAGAAGATATCAGATTTTGATGATCCTATTGGTAAGATAATTAATGAGATAGAGAGACCAAATGGATTAGTGATACAAAGAGTCAAGGTACCATTAGGAGTGATAGGAATTATTTATGAAAGTAGGCCAAATGTCACAGCAGATGCAGGAGGGTTATGCCTTAAGAGTGGTAATGCGGTAATATTAAGAGGTGGAACTGAGGCAGTTAACTCAAATAGAATACTTCATTCTTGCCTTATAGAGGGTTTAGAAAAAGCTGGATTACCTAGCGCCTCGATTCAAATGATCCCAACTCAAGACCGTGAAGCAGTAGGGTTTCTTCTTCGAGATATGACTGAATATATCGATATAATTATTCCTAGAGGCGGTAAAAATCTTATTGCTCGTATACAGGAGGATGCAAGAGTTCCAGTCATTGGCCATCTTGAGGGTATTTGCCATACTTATGTGCATAAGAATGCAGATCTTAATATGGCAATAGAGATTATTCTTAATGCTAAGATGAGGCGAACAGGTATATGTGGAGCTACTGAAACTGTGTTGATAGACAGAGTAATTGCTAATGAATTTTTACCACCAATTTTAGATATTCTTATTAATGCTGGTTGCGAAATAAAGGGCAGCAAAGAAGTTGTTTCAATAGATAGTCGAGCCAATAAGGCTAAAGATTCTGATTGGGGTAAAGAGTTTTTAGATGCAGTTGTTGCTATCAGGCTCGTTGATGGTATTGAAGAGGCATTAGAATATATTAGAAAATATGGATCTGGGCATACTGAAGCAATTATTAGTAGCAATCAAGCTGCTGCTGATAAGTTTTTGACCGAATTGGATAGTTCAATTGTAATGCACAATACTTCTACACAATTTGCTGATGGTGGTGAATTTGGCATGGGGGCAGAAATAGGAATAGCTACAGGGAGAATTCATGCAAGAGGTCCAGTCGGCTCTGAACAGCTTACAAGCTATAAATATATTGTTAGAGGGGATGGCCAGATTCGGCCTTGATAATTATACTCCCCAAGGCTTAATTGCATCTTTTAATTTTTTATAACCATCTAGGAATTTAGGTCTATTTCCAGAATAAATATTATCAAATGTATTAATAGCATCATCAAGCCAATTCCTAAGTTTTTTATTATCTGGATTAGCATCTATATATGCGTCACGAATTAATACAAAATGTATTCTAGGATCATATGGTTGTTTTGTTCCTCCTAGAGATTCATCACCATCAAGTAATCTAAGTAGCATAGCATCAGCTGAGCCAAGGGTTTGTTCGTGTATTGGTGGGCCCTCCATTCTATACATTACAGATGTCATATCTCTGCCGTTTCCAGTCACATAACCCATTTCATTCCATATATAATTCATCTTTGTTTCAGAAGTAATGCTATTTTTTTTATCAATATGGTTAATTATTCTTTGACCAAATGCTCTTAAAGGATCTGATACATCAGCTAATAAGTCTGTCAATCTATCCCCATCTAAATCAGTTGCTAGCACAATAACATCTTTTTGTTCGATTAAATCCCATAGCAGAAGGCCGTAATTTGTATCAGAAATATGTTGTTCAATTTGTCCTTCCCAGGAATCCATACCTTCTTTGAAGTTGTCTGGAAGGAGAGTAATAACTCTATCAATAAGCTCTTTGTGTTCTTTATAACCATCGACAGCATACTTTCTACCTATTTTAAATTTTGTGCCATCTAGTAGCCAAGAAAGAATCCCAGAATTTATACCGTCCTCCATTGCTTGTGTAGGTTTAAATGCCACTCTGCCAAGCTTACCTGATTCATGGACCATTTTTAAAAATCGGCGGTTCGCATAAGCCATTTGAAGTGCTGGTGTATTCATTTCAGAGTGGATGATTCCAGTATTTTTATCAACATTAAAAACAGCCCTATCTTGAGAATAAGGCAAGCAGGGCATACATCTAACTACTGTAATTGGACCATAAGGCCTCACATTACAATAGACTCCAGCTTGAGTTCTTAATGGCGCATTGCCTGATTTTCCCATAACAACTACTTTTTTTCCGTTTTCATCTATTACATAAGCATCTCCAGCCGTAGACCATTTAATTGATGTACAAGGCATATTACCAAACCAAGAAAGTGATTTAAGTTTTAGATCGTGTCTATATTGAGACCACATTGGAACTGCATAATAAGGGAGGCCTAAAATATCAATCGCAGCGATGGTGCCTAACAATGCATATGCATCTGTTAGGGAGTGGGCAATAGGGTTTATTTGATCATTATGATTGCCACCCATCCAAACAACTGCGTCAGGATATCCATTTGGTTTTATATCTGCATCATTAAATAGTTTTTGAAGCTCAGAAAAAAGATCTCCACCAGCAGCCTCAGTTTGAGCAATTTTTAAAAGATCTATCATGATGCATACTCCCCATCAATAAATTATTATTTTGATATTATTAAATATAAGAAGGCCTTTATTATACTGTTGCTTTAATAAATTTCCGAACATTTTATTAATCTTTTTTTTATAATTCTTTTAGCAATGGTTGTTAAATATAAGACTAATAAGATTGTGATAACTAGACCTATTAGAAAAATTGCACTTAAACTATGATGATGATCAAGAAGAACATTATTAACTTTCTTTAAACTCACAGCTAAAGTTCCTAAGTATGTATATAATATAGTCATTGGCAACATTCCTAACCAAGAAGCTAAGATAAATTTTTTAATATTTACATTAGAAATTGATAGCACATAATTCAAAATATTGTAGGGGATAATTGGCGTTAATCTTAATAATAATATAATTAGAAATCCTTGTTCATAAATTAGCCTATCTATTGATTTAAATTTTAGATTGAGTTTATTTTGAATTGATTCTTTCATTAGATATCTTCCTAATACAAAAGAGGCTGTTGCGCCAATTGTGCTAGCAATTGATGCTAAGATAACTCCTTGTTTAAGACCAAAAATAAAACCCCCTGCAAGAGTAATGATAGC
Source organism: Pseudomonadota bacterium (assembly GCA_036337035.1). Taxonomy (GTDB): domain Bacteria; phylum Pseudomonadota; class Gammaproteobacteria; order Steroidobacterales; family Rariloculaceae; genus TMED78. The sequence goes on along the minus strand of JAYZFC010000002.1, from coordinate 116,624 downwards.
TCCTGGAAGTAGGAATAATGATGAAATCAAATAGATCAGTGAGAAGGTAACCCAGGCAAACTTGGGATTATCATTACTCCACAAAAGCAATTGATCAATCCATTCTTTAGTAGGGAAATAATTAGCTAAAATTAGAATAGCTGAAAAGAGGATAATTATTGCCAATAGTTTTACATCTTTTTTTTTCATTTTTTTAACTTTTTTGGTGCGTAGGGGATAATCTTTAGTGCACTATACCATTTTATGATTTTATTTAACTAATCTAAATATTTGTTTTTTAAATAAAAAAAATAAATGGCATAGATCCTGCATTATATAAATTATTTATATTTATTTTTAAGGAGCTAAAATGAAATTTTATAATAAAATAGTGTTAACTTCACTGGCACTACTCCCCACCATATCAATAGCTGAGCTTTCAGGCAATGTCGGGTATGTTAGTGACTATGTTTACCGAGGAATTTATCAGGAGGAATCCTCAGCTTCTTTCGGCGTTGACTATGAAGCAGAAAATGGTATTTATGTTGGAACCTGGATGGCTGATGTTGGAGACGGTATTGAGTCAGATTTTTATGCTGGTTTTGGAGGTTCTTATGATAATTTTAGTTATGGCTTGGGTTTTACCGGTTATTATTATAGTGACGGTTGGGATAATGCATATGAGGAGATTAATCTAAGCTTTGGCTATGGTTTTGTAACTCTTGATTATGCTGATGGAACATACAAAGCCCCAGTTGAAACCAAATATTCAGTTACTTCTTTGACGATTGAAACACCGGTTGGTCTATATATAACAGCAGGTAGTTTTGGTAAAGATAATAGTGGAGATTGGACAGAAATTGGTTATGGTATTGAGCTTGATTCAGGAGTTGGAATGTCAGTTGCTTTAATTTCTAGTGATAATTTAGGTGTTACGCAAGATAACGCTACGGCCACTCATATTAATAATAGCAATATATTAACTACACCTTCTAATCAGCTTGTTTTTGGCGTTAGTTATGGTTTTGGTTTATAAAGAGAGTAGGCAGCTGATTTTTTTCCAACACCTACAGTAATTTTTCCCCTACTGTTTGGTGTATTTGGTCGGCTCATTTTTTTTCATGGGCCGGCCATTTCTTATCTTGGGCCTCCATCTACTTCTATTATGGCACCATTTAAGTAGTCATTTTCTGCAATATAGATTGATGTATGAGCAATCTCTTCAGGGTTGCATAATCTTCTAAGTGGAACTTTCTTAATTCCTTTTTCTAATATTTCAGGTCTCATGTTTTTAACCATTTCTGTATTCACAAGTCCAGGAGCTATTGCATTAGTCCTAATATTATATTTAGCTAACTCTTTGGCCCAAACTTTAGTAAGAGCAGCTACTCCGGCTTTAGCTGCTGAATAATTAGTTTGCCCAAAGTTTCCCCTTCTAGAAATGCTTGATATATTTATAATGCAGCCATTTGATCCTGTCTTTATCATATGTTGGGCTGCCTCTCTACCACATAAAAAGACTCCAGTTAGGTTTACATTAATAACTGATTGCCAATCATCAAGAGACATTTTATTGATAATTTTCTTTCCTTCAGATTTAACTAGTAGACCATCTCTTAAGATACCAGCATTATTAACTAACCCATCTAACCTACCATGATCATCTATTACCATATTAAATAATTTAATCACATCCTCTTCAATTGAGATATCGTTTAAATATGTTGTTATTTTTGAATCATATTTTTTGCATACTTTACAAGTTAGTTCCAAATTAGCTTGATTTATATCAACTAAAGCAAGGCTTGCTCCTTTTGAGGCGAACTCTTTGGCTATAGCTGCTCCAAGACCTCTTCCGGCACCAGTAATAACAAATACTTTATTATTTATGTCCAATCAATCCCCCCTAGCTAATTAATTTTCCATGATTTAATTGAATAGTAAATTTAAAGTTTTTATTACCTGAATCTATATGAGTAGCACAGATTAACTGGGTTCCAGATTCAACAATTTCTTGAATGATATTATTGATAAGATATTGATTTTCTGTATCAAGACCTTCCCATGGCTCATCTAGCAATAGTAATTTTGGCATATGAACAATTGATCTTGCAATTAATACCCTTCTAAATTGGCCATATGATAGAGTTTTTATATCTCTTTTTTTAAAAGAATCAAGATTAAATTTTTCCATAAGATTTTGCACTATTTTTAACTCATTCGAAGTTAACTTTCTAATTAATCCAATACTAGAATCAAATCCTGAGCCAATACAGTCAAATACATTTGTTTTATAATTATAATTTGATTGTAGCTCTGGAGAAACCCATGAAATCTGCCTTCGAAGTGACCAAACATTTTTTGCATCTTTAATACCAGAGTACTCAATGTATCCTCCTTTAGCTGGCCTAATTTGCCCATGTAATAACCTTAGTAGGGTGCTCTTACCTGAACCGTTCGGACCAATTATTTGCCAATGTTGATTTTTATATATTTTCCAATTTATATTTGAGAGTATTCTATTCTTATTGATCCAGATACTAGCATTATGTATATCTACAATAATTTCTTTATATTTATTTGCTAATTTTTTTTCCTCGATTGGAGATTGATTTGTATTATCTTTATGATGAATTTTTTCAATTTTATCAATAGCTATATTTTTTGATATCGTTCCATTTGATAAATACAATAAATTATTTGTATTAATAGGGAGATCTTGATCGTTATGATATGAACATATAGTAATGATTCTAGAGCTTATTAACTCAATTATATTTCTTAAAGATTTTCTTGCTTCTCTATCAAGACCTGCTACAGGTTCGTCTAGAATTAGAATTTTAGGATTAAATGCCAAAGCTCTAGCAATTAGTATTCTTCTTTGCTGACCTCTCGATAATTCAAGAAATGGTTTTTCATTTAATTTAGTTAATCCTAGCTCTCTTAGATAAGATCTTGCTCTTATATAATCAGCTGGGCTAGATTCAAGCCTTGGTATATTGGTTTTTTTAATACCTGATATAACTATATCTATTGCTTTGAAGTCCCATCCGAGATTAGTATAGCTATCCTGAAGTTCATGACTAACAACAGCAATTCTTTTTAATGCCTCTACTGCATCAGTATGAGTTTTGCCATCAAAATTGTATCTTCTAGTACCTGATCCAGGTTTTGGCCAAAGAGTTCCAGAAATAAGTTTTAGAAAGGATGTTTTACCACTTCCATTTGAGCCTATTATGGCCCAGTGATCATCCGATCTTAATTTCCAATTTAAAGATCTTAAGATTTTATTATTGTTGATATCAACATCAACATTATTAATATTAATTATTGGTAATTTTTTATAATTTATTCTTTTCGATTTAGTCATTAATTATTAAAATTATAAAATTTCTATTGTTGTATGAACAATACGATGATCGCTAGATAGAATTTTTTTATAATATTCTGGAGAATTATTTGATTTGCTTGATAGAGATATTATTACAGAGTATATTCCCGGTCCAATAGACCAAACACGTAAATCATTAATACTGCATTCTTTTCCTATCAGATTAATTATTTTTTTCTTAAGGTCAGTATTAGTGTCATAATCAACTAGTATTTTTGAGCTTTTTCTAACCAATGTGAAGGCCCATCTAGCTATAACAATTGAACCGATAATACCTATAGCTGGATCAGCCCATATAATTCCAAAAAATTTCCCCACTAATAAAGCAAAAATAGCTAAAAAGGAAATCATAGCATCTGCTAATACATGAAGATAAGCTGATGCTAAATTATGATCGTGGTTATGAGAATCTTGTGAATGAACATTATCTTCGCCAGAATGATTATGCGTATGTCCAAGTATAAGAGCACAAATACCATTAACAATTAATCCTATAATTGAAATAATAATTGCTTGATTGAAAATCACTTCAACTGGACTTAGCAGCCTTTCAATACTTTCCCATATCATAAAAATAGCTACTGAAAGTAGTAACAATGCACTAGTATATCCAGCTAAAGTATTTATTTTGCCAGTTCCAAAACTAAAATTTTCATTATGAGCATTTTTTCTAGTATAGATATAGGCTAAGACATTTATACTTAATACGGCAACATGAGCAGCCATATGCAGTCCGTCTGCTAATAGCGCCATAGAGCGAAACAATAATCCTCCAGATATTTCCGCTATCATTGTGATGCCGGTTAATAAAATTACTATTATCGTTCTAGCCTCACCAGGTTTTTTTATATCTTGGCCAAAACTATTAGAGTGTGTTCTTGTACCTATATTGTTTTCATTCATGGTTAGCAATTATCTCAGTCTTAGAAATATTTTTCATTAAACTATCTTAATAATTAAAAATATGACTAAATATAATGTAATTAACAATATTTTAGATATTTTCTATGGATAAAATAAGGGTTTTAATAATTGCTGAGTATGCTGATAGGTCAGAAACTGCCATGTTTGTTGCTCTTCATAATTCTGGATTGGATATAAATGTTATTCTCAATAGTAATTCTAGGTATATTCATTGGCTAAAAGAGGCCAAAGTTCCTTATCAGACTGTTAATTTTTCAAGCAAGTGGGATAAGAAAGGAAGGAAGATTATAAGACAAAACTTAGAGGATCAAGATACCCAAATTCTTCATCTTCTACATAGACGCGCTATTTTTAACGGTCTTGCAGCTAGTAGAGGCCTGGGAGTAAAGAATATTATTTACAGAGGTGTAGTTGGTGGAGTAAGTTTTTTTAACCCATTAGATTGGATAAGCATCCTTAGCCCAAGAGTGGAAAAAATAATATGTGTTGCGGATGAAATAAGAAGAAGCTTAATTAAGCTAAATTTTTTACACAAGAAAATTAGTTCTAATAAGCTAGTTACTATTTATAAAGGTCATAAATTAGAATGGTATAAAGATTTACCAATTAATGCTGAGAAAATATCTATTCCTAAAGAAAGTTTTATTATCGCTTGTGTGGCTAATGTTAGGCCTAGGAAGGGAATACCAGTATTTATAGAGGCAGCTAGCATGTTACCAAATGATGGCTCAGTGCATTTTCTTTTAATCGGTGAAGGAATGGAAAAACCAAATATAAGAAATTATGTTTTAAAATCTCCCCAAAAAGATAATTTTCATATTTTAGGATTTAGAGAAGATGTTTCAATTTTTCTTGCTGCTTCACATTGTTCTGTATTGCCATGCTTAAGGGGCGAGGGTTTGCCAAGGTCAATTATTGAGTCAATGGCATATGAAGCTACGCCAATTGTTACAAGGGTAGGTGGAAATCCTGAGCTAGTAAAACATAATTTTTCTGGATTAGTAGTTGAGCCTGGTAATAGTAGGGAACTAGGAGAGGCTATGCTATCTTTATATAGAGATCAGGATAGATGTAAGAAGTTATCTATGAATGCAAAAGATACAATCGAAAAAAATTTTTCATTAGAAGATACTGTAAAAAAAATAATAGCACTATATTATAATATTATTTAAATTTTTTATAGATTCAGCCTTTATCAAATAAGTTTTGGAATGTAGAAAAATGTTTTAGCGAGCTTTTTTCATCACCTAATTTTTTGTAGAGTAATGCTAAGTTATAGTGAGCATCAATCATATCTGGTTTGATATCAATAGATATTTTATAGGCCTGTATTGCATCTTTAGGATATCCTTTATCTTCAAATATTACTCCTAAGTTAAAAGCGGCTATAGAATTTTCAGGATCTACAGAAAGTGCTTCTGAGTATAGTTGTTCAGCTTCGTCATAATTTTTTTCTTTATGAAGAATTCTTCCTAGGTTAATAAGTGAGCTCGTATGGCTAGAGTTTATTTTTAGAGCTTCCCTATAGGCTAAGCATGCATCTTGTTGTCCACCAACTTGATCAAACTCTAAAGCTAGTGAGAACCACTCATCTGCAGTATTTGCTTTACCAAGATACTTATCTATAGAGGCATATAGAGAAGGACCAGCTATTTTTTCAATATCCTTAACTAAAAAATTCATTATTGTTTGACCAGAATCTACTTCCCATGATTTGTTGGTTTCAGAGACAATAATTTTGTCTCCATGAGCAGCAACGCGAATAGAGCTTAAGGGACGATCATGAGGAAGATGATTACGAAGAGATCTTAATGATTTCCATATTTTATTACTTTTAGCATTAGACATGAATAAGTTGTTAGCAGCTTTTAATAGAACTAAATCTTGAAAAGAAAAACGATAATGACCAGAAGAATTTTTTTTAATATTTGGCAAGCAAGCTTTTGCATAAGCACGAATTTTATTGGGATTTTCTCCTAGAAGGTCTGCCACTTCTTGAGTTGAGTAAGCATGCATAATTTTAATTATGTACTATTTTTTAAGATATTGGAAGTACACCTATCTTTCCCTTTTTGTCATTATTTCACCTAAATATTTTAAAAAAAGACCATTATTTCCAAATTCAGAAATAGCATCTATCGCTATTTCACTATACTCAATTAACCTTCTTTTGGATTCTGCAACTCCTATGAGAGATGGAAAAGTTATTTTATGATTGATGTTATCAGAATTAGAATTTTTTCCAATAATCTCAGTAGTTTGCTCTATTTCTAATAGGTCATCTTTTATTTGGTAGGCTAAACCAATATAAGAAGAAAATATTTCTAATTTTTTGATTGTACTTTTTTCTATATTAGTGAGATAGCTCGGCATCATAATAGCTGCTTTAATAAGAGACCCAGTTTTTTTTGTATAAACATCCTTTAAATAATCTTCATCTACTATTGCATTTTCTACATTTAGGTCTAAATATTGCCCACCTGTCATACCTTCCAATCCAATTGAAAAAGCTAGCTCTTCTAATAATTTTAATTTTTCTAGAGGAGAATATAAAGATTGTTCAATATTTATAACTATATCAAATGCAATTGTTTGTAGGATGTCACCTGTTAAAATTGCTGTGCCCTCATCAAAAGCACGATGAAGTGTAGGCCTACCTCTTCTAAGATCATCATTATCCATGCTTGGCAAGTCATCGTGAATAAGTGAGAAGCTATGGATTAGCTCAATTGAAACTGCAATAGGGTCTAGAATCTCCCTATCTACTGACAGCATCTCACCTGACCCATAGACCAGAAGTGCACGGATTCTTTTACCACCAAGTAGCGCGGAATATTTTATAGCCTCTAACAGTCTAGTAGGCCTATTAGGATATTTTTCCAGAAAAGATTCTATCTTATTATTTATATGTTTTTTATAGAAGGATAGTTTTTCCTCAGAACCATGTTTTTGTTTATATGCTACCATTAGATGTTTATATCATTTAAGCAGTTAAATATGAAGGCATCTTTTAGAGCTAAAGCAAATATTGCATTAATTAAGTATTGGGGAAAGTCAAATAAGAATCTTAATTTGCCATCTACTGGGTCTATATCGATAACCCTAGATTCTTTGTACTCAGATACAGAAATAATTTTTACAGATGGGCTTGATAGAGATTATTTATATATAGATGGTAAGGAAGATATTAGCCAACCATATCGCCTTAGTAGTTGTTTAGATTTAATTAGAAAAGAAGCAAAAATAAATAACTACGCAATGATTAGAAGCAATAATAACTTTCCTACAGCTTCAGGATTAGCCTCTTCTGCATCAGGTTTTGCTGCTATTACTATGGCTGCATCCAAGGCTCTTGATCTTAATCTTAGCAAAAGGCAATTAAGTGTTATTGCTAGACATGGATCTGGATCAGCAGCAAGGTCAATATATGGTGGATTTGTTGAAATGATTCTAGGAAAGAAGACTGATGGAACTGATAGTTTTGCAAAACAGCTCTCTCCATCAACTCATTGGCCGTTAGAAGTGGTCATAGCTATTACAGATATAAGAAATAAAAAAATAGATTCGAGATCAGCTATGAATTTATCATCATCGACTTCACCTTATTATAAAGATTGGATTAGAGACAGTTCGGCCGAGCTTGCTATGGCACGAGAAGCTATAATTAAAAAAGATTTTGAGGCATTGTCTATAGTTTCACAGAGCAATTGTTTAAAAATGCATTCTGTTATTATGACTACTCAGCCACCAATAGTTTATTGGAATAAAGCAACTTTATCTTGTATAGATTTAATTATTGATTTGCAGAAATCAGGAATACCAGTTTTTTTTACAATAGATGCAGGACCTCAGGTAAAAGCTATATGTGAACCGATTTTTACTAATAAGGTTTCTTCTTTGCTAAAGGAGGTTTCTGGTGTGAAAAATATTATTATTTCTAAGCTTGATAATTCTTTGGATATTTTTTAGTTATGAGATTTTTATCATCTGCACCAGGCAAGGTAATTTTGATTGGAGAATATGCTGTTCTCTGTGGAAAACCAGCTATAGCTTTTGCAGTGAATAGAAGAGCCCAATCTGAAGTTAATTTTATTGATGGTGACGATTGTTTTTTAGAAACTAAAATGAATAGATCTAATATTAACTTATTTAAAACTGGGGAAAATTCAGGTATTAGATTAATTGATATAGTAACTAAAAAATCTAAATACTATAAATCTCAAGCATGGAAAGGAAAGATAGATTCTTCAGAACTTTATTATCATGATAATAAACTAGGCTTAGGATCTAGTTCTGCAACATTTTTGTCTTGGTCTAGTATTTTTTTAAAAGATATTTCCTTAGAGGAGCAAATATCTATATATAAGATTTTTCAAAATAATTTAGGTAGCGGTATTGATCTAGCAGTTAGTAAATTTGGTGGCACATTAGTATATAGAAATTCTCAGGAAAGTGGAGTTGATTGCGACCCTATTAATCTTCCATCAGGAATTGACTTTAGTATTGTATATACTGGTATCCCTATATCAACAAAATCCTATATAATGAGCTTCAATAAATGGAGAATTAATAATAAAAAAAAATATAATGAGATAATACTTTCTCTAGGAGATATTATTGAAAATTGCTATTTGTCAATAAAGGAAGACAGTCCTAAAGATTTTCTTAAAGCAATAAGTTTTTATAATTCTAAATTGGATATTCTTGGTAGTGAAATAGGTATCAATATTATTAGTAAAGAGCATAAAGAAATATTAAATACTGCAAAAAAATATAATTTAGATTATAAAGTTAGCGGAAGTGGAGGAGGAGATATAGGTATAGTGTTTTCTGATGATACAGAGGCCTTGTCTAAATTTAATATTGAGATTGAAAGAAAATATAAAATTATAGATGTAGAGATTGATAGTAATGGCCTTAATTATGAGGAATTTTATGAATGAGTAAGAAGGACTTAAATATTTCAGAGTTTTATAGACTAGATATTCGTGACCGAATTGAAAAAATTTATGAGCAAGGGCTTATTTCAGAAAATGATCTTTTTTCTTTATTATCTGGCAATCACACTTTAAATTCATCTTCAGCTGATAGCATGATAGAAAATGTTGTGGGTGTAATGGGCTTGCCATTAGGTTTAGCAATGAACCTCGTTGTAAATGGTAAGGATTATATTTTACCAATGGCTGTTGAGGAACCGTCTGTTGTTGCTGCCCTTAGTTCAGCTTCTAAATTAGTTCGAAAGTCTGGAGGCTTTTCAGCAAAGGATGGAGAGCAATTAATGATAGGCCAGATTCAGATTATTGATATTAAAGATATAGAATCTTGCAAATCAGCTTTAATTAAAAAAAAGCAAGATTTATTAAACTTAGCGAATAGTTTTCATCCCAATATGGTAGCAAGAGGAGGAGGTGCAAAAGATATAGAATTTTATACACATCCTTTACCCTCAAGAAAACAAAGAATGATTGTTCTTCATCTATTAGTTGATACTTGTGATGCAATGGGTGCAAATCTGGTTAATAGCATGTGTGAAGGTATTGCACCTTTAGTTGAGTCGATAGCTGGAGGTAAGGCTTTTTTAAGAATATTATCAAATTTGGCAGATCGCTCAATTTTTAGGGCAAGCTGTAATATTCCAACAGAATTTCTTAAAAATAATAACTCTTCTGGTGAAGAGATTAGAGATGCAATAATTTTAGCTAGTGAATTTGCTGAAATTGATCCTTATAGGGCTGCAACTCATAATAAAGGAGTAATGAATGGTATCGATCCAATAGCAATTGCTACAGGAAATGACTGGAGAGCAATAGAGGCAGGGGCACATTCTTATGCATCAATTAGTGGACGATACACATCATTAACTAGATGGACTAAAGCAAAGGACGGATCGCTTTATGGAGAGATAGAGATTCCCTTGCAAGTTGGTATAGTTAGCTCCAATGTGAATACTAATTCTACTGTTGGAATAAATTTAAGATTACTTGACATTAATTCATCAAAGGAATTAGGAAAAGTCATGGCAGCAGCTGGGTTAGCACAAAATCTATCTGCTATTAAGGCTCTAGCTACTGATGGTATCCAAAAAGGCCATATGACTTTGCATGCACGAAGTGTTGTAAAAGCAGCAGGCGCTAGCGAGGATAACTTCGATGAGGTTTTAGATGATCTAGTTCTTAGTGGAGAGATAAAAATATGGAAAGCTAAAGAAATAATATCTAATCTAGAGGATAAAAAAAGTAATAAAATTAATAGCTCTCTAGATACAGACAAATCTTTAGGAGTAGGTTTTGGTAAAATAATTCTTCTTGGGGAGCACGCTGTAGTATATGGCAAGCATGCCATAGCAGCTCCATTACCTATGAAAATAAAGGCACAGATAGAAGATTATTCAGAAGGTACACATATATTAATACCTAGATGGGGTGTTGAGTATAAATTAGAGCAGGATCCCACCAAACAGTATTCCTTTGAAAAACCTGCCTCTATTATACTTAATGAATTGGGATTAAGATCAAAGTCGATGAAAATAGAGGTTTTTCCAGAACTTCCGAGGGGAATGGGTTTAGGAGGTTCAGCAGCCATGGCCGTTGCAATAATAAGAGCTTTAGATAATCATTTTGATCTAAAATTATCTGATGAAGAAGTAAATAGATTGGCATTTTTATCAGAGAAAGTGGCCCATGGAAATCCAAGCGGTATAGATAATACTCTAGCCTGTTATGGCAAACCTCTAGTTTATAGAAATTCAGATCCACAATTCATTGAATTATTAAATATAAAGAAGCCTATTTATATGATAATTGGATTTACAAAAAAAGAAGGTCTTACCGCTAGGACTGTGAGTAAGGTTAAAACAGCTTGGAAAAAAGATCCAATCATATATGAGAAAATTTTTGATCAAATAGATTCTATAGTTTTAAAAGGGATTGAAGCAATTCAATCTGAGGATTATGAAGATTTAGGTGAATTAATGAATATCTGTCATGGTATGTTAAATGCTCTTCAGGTATCAACTCCTGAGATAGAAAAATTAATTGATATCGCAAGATTAAATGGTGCCTTAGGAGCTAAATTAACAGGTAGTGGAGGGGGTGGATCTATTATAGCGATATGTGAGAATTCTGAAATTCAAAATAAAATGATTTCATCAATTAAAAAGAAAGGTTTTGATGGAATCCCAATTACGGTTAGTAACGAGAAGATTAATGATTGATAAATTAAGCTCTACTAGCTCTCGAGATCTTATTCTTGTAGATGATTATGATAACCAGATAGGTTTAGGCTCTAAGAGTGATTGTCATTTAGGCAAAGGTCTTCTTCATAGAGCATTTTCTGTTTTCATAATTAATAGAAAAAAGGAAATTTTTATCCAGAAAAGAAGCAAAAAAAAAATGTTGTGGCCAAACTATTGGTCTAATTCATGTTGTTCTCACCCCTATGCTGGAGAAAATATTGAAGATTCTGCTAGTAGAAGGGTTTTTGAGGAATTAGGTATAACCTGTCAATTAAATTTTCTCTATAAATTTAAATATTATGCTCCCTATAATGAAATTGGATCAGAAAATGAATATTGCTATGTTTTTTATGGAATATATGATGGTGAATTTAAAATAAATAAAGAAGAAATTTCTGATTACAAATATATAAATTTAGAATCTCTATCTATTAAGATAAAAAATAAACCAGAAATATTCACTCCATGGTGCAGGATGGAGGTAGATCACATATTAGAGAATTATTCAGATATAATAATTAATCAATAAATTGGTAATACTCAATACCTTCATCACTATAAATAGAGCTAGCATTTGATCCAACAGATTCTATTGTAAATCCTTTTTCTGGAGGTGTTAAATTATCAGCTTTGCCTTTATCATGGAGATTATTATATTGTATTTCAGAAAGGTTTTGAGAAAGCTGTAGCGATTTTTTTAACCCAATTTTTAAAGCCTCATTTTTCCATCCTTCGACAACTTGCATTGGAATTGATTCTGCCGCATCACCACTACCATAGCCAATGGCTACGATTTTTTTATTAGTAAGTGAAATATTTTGATTTGCTGCCTCTTCTAATCCTGCAGATATCCATGCTGGCAATGCCGCACAATACACATTTCCAATTTCTTTCATGATCTCAGAACCTAGTGTAAGTTTCTTTTTAACTAAGTCTCTAAAAATAGATGTTTCTCTGAATTTTTTTAATAATCCTATAGATTTGGGATAGATATCTTTCTCGACATTACCAGTTTTAGCTGCAGTTATAAAATCAGGATTAGAGCTCATTTCATCAATTATTTCTTTAAAATTGATATTAGCATTTTCACAGTGTTCTTTTAATTCGTTGTGGCTCTTCTTATCCCAGCTAAGGCTAAATAGATAACTCATTGCAAAAGATGTGATTGGCATATAGTGATATGGTCGATGAGTAAATACTGCTTCAATTCGATTAAAATATTTAAATGAATTCTGATTGCTTTTTTTCATCATATCTTTTAATGCATGAGTTGTTTCATCTAAGTAACAGGCATTAGTATACTTTCCGTTAAATACTGGCAGGTCTTGAAAATGACAGTTAAGATTACCTCTGATTATATTTCTCAATACTGGTTTTCGAAAATCAATTTCTCTATAGGAAGAGGCAGTTCCAATTTCAGATAAATTAATTTCTAGGATTTTAGGATTTTTTTCTAATAGCATTGCGACAGCTCCAGCACCTTGCGTAGGTTCCCCAGAGCTCCCTCGTGCATATTCTGCTATATCAGCACTTACAACAATTGCACAGTTATTACTATTATCTAGAGTTAAATATCTTAAGGCATTTTTTAATGAATATATGCCTCCAAGGCATGCATGTTTTATTTCTGGTACTTCACAATTCCTATTGATAGGTTCAAGTCCTCTTTGGTTTAATGCTTTATCTATCATACCCTTAATAATTATGGCCCCTGCTGAATTATCAGTACTAGATTCAGTTCCTAGTCCTAGAAAAGCAATCCGAGATGGATCAATTTTATATTGATCAATTAATTTGATTACAGCAGAAGCTGCTAAAGTATAAATACTTTGATCTGGACCCTTCATTCTGAAGCTTTTTCCAACTACAGAGTTTATCTTATCCCAATTAGATCCTGTCCAATTACACCAATCTTCCAGTTTAACTCTATATGGAGGAAAGTAGGATGAGAAACCACTTATACCTACTTTTGAATATTTCATATGCTACCTAAAATTTAAAATTCTTATTATTGTATAGCTTTTATATTAATTCTGGAATTACTTTAAATTCATTAGCCATACTATAGTAAGATTATCCTATTTATGCTTTATATACACTCTCTTTTACTAATTAAATTGTAAATTATTATGGCTGATCACAAAATAAAAAATTTCAAAAACAATGTTAATAAGTTAGCCTCTAGATATTCAGAAATAAAGCTTATAGTAGACTTTTGGGGCATTCCAAAATACTGGTATAGAGAACCTTCATTTAGATCATTAGTACTCATAGTAATTGAGCAACAAATATCAACTATAGCTGCTAAAACTATATTTAATAAATTAGAAAAATATATTAATGAGGTATCAACTGAAGCAGTAATTAGTATAGGCATAGAAGGTCTGATGCACATGGGGTTATCAAAAAAAAAATCTTTTTGCTGTTATAATTTAGCAAAATTAATCAGTAATAAGGAATTAAGTTTATCTAAGTTAGATCATGATAGCGATGAACAAGTGTTAAAAAAACTTACAAAAATTCCAGGTATTGGTCCATGGACTGCATCAATGTATATGCTAAGTGCTATGGAGCGCATAGATATATGGCCATCAACAGATTTAGGTTTAATAAATGGATCAAAGGATCTAATAAAAAACAGAATTACTGACCAATCTTTAGTTTTAGGGATGAGATGGTCACCCTTAAGATCTATAGCAGCTAGGCTAATCTGGCATTATTATAGTAAAAAATTTAATTCTAATTAATCTATATTTAATACCTAAAGTTTTATACTTTTAGCGAACTTCTGTATGCTCGAGTATGAATTTCAACATTATGAACTCTTAAGATATCAACTTTTTGTTTTAGCAGTTTCATTGAGATACCTAAAGTTTCTATGTCTTTATTTTTTTGATTTTTGCTTATATTATTTAAAAATGATTTCCTTGAATGCCCTACTAGGACTCTTAAACCATACTTCTTAAATCTACCTACACAAGATAATATTTTATATGATTGAGTAGAATTTTTTCCAAATCCTATTCCTGGGTCAAAAATTATTCTACTTAGGTCGATACCAGATTTTTCCCATATTTTTATATTTTTTATTAACCATTTATCTATAGTTTCATTTATTTTATCTAATGATTCATCAGCTATAATTTTATCTTTATTAGCAGGAATACCAAGATTATGCATTGCTATCCAATCTTGTTTACTGTTTTTTGCTACATCTTGCATTTCTGGGGTAGTTAGGCCACTTACATCGTTAATTATTTCTACACCTAATTCAATTGCTTTAATAGCTGTTTCTGGATGATATGTATCTACACTTATATGTGGATACAATACGTTATGTTTTCTCTTTTCTTTAAGTAGCTGAAGCATAGGAAAAATTCGTTCCCATTCTTCATCGCTTGAAATAATTTTTGCGTTTGGTCTGGTTGATTCACCACCAATATCTATTATATTTACTCCATTCTCAACCATTCTATTAATTCTATTATTTATATCATCAATGTTTTTATATGCCCCTCCATCTGAGAATGAGTCAGGCGTTATGTTTATTATTCCCATCCACAACGGTATGTGGTTTTCTATACTAGTTGATAGGTCTATTATGTTTTTTTTTATTCCTGGTATTTTGAGTTTAGGGTTTAACGAAAGTAGAGGAGTTAGAACAAAATTTCTTTCTTTTATCTTAGGATGTGGTATGCGTAGATTTTTTGAAGAAATAATTTTATTTCCCCAAGTCAGAATATCAATATCAATTGACCTAGGGGACCATTTTTTATTGTTTACTCTACCTAGTTGAGATTCTATTTTTTGTATATCTAAAAAAAATAATTCAGGATCCTTAGTTACTCTACAAAAAACAACTAGATTAAGAAAAGGTAGGTCCCAGTCACTAGGAGAATCTTCAATAAGTAAAGCAGGTGTTTCAATTATAGGAGAGATTTTTAGAATTAAAACACCAGATTTTTCAAGAAGATATATAGCCTTAGAGAGATTGTTTTTTCTATCTCCTAAATTTGATCCTAAGCCAAGATATATGTCCATAATTATTGTAATGATGAAGTTACAGAGATTCCTAAGTAAGTAGCTCTTCTTGGCGCAGGCTCATAATAACGAGCTCCAAAAGCATTAATTCTTAGATTAGAGTTGTAATCTTGATTAAATAAGTTATTAATTCCAAAAAAAGAGCTAATTGTAAAATTATCAATTTTATATTCAAAGCCCATTCTCATATTAGATAAAAAATACTTATCTGTAGAAACTGCATTATTATTAGTAATAAAAATCTTATCTACATACTGAAAATCGATTGATGAAAAAAAACTATTATTTTTATATAGGAATTCAGTAAAAAAGATATTTTCTGGAAATCCAGGTATTGAATTTCCAGAAAAGTCATTAGTATCATCAATAAAATAATCAAATTCAAAATTAGAAAATGTATAATTAGAAATAATTGTAAAATTATCATTTATCATATATTTAGAGTACAATTCAATTCCTTCACGATTAGTTTTTCCTATATTCTTATAAAAGCTTCTACCTGGATACTGCTCTATTTCATATGGCAATATTTCATTTATACTTTTATTTTTAAATAAGATTATTTCATAATTAATTTTATTAGAAGAAGATCTAAGACCTAACTCTATATTTTTAGATGACTGTGCATTTAAGTTAGGGTTAAATCCACCTTCACCAGAAGGATTAGAAAACTCAGTAGTAGTAGGTGTTTGAAACGATGTAGACAGATTTGAGAATAGTACAATATTATTTCTTAAGTTATAAAGAATACTGATTGAAGGGCTAGTATTATTTAAGATTCTTTTTCCTGATTCATTACCATTTAATAATAAGTAATCATCAACTATGAAAGATATATTATCATTTCTTAAACCAAGTGCTATATCAAATAAATTATAGTTAAATTCTTCTCTGATATAGAAAGCATTAGTTTTAACAATTTCTTTTTGATTCAATGATATATTACCTAATACCCCATTAATATTATCATACCTTTTTCTATTATCATTCTGATTTTCAATATCTATGCCAATAATAAGTCTATTATTTATATTATTTTTTGAGTTATAAGTATAAGATAGTCCGCCTCCTGAAAATGATCTTGATAAATCAACTGAGCCACCATTCTTAAATGGTAATTTATTTTTAAAATCTCTAGAAATATTAAAAATATTACTTTTAATAGAGTGATATTTATTAATAGGATAAATAAAAGTAAGTCCAAATTTATTATTTTTTAGCTCTTCACCTGAATCAAATAAGATATTTTTATCTCTAGCCTGTTTTCTATTAGTGGCCACTTGTGAAATATTTATTGCTCCTGGATCTTTTGATAAGGGCTGATTTGTATGATTAAAACTCGTTATCAGTTTTTTATTATTATCTAGTTCAATATTTATTTTTCCATAGAATTGTTTGTTTGTTGATTGGCTATGCTGGCGATAACCTTGATAATTAGTTTCTGCTATTCCAAAAGAATAATTTATTTTATTTGAACTTTTATTTATTTTAATTTGCTTTTTATTAAATCCATGATCTCCAGAGATGAATTTAGTTGATAAAAATGAATTTATATTATCATCAGAAATAAAATTAATAATTCCACCCGAAGCATTACCATATATAGATGAGCTTGGGCTCCTTATTACTTCTATTTGTTTTATAGAGCTAATATCAATACTATCTACTTGTCCTTGCCCATCTGGTAAAGTTTCTGGTATACCATCTACAAGTATTTTAATGCCTCTTATACCAAAACTTGATCTCGAGCCAAAGCCTCTAATAGAGATTCTAAGATCTTGCGCAAAATTATATCTATTCTGAATAAATAGCCCTGGAACTACCGATAAAGCTTCATCTATGTTAATTTCTTGCCTACCTTGCTCAATCTCCTCTTTTGTAATAATGCTTATTGATGATGGTACTTTTAGTAAAGGTTGCTCTAGCCTTGTAGATTCAGTAATTACTTCTTCTATTACATTATTTAATTCTTGTGACAGAGCAGTATTAAGAAATACATATAGAAAAATGAAAGAAATGAATATGGCATTATTTTTGATCATAATAATTATATTTTTACCTTTAATTAAATTAAAACTTAAGCTATTTAATGAGATCAAATAACTAGATATAATGAATATTATCAAAATCAATAAATTATAAAAATAACAAATTTTATATTTAGGTTTTTTATGGGAATTATTTCATTAGATTCATTAACTGCGCTTTTTCAGGTGCTTTTAGTTGACATTGTGTTAGCAGGTGATAATGCAATTGTAATTGCAATGGCTACTGTTGGATTAAAAAAGGAACAAAGAGCAAAAGCAATGATCCTAGGCATTTTATTTGCGACATTCATGAGAATTTTCTTTGCTTCTATTACTGTTCAGCTACTTCAAATAACAGGCCTTCTTTTCATTGGAGGGTTATTATTACTTTGGGTAAGTTGGAAGCTTGGGTCAGATCTGAGAAAACATCATACTGGCGATAACTCAACAGGAAATATAGCAAGTAAAGAAAGGGCTCAAAATAAAAAAACTATGAAGCAGGCTATTTTTCAAATAATTATAGCTGATATTTCTATGTCTTTAGACAATGTTTTAGCTGTTGCAGGTATAGCAAGAGAGGAAATATGGATACTGGTAGTGGGATTAGCTTTATCTGTAGCTTTTATGGGTTTAGCAGCTTCATTAATAGCTAAACTTATTTTTAGACATAAATGGATAGCTTACTTAGGAGCAATTATTATTTTTTATGTATCGTGCCAGATGATTATAGAAGGCTCAAAAGAATTAATAGATATCGTATAGAAGAAATAATTATGAGCAAGCCTAAAGTTTGTATTTATATACCAATTGACAAGTCACAAGAATCACATTTTGAGCTTGAAAAAGAAGGATGTGAAGTTTTGCTTGGTTCTTATAATTGGAGGACAGGTGTTGATCAGAAAGCAGTTCTTGAACTTGCTAAAGGAACAAATGCACTAATGGGAGCAACTATTAAAAAAGCTCAAATAGATAAATATTTTTTACAACAACTACCAGATCTTAGAATAATCTCAAAATATACAATAGGGGTTGAAGATATTGATCTTGATGCAGCTACAGATGCAGGTGTTATAGTAACTCATTGTCCAACCGAAGCTAATTGGGGTGGTGTAGCTGAAGGCACAATAGCCCTTATTTTGAGTCTAACAAAAAAAATAAGCGAAAGAGATCATCATGTTAAACAGGGTGGATGGCGAAATAATGATCTTATGGGCACCTACTTAGGAAAGAGAGGGGATGGTTATAAGGGTGTTACTATTGGTATTATTGGATTAGGAAGAGTGGGCTCTAGAGTCGCAGATTTGTTAATACCTTGGAATACTAGCGTTATAGCATATGACCCTTATATTTCTGATAATGATTTCATTAATCATAAAGCTAAGAAGGTTGATTTAGATTATTTGCTAAAGGAATCAGATGTTATTTCTATTCATTGTAATCTGACAAATGAAACTAAGTGGATGCTTAGTAAAGAAAATATTTCTAAAATGAAAAAATCAGCATATCTGATTAATACAGCTAGAGGGCAGATTATTAATTTAGATGATTTATTAAATGCACTTGATCAGAAAAAATTACTAGGTGCTGCATTAGATGTTTTGCCTGAAGAGCCTCCAGCAATCAATGCTAATATAAGAAAATATAGAGGTAATCTAATTCTTAGCCCTCATATGGTTAGTGCAAATTATCCAGGAACCTTAGTTCCAGCAATTCCATGGGCCACTAAAGCTATTCTAGATGCATTTCGTGGAATAGTTCCAGAATATGTTTGCAATGAAGATGTAATTCCTAAATGGAAAGATAGATTTAAAAATAATATTCTTATTAAGTCATGATTAATCTAAATCAAAAAACAAAAAATATTCTTTCTTGGTCTGCTTATGATTTTGCAAATGCACCATTTAGTACTCTTGTCGTAACTTTTATTTATGCAACTTATTTTACTCAGGCAATTGCTCCAGATCCTATTACTGGCACAGTGTTATGGTCGAGAGCAATAGCTATAACAGGAATAATTGTAGCGCTGTTTTCTCCCTTTTTAGGAGCAATTGCCGATTGTGGAACTTATAGGAAAAAATTTATTATTTTATCAACATTAATTTGTGTAATTTTTACTGCTGCTCTTTATCCAGTTCTACCTGGCTATGTATTTACTGCTCTATTATTTTTTGTTATTGCTAATTTATCTTATGAATTTTCGCTTGTTTTTTATAATTCATTCTTAAGTGATATTTCAAATTCTTCAAATATAGGTCGAATTTCAGGATTTGCTTGGTCTATAGGATATCTAGGTGGTTTATTAACATTAACTATAGCGCTTATAGGATTTGTCCAGCCTGAAATTCCTTGGTTTGGCCTATCTAAAGTTAGTGGAGAAAATATTAGGGCTACTAATTTATTAGTAGCTTCATGGTTTTTATTATTTAGCATCCCTCTTATTTATTTTCTAGAAGATAAAGAGATAACTATTAAGACCAGTGAGAACATAATAATAAAAAGCTATTATCAGCTAAAAAATACATGGATCGAGATTAAAAACTATAAGGAAGTAATTAAATTTTTAATAGCAAGAATGTTTTATAACGATGGAATGATTACTGTTTTTGCGTTTGGCGGAATTTATGCTGCTGAGACTTTTAATTTTACTTTAACCGAAGTATTGATTTTTGGAATAGTTATGAATATCTCTGCAGGTCTAGGCGCTTTTATTATGGGATATATAGATGACTTTCTAGGGGGTAAAAGAACTATCCTTATTTCTTTAACTTTTCTTTTTATTTCAACCATGTTAGCAGTACTGGCTAATGATAGATTATGGTTATGGGTAGCAGGGGCTATATTCGGCTTTTTTACTGGACCTAATCAATCTGCTAGCAGGTCTTTTATGGCAAGACTCATTCCTGAGCAAAAAAAGAATGAATTTTTTGGCTTTTATGCTTTTTCAGGAAAGCTTACTGCATTTATAGGCCCTTTTTTGTTAGGATTGTTAACTCAATGGAGCGGTTCTCAAAGAATTGGTGTATCCATAGTATTGTTATTGTTATTTACTGGTTTTGTATTATTGCTAAAGGTCGATGATTCAAAATTGAGGAGCTTGTAAGTGGTAAGAAAAAGTAAGAACTATTATAAGGAAGATAAAGAGGGACGAGTTATTTATATTTTCCCAGGCCAAGGTTGTCAATATAAGGGAATGGGTTCAGATATTATTGAAGAATTCAGCATTGCAAGAGAAATATATGATCAAGCAAGCGATGTACTTGGCTATGATATGATTGAGCTCTCTATAAATGATCCAGAAAATAAATTAGATAAAACAGAGTTCACTCAACCAGCATTATTGACTCATGAAATTGCTTGCATGGAATCGATGTTGTCTTTAGTTAGCGATAGCGAGGATGTAAGGCCTCATCTAGCTATGGGTCATAGCCTAGGAGAATATTCAGCGCTTGTAGCAACCGACACTCTCTCTTTTGAGCAAGCTTTAAGATTAGTAAAAAAAAGGGCAGAAATAATGAGTAGATATTCTAGAGGCAGCATGGTTGCAACTAATCTAGATTTCGTCACAGCCAAAAGGCTTGCTGCAAGTACATATTTAAGCGTCGCAGCTCATAATTCAGAAAATCAGACTGTGCTAGCTGGTGATACAGGCGCCATTGATTTATTTTTAAATATTATTGATTTATCAAACAGAAAGATTAGAGCTGTCCAGCTGAATACTGAAGGTCCTTTCCATAGCCATCTTATGGCTCCAGCAGCTGAAGAGTTTTATAAAGAACTATTAAATACAGATTTTGGCATTCGTTTTATGGATGATCTCCCTCAGCCTTCCATTATTGCAAATCATACTGCTGAAATTCATCCCTTCTTCCAGGAGGAAGCAAGAACATTAACAGAAGCGGCAATAAAAAACTCTCATGATAAATATGAAGATTATTTCCACGGAAGAATAGAAGAATCTATCCGCTCAACTTTATACTTTCAAATATTTAATCCAGTTTTGTGGCTTGATTCGATTAAAAGAGCGATAGAGGAAGAACCTATTTTTTTTATTGAGTTTGGAGGAGGTATAGGAAAAGATGATGGTCCTGAAAACAAAAGACCAAACCTTATGAGTATGAATAAAAAGATAATTATGTCTGAAAATAAAGATATTGAATATTTAGCATCAATAAATAAAGAAAGTATTGTTTCTACATCAGAAAAGCTTAATAATCTAGATTTTGGAGATTGATATAAGCATACCAACAGAAAATAAATCAATTATGAGTAGCATATTAGCTATTGCTGCTACTATTGTTATTATTTTTGCAGCCCAAGCTGCAAGTAGCATTCTTGTACCTTTTTTGTTTGCTGTTTTTCTTTCAATTATTTTTATGCCATTGGTAAACTGGCTGAGCAATTATAGAGTTCCATTAGGGTTTTCTGTTTTAATTGTTGTTTTACTAATTATTTCTATATTAACTATAACTGCTATTTTTATAAGTGCACAAATAGCAGGATTCACCGAAAGGCTGCCTTTTTATGAAGATCTCTTAAATCAAAAAGTAACAGATCTGGCAGCTAATTTTGGTCAAGAAATTACAGTAACGCAAATTCTTAATCAATTTGAATTAGCATCTCCGATGACTCTTGCTGCAAATCTTTTTAATGGCATGCAAGGTCTTTTTGCAAATTTCGTGTTAATTATTTTATCAGTTATTTTTTTATTACTTGAGGCATCTACTTTTCCTGCAAAAATTGGTTTGATAACTGGCTGGTCTAGCGAGGATCCAGACTACTTTAAAAGATTTACTTTCTCCATGCAGCACTACTTGAGTATTAAAACAGTTATTAGTTTAGTTACTGGTTTGCTCGCGACAGCAATAGCATTCTTGGTTGGCTTAGATTATGCTTTATTGTGGGGCTTGTTAGCCTTTTTGTTAAATTATATTCCTAATATCGGCTCTCTTATAGCCGCTATTCCTCCTGTTATATTAGCTTTTATTCAACTAGGTATTCTAGAATCTGGCTTGGTAGCACTTGGCTATCTAGCTATTAATTTACTAATTGGTGGAATATTAGAGCCGCGTATTATGGGTCGTAGGTTAGGGTTGTCAACTCTAGTTGTTTTCTTATCTTTAGTTTTTTGGGGCTGGGTATTTGGTGCTGCAGGAATGTTATTATCAGTCCCCCTAACAATGATTGTTAAAATAGCTCTTGAGTCAAGTAGCTCGACATCAAATTTAGCAAAGGTACTTGGCGACGATAGTTTGTAAATTATATATTTTTAGGATACCTGATCTTGTCTACTAATGCTTGTGCAGATTCTGATGGAGGCTTTGTTAGATAGCTAACTATAATAGCAGTTAAAAGATTAAGACATAGACCAATAATACCTATACCTTCTGGCGAGATTCCTAAAAACCAGCTTTCAGAAGTATTTTCAAGCCAAGGCGAGCCAATCCATCTTAGAAATAATCCTTTATAACTTTCAATATAGAAATATGTAAATAGAAGGCCAACGATCATCCCGGAAATAGCGCCATGAGCATTAACTCTTTTACTGAATATCCCAAGAAAAATAGTAGGGAATAGAGAGGCTGCTGCTAGCCCGAATGCAAAGGCCACAACTTGAGCAACAAATGCAGGTGGATAGTACCCAAGCAAACCTGCTATAAATATTGTTACTGTTGCTGCAACTCTTCCTGCTAACAACTCATTTTTTTCAGAAATTTTTGGAAGCAGAAGCCCTTTAAGTAAGTCATGAGAAATTGCAGCTGAAATCACTAGTAAGAGCCCTGCTGCAGTTGATAGTGCTGCTGCAATGCCTCCTGCTGCAATAAGCGCAATGACCCAGTTAGGTAAATTTGCTATTTCTGGGTTAGCCAATACCATTATATCAGGGTCGACAGATAGCTCATTTCCTTGCCAGCCAAATTCTTCAGCCTGTTCTGAAAAACTGCTATTTAAATCATTATAGTATTGTATTTTTCCATCATTATTTAAATCATTAAATTCTAGAAGGCCTGTTTGTTCCCAAGTTTTAAACCAAGTTGGCCTATCCATGTATTCGATGTTTCCATCAGTTTCACCAACCTCTCCTATCTGAATAGTTTCTATTAAATTTAATCTAGCCATTGAACCAACAGCAGGGGCTGTGAGGTATAAAATAGATATAAATAATAGTGCCCAACCTACAGAGTTTCTTGCATCTCTAACTTTTGGTACTGTAAAAAAACGAACTAAAACATGCGGCATGCCAGCAGTACCAATCATGAGTGCTGCTGTTATACAAAAAGTATCAATCATATTTCTATTGCTAGATGTATATTCATTAAAACCTAAGCTCGTAACAATATAATCAAGTTTCTGGAGTAGAAAAATTGATTCATCTTTAACATAGCCTCCAAATGCAATTTGTGGAATAGCTATTCCTGTTAGCTGGAGTGCAATAAAGATAGCAGGAACTGTATAAGCAAAAATTAAAACACAATATTGTGCTACTTGGGTATAAGTAATACCTTTCATTCCTCCAAGTACTGCATATATAAATACTACTCCCATGCCAATAATTAAACCAATGCTAATTGGAACTTCTAAGAATCTAGAAAATACAATACCTACTCCTCTCATTTGTCCTGCAATATAAGTAAAAGAAATGAATATCAGGCAAATTACTGCAACTGTTCTTGCTAATTTTGATTCAAATCTTTCTCCTATAAACTCAGGTACAGTAAACTTACCAAATTTCCTTAAATAAGGTGCTATAAGCAGTGCTAATAAGACAAAACCACCTGACCATCCCATAAGATATACAGAACCATCATATCCAAGTAGAGCGATGACTCCAGCCATAGAAATAAAAGAAGC
This sequence comes from Pseudomonadota bacterium, assembly GCA_036337035.1. GTDB lineage: Bacteria > Pseudomonadota > Gammaproteobacteria > Steroidobacterales > Rariloculaceae > TMED78. Next base: position 92,179 of record JAYZFC010000002.1, on the reverse strand, counting down.
TGCTGACATCCAGTCTGCCGCTGTAGCCATGCCATTAACAATAGGATTAACACCTTTACCTGCAACATAAAATTCACCTGTAGTAGAGGCCTTTGACCATATTGCTATAGCAATATAGAGCGCAAAGCTAAGTCCAACAACAATATAGGTGAGAGTTTTTAGTTCCATATTATTCTTCTAGGTTATATTTTTTATCTAATTTGGCCATCCTATTTGCATAGAAAAAAATAATAATAATGAAAGAAATTACAGAGCCTTGTTGTGCGAACCAAAAGCCAAGCTTAAAACCAAAAAAAGAAATATTATTTAGAATATCCACTAAAAGAACAGCAAAGCCAAGCGATGTAATAAACCAGATTGAAAGGCAGAAACAAACTAGTCTAATATTATCTTTCCAGTAATTTTTTCTTGATTCTTTATTAGTCATTTATTTAACTCAATATAAGATTACCAGCATAATATATAGCCATAGCACCCATATACCCAAGTATTGACATGTATGCCCAAGAAAACAAAGGCCATTTCCAAGTATTAGTCTCTCTTTTCATTATCGCTAATGTTGCTGCGCATTGCATACACCATGCGTAAAATATAAGCATTCCTAATACCATAGGTAATGTAAAAACTGGCGTATTATCTGGCCAAGTTGCTGATTTAAGTCTTATGGCAAGGCTAGCTTCATCAGCTTCTGAGCCAACTGCATATATAGTTCCTAAAACTGCTATAACTACTTCTCTTGCCGGAAATCCTGCGATAACAGCAGCTGAGATTTTCCAGTCCCATCCAATCGGTTTAAATATAGGCTCAATTATTTGTCCTGATCTACCTAGGTAACTTTGAGCTAGATGTTGCGCTGAAAATTCGTTTTCTATCCTACTTATTTCACTAATCAATTCTTCGTTTTCTAGATTAAGTGCTGCTTCATTGATAAAAAGGTCACGTTGAGATTCTATTTCTTCAGATCTAGGAAAATATGCTAGCAACCAAATCAGTACTGCAACCAAAAATATAACAGTTCCAGCTCTTTTCATAAATATCATAGCTCTATCTAGCATCTTAATAAAAACTGTTTGGATATTTGGTAAATGAAATTCTGGAAGGCTCAAGATGAATGTAGGATCCTGACCTTTAAGAGATGTTTTTTTTAGCAATAATGCAGTAAAAATACCACCAAGGATTCCTAGCAAGTATAATCCAAAAAGCACTATACCTTGGAGATTTAGAAAACTTAATTGAGTATTTGGTACAAATGCTGCAATCAGGAGTGCATAAATAGGTAGTCTAGCTGAACAGGTCATAAAAGGAATAGCTAATATAGTAGCAATTCTATCTCTTTCATTCGGTATTATTCTGGTTCCCATTATTGCTGGAACAGCACAAGCAAAGCCAGATAACATCGGAATAACTGATTGTCCTGATAGACCAGCTGATTTCATTACTTTATCAACCAAGAAAGCGGCTCTAGCCAAATAACCCGTATCCTCCATCATTATTATGAAAAAAGAGAGAATTAATATTTGTGGAAGAAAAATAATTACACTACCAACTCCAGCAATTATTCCATCAGCAAGGAAGCTTGATAGCATACCCGTTGGAAGATAAGTTTCAATTTGAGTAATTAAAAAATTTGCTCCATTGTCAATTAAATCCATAAGAGGATTGGCCCAAGAAAACACCGCTTGGAAAATAGTTGCCATTACGGTTAAAAATAAGATACTCGCTTGAATTGGCTGGTTTATCCAGCTTGTTAATTTCATGTACCACTTTTTAGGACCACGATCTTCTTTTACTGTATCTGATAAAATTAATTTTATATTTTTATACCTATTTCTTATCTCACTAACAAGGCCATTACTTTTATTTTCATAAGTATTTACGCCGTTATCATTATTATCAACAATGTTATTTTTATCTAAATTTTCAATTAAAAGTTTTTTTAATTTAGAGATACCTTCTCCTGTCGTACCATTTACTTTACAAAAAGACACATTTCCTAGCTTATCTACAAGCTTATTTAAATCTATATGCAAATTTTTATTGGCTGCAGTATCAATCATGCTAAATGCAATAAGCAATGGCTTTCCAATTTCAATCAACTGCTGGATTAAAAAAAGACTCTGATAAAGTTTAGTTATATCAACAACAGCTAATATTACGTCAGGTGATGGCGTTCCTTCCATGTCTCCTTTTAGGACATCTACAGATATTTTTTCATCTTCAGAGTAAGGATACAAAGAGTAAGTGCCTGGTAAATCAACGATATTTATCAGATTTTTATTTAGAAGGACTTTACCAAAATGCTTTTCAACAGTTACACCTGAATAATTTGCTGTGTATTGCTTAAGCCCTGTAAGTCTATTAAATATAGTGCTTTTTCCTGAGTTAGGATTTCCAATTATTGCTACTGTCTTTTTTGAGGAAATAGTAACCTTTTCAATTGGTACTTTCACATCTTTATTTGACATAACTATATTATCTCTACTTGGAATTCCTGTGCTTCAGACTTCCTAAGTGAAATAGCACTTCCGTAAAGATCAAACTCTATTGGATCCCCTCCTAATGATGCACTTATAAATCCAATTTCTGCATCTTCGACTAAGCCCAATATCATTAGCCTGATCATATTAGGATTTTCTAGATTAATTTTTTTTATTCTAGCTTTTTGATCTTTTTTTAGTTCTGCTAAGGTCATTACCAAATTTTTTTATAAATTCTCTCATCATAAAGACTTCCCGAGATAGGAAGGAGTAATGACCGAAAGGAAGAGCTATGTTCTTGCAATGAATGTGAAGTTTGATTTCTTGCATTATCCCAACTTTCAATCAAAGTCATATGGTTTCTTCTACTTTCTTGTGTAAGTACATCAAAGAAAATATTTCCATCATCATTTCTACTATCAGTTACTAAGTCTTTTATAATTTTAATTCCTGTGTCTAAGCTAGTTGGAACAATATCAATATGAGTGACTCCATAAACTATATCATTAGTTTTTGCATTTTCTTTTATCACATCATTAATATCTAAAGCAGAATGAATCCTTTCATCATATGGACTATATAAAAAGGGTGTTATATTTTTTTGGAAATCTAACTTTACTGAAGATCTGAGATGATTATTCATTGAAGAAGTGCTATCCCATCTTTCTATTATAGCGAAATGATTTGGTCGACCTATTCTTTGTAATACAATATAAAAGATATTTTCTTGCAAATCTGAACTTAATTCAGAGATTTGCCCTAATAACTCTATTGATTCCTCAATTGTTATTGGATCAACCTCAAGGTATGTAACTATGTAAGAGCTTGAATCAGTTTGTGCATATATAGCTTGTGCACAGAAAAGAATCGGACAGATAAGAAAAAATTTTACTAAAGACATGAATTGCATAATATTCCCCAAAAATAACAAGCCTATCTTTTAACAAGATAGGCTGTTAATTATTCCACTATGTATTAATCAACCCAATGATAAATACTAGGCAATCTTTCTGATCTATAAATTGCCCAGTTAGAATCATCTTGTTTGAGTTGCATTTCCCAAACTTTTTTTGATGGAGAGTCGTTAGTAACTTCCATAAGGCTAGCCCATCTTTGGGTACCTTCTACTTGTGGGTTTTGATTAACTCCTTCACTGTTAGTTTCTCGACCACCTGCATTTATGAGAACATTATCCATTTGAGGTAGCCAGTCAACATCGCCAAGATATTTCCCATAAAATACCTCATCTTCAGGACCATATTCCCAAACTTGCCTAACTTCCATATTTTCTTCATCTACTGCATATTCAACGGCTCTAGAGTAGCTGTCTTCGAGCGCCATCCTTGCATTAAAAGGAGAAGCTCTGCCAACACCATTATCAAATAATAAGAAAGTGCCTTTTTCTGTATGTGATATAGCATGGTGCTTATAAGACCATTCCACATCACCTACAGGTGTAAGTAATTTATCACTCCATGGCTCAACCCAATTATCATGGTTGCCTAAGATCCAAACAAGTTCTCCACTATCTATATCAATTTTTATAACCGCATCTTGGTAGGGTACAGACATGATAAAAGAATGATCTTTTGGCTCATAAATAATTGCATTTGCATGAGACCAGTCATTAACCGGTCCATATGTCTCTGTGTCTACATAATCTGCATATTGATAATGATTATTCCAGTAATTCTTTCTCAGTGAATTATAGCCAATACGATTAACATCTAGGATATCGTGAAGTTTCCATTCACGAACAACTTCACCCTCTAATGTCATTTCAATAATAACATCGCCAATAACATTTTGATCAGCTCTTGGTGCATTAGGATCTGTTTCACTAGTATACCAATTTTCAATCACTCTATTTTCTGAACTCAGCAATAAAATATTTCCATTAGGTAGCTCTGAATAATCATGGTGATAAGAATCTGTTTCAACAGGGATACTGCCTTCAGCAATATTTTCAGCAGTACCTGTAAAATGCCAACGCCTTTTAATATTTCCAAGCATATCAATTTCTACTTTTCCACCCCATGATGCCGGTGCCCATATCTCATAAACTAAATCGCCTTCATTTCCCCAAGGCCTAATATCATGGACTCTGTGATCTTCTGGTAGGTAGTACCAGACAATTTCTCCCATATCGTCAACAATAATCGCTGGTGAAAAATTAGCTGGCGTGGAAACTGAAGGATAATCGTTATTCCATCTTCCATTAACATTAAATAAAGTAACTCCAGGCTCTATTTCCCCTTCCTCATAAGCGTTAATTACTGGAGTTGGAAAAGCTTCAGGCAAAGGAGGAGTCTCAAAGAATAATTCTTCTGAAGTAATTGAATTACCATCAGCATTAGTAAGAGAAGCTGTAATTGTATGCATACGACCAGATCGCATACCTAGTACTGGTGCTTCATGATCACTTTGCATGTTATTATTAGGAGTTACTGACCAACTTTTTTCACCGTCATCAATATTGATTGACAGTGTTGTTGGTTCACTAGAACTAACATTTAGGATAGCCGCTAGCGGAACAGTTGGATTTGGATTTTGGATAAGGCTAATATTATTAATTGATGGTTGTGAATTTTGACCACAGCCATAAATGAATAAAATTACAAGTATTAATTTTATCCAAGTTAATGCAAAGCTAGAATTTGTCATGGTAACTCCTAATATTTTGATATAATCTTGTTAAAAAGGACATCTATCCTAGCATTTTGGCAGGGGAAATATAATGAAAAAAACTATTTTTCTTCTAATTTTTATTATTAGCGGTCCTTCGTTGTCTCATCATAATTACGCTGCGAATTATGATAGTAGTATGATTATTACGCTTGAAGGGGTTGTCACTAAATTTGATTGGAAAAACCCTCATATAGAGATATTTATTGATGTTGAGGAAGATGGAGAGACTATTAGCTGGATTATACCAACTGCAGCACCTCGGATAGCAAGTAGGTACGGAATGACCTCTGAAACTATTTCTGAGGGGGAAAGGATAGTTATCACTGGCTGGCCTTCTAAAGACGGTTCTTTGAAGATGAGGGCAATAGCTTTGATTCAAGCTAATGGGACCGGATGGCCTCTTCGCCCACCTCGGTCTGGTTCGAGAGAGGGAGGCATGGGTATGGGTATGAGAAGTAACTAAGTTAGTTTAAATTTTTGTAAACGAAAAATTAATAATTACGTTTGTAAGGTATTTTGGAGATTGAAAATAATGAAAAAAATAGTTTTTCTAGTAATTGTATTACTAAGTGCTCCTTCATTATCTCATCATAATTACAGAATGAGATATGACCCTGAAACAATAATAACGCTTGAAGGGGTTGTCACTAATTTTGATTGGAAAAATCCTCATATAGAGATATTTATTGATGTTGAGGAAGATGGAGAGATTTTTAGTTGGGTGTTACCAACTGCAGCGCCTGGGGTAGCAAGTAGAAATGGAATGACCCCTGAAACTGTTGCTGTGGGGGAAAGGATAGTGGTCAGCGGCTGGCCCTCTAGAAATGGTTCTTTGGAAATGAGAGCAAGGAGTTTAATTCAAGCTAATGGAACTGAATGGCCTCTTTACCCAGCTTGGACCAGAGATGGAAATGAAGGTGGAATGGGCATGGGAATGGGTATGTCAAATTGACTTCTAGTAAGAACATTCATAAGGCTGGACGAATGCGCCAGGTTGATATTGCCACCATTTCTTATTGACCGTTGGCATAGATCGCATTTCTGGATCAATAATTACTTGACTATATAGAAGGCGACTATGATCGTTACTTAGATGAAAAGTTTCTTGTATTTGCATGCCTGATTCTGAGCCGAAGGTAGTAGAAACAGCAAGCGTTTCTCCAATCCATTTACCTGTTGAGTAGCCTAATATATTAGAAGTTCCAGGATCATTATGAGGAACACCCATTTTTACTTCTCGAATAGAATCAAATTCTTCTGCATGAATTATTATGGTCTCACCTTGATCGATAATTTGAATTGGATAAGGAGCGCTCATAACTTCAGGCATGGGTTTTGGGGTACAAGTTGGATCTGCCCGAAGATTGATGGAGTCATTTAATTCACCATTTAGTTCTAAACCTTTTTGGGTCCAATGTATTGGGTCATTATTTAAGGCTCTATGACTACCTTCAGAATAAAAAACTGTGGACCACACCCCAAAGATAGAGGTAGGGCGTTTAGAAAAATCTGGTTCAGTAACGCTACCTAACACTCTAGAAGTATTTGCTAATGCTTCTGCTTCTGGCCATCTTGGTTGTGTATCTAACATAAACTCAACTTCTTTATTATCAGGAAGTAGAAGGTGAGTCATAAATATATCGTTATTTGATGTTCTTGATCGATACCCAGCTACACGAACTGGTGTGCCTGGCGCTAATATTTCTGGTGTTAAGTCCATTCTTGTTAGAGCAGCGACTGAGTTACTTTCTGTTGTATAAATTTTTTGTTCTGGGGTCCCATTATCAACTATAAAACTTACTCTTATATGAGGGTTCCGCCATTCTATAGAGCTAATTGTGCCTACAATTTCTATATCAGTATTAACATCATATATTTGCCTCCAATTATGATGAGCATGGGCAGAAGAAATAAAAAAAACTAGTATACTAATTAAGATTTTAATTTTGTACATTGCAGAGCCTATTAATTTTATTTAATTATTACATACTAGAGTATAATTTCACCACTACTAAAAACAATCTCACCATTAACGATAGTTAAAACTGATTTCATACTTCTGATTTGATTATTGTTTATTACATCCTCATTAAAAAAATCCTTCTCTAGTACTACAAGATCAGCAAAACCTCCGACATTAATTCCTCCAAGAACTCCATCTTCCTTTGTGAACCAGCCTTGATCACTAGATGAAAAAAGTTTAACTGCTTCATATCTACTTATTGTTTCGTTAGCATTAGTTTTTACTCCAGAAATATTAATTCCAGTAACCATATAATAAATAGTTGCCCAAGGATTTAGGGAGTTGATTCTTGCACCATCTGTGCCTGCACCTATAGCAACTAAATCACTTTCTAATGCTGTTTTCCATGGGGGTCCTCCATTGCTAGAGCCGCTATGATATGGCTGACTATGAAGACCAATACCTAGATTTAGTTTTTTTATTCTATTAATAAGTTCAGGTGTAATTCCACTTAAATGTCCAGGTGTCCATCTCATTTCTGAAAGATTATATTTTTTATTTAGATCTTCCCAAACATCTAAATGAGCAGATATTTCTTCGATTGAATGCAAGTGTTGATGATATGGCCATCCTCGTTCAGCAATCTTTCTTTGAGCATCAATAGCTATTTCACCAAGTGGTTGTTGATTAAATAAGTTTCTACCAACAGACCATTCTCCAATGCCGATAATTTTTGCCATATCTGGCCCATAATTTGGCCATTTATTATCTAAATATCCTGAAAGCTGAACTAGTTCTTCATCTTGATCTAGGCCTGGAAAAAAAATTCTAGTTCGAAGTTTATGATTATTATTTCTAACCATCTCCAAAAAAAAGTCATATCCATTAGTTTGATCAATAAAACCAACTCCTGGAACAGTTCCCGACATATCCATGACTGTTGTTAATCCAACAGACAATGCATAATTAGAAACATCTTTCATTTGTCTTTTTCTATCTTCGTTGGTTAATGAAGATGCCAATACATCATAAGCCTTTGCGGTTTCACTTCCATTAGATATAGAACCATCTTCTTTTACATCTATACCTAGTTCTTGAAGCATATTTTTTGCCAATGAGTTTGTTTGTCCTGGCCCTGCACCTCTTTCAGATAAGTAAACGGGATGGTCTGGAGATATAGCATCTAACTCAGAGAGAGATGGGAATCGTTTTTCAGCCCATTGCGTTCTCCGAATACCTCCAATGGTGGTTATCATTTTTCCTTTAGGGACCTTTTTAGTTTTTGCTTCAATAACTGACAATGCCTCGTTAATATTAAATGTAACTTCTAAGGCCCTTAGGTCATAGCCTGGACGGTTTGCAATTCTGATATAGTGAATATGGTTATCAATTAAACCTGGTATTACTACTCTATTGTTTAGATCTATTATTTGGATACAATTTTTATATTCTTTAATGTTTGGCTCTAGAGCAACAACTTTATTATTTTGAATTAATATAGATGATATCGTGGAGTCATTTTCATCCATTAGATAGATTTTTCCATTTATTAAAGCAATATAGGAGTCATTGCTACAAGCATTACTATCTTGAGCAAAAGAAGGGCCGCAAATAAATAAAGCAGAAATTACAGATATATATATAATTATTTTCATTTAAGTATTCCCGTAGTTTGTTTGTAGATTATTATGTTATGCTTTCGATATAATTTGAAATAAGATACTTTAGTTAATACCTTAAGGGGAACTAGGATTATGCACAAGAATATATTTCTTTCTTTATTTTTAGCAGTTTGCTCAGTATTCACTGTTTATGCATATGAAGCTTTTCAGGGACCAACTGAGCTGATACAACATAATCCTTCTAAGGCTTACCAGGGATATACAATTTTTAGCCCCTTTCGAGGTAAAAATACCTATTTAATTGATATGCATGGACAGGTTGTTCATTCTTGGCCATATCCAGATGGCTTTGGCGCACCTGGCCAAGAGCAAATAGAAAAGCATGCAAGATTGTTAGAAAATGGGCTATTACTTCGTGGAGTAATAGATCGTAGTCGGCATAGAAGTGGGCCACCTCCTGGTGCTACATACCAGCTAGTAGATTGGGATGGAGAAGTTGTTTGGGAATATTTTGATGAACGCCCTGGGTATCGAGGCCATCATGATTTCAGGATGATATGGAATCCAAAGCTTGAACAGAATACCTTATTATATATAGCTTCAAGAGATATAAACCATGAAGAATCTATAGCATTGGGATTAGATCCAGCTTTGAATAATAATTACTCTTCTAGACCCGATGGGTTAATTGAAGTTGATCTTGATGGGAACATTATTTGGGAATGGAATATAAGTGATCATATAGTTCAGGAACGTGATGCTAATTTACCAAATTATGGAATTGTTAGTGAAAATCCTGACAAGCTTGATATTTATTTTTCTGGTCTACCTGTAAGTGGTGATTGGATTCATGCAAATAGTTTAGACTATAACTATGAGCTTGATCAGATAGTTATAAATAATTCTACTCATAGTGAATTTTATGTTATTGATCATGGTAATACTTTCATCCCCGGTGATCTTGAGCAAAGTAGAGAATTAGCAGCTAGTGATAAAGGAGATTTCTTATTTCGATGGGGCAATCCTTGTATATATGATGCAGGTGATTGCCCTTCATCTCTTAATGAAGGTAGCAGTAGTACTAATGGCCACCAACAGCTATTTTTTACACATGACATACAATGGATTAGAGATAGAGAAATAGGAACTGGTTTCAGTGAGCTAGATGGAGCTGGAAATTTTTTAATCTTTGATAATGGCACAAGAAGGCTAAGCCAAGTTTATTCTTCAATAAGAGAGATTAATCCATATGATGGGCCAATGTCAGAGGGAAATTATGTACCAGAGATGTTGGCAGGACATACACCCTCTAGACCGCCTGGAATGGGAATGAGTAGAGACACGATTTCTCAATTATCTAATCAAATTGTTTGGAGTTATGTTCCGCCAATTCCTAATGCCTTTTATGGCCAATATATTTCTGGTACTCAAAGACTTCCAAATGGAAATACATTGGTTTGCTCTGGCCCTCACGGACATATTTTCGAAGTTACTTCTGCTGGTGAAGTAGTTTGGGAATATATCAGTCCTGTAGGAGATCGAACTCAGGGTAATTATGGTATTTATGAAACTATGACAGCTGATACCGGAACTTTTTTTAGTGCTTTTTTTAAATGTGCCAGATACACTCCTGAGTATGCTGGACTTGAAGGAAAAGATTTAACACCTAGAGGGAAGATTACAGAGCTATATACTAATGAGCCGGCTAGACCAGCAAGGCCAGAAGTCCCTCTTACTCCATAAAGTTTTTTGTAGGATACAATGTTTTTTAGATATTTTTTTAAAACTTCACTCTTATATTTTTTATTAAATAGTTTTGCTTTTTCTGAAACATTCACTTTAAGAGTAGGCACAGGTCATCCAGCAGGACCAACAGTATATTCAACTGTTATACGTGATTATTTTGTTCCGGAGATAATAAGACGTGTTGCTGAAGAAACAGAACATGAATTGCGAGTTATTGAGGGATATGGTGGATCTATTGCATCAGTGGTTGAAACTCTAGAAGCAATTCAGATAGGAATTTTAGATATCGGTGCTTTTTGTACTTGTTTTGAACCAGCAAAACTTTTTCTCCATAACTTTCAGTATTTTGTTCCTTTTGGACCCCAAAATGCTCAAGAGGGAGTAAGGATTAGCAGAGCTATTTATGATAATAATCCTTGGCTTAAGGAGCAACTTGTAGAATCTTATGGACAATACTTGTTAGGAATTAATGGCTTTGATAACTATCATCTTGGTTCAAGCGTCCCCTGGGATACAGTAGATGATTTGCGTGGTGTAAAAATAGCTGGAGCTGGACCAAATTTACCTTGGCTTGAATTTGCTGGAGTTATACCAGTTCAATCAGCATTACCAGATGCTTACATGTCTTTACAGACCGGTGTTTATTCTGGATGGTTAATGTATCCATCATCTTATTTTGCTTATAAGCTTCATGAACCTTCACCTTACTATACATTAATAGGATTTGGTGCAATGGGAGGTGCTGCAATTATGACAATGAATGTTAAGAGCTTAGATCGCTTACCTGAAAATGTTCAATCTATAATAAGAGCGGTAGGACTGGAATATGAATCTATAGCAGCTATCGAACTAGATATTAGGCAGGCTGAAGGTTTAGAGAATTTAAGATTAGCAGGCGCAGAAGTGAGAGAGCTATCCAATGAAGTAAGGACTCAATGGGCAGAATCATTAATTAATTTTCCAAATGAGATGGCAATAGAGGCAAATTCACGAGGTATGCCAGGAAGCGAGATCCTTATTTCGTATATTGAGGAAGTTACAAACAGTGGTTTTGAGTGGCCAGTTAATTATGAAATTGAATAAATAATGGAGGTGAGATGTTAAGAGCAGCGATGATAGGTCTTGGTTGGTGGGGTAGGCATATGGTTGAGGCTATAGATGGCAGTGATAAAATTAAAATTACTAAGCTCACTGCAAGAACACCAGAAAAACATAAAGACTTTTCAGATCAAAAAAAAATCCCACTTGTGAGTAGCTATGAAGATGCTCTTAAGGATCCTGATATAGATGCAGTTATTTTGTGCACCCCTCATTCACAGCATGAAGAACAATTTTTACAAGCAATTAAACAAAAGAAGCAAATTTTTTGTGAGAAACCCCTTTCTCTATCAAAAGCAAGTGTTAAGAGAATGGTAGATGCTGCTGATAAAGCAAAAATTATTATGGGTGTTGGTCATGAAAGAAGGTTTGAACCAACTATGGAAGAAATACATAAAATAGTATCTTCTGGAGAGATGGGTGAGAAAATGCATGTCGAGGCTAATTTTTCTCATAGTATTTTTGCATCTGTAGAGTCAGATAATTGGAGAGGATCTCACGAAGAAGCGCCAGCAGCTGGTATGACTGGCATGGGAGTTCATTTAACTGATCTTTTTATTTCAATGTTTGGACCGATTGAATCTCTTGCTGCTCAATCAGCTCAGAGAGTTCTTGATTTACCCACAGGTGATATTGTCAATGTGGAACTAAAATTTAAAAACGGAGCCACAGGCTTTTTGGGCGCTATTTCAGCTACCCCTTATTATGGCAGATTTACGGTTTTTGGAAGTAAAATGTGGATTGAAGCAAGAGATGATTCACATCCACAACATGGAGGTAAAACGCATTTAATAACATGTGGTATGGATGGAAAGCAACATTCAAAGACATTTGGCGCTAAAGATCCAGTTAGAGCTAATTTAGAAGAATGGGCTGATGCAGTTATTAATAATAAGCTATATAGATTTACCAATGAGCAGCGAGTAGAGAATGTTGCCGTTCTTGAAGCAATTGCTCAATCTGTTAAATCAAAAAAATGGGTAGATGTTTAAATAAAATAATGACAGAAAAAATTACAAGAACTATACATATAATTTCTGCTTTTTGGGTAATTGTTTTAGCCTTAGTTATTTTTATAGATGTTATGGGCAGATATTTTTTTAGCCTTCCTCTTCTTGGTGCTACTGAGATAATTAAAAATTCAGTGGTAGCTATAACTTTTTTGCAACTACCATTCGCTATTTATAATGATGGAATGATTCGTACAACTCTGCTTTTGGGTTCTGTTGGAGATGATTGGAAAAAAATATTAAGATCTATAGCTAATATTTTTGGCTTCATATTTTTTATTGGAACTGCTTTAAGCGCTTGGGGCCCAGCTATTGAAGCTTTAGGTGTAAGTGAATACGAAGGGGAGGGAGCACTTAGGGTTCCAACATATCCAATTAGATTTTTAGTGGTTTTGACTTCTTTATTTTCTGCCTTTGTTTATTTACATATTTTATATCTTGATTGTTCTGGCAAGCCAAAATTTAACAATCAAGAAGCGTAGTTATTAATTTATATATTAGAGAAATATTATGGGACCCGAAGTAGTTTTTTATTCTTTAGCAATGCTATTTATATTTGTGATTTTAGGTATACATATTGGTATTTCTTTGGGAATTGCAAGTGTAATTGGAGTTTACTTGAGTTATGGAGATTTAAGTATAGCTTTGTCAGTACTTGGCTCTACTGCGTATGATTCTATTAGGAGTAACACTTTAGCAGTAATTCCACTATTTATGTTGATGGGAGAAATCATAAGTCGTTCTGGTGCAGCAAATGATCTTTATTTAACTTGTGATAAGGCCTTAAAACGCCTTCCTGGAAGGTTAGCTGCAGCAACTGTAATCGGTAATGCAGCCTTTGCTGCTGTGTCAGGAGTATCAATAGCTGCAGCTGCAACTTTTAGTCGAATAGCTTACCCCGAGATGAGAAAAGCAGGATACGATAAATCATATGCACTTGGAGTAATAACTGGTTGTGGATGTTTAGGTATGCTTATTCCTCCAAGTATTTTATTAATTGTTTGGGCTATACTGACCGAAGCTTCGGTAGGGGCTTTATTTTTTGCTGGAGTAGTCCCAGGTTTGTTATTAGGACTAACCTTTATATTATATTGCGTATTTATGGCAATAAGAAACCCGTCTATAGCTCCTATAATAGATTCTAAGCTTTCTTTTGATAATCAGTCTTCAAAAGATTCAGGAATAGTAAGCGCCATAGGAATTTTTTCTCTCATAGTTTTAGTTTTAGGAGGAATTTGGTTAGGAGTTTTTACACCAACAGAGGCAGCAGGCTTTGGAGTTCTTGGCAGCATTATACTTGGTTTTATAAAAGGGATGAGATTCCAAGCATTCAAAGAAGCTATTTTTAATGCCGGGAGATCAACTGCTCCAATAATGTTTCTTCTGATTGCTGGCTCCATGTATGCAAAACTACTTGCAGTTAGTGGCGGTATAAATATGTTACAGACTCTTTTTTTAGATACTGGCTTATCTGTATTAATGGTAATAATTATTATGACCGTTATCTGGTTGCTTTTGGGTGCATTAGTAGATTCAATTTCTATTATTTTATTAACTGTCCCTATCTTTGTGCCTATTGCTGCTACTGCCGGCATTAATGAGATTGTTTTTGCAATCTATGGAATATTGGTTATTGAAGCAGGCTTGTTGACCCCTCCAATGGGCTTATTAGTGTTTACTGTAAAGGCCTCAGTGCCTGATCCTGACGTGACATTATCTGATATTTTTAAAGGCTCAATTCCATATTGGCTTATGATACTTTTAATTGCTTCATTAATAATGCTTTTTCCAAATTTGTCTTTATGGTTGCCAAATTTACTCTTGTAGGTGTATTAGGATAGAATTATTATTGAACTAAATTATGAGATTTTTGGAGTAGATTTGTTATGGGTAAAATTAATGTAGGTATTATAGGCACTGGTTGGTGTGGCGGTATAAGAGCTAATAGTTGCTCGTCAAGCCCAATAGTTAATGAATTGCATATAGCTGAAATAAATCAGGATAGACTAGAAGAGGTTAAAAAAGAGGTACACCCAACATACTCAACAGTAGATTATAAAGAGCTTATTTCTAATAAGAACTTAGATACAATAATAATTTCAGCTACACCAGAAACAACCCATTACCCAATGGCCAAGGAATCTTTAGAGTCAGGAAAGCATGTTTTTCTTGAGAAACCTTTAGCATTAACCTTGGATGAAGCTGATGAGCTGATAGAAATTAGCTCAAAGAATAAATTAAAATTTGCTATTGGGTATTCTCAAAGATTTAATCCAAAATTTGCTTATATAAAGAAATGTATTGATGAAAATAAGATTGGGAGACCGGTTTCAGCATTAGTAAGTAGGCATATAACAAGAGGCCTAGGTAAAAAAATCAGTAGTAGGGTTAAGTTATCGCCAGCTGCTATGGAAGCAACTCATGATTTAGATTTTGTTCTATGGTGTATGGAGCCAGCTAAGCCTGTCCGTGTCTATTCTCAAAGCGCTTTCGGAGCTATGCAAGAGGTAACTGGTTCAGCTGATTCCCAATGGATACTTATTACTATGGATAATGGAGTTGTTCTGAGCATTGGTGCAGGATGGAATATGCCCCCAGGTTACCCAAATTATTCAGGAACATGGGTAGAGGTTTTAGGTACGGACGGAATGCTTGTTGTAGATGATACTCATAGAGATGTAATTTTTAATTCTTTAGATAATGGGATACAGCTACCCATGTCTTCAATGCCTGGTGAGCCACTTGGCCATGTATTTGCTGGTCCAATGCATAATGAGACTATACATTATTTAGAGGCAGTATGTTTTGATCGCCCTGTCATGGTATCAGCTGAACATGCTAAAGGAGTAATGGAAGTTTATATGGCTGCAGATTTATCAGATGAATCAAATAAGGCAGTTGACCTACCTCTTAATAAGCTAAATTTATCTACAGCAGTTGCATAATCATTTAATTTTTTTGAAGTTGGATGTTTAAATTTCGTGCTGATATAATTTTTACAGCCATTGTTTTATTTATGGCTATAACGGCTCTATTTTTTAGAAATTCTCTTATAGATTTAACTCCTATTTTTCTTGGAGAAGATATTCTTGCTATGAACCCAAGAGTGTTCCCTAACCTTATCCTTATTTTAGTTTCTATAGTATCTTCTATTTTTTTATATATAGAGTTATCAAACAATTCTAAATTTCACTCAGCCAATCAAAAGATCAAAGAAGAAGATTCTAAGCTTTTAAGACAAACATTATTTATTATTTTAACTATTATTTCAGCATTAGTCTTAACTAAGTTAGGATTTATAATAACTATGTTTATTTTAATGTCTTTTACGTCAATTTTATTAGGCAATAGAAATATATTTCAAATTATTATAATGAGTATTTTTATTCCTATAACTTTTTATATATTGGTTACACATGTATTAAGGACCCAGCTACCAGAAATAGACTTTATACAAAAATTGCTTAACCCCATTTTACAAAATCTACCTACAGTATAGATATGATTGAGAATTTAATTACAGGGTTAGAATTAGCACTAAGGATTGATACTTTTATTTGGATAAGCGGAGGCCTGTTATTAGGTATGCTTATGGGTTCTCTACCTGGTTTCACAACATCTATGGGTATGTCGGTACTAGTACCAATATCTTTTATTGTAGGCGATCCCTTAATAGGTATTCCTTTTTTAATAGGAGTATATAAAGGAGGTATATATGGAGGTAGTGTTCCAGCTATATTAATTTCTATGCCGGGTACTGGAGCTTCGATAGCCACAGTCCAAGATGGATAT
The DNA here is from genome assembly GCA_036337035.1 of Pseudomonadota bacterium. Lineage (GTDB taxonomy): Bacteria > Pseudomonadota > Gammaproteobacteria > Steroidobacterales > Rariloculaceae > TMED78. Next base: position 75,783 of record JAYZFC010000002.1, on the reverse strand, counting down.
GCATTAACTAGAAAGGGCCAACCTAGAAAAGCGTTAGAAATGAGTCTATTTGCTTCAGCGATATCAGATCTTTTTAGCGATCTTTTTACTCTTTTTATGATTATCCCAGTTGCTGCTTTAGTTCTAAGCTTTGGCCCACCTGAAATAGCATCAGTAATGTTTTTAAGCTTAGTTATTATTGCTGTTACTGCTACTGGTCCAGTTATAAAGGGATTGATAATGCTTGGTATAGGGATATGGGTTGGCTTTATAGGAGCAGATCCATTTTCTTCAATGCCAAGATATACTTTTGGCACTTCAGAACTTTATGACGGTTTTCATTTAATTCCAATATTAATTGGTCTTTTTGCGTTGCCTGAAATTTTTGGTGCTGCTAAAGAAGGCGATATATCAAGAGAGAAGGTATCAAAATTTATTGGCGATAAACTTGGATTAAATGAATTAAAAAAATCTCTTAAAACAATCTTTAGGTCTACTTTTATTGGTACTGGTATAGGAATCATTCCTGGTCTCGGCCAACCAATAGCTGCAATGATGGGATATATTGCTGCTAAGAATTCGTCAAGCCAACCTGAGAAGTTTGGTAAAGGAGAGCTCAATGGAGTTGCAGCTGCTGAGGCAGCAAATAATGCAGTTAATGGACCAACTATGGTCCCTTTATTAACTCTGGGAATACCAGGAGATGCTGTAACTGCTTTATTGCTAGGTGCCTTTATGATGCAAGGACTAAGACCTGGTCCAACTTTATTAGAATCAAGTGGAGATATAGTTTTCGCTATATTAATTGCAATGGTTTTAGCTAATTTTTTATTTTTAATGATTGGCTATATTACTATTCCATTTTTTGCACGAATTGTAACAATAAAAAAATCACTTTTAATTCCTATTACTATAATGCTTGCTTTTGCAGGAACTTATTTAGCGAGGTCTAATCCTTTCGATATATTAACTTTGATATTGTTCGGCTTAGTAGGGATAGCAGCTAGGGAATCTAAATTTGATGTTGCTCCTATGGTTATGGGATTTATTCTAGGGAGAGAACTAGAATATACTTTTGGACAAACTTTAGCTCTAGCAGGAAGTGATTGGATCAGCTTTGCATTAAATGAAAGAATTGGTATGACTATAATATTGATTTTAACTCCATTAATAGGTACTTTTTTAGGAATTAGGATGAATCGATTTAGAAAGAGGGCATCAAATTAATGAAAATTAGTTTTAAATATTTTTTTAAGTTATGCCCTATTCTTTTATTTTTTTTGAGTAATTTTTTTGTTGGTTCTTTAAATGCTGATTACCCAGAGAAACCAATAACTTTAATTACACCTTATGCAGCTGGCGGTTCTAATGATTTAACTGCTAGAGTTTTTACTAGTTACCTCTCTGATTATTTAGGCCAGCAAATGTTAATAAAGTTAGTTCCTGGACAGGCTGGTCAGAAGGGTACTTTGGAGGCAATTAGATCAGTACCAGATGGCTATACTTTAGTTTTTACAGATAATTATCGTGACCAACTACATCAGTTTACCTTCCCTAATGATCATTATGATACTAATGAGGATTTAGTTCCGGTTGCTAGAATAAATTATGGACAGATTGCAATTATTGTTAGAGGAGATGGGCCTTATAAAACATGGGATGATGTTGAGAGTGATGCAAAGCTTCGACCTGGTAAATTAAGAATTTCCCATAGCGGTCTTTGGGCAGCATTATTTGTTCCAGAATGGGAGATAATGCAAAACTTAGATCTTAGATTTAGGATGATTCCTTATAGAGGTGGCGGTCCAGCTAAAGCAGCACTTCTGTCGGGAGATGTTGATATTTCTATGGCTTTTCCAGCTACTGTAGCTGAAGATGTTAAGTCAGGAAGAATAAGGATTCTTGCCACTGCTGGGCAAGAAAGACAAATTGCCAATGTTCCATCATTTACTGAGATTGGTTTGTCAGCAACAACTGGTTTTATTCATAGAATAGTTATGGCGCCAATTGAAATGCCAAAAGATAGACTATTAAAAGTGAGAAAAGCATTAAAGGAGCTACAAAACGATCAGCGCTACATTGATACCATGAGACAGATGGGTGAAAATGTTGAGTATATGGACGGCGTTGATTATGAAGAGGTAAGACAACAACAATCAATTGATTATAGTAAGTTGGTTAACTCAATAAGAGTAAGTAAATAATTTAATGAATATAGATAGATCTAAATATGTTGGAGTTGTAGGTTTAGGGATAATGGGAGGCGCCATATCTCAAAATTTAGTTAAGTCTGGTTTTACGGTTTTTGGTTTTGATATAGCTTTAAATCAGCTGAAGAAAGCTGAGGCTTATGGAGTTAAGATAGTTAAATCTATTGATGAAATTTCTCAAAAGGCAGATTATATTTTAACTAGCTTACCTACAGTTGAGGCTTTAGATTTTTTTTCTCAACAAATAATTCAATCGAATAGTATAAAAGATAGAAAGATCTTAGTTGCTGAATTAAGCACTTTTCCTATTACTTCTAAACAGGAAAGCTATAATATTTTATTAAGAAATAATATTGTGATGCTTGATTGTCCGTTAAGCGGAACAGGCGCTCAAGCATTAGATCGTGATTTAGCAATTTACGCAAGTGGTGATGAAGAAGGCTATAATAATTTTCTAGATATTTTTAAAGGATTTTCTAGAGTACAATATTTTCTAGGAGAATATGGAAATGGAACTAAGATGAAGTTAATAGCTAATTTATTAGTCCATGTCCATAATGTTGTAGCAGCAGAAGCCATATCCTTAGGTCTGAAAGGAGGATTAGATCCTCATACTATATGTGACATCATTGGTTCAGGAGCAGGAAGTTCTAGAATGTTTGAAATGAGGGCACCAATGATGGTTAAGGGTAAATACAAGCCTGCTACCATGAAAATTGATATTTGGAAAAAGGATATGGAACTTATCTCTAATTTTATAGATAATCATGATTTAATCTCGCCAACCTTTGAAGCAGCTAAAGATATATATAGCAAGGCTCTAGAAGAAGGCTTAGGAAGTGAGGATACGGCAGCAGTTTATGAGATAGTAAAAAAATTAAAAAATAATTAAGCGTTTCATATACCTGCTCTATTATTATTTTTAACCTCTTTATTTACTACATTATTTGGCCACTTTCCAGTTAGAGCCATTAGAACTTCATTAGGCGCTCCTTCTTGCAATCTAACCATTGCTTGCTCGCTATACCAAGCTGCATGAGGATTTATAATTACATTTTCTCTATTTCTTAGAGCATGCTTTTCTGGTAAGGGCTCTGGATCTGTTGTATCTAATGCACAACCAGATATTTTATTATTATCTAGAGCATTTATCAGATCTTCAGTATGAATAATTGGCCCTCTAGAGCAATTAATAACAATAGCTGAATTTTTCATTTGCGAAAATGCATTTTCATTAATCATATATCGTGTTTGATCAATTAATGGAGCGTGTATACATATGAAGTCGGAATTAGCTAATAACTCTGACATTTCAACTTTTTTCCCAGGCGTTTCAAATTGACCTTCTTCAACAAAAGGATCTGAATAAATTACATTCATCTCTAGACCTTTAGCAGCTGTAGCTACTCTCCTAGCAATATTTCCGTAACCAATGAGACCTAAAGTACTTCCTGCTATCCTATAAATTGGTTTTCCTGGAGGAACTGCCCATTCACCATTTCTAACCGTCCTATCGTAGAAAGAAATCTTTCTTGCTGACGATAAAAGCATAGCAATAGTATGTTCAGCAACTTCTTCAATACAGTAAGTAGGATTATTAGTCACTATGATCCCTGCCTTAGTGGCTGCTTTCAGGTCAATTGTATCTACTCCAATTCCATACCGAGCTATAATTTTACAATTTGGCATTTTTAGCATTACTTCTTCTGTTATTGGTCCAGCATAAGTATTAAGAAGAGCATCACAATTTTCTGATTCGGGAAAAAAAGAATTTGTATCAGCTACCTGTAAGGCAACTATATCTGCAACATCGCCTAAGATATTTTTTTCTATTTCTATAGACTCCCAAACATAGTCAGTAAGTACAACTTTAAATTTATTTGTCATATTAAATTTACTCCATCCATCTAACGATACCAGCTACTCCATCTACTGCTACTGTGGATTTATCTGGAATTGATCTTGTTGCATTAGCAACACCTAAAACCATTGGTATACCTCTTTCTCTAGCTAACGATGCAAGATGTGAGGTGCTTCCTCCAAGCTCGGCTACAACCGCTGAAACCTGGGGTAATATTTGGCTAAGGGCAGGACTTGCTACTCTTGTTACCAACACATCACCAGGAGCGACTCTTGATAACTCGCATTCACAGTTAATTACACATGCCTTTCCTGTATCCCATCCAACTCCAGCTGGGTGACCCCTAAGTCTTGGTTTTTTTTCCCATACCTCATCGACTGTATGAGGTTCTTCTACATGCAGAGGTCTTGCTTGTACAAGTTTTATACCATTTTCATCCATAGCCCATTCGATTTCAGTTGGTCCATTAGTAACATTTTCTGCTTCCAATAAGTATTTTGAAAGTTCAGTCAGCTCTATTTCATTTAGATAGGGCTTCTCAGGAATCCTATTAGTTTTTTTATTTACCTTTTCTGAGCCATGACCACATGTAAGGTTATGAGACGTATTTCCTAAAACAATATCAGTAATTTCACCTTCTCTTGTAAGTTCATATCTATCTGGTACTACTTCACCTTGCGCTATCAAAGTACCAAGCCCCGAGGTTGCACTTATTGACATATTTCCTTCTGAAGTTTTACTAAGACCTCCTCCAGAAACTTTAGCATCAATAAGAGGCTGAATTATTAATCCCATAGCAGTATCCGCTGCGTCAACATCATGAGTTGCCATATATCTTAAGGCTCTTGTAGACCAAAGCGCACACCAGCATGAACGAATAGATGTAAAAAAGTCTTCAATATTATCTATACCTAAAAAACTTTCAAATTGACCGGCAAAGCTAGAGCCATATCTATCTTCAACTAATGCTGAAGAACGGACAACGACTCCTTTATTTTCTTCGGTATTAATTTTATTCCAGATACTAATTAATTGATTAGATATTTCCTCTTTAATTGGGTTATCTAGTAGACCTATTTTCATATCTAAAGCAAATCTTCTAGCTTTAGCGTCTTCTGCAGAAAATACACCTTTAGCAGCTTTTTCAAGTTTAAGGTGTTTTATTTGAATTCTATATGCTTCTGCATCGAGACAGTATCCCCCAGGAGTAGGAATATCTTGAAATCCAAGCGCTGAAAGATTTGCAGCTTTTGGACCAAAACGAACAGGATCCATCGCCTCTTTCGAACTGAGAGGAATGATTAAGTTTTTCATATAATCAAGACCCTATTATTTTAGTATTTTACACTAGTTTTCTATCTCTAGAATCTGGTGCAGCGTAGCCTGAAATTGGATCAACTACAGTTATCTTTTCTACAGGGAAATTAGAAACAATTTCTGTATGATCAGAGTGAACAATAAGCATTTCTTCAATCCTAACACCATATTCAAAAGGGATCCCATGCTGAGTTTCTAGAGCAAATGTCATTCCTTCCTGAATTTCTATAGGATGATCTAAAGACCATATTCTTGAAATTACAGGGGGGTCATATTGAGCAAGCCCAAGCCCATGGCCCCAGAGATTTGCGGCTGCTTGATCTTCTTCTTCATAACCCCAAACTTCTTTTGAGGAAGGCCATACAGAGGCAATATCTCTAGTAGTCGCTCCTGGTTTTACCTCATTAATAGCTTTATAGAGCCAATCCAAGGCAGTAGCATAAGTCTCTTTTTGTTGCTCACTTGGTTCTTTGCCAACACAATAAGTTCTGTAATAGCATGATTTATAGCCATTCCAAGTTAGAGCAGCTAAATCCATAAAGACAATATCACCTGGCTTAATTATACGATCTGAGAAATTTCTCCAGTTTGGCCAAGTATTTGGCCCTGATGAAACAATAACGTCTTCAACATCTTCTATACCAGGAATATCGTATAAGAATTTCATTATATGAGCAGTAACTTGGTTTTCAGTGATACCGGGTCTAAGAAACTTCATTGTTTCCCAATGAGCAGCATCGCCAATAGCTCCAACCATTCTGAAGCATTCTTGTTCATCTACATTTTTAACTGCTCTTGATTCCATCATTGGAGTCATTCCATCAGTCCAGTCAATTCCTTCTTCTTCGAAAGCCTTCATAAGATTAATATCAACAAAATCAACTCCAACTTTTCCACCAGCAACACCGCTTTTTTTCATTTCTTGTTTTACTGCTTTAACAAATTTACCTACTTGTTGCTTAGAAGCAGGACCAGCAGCTCCTTTAATCCATGCATAGGAATAGCGAACATTTTCTGGGGGTATCCAAGGGGAGTGCCTCTTGATCTGCATTCCAATATCTCCCTGCTCAAAAATTACTGGAGCATCATCTCCACATAACATTGCATACCTTAGTCCTGGTTTTAGCCGACACCAACCTGGAGTCATCGTAGCTGTAACATAGCGAATATTTTCGTCGTACATCAATACTAGAGCGCTTAAACCATGTTTTTTCATATGATCTCTTGCTCTTTCAAGTCGATAGGTTCTCATACGTTCCCAGTTAACTCTTTGTTGCCAATCAACTCCACCTATGCCAAAGTTGGCCATAACTAATCTCCTTTATGTGTAGGTTATTAATCTTAATTATTATGATAGTAGTTGATTATACTATTTTTTCAATCCTTATAAATTATTTTTTTAACCACTTGAAGGAGGCTGGAAACTCTTATATCTTTAGGAAGCTAATGAGAATAAAAAATCTTAAAAAATTTTATCTGCTTATCTTTTTTTTTGGTGCTTACTTCTATATAAGCCATGCTATAGCAGATTGGCCAGATCGACCAATCACGATTGTGGTTATGTACTCTACTGGTGGAGGAACTGATACGGTTCTGCGCGCGCTAGCAAAGGAAATGAGTGAAGCTACAGGTTGGAGAATAAACATTGTTAATAGGCCTGGTGGAGCTGGAGCTTTAGCTACCCGCTATGTTTTGAACAAAAGGAATGATGGCTATACTTTATTAGGAGCATCAAATTTTAATAAATATTCTAGAATAAGTGGTGGAGATGACTCTATTTCTTGGGAAGATTGGTATTTTATGCAAGCAGCTTCAAATACTGGTAGTTGGGCTGTACGCCCTGATTCCAGATTTAAAAATTTTAATGATATTGTTGCAGCCGCAAGAGAGGCTCCTGGTGAAATAACTATTTCTACATCTGGTACTGGCGGTCAATGGCATGAATTAGCTGCAGTTGTTGCTCATTCTGCAGGAATAGAGCTTAAATATATACCTTATGGAAGTGGAAGATTAGCAACTCTGGCAGGAATTAATGGAGAAGTTGATATTGCAGGAGGTGGAATACACGAACATATTCAGTTTTTTCAATCTGGACAATTAGATTCAATTCAGCAAACTAGCCCAAATGATATCTCTCTCTCAAATAGCATTATTTTGCCCTCTATATATAATTTTTTATCTTCTGTTAACGAGCAGCTTCCGCCTAATGGTAACTATAATCTTGGTATTAGAAGAGATACACCGATAGATATAATCATTCAATTACAAGAAGCATTTATTAATGCAGCTAACTCTAAGGGCTTTAGAGATTTTTTAGCAAGTAGAAACTTTAAATTAGATCTAGTTCTTGGAAGTGAAGCTGACAGAAGGGCAGCAGAGTTGGAAGTTATATCAGCAGCGACATTTGAAAGACTGGCTATACCAGAGGCAAGATCTCCAGCTATCTTAAACCTTCCTTCACCAGAAGAGTTTCATTTATGGTGGCCTCCTATTAACTATCAGCCTTTAGAGGAATTAGAGGGTGATTGACGAAAGAAAAAGTAATGATTTCTTTAAGGATCTTTTAAGCGCTCTAGTGCTTTCTATTTTCTCAATTATAGTAATGGTTTTATCTCTTAATTTAGATGTTCCTGGAAGTATTTATACTGCTCCTGGATTATTGCCTTTTATTGCCTCGTTAGCACTATTATTTCTTTCTATCTTGCTTGCCATACAAGCAATAAGATCAAATGGCTTTTTCAAGTTAAGAAAGCTCGATTTTGAATTAGATATTACTCAAGAAAATAAGAGAACTTTTCTTTTATTAGCATTAATTTCTATTTATGTCTTTACAGTTGGCTTCACTAGATTTGAGTTTATTGTGCCAATTATTTTATTTGATTATAGGCTAAGTAGTTTTCAAATTATTTCTACAATTATGATCACTATTATTGTGAAAATATTTTGGGATAAAAAAATATTAAGATGTTTCTCTATTGTGTTTATTTTTGTTGAAAGTTTATCAGCTATTTTTAGATACGGTTTTGGCATATTGATGCCTGGATATTTTTAAGAGAATTTTAATGGAAGTTTTTTTACAAGTTCAGGATCAATTATTTTATATCTTAAATAATCCTATCTTATGGTTTGCATGCTTATCTGGAGTCACATTAGGAATCTTGTGGGGAGCTATGCCTGGGTTATCAACAACGATGGCAATGACTTTGCTGATTGGATTAACCATTGGAATGACTCAATCAGTCGCCATTTTTTTTATGTTAGGTGTATATACTGGATGTGTTTTTGGCGGCGCTATATCTGCAGTTCTTTTGAATATACCGGGCACGCCTGATGCAGTCCCTACAATGCTTGAGGGTAATATCCTAGCTAAAAAAGGAGAAGGAGGCCTAGCTTTAGGTACTGCGATCTCGGCTTCATTTCTAGGAAACTGGATTGGTATTATTTTGTTGATTGCCTTAATTCCAGCTATTTTATTTTTTGCTCTTCAGTTTAGATCTTGGGAGATGTTTTTACTGTCTATTTGGGGTATAGCAATCTGTGGCTCCATGTCTTCTAGAGAATCTCCGTTAAAAGGTTGGATTGCTGGTTGTATAGGTTTAATTATTTCATTTGTTGGCCTCGATTCTATCCACGGTGTTCCTAGATTTAGTTTTAATTCATATAATCTAGAAGATGGAATTAGCTTTATACCTGTATTGATTGGATTATTTGGTTTAACTGAAATTCTTAGGGTTCTTCCTCAAAGAGATAACTCAAACCAAACCTCGGCAGTTAGCAATATTTTACCCTCATTTAAAACGCTCATTAAATATGCCAAGCCTAGTATACGTTCTGGGCTAATAGGGACTTTGGTAGGCGCTATTCCTGGAGCAGGTGCTAATATAGCATCTTTCTTCTCTTATGATATTGGTAGAAGAAGAGCAAGTAAAAAAGAAAGGAAAAAATGGGGAAAAGGTAGTTATGAGGCAATTGTTTGTTCAGAGGTAGCAAATAATGCAAATGTTGGAGGATCAATGTTACCAACCTTGGCTTTAGGTATTCCAGGTAACGCCGCTGCAGCTGCTATTTTGGCAGCACTCGAATTGAAGAATGTTGTGGTTGGGCCATTAATCCAAACAGAAAATCCAGGCTTAATTTTCTATATTTATCTTGGCCTTATAATCGCGAATTTTTTTATGTATGGCATGGCAATATTGTTAATTAAACCATGTGTTAAACTATTTAATTTTCCAAAAGCTATATTAATGCCTTTAATCATCCCAATTTGTGTTCTTGGATCATTCGCAGTTAATTTTAATTATTTTGATGTATATGTAATGCTTATTTCTGGAGTCATAGGATATATTCTTTTTCGTTTAAATTTTCCTTTAGCTCCTATAGTATTAGCAATAATTTTGGGACCATTAGCTGATGAGAATTTTAGGCGCGCTCTTTTAGTTTTTCAGGATCAAGGCTTTATTAGTGTTTTATGGGATAGAAAACTTGGAACGATTCTTCTATTTGTAGTTTTGTATACATTTTATGATGGTATTTTTAATAATAAAAAAGGTGTCTTGTGAGTAATGATTCAAAAAAAATTGGCTTAGCGGTTATTGGGTGTGGAACTATTGGAAGAATAAGATCTAGTATCGCTAGAGATTATCCAGGAGTGGAATGGATTGGCTTATGTGATTTAAATAAGGATCTTGGAAATAAGTTAGCGAAAGATATTAAAGCGGATTACTTTACAACTGATATGTCAGAGTTATTAAGGCGTCCTGAAGTTAATGCCGCTATGATTCTTACAGATGAAAATTGTCATACAGAGCCAACACTTTTAGCAATTGAGCATAATCATAAAATTTTTGTTGAGAAGCCTCTAGCTACCGATATAAGTGAGTCATTATCGATTATTAATGCATTAAAACAGAATAAAGTAGATGCGTGTGTAGGATACACCCAAAGGTTTAGAAGAAGATTTTTGGCAATTAAAGAGAGAATTTCTAACGGACAAATAGGTGATGTCCATTCTGTTATTACTCGCGCTTTAATGAACCGCATGGTTCCTATTGCTACTATTTCGAAGACTAAGAATAGAGATAATTTAACTCCTATGGTAGTTTCTGGAACTCATAGTCTGGATATGTCTATGTGGCTTATGGAAGGTAAGAATCCAATTTCTGTATATGCAAGATCTACAGAGAAAGCACTTTCTCATTTAGGAACAAAAGATTCAACTTTTGGTCTTTTTACTATGGATGACGGAAGCATTTTTTCAATGAATATTAGCTGGGGCCTACCATCAGTATGGCCTGGTTCTGTTTACGGATTGGAGATAGGTATAGTTGGATCAAAAGGTGTTATAGATGTTGAGGATACGCATAGGGATTTAATTTTAGCGACTGAAGAGCCTTTACCAGCTGGTTATACTACTAATAATTTTCAACCTCCTATGGAGCGCCATGTTGATTTTCTTACAAGCTATCCTCCTGGTGATATTTGGAATAATCAATTTTGGGGACCTATGAAAGAGGAAACTATATCTTGGTTTACAAGAATTTTATATGATATTGATACACCACATGCGACCGCAGAAGAAGGGCATAGAAATTTGATGTTAACTATGGCTATGGACAAATCAGCTCAGCTAGCAAAGGAAATTGAATTGCCTATCGATTCAGATACTACAAGTTAAGATTTTTTTTGATTTCTTTTCATTTAGAAATTGAAACTAGCATAATTTGTATAATTTAGATTTATTTATTCTATAGATTTTTTAAGTCCATTTTCTGATATTAGTCTACCAAAAGTATTTTTTAGGGATTCTTCATATGACTCTTTAGCTAGAGTTTTTTTGTCTAGTATAAGGTATATATTTCCTAGTAGTTCTGCTGTAGGTTGAACCGGAACTGGTGGGCCATATTCAGGTGAGACACTTAATTCCATTTCTACTGCCTGCTGCATTAAATCTATTGCAATTTTTTCATTTCCTTTAATAAGCTCTATTTGAGCTTCTAGTGATAGATGCATTAATCTTGGCGCCATTGCTGACCTGCTTTTTGTTTGAATTGGCTCTGAACCATTAATATTTTGTAAAGCAACTAACGCGCTTTCTAAGTCTTTATTTTTGAGTGCTATTACTCCTTGAATATATTGATCTGTCGAGACGAAATAAGGAGATAAACCTTCATAATTAACCTCAATTTTAGCAAAGTGACCAAGCCAATCTTGAGTATCGATAAGGTAAGATGATCTGCCAGCAATAAAATTTTGTCTATCCATAACTCTATTATGAAGCTTCATTTGTTTTTCTATTATCGATAATTTTTCTGCAGCTTGATCATGTTTACCCTCTTGGTTTAGTGAGTAGATTAACCAAGTTAAAGCGTGGTATGCCTGGTTTCCATAGGGATCGTCGGGGCTTGCTCTTCTTGCAATTGCCTCCTCGAAAGAACGAGTATTCCTCTCTGTTCCTAATTCCCACATGCCTAAGGCAAAGTAGATGTGTGAACCCATATGAAGTGCATGAACAGCAGAAGGCGCTACTTCAACATAAGTTTTTGCAGCTCTAAGCCCTAGAGGAGCATGGATTGGATCATCATAGGAATGAATGGCGTAATGAAGTGCACCTGGATGCCTTGGATTAATTAATAAAATATCTTCTGTTATAGCGCCAGCCCTCATATACAGCGAAAAATCTCTACCTTCGTGACTAATTGTGATAAGCGATAAAGCATAGAAGGCTGCAGCATCAAGATCATCAGGATATTGTTCATAAATTTCTTTTAATTTTAATGAGTAATTTATTTCTCTTTCTTCTTGGCTACCTTCACCAAATAGAATTTCTATAGATTCTATATAATGTTTCTCTCTCTCAGTTATTGCTTTGTTTATTCTTTCTTCTTTTGATTGAGCTATTTTTGCCAAGGCATTTCTTGAAGCTTGTAAATTATGTCTACTCCACAGTGGGTGCTCAAAAGTTAATGCTTCTCCCCAATAGGCCATAACAAAATCTGGATCAATATCTTGAGCTAATAAAAAACTATTCCTCGCATCGTCATATTCAAAGTTATGGAGCTGTAATAAACCTTCTATAAATTTCTTATGAGCTTCATGATTTCCACTTGCTTCAAAATTGGTCTCGCCATAAATTTGAAATTCCTGCGCAACCGATAAAGAAGAAATACAAATAAATAAACTGACAATCTTTGATATGCATAATATTATTTTCATGATGACCCCCATTAGTTAAATCGATTGTTATTTAATTATTTTTATTAGATATTAAATAACTCATTGCAGCTTGAACGCCCCCTTTATTATGTGGAACATTGGCTAGCTCAAGCCCCATTTCAACTCCTGAAAGAGTACCTAAGAGCATTAGATCATTAAAGCTACCTAAATGACCTATTCTAAATACTTTATCTATTAATTTTCCAAGACCAGTTCCTAATGACATATCAAATTCTTCAAGAATTACTGAACGAAGATTATTAGCACTATAGTTTTCTGGTATTTTTACTGTGGTTACCGTGTGACTACTTTTTTTAGGAATTGAACAATGATTTTCTAATCCCCATGCTTTTACTGCTTTTTGAGTTGCTTGAGAATGATGATAATGTCGTTTATAGATATTTTCCATACCTTCTTCCTCTATCATAATGAGAGCTTCTTTTAAGCCAAAAAGTAAAGTTGTAGCTGGGGTGTATGGATAAAATCCAGTTTCGTTTGAAGGTAACACATCTGACCAATTCCAGTAGCTTTTTGGCAAGCTTGCTTTTTTATGAGCATTAAGAGCTTTTTCACTTACTACATTAAATGATAAACCAGGGGGCAACATTAGTCCTTTTTGAGATCCAGCAATTGTTACATCTACATCCCATTCATCTTGAAGATACTCGATTGAGAAAGCCGAAGAAACAGCATCAACCATTAGCAATGCTGGATGCCTCGATTGGTTGATTGCTTCCCTAATCTCTTTCATTGAATTGGCAACCCCAGTTGATGTTTCATTATGAACAACCATTACTGATTTAATTTCTTGTTTTGTATCTTTTTTGAGCAGTTCTTCAATCACATTTGGGTCTATACCCTCTCTCCAATTACAAGGTACATAAATAATCTCTAGACCAAATCTTTCAGCAACAATTTTCCATTTAAGAGCAAAATCACCACTATCAAACATCATAATTTTATCTTTAGGGCTTAGAGTATTGACGATACTTGATTCCCAACTACCAGTTGCAGAACTTGGGTAAATCATTATTGGTGAATCTGTATTAAATATTTTTTTTAGTCTGGGAATTATATTAAGAACAAGCTCTGAGAAAGCTGGCCCCCTATGATCTATTGTTGGTTTAGCTATTGCTTGGATAATTCTGTCAGGCACATTAGTTGGCCCTGGAACCTGTAAAAAATGCCGACCGCTTTTGTAATCGATAACTTTTTTATTAGCCATATTTTTTCCACTAAAATTAAAAGTAGCTAAATTTAGGTATATTTTTACCTAAATATAAGAAAATAATTATACAGTTTCTCATAAAATACTCTAAACTAAACAATATTTTTATTATAGCGCTTGAGCAGAAATATATAGATGAAAACAATTGCTCCATTTCAAATATTTGGTTTTGACCATTTAACTGTATTGGCATTGATATTTATATCAGTTTTGCTATTTCCTTGGCTCCTATTGCCTTATAACGATAAATTAAAAAATAGTCTTGGTAATTTATTAGCCTGCTTACTTATTCTTAATGAACTAGCAAAGCCGATCTACTATCCTTTTTTATGGCCTGAGTCTTTTTCAATACTCAATATGTTGCCTTTGCATCTTTGCCACTTCTCTTCATTTACTATTGCTATTTTTTTATTAACTAAAAGAAAGATTTTCTTTGAAATTGCTTTTTTTTGGGGAATTTCAGGCGGTTTGATGGCAAATACTCAACCAGATATAATTTTAGGATTTCCTGATATTCAATTTATATTATTCTTTTTTGGACATTGGCTTATGTGGTTGGGCATTTCTTATTCCGCAATAGTTTTTAAAATGCGCCCTAACTTTCAATCATTATTAAAAGTAATACCAATTAGTTTAGCCATGGTTATTTTTATTTACATTATTAATTTGACTATTAATTTTTTTGCACCTGGTAATCCAGCTAATTATTGGTATTTAATAGATTTACCAGGAGGGACTAATATAACTAATTTTATGCCTAATCCTCCTTACCAGATCCCTTTTTACATTATTATAGGTATTGGTATCTTTTTTTTAATTTATCTTCCATTTTTCTTATATGATAGAAAGTCGAAACAATGATTAAAGAACTTTTGAGAAAAATTCCATCGATTGATAGCTGGTTGAGTTCAGATATAGGAAAGAGATTATCTAATGAATTTTCTCACTCTGAGGTAGCTGATGTTATGAGGAGCCATTTATCTCATTACAGAAAATTAGTTAAAGAAGGCTCATATTATTTGCCCATTTTTGATAACCAAGACTATTTAAATAGATTGCGTGATGAATTATTAGATAAAAGAAAGAAAAGCTTTAGGCCGGTAATAAATGCAACAGGAGTTATTTTGCATACAAATCTGGGTAGGGCGTGCCTAGCAGATCAAGCGATTTTAGAGATGAATAAGGTTGCTAGAAACTATTCTAATTTAGAATATAGTTTAGATAAAGGTGAGCGCTCTTCAAGGTATAAACATGTTGAGTCTTTAATAACTAAACTAACTGGAGCAGAGGCAGCAATTGTTGTAAATAATTGTGCCGCAGCATTTATGTTAGCGATAAATTCTTTTGCTAAAGATCAAGAAGTGGTTATATCTAGAGGCGAGTTAGTTGAAATTGGTGACTCATTTCGTATGCCTGATGTCATTAAGCAAAGTGGCGCTAATATGATAGAAGTTGGTACAACTAATATTACTGCTCTTAGTGACTATAGGACTGCATTAACTGAAAGATCAAAGGCAATTTTAGTTGTTCATCCTAGTAATTATAAATTATATGGCCACACCTCTAAGCCTGATATTAAAGAAATTACGAGTCTAGCTCACAATAAGGAAATAATAACAATTGAAGATTTAGGATGTGGCTCATTGGTTGAACTTTCTAATGATGATATTAGACTTAGTTCATCAATCCATAAAAGTATAGAAGCAGGGGTTGATTTAATTAGCTTTAGCGGGGATAAATTATTAGGAGGCCCTCAATCTGGCATCTTGGTGGGTAGAGCAGAGCTAATAGCATTAATTAAAAAAAATCCTCTACTTAGAGCTCTTAGGATTGATAAGCTGAGTTTAGCTGCTCTGGCAGAGACCTTAAGGCTTTATTTCCCCCCATATAATCCAAAAAAAGATATTCCAACTTTAAGAATGATTTGTGAAGATCAGGATAAAGTTAGAGAAAGAATAGTCCTTCTTTCAGATCTTTTGAAGAATATAAAAAATATTAAACACTATATAGAAGATGGATTTAGTTATTCTGGTGGAGGTACGCTACCCAATAATAAAATACCCTCACCAGTTATCAAGCTTGAGCCATTAAAAATTTCTGCTAATAATTTAGCTAAGCAGCTAAGAGATTCAGAGCCGCCAATTATTTCAAGGATTAATTCAGGTTTTGTTTATATTGACCTTAGGGCAGTAAGAGAGGATCAAGTACAAGATATATACAAGGCTTTAGAGAAAATATTTTCCTGATGAAACATATGTCAATTGGTGTGCTTGGCCACGTTGATCATGGTAAGACATCATTAGTTAAAGCATTAACTGGGATAGATACAGATCTTTTAAAAGAAGAACATGAAAGGGGGCTTTCTATTGTTCCAGGCTTTGCTTATATTCATTCTAATAATACATTTATAGACTTAATTGATTTGCCTGGCCATGAATCTTTTATAAAAAATATGGTTTCTGGGGCATCTGGGATTAGTAGTATTTTATTAGTAATTGCAGTGAATGAAGGAATCATGCCACAAACTATAGAACATCTTGATATTGCTTCTGTTCTAGGGATTAATAAAGGCATAGTTGTCTTAACTAAAATAGATTTATTGTCAAAAAATGAAATTATTAAAGAGCGAGAAAAAATTAAGAACTTTTTGAAAGATACTTTCTTAAAAAATTTCAATTTACATGAAGTATCTTCTATTAGCAGATCTGGAATAGATGCTTTAAAGGGCTTGCTTGTTAAAGATGCCGCTAGTTTTGAAAAAAAAGAAATCATTGAAAGTAATTTTTTTCTTCCAATAGATAGAGTTTTTCACAAGCAGGGTTTTGGAACGATTGTTACTGGTACTTTAAGACATGGAAATTTAGATAATAAGAGTGAAGTTATTTTACTTCCACAGGAAGAAAAGCTGTCAATTAGAAGTATTCATGTTAATAACAAGGAAGTACCTCAGGCAGAAAAAGGACAAAGAGTTGCAATTAACCTTAGGGGGATAAAGATAAGTAATTTAAATAGAGGCAATGTCGTTTCTTCACAAAATTTTTTAAAGAAGACTATAGCATTTGAAGCTAAGATTAAGATATTAGAAAGGCCCTCATGTAGATTAAAAAATAATTCTATTGTTCATGTTCTAGTTGGTACTTTAGATGTTTCAGCTAGAATAAAAATAAGTAAAAAAAATATTTTGAGTCAAGGTGAAGAAGCATTAGTAAAGTTTTTCTTCAATACACCTGTTGTAACTCATGAACATGAAAAATTTGTAATAAGATCATTTTCTCCTTCTAAAACAATAGGTGGAGGTGAGATAACTAAGATTATAGATACACAAGATTTTAAGAAAGAAGTATTAACACCAAGAAAAAAAATAAACCACTCTAAAAAAGACATATTAGATATTAATTTAGATAAAGATCAATTAGAAGTGATTAAGAATATTGAAGAGAAATATCTTTCTCTTGAGTACAATATTGAATCTGAAGAGAATATTTTGGATGGTAGCGAAATAGCCAAACAAATGAATCGCTTGCTACTAAAACAAGGAAAGCTAGTGTCTTTAAAGCTTTATGATAGAAGAATAAAATATCTAACTCATAGAATTAATTTAGACAAAGTAAAGAAAATTATAGAGCAAGAATTTCCATATCCTGATAAATTTACTATTTCTCAAGTTAGGGACTTATTAGCGAGTTCTAGAAAATCAGTGATACCAATAATGGAGCATTTTGACGCTACTGGTATAACAGAAAGATTTGGTGATTATAGAAGGCTCAAAAATAAGTTTTAATTTTTAAAAATGAGGAGGTGAATGGAGTCTGGTGACTCTCCTGGTCTTCAAAACCAGTGACTTGAATAATATCGGGTGGTGGGTTCGATTCCCATCCACCTCCGCCATTTGTTGTTTTTTTACAAAAATATGTTGTTTTTTTTAGAAATTTAATGATAAAGATATGAATATAAGATAGAGTGTTAGAGTAATAATTTTTTATAGGAGAACAGTGTGAATTATAAGAGATATACAGCTCTTTTTTCTGTTGTATTGTTTCCACTATTTTTTTCTTTCGATAAAGCATCTGCCCAAGCTACGGGAGGTGCTTTTGCAATTGAGGAGATAGTGGTTACTGCTAGAAGAAGAGAAGAGTCACTTCAAGATACTCCAATAGCAGTTACTGCTTTTACAGAGGATGAGATTGATCTTCGTGGTGCGTTGAATGTTAATGATTTAGCACAGGCAACACCAAATGTTATGATTGAGGCAGCATCGCAAACAAGTGGACTAACAGCTTCACCAACTATTTTTATGCGTGGTGTTGGACAATCAGATTTTGTAATTAACACTGATCCAGCAGTAGGTATCTACATTGATGGCGTTTATGTTGCTAGATCAATTGGAAGCATGATGGATCTTGTTGATTTAGAAAGAGCAGAGGTTTTAAGAGGCCCGCAGGGAACGCTTTTTGGAAGGAACACTTTAGCTGGAGCAGTTAACTTAGTGACTAAAAGACCTAATCCTGACGCTTATGAATCAAAAGTGAGTATTTCATTTGGTGAAAACAGTTATAGCAATCTTAGAGCTTCATTTAATCTACCTATAGAAGCCGTAGATGACTTAGCAGCCAGGGTTTCTATCATGCAAAGAACTAGAGGCGGTTATGTTAAGGCTACTAGTTATGATAATCTTTGGTTAGGCGATGATAATACTTCGGCAGTTCGTGCCCAGTTAGAATTTTCTCCTTCAGATAGTTTAAGAGTTAATCTTACTGGAGATTGGTCTCATAATAAGGCGGCCCCAGCTCCTTTAGTTCCAGCAGCGCTTTATAGTGCTGATGGTACTACGACAGGCGAATTTGTTTCTGTCTTGATGCAAGGTAACTGGTGGAATGTTTCAACACCTATGGGCGGCGCATCTTTTTCAGGAGTTGCAGCTTGTGCAACAGCAGAGGGAAGAAACACAAACAAACTTTGTTATGGTGAAGCAAATAATCCTGGTGTAGATGTTTATGAAACAGGTGCCATTTATTATGATGTGAATGGTAATGTGGATTATACACCTGAAAATTGGTTAACTACCTATGGCAGCGCCTTAACAGTAGAAACAGAGACTGCATATGGTACATTAAGGTCGATTACAGCTTATCGTGGCTTTAAATCAAGCTTTATGAATGATCATGATTATAGCCCACTCCCAATATTTTCTAATATTAATGATGATTTCCACCAAGATGGAAGATCTCAAGAGTTCCAGTTGACTGGCCAAGCAATGGATGGCAGGTTGGATTACACAGCTGGTGCATATCTGTTTAAAGAAACAGGTACTGAGGTCGTATCATTAATTGGTGTAAATGGCTTGTGGGTGGTTCAAGGCCGTAAGCAAAACACGAGCTATCATCCAGGTACTGTTTATACTGGAGCTAGTGGTATGAACGCAGTGCACGATGGAGTGGGCGGTTTAAAATTCCAGCGTATTGCCCGAGACATCGATAATACCTCTAATGCTCTTTTTACTCAGTTAACCTATCATATTTCAGATAGGCTTCACTTAACTGGCGGACTTAGAACAACTACTGATAAGAAAACATTTGATGTAACTATTCATAGGGACTATTGCCCTGCAAATGCAAACAATCCTCAACCAGCAGGTGGTCCAACTTCAAATGGAGATGGAAGGATTGAAAGAGATAAGGTTACTGATATTTGTGAAGAAGCAGTGGGTACAGCTGAATGGACGCAAACCGATCCTATGTTGAGCTTAGTTTATGATATTAGTGATACTGCTATGATCTATGGCTCTTTTGCTAAAGGGTTCCGTGATGGTGGTTTTGCTAGTCGTTTCCCTGAAGGGATGCCTCAACCTATGCCAGCTTTCAGACCTGAATACGTAACAAATTATGAGATTGGAGCTAAAGCTGATTTATTTGGCGGTGCTTTAAGATTAAATGGTGCGATATTTAATTCTACCTACGATGATATGCAGGTCAACGCTAGACCAGCAGGATTAGCAAGTGGGGGAACTGGTATTGAGAATGTTGGTAAGGGTATTCTAACTGGTGCCGAATTAGAGGCATTATGGATTGTGAGTGATACTCTTCGTGTTGATGCTACTGTCGGCCTATTAGATGCAAAGATTGATTCGCTAGCTGGTAATGCTATGCAATCAGGTACATACCTGTGGTATGCTCCGGGTTATACAGATAGCACTCTTTCAACACCATTAGTATCAAAGACTAATTGTCCTACTACGACATGTATTCCACTTTCAGAAGCAGTACTTCCTTACGCTCCTGAAAATAATTATACGTTTGGTATAACTCATCGTATTCCTTTAGTTTCAGGTGGTAATATTACTTCTCGACTTGATTATATGTATATGGATGCTCAAAGATTTAAGTTTGAACCTCATATGTTAATGAGAGAAGATGCTTATAGGGTTGTTAACTTTAACACTACATATAACAGCGCGGCTGAAGATTGGTCACTTACCTTTGGTATTAGAAATGCTACGAATGAAGTTTATTCTTCTAATGGCTCTTTTTCTACTGGTAATGGTAATGCAGCTGTTAATCTGAATAGACCAAGCGAGTCTTTTGTTAGATACCAACGGTACTTTGATTAGTATTTAATTTTATATACTAATATATATCCGCCCTAGTTTTTTTAATTAGGGCGGATTTTTTTATTTTATAATACATATTTTTTCTTTTACTTTTGTCTGTTCTTCAACGGTTCCAATTTTTCTAGCATTTATGTAGTTATTTTTAGTTAAATCGTTTAAGCAGTCTTCAACATGATCTTTTGGAATTCCAGCTAACATCCCACCAGCTGTTTGTGGATCAAAAAGTAATTTGTAATTTGGTGATTTATTAAATTTAGAACAATTTTTTATATATCTAGAAAATTTTTCATTCTTATCTTGTAATGTTGAGATAATTTTTTTAGAAATAGTTTCATCTGCTCCATCTAATATTGGAATATTTTCAAGATTAATATTAGCTGTTAGTTGATTTTTTTCAAGCATTTCTAGTAAGTGACCAATTAAACCAAAGCCAGTAATATCAGTACAAGCAGTACCACCATATTTCTTAATTATTTCAACTGACTTTTTGTTTGAGATCAACATAGATTCTATTGCTTTATCAACCCATAACCCTTTTGCTTTTGCTCTCATATTAGCTGCAAGGATAGTTCCAGTTCCAATAGCTTTAGTTAAAACTAAAATATCCCCTTTCTTTAATTTAGATTTAGCTAAAATCTCATCTTTATCAATTAAACCAGTAACAGAAAAGCCATATATACACTCATTTGCTTCACTTGTATGACCTCCAACTAATTGAGTATTTTCTTCATTAAATATTTCTATAGATCCTAATAACATAGATTTTAGTTCTTCAGAGATCTTGTGCTCTGGCCACAAAGGAAGGCAAGCAATTGCCATGGCTGATTGAGGTTCAGCACCCATTGCGTAAAGATCACTTAAACAGTGGTGAGCAGTTATTTTTCCAAATAAGTATGGATCTGAGATCATAGGAGGAAAGAAATCTAAGGAAATAGTAGATAATTTTCCTTTTGGTGTTTTTATAATTGAGGCATCATCAGGATTATCGAGACCTATCACAACATCATTCCTTTTTTTAATATTTAGGCCATCAAGTGCTGAATTAAGTATTTCTTTAGCAGCTTTAGCACCGCAACCGCCACATCTCATATCATCATTTAGCTTTTTAACCTCCTCAGTAAGAAATATCTTTGGAATTTTTTCATCACTTTTCATCTCAATAAGAGAAAGGTTGGTAAATTTGGAAATAAAATTCTTATCAATATAATTTTTCCAATGCCATACCCATTTTCCTTTGAATGATAGAGAGTATTTAGATACAACAGCATTCTTACCCCCCATTGTGATAATCGATAAAAAGTTTTTTTGTGGCTTGTATTTATTTAAATTTCTTTTTTTAAAGAAGTTTCTAATATTTTTATTTAATGTATCGCCCTGTCTTACAGCATAGACTCCTGCTTTCTTAAGATTATATTTATCAAACTTTATAATATCTCCTGATCCAAAAATATTTTCCTTTGTTAATGATTGAAGTTTATTATTAACTAGTAAGAAGCCTTCATCATTTAGGTCTAAATTAGATTCCTTAAGCCATTGAGGACCAGCAGTCTGTGCTACCAGAAAAATATCATCAAATAGAAACTCTTCTTCTTTTTTACTAATAACCTTTCCTTTGGTTATTTTTATTACTTCTATATTTTTAATTAATTCAATGCTATTTTTTTTTAAGTGATCCTCAAAATAATTAATTGTTTTTTTTGGGAAACCTGAAAGGATTTTATTTTCTTTTGTAATTAAAGTTAGGTTGTTCTTTTCACCTAAAGAATGTCTCATTGCGGTTATAATTTCTACTCCTCCAGCTCCACCTCCTATTACTGCAATATTTCTATCTTTCTTTGAATTATTAATCTTGCTTTTAATATATTTCCATTGGGATAAAAAACTATTAATTGGTTTTACTGGTATTGCAATGCTATCAATATCTTCAATTTCTTTATAGTTTGAACTAGATCCTGAATTTATCGATAGAAGGTCATAAGTTAAAGGAGGCCGGCCTTCTATAATGACTCTATTATTATCTGACTGGATTCCTATAACTTTGCCTTTTATAAACCTACAATTTGAATAACTTGTTAATTTAATAAGATCTATATGAGCATCATCAAAACTATAATGTCCAGAAATAATACCAGGCAACATACCTGAATAAAGTGAATACATATCAGGATTAATCAAAGTTAATCTAACGCCTGGTATTGGATTCATGCCAAAAGATTTTATAACTTTTATATGGCTGTGACCTCCGCCAATTAGCAGTAGATCTTTAATGACTTGTTTTTTATAAAACATTTAAACTATTAGCTTAAGATCTATAAGCTCTTCTAGAATATTATCTAAATTATTCGTTATGCTATCAATATCATATGTATCAACATCTTGATTTATTATCATTTCATTTAAAACAATTTTAAGCGCTTCAATTTGAATAATTTTTCGATCAATTATTTCAGTAGTAATATTATACAGGCCATCTTTTACTAGATTAATTTCACCGTTGATAATATAAATTAACCTTCTTGAAGTCTCTAGTATTTCTGGTATATCTTCAGCTACATAAGCAGCTGAAATTCTTAAGCCATAAAGCTCTGTATCATCAATAATTGCTATAGCATTATCAATGATTCTTCTTGCTTCTCTAGCAAGATCTGGTTGGTATTCAGGATTGTTAACTTTTATCCTCCAATCAGCTCTTAGCTTAACTGATTCAAGATACCACTGGTCAGTTATTTTGGTAGTTGCAATCAATTCATCTGAATCCACCAATAAATTATAATTTTCTTGTAAAACAGCTTCCCATCCTTTTATAACAGCTGCAGCTGAACCTCTGATTTGACTAGCAGTTTCTTTTATATAATCTGGCGTATCTGGATCATTTATTTTATCTAACCATGGCTTAACTATATTAAAGCGAGCTTGTTCATTTGTTGGATCTGCCTCTAATGATCTTCTTAGTAGATTTTGAGATTCTTCTATTTGACCTTGTCTTTGCATACCTAATGCAATTACTAGCAAAGATTGACTTAGATTTTTTGCTTCTAAAGCATTACCTAAAGTAATTGCTCTTTGCCTAAATCCAGTGTTTTCTAGTCTTTCTGCAATATAGGAGAATTCTAGATCAATAGGAAAATTATTATGAAGAAAGCTCTCATCTTGAAGTAATGGGTCATAGGGTAAAAATAAATCTTCTAGATCTCTATAATTTAAAGCCTTTCCTCTTTCTTGTGCTTGGCCAGATTCAGTAGCCATAAGATTCATATTATCAGTTAATAACTTTGCCCCGTTAGAAAACTCTTTTATATTTTCTTGATCCATATTCAGTGCTATTACTAAGTCTTCCACAGATCCTATTCCTCTTTCAAGATAATGAACTGGATCATCTATCACAGGTCTTCCTGTGATACTCATATTATATTCAGGATTGATTGGCTGCTGTGACCCTATAAAGAATAAAACTTCAGGTGCCCATTGATACACCCTTACAAATCTATAAACATCAAGCATAGTTGCACAAAGGCTCTTTAAGAGATCTTCAGTTAAGAATTGACTATTCATCCACTGTAAAAAAATACCATCTGGATTTAGATGATCTTTAGCTAAATTCATAAATTCACGAGTATATAGATGAGACGCTCCTGCAGTCCAAGGGTGAGAGGGCTGTGAAACAATTGCATCATATTTTTTTGATGTTAAAGCTAGGGCACTTCTAGCATCATTAGTGATAATATTTATACGATCATCTTTTAGTGGGTCTATGGCTCTGCTATTACCAATAATTTTATTTGCCTCAATTACCTTTGGCTCTAGTTCAATAACATCAATATTATTTACAGTAGATGGAACACCTTCAACAGCAACACCAGCTCCAAAACCAATTATTAACATCTCAGATGTATTAGGTCTTGCTAATACTGGTAATGTAGCTAGAAGTTGTTGACTATTTTTTGATGGTGGCGATCCTTTTAAATTAGTACCTGCTTCAGGCAAACCATTTGTTCTAAGGTTTAAAAAACCATCCTCTTCAAAAACAATAACCGTAGCAGATCTGCCAACATCATAATAGATAATTTCTCCTTCACTTCTATCTACAATTGAAGATGCTCTAAGAATATTTTCAGGCATATCTGGTCTATATAAAAATAAAGAAATTAGAAAAATAAAACCTATAGATGAGGTTAATAATCTTTTTTCTTTAAGAATAATAAGAGAAGTAAGTAGAGCAATAAATAAATTGATACTAACTGCTAACTTTATTGCGCCCTCATATTTAAGTAATGGGATCAAGAAAAACCCTGCTATTGCAGCACCTGCGATGGCTCCAAAAGTATTCCATGCATAAACCTTTGCAGAGGCTTGAGCTGCCACTCTCTCATTGTCAGCTAGCATTCTGACAGCTAGTGGAAAAGTAGCCCCAATAAATAAAGTAGCCGGCATTAAAATACTAAATGCGATAATAATATTGCTATTAAGCCCCATACCTGGATTAAGATAATCAAAGTATTGATAAACAAAGATAGAGGTTATTGCTATAGCACATTGAACAAAAATAAATACTTTTACCGAATTTTCTCTTATTTTTGAAAATCTAGATGCAATAGCGCTACCAATTGCTATGCCTGAAAGGAAGCTGGCTAACATAGTTGAAAATGCAGCAACGCTTCCTCCTAGTATATGGCCTAATAATCTTGTCCATAATACTTCATAAGTAAAAGTATTCATGCCAGATAGCAACATTAGAGGTAAAATCCACTTATATTTTGGTGCATCAGTAAAGATATTATTAGTATTATTCTTTATTGGCTCTATAATTTTTTCTTCAGTTGACGTTTTTATTTCTCTAGCAATTGCTGCTGCTATAAGAAAAACTAAAAAATTAATTCCTACACCAACCCATATTGTTCCTGATAAGCCAATTAAAGGAAGCAATAAAAATCCAGCGGTAGTTGTTCCGCCAATTGCTCCAGCCGTGTTCATGGCATACAGCATGCCAACTCTTGGTCCAATTTGATCTTCACTTCTTACTACATATTTTGTTAGCAAAGGTAGAGTTGCACCCATACAGCCTGTTGGAATAATTAGAACTAAAAAAGCGACTACAAGATAAAATATTGATTGACCAAGACCGCTTGCATCACCTGGTGCTGGCTGATCACCCAGAAAATTAATATATAATAAACTTGCTAAGCCCATTAAGAATGGAACGCATAGTGCACTGATAGCTATTGCTGCTTCAAGAATGCCATAGAATAAAATAGGTCTTCTTATTTTTTCAACATATCGACCTGCAATTTCCGCGCCTAGAGCAAGTCCTGCCATATAGGCTGAAAGAATAGTTGCAACAGCTAATTCTGAAGTACCAAAGATAACAGAGAATTGCCTCATCCATGCAGTTTGGTACAATAGCGCAGCAAAACCTGATAAAATGAAGCAGGAAATTACACCAAAATATACTATTTTATTTTTATGAAACATATTCACCGTTATTTTTTAAATATACTTTATGCTGTTAAGTTTAATACATTAATTAAATTATCCACTTTATTTTTTCTCATTTCACCAGTTTTTGCTCAAAATGAGTCATTAAAGGTAGCCAATATTTATAAAACTGAGGTTGCACCAGTTATTGATGGTGTTATTGACGATGATGTTTGGAATAGTGCAACCATTATTGATGATTTTATTCAGGTAGACCCTGCTTACTTATCAGAGCCAACTGAAAAAACTACATTTTATGTTACTTATGATAGTGATTTTCTATATGTTGCTGCTAGATTAGAAGACTCTGATCCTAGTGCAATTATTGCTAGAGTAATGACGCACAATACAGGCGTTATTACTGATGATCTCATAGGTGTTCGGCTTGATCCTTTTAATCAAAAGACTTCTGGCTATAGTTTTTGGTTAAATGCAATAGGTACCAGACAAGAATCCATTTTTGACACTAAAATTACCGGTAATAGTAACTGGAATGGTATTTGGTATGCTCAATCACAAATAACAGAATGGGGCTGGTCTGCAGAAATAGCTATACCTTTTAAATCTATCAATTTTGATCCTAGTAACCCTGATTGGGGTTTTAATTTCGTTAGATTAATTAGGCGAAAGAATGAGAGAGTTTTTTGGAGTGAATTTGACCGCAATGCAAATTTAGATAGCTTTGGTGTTGTTAAAGGCTTCAATGATATTAATCAAGGTTTAGGATTAGATATTATTCCTTCTGTTTCTTTAAAACAAAATAAGGATTTTGCTAAGAACAAAAATGAAAGTTCAGTTGAGCCATCAGCAGATATTTTTTATAAGTTTAATCCAACATTGACAGGTGTATTAACGCTAAATACTGATTTTTCAGATACTGAGGTGGATGATCGACAACTTAATCTCACCCGTTTTTCACTTTTTTTTCCTGAAAAAAGAAACTTCTTTCTACAAGATATGGATATTTTTAGCTTTGCCAATTATGACCAGTGGAATAGAAATGCAAATCCTTTTTTTACAAGAAGAATTGGTTTAAGTGCTGCCGGTCAGCCAATAGATATCAACTCAGGTTTAAAGCTTACGGGTAGATCTGGCCGTTTGAACATTGGAGTGCTTGGTGTTCAACAAGACAGTCATCAATCACTTGATAAGTCAGATCTTTTTGTAGCAAGAGTTATGGCGAATGTTTTAGATGAGTCAAATATAGGGTTATTATTTACTAGTGGTAATCCAAGATCTAATTTAGATAACAAAGTAGCTGGACTTGATTTTAGATATAGAAATACATCTATTTATCCTTCTAAAAGGGTTGAAGGGGATATATGGTACACAGCAACAGATACTCCAGGAGTAGATCAAGATCAAGATACACTTGGTGTAACCTTTGCAATTCAGGGTGAAGAGGGTATAAGAGGAAAAATTGAGTATGAGGTAGTAGAAAAAAACTACAACCCAGCTCTTGGCTTTGTTAATCGAAAAGACTTTAAAAGGGTAAGGTGGTGGAGTGGTTATCGAAGGAATTTTGATAATCATCCTTGGATAAGAAGTGCTGAGTTGTTTATTAGTACTCAATCACATAATAATGACCAAACTGGTAATTTAGAAAGTTATTATGGTTTTATAAGACCAATCAGATTAATTACTAGATCTGGTCACAATTACAGCGTGGCTTTTAATAAAATTACAGAAGTTCTTACTGAACCTTTTGAGGTTTCAAAAGGCGTCATTGTACCAATTGGTTCTCACAGCTATGATGAGTGGCAGATAGAAGCTGACTTTTCTCAAAACAGCAACTTTTCTCCAAAGATAGTTGTAAAAGGAGGCGGATTCTATAATGGAACAAGAAATGATTTAGAGGCAACTCTTAGGTGGAGACCTAGTAATAAGTTTTTCTTATCTAGTAGTATAAAAAACTATGATGTTGATTTACCCAATGGTAATTTTACAACGCGATTAGTTCAAATATCATCAAACTATAATTTTACAAATAGACTTTATTTATATACTTCATTACAGTATGACAATACATCATCTAATGTAGGTTTCAATACAAGGTTAAGATTCAATCGAGAAGCTGGCGAAAATCTTTACCTTGTT
Source organism: Pseudomonadota bacterium (assembly GCA_036337035.1). GTDB lineage: Bacteria > Pseudomonadota > Gammaproteobacteria > Steroidobacterales > Rariloculaceae > TMED78. The sequence continues at coordinate 47,800 of JAYZFC010000002.1, read as the reverse complement.
TTTGACCATAACGCTAATACACTCGATAATTTTTCAAGATTTAATTCTACTTATTCCCAGTTTTCTATTAAATATAGTAAGACTTTTCGTTATTAATCAGTTAATCTAAATTAAATCATTTTCTAAACAAAGGAATGCATAATGTTATCTAGTTATAAAAGCATAGTTTTAGTGTCTTTTACTCTAATTTTTTCTGGATGTTCGCCAGAAATAAACCAATCCCAAAATATTATCTCTGATGGAAGGCCCAATATACTTTTTATAGTTGCAGATGATTTAGGCTATAGTGATATAGGTTCATTTGGCAGTGAAATTTCTACACCTAATCTTGATACTCTAGCTTTTAATGGTATGAGGCTAACTAACTTTAGAACGGCAGAAGCTTGCCTTACTACTCGGGCAAGAATGATGACTAGTTATGAGGCTGATGCAGTATTAGAGAATACAAAATCAATCTTTGGCGGTGAGCTTTATAGAGGAGGTGAGAGAGGCATTGGTGTTAGTGAAAATTGGGCATTACTTCCTGAATTACTTCAAGATGCTGGTTATCAAACTTTTATGGCAGGCAAGTGGGATTTAGGGCCTAGAGTAGGACACAATCCTTCTACTAGAGGTTTTGATCGTTCATTTATAAATTCTGGACCATCTAATAGTCATTTTAAGGAGAGGATTTATCAGTACCCATATTCGTATCAAGATAATGGCAAGCTTTTAGCTAATGAGGATCTACCTGAAGATTTTTATGCAACTGAGTATTACACGGATAAGATTATTGAGTATATTTCTTCTAGCTCTAATGAATCTCCGTGGTTTGCTTATGTACCTTATACAGCTCCACACTGGCCACTAGGTTTGCCAGATGATTGGTTAGATCGTTATGATGGAAGGTATGATGAAGGTTATGATTTACTTAGAGCTGAACGATTCAAAAAAGCTTTAGAATTAGGCGTTGTTCCTCCCGGAGGCTCATTAGAGAATTTTGAGCCGACTGCAGCTTCTTGGGAGAGCTTAACCCCTTCAGCTCAGGCAAGACATTCAAGAGCTCAAGAGATCTATGCTGGAATGGTTGAATATATGGATATGAGTGTGGGGAGAATTATTAATTTACTTGAAGAGTCTGGCGAAATAGATAATACAGTCATTATGTTTGTTAGTGATCATGGTGGTTCAGCAGCAGATTATGGCGTGAATCCAGAAAACCAAATAGCTGTTACTGGTGGATGGAGGGATTTTAATAATAGCCTTGAAAATTTTGGTAGACCAAACTCTTTTATTGATCATGGAACTGGTTTTGGCGAAGCCGCGAGTGCTCCATTTAAATTTTATAAGGGCAGCTTAACTGAAGGCGGTACAAGGGGAGCCGGATTTATTTATTTTCCAAAATTAATAGATCCAGGGGTTACCAATGAACTTATGGGGATGATAGATATATTACCATCTTTCTTAAATATTGCTGGCACTGAACATCCTGGTGCTGGTTATTATAAAGATCGTGAAATTAATGATATTTTGGGCTATTCTTTTTGGCCTTTCATTATTGGTGAATCAGAATACGTCAGATCTGAAAATCAAGGTATAGGATGGGTTAATAGCTCGAGAGGTTTTGGGGCGTTTATAATGGGAAATTATAAGATTATTAAATTTTCGGCTCGAGGAAGGTCTGAACCAAATTCAAGTAGCTCTAATTGGGATGGAAATGAATGGAAGCTGTTCAACTTAGATGAAGATCCAGGTGAACATAATGATCTTGCTTCTGAGAATCCAGATCTTCTTAATCAATTAATATCAGAATGGGAAAACAAAAATCTATTATTAGAGTATATCAATCATTCAAAACTTTAATTTAAAATATAAATTATTTTTTTTAACTTTATTCCTGTAATAAATTTAAGGCCAGTCTGATTGAAGCGTATTTACTAGATCGTTAACAATATTTGGATAATTTTTAGCCAGATCATTATGTTCACCTGGATCTTCATCTAGATTATAAAGTCTCCATTCTGTATATGACCCTAATCTTTCTTGTGGCATATTAATAATCTTATACTTACCTTTGATTAATGCACCACCAAAATTATTTTGGCCTTCGGCTGGAGCATCATTACCTCTGATCCATCCTGCTGAGAAATCTTCATCTCTGAAGGAGCTAGCTTGTTTTGTAATATACTTCCAAAATGAATCTCCTTTAAGTGCTTGATAATCCTCTTCACTTAAAAAATTTGAGTCAGTTATATCTATAAATGTTGGAAAAAAATCCATCATAGTTAGGAAGGTAGAGTCAACTTCACCACCCTTAATTTCTTTAGGATACCTGATAAATGCAGCAGCCCTCAAACCACCTTCATCTAAGAATGACTTACTACCTTTAAATGGTGCAGTTGCTGCTGTGGCAAATCCTAAGCCTCTATCAATAAAAGAATCACTATATCCAAAGTTTTCAATATTATTATTTATTTTATCCCATGGTATTCTCGGCCCGCCTAGATTTTTTGAGTCATAGGGATTTAAGTTTGTGCTTAATGCATAATCTGCTCTAGATGCTCCATGATCTGCAGTATAGATAATAATAGTATCTTCTAGTTGATTTGTTGATTCTAAAGTTTGAATAATTCTTCCAATACTCATGTCCATGTATTCAACCATACCAGAAAATATTTCTTGGGCTCTAGATAGCTTCATTTTTTCATCCATACTTAAGTCATTCCATAGAGTAGCCGTGGGCTTATAGGAATTAAGATTTGCATTTTTTGGGAGCACGCCAAGTTCAGTAGCCTTTTTAAATCTTTCTTTTCTAAGTACATCATAACCTTCTTCATATTGTCCTTTGTAGCGATCTAACCAGTCTTCTGGCAACATAAGCGGCCAATGTGGTGCTGTATATGGAACGAAAGCAAACCATGGAGAATCTTGGTTATGAGATTCAAGATACTCAATCATCTTATCTGTATAGTGTTTTGTAGCATAAAAGTCATCTGGTAAATCTTTGAAATCTAATGATATTCCATCTTCTTCGTACATTGCATCCTCAGATAGAAGCGGTGCAGGAAAGTAGTTAGCTGAACCATTTAGTTGTGTGAAATATCTATCAAACCCTCTTGATATTGGGGTATGCCCAGGAAGCGGTCCAAGATCCCATTTACCTGCCATATAAGTTGAATAGCCTTCATGTTTAAGCATTTCTTGAAGCATAGGAACTTCTGGTTTTATCCAGTTACCCCTTTCTCCTGAACGGGGAAGCCGTGGACCATTCTGAATTACTGAGCTAGGGCTCATTCCTGTCATTAGCATTGCTCTCATAGGCTGACAGGAGGAATTTGCATGAAGATTATTAAGGCGAACTCCTTCAAGAGCCAATCTATCTAGATTGGGAGTATTAATTTCACTACCAAAAGAGCCAATATCTGTAAAACCTATGTCATCAGCAACAATTATTAGTATGTTTGGTTTATTAGGTTTATCTTCTATATTTAACGAATTAAGATCATTATTACCAGAGCATCCTATCAGATATGCTGAAAATAGAATTACAGAAGACCATTGTTTCTGCATTTTATCTTGATCTAAATGCTCTTATTGCATCATTGACTTGAGCGCCAAGATTTTCTTCATTTTCTACAGATTCGTTATACTGACCTAATATTCTTCTAAGGGCATTTTCAGGTATCTCTTCACCAAAAGCTCTTTCTTGATTATCCAAACACTCTCTGAATGCAGCATTAAGCTCTTGGAAGTTTTTAACTTCATTCACTGCTGCAATAAGCTCTTCTTCGGTTGCTGTATTCCCATCTGGCACAGTTGGCATATCAGGCATTACACATCTAGCTCCTCCCATACCCATGCCCATGCCCATGCCACCCATTCCGGCATTTTGAGCCCAGATAAAGCTAGCACTTATAAGATAAGCTAGAAAAAAAGTGAATATTTTGCTAAAAATAGAATTCATAATTATTGCTCCAATTTCGAATAATATTAAATATATTTGTTATAATTATACAAAGGTAATATCAAAGTTAGTTTCTAGTATAAACAGATTATTTAAAAATAAACAGAGGGAAGAAAAAAAAGTGTTGTATCGAAATTATTTTTTTACAGCTTTTATTAGCTTATTTTTTCTAGAAGTTTCTAGCCCTCAAACTACTCTTAGAGCGTCCCATCAATTTCCAGGAAATTCGGGAGATATTAGGCATGAAATGGTTCAGATCATTGCAGAAGAGGTAGAGCTAGCAAATGTTGATCTTCAAATTAGAATTTATTCTGGCCAATCTTTATTTAAGGCAGCTGATCAATGGCCTGCCATTGTGCGAGGGCAATTAGATATAACTGCCTTACCTCTAATTTATGCTAGTGGGAGGCACCCACAGTTTAATGCCACATTGATGCCTGGTTTAGTAAAAAATCATGAACATGCTAAACGATTGAATAATTCAGAGTTTATGGATTCAATTAGAAGGATAATAAACGAAGCAGGCGTTATTGTTATTGCGGATGCTTGGCTGGCTGGAGGTTTTGTTTCATCACAGGCATGTATTCTTGAACCAGATGATATACAAGGGCAAGTTATTAGAGCAGGAGGAGCGGCTTTTGAAAGAATGTTAGTAGCTGCTGGTGCTTCTATTGCTGCTATGCCTAGTTCTGACATTTATACAGCTATGCAGACCGGTGTTCTGGATGCTGCTAATACAAGTTCAGCAAGTTTTACCTCATTTAGAATTTTTGAACATACTCAATGCTTAACAGCTCCTGGAAACAATGCTTTATGGTTTATGTATGAACCAGTTTTAGTTTCAAAAAGAAAATGGGATCGACTGTCTGAAGACCAACAAAATGCATTGCTAAGAGCAGGAGAGAAAGCTGAAGATTTCTTTTTTGCAGAGGCGCAGCAACTTGATTTAGATATGGAGAAAACCTTTAGTGATGCTGGAGTAGAGGTTGTGCATATGGATTCTGAACAGGCTTCACTTTGGAAAAATCTTGCAATTGAGACTTCCTATAGGGTGTTTTCAGAAGAGGTTGAAGGTGGTGAAGAGCTAATCAGGCAAGCTCTTTCAGTTGAATAGGTATTTGAATGATTGATAAGATTATTTCTTTTATTCATTTTTTATCTAGGCTTTGTGGAGCAATAGCAGCCTTTCTTTTGGCAATCGCCTGTGTAGTTGTTTGCTATATGGTATTTATTAGATATATTTTAGGCCAATCTACAATTTGGCAATATGAGTTTGTTATCTTTGCAGTAGTATCTGCAACCTTAATTGGTAGTCCATACGTACTCTTAACTCGAGGTCATGTAAATGTTGATCTAGTTCCACATTTTTTAAATTCTAACGCAAGAAAATACCTAGCTATATTTTCATCTTTTTTATCTTTATTTGGATGTGTTATTTTGGCTTGGGCAAGTTGGTTTTATTTTTATGAGGCATGGATTAATGATTGGAGAACCCCTTCAATATGGGCACCTCCTTTATGGATACCCACTTTACCTCTAGCTATAGGCTTTAGTTTGTTATCCTTACAATTATTAGCTGATATTTATTCTATTTATACTAATAAGCTAGAGCTTTTTAAGCAATCTTCTATTAAAGATGGCATATTATGAGCCCTTTAGAAATAGGAAGCTTAATTGCATTATCAACTATTATTATTCTGGCAACAGGTATTCCTGTTGCTTTTGGTCTTATTTTTATAGCAATAAGCTTTTTGTTGTTTTTTGAAGGGTTCTACTCGCTAAATTTTTTAGGTGAGTTATTTTTTTCTGGCATATCAGATTTTACACTTATATCTATTCCTATGTTTATTGCAATGGGTGGTGCTATTGCCTCATCTCCAGCATCAAGTGATCTTTATGGAGCCTTAGAAAGATGGCTCTATCGTGTACCAAGTGGGTTAGCTATTTCTAATATTTTTGCTTGCTCAATTTTTGCAGCCTTAAGCGGATCTTCTCCTGCTACTTGTGCAGCTATCGGGAAAATGGGTATTCCTGAAATGAGAAAAAGAGGCTATTCAGATGAGCTTGCCACTGGATCTATTGCAGCAGGAGGTACCCTAGGCATTTTAATTCCACCAAGTGTTACCATGATCGTTTATGGTATTTCAACTGGTACTTCTATAGGTCGTTTATTTATATCAGGGATTATTCCAGGATTGCTTTTGACTTTATTTTTTATTTTTTGGGCTATTTTTTATGGATCAAAAAATAATAACTTAGCAGCCTTTAACAAAAAAAAATTTTCATTTAAAGAGAAATTAGAACTAATACCAAAGGTCGCACCATTTTTACTTTTGATCTTGGCGATTCTATTTGTGCTATATGGCGGTGTTGCAACCCCATCTGAAGCTGCAGGAGTGGGTGCGATGATGTGTTTTATCCTCATTGCTGTTATTTATAAAGTAAGAAATCCTTTGAAGATTTGGCATATACTAAAAGAAAGCTCTCGCGAAAGCATTATGATTATGATGATCATTGCAGCAGCTAGTCTTTTTAGCTATACATTATCTAGTTTATTTGTGACACAATCTATCGCTGAGTGGATAGCTCTCTTAGAGCTTAATAGATGGTTTTTATTAGCTGCTGTTAATATTTTTCTACTTTTAGCTGGCTTTTTCTTGCCTCCCGTTGCTGTGATAGTTATGACAGCGCCTATATTATTACCTCTTATCACTCAAGCAGGTTTTGATCCTTATTGGTTTGCAGTTATTTTGACTATAAATATGGAAATTGGGCTTATTACTCCACCTGTTGGTTTAAATTTATATGTTATTAATGGAATAGCACCTGATGTTGATCTAACTAAAGTTCTTCTTGGAGCTATACCTTATGCATTGATAATGGTATTGACTATTATTTTGCTATCAATTTTTCCTGAGATAGTTACATTTCTCCCAAATTATCTTATGGGAGAAATTTAAGAAAGCTATATTAGTTTGTGATTACAGCTTCAAATGCAGCGTGATTAAGATAATCGCCGGCACAACTTATTTCGCTAATCTCCCAATGTTCTGGAGTTCGGGTAATGTACCATCTTTCTGCTTCCCACGGCTCTTCGAAAACAAGAGGATCTTCCATTAGAATATCTAATGTTAAATTAAGATTATCAACTATTGTAAATGTTTCAGTAATTTTTAATTGATCGCTATGCTGAATACCTGATCTATCAACCCAAGCTCTTTCATCTATACCAACTGTAGTGATAACAAAAGTATAATCATCTGTCCACTGGCCAACAGAATTTCCATTCCATAATGGGGGAGGGTCATCAAGATTAGGTCTACCATCAATATACACCCTTCTTACAGTATGATCATATTCATATAAGATAATTATTTCTTTATCCGTGTTAACAAACTGAAAAGGATATGGGTGTAGATAAACTCTTGGTAAGCCAGGCGGATAGCATTTAGTTAAAACTGGATCGTTTGTATCCACTAATGCAAAATCTCCAGCATTAGAGTTTTTTGAAGCGTCAAGTAACTCTTGACCATATTCAGTTAATTTAGGAGGTTCAGGTGTGAAAGTAGATCCACTTATAAAGGCATTTTCTGGTGACAATCTTCTTGGTGTTCTTACCCAAACACCACTTAGATCTCTGATCGGTGCGTCACCAAGCACACGAGGCTGAACATCAGTTGGCGTGCCTGTACCATACTGAGCATAGGCTGCATTTGTAAAAAAAATCAGTATTAAAAAAAATACACTAGAAAATTTCATATTATTTTTTACCCCTCATCAATAAATTATACTTTATTGCCTCTCAATAGAAAATATAAACCACAACTTAATATAAGAACTTGAAACTCCATTCCTTCATGTCTGTAATCCCAAGCAGAATTATGTACAACTATAATTGCTCCAATCATTGTAGATATAATCAATAGGCCACCTAATCTAGTCAAGAAGTCTTCAATATTAAATAATCTTATGCTAGTAATACCACCAATTATTAGAAGGCAAGGGATTGAGAGCTCACAAAAAGCTATAAAATATGCAAAGACAGGTGGAATTCCAAAATTATCAATAATGGCGGGATGAGGTAGTTTACCTATCCCATGTACAAAATATGTTAATGATATGGTTAATCTAATAGGCCAATGAGCGACTAGCTTTAAGCAATTTATTAATTTCATAAAGATTTAACTCACATTAAATATTTGAGAATTATACTTTTTTTTTATAGTGTTACACAGGTTAGTTATTATTGTAATGTTTTTTATTAATAATTTAAAATTTTGTAATCATAGAGACCTGCCTAATGAAATTAAAATTTTTTATCCTTTTCTTTTTTAGTAACCTTTGCTACTCAGCTCCGAACATCTTATTAATCATCGGTGATGATATGGGTAACGATACTCTTGCCTCTTATGGTTTGAGCGATGACACAGCAACAACAGCAACGCTTGATCAATTAGCAAATGAAGGCATACGCTTTAATAATTTTTGGTCACAGCCAGTTTGTTCTCCAACCAGAGCTACGCTTTTAACTGGAAGATATGGCTTTAGAACAGGAATAGGGCGTCCTGCTGGAGGGTTTGAGCTTGATGATCCACCTCCTTTACCTGCATGGGCAACACTATCTCCTTCAGGAGGTATGGCTATGGGACCCCCACTTACTCCTTCAGGAGGTAGGGCTATGGGACCCCCACTTACTCCTTCAGGAGGTCAGCGTTATAGGGCTATGGGAGCCCCACTTACAGGTATAGAAGAAATAGATAGGGTGAGACCTATTCCTCGTCCAGGTCTAGACTTAGATGAATATACCTTACCTAAAGCATTTGATAATCATCTAAATTACAAAACTGCAGCAATTGGTAAATGGCACTTAGGTGGAATAAATAATGGAGCAGCCCATCATCCCAACATGGTTGGTTTTGATTATGCTGCTACTTTGCCTGCGGGAGGCCCAGAAAATTATTTTTCTTGGAACAAAGTAGTCAATGGTGAAGTAACTGGTACCGTTGGTTATGCACCCGTGGATAAAACAAACGATGCTATTAATTGGATTGCTGAGCAGGAAGATAACCCTTGGTTTTTGTGGTTAGCTTTTAATCTTGTTCATACTCCAATGCATATTTCTCCAGAAGAAAATTGGCAATCAAACTCTCCTGACAATTTTAAATCCATGCTTGAAGCTATGGATACACAAATCGGCCGAATCTTAGATTCTTTATCTGCAGAAGTTCGTGCCAATACCTATGTTATTTTTATGGGTGATAATGGAACAACTGGGCAATCAATTTCACCACCATTTTCTGCTGATAAATCTAAGGGATCTGTTTTTCAAGGTGGTGTTAATGTACCTTTAATAGTAACAGGACCTAATATACCTATTGGTACTGCTAATGCACTTGTTAATTCTACTGATTTATTTGCCACCATTATGGAAATGGCAGGCATTGATCCTGAAGAAGTTGTACCTGAAGATGTGACAACAGACTCTGTGAGCTTTTTACCGATCTTAAAAGATTTAAATACTCCTTCACAACGAGATTGGGTTTATGCTGATGCATTTTTTGGCTCTTTTGAAGGCATACCAACAGCAGATTATGCAATGCGTAATCACCGCTATAAATTATTAAGACATCAGCTAGAAGAAAATTTTTATGATCTACAAGCAGACCCTTATGAAAATAATAACTTATTGGAAGGAGATCTAACTGAAGAACAATCAGAAAATTATTTAGCTCTAAAACAACAGATCGAAACACTTAGAAACAGCGAGTAAATTATTAATGAAATTAAAATTTTTTATCCTTTTCTTTTTTAGTAACCTTTGCTACTCAGCTCCGAACATCTTATTAATCATCGGTGATGATATGGGTAACGAGACTCTTGCCTCTTATGGTTTGAGCGATGACACAGCAACAACAGCAACGCTTGATCAATTAGCAAATGAAGGCATACGTTTTAATAATTTTTGGACACAACCAGTTTGCTCTCCAACCAGAGCTACTTTATTAACTGGAAGATATGGCTTTAGAACAGGCTTAGGGACCCCTCGTAATTCTGTTTCTATCAGTGAAGACCGACTGCCATTACCTGCATGGGCGACACCATCTCCAGGCAGGGGATTCATACCAAATCCGAGCACAGGCATAGAAGAAATAGAGAGGTTAAGAAGAGTGCCTGGTTTAGGCCTTAGTTTGGATGAATATACTTTACCTAAAGCATTTGATGATCATCTAAATTACAAAACTGCAGCAATTGGTAAATGGCACTTAGGAGATGATAAAAATGGAGGAATTGATCATCCCAATCTGGTTGGCTTTGATCATGCTGCTACTTTGCCTAACGGTGGTCCAGGAAATTATTTTTCTTGGCATAAGGTAGTCAATGGTGAGCTAATCGGTACTGTTGGTTATGCACCTGTGGATAAAACAAACGATGCTATTAATTGGATTGCCGAGCAGGAGGACAATCCTTGGTTTTTGTGGTTTGCACTTAATTTGCCTCATGCTCCTTTGCATTTTTCTCCAGAAGAACACTGGCAGTCTGATTATTCCCATCTTGGAAGAAATTCAGTGCCTAGCTATGACAACCCAGATTATTTCCAATCCATGCTTGAAGCTATGGATACACAAATCGGTCGGTTATTAGATTCTTTATCTGCAGAAGTTCGTGCCAATACCTATGTTATTTTTATGAGTGATAATGGAACAGATACAAGAATGGCTTCATCACCATTTCATTCTGGTAATACTAAGGGATATGTTTTTCAAGGCGGTATTAATGTGCCCTTGATTGTCACTGGACCGGGGGTTGTAAATGGTGTCTCTGATGCACTTGTTAATTCTACTGATTTATTTGCCACCATTATGGAAATGGCAGGCATTGATCCTGAAGAAGCTGTACCTGAAGATGTGACAACAGACTCTGTGAGCTTTTTACCGATCTTAAAAGATTTAAATGCTCCTTCACAACGAGAGTGGGTTTATGCTGATAGATTTTATGGTTTTGAGGGTATTCCATTTTCAGAATATGCAATGCGTAATCACCGCTATAAATTATTAAGAGATTTTAGAGCTACACCCGCAGAAAATTTTTATGATCTACAAGCAGACCCTTATGAGCATAATAACTTATTGGAAGGAGATCTGACTGAAGAGCAATCAGAAAATTACTTAGCCCTAAAACAACAGATCGAAACACTTAGAAACAGCGAGTAAATTATTATGAAATTAAAATTTTGTATCCTTTTCTTTTTTAGTAACCTTTGCTACTCAGCTCCGAACATCTTATTGATCATCGGTGACGATATGGGTAACGAGACTCTTGCCTCTTATGGTTTGAGCGATGACACAGCAACAACAGCAACCCTTGATCAATTAGCAAATGAAGGCATACGTTTTAATAATTTTTGGACACAACCAGTTTGCTCTCCAACCAGAGCTACTTTATTAACTGGAAGATATGGCTTTAGAACAGGAATAGGGCGTCCTGTTGGTGGTCCTGGTGGTGGGCTCCAGCTTGATGATCCACCTCCTTTACCTGCATGGGCAGTACCATCTCCTCCAGGTATGCGTAATCAGCCAGGACCAGGTCTTTCAGGTATAGAAGCAATAGACAGCCTTAGTAGCATTCCCCGTGCAGGTCTAGACTTAGATGAATATACTTTACCTAAAGCATTTGATGATCATCTAAATTACAAAACTGCAGCAATTGGTAAATGGCACTTAGGAGATGATAAAAATGGAGGAATTGATCATCCCAATCTGGTTGGCTTTGATCATGCTGTTACTTTGCCTTTTGGGTCGCCAGAAAACTATTTTTCTTGGAATAAGGTAGTCAATGGTGAGGTAATTGGTACTGTTGGTTATGCACCTGTGGATAAAACAAACGATGCTATTAATTGGATTGCCGAGCAGGAGGACAATCCTTGGTTTTTGTGGTTTGCACTTAATTTACCTCATACCCCTTTGCATCTTTCTCCAGAAGAACACTGGCAGTCTGATTATTCTCATCTTGGAAGAAATTCAGTACCTAGCTATGATAACCCAGATTATTTCCAATCCATGCTTGAAGCTATGGATACACAAATCGGTCGAATCTTAGATTCTTTATCTGCAGAAGTTCGTGCCAATACCTATGTTATTTTTATGGGTGATAATGGGACAGACTTAAGAATAGTTTCATCACCATTTCGTCCTTATTACGCTAAACAGACTATGTATCAAGGCGGTGTTAATGTGCCCTTGATTGTTGCTGGACCGGGGATTGTAAATGGTGTCTCTGACGCACTTGTTAATTCTACTGATTTATTTGCCACCATTATGGAAATGGCAGGTATTGATCCTGAAGAAGCTGTACCTGAAGAAGTGACAACAGACTCTGTGAGTTTTTTACCGATCTTAAAAGATTTAAATACTCCTTCACAACGAGAGTGGGTTTATGCTGATATGTTTCCAGGGGGCTTTATTGGCATACCAACAGCAGATTACGCCATGCGAAACCACCGCTATAAATTATTAAGAAATAATTTAGAAGAACATTTTTATGATTTACAAGCAGATCCTTATGAATATAACAACTTATTGGAAGGAGATCTGACTGAAGAGCAATCAGAAAATTATTTAGCTCTAAAACAACAGATCGAAACACTTAGAAACAGCGAGTGAATTATAAAAATATGATTTTTTTTAAACTGGTATGTCTATTTTTTATTACTCTATTTTTCTCATTACAAATATTTGCCGAAGTTGCTAGCTTTAGTATAGATAAAAGATATGATTATACTGATACTGTTTTGGATGAAGGCATATCAAAAATAAATTATGAGCTAATAGAAGGAAAGGTTTTTTTTGAGTTAGATCCTACTCTATCAGAAAATAGCTTAATTGTTGATATTGATCGTGCTTCTATAAATTTAATAGAGAAAAATACGGTTACTTTTTCATCAGATTTTCATTTATTGAGGCCAAAAGATAGCTCTAAATCAAATGGTATTTTATTAGTAGATATTTTAAACCGTGGAAAAAAAACTTTATCAGCATATTTTGATGTTCCGAATGATAATTCTACTGGTATAGATTTTCTTATAAATCGTGGATATACGCTTCTATTCTTGGGATGGCAATTTGATGTACCTAAGTCAGACATATTATTGAAGGCATATGTACCTAATCTTTCTAGTGATAATGGCATTGTTGAAGGAATAGTTAGGAGTGACTTTCAGGTTCAAGAATTGAGCTATTCTCACTCATTGGGGGATAGGGGCCATATACCTTATTCAGTTTTAGATATTAATGATGAAAGAAATATTCTTACAGAGAGAGAACCTGTAGATGGAGAAAGAGTAGCTATCGATAAATCTCTTTGGAAATTTGGATACCTTGAAGATAATATTTTTATTAGTGACCCAAATTACATTTATAAAGAAGATGGATTTTCTCCTAATAGAGTTTATGAGGTAGTTTATTATTCTGGAAATTCATCAGTAGCAGGATTAGGTTTAGCCTCAATTAGGGATCTAGTTTCTTTCATAAAGTATGATAATAAAACTGATGAAATATTTCCAGCATCTGTAAGTCAGGCTATATCTTTTGGCTCTTCTCAAAGTGGAAGGTTATTAAGAACTTTTCTTTACGATGGTTTTAATTTAGATATTAAAGGGAGATTAGTTTTTGATGGTTTGATGGTTCACTTAGGAGCGAGCTCTAGAGGTAGCTTTAATCACAGATTCGCTCAGCCATCAAGAGCAACAGATGTAAGTTATCTTTATCCAGGTACGCATTTTCCATTTTCTGATATTAAGCAGATTAATCCATTAGATGGTAAGGAGGACTCTCTTATCGATGATAGTAAGTCTGGTTCCCCTAAAATATTTTTTACTAATTCATCTACTGAGTATTGGAGGCGTCCTGCTGCTTTAATACATACTAACGTTAATGGCGATAAAGATATTAATCATCTAAAAAATTCAAGGATATATCATTTTTCTGGTACGCAGCATGTACCATCAAGTTTTGATTCTATAAATTATCACGCTATAAATCGAGGTAATCCAAATAATTATCGATGGTTTCTTAGAGGCTTGCTAATAGCTATGACAGATTGGGTTCAGAAAGATACTTCGCCTCCTAGCTCTGTCTATCCTAAGTTACTAGATAATACCTTAGTAAGATTAGAAGAATTAGATTTTCCAATTTTAAAAAATTTAAGTGTTCCAGTAGATATTAGTAGAGGATATCAGCTTAATTATGGCACTTCATTTAATCATAATGGTGTAATTACAATTGAGCCGCCACAAATATTATCAACCTTGCCTTTTCTTATTCCTCAGGTAGATATAGATGGTAATGAATTAGGAGGTTTAAAATCACCCTTTATCTCTGTACCTATAGGAACTTTCACTGGATGGTATCCAAATAGCCCAAAAGGAGGCTTAGGTTTTGTTCTTCCGTTTAGTAGAACTAGAGTTGAGCGTTTAGACAATGGAGATGCCAGACTATCATTGGAAGAAAGGTACGATAACTTGGATCACTACTTGAGACTTTTTAAAGATTATAGCGAACAGTTAATTGATAAAAGGTTTATTCTTGAAGAAGATTTAGATTATTTGATGATTTCTGCTGAAAAATATTGGAGATAAAAGTTATTTTATTTTTTAAGAGGAACAAAAAGTCTTATTTTTTTTCATTTCAGATCTTCTCATAGGCATTCTATCAATTAATGAAAATATCTCTTTTAGATCAGGCATATTATTGTACCTAGCCTTAATTCCTCCATCCTTACCAATAAGTAATACAGTTGTAGTATTGCTGTTTATTTTTGCTCGTGTTTTGATATTTTTTATTTCATTATCATTTATTTGGATATTGTTAATTTCCTGTTTTTCATTAGTAAACCATCCAATTAACATATCTCTATCGTTCAAATCACAACTTAATTTATTTAAACTACTAGATATAGATTCTACAGTTTCTGTATCTTCATTATCTAAAAAAATAAGAAGAAGCCTATTTTTCCATAAAAAACTACTTAAGCTATCATCAGATTTACTTGTATTAATTAGAAAGAAAAATATGGGTATTAAAAAAATTAATTTCATAGAGTTATTATAAAACTGGCGGAGAGGGAGGGATTCGAACCCCCGGTCCGCGCAAACGGACAACGGTTTTCAAGACCGCCGCATTCGACCGCTCTGCCACCTCTCCTAGAAAAATTATTTAAAGACATTGCTAGGCAAACTTATTCGTTAGTATTAAGATTAACATTAAAATATTAGGAAAAATATGTTTTTTAATAATAGGCATTATTTTAAATTACGATCATCTAACAATCCATTAATTAGATTGTTTTTTTTTCTATTAGTTATCGTATCTTTTATTGCAACATTTTTTCTGGGCGCTATCATTTTTCTGTTATTTATAGTACTGGCTAGTTTTCTATCTTTATTCTTCTTTTTTAGAAATCGAAGCATAAGAAATTCTAAAAATAAACATCATAATAAAGATAAAAATTCTTCAGATAGGATAATAGATGGTGAATATAGTATAGTAGATGAAAATTCTGAAGATTAATTTATATAATGGATAAAACTAGAGTTGCCTGATTTAAAAAATATTAAACCTAACAAGAATAAAAGAAGATTAAGATTCCGCTTGCTGCCAATACTTTTCTTTGTTGTATTGAGTGTTTCGCTAGCATGGTTTCTCGAGTCCCAAGCTACAACAACTATTATTTTTGTTAAACATGCTGATACACAGATAAGTCTAGAGGAAAATTCTGATCCATCGCTCAGTATATTGGGAATAGAAAGATCTATCTTGCTAGCTAATGTCCTTCAAGATATCGATGTTATAGCGAGTGTTGATGAAATTTATGTCGATGAAACTGCAAGAACAATTCAGACAGCTGAACCTTTAGCTTCTAGATTAGATATTTCTCCAATTAGCAGAAATCCATACGAAGTAGATGATTTCATGAGAGAAATATTAAGCCAGCATAAAGGAAAAATAATTCTAGTAGTAACTCATAGCGATATTATTTCGGATTTAATAGTTGAATTACATGGCAGTAAAAATATCCCAATAATTGAGAGAGATGAGTTTGATAATATTTATATTGTTACTATTCCATGGTTTGGTAAGGTTAAGACTCTAAGGCTTCATTATGGCTTACTTATTCCCCAAATATAATCAACTCCTATGAGGTTTTAAGCTGGAATGATAGATAAGTTTATATTAATAATTTTTGGGATAGAATATCTAGGTTTTGGATTATTAGGTTTAATTGACCCATTATCTGCAGCTTCTTTAGTTGGATTTAGCCTAAATGAATTAATATCTCTTAGCGAAATCAGAGCAAACTATAGCTTTTTTTGTTTTATTGGACTGCTTTCTTTTGTATCACTATTTAAAAGAAATTTAATTCCATTAACTTATTTAATTTATATTTTTATGTGTGGTAGTTATCTTTTCGGAAGAGTTATTAGCATTATTGCGGATGGTGCTCCAAGTAACACTTTATGGATTGTTATTTTAGCTGAGCTTCTAGTCTTTCTAATAGCACTATGGCGCTATAGAAAGACTAGAAGTCTACTAACTTAATTTTTATTATTAAGAATAAAATCAAGTATTTCAGCACTCATGTATTTATCAGCGGTTCCTATCGTTCTTGTATAGGATGTATGATTATGTCCTTGTACTAGAATTAATGAAGGCAGATGTCCGTGATTAATATTAAGATCGTGAATTATGCTTGTGAAGTCATTCGTTGCCCTAGGGATATCATTATCAGCTATAGCAATGAGTGTTGGAATGCTAGTTCTTTTGATATTATTTATAATAGCAGCTTCATCACCAATAGTATCACTAAAATATAGTAATTCATCTCCCGGGGGAGATGAATAAATTCCAGATATTAGGATTGCACCAGCTACTTCAGGAGTACCTATTGGAAGCACGTCTGGTCTAAACACATATGTTGCGACATTATGAGCTCCAGCAGATGATCCTATAACATAAATTTGCTCTGGATCCCCACCATATTCAGAAATATTTTCTCTAACCCAACTTACTGCTGCTCCAACATCAACAGCCCCATCAGGCCATCTAGCTTCAGGTATAAGACTATAGGTAGCATTGACTCCGACCATACCTAGGCTTGCAAAATATGCAGGAACATTTGGAGCAGTTTCAAATCCACCTCTTGCAAAGCCACCACCATGAAAATAGATAACGACTGGAACTGGCTCTCGATTTGTTCGATATAAATCTCTATAAACATTGAGTAAATTTCTTTCTTTAGGCCCATAAGCAATATTTTCTGTAATCTCTAATTCGTCTGGAGTATAGGTTCTTTCAAGGCCTTGGAGCACATCATTTAATGGTCGATTCATGGGCGGCCCTTCATTAATTAAATCTTGTATATCATCAGGCACCCCTAACCTAATTGTGTTTGTAAAACTTCTTTCCTGTTCAGCATCATACCCCCAACGCAGCTCTTGGAAATCAGAGTTATTCTCACAGATCTCAAGAGTAGCAGATCGAGCTCTATAATTATCAATTAACCAGTCACCACCAGAAGTTCCAACATTACGAGATTCAGCTCCTGCTGTTATGCATAAATTATGATTAGATGCAGGACTAATAAAACCATTTGGAAATATATCCCATATTTGATTATCTATCGATGAACAAGGTTGAGTAAATAACTCAGAGCCTTCTGAGATACTAGTTGCATGAAGGCAGATGTCATATGCAGGTACGTAGATTTGTTGATCTGATGAACCAAGTCCAAAATATTGATCTGTATTTAGTTCTTTATATTTACATGTATGAAACCTTAAAGCTGCTTCAGTTCGAATGGTTTCACCATACCCAGCTATATCTAGACAATAGCCTCTCGGCTCATCAAGTATTTGAGCAGTTCTAAGGAATGCTCCATCTTGAGGACCGCTTTTAGCAAGCAGGGGAATTAAAAATAGAGCTGACAAAATAATTGATAAAATATTTTTATAACTTTTCATAATGTTTTAATCCTTATTAATTAGTTTATTGTATATTGATAATCGATTTGACCATGCATTGCACTGTCTGTTTCATCTTTATCTAAATATGATCTTTTATAAGTTACTTTAACATTTTCAGGAGAAACTTCTACATTTAGATATCCTGAACCTGGTAAAAGATCTCCTGTTTTATAAGCTTGGAAGTTGATTTCTTGATATGCGGGGTCAGCGGGGTTTGGAACTGATTGATATATAATTCCATCAAGTTCTTGTTTAGCAAATAAATGATCATGCCCTTGAAAGACAATTGAAACATCATGTTTTACCAGTAATTGATGAATTGGAAGCTCCCATGAAGGGCGTTTTTGGTCAAACTCCCATTTACCTTGATTATTATATCCCCCCCACTCGTATTTAGTTGCTAATTCTATGCCTCCACGGCCAGTCCCAAAAATATGATGTGTAAAGATAAATTTATATTTTGCATCACTTTCTTCTAGGGTTTTTTTTAAAAATTGATACTGAGCATCTCCTATCGTTGCCTCCCAGAAATTTCCACTGGATTGAGTTAGTCTTATCCAGTCCTGTTCTACCTCATTCCATGATTTTATTTTATAATCCTCCTTTGCTGTACCAGCATTCATACCACCAGTGCTAGATCCTGGATTAGTACCAGAACCCATTCTTCCGATTGATTTAGCAATCCTAGGAGAATGCCAGTAGGGGTCAATTGATATAAATAATGCATCTCCCCAGGTAAATGAAAAATAATCACCTAGTAGGCCGATTCCTTCAATAGGTTTTTCATTGCCAGAATAAAATGTATTTGGAATTGGTACAGGAAAATATCGTTTTCTAGCATTACCAGCAAAAATTGAAGAATTATGAAGTGGTGTATTTAATAATGATAGCCTAGCCTCTTCATGGTTTCCATTTATAGGAAAGAGTGCCGTTGAATTTGCCATTAATCCAAGAAAATTTCTTTGATTAATATAAATATCATCAACGATACTTTGACTGAACCCACTATCATCACCTTGAAAATAATTTGGTAATAATCCAGAAATGCTAAAATCATCGCCAAGCATAAAGTAAAGATCTGGACGGTCTTCATCAACCATTTCTAAGGTTTTTCTATATAATTCTGGATCATACATACATCCTCTTCTTTCCCCTGAGATTCTTTGACTCTCAGATACACTCGTGCCCCAACCAGATTCATCACAAAGCCTTTCTGGGTGGGAGTCTCCTTGAACTCCAAAAGTAAATGAACTGCCTAAAGATCTTTGAGTCCAGAAAGAGTTTATATCTCCAGCATAAAATTTTTCATTATCTAAGTTTTTATAGTTAACACTATAATAGTATTTAGTATTAGGTATAAGATTATCTATATTAAATATCGAAGTTTGATCTTTTGAGGAATGTATAATTTCTGTTTTATTAGTGTAGTTTCTTTTATCAAGGCCATAATCGATATAGATCGCTGTGTTTTCTTCAGCCATTATACTAATCGTTATTGAATTATTAGTTGGTTTTCCAATAATTATATTTTCAGGATAATTTTCTTTTTGATATGAAAGCTGACTAGATAAGATTGCTATAAATGTAAGCGAAATAACAAAAAAAAATTTCTTCAATTTTAAAATCATAATTGTGTTACCTAGAAAAACATTATAAACAAAATTATCTTTTTTATTAAAAAATCAGTACTATTACATTAAAGCTAATATTATAACAGATCAATAATAAAATTATTTATGACAGATAAGATCGTTCTAAAAAAAGAAGAGGGTAAATTAAGTATTATATTTAATAATCCAGATAAGAAGAATGCCTTAACTTCTGATATGTATCACTTTGCTTCTAATGAAATTAGCAAAGCTGAATCAGATTTATCAGTGAGTGTTATTATTTTATCTGGCTCAGGAGGAAGTTTTTCTTCAGGTAATGATTTATTTGACTTTATTAATGACCCTTATAATCCCTCAGTTATTAACTTTCTTGAATCAATTAGTAGTTCAAGTTTACCTATAGTTGCTGCGGTAAATGGTGTTGCTGTTGGTATTGGTGCCACAATGCTATTGCATTGTGATTTTGTTTACTCTTCACCAGATACTTATTTTAGCTTTCCGTTTATTGATCTTGGTTTGGTTCCTGAAGCTGCTGCTTCTTTACTTCTTCCGAAATTAGTTGGTCACAAAAAAGCTTCAGAGTTATTAATGCTTGGAAAGCCTTTTTATTCAGAGGAAGCTCTAGAGATGGGCTTTATTTCTAAGATATGTCCTGAAAAGAATTTATTAGATGAAGTTAATAATTTAGCAAACTTATTAACTACTAAACCTAGAGAATCTTTATGCCTTACTAAGAAGTTGCTTTGCACAGAAGAAGAATCTGTTACTGACCGAATGGCAAGAGAACACCAAAAATTCAGAGATCT
Source organism: Pseudomonadota bacterium (assembly GCA_036337035.1). Lineage (GTDB taxonomy): Bacteria > Pseudomonadota > Gammaproteobacteria > Steroidobacterales > Rariloculaceae > TMED78. The sequence goes on along the minus strand of JAYZFC010000002.1, from coordinate 27,424 downwards.
TTTAGGCACGAAAAACACACAGAATATTATTAATGCCATATTAAATAAAAAGAAAAATAAATAAAAGAATGTAACTAGTTTATTTTATTTTCAATAATCTGCCCAAATTGCCGCCTAATATAGCTTCTTTCTCACTGTCGCTTAATGATGGTGAAGTCATTACTGTATCAATACTATCTGGCCAATTGAAAGGAGCGTCAGTTCCGTACACTACTTGACTAGAGCCTACAGTCGCTACTAAATGTCTTAACCCTTCATGATCAAAAACTATAGTATCAACAAAAATTTGTTCTTTGAGATAGTCGCTAGGATTTTTTTCATTTAAGCAGTCAGCATTTGGCCTAACTTGGCAAGCCACTTCAGATCTACCAAGGTAAGAGGGCATATATCCACCTCCATGAGCTGCTACTACTTTTAAGTTAGGGAACCGATCAAAGACACCACCATAAATTAACTGTGAGAGAAATATAGTTGTTTCAAGGGGGTTACCGATTATATTATTTAATTCTCCTCTTCCAGAAAGACTTCCTTCTTTAATAACATTTTTAGCTCCATCCGGGTGCATAAAGATAGGTGCTTGCAATTCTTCTGCTTTAGCCCAAAATACATCATACTTTGGATCAGCAAGATTTGAGCCTAGCACATGTCCTCCTATTGAAGCTCCTTTATGGCCAAGTTCATTCATAGCATACTCTAATTGTTGTGCAGCAAGGTCAGGGTATTGAAGAGCAACTGAACTTAGTGCAACAAATCTATTAGGGTGTTGATTAACCCAGTTTGCTAAATGTTCGTCGTGTAACTTTACAATTCTACTAGCAAGGTCACGTTCAGCTGCATACCACCAATATCTATTGATTGAAAGAGCCTGGACATCAATACCTCTTTCATCCATTAGGTCTATTCTGTCAGAGCTCAGTGCTTGCCAAGGAGCAAATGATATCTCGCTAAATACTGTATTAGTAAGAAGGTCCGCAACTTCTGGAACAACAAGGTGAGCATGAATATCTATTGTTTTTATGCGGCTGCCATTTAGAGTAACCTCTAGCCTTTCAGGCTGAGCTATTAAGTTAAAACTTACTGCAAGAAGGTTTAATCCTATTGCAAGATGACTGATTTTTTTTATAAATTCTCTTCTATTTGACATTGTCTTCTCTCCATATTAATGATTAGATTTGATCATAATTTAGGATTAAATAGCAATAAAAATTGATAATTATGAACTTATTTAGGTCATTAGACTGTATCTTCTAATCCTTTTAGAGCATGATATTGCTCAAATGTAAGGTTACTAAATAAAACATTGTTAACTTTAAGCTCATATGCTTTAAGACTCTTTGACCATGCCCTTGGTGTAGATATTTTTTTATTCGGGTAATCAAATTGGTCAAGGACATATCTAAAAGCGTTTAATACTGCTACCATTTTAATATTAGAATTTAAAATAATCCATGGAGCTTTTTTATGAGAAGTTCTATTAAATACTTCATTCTTATAGAATGTAAAAGAATCCCATTCTCTAAGCATTTTCATATCAGTTTGACTAACTTTCCAGTGAACAAGAGGACTAGAAATTCTTTTCTTAAATCTTTTTTGTTGAATATCTTTATTAATCGAGAGATATAACTTAATTATTGTAGTGTCTTTATTTATTAATTTTTTTTCCCACTCAACAACATTTTTCATAAAGTATGCATATTGAGATTTTGAACAGTATCCAAGGGTAATTTCAACAAGAGCTCTTGTATACCAAGATCTATCATAAAATACTATTTCTCCTGTTTTGGGTAGTGTATTCTCGTACCTCTTAAACCAGTTTCTTGATTCATTTTTTGTTGGTATACCAAATTTGACTAGCCTGAAATTTGAAGGAATTAGGTATCTTGACAGCACTGAAATACTTCCTGTCTTACCCGCTGTATCACGACCTTCGAAAACTATTGCTATATTTTTCTTTTGAGAAATCACCCATTTTTGTAGCTTGAGTAGCTCTATTTGTAGTTTTCTTTTTTCATTTACATATTGGGCAGGATTAATATTAGTATAATCAGAAACATCAAATTCAATCATTGTTTATGGCTCCTTAAAATTCAATTAACAAGATAAATTGATATGTTTGTAAAGAATTTATCATAATTTTAAGAAACTTCATTACTTAATATTAAAATATTATAATAATTTTTCTTTAAAGCAATCTAAAAACAATATATATATAACAGTATTAATTCTTTTAAATTTATCTTTTTTAATATAGTTTTTTTAAATAGGGAGTAAAAGATATGTTTTTATCATACTTTTCGATTACTAGCTTACTCAAAGCAAGCTTGTTATTTTTTTTCTTATCAAGCTCTCTTCCTGTTTATAGCCAAAGCTTCACTCATGTTCACTTAAGATCAGCAGATCCAGAGGCTAGTGCTGAATGGTATCAAACTCTCTTTGGTGGTGAGTTAAGAGATTTTTCTGGTGGTATGGGTTCAGTTGCATATTCACATGGGAATATTGCTACTATGCAAGACAATGGTCTAGCGGGTTCTCTTGAGGGTGGTGCTATCCATCATTTTGGTTTCGCAGTTCCTAATGTCCCTCTAATGCTTGAAAAAGCAGAAATCATGGGTGCCTCAATTGAGCTACAACCGACGCAAGGTATTCTTTCAAATCAGATAGCTATGTTTAGAGATCCATGGGGAGCTAAAGTAGAATTGTTAGAGCATCCTACTTATAAGGGCATTCATCATGTTCATATATTTACAACAAATAGTTCATTATTAAGAGATTGGTTTTTAGAAATCTTTGGCGGAGAATCTTATCCTCAAGATGATATAAGTGATCTTAAAATAATTAAATATGAAGGAATCTGGATCCATATTTCAGAAACAGATCAAGCTATTTTACCAAGTAGAGGTCGCTCATTAGATCATTTTGGCTTTTCTGTAAATGATATGGATAATTTAGTTGCTAGGATTAGGGAAAGTGGCTATGAACCATATGTTATTAGGCCTGCACGACCAGGAAGCACAACTTTGCTAATGTTTTTTGAAGGTATGAATAATATTCATTTTGAGATTGCCCAGTTTAATGCACTATAACAACTTTTTATTTTGAACTTTTTATAATATGATTTTTAATTCAATAAACATTGGCTGAGGTTATTATGACTAGATTCTTTAGTTTTTTTATCTGTTTGAGCTTTTTCTTTGTTGTTTCATCTAATGCTCATCATAGTGATGCTAGTTATGATCAGACTAAGACAATAACATTACAGGGAGTAGTGACAAATTATGTTTGGAGAAATCCTCATGTGACTATTTATGTTGAGGCTCCTGATAGTAATGGAGATATTGCTGAATGGGCGTTAGAGATTGGGAGCACCATGATTATGACTAGAAGCGGCTGGTCAAGAGATCTACTTAAGGAAGGTGATTTGGTCCAAGCTACAGCTTATCCAAATAGAGACCCCCAAGATCATGATGTTATGTTGATCAATATTCAGACAGCTGATGGTTCAGTATACATTCAGGATGAGAGCGATTATATTGGTACTTCTACTACAGATAGTTTTGAAGGGGTCTGGAAAGGAAGGGGTTCAACAATAATTGAGTTCTCTAAGGCGATGTCAGAAGCTTCATTGACTGACAAAGCTGCCTTAGCAAAGAGCTCCTATGATTATAGATTACATAGCCCAATTGCTCAGTGTGTTCCTCCTCCTACACCGACTTGGTTAAGAGGCATGATTATCTACCTAACTGAATTTGATATATTGGACGATAGGATAATCATTAAGAATGAATTTTTTGATAACCAAAGAATCATTTATATGGATGGAAGAAGTCATCCTGAAGCTGGTGAAAGAACTAATCAGGGACACTCGATTGGTTTTTGGGAAGATGATGTATTGGTTGTTGATACAGTATTATTTGCAGATCACCGTTCTTCATTTGATAGGGGTGTACCTAACGGTTCGAAAAAACATACTATAGAGCGTTTTTATTTAAACAAAGAAGGTAATAGAATGAATGTAGATATTCTTGTGGAGGATCCAGAATATTTAGCTGAGTCATGGAGTGGTACAATGCAACTTGACTATACTCCTGAATACTCAATTCAAGAATATAACTGTGATCCTGAGTTTGCAGGGTTTGAGTAAATTCTGTAATTATTAAGTTAAATTAGATCTAGAGGGAAAAATTATGTTCAAGGTTAAAAAAATATTATTTTTTATTAGCTTTTTATTTATTAGTAATTATTTGTATTCACAGGATGCTTCTCAAAGCTATGCTGCTATTCCTGGTGAAATAGGAGGGCAGGATGCATTTGGCCCTTATGATGTTGTTATAGATTGGCCAAAAGACATTTCTGGTTTGCCTGGAGCAGAGGGCTGGACATTTGGAGCGGGACAAAGTGTTTTTGCACAGAGCCCCGATAGAGTTTTTTATCTTCAAAGAGGTCTGCTGCCAGATGTTTCTAATCCAGGAACTAGAAGACTGCCTGAGGTGGGACCTAGTATGCAATTTCCTCCTACAAATGTATGGAGAAATGCAACAAGAGCAAGCTTACCGAGTGGTGGTGGGACAGGCAATATAGCTGAAGATGGCGTAATTAATTGGATCAAAGGTGGAGGCAGACTTGGTGTCGACTCTAAATGGGAATATTGTATTTTAGTTTTTGATAGAGAAGGTAATGTAATTGAAGCTTGGAATCAGTGGGATTCTATGCTTCAAAGGCCTCATTTTGTAGCTATTAGTCCATATGACGAAGAAAAGAATGTTTGGATAGTTGATGATCATAAGCATGTTATTCATAAATTTACTAATGATGGTAAAACCCTCCTTCAGACAATAGGAACTTACGGACAACCAGGTGATGATGAAACACATTTTAATAGACCTGCTTTCATGGATTGGTTTCCTGATGGCAGTTTTGTAGTAGCGGATGGATATAACGGGACTAGGATTGTTAAGTTTGATAAAGATGGTAATTATTTAACTTCTTGGGGTCAAGCTGGTAACCCTCCTAATGAAACAAGACCTGGCTATATGAATAACGTCCATGGTGTTGCGGTTGATCCAGAAACAAATCGAGTATTTGTAAATGATAGGGCTAATCAGAGAATTCAGGTCTTTACTGAAGATGGTGAGTATCTTTTTGAATGGAATGTTGGCCCAGTAGGAAATCTTCATTTATTTAATATTACCGCGGATGGTTATCTTTGGGCTGCTGATCGCAATACACATAAGATTTTAAAATATGATCTAGACGGGAACTTTCTATATTCTTGGGGATCCTATGGTAATTATCCTGGAGGCATTGCTGGTGTTCATGGGATGAGTGTTGATCAGGAGGGTAATGTTTATTTAGCCCAAGTTGATAATAAAGGTGGCGTTCAAAAATTTACTCCTAGAGAAGGGGCCAACCCTGATTTTCTTATGGGACCACCAATTGTTTCAGGAGAATAAATAATGAGCATTATTAAAAATAGGCGACATTTTCTTCATGCTTTGGGAGTAGGTGCTATTGGTTCATTTTCCTCTCCTTCTGTTTTTTCTCAAACAAGAAAAGAAATATATATAGCAGGGAAAAGAGTTAAAACTGTAGATATCCATGCTCATGCTTCAATTAAAGAAGTTGAGAATGTAATTAACGGCACTCCTCTTGAGAGAAGAATTGGAGGTCCAAGATTATTGGAGCCATCAAGACTTGATTTGATGAATGAGTGGGGAATAGATGTTTCAGTTATTAGTGCTAATCAATACTGGTGGTATAGAGCAGATTACGATTTAGCTAGAGATATTATTCGTGTTCAAGATGAAGGATTTGCTCGTTGGGTAGAGCGTTATCCTGATCGATTTGTTGCGTTGACTTCTGTAGCACTTCAATTTCCAGAGCTGGCAGCTGAACAACTAGAGTATGCTGTGAAAACTTTAGGCTTTAAGGGTGCTTCTATTGGTGGCCATGTTGAGGGAGAAGTTCCTGCATCAGAAAAGTATGATCCATTTTGGGCAAAAGCTGAAGAACTTGATGTGCCAGTCTTTATGCATCCAGCGAATGCGGTTAATATTGTTAAAGAAGGTGGCTTAGATTTTAGTGGAGATTTAGGCAATATTGTTGGCAATCCTCTTGAAACGGGTTTTCTTCTATCTAGGTTTATCTTAGATGGAACATTTGACCGTTTCCCAGGACTTAAGATTTGTGGAGCTCATGGAGGAGGTTACTTGCCCTCGTATTTTGGAAGGCTAGATGTAGCTTGCGATGCATTTGGAGGTGCTGCTAGAAATTCTTCTGGGGAATTTATAGGTAATGATCCAATTCAAGCTGATGACTGTAAGAATCAGAAGCCTCCGAGAGAGTACCTGAGGACACAAATTTTTGCTGATTCCATGGTTTTTTCAGATGAAGGTCTTCGTCATCTAGTAGCAGAGATGGGACCAAGTCAGGTAGTTTATGGAACAGATATGCCTTTAGGTTGGCCAGATACTATGCATCTTATCTTAAATTCTCAATTCCTTAATAATTCAGAAAAAGAAGCTATTCTTGGCGGTAATTTAATTAGATTATTGAAATTAAGTAGAGATATTTAGATATTAAAAGGAAGATTATGAAACTTGATTTCAAAAAAATTACATTTCTCTTTTTTCTTTTTTCATTATTCACAACTATAGAAGCAAAAGTTGTTGGTTTTGATATAGAAATCCATGAGGATGTTCTTGATAGTTATGAGTTTGGTGAAACAGGCGCATATGAAAAGTTTCTTGGCACTATTTTTTTTGAAGTTGACCCAGCCAACCTAGTTAATCATAAAATTGTTGATATCGAATATGCTCCATTAAACGCCCAAGGTATGGTTGAGTTTTCGGCTAATTTTACTTTTTTAAAACCAAAAAACATGGATAAGTCTAATGGAACAACGCTCCTTGGTATTGCTAATCGAGGTACCAGACGAATGCTAACTTTTTTTAATCATGCTGATGCAACCGATGGTGGAGTTGTTTATACAGGAGGAGAATATTGGGATGCTGCTAATCCAACGATAGAGTCAGACTTTGGCGATGGTTTTTTAATGGAAAATGGTTTTTCTCTATTTTGGGTAGGTTGGCAATTTGATGTGCCAGCCAGTAGAACAGCAGGATCGAGAATTTTTATTCCTAAAATAGATCCAGAAAATACAATTGAAGGCTTGGTTAGAAGTGATTTTGTTGTTACTTCAGAGGTTTTTGATAGGACTTTGGCTGATAGAGGCCATATCCCATACTCTGTTTCTGATCCTGATTCACCAGAAAATATTTTAACTGTTAGAGATTCTGTTGAAGGAGAGAGAAGAATTATCGCAAGGGATCAATGGAGCTTTGCAAGATTAGAGCAAGGCAAGGTAGTTCCTGATATGGATAGAATTTATTTGTCCTCAGGTTTTAAACCCAAACTAATTTATGAAGTAGTATATGTATCAGAGAATCCTGAAATTATTGGTTTAGGTCTTGCTGCAATTCGCGATACTGCTTCTGCTCTAAAATATGACTCCTTAGCTGACTTAAATCTTTCAGAAAACTCTATAGATCATATTATTGCGTATGGAATGTCGCAACCTGGAAGAACGCTAAGGACTTATCTCTATATGGGTTTTAATGAAGATGAGTCTAATAGAAAAGCTCTTGATGGAGTAATTGCCCAAATTGGTGGAGCTGCAAGAGGGAGTTTTAATTTAAGATTTGGACAAGCTTCAAGAGATGCTCATCCCTTTTTAAATTTCTTTTATCCTACTGATATTTTTCCATTCACAGATATTGAGCAAACCGATCCTTTAACTGGAATTACTGATGGAGTGTTATCTCATTTACCAGAAGCATTTATGCCTAAAGTATATAATGTAAATTCTTCTTATGAATATTGGGGTAGGGTTGTTTCGCTTTTAACTACTTCAGTTGATGGATTAGTTGATGTACCTATGCTAGATGATTATTCAAGAGTTTATCATTTGTCTGGCGCTCAACATCTGCCTTCAGACTTTCCTCCATCACAGACAAATGGGCAGAACTTAAATAATCCAAATGATTTTTCTTGGCTAATGCGTGCTCTATTGATAAGGATGAATGACTGGGTTGCAAATGATATACCAGCACCACCAAGTAGATATCCGCTTTTGAAAGACGGAACTCTTGTTGAGCCAGATATGGTTAATTTTCCTAAAATACCAAATATAAATTTTCCAACTAAAACTCATAAAGCTTACCGAGTAGATTATGGACCTTTTTTTGCAACTGATGGAGTCATCACTAAAGAGCCACCAGAAGTGAGTGATGCGTTTCCTGTTTTTGTTCCTCAAGTAGATGAGGATGGTAATGAAATTGGTGGCCTTAAAACTCTTGGTCATATAGTTCCTTTAGCAACATATACGGGTTGGAATCTATATAATTCTGATTACGGACCAACTGACACAGTTTCACATATGTCAGGCTCTTTTTTACCTTTTCCAAAAGATAGGGAAACTAGATTATCTAATGAAGACCCCCGCCTTTCTGTAGAAGAAAGGTATGATAACTTAGATCACTATCTTGATTTACTTTCTCAGGAGGCAAAAGAGTTGATTGAAGAGGGTTATCTTCTTGAATCTGATCTACCTGCTATTCTTGAGCAAGCTACTAATATATGGGAGTACGTAATTAGATGAAATCTAAGACTTTTACACCTGAGCAAATGAATGAGCGTCTAGCTCGTTTTGATGATTTAAAGCCAACGCAAAAAGCCTTTGTAGATTCTCTTATTCCAGGCATGGAAAGAGATGTTTTCACTGTAATTGGTTCAGGAGTAACAGAAGATATTAACTTATCTCCAGCAATTAAAGCAGTAGAAGGTTTTAATGTTACTTACATAGGAGCTAATGCAGAAAAAGGTGCGTCACTTCACTCTCACGATACAGTAGAAGTTTTTTTTGCTATGTCAGGTAATTGGGAGATACTTTGGGGTGATGAGGAGGAGAATAGAATTGAGTTAAACGCATTCGATATTGTTTCCGTTCCTGCAGGTGTTATGAGAAGTTTTAGAAACATTGGCAAAGAATATGCGTTAATGATGACAATTGTAGGTGGGACGGATGCAGGCCATGTGATCTGGCCAGCTAAAGTGCTTGATCAAGCAAGAAAGACTGGCTTAGATCTTGATGATGAAGGCAATCTGCTAAAGTAAGTAATAATATTATTGTTATTATCTAGAAGCTATATTGAACAGATAAATTATAATCTCTACCAGGCTCTGGCAGTTTATCTTTCAACCAAGAAGTATGATTTCTGATATCTTCATCACCTATATTTCTCATAAGCAATATAAAAAATATATTATTGCTTGCTTTATAACTAACTTCAAAATCTAATCTATTATAAGAATCAGTTAGCATTTCATTGAAAGCAAGTGAGTCTTGTTTGTCACTATATTTATATCTAAGTGTATATAGCCAATTATCTGACATTGCATCAAGCGTATATTGAAAGTTTAGAGGAGGGATTCTCGGTATGTATGCACCATTATTAAGTTTTCCATTAATTTTAGACATCATCAATGAATGAGAAACAATAAAGTTTCCTAGAGCTATGTTATCAAAACTAATTTCAAGTTCAGTACCAGAAATTTCTGCACCTTTTTGCCTATACTCAATTACAGGTATTTTACCTACTTTGATATTAGTAATATGTCTATAAATAAAGCTATTAAAGTCATTGCTAAAGTATGCAGCATTTAAATTAAAAAGATCGTTACTATATCTATAGTATATTTCTGTAGATATAGAATCTTCATTTTTTAATAAACTATTTCCTTTTTCGTATATTCCGGCATCATGATGCACCCCTTCTGCATAAATCTCAGAAATACTAGGAGCCCTTGAATTTTTTGAAATTGATACGCCTATCAAAGAATTATTTGAGAGCTTTAAACCACTTCCAATAGAATAATTACTATTATTTTTATTTTTCTCTTTAAGATTGATAGCTTTAGGATTTAATTTGTTATTTTCAAATCGAGCAGCTATTTCAAAAAGAAGATTTGAATGTTCTATATTTTGAATAAAGTACAAGGCTTCGCTAGATTGGTTAAAGCTTGGGATATATCCTGCTTCTTCTCCAGCTATTATTGTGTTGTTTTTTTCGTTGGAAAATCCAATAACTCCATTAAAGGATAGAGGGTGATCTTTCTGGTCAGGAAGAGCGTTATAACCGTCAAAAGTAAGTTCTATTCTTATGTTATTAGAATCATTGGTAAATATAGAAACTTCTTTATTACCCTCTAGTTCTGCATGTTGATAATCGACAAAGGCTGAATTAAAAGAAAATTTATTGAAAAAGCCACTCATGTCTTGAGTATATTCAAAACCATATCTGGTTCTATCCATGTCAAGAGTCATTAACTCTTCTTTTTCATTTTCCTCCTCATGCTCATGCCCTGGAATACCAAATCCTGCTTCACTTCTATTAATAAAATAAGTAAATTTTTTGTTATTACTTAACCATGTGTTATGAAAATTAACTCCATCTTCTTTAAGCGCCGTATTTTTTGCAGTACCTGACACTCTAGTGTCCGTTTCTCCTTGATCTTCATGTTTTGCATGCAAAGCATCTGTCTCCATAAAGCCAGGAATTTTATAGTCTTTTCCATTTCTTTTGTTACCAGATAGTCCCCAGAACCAGTTACCACTTCTAAGTAATGAATGAAAGTGAATTGAGTTTTCATCAGCTACTGAGCTATTTCCATATATGATATCCCCAAAACTAGGTGTATTTTCATCAATTAATTTGTATTCTGATAACATATTGATAACACCAGAAGCAGAGAACGGTCCATATCTTAGAGCAGCAGGGCCTTTTAGTACCTCTATTCTAGAAAAAGCAAGCACATTAAAAGCATGCGGATGATCTGCACCATTGTCCGCCATGTCACCAGATGCGAGATCATTTTCTAAAACTTTAACCCTATATTCACCTAAACCTCTAATTTGAGGCTTGCCAACGCCTCTACCAAAATTACTCGAGTTGACACCTACAACATTTTCAATAATGTTACCAAGATTTGAATTAATTGCTCTATCAAGTAATTCGTGGGGGACATTATAGGTACTAGAAATTATTTCATTAGCAGGTCTTTCACCTACGCTACTAACAATAACCTCTTCACTAAAGTTATGGTCATGGTCATGGTCATGATCATGATCATGGTCATGGTCATCCTGAGCATAAATAGATACAGATATTGTTAACAATAAGAAAAGGAGATGAATATTTTTCATAATCCTATACTAATAAAATTTAATTATAAATCCAAGAGATAGGGTCTTAATAATGAAGGCAGTCATCAACTGGAAGACTGCCTTCATTTTTACTAAGATCTAGAAGCTATATTGAACAGATAAATTATAATCTCTACCAGGCTCTGGCAGTTTATCTTTCAGCCATGAAGTATGGTTTCTAATATCTTCATCACCTATATTTCTAGCAAGCATTGAAACAACAACACCATTGCTTGCTTCATATCTAACTTCAAAATCTAATCTATTATAAGAATCAGTTAGCATTTCATTTAAAGCAAGTGAGTCTTGTTTGTCACTATGTCTATATCTAAGTGTATATAGCCAATTATCTGACATTGCATCAAGCGTATATTGAAAGTTTAGAGGAGGGATTCGAGGCACGTATCCACCACCACTGAGCTTTCCATCAACTTTAGAAATCATGAATGAGTTTGAAACATCAAAATTCCCTAGTCTCACAGGAGCAAAGTCTAATTCAAGCTCAATACCAGAGATTTCTGCACCTTTTTGCCTATACTGAACTACAGGCACATTGCTAATTTTAGCACCTGTAAGCTCTCTATATATAAAGGAATTATAATCATTATTATAGTATGAAGCGTTTAAGCTAAGAATATTATTGTTATATCTATAATATACTTCTATAGAGTTAGATTTTTCATCCTCTAGCTGACTATTTCCTTTTTCATATATTCCAGCGTCAAAATGAGTACCTTCTGCATAAAGTTCAGAGACACTTGGAGCTCTTGAGTTTTGTGCAATTGATGCACCTATTAAAGAATTATCTGACAGTTTTAAACCACTTCCAACAGAGAAACTGTGGTTAGTTGATTTACTATATTTAGTATTTCCTGTCACATCTAATTCATTATTTTCAAGTCTAGCAGCTCCTTCTATAAGAAGATTGCCATTCTCAACATTTTGAACTAGGAATAAGGACTGACTAGTTTTTTTGTGACTTGGAATGTAACCTGCTTCTTCTCCACCTATAGTTACATCTTCAACATTGCTAGAATATCCAAAAACTCCATCAGTATTATCGCCTCCATAAAGAAGCTCCATTCTAATATTTTGAGCTTGATTAGCTAATGATAATGCTGTTTCTATACCTTCTAGTTCGCCATGCTCATAGTCAGTAAAAGCTGAATTAAACAAGAACTGATTGAAAAAGCCATTCATGTCTTGAGTATATTCAAAACCATATCTGGTTCTTTCCATATCAAGTTGTATTGCTTCTTCGTGATGTTCTTCTTCACCTTCTTCTTCTTCATGTTCGTGGCCTGGAATACCATATAATGATTTACTTGAATTTAAAAAATAAGTAAATTTATTGTTATTACCTAACCAGGTAGCATGAAAATTAATTCCTGTATCTTCAACAGCTGTACTTTTTGCAGTACCTGCTACTCTTGCTTCTTCTTCGTGAGGATGCCCTTCTTCTTCTTCTTCAGCCTCATGTTTTGCATGCAAGGCTTCTGTTTCTTCATAGCCAGGAATTTTATAGTCTGAACTATCTCTTTTGTATCCAGATAGTCCCCAAAACATATTGCCACTCCTAATTAATGAATGAAAATGAGTTGCACTTTCTTTTGCTACTGAGCTATTTCCATATAGGAAATCACCACCAGTAGTAGTGTTTTCATCTATTAATTGGTGTTCTGATAACATATTGATAACACCAGAAGCAGAGAATGGACCATATCTTAAAGATGATGGGCCTTTTAGCACTTCTATTCTAGAAACACTAAGAGCATTCATAGCATGTGGATGATCGGCACCATTTGCTGCCATATCAGCAGATGATAGGCCGTTCTCTAGAACCTTTATCCTATAACTACCCAATCCTCTAATGATTGGTTGTCCTACAGCTCTTCCAAAGGCAGAATTTTCAATACCAACGGTTTGTTCTAATATTTCACCAATGTTTCGATTTATACCTTTATCTAGAGTTATGTGATCAACAATATCTGTACTAGAAATTATATCTACAGCAGATTTTTGACCTACACTACTGACAATTATTTCATCAGTGACTCCATTGTCTTGTTGAGCACTAACCATTGATGTTGCTAGCACAAGTACAACACCTATATAAAATTTGTTCATTTAATTATCTCCTTATATAAAAAATAAACAATCTACAAAAAAATAGATTGTATTAATGTAATTTTGAAAAATTTATATAAGAGGTAAAGGAGGTGATCTTGATAAGTAGGGGCTATATTTATTATCAAAGAAATATTTAATTTCATATATAGCAATATTTATATTCTTAATTGAGGTTACATAAGAAATGTTAGCAATCGTTATATCATCATCACTAACTTCACATGCTACACAAGTAAAGTCATCGGTAAAATTATGGGTTATTTCATGACCAACTATCCCAACTATCATGAAAAATAGAAGAATTAAGATAGAAGTATTTTTATTATTTAACTCTTTCATGTTGTTTTAAATTATATCGATATTCACTAATTTTTGCTAATTTTAATACAAGAATAATCAATCATAAAATTATTCTTTTATTACTCTTTGCATGATAAAATCTATTTTTATTGACCAACATATCGCCTTTATGAAAAAACTATACTTTTCTAGCTGCTTATTTTTATTTCTTTTTTCTAGTGTTTTTGCCCAAGATATTGCAATTGATAGAAATAAGTCAGTTTCTATAAGTAGGGCTATTTCAACACCAATTATTGATGGTATCTTAGATGAAGATACTTGGGCTGCTATTTCTCCAATTGAAGATTTCCATCAATATGCACCCTTTGATCATGTCCAGCCTTCGCAAAGAACTCTTATGTATATTACTTATGATGAAGACTATTTTTATGTTGCAGCGGAGCTTCTTGATACTGAGCCTGATCAAATTACAGCTAGAAATTTAATCAAGAATGCAACTTTGCGATTTGATGACTCATTTACTATTTATTTAGACCCTTTTAATAATAGGAGAAGCGGATATTATTTTCAGGTAAATCCAAACGGTGCAACAGCAGATGGTGTTTTTGCTTCAGTTGGACAAATAAATAGAAACTGGGAAGGCATTTGGGAGGCAAGATCAACAATAAATGATCGAGGATGGGTAACTGAGATAGCTATCCCGCTTGATACAATAAATTTTAATCCTGATCTTAGCGATTGGGGATTTTCTGCCGAGAGAACAGTCGCTCGTAATTTAGAAGAGATTGCCTGGTCTTCATTTAATGGCAATATTAATTTAAGTACTTTAGGAACAATAACTGGTTTTTATGGATTAGAGCAGGGATTAGGGCTAGATATTACTCCATCAATTGTATCAACAAGTAGTAAAAACTTTGCTAATAATACCTCTATGTCAGATACAGAACCTTCTCTAGATATTACGTATAACTTCACTCCAACTTTAAAAGGATCATTTACTCTTAATACTGATTTTGCTTCAACTGAGAGTGATACTCAGAGAGTAAACTTAACTCGTTTTTCATTGTTTTATCCTGAAAAAAGAGATTTTTTTCTTCAAGATACCGATATCTTCAATTTTGCTGATAGGACTGCCTCATTCGGAAATGGCAGGAATGGCATACCCTTTTATTCTAGAAGGGTTGGTCTTAGTAAAAGAGGATCGCCGCTTGATTTAGATGCGGGGGCAAAAATTACTGGAAGGATTGGTAGGTGGAATGTTGGCATACTTAATGCCCAACAAAAAGATACAGATGGAATAGATGAGAATTTATTTGTAACTAGAGTATCAGCTAATATATTAGAGCAGTCTAGCATTGGGTTTATTGCGACCCAAGGTGACCCAAATAGCAAACTAGATAATTCTTTAGTTGGTTTAGATTTTAATTATTTTAATAGTCGTTTATTAGATGGAGCAACTGTACAGGGAGGTCTTTGGGCTCAGCAGTCTGACACAGAAGGAGTAGAGGGTAAGCAAGGAGCATTTGGAGTTAGAGGAGCAATCGTTAGGCGTGAAGGATTTTCTGGTGGAGTTAATATAACTCAGTATCAGGAGAATTATAACCCAGCATTAGGGTTTGCAAACCGAACGGGCGTCACCTATCTTAGGTCCGTATTAGCACATCGAAAATATTTACCTAATAACCCCTGGTTAGTATCTTGGAGGAAACAAATTCAGCTTAATTCTTATGAGAAAATAAGCGGAGGGATTGAAGATTCTGTATTATTTATTTCGCCAATTGAACTTGAAACTCGATCAGGCACTACAATGGAGGTTCAGGTTAAGAAAAATAAAGTCGTTTTAGATAAAAATTTTAACATTTATGATGATATAAATATTCTAAAAGGTGATTATTCTTACAATACTATTTCTTATGAGATTGAGTGGCCCCAAGAGAGAGATTATGCACCTACCATAGAGGTTGAAACTGGCGATTTCTATGATGGAAAAAGAAGTGAGTATGCCCTCGGGTTAAATATCCGTCCATCAGATCATCTCTATTTCAATCTATCATACGAATATAATGATATTCAGTTACCTTTAGAAAGTTTTTCTACTAAAGAAATAAGTTTAAAGATTAATTATGCTTTCAATGTGCGTTGGTCTTGGAGCAATTTCATCCAGTATGATAATGAATCAAATACTGCTGGTTTAAATAGTCGACTCCAGTGGACACCAAGATCTGGAAGAGATTTATATATTGTTTTAAATCATGGATTAAAGACTCTAGATAGATTTGAAAATTTAGAATCTGATCAATCACAAATTGCCATCAAATATACTCATACATTTAGATTATAGATAATAGAATTATGAATGACCAAGATAAGATAGAGTTAGAGTCAGCTGTATTTAAGAGGCTATTAAATCATCTTGACAGCCATAAGGATGTTCAAAATATTGATTTAATGATTCTTGCAAGATTTTGTAGAAATTGTTTAAGCAAATGGTACTCTGAAGCTGCTCAAGAAAAAGGACTAGACATCAATCTTGATGCTGCTAAAGAAATTATATATGGAATGCCGTATTCAGAATGGAAGGAAAAGCACCAACCTGAAGCCACCGAGGAGCAGCTTAAGCTCTATAACGCAATTCAATCTAATGATGATTAAGGCTTTTAAATTACCGCCAATCTCTTTCCCATATTTCTGCTAATTCACTAACAAGCTCTGGGTGATCAGAAGCAATATTATTTGTTTCGCTTGGATCTATAGACAGATCGTATAATTCCCATGGCGTATCATCTGATACTCCTGTGTCTCCACGCCCAACAACAGTTTCCCCTCCACCAAGTCCTGGAGGCGGGTGATTGATTAATTTATAATTACCTCTCACAATTGCCCCTGTGCTATTTGCTGACCAACCAGCAACATCTTCCTCTCCATGAACTTGATCTGTTTCTTTCAAAAGATATGGCCAAAAAGATTTTCCAATGATTGGTAATATTTCTCTGCCTTTATAATTTCCTGCTCCAGGATGATTAGTTTCAGCGATATCTAGGAGTGTAGGGAAAAGATCCATATAGGTTAGAAAGGTATGATCAATACTTGGTTGAGTAATAGCTTTAGGAAAGAAGATGAATCCAGCACCTCGAAGTCCGCCTTCGCTTATACGACCCTTAAAGTATTTAAAAGGTGCGCTTGCAGCTTCTGCGAAGCCTTCTCCATGATCAATCCAAGAATATTTTTTACCATAGTTTTCCAAGCTGTTATCAAATCTATTTAAATCATATACAGGACCACTTTGAATTTCTTGCCAATTAGGATTTACACCGTGCTCTCCTGATGAGGGACCGTGATCAGATAAGAAGATAATTACCGTATTCTCAAATTGATTGCTAGATTTCAGATATTCAATTACTCGACCAATGCTCATATCCATATATTCAATCATACTTGCATAAATTTCTTGTGATCGAGCATACCTTATTTTTTGTTCAGAACTTAAGGAGATCCAAGGTAGGGAACGCTTATAATTATTATCTAAATTTGCCCCATTTGGTATAACTCCAAGTAAAGAAGCTTGGTTTATTCTTTCTTCTCTCAAGATATCGTATCCTTGATCATATTTACCTTCATGTCTATTTAGCCAATCATCTGGAACTTGCAAAGGCCAATGTGGAGCAGTTAAGGGCATAAAAGCAAACCAAGGGGATTCACCATCATGTGTTTTAAGATAATCGAGCATTTTATCGGTGTAGTTTTTAGTTGAATAAAAGTCATCTGGTAGATCAGAATACTCAAGAGGATTACCATCTTCTTCATAATAAGAGGGAGATTTTTCTCCATCAGGATCGAGAGGATTCCATAATGACTCTCCAACATTAAAATGTCTATTCGCAGCTTCTAGTAAAACAAATCCTCGGTCAAAACCTCTTGAAGTTGGTGTATGAGGCGCTTCAAGACCAAGATCCCATTTTCCACTTATAAAGTTTGTGTATCCAGCATCTTGAAGAAGCTCAGATACTAGGGCAACGTTAGTTCTGATTATATTATCTCTTTGACCATCTGGCCTAGTTGGTCGACTTTCCATGACAGAGGAGACGCCTCTACCGCTCATCAGCATCGCTCTAGTTTGTTGACAAGCTCTTCCTCCATGAAAATTTGTTAATCGAACTCCATCAAATGCAAGTTCGTCTAAATTAGGTGTAGGAATTTCGCTACCAAAAGAACCTAGATCGGTATATCCTAGGTCATCTGCAACTACTAATAAAATATTTGGCCTATCTGGAATTATTGAAGTTTCTGTATCCTGATTATTATCAGAGCATGCAAAAAGCAGAGTAGATAAAATAATAACCCATAGTGATTTTTTATTTTTTAACATAATTTTTCCTAAAATTTTCTATTAAGTGAATATTGAGCCAAATCAATTAGCGCTCTCTTGTATTGGTTTTCTGGCAAAGGAGCCAAAGAATTAATAGCTATTTCAATTTGTTGTTTAGCCAAACTTTCAGTATAACTTATTCCGCCAGATGACTCTATGGCTAGCTGGATTGATTTTAGATTTTGAGTACCAC
The DNA here is from genome assembly GCA_036337035.1 of Pseudomonadota bacterium. GTDB lineage: Bacteria > Pseudomonadota > Gammaproteobacteria > Steroidobacterales > Rariloculaceae > TMED78. The sequence continues at coordinate 9,175 of JAYZFC010000002.1, read as the reverse complement.
CTGATTCTATAGCCTCTTTAATCATATTTATTTCTGCAGCACTACCATTTTTTAGTGCATAAATAATTGGTAAAGTTGGTTTACCTTCAGAAAGATCATCTCCAATATTTTTACCAAGATCTTTATAGTCCGCATTGTAATCTAGTGCATCATCAATTAATTGAAATGCAAGACCGAGGTGCTTCCCATAATTTATCAAACCCTCTTCAATTTTTTTATTTGAATTAGATATTAAAGAGCCAATTCTTGTTGAAGCTTCAAATAGCTTAGCTGTTTTTCGATAAATTACTTCAAGATAATTATCTTCAGTTGTATTTGGATTTTTACAGTGCATTAGTTGCAGCACTTCACCTTCTGCTATTGTATTTGTTGTTGTAGCCAAGACATCTAGTATTTTCAATTCTCTGATTTCCATCATCATTTGAAATGATCTAGAATAAAGAAAATCTCCAACTAATATGCTTGCCTGATTACCAAATATTTTATTAGCAGTTTCTTCGCCTCTTCTCAGGCCAGAGTCATCTACTACATCATCATGCAATAGCGTAGCAGTATGTATAAATTCAATAATTACAGCGGAAATAATATGTTTATTGCCTTCGTAGCCACAAGCTTTTGAAGCCAAAAGGGTAATGAGGGGGCGCAATCTTTTACCTTCTCCATGAATAATATGATGAGCAATTTGATTAATTAGAGAAACATCACTTCCAAGCTTTCTAGCTATGAGACTATTAACTGATTCCCAGTCTTTAGCAACGATTCCCCTAAGATTGTGGTAGAAATCTGAACCTATTTCCTTATTTATAATTTTCATATTAACAATCATGCCTGAATTAAATTTGCTAATCGACTATTCTTTCCTTATATTATGTAAAATATTCTAACTGATTGACTTAGAAAGATAATATTATTATCATTCTTCACTTTTCTCCTACTTTATTTAGACCTTTTAGGATAAGGAGTTTTTTAAGATGTACGCAGTTTTTAAAACAGGCGGCAAGCAATATCGCGCTAGCGAAGGTGATAGATTGCGTGTTGAGAAAGTAGAAGCTAAAGAGGGTGATAATATAGAATTTGATAAAATATTATTAGTCGGAGAGGGTACAGATATAACGGTTGGCACTCCATTATTAGAAGGTGCTAAAATTTCTGCTAAGGTTATTTCTCAAGGAAGGGATAAGAAGATAAAAGTAGTTAAGTTTAAGAGAAGGACTAACTATAGAAGAACAAAGGGTCATAGGCAATTCTTTACAGAGATAGAGGTGCTATCTATTTCGGGTGATAAAAAGACTTCCCCCAAAGCAGCAGATTCTGTTAAGAAAAAGACTACTACTAAAAAGACTACTACTAAAAAGACTACTACAAAGAAAAAACAAGCTAAGAAAAAAAGTAAAACTTAATTTTTTTGTTATAATAATTATTCTTAAGGAGTTTTATTTATGGCACATAAGAAAGCTGGAGGCAGCTCCAAGAATGGAAGAGATTCTGAATCCAAAAGGCTTGGTGTAAAGCGCTATGGAGGAGAGAAGGTAATTTCGGGTAATATAATTGTTCGTCAGAGAGGCACAAAATTTCATCCTGGGATTAATGTGGGTTTAGGTAAGGATCATACGATTTTTGCTACCGCAGAAGGCCAAGTTAGCTTTGACAAGAAGGGGCCTAAAAATAGGACATTTGTAAATGTTATCGGAGAATAGATCCTTATTTATTTTGAATCTATAAACCCCGATTTTTCGGGGTTTTTATTTTGTATGATACCTAATTTAGGAAATAATCATGAAATTTATTGATGAGGCTGATATTTGGATAGAAGCAGGTCGAGGAGGAAATGGTTGTGTTAGCTTTCGAAGAGAAAAGTATATTCCTCGAGGAGGTCCGGACGGAGGTGATGGTGGGCACGGAGGTTCCATTAGTTTAGTTGCATCTAGCGATCTCAATACTTTAACAGAGTTTAGTGTTAAAAGAAGATTTAAGGCTAGTTCAGGACTTAATGGCGCCGGCAAAAATAGAACTGGCCTATCTGGCCAGGATTTATTTATTAAAGTTCCTATTGGAACTATTGTTACAGATTTTGATACAAAAGAACTACTGGGTGACCTTAGTCTCAATAATCAGAGCTTGCTTATTGCTCGAGGTGGTAAGGGGGGAGTAGGTAATACTAGATTTAAAAGCAGCACTAATAGAGTGCCAAGAGAATCAACTGAAGGAACGTCTGGTGATTCAAGACACCTACATTTAGAGTTAAAGTTACTAGCAGATGTAGGTCTTTTAGGGTTACCAAATGCAGGAAAATCTACATTAATTAGAGCGCTATCTTCAGCAAAGCCAAAGATTGGGAATTATCCTTTTACTACATTGCAACCACATTTAGGAGTAGTAAGAATTGATTTTGATAGAAGTTATGTAGTTGCTGATATTCCAGGAATAATTGAGGGTGCTTCAGATGGAGTAGGGCTAGGTATAAAGTTTTTAAAGCATGTGCAGCGAACTAAGTTGCTTTTGCACTTGATAGATCCTCAAAATAGAAAAGATATCAATAAAATAGTCGATGATATAGTTATTATTGAAAAAGAATTAGAAAGTTTTTCAAAAAAACTTATTAATCATCCACGGTGGTTGGTAATTAATAAATCTGATCTTTTATCTAACAATGATGCAACTAAGATAAAAGAAATTATTAAGAAAAAGCTAAAATGGAATAAACCAATTTATATAATTAGCGCTTTAAATAATGATGGAATTAAAAATTTATCAGATGATGTAATGAAATATTTGTCTGATTAGCCTAGTTCTTTAACCTTAGCATTTAATGAGCTTTTATATTTAGCCCCTCTGTTTTTATGAATTAGCCCTTTTTTAGTCATTTTATCAATTTGAGGGATAGCTATCTTTAATGCCTCATTAGCATTAGGCTTATTTTTATCATTAATTGCAGTCAAAACTGCTTTCATCATAGTTCGTAAAGTTGATCTAAGCTTTGAATTATGGTCTCTTTTCCTTATATTTTGCTTAGCCCTTTTTTTTGCTGACTTTATGTTTGCCAAAATATTTCCTTTGATTGATCTATTATTACTTTATATATAGTGAAAGAGCGGTATTATTAATATCATATTAGACTAAGTCAAGAGAAAAACTCTTAAGTTTATTAATAAGAGAAGATATATGGCTCAAAAGAATCAAAAAAAGGCTATTTCTAGGCACCTGATTGGTGCTTCTTCGCTTGTTGGCGCCATGACCTTTCTTTCTAGAGTAAGCGGCATGATAAGGGATATTATTTTTGCCCATTTATTTGGCGCAGGAATTGTAATGGATGCTTTTTTTGTTGCATTTAAGATTCCAAATTTATTGAGAAGGTTTTTTGCAGAAGGTGCATTTGCTACTGGTTTCGTCCCAGTAATTTCAGAATATAAATCAACCAAATCTAGATTAGAAACGAGAACTTTAATTGATAGCGTTACTGGTACTCTAGCCCCTATTGTATTGGTAATTTCTATAATTGGCTCTTTAGCGTCTCCGATATTAATTCTAATTTTTGCTCCAGGATTTTCAGAAGGTGATAATAGGCAGGAGCTAGCAACCAATATGTTAAGGTTAACATTCCCTTACTTATTTTTTATTTCTTTAACCTCACTTGCAGGAGGTATTTTGAACACATATGGGCGTTTTGCGGTACCCGCATTTACCCCTTTTCTATTAAATATTACCCTTATAATTTTTTCTTCCTTGATTGCCCCTTCTTTTAGCAATCCTGGCATTATCTTAGCTCTTGGAGTTTTCGTAGCTGGACTTGTACAGTTATTATTCCAGATTCCATTTTTATATCATTTAGGTTTATTACCAAGGCCTAAGTGGTCTTGGCACCACAAAGGTGTAAAGAAAATTCTTAAATTAATGTTACCGGTTATGTTTGGATCTTCAGTTGCACAAATTAATTTATTATTTGATACATTAATAGCTTCATTCTTATCAGCTGGAACAATAAGCTGGCTTTATTATTCAGATCGATTAGTAGAATTCCCTCTAGCTATATTTGGAATAGCGATCGCAACCGTGATACTTCCATTTTTATCACAGAAAAGTGCAGAATCTTCTATAGAAGATTTTTCTTTAACGCTAGGATGGGCATTAAGAATAATTCTTATAATTGCTGTTCCTGCGATTGCTGGTTTAATATTACTCTCAAAGCCACTTATAACCACATTTTTTTATAGAGGTGAATTTTCTCAAATTGATGTTGAAATGGCTAGTCTATCTCTTGTAGCTTACTCTCTTGGTTTATTATCATTTATCCTTGTTAAAATATTTTCTACAGGATATTTTTCAAGACAAGATACTAAGACTCCTGTGAGGATAGCTACAATATGTGTAATATTAAATATGATATTGAATATATTTTTTGTTTTACTTTTAATAAATTTTAATTATCATGCCCCACATATAGGCCTTGCTTTGGCAACAAGCATTTCTTCATCTATTAACATGTATTTGCTTTTTATAGGGTTAAAAAAGAATAAATTAATAGAATTTCCGAGTAATTGGAAAAAATTATTTTTCCAGATTATTGCTTCAACTATCATAATGAGTACTGCATTATATAGTTATACTACTTATGTAGGGGACTGGATCTTATTAGGATTGCTTAGCTCTATTATGAATTTATTAATCTGTATTTTTAGTAGTGTAGTTATTTATTTTTTATGTTGTTATTTTTTAGGTATGCGTCTTGAAGTTTTTTATAGACAAGTGCCTAAGGTTAAATTGTAGTCTGAAGTTATGTTTTTCTACCGAAACCTTGTTACTGCAAAAGAAATAGGAAAAAAAGATAGATCAATTGCTATTGGAGGCTTCGATGGTATTCATCTAGGTCACCAACAGATATTAAAGAAACTCAATAAAGAGGCTAGTAAAAAAGGTAATCATTCACTTGTTTTTTCTTTTGAGCCTACCCCAAAGGAGTTTTTTTCCCCTCTAAACCCGCCATCTCGCTTAACAAAGTTTAGAGAGCGATATAACCTCATCAAGAATTATGGCATCCATGAATTTTTTTGTCCTAACTTTCAAACTGTAAGAGATCTTGGCCCAACTGAATTTATAAAAAAAATTCTAGTTGATGGTCTCAATGTAAGTAGCGTTACTGTTGGAGATGATTTTAAATTTGCATCCAATAGACTTGGCACAATAGAAGATCTCTATATAGGAGGTGAGCAATATGGATTTGATGTTAATGTAATACAAAGTGTTTTCAAAGATAATGACAAAATAAGCAGCACCGTTATTCGGAATTCTTTAGATGCGGGTGACTTAGAGATATCAAATAAGATGCTTGGTAGGGATTACTCAATGTCAGGAAGAGTTGTATATGGTCAGGGATTAGGTAAGAAATTAGGCTTTCCTACAGCAAATATTAATCTGAATAGAATTAGAGCGCCCATTAAAGGTATTTTTGCTGTGAGAGTAGAGGGCCTAGATAAAATATTTTTAGATGGGGTTGCTAGTATTGGAAATAGACCTACAATAGGAGGGAATAAGGAATTATTGGAGGTTTATATTTTCGATTTTGATAAAGACATTTATAATGAGCTAATTACTATTCACTTTATTAAGAAAATTAGAGAAGAAATCGAATATAAGAATTTAGATTCTTTGGTTCATCAAATGGCTAAGGATGTTGATTGTGCAAAGGTTATTTTAGCTGCATAAAATTATATTTTTAATTATGACTGATTATAAAAATACTTTAAATTTACCAAATACAAAATTCCCTATGAAGGCAGGCCTTGCTCAAAAAGAACCTAAGCTTTTAGATCATTGGGATAAAAATGATATATATTTCCAAATAAGACAGTCTTCAAAAAATAGAGAAAAATTTATACTTCACGATGGCCCACCATATGCAAATGGTGATATTCATTTAGGCCATGCCCTTAATCACATCTTAAAAGATATTATTATTAAATATAAGACTTTATGCGGTTTTGATGCACCTTATGTGCCAGGATGGGATTGCCATGGATTACCTATTGAGCTTCAGATAGAAAAGAAGAGAGGGAAGATAGGAGAAAAATTTACTACTAATCAATTTAGAGATGCTTGTAGAGGTTATGCTCAAGAACAAGTTAATCGGCAAAGGGGTAGTTTGAAGAGATTAGGTATTTTTGGCGATTGGAGCAATCCTTATTTAACGATGGATCCAATTTACGAAGCAGATCAGCTTAGAGCATTTGCGGTAATGGTTGATAAAGGTCTTGTTTATAGAGGCTATAAACCTGTTCATTGGTGTCTCGATTGTGCTTCTGCGCTTGCCGAAGCCGAAGTAGAATATCAAGATAAGTCTTCAGATTCAGTTGATGTACTCTTTCAGGTATTAGATATAAGGAGTTTTCTAGATAAACATAGTATTACATTAGATAGCGATAGATTATATATTCCTATTTGGACGACGACTCCTTGGACATTGCCAGGAAATTTTGCAGTAGCTATTAGTAAAAATTTTGAATATAGCCTAGTACAAACTATAAGCCATGGTGAGACCATATATCTTATTTTAGCTTCAGAGCTAGTGGATGAAGTTTTATCTAGAATTAATATAGAAGATATAAAAATAATTAAGAAAATAAACGGATCTTCTTTGGAAGATATTAAATTAAAACACCCTTTTTATGATAGAAATGTACCATTAGTGTTTGGCCATCATGTAACTACAGATTCTGGAACTGGAGCAGTACATATTGCGCCTGGTCATGGCCATGATGATTTTGTTATAGGGCAGAAGAATAATTTACCATTAGATTGTTTAGTCTCATCTGAAGGTAAATATATTTCTTCTGTAAAACATTTAAGTAATGAGCATATAAGTAAGGCAAATGTTAAAGTGATAGAGCTTTTGAGAAATAATAATTGTCTTTTGTCGCATAATGTTATTAATCATAGTTATCCTCATTGCTGGAGGCATAGATCTCCAATTATTGTTAGAGCAACTCCTCAATGGTTTATTTCTTTAGATGCGGGAGACCTTAAGAAAAAAGCTATTAATGCCAGTAGTGATGTTCAGTGGATTCCCGATTGGGGTCAAGATCGCATTGAAGGAATGATCAATAATAGACCAGACTGGTGTATTTCGAGACAGAGAGCTTGGGGAGTGCCAATTCCTTTATTTGTTAATATTCAGGAAGGTAATATCCATCCTGACTCTTCTAACATTATCAAGAATGTAGCTAATTTAGTAGAGAAAGATGGGATTAATGCTTGGTTTGATATATCTGCAGAAGACCTTATTGGTAAGGATGCTGATTTATACGAAAAGGTAGAAGATGTAATGGATGTTTGGCTTGATTCAGGTTTTAGCCATCAGGTTGTTGCTAATAGGAGGAAAAACTTAAGGTTTCCTGCAGACTTATATTTAGAAGGATCAGATCAACATAGAGGTTGGTTTCAATCAAGTCTAATTACTGGCATTGGTATTAACAACTTAGCTCCTTATAAAAAAGTTTTGACTCACGGTTTTGCTGTAGATGATAAGGGTCATAAGATGTCAAAATCTTTAGGTAATGTTATTGATCCAAATAAAATTTGCAAGACCTTAGGTGCTGATGTATTAAGGTTATGGGTTGCCGCTACAGATTATAAGTCTGAGATGAGTGCTTCACAGGAAATTCTTAATAGAATTTCTGATGCTTATAGAAGAATTAGAAATACCCAAAGATTTTTATTGGGTAACTTATCTGATTTTAACTTTTCTAGTGACCAAATTCTTCTTGAGGACATGATTAATTTAGACAGATGGGCAATTCAGAGAACATATATTCTCCAAAAAGAAATATTAGACTTATACGATCAATTTGAATTTCATCAGATCTTCCATGCAATCCATAATTTTTGTGTTTTAGATATGGGTGGTTTTTATCTTGATATTATTAAAGATAGAATTTATACAAATAAGTCAGATAGTTTATCTAGAAGATCAGCACAAACTGCTATGTATCATATTTTAGAAGCGATGGTAAGGTGGTTATCTCCTATTCTTAGCTTTACAGCTGAAGAAGTTTGGTCAGAAATGTCAGGTTCTAGAGAGAAGTCTGTTTTTCTATCTAGATGGCACAACATACCTAAAGAAAATAAAAATCTTGTAGTTGATTGGCCAATAATTATAGAGTTGAGACAGGCTATTTCTAAAGAACTTGAGAAACTAAGGGAACAATCCATTATTGGTTCACCTTTAGAAGCAGGAATTGAGATATATTGTTCTGATAATATATTTAATAAAATATCCTTCTTACAAGAAGAGCTAAAATTTATTTTTATTACTTCTGAGGTAAGAATTTTTGATAAATCAAAAAGACCTAAAGACTCAATAAATGTAAATGTATCAGAATCAGAGGTTTCAATAAGAATTAAGTCATTAAATTATGAAAAGTGTATAAGATGTTGGCATTACTCAGCCAGTGTAGGTATTAATGATAAGCATAAAGAGATTTGCTCTAGGTGTATTTCTAATATTGATGGAGCAGGCGAAAATCGGATTTACGCTTAAAATAAGATATAAATGAATATAATTTTTACCAGTGCAAAGAAAACATGGCTAGTAATTTTATTGTTAGTAGTCTTACTTGATCAATTTACTAAAAAAATAATTATTGTAAATCTTAGTGAATTTCAAGTTATAACTATTACATATTTCTTTGATTTTGTTAGGTTACATAATAAAGGTGCAGCTTTTAGTTTTCTTAGCAATGCATCAGGATGGCAGCATTGGTTCTTTTTAATTGTTGGAATTACTGTATCTATAGGTATAGCCTACTGGATAGCTAAGTTGCCTTCTAAAGGAAAAGGGATATTAGTTGCAGCACTATTTTTAGTTTTAGCTGGTGCTATTGGAAATATTATTGATAGATTAATTTATGGCCATGTAATAGATTTTCTAAGTTTCCATTATAAGGGCTGGTATTTTCCAGCCTTCAATGTAGCTGATTCATCGATTACTTTAGGTGCAATTCTAATTCTACTTGATTCATATTTAGAAAATAAGATAGAACATCATAAAAAAAATAATAAAAAGAAAATAACAAAAAAGAAAATAACAAAAAAGAATAAATAGTAGAAATACTTAAAATTAGATTATCTTTATAATTTATAAATAAATTACTATAGATTTTATTTTTATAAATTTATTTTTTTA
>JAYZFC010000001.1:0-45795 GCA_036337035.1 Pseudomonadota bacterium | reverse complement strand
TGAAGGGTGCGTAATGGTTTCGACGTGGGTTATGATCCTTTAAGTGCATGTCGAGGGACAGATTACCTCGTTAAAAAGGCTGTAAACCATATAGTTGCAAATAATGACAACTACGCACTAGCTGCTTAATAACCAGTCTAGTGCCTTCTGACCGAGCTGTGTCTGTACAATCGGATCCAGAAGTTATCAATACAGACTAGCGTGATAGTTTGATTAGGGCTTGATCGTAAAAGCTTAACTAATCTAGCTATAAGTTTTTCTTTCTCTTCAGGTATCTTATAGCAAAATTAAAGAAGAGATAAACATGTAGATCTTATTGGGGATTGCTGGCGGACGCGGGTTCAACTCCCGCCGCATCCACCAGTTTATTTGTTGGAGAAAATATGAAATTTTTAATATATTGCACTATTTATTTTATTGCCTTTATCAGCTCTAGTTGTATTCAAAATAATCGTATTACTGCAATTAATACAAGTAATGAATTAAAACAAAATATGCTACTTAATGGTATATCAGATCACTGGAATGAAATTGGAGATGTTAACTGGTCATTCCAAGATGAGACTGTTTCCTCAACTTCTGGTACAGGACATCTCATCTCTAAAGAATCTTATGATAACTTCATCTTAGAAGCTGATTTCTGGATTAATGATGTTGGTAATAGTGGAATATTCATAAGGTGCTCTAATTATGAAGAAATTGCCGCAGCAACATGCTATGAGATAAATATATTTGATCAAAGACCAGATCAGAGATTTAGAACAGGTGCTATAGTTAATTATGCTGAACCAAAAGTATATATAAGTGCTGGTGGAAACTGGAATAGATTTAAAATTATAGCTGATGGTCCAAGCATTATTGTTTACTTAAATGGTCATCTAGTTGTAGACATTGTTAATTCAAAACTAAGGAGCGGCCCCATTACGCTTCAAAATAATGGTGGAGCTATAGTTAAATTTAAAAATGTCCTTCTAGAGGAACTATAAAAAATTTAAATTTATTATGATGTTAGTTATTGTAATAGCTTGTTTCTTTTTTTCTGGTTTTGCAGCATTGTTGTATCAAACTGCATGGCTCAGGCAATTTTCACTTGTCTTTGGTACAAGTGAGATAGCTGTAGCAATTGTTCTTGCTGCATACATGGGAGGACTAACAATTGGAGCAATAATTGCTTCTAGATTTATCCAAAAAATAAAAAAACCTGTTCTTATTTACGGTGCACTAGAGGGTGGTATCGCATTATCAGCCCTTTCTGTTCCAATATTAATTACGATTTCTCAAAGCATTTATTCAATTTTTTTAGGTAACCAAATTGAACCTCCAGACAGCAGTGGATTAATGCAGTCTACCTTTTATCTATTTGCTAGTTTTATAATTATACTAATACCTACAGCATTAATGGGAGCGACGCTACCCTTGTTAAGTAGGTATGTAGTAACACACAATAAACAAATTGCTACTAGAGTCTCATTGCTCTATGGCATGAATACATTGGGGGCTGTTCTCGGTACAATTATGGCCGGCTTTATCTTACTACCTAAAATTGGCCTTAACGGAACAATTTGGGCAGGAGTATCGGTTAATTTTATTATTTTTATTGTTGCTGTTTTTCTAGATAAAAACCTAAAAGAAATTAGTTCAGAAAATAATATAAATCGCTCTTCTCAATTGAATGGTTTCTTTAAAACTATCAATTCGATACTCTCTAATAATTCTGAAAAAATAAACCATAAATTAAAAAGTGTATTTAGAGAAAAAAGCATTTGGATACTCCCGCTAATGCTTTTGTCTGGTTTTAACTCTTTTATTTATGAAGTTCTTTGGACAAGGATGTTATCACATGTCATAGGTGGAAGTATCTATGCTTTCTCAACTATGCTAGCAGCATTTTTACTTGGAATTGCCATAGGTGGAAGCTTGGCTGGTAAAATAACTAAGAGCAAAGAGCTATCAATTATTCTTTTTTTCATATCTCAAATTTTTATATGCTTTCTATCAATATTTATCTACTATAATTTAGGCCCATTAATGCCAACTAACATTAATACATATGAGCTATCGCTTTATGCATTGATTGTAATGCTTCCTGCCACAATATTTATAGGATCAACATTTCCATTAGCTGTACACATACTTGTTCCTAATAATGAAACTACTGGAATAGGCACAGCCTTAGTATATTCATGGAATACTGTAGGAGCAATAATAGGGTCGCTTTTTGCTGGCTTCTTCTTAATTCCAGAATTTGGATTTGAAGGGGCAATTAAGTTTTCAGTTATTACGAATCTAGTAATTGCTTTATTTACTGTTTTGCTTGTCTCCTCCTTACCTAAAAAGTTATCAGTGTTAACTTCTGCTTCTATCTTAGCTTTAGTATTTCTATATAACCCGATAAGACCAGAGTCGGTGATCATGAGAACAGGATTTACCTTAAGCTATCTAAATCAACCAAAAGAACTTTTTTATGAAGTGGGTAGATCTTCAACTGTTATGATGCTTGCAGAAGATGGCTACTATTACATAAGAACTAATGGCTTACCAGAAGCATCAATTGCAGCTAAAGGCTCACCTCCAATTCAAGATCCAGAAAAATGGCTTACATCTTTACCTGTAACAGCCAAGCCTGATGCAGAAAATATGATGGTTATCGGTTTTGGAGGTGGAGTAGCACTAGAAGGAGTGCCTCCATCTATTCTAGAAGTTGATGTTATTGAAATAGAGAGGGAGGTTATCAATGCTAATAGAGCTCTCAAAGGTATGAGGAATATTGACCCTCTAGAAGATCCTAGGTTTAATATAATTATTAATGACGCAAGAAATGCTTTAAAACTTACAAATAAAAAGTATGACATTATCGTTTCTCAGCCATCGCATCCATGGACAGCAGGCTCGTCTCATCTTTTTACACAAGAATTCCTTAAAGAAAGCAAAAGCCATCTTAAGGAAGGAGGAATATTTGTTCAATGGATGAACTCTGAATTCATAACTGTTAATCTGCTTAAAACTCTTGCAGCTACATTATTTTCTGAATTCAAATACTTAAAACTCTATCACCCTGCATCTCAAGTTTTAATGTTTCTTGCTTCAAATAATCCAATAGATCCAGAAATTATTATAGAAGAAACAGGACTACCCTTGATAAATAATAGTATGCATTATAGTAGAATTGGTATTAATAGTACTGAAGATTTATTAGCAGCTATGGCTATTGATCAAAAAGGGTTAGAGATTTTTTCAAATAATGCACCTATCAGTACTGACAATAATAATCTTATGGCAACACAAAGTAGACCTTATGCTGATGGAGTTATGCTACCCGAACTATTAAAGCTATTTGAACCTTACGATCCCCTTCTTGATAAAGATAGCTGGATTTATAGAGAGCTTGGAAATGTTATTGATTATGGGCATCTAACTAGAAGGTTAATTAGTATGTCACAATATGAAAGAGCTTCAAAAATTGCAGGCACAATAAATGACTTTTCTAAACAGCTAGAAATTTATGCTCACCTTCTTTTAACTCAAGGTAGATTTCAAGAATCTACTGACGCATTTATATCATCTGTAGAAGCTAATAATAATAATATCCAAGCTAAATATCATGTAGCAAGCAACTATCTCGGTGCATTAAATGAAAATACAGCTCCTAAAGAAGTTCTTGATATTGCTTCCAGCTTAACAGGCCCGCCAGCAGCTGTAATTGAAGGGTGGAAATTAGCATCAAATTCTAATTGGTCAGAATTAGTACAGCTTGATAGAGAACTAGCTAAAACAGAAATTACTGATGCTTGGTACCCTGATGCAGCTAGGCTTAGGGCTGAATGGAGAGTTAATGTTAGTGTTGATCAGGAAAAGTATGCTTATGATGCCTTAAGACTAATTGATCGGGCTATTATTTTGCTACCTGATCAAAATTTATTTTTATTGAGAGCGATGAGCTCATTAATACTTGAAGATTATGATACATTTATTGAATCTTCTAGATATGTAATAAATCAACTAGAAGGATCAATTGATTATGCTCTTTATGAAGGTTATAGAATTCCGATATTTGAATTTCAGCAAATGCAATCTAATTTAAACTCAATAAATGATAGAATAAATCAAGATATTGATATTGTAGATAAATTCAAGCTTAATAGCGTAAGGAATAGGTTAAATTATTTAAATCAAAAATTTAGAGAATACATTGAGGTGCAAAATGAAAATACTAATCAATAAGAATCCTGTATGTTTAATTATACTAGCTTTGGTTTGCTATTTATTTTCTGGCAACAGTTTTTCAGATTTTATACATTCAACTGAAGCTGTAAAAGGATCAGAATTTGATGTCTCATATCATTTAATAGAAACTGATGATGGATTGTATGTACCAATTGGCCTTAGGACTCCTAATAATGATGGTCCTTTCCCAGTTATTCTATTTACATCTGGTAATGGTAATGGCGGTCTAGATTTTGTTAAAGACTACACTCAAAATAGAAGCTGGACACAAGAGCAATTTCTTCAAAATGGCTATGCTGTTGCATGGTTAAGATATAGAGCTGAAGTTGATGCTCCAAAATATACGGGTTCATCAAGAATCGGAAGGGACTGGTCAGGAAGACAGAGGTTTGATCGTGCGCTCCTAGAATATGAAGATGTAGTCTCAATTATTAATTATGTTAAAAAATTGAATAATATTAATTCTAATAAAATTGGCTATATGGGAATGAGCCATGGTGGTGAGATGTTAATGAAAATAGCATCTGAATATCCAAATCTTTTAGCAGTTGCAATTGCTAGTGAGCCAGCATCAATGGACTTTCTTGCTGTTAGCCCTCCTGCCCCTGATCAAGACTATATTGACCCTAGTGTTCCTGACACCTACGAAGCAAATACTTTAGAGATGCAAGAAATAGCAACAGATAAATTAATTAACGAAAGAGTAAATTTAGAGATTGCAATGAAAAGAATTGAGTCAATTAGTATGCCAATATTAATTCAAGGTAGAGATAGAGATCACAATCAAGATACTTTTTTGGCTAATTACAAACTACTAAAACAAGCTGGAAAAAATGTTGAATGGCAGTCATATGATCACGAATTTCATGGTTTTGCCTATCCTGAAAGGAATCAAAATGGAGAATATGAGCCCGATGAAATACAAACACAGGTTGTAAATGATTCAATAATATATTTTGATAGATTTATGAAATAAGAGCTAATATGTAACAGACTTAAAAATGCCTCCTGCAGTATAATTAAAGTCTGCATAATCGCCATTTTCAAAGACTACAGTAGTTACAAACAATAAATTATCAGTAGTCTTACTAGGATATCCCTTGACTGTAATTATATCTCCAGAACTAATAAGGTCGTTAGTTATGCCTACTCTCCTTAAGTGATTTGCACTCGCGGTAGCACCCCACCACTCCATTTCATTTCCTTCACTATCATTATGAATAAATAATAACTTAGTATGAGGATTTACTACTTGAAATGAAACAGCAGTAGCTTTTAGCTCTATAGTTTGAGATGTATCAAAATAAGTGCCAGTATTATGATGAGACAAAACATAGGATTGACCTAAGAATAAAAAAGAACTAAAGAATAATAGCTTAATGGTTAAAATAATTTTCATAATTAAATTACCCCCGAGCCAGCAAAATCAGGCAAACACTCATACTCATAAATATTCATATCAGGAGAAAATATTCTCTGGCCAGAAACCTTATAAGGAGTCTTATAATTAACTGGATCATGAATTTCGGCATCAAAGTGTAAAATATTATCCTCTCTAGTGTATCGCTCAATTACATATGAATCTTTGTGTCCTGAAAATGGCATGCCATTAGTCCATACATAATTGTCAGGAGACATATGAGTAGTTTTTACAACCAATGTTTTATTTTCCCAATGACCAACGGAATACCCAATCAGTGATTCTGGCCAATTATCAGGTGCAATCCTTCCATCCATAAATATCCTTCTTACCATATGAAAATGTTCATATAAAAAAAGTATCTGATGATCTTGCATAACTATCTCTATAGGATATGGATCAACAATACCAAGAGGAATACCAGGCATCACACACTTTAATGTAGGATCAAGCTCTGGTAAAAAACTCTCAAATGAAGATTTCCCTTCATTAGTAAAATCAACTAAAGAAGATGGGGGATGGCCTATGCCGCGACCCGGCCAGGAAAAATCCCATATACCTTCAATATCATCGTTAGAAAAAGCTGAACAAGAGATAAAGATTAAAAAAGTAAAAAATGTAAATCTGATATGAGGCTCCTTAAAGTATTAGTACAAGTTATTTCTTAAAATCATCAATTGTGGTGACTCTCTTACCATCTTCTCATATAAATCCATATTTGCAAACATACCTACGGGTATATACCCTCCCCCAAGCACAACATCTATATCTGAATCTCCATCAATATCACCCACATCCATAGTCATCCACCTACCGTTCATGACAGCTTCGCTTGTATAAGGTCGAAAATTTAAATTGCCATTATTTTCAAGATAAGTAAAGGTTTCCATTCTTTCAGAGGAAAAATCTGGGTAAAAAGAGCTAACTACAATATCTGGATCATCATCAGCATCAAAATCAGCAGTTTTTGCAACAAAAGCTCCGTACATTGGATAAAAAAATTCTTCTTTAAATATATAGTCGTTATGATTAATATAAATTCTTAAACCATGATAACTTTTATTAGTGTTATAAGGGTCAGAATCAACATTGTCTCCATTCACTACTAAAATATCTACACTCCCATCTTTATTAAAATCCGCTAGCTCAAAATAAGTATGCCCATAAGCCGGATGTGACTCAAAAATAGTAATCAATTTGAATTCGTTATTTCCTTGGTTCTCAAGTATGTGTAGACCTTCTCTAGCATCAGAAACTAAAACTATAATATCCAGAAGTCCATCATCATTGAAATCATAAGTTTCTGATTTGACAACTCCTGGAAGAGAAAGAAGTACATGCTCTTCGTAATTACCATCATCGGTTGATTCAAACCATGATAAATTTCCAAAAACAGCGCCAAAACCAGAAACAATAAAATCTAATTTATCATCATTATTGAGATCTAATACATTCATATCTGCCATTCTATATAGGCCATCTAATAAAATTTCAAAACTATCAGGTGTAATATTTTTTGATAAATCAACTTTCGCTATATGAGCAGGACCAGTTTTAGATGCTTGTGTTGCAGTCAAGTCACCTATTGATGCGATATATGCAATATTTTGATCAACATGAATATCAACTGGATAGATTGGTTTTTCAGCAGTAAAAGGAACAGAAAGAAATGATCCTGTATCATCCATTATTGAAAGCGTTGCTGCAAAACCATCTCCAATATAGATATTTTTCTTATCCTCATTAATGCTAACTAATGTCGTTACCACCGGAGTGGAAGAGTAATTAATTGGCTCATGATTAAATATTGGCAAAAACCAATTAAGCTCTTGCTTATTGTTTGGCTCAAGGGCAAATTCAGGAGATTCAGAGACAAAGTAATTTCTTATTAATCTCCAGTCCTCATCGCTAATTAATTGATGATCAGGAAAAACACCTTCTCTTTTTAAGATTTCTTGCCTAGCTGAAACATTAATTCTTGCAAATTCTGGATGATCAGATAAATAGCTGATATCTTCTATCCCAAGCCAGTAACCCATATAGCCGAGAACAGATTCCCAGCTCTGTTTTGGAAGGATGTTAGGCGATACTGGTAAATGACAGCTTGAGCAATATTGGTTCGCTAAGTTTCTGCCTTTCATAAGCTCAACATTATCGTTAATTTTATTAAATATTATATATATCAGAAAACTAACTATTAATAATATTAATACTGATTTAAAGCTAGAAAATTTAATCTTCATAATGTGTAGTTTACATATTACTAATAATATTACTAAAAAAACTTCTAATAATTAACTCCATATGATAAGAATGTGTTTATGTTTACATATTTTAATTACAAAAAGTCAATCTACTTATGTCTATTTTTCTTGGCCTTTCTAGTGTCTAGTTGCTCAAATAGCATTAAAATAGCTGGGTCCTTTCCAGAACCTCTTGTTGCTAAAATTCCTTTAAAAATTGGTCTTTTACTTGATGAGTCTTTTAAAAACTACAAACATGAAGAATCTATACCGCAACAATCTTCATGGCTAATAGATATGGGCGATGCAAATATATTAATGATAAGTAATATAGTTTCAGGAACCTTTGATGAAGTTAGGATAATTGACAATCTACCTGTAGGGCCGTTAAATTATGATTTAGATATCGTTATTACTCCCCATTTAGATAAATTTGAATTTGAAGTTCCTATAACAGGAAACAATATATATGCTGAAGCTTGGATTCAGTATGAAATAAATTTTCATGAAATTGGTGGTAGGGAGATTGCTAAATGGTTAATCAGTGGTTATGGCAAACATGAAATAAGTGGCAACAAAGAGCAATCTCTAAATAATGCTGCTATAGTTGCAATGAGGGAGATTGGGGCTACATTTTCGACATCAATTTTAAATCAGCCAGATTTAGTTTACTGGCTTGAAAATGACTCTGAAAAATATAATTAATGTTTATAACTTTGTATCGTCTACTTTTATTAATATTATTATACTTGTTTATAGGTGCATGTGGTGTAACTGCAAGAATGGAGCCTTATAAAGCAACAAACATAACTATAGGAGAGGATGATAACGTAGTTATTCTAGCAAGAAAACATCATGCCTCCCATGAGGCTGAAAGTTCCTTAATTGACTGTATCAGCAATTCGCTAAGTAGAGGTAGCGATCGCTTAAATGTCTATCCATCTTCAGAATTCGAAAATAATCTATACCCCTGGTTTGAGCCATCAACAGCCCCACTAGATACAGATAGTCTTTCCAAGCTATTAAGCAATCATGAAATCTATGAGAGAATTCAAAAAACAGGAGTTCGTTTTTTAATATGGATCGATGGATCTACAAATAGGACCGCTAGTGGAGGCACTATCAGCTGTGCAGCTGGTGTAAGTGGCGCTGGATGTATGGGTCTAGCATGGTGGGAAGATGATTCTAGATATGATGCTAATATATGGGATCTAAAGGAAATTAATTCTGCAGGCTCAATCTATGCTGACTATCTTGGAAGATCATTTATGCCAGCAATTATTGTTCCAATACCTTTAATAGCCAGGCCTCAAGCTGAGGCATGTAGAGGCATATCAGATCAAATCAAAATATTTCTAACCTCCTCTTATGAAAATTAATTTTCAGAATAAATATTAATGACTAATAAAATTAAATTAAATTACTTAAAAGAGGTAATAGTTTTTATTGGCATAGTCATTTTATCCTATATTGTAATTCCTATATCAATCTATATTGTTGGTAGTGTAATTATCGATGATTACTGTAGCGACCCAATGTCTACAGACTACTGCTTTAACGGAGGAATAAACCATTTATACCAATCTATCTGGAAAGATATCTTATTATTTGAGCCTAGCGCTTGGCTATTAATAAGCTCTCCGTATTTTATTATTTTATTGATTCGATCAATTATTTATATAAATAGACAATAACTAATTGACCTTATTACTAATTATTTGAGCAGCGTGACTTTTGTAAATATATATATATAATCATCTAAAATAGAAAATTATTATATTGTATAAAGTGAAAAAAATACTACTACCTATATTATCTGTATTTCTAATTTTATTACTCAGTCAGAAATATATTTTGGCTAATGGTCTTTTTTTAGATCAAAAACACTCAAATATCAGCCAAAGGGTTACTCGATTAATTGAAGACCTTCATTATTCTAGACCTAGAATTAATAATTCCTTTTCTTCAGAGATTCTTGATAAATATTTAGATACTCTTGATTCAAATAGGCTCTACTTTAAACTCGAAGATATTAATTCATTTAGTAAATTTCGTTATGAAATAGACAACTTTTCCAAAGAAGGTGATTTGCAATTTATCCTTGATATATTTGATCGTTTAAAAATTAGAACTAACGAACGTATTAAATTTGCCATTAATTCACTAAAAGAAGAGCCAGATTTTACTGTTGATGAATCATTTATCTTTGATAGAAGAGATATGACTTGGCCAAAAAGTGACGAAGAAATTAATAGCATCTGGAGAAAAAGAATAAAAAATGATGCACTAGGATTAATGCTAACTGGTAAAACTTGGAAAGAAACTTCAGAAATGCTAATGACTAGGTACGAAAGAATTGAAACATCTATTACACAGCTTGACTCTGATGATATATTTGAAACCTTCGTTAATTCTCTAGCAAATACAATGGATCCTCACTCTAACTATTTTTCACCTAGAAATAGTGAAGAGTACAGAATTCAGATGAGCCTTTCTTATGATGGTATTGGCGCTTCGCTAAGGCTAGACAATGAATATGTTACTGTTATTGATGTAATACCAGGCGGCCCCGCACAAATTGGTGGCCAACTTAAACCTGAAGATAGAATTACAGCCGTTGGTCAGGGACATGATGGTGAGTTAATTGATGTAATTGGTTGGAGGTTAAATGATGTAGTTGATATTATCAGGGGCCCAGGTGGAACAGTTGTTAGGTTGCAAATACTTCCAGGTGGAGCTCCTCCAGGGTCATCAATGACAATTCTTGATCTCACAAGAGACAAAGTTAAACTAGAAGAGCAAGCTGCTAAAAAAGAACTTCATGAAGTAACTATAAACGATAATCTATTCAAGATTGGTGTTATAAAAATTCCTAGCTTCTATCAAGACTACGAAGCTAGAAATAGAGGTGAAGAAGATTATAAAAGTACATCTAGGGATGTAAAAAAACTGGTAGATGAACTCAAATTAGAGAATATAGATGGCTTAGTAGTAGATTTAAGACAGAATGGAGGTGGTCATTTATCTGAAGCCACTGAGTTATCTGGGCTTTTTGTCGATAGTGGACCAATAGTTCAGCTAAGAGAAGCTAGAGGAAATATACAAGTCTTAAATGATCCTAGTAATGGTGCAATATATGATGGCCCACTAACAGTTCTGGTTGATAGATTTAGTGCAAGCGCTTCTGAGATTTTTGCTGCAGCAATACAGGATTATGGCAGAGGGATAGTAATTGGACAGCAAACATATGGAAAAGGTTCAGTGCAAAATCTCTTTTTGCTAGACCAATTTATTAGAAGCCCAGGAAATGGTCAGATAACTTTAACTATTGGAAAATATTACAGAATAACTGGTGCAAGTACGCAGAATAGAGGTGTAACTCCTGATATTGAACTACCCTCAATGATAGATAGATTCATAATAGGAGAAAGTAATAGAGATAACTCGCTTTCGTGGGATCAAATATCACCCACTAGATTTATATCTTTCTCTAATCTTGATGATGAAATAGCAATTCTAAATCACTATTTCAATAATGAATTAGCTAGCGACCCGAATATAAAATATCTTATTAAAAATATTGAGAGATCAAACCAAAATAACTCAAATAACATTATTTCACTTAATATTGATAAAAGAGAGAATGAACAACAGAACCAAAGGGAAATAATGCTTACATTTGAAAATGAAAGAAGAAAAGCTCTAAATTTAAGTGAGCTAAATAGTGTTGAAGATCTTAATATGTCGGAGAGTGAAGATATACTTTTAAACCAAACAACTAAGATTACTGCAAAAATGGTTTCTATTAAATCAGCTGATGATTGGAAAGATCATATAACAGCTAATATACCTATCAATTAAAGCTGTGATTAACATCAATTAAATAGTCTAACCATTTATTTAGCATTATATTGTTACGCCACTTTCTATTTAACTCTTTAAAGTGCTTATTAGCAATTGTCACAATTGCATCATGGTAATAGTTGCTATGTTCACTTTTTGCTTCTATAAGCTTTGCATCGTGATATATCTTTAAGTTTAAATTGGGATCTAATAATTCTTTTCCCTCCAGATGAAGTCTATAAGTTAAATTAATAGAAGTTGTATACCTATCTCTATAATCAAAACTTAGAAACAAATCATGATCCTTATTGCTGTGCGAAACTAAAATATTCTTTTTTAACTCTTTAGAATGGATAGAAGAAAAGATATTTTTGAATTTTATATAGTTGCTTTCATAAATTGCCATTAAGCCAGAAAATGTACCTGGCTTATAAATACTATCAAGCTTAATGATGCTATCAGAAATCATAAATCCACTATTTTAATACACTTCTAGAAATATTAGATTTACTTAGAATTGTACTTGCTATCTCCTCTATAGAAAAAAGAGATGTATCTGTAAAAGAGATATTATTTTTCCTCATTAGCATTTCTGCAGCTCTAATTTCAAATGTGACTTGCTGGTGAGAAGAATAAGGGCCTGATGGCCTTCTTTCAGTTCTAATTTTAATCAGCCTTTCTGGCGATATTGTAAGCCCATAGAGTTTATCTTTAAAATCAATCAGCGCTTCAGGAAGGGCTCCTGACTCTAGATCATCTTCAGATAAAGGGTAATTGGCTGCATAAACACCAAACTGTAACGCTAAATATAAGCAAGTTGGTGTTTTTCCTGAGCGTGAAACACCAACTAGAATAACATCCGCAATATTATAGTTTTTCAATGTATGCCCATCATCAGCAACCATGGCAAAATTCATTGCATCAATTCTATTATCATATCTCTTAATATCAGCCATACCATGAGTAGCGCCTGTAGAATAAGTTGGTTCAATACCAAGCTCTCCTGATAGTTGACCAATAAATTCACCAAAAAAATCAATAACTAATGCCTGAGACTTCATAATCTGCTGAGAAAGCTGCTTATTAGCAAAACTAATAAAAACAATGGGTCTAAACTCTGAATTCTCTGCATCACGATCTATTTGCTTAGAAACTTTAACTACCTTATCATAGCTATCAATAAATGGGAGGGTAGAACAATTAAAGTCAGGGCCATCGAACTGAGTAAGCAAACTTCTCCCAATGTTTTCAGCTGTAAGTCCAGTCTGATCAGAAATAAAATATACAGTTCTTTTTGTCATAGTTTTAGAGTACTCTTAAAAGAAAAATTAAAAAACAATTATATTATACAAAGGATTATTTAATTGACTAATCATATTATTAGTTTATCAGATTGTAGAATTTCCGATATAAATCTTGTAGGAGGCAAAAACGCCTCATTAGGAGAAATGATTGGTAATCTAAACAAGCTAGGCGTTGATGTGCCTGGTGGTTTTGCAATTACAGCAGATGCATATAAGCAATTTATTGCTCAAAATAACTTAGATAAACAAATATACAGCCTATTAGATAGTCTTGATGCTAGCAATATTAATGAATTAAATAAAATAGGAAATCAAATAAGATCTATGATTCTCAAACAGGAATTTCCTGAAGAGCTTGTTAAATCAATTGAATCATCTTGGTTAGCGTTAAAAGCAAATAAGGAAATTGAAGTAGCAGTCAGATCATCAGCAACAGCTGAAGATCTTCCTGAAGCATCATTTGCTGGACAACAAGAAACTTTACTTAATGTGTCTGACTTTAATCAATTATTAGATTCAATCAAAGAAGTTTATAGTTCTCTTTTTAATGATAGAGCTATCTCTTACAGGTTGCACCAAAACTTTGATCATAGGCAGGTTTCTATTTCTGTTGGTGTTCAACATATGATAAGAAGCGATCTTGGCTCATCTGGTGTTATGTTTACACTAGATACGGAGTCAGGATTTGATGGAGTTGTATTTATAACTTCTAGCTATGGTCTAGGAGAAACAATAGTGCAAGGCTCTGTTAACCCAGATGAATTTTATGTATACAAAGATGGACTTAAAAATAAAAAAAATTCAATACTGAGAAAAAATTTAGGTAGTAAAGCTACTAAGATGATTTTTTCAACCAACAAAGAAAAAAGAGTTGAGATAGTGGATGTTGAAACATCTGATCAAAAAAGATTTTCTCTAGAGGATAGCGATATTATAGAGCTAGCCCGCCAAGCAATGATAATAGAGAATCACTATAAACGACCTATGGATATAGAATGGGGTAAAGATGGCTCTGATGGGAATATATATATTTTGCAAGCTAGACCAGAAACAGTTCAAAGCAGGCATAACTTTTCTACAGTAAGATACTCTATGAAAGAAAAATCAGAAGTAATTACTCAAGGAAGAAGCATAGGACAAAAAATTAGTTCTGGAGTCGCCAAAGTAATTGATAGTGTGTCCGAAATGGATCTTATCCAAAAAGGTGATGTTCTAGTAGCTGATATGACTGACCCAGATTGGGAGCCAATAATGAAAATTGCCTCTGCAATTGTTACTAATAGGGGTGGAAGAACATGCCATGCGGCAATTATAGCAAGAGAACTGGGGATACCAGCAGTTGTTGGCTGTGAAGATGCTACAAAGAAAATTAAAAATGGTCAACCAGTCACTGTTTCATGCGCTGAAGGCAATGATGGCTTTGTCTATAAAGGTAAGCTTGAATATCAAGAGAAAGAATTATTGGTAAATGCACTCCCAGAAATACCAATAAAAATTATGATGAATGTTGCTAATCCTGATAAAGCGTTTAGTTTTAGTAATATACCCAATCATGGTGTTGGTCTAGCAAGGCTAGAATTCATTATTAATAGAATGATAGGTGTACACCCTAAGGCATTATTAGAAATTGATGACCAAGATCTAGAAGTTAAAGATTTAATCACAAATCAAATGAGCGGCTACTCAGATCCAAAATCATTCTACATCAGTAAACTATCAGAAGGTATAAGCTGTATAGCTGCAGCATTTTCACCAAAACCAGTTATTGTAAGAATGTCTGATTTTAAGTCTAATGAGTATGCAAATTTAATTGGCGGAAAAAGATATGAGCCTTATGAAGAAAACCCAATGCTAGGATACCGTGGCGCATCTAGATATGTTAGCAAAGACTTTAAAGAATGTTTTGAAATGGAATGTGAGGCAATTAAATACTGTCGAAACAAAATGGGGCTAACTAATATTCAGATTATGGTGCCCTTTGTGAGAACTCTAGATGAATCTAAGAATGTTATAGAAATCCTCAAGAATAATGGCCTAATTAGAGGCGAAAATGACTTAAAAATTATTATGATGTGCGAATTACCCAGTAATGCCCTTCTAGCAGAAGAGTTTTTAGAGTATTTTGATGGTATGTCTATAGGGTCTAATGACATGACCCAATTAACTATTGGCCTTGATAGAGACTCATCAAAAATAGCAAATTTATTTGATGAGCGTGATCCTGCTGTTAAAAAAATGCTCTCTAGCGCCATTAATGCATGTAACGAGAAAAATAAATATATTGGAATATGTGGTCAAGGACCATCAGACTATCCAGATTTTGCAAATTGGTTAGTAAAAGAAGGAATTCAAAGTATTTCGCTAA
This sequence comes from Pseudomonadota bacterium, assembly GCA_036337035.1. Taxonomy (GTDB): domain Bacteria; phylum Pseudomonadota; class Gammaproteobacteria; order Steroidobacterales; family Rariloculaceae; genus TMED78. The sequence goes on along the minus strand of JAYZFC010000001.1, from coordinate 30,396 downwards.
ATCCTGACTCAGTTATTGATACATGGATATACTTATCAAAAAACTAAGTATCTATTTTTAGAAAATTATCTCTATAAAATCTTAGTTCTCCTATAGAATCATGAATATCTGAGAGGGCTAAATGTGATGATCTCTTTTCATATTGTTTGCAATCTTTTATACCCCAGAGTTTTGCAAGGATTTTAAATGATGATACATCTAGGTGTCGATAGTGAAAAAAATCTACTAAATCAGGCATATAGTTAACCAAAAACCTTCTATCCTGACAAATACTACTTCCGCACATAGGTGATATCCCTGGATCTAAATACTTTTTTAAAAAATCTATCGTCAAAGCCTCTGCTTCTGCTTCACTAACTGAGCTATTCTTAACTCTTTCTACTAGACCAGACTTATTATGCTGAATGGTATTCCATTCATCCATATTGTCTAGTAAATACGCCTCTTGATGAATTGCAAAAACTGGTCCATCTTCTAAAACAGTTAAATATTTATCTGTCACAACAGTTGCTATCTCAATAATTCTATCTTTATTAGGATCTAAGCCTGTCATCTCAAGATCTATCCAAATTAAATGATCTTTAGCCTTCAATGATATACTCCATATTTTTATTAATTATAACACTAGAATTATATTGAAATATAAAACTTTAGATAATATATGATTGCAGAAGGAACAGTTATTGCGAGGTACAAAAAAAATGCATTGGTAAAAAATATCAAGGCTGAAGAAATATCTTGTGTATTTAAAAATAGAGATATTAATCCTTTAGTGGGTGATCAAGTTAGATATTTAGAAGAAAACAATACTTTCATCATTACAGATATTGCTCCACGAATATCTGAATTTTCAAGAATCAATAAAAAGGGAGAAAAGGAAATTATTGCTGTCAATATAACTCAACTAGCCATAGTTATATCAGTAAGACCTAAACCTGATTGGTTTCTACTTGATAAATACCTTAGTTCATCACAAATAAATCAATTTAAAACAGTTATCGTATTTAATAAAATAGACCTTGGTAAGCCAGGGAAAGAAATATTAGATCTATACAGAAATATAGGCTATAAAGTGATTAATACTAGCGCTGTAAATAATGATACAGAAAATCTACTTACAGAGTTATCAAACGAAACAAGTGTATTAATAGGTCAATCTGGAGTTGGAAAATCATCTCTAATTAATAAACTAACTAATATAAAAAAGCAATTAATCGGTGATCTATCTAAAAAAACAAATACCGGAAAACATACTACAACAAGTTCAAGGCTGTTCTCTCTTAATAATAATGGATCTATAATTGATTCTCCTGGAGTAAGGAATTATGCACCCTATTTTAACAATACAAATGAGATATTAAGTGGATTCATAGAGTTTCGTAATTTTGAAGAAAACTGTCGCTTTATTAACTGCACACATTTATCAGAACCTGACTGCTCTATAAAAAAAGCTGTAGCTAATAAAAAGATTGATAAAAGAAGATATGAAAACTTTAAGAAATTATTTAATCAAATAGATAGTATTAAAAATAAATTCTAGCCAAAACTACTCTTCATTTGTCTACCACCTAGTATGTGCATATGAAGATGGTAAACTTCCTGTCCTCCTTCAGGATTAACATTAATAATCACTCTGTAGCCTGGTAGATCAAATTTTTCTGATAAAAGTTTAGCAACCTTAAACAAATGACCCATAACTGGATATTCCTCCTCAACAATATCATTAAGTGTAGAAATATGCTTCTTAGGGATTAATAATAGATGTGTTGGAGCCTTAGGTTTTATATCTTTAAAGCAGAAAAAATCATTATCTTCATAAATAATATCAGTAGGCATATCTCCACTAATAATCTTACAGAAAATACAATCACTCAAAATAAATCTCCACCGATTAAATTGCTACTCAATTATTTCCCTTCGTCCATCAATTGCTCTTGATAAAGTTCCGCTATCAACAAACTCAAGCTCTCCTCCCATGGGGATTCCATATGCTATTCTAGTGGGAACAATATCCTTATCATTTGCTATTGAAGCAATATAATCTGCAGTAGCATCACCTTCTATAGTTACACTAGTAGCTAATATAACCTCCTTTACAGCTCCCTGGTTAAGAATGTTAGATAATAAATCTATACCTAACTCTTTTGGACCTATACCATCAATAGGTGATAAATGACCCATTAAAACAAAATATTTACCTTTATATGAGGCTGATTGCTCTATAGCTACAACATCTGCTGGAGTTTCTACAACACATAATAAGGATTCCTCTCTATTATCATCTGAGCATATAGAACAAATATCTTGTTCTGTCAGCATTCTACAAGTTGAGCAGTTTTCAATATTATCGCAGCCTTCACCTAAAGCTTCAGAAATAAGCTTACCTCCCTCCCTATCTTTATTTAATAAATGAAAAACCATTCGCTGTGCTGACTTTAAGCCAACTCCAGGAAGACACTGAAGAGACTGAATCATCTTTTCTGTTAAAGGAGAGTAGATTTTTTTCATTAGAATGGTAATTTAAAATTAGGAGGTAAGATTCCTCCAGCAACTCCTGACATCTTGCTTTTTGTTTCCTTGTCTATTTTTTTATTTGCATCATTAAAAGCCTCTATAAAACATTTCTCTAATTGTATTTTATCCTGTAAAGACTCATCCTCTATAGAAATGCTTTTAATTTTATGACTACATGAAATTTCTAACTTTATGAAGCCATTCTTAGATTCAGCATTAATTATAGTCTTTTCTAGCTCTTTCTGTGTGTTTTTAACATTATTTTGCATTTCTTTTGCTTGACGCAACATTTTTCCTAGCTCTTTCATCAATCTTCCTTAAATTTAATTAATTAAATTGGTTTAATAGTATCAGAATCAATAATCGCATTAAATTCATCCTCTATAGCTTTTATATTTGGATCTGAAAAAATTGCTTCTTTAGCTTCTCTGCTTATTTTTTCTTCCTCATTATTTTTTTTATCCATGTTAGTTGGTCTATTTGTTTGACCAATAGAAACAGTAACAGTAAATTTTTGATTATACTTTTCTTTAATTGAGTTCTCTAAGATTTTAACTACCTCTGGATTACCTAGATGGGAGTTTTTTTCAGAAACTACTAGTTCAAGAATATTATTACTCGTTGATATAATATTTGAATTATCTATTAATAGTTTTGCGGCACCCGAAAGATTTAAATCTGATAAAGCTAAAGTATCATTTTCAGTTTTATTTCCTGTATCTTTTTTCTGAGCTGATTTAATCTGATCCTCACTAATAGAATCTAGCGCATCAACATCAGTAGAAAAAGATGGTTTAAATGCAAGCATTCTTAATAATGTCATTTCAAATCCTGACCTAATATCTTTACAAAAAGCTAAATCTCTAACTCCATTCAATGCTATTTGATAATAAAGCTGCGTATCTTCTTCCGACAAAGCTGATGCAATTTTCTTTAACTCTTCTGTATCGTCGCTATCTTCTGTACCAATAAGCTGGATTACAGCAATTTTCTGGAGAGTTGCCATAAATTGGTCTAGAGCTAAAAAATAATCTGGTGAATGCTCATCTAGAGCATCTATTTCTTTCATCAAGCGCTTACCATCACAGCTGGATACTGCTTCAATTAATCTAAGTACATTATTTTTATCAATAGTTCCTAGCATCTTTTTCAAAGCATCATCAGTAATAGTACCGCCACTATATGCAACAGCCTGATCTAATAAACTTAATGCATCTCGCATACTTCCATTTGCTGCAATAGCTAAGGGTCTCAATGAACTAGAACCAATATCAAAATCTTCACTCTTAGAAATCTTGATAAGTTGTGTTTGAATATTATCAAGAGTTATAGCCTTAAGATTAAATTGCAAACACCTTGATAATACTGTTACTGGTATTTTTGAGGACTCTGTTGTTGCCAACAAAAACTTAACATGCTCAGGTGGCTCTTCTAGTGTCTTTAACAATGCATTAAATGAGCTACTAGATAACATATGAACCTCATCTATTAAATAAACCTTATATCGTCCACTAGTTGGAGCATATTGAACATTCTCCAGTAGCTCTCTCGTTTGCTCAACTTTGGTTCTAGAAGCTGCATCAACTTCAATTAAGTCAATAAATCTTCCATCATCAATAGATATACATGCTTCACATTTTTGGCATGGGTTTGGTGTAACGCCATCATGACAATTAAGAGATTTAGCTAATATTCTTGCTACTGTAGTCTTACCAACACCTCTAGTTCCAGTAAATAGATATGCGTGATGCATTCTCTTCTCTGATAAGGAATTTACTAATGTTTGAGACACATGATCTTGACCAATCAGCTCTTTAAAGGAGCGCGGTCTCCATTTTCTAGCTAGAACTTTATAACTCATCGGATAATAAATAATTTATTAAAAACTAAATAGTAAACTCTAAGTTAAAGTTTATCTATTTAAATTATTAAAAAAATGCATAATATGATCATTTATGGAGAGATGGCAGAGTGGTCGATCGCGCAGGCTTGGAAAGCTTGTAAGGGTTAATAGCCCTTCGAGGGTTCGAATCCCTCTCTCTCCGCCACAATTTCTTAAATGGAGAAATGATGATGGAATGGTTTAATGTTCACCCATATATGGCAATAATGAGCACACTTATTTTCATATTGATAATGATATTTATAAATTTTAGATCTATCATTAATACAAGAGATAAGCTCATTAATCGTATGGATCATATTGAAGATCGTATTATTGAAAGACTTGCAAGTGAAAGTCTTCAAAAAAACTTAAGTGATGAGTACCAAGAATATGTTAATGAAACTAAAAAAAATATTAGCAATAAAGTAGAACTTTCTGCATACCAAAAATTTACTAAAAATAAAGAAAGCAGAATTAAAGAAAAAAATAAGGATTAAAATGGATATATATATAAGCATTTTCCTAGCTGGAGTATTTACAATCTTCTATTTATTTTTATCAATGAGAGTTGGTTATATGAGAGGAAGCCCTGTAATGAAAATATTTTTTAAAATGGAAAAAAATATAAGTGAGGAAAAGCTATATAGGAATATTAGAGCTCACGGTAATTTTTCAGAATATGTACCCATATACCTTATTTTAATATTTTTAATCGAAGCTTCTGGAAGTGTAAGTATCAGCTACTTAATAATCACATCTATAATCTTTAGTTACGGAAGGATTGCTCATGCAATATGTTTTTGTTTTTTTGATTATAATCCATTCCTTAGAATATCAGGAATGATTACTACATACCTAGGTCTGCTGCTGCTAGCTATTCAAGCTATTTACTTAGGTATATTATTCTATTTGGGGCCAGAAATAATTGTGCCTTTAAGAATTTCAGCCTTTTGAAAGAATATTTCCTTTAATCATGCATGTCTGAGAAAAAAATAAATAATGAAACTAACATAATAACAATAATTATTACTTTTAAGTAATAAGGTAATTTTTCTATATATTTAATAATCCTATCTTCTAAGCTCATTATTTTTTATCCCTATTGATAAAAATGATATCAAAGTAGTTTCCAACATTTTCTTTTTCTGAAAATTTATTCTTTTGAATCATATCAAATTTATTTTTATTCATAAACTTACAAATATCATCAACTGTTGGGCATCCACTATAAGCTTCAAAATCAGCAGCCTCTACCTGGATATAACTAAATTTATGAATTATATTCATAGCACCCTTAAGTATTTCTAATTCATATCCTTGAGTATCTAAAAGTAATGAGTCGAAGTTCTTTATATCTATTCTATGTTTTTCTATGAAAGTTGGTAAGCTAATTCCATCAACATTGATTGCTTTATTCATTTTAACTTCAGGCCACATTTTAATATGATCTTTTAAGTCTAATACAGACGATGATTTTCCATCATTAGAAGCAATATTAAATTGTATATTTTTCTTATCAGATTCACTAATTAGCTCTCTATAACAATTCTGCTTATCTAATTTATCAATATTTTTTTTTAACTGATTGTAGTTATCCTCTATAGGCTCGATCCAACACACATTTAGATCTAAATATTGGTATAAAAACCTTTCCTGGCCTATATGAGCACCAACATGAATAATACCCTTACTTTTTTTTAAAAAATTACTAGGCGGATTAATAAACATATAGTATAAAAAACTTGTTAGTTTCATTTTTTCTAAATCCATTAAAATTATTTATTATGTTATCAGAAATAAAGAAAGATAAAACGAAAGAAACAAGAAGAAATCTACTTATTGCTCTAGCAAGTATTGGTATCATATCTCCATTTATTCATAAAAAAAAATCTACATCAAACTTGGATCAAGTAGTATTAAGATATAGTACTCATGTGCCAAGTTCTCATGGATTATATACAAAAGCATTTCTCCCCTTTGCTCAATTAGTAGAGAAAGAGACTCAAGGAAAACTCCTGCTGAAGCCCTACACCGATAAACTTCTCCATGGTCCGAATAATGGATTTAAGGCTGCAGTTTCCGGAATTACTGATTACACTCATTCATACATAACATATAGTCCTGGTAGCTTTAAATTACTTCATCTCTCTCAACTTCCTTTTTTATTTAACAAGCCTCAAGTAGCTAGCTTAGTAGTTGAAGAGCTATACCCAAAATATCTAAAGGAAGAATTTGAAAAAATGGGTGTGTATTTAGCTCATTGTGATGCAACAAGCCCATATAATATTATCTCCCGTAGGCCTATAGCATCACTAGATGATTTACAAGGGCTTAAGATAAGAGTTACAAGTGGTATAACGGCTGATATATATAGGCAATTAGGTGCAACACCAGTAGCTATTGCTGCTGCAGAAATATATCCAGCTTTTCAACAAGGTGTGATTGATTCAGTTTCCCTAGCACCTAATGATATTGCGTCATATAGATTATATGAAATAGGTAAGCACTATTTAAAAGTAAACTTAAATTTAGTTGTGCTGCATTATTGCTTAAATAAAAATGCTTTTAACTCTCTTCCTAATAACCTAAAAAAAACTTTCTATAACCTACTTAGAGTTAGAAGTCAGTATGCATCACAAAATGTTTATTCTGGACAAAATTATGATAATGCACTGATTGCTATAAAAAACGCAGGAGTTAATATTACTAATCTTAGTGATAAAGAATTAAATAGATGGAAAAAAAAGCTAGCCCCCCTAAAAGAAAATATTCTAAAAAAATACGAGAGCGATGGATTACCTGCCAGAGCGTTAGTTCAAAATATGGAAAGCCTATCTAATAAGTACAACTCTTGGACAAATGAAAAAATAAATTCATTAATACTAAATAGCCCAATTCAAGGAATAATTGATTTATGATTATTAGGTATCTAGATATATTTTCAAGAAAATTATCGTTATTTTTATACAAAATAAGTATCTACTTCTCTTTGCCATTACTATTTTTTCTTGTTTGCCTTGAAGTTATCATGAGATATATATTTAACAATCCCCTGGAATGGAGTAACGATATTAACGGATTACTCCTTCTAATTACTCTTTTTTCTGCTTTACCTCATGGTTGGGATAGAGGTTATCATATTCGAATGGAAATGTTTTATGAAAAAATGTCAGATAAGAATAAGAGTATTAGCAATTTATTCTCATCAATAAGTGGTGTTATTTTTTTTCTAATGCTTTCAATACAATCATATTTTTTTTCTAATTATATGTTCTTAACATCAGAAACTGGTGAAGATATAAATCTTTATTTATGGCCTTTTATGTTATTTATCGGTATCTGTAGTCTTATTTTTGCATTAAGAATCATAGCTAACCCAACCGGAATTATTCTAGAAAATAATCAAGAACCATGGATCTAATTTTAATTGGCATAATTGGGATTGTGTTTTTGTTTTTTCTCATCCTCATTGGTGTTCCTATTGCTTTTGCTATGGCGTTTACTGGAATTATCGGTTTATGGATAATTGAAGGTCCTAGTGCAACTTTAGCTCATATAGGTCTGATTCCCTGGGAACATGGTAGGGATTTTATTTTTGTTGCTATACCTCTTTTTATATTAATGGGGCAAATTTTTTATCATGCTGGTCTTGCATCAGACTTATATCAAAGCTTGAGTAAACTTGTTGGTCAGGTTCCAGGAGGTGTTGCAATAGCATCTGTATTAGCTTGTGGTGGATTTGGAGCAATTACTGGATCTAGTATTGCTACTGTAGCAACCATGGGTTCAATCATCATGCCTGAAATGAAAAAATTTAAATATAACCCACAACTTGCTACTGGTGTGCTTGCAGCCTCAGGAACATTAGGAATACTGATACCTCCAAGTTTAATCTTTATTTTTTATGGCGTGATGACAGAAACCTCAATAAGCAAGCTATTCATTGCTGGTATCTTGCCAGGGTTTATAACTGTTATTATGTTTACACTAATTATCTTTGTTAGGTGCATAATTAACCCTATGCTAGGTCCAAAAGGTCCGAAAAGCTCGGCTAAAGAAAAACTATATGCAATAAAAAACCTTATTCCTCTATTCGGTCTTTTTATTTTAATCATAGGCGGTATATATATTGGCGCTTTTACACCAACTGAAGCAGCAGGAGTTGGTTGCCTTATTGTATCCTTAATGGCTTTAAATAAAAAAAATCTATCAATAAAAATCTTTCTATCCGCCACGAAAGCAACTGTACTAATTAGCTCAATGATTTTCCTAATTATTATTGGAGGCTATATAGTAGCTAAATTTATAGCTATAACCGGTATTACAGAATTACTTATATCTTTTATAATAGATTCAAACCTAAATAGAATCGGGTTTCTTATATTTTTAATTATCTTATATATTCTTCTTGGATCTATGCTAGATGTATTTGGAATGATTGTCCTAACGGTTCCATTTTTAATGCCTATTATTTCACAGCTAGGAATTGATCCAATTTGGTTTGGTGTTTTTATTGTTATTATGGCAGAAGTTGGACTAATTACACCTCCAATAGGAGCAAATGTTTTTGTCATGAAAAAAGTTGCTAAAGACATACCTATGAGCACAATTTTTCTTGGAGTAATTCCATTCTTTGTGGGTGAGCTTATAATAATTGCAATATTAATTATATGGCCAGAAATTCCATTAATACTTGTAAATAAAATGAGCTAAGGACTTAAAGATGCTAAGTAAGCTGATATCGCTAATAAATCTTGCTCATTCAAATTGATTACAGTTGGTAGCATCTCTGGACTATGCCTAGTTCCTAATTTAATATCCCACAATTGCCTCATAGTATAACTAGCCGTTTTTCCAACTATGCCTGGAATATCTCCATTGCCCCTCAGATTTAAGCCATGACAAATACTACAAGGAACTGTCTTTCCCTCGCCTGTTAAAACTAATAACTCGCCTTTATTAATACTGCCAATTGGAACATAAGTGAGAAACCCTACTCTCGGATCCCTTGTAACAGCAGTCCTTTGAGGAAATTCTGGCACTTCAATTATATAATCGTCAAGTTGAACAAATGGCTTATCTAAAGGGAGCATTAAGCCATTCATAGACATTCTAACTTGCGGGGCTGTATTGCTTTCGATAACTTTTACAAGAGGCTTAAATGGAATAGAGGAAAAATATTTTGCTGCCTCATCAATCTCTCTATCAGTTAAAGACCTTGCTATAATTGACATCTCATTGGTGTTTGCCTTTCTGGGGTCAGAGCTTTTTCTTTTGCCATCAGCAAATAATTGTAACTGAGAAACAATGTAATTATATGGTAGCCCAGCAACATGGCCATTCTCCATTTTTCCCTGTCCATTTGGATAATGGCACAATGAGCACGCTCTGAGTCCATCATCAATTCTTCCATATGCAACAATATCTGGCATTATCGGGTGATCTTGAGGATACCAATCTGCTGGGCCATAATCATAGGCTGATTCATATGCTGTAAACTCTAGGCTGGTATCCGGCAAACCATACTTTATGGTGTTATCAGCTGGATTTCCTCTATATGCACAATCAATTGCTTTTTTTGTACTAATCAGGCAATTAGGTGCTGTTGTATCGCCTTCCTGAAGATTTTCAAGATATCCATATGCCCAATTTGGCCAACCTTGATCAATATCTTTTAAGTTTTGCGCCAACAAGCTATCTAATGAACAAAAAATGAATAAAAAAGCTAGTTTAAAGAAAAGGATAAACCGGTTTTTATTTATTATATTATACATTAATACATTCATTTAAATATTTGTTATACATGGCTTTAATAAAATGAGATAAAACAAAAATAATATAGAAAGAGACTACTCTTAAGCCAGCTTAGCTTAATTAACTCATATTTGTAACAAAACTTATAAATTTTTGGCAAAATATTATGCTCAAAAATAATATAGAATTCTTTAATAAGCTTAATTTTAGGAGTATTGAATAATGTTTAAAATGACCAACTTAGCTACTACATCTCAATCTACATCTTTTAGGTTTTCATTAATTGCACTATTTGCAGTACTTGTGATTGCTGCTTGTGGTGGTGGTGGCGGAAGCGGAACTAGTACTCCTACAGCTGCTACACCAACTGATGATGTGCCTAATCAGTTTACATTTACTGATCAAACGGGAGTCAGTAGAAATGCATCGATTACATCTGCTGCTATTACAATTGCTGGTATCGATAAAGCATCTGCTATTAGTATATCTGGTACCGGCGCTACTTACAGTATTGCTGGAGGAACATATACGGCCTCTTCTGGAACAGTTACTAACGGTCAAACAGTTACAGTTAGACATACAAGTAGCGAACTCCCTAGCACTGCTGTTAATTCAACTCTTACGATAGGTACTATATCTGATACCTTCACATCAACAACTGCAGCTCAAGTTAGTGGATTAGAAATCTCTAAAGAGATCGACCCTGTTCAGCTTCAGTGATAAATACCTTTGGAGGTTTCTAGTATGAATATGTTTAAATTATTTATTGTTCTTTTGCCTTTTCTTGCTTTTAATTTGCAAGCTCAAACTCCATACCAGGATGACGAAGTCAACTTTTATGTTCAAGACAATCCTACCAATGAATCGCTAGAGCAAGTTAACTTCTTGCTATGCATAATGGACAATATGATGGCGGATAAATTTGTTGGCTATGGTAACTATCTTGTAGATATACATGAAAAGAAATGTGAGCAAGATGCCTCAGACTCACAAGTTGAGAGTGAACAAAAAGCAGCAACAGCAACCTCAGCAAATGATAAGAAAAATGCAACTGAAAGTAGTGATACAGGTGGATCATCTAATGGTGCTGATAATATTGCCACACCGATGATTATGATTACACAAAGAGCTGATACCTCTTCAGCTCAAACTTCAACATTCTGGGCAATGCTGACTGAAGAAGTTGAAACCGAAGATGGGGTCTCTCGTGTAGAAAGGCCAGAAATGACCGTTAAGGGTCAAGCAACTGTCACTCAATCGCCAAGTAATCTTGTTCCATATGGTGAGCTAGATATGAGCTTTAACTATGAAATAACAAAAGCATTTCAAAATGGTCCGCAACAAATACCGGCTGGCACAAATGCTGGCGGAGCAAGGCTTATTACTAATGCTGATGGGGTTCAATTTTATGACCTTATGATGGGCGGAGTACCTGCTAGAGTTAAGACAGTCTTCCAAGATGCAGCTAAAACGAAAGTCGCAGGTATCTTCTATTGGGCTACTTATGTTGAGATTAGTGAAAATTGGGTTCCTGTTGCACTAGTGAACCAATTCTCTTTAGATGAGTCTCAGAAAGTTTATTGCTTAAAATTTGTTAATGCATATACCGTAGATTGGAGTACCCTGAATAGCGCTGGAGAACCAACTCTTTCTTCTTATACTCCAACTGGTAGTGATGGTATACAAACAGGTGAAAATTGTTTCTCTACAGACAAAGCAGATGCAAAGCGAACAGTTCATAGATATGGTGTTTATAATAGTGATGGCTCAAGGCTAGCCCTAACCGGAACTGGAGCCTTTCCTATGGAAACAACCATTACTGTTAACTCAGCGCAAAGAAAAGCTCACGCATGGGCAAACTTCTTCAATATTCACATCGACGATCGAGATAGAGCGTATGTTAATTCTGACACAGTATGGACAAAAAGAATGCTTTCTGGAGAAAGCGGTACACCACCAACTTATAAAATTGAAACTTCCAATACTCGTCTAGAAAAAGTAACAATAGAAACACTATCTTTAGCTGATCTTCATAAACTAAGTTTTGAAACATGGATTGAGGGAGATAATGGCAGTTACTGGGGTACTGAATTTCAATCTTTAGGTTTCCCTGCTGAGAATGCAGAATATAAAGGAACTTATGATAAAGATACAAATGGAGGTACTTGGACCTTTACTCATAAAATAACACACAGCAGTGGCTATACTGAAACTGATATAACTGATATTGTATTTACCAATGCCAATTGGGTTAATACAGTTAAGAAGGTATATGGAGCAGGCCAATCATGGCAACACACATATGTGCGAAATATGTGGATGTGGTCTCCCGATACTCGACAATCGTATAATATTGAAAAAAATTCTTTCGAGAACCCTACATCAAATACAACATCAAATGGAATCATAACAAGAAAATATGAAAATGTTACTCCTGCGAATTTTCCGGCTGAATTAAAATGTGTAGAAAGATGCCCAACACAAACACTTATAGAAGCTACTTATACTAATGCTGTAAGCAATGCTGGAAGTAACGCTTCAGCAACTGTAGCTTCACCGTATAGTTCTGATAATTGGCAATACCTAACGAGCGCAGGTGGCGGATATCAAGCAGGAGATTATTTTGAGGGTATTCTAGGAACTAATGTCAAAACTTATACCAAAACTGGAATTAACTATACAGATGGAACAACTGCAAATGGTGGGATCTTAGGTATTCCATCCTCAATTACCGATCCTGAAAACCAGTTAAAAACAACTAAGTATTTCATGCCCTGGAATGGTGGTAATACTAACTCTGAATTAACTAGATATCGACTCCATTCTGGTAAACTTGTCTTGCCTGATGATTTAGCGAAACTAGATTGTCCTAGACAGGATGAAAATGATTCAAATAGTGCTTATAGAAGCACCCATCCAGTTTTTAATGCCAGCGACACTCGTTACTGTATGGCTGCTTTTTATGATCGTTCACTGCCAGCAGCAAAACAAGTTACCTCCTGGTATCAAATGGCCTGGGGTCCTAATTACTGGGATAAACAAAACTTCTTAGTCGATCAGGCGACTAATCAATATGTTACGTTCGCTGAGCCAAAAACACTTTACTATACGGTTTGGGATGAAGCTAAATATGGAACAGATAGAGGTAAAAAAATTACCCTTAGATACGAAGGCTTTGGGGAGTTGCATGGTATACCTGGTCAAGTAATTGATACTAGAGACGGCTCTATAGTTGGTCAATATGTCAGCAATTGGATGCCTTACCATCGCTACGTTAACCGATTTATAATGGAGCCAAGCGTTGGAAATGTTGAGCCTACGGTCTCTGATAAAGATGGTAATGTATATAAAATTAAAGCGCTTGAAGGCGATGAATGGCTTGCTATTAAAAATTCAGCAAGGGGTACCTTAACTTATACAGGCGCTATAAATGAAAGTGACTTACCAAGCTCTTCAAGTTTGAAAAATCATATAAGTGGAGCTGATGCTATTGGAGATCCACCAACACAGCTATATGGTGGTGGAAACTCTGTTGTAATTCATGGTGAATGTGTCTATGCAGGCCTTCCATGTACAGCACCCTAACTATTATTTTAAACGATAACTTTTATATTTTTAGAGAGATATTAAATGAAAACTATTAAATTATTATTATTCTTAATTCCTTTTATTTGTTTATCAGCTTATAGCCAAACTGATTTTGAAAAAGATACCGCTGACTTCTTTGTCCAGGATAATCCAACAAACGAAAATTTAACAAGTGTTAATTTTTTCCTTTGTATCCTTAGGTCAATGTCACCAGAAGACATGGTTGGTGCTGGCCCTTATGTTGCCAAGGTATATGAAAAACAATGTGAGGAAGCCGACAACTCATCTAGTGATCAATCAAAAGCTACTAGATCTTCAGCAAGCTCCAAAAAAGAGTCTAAAGGTGGTGGTAGCTCTGGTTCATCCGGAAGTGGTGGCGGAGGAGAATCTGAAGCTCAAGAAAAAGTTGGCAGAGATATGGTTGTAGAGGTCACAAGAGCTGATAATAATTCAGATCAGATTGCTGAAGCTTGGGTCTCTATTCCAGAGCAAGGCAGTGATAGCGGAATGGGTGGTGGTGCTGGTGCCAATAATTACGAGGCCAATACGGCGGGCGCGGGTGACGGTATGATGGCACCTGAGGATTTTGCTCCTGCGATAGATGTTCATCTCAAGGCATCTGTAACTTCAGAACCTTCTGATACTCTTCCTTATGGAGATCTAACAATAGATTTTAGCTATGTTGTAGCTAAAGACTGGAAACACCCGTGGATGCCACCTGATGACCCCGGATTTACTGCTGGGCAAAATATTGGAGGTGGCCACCTTGATATTAATGCACAGGGCATTAAGTTCTATGAAGAAATGCCAATGGAACCTTCAGTTAAATTTGCAGCAGGGTTCTTGAATAATGATATTAATAAAATGGCTGGCATCTATACTACTCATGGTTATATTTGGGGCGGCGCTGATCAAAATAAAGATATGGAAATTGTCTCTCAATTCTCTCTTGATGATTCAGCAAAAGTATACTGCTCTAAAGTATTGGCAACTTATGCTATTGATTGGCAAAATGCTACACCAGATTCAGAGGGTAATATAGCGCCTACTAAAACAGCTTATACTCCTAATGATAGTAATAATTACCCATCAGTTCCAACAAGTGAGCTATGTTTCTCGACAGCTAAAGAAGATGCTACAAGAAACGTCTATAGTTATGGAGTTTATGACTCATCAGGTGCTAGATATGATCTGCCTGGTGAAGATCCATTTCCAATTAAAACAACAGTAACGTACTCAGAGGCAGATTCATCATCAAATACTAGAGATTGTTATGGGTTTGCAGATTATTGGGGTGTTTGGACAGATTGGGAATGTGACCAAATAACAGACGCTGCTACAAATCTTCCTATCACTGGTGCTGATACTATTTGGGTCAAAGATGATGGTCTAGATTCAACTACTCAATATAAAATAGAACAATCCTCTATTCGTCTCGATAAAGTAACTCGTACTTTTATGCCGTTGCAAGATCTTGATGGATTAACTTTTATTACTTGGATGGATGGTGACTCACCACAATTTGGTACTGGCATTCAGGCCCTTGGCTTTCCAAATGAGAGTGCAGAATTTGAAGGTGAGTATACCGCTGCTAATGATACATGGACCTTTACTAAAAAAATTAGTTGGGCATCAGAGGGAATGACTGAAGCTAATGTAAATATCTCATTCACAAGTTCTCAATGGATAGCAAATGTAAAAGAAACACATGGAACAGGTCAATCTTGGGAATATAGTTGGGTAAGACCAATGTGGGGTTGGTCACCAGATACTGGTGACAGCTACGATATTCCAGAAGGAGCATTAGCTGATAAAAACCCTACAACTAAAACTAAAGCCAATTCAATAGTAATAATGAATTATGAGATGGTTACTCCAGCAAACTTTCCAGCTGAACTCAAATGTATAGTTAGATGTCCAACTGGTGCCCTCTTATCTGCAACTTATACTCAAGCACTGAATAAAGTTTCAGGAATGGACGG
The DNA here is from genome assembly GCA_036337035.1 of Pseudomonadota bacterium. Taxonomy (GTDB): domain Bacteria; phylum Pseudomonadota; class Gammaproteobacteria; order Steroidobacterales; family Rariloculaceae; genus TMED78. Next base: position 14,673 of record JAYZFC010000001.1, on the reverse strand, counting down.
ATCTGGTAAAGTTGACTCTCCTTATGTGCCAGAAACAGTACATTACCTTAAACAAGCTGGCGGAGGATGGTCACAAGGAGATAGTTATGATGGAATACTTGCTACTGATGTTCAAACTTACACAGCTAGTGGGTTAAACTTCAATGATGCAGCTGGTGCAGTGCTCCAAGTACCAACTAATATTACTGATGGTTGGACACAGCTAGAGCAAACTTACTTCCAACCAAATCCATTTGCAGATTGGTGGCAAGAACAAGCCTCATGGGGTGTTCGTCCAGGATCTATGGTGCTAAGTGCAGATCTTCCTAAGCTTGAGTGCCCAAGAGAAAATCCAAGTGATAATACTAGCGCTTATAGAGATACTCATCCTAATTTCAATGCTTCAGCTACTCGCTATTGTGAGCATCAGATCTATTCAGAAGAAAGTACGCTAACTGAATGGTATGAAATGAATATCGGAGCTAGTAAATGGGATAGACAAAGCTTTATAAAAGACCAATCTTCAACTTCTTTTGTTACTTTCTCTTCGCCAAAAATGATGTGGTATGAAGTGCCAAATGATGAAGCAAAATATGGTGATGACGCAGGTAAAAAAATTAGGCTTGAGTATAATGGCCATGGAAACTTATGGGGAATTCCTGGAGAGGTGATTAATACACAAACAGGTGAGTCTCTTGGTCAATGGATTAGTAATTGGCAATCACATTATCGTTATGTAGATCGATTTACAATCGAAGCGCATGGCGGAATGGATGCCACGCTAACTGATATAGATGGTAACGTTTATAAAGTTAAGGCGCTTGAAGGAGAAGAATGGCTTAAGCTTAAAAGCTCAGCTGTTAATACATTGACATATAGTGGTCTTATTAATGAATCAGATCTTCCTTCACAGAGTGACCTTAAAGACATCTCTCCTACTGGAGATGCTGCTGATAGTATAGGCGCCAAACCTACTGATGACGCATTATTAAATGATGGTAAGCCTTCTGTTATTCATGGGGATAGAATATCAACTTACGATACAGCGGCTCCACCAGCAACCTAATCAAAATTTAGTCAGTGCTAAAAGCAAAAGCGCATGTTTTAAAACATGCGCTTTTTTTAGCTTTCATAAAAGTCAGGAGATGATTCTAAACAAGGGCCAGTTAAAACGATATCTTTATCAGGATCTAAAATTTCTGGAATACGTAAAACATCCTCTTCACTAGGTATGCTTAAATCATCAGGTATAATTAATGGCGGCATCTCAACGCTACCACTATACTGATTAGAGTCTTCGCAAACTAAACCTACACCACTTGAGCATCCAATCATAATTAACGATGAAATGAGTAAAAATAATATACGAAATAAATGTGTCATTTCTATAAGATGCCAGCTTGTTCCATAGATTTAGAAACTTTTTTATGATGCTCAGTAGAAAGATTTGTTAGTGGAAGCCTTATGCCGGAACTAATGTATCCAAGCTTTTCAACTGCCCATTTAACAGGAATTGGATTACTTTCTAAAAATAAATCTCTATGGAGGCCAGAAATTTTATTATCAATCTCTTCAGCTTGTAATCTATTACCAGATCTTGCTGTATCACATAAAGCTCTCATTTGTTTAGGAACCACATTAGCAGTAACTGAAATACACCCGTCTCCACCTAAAAGCATAAATTCACAGCAAGTGATATCATCACCGCTAAGAACTTTGAAACTTTCTCCGCATCCATCTCTTAATTGTTTTACTCTATCAAGCTCTCCTGTGGCTTCTTTTACTCCAGCAATATTGGCATGTGCTGAAAGTTTAATCACTGTTTCTACTTTAAGGTCAACTCCTGTCCTACCAGGTACATTATAGAGAATTATTGGTTTTGTTAATTCATCAGCAATAATTGAATAATGTTTAATCATTCCATTCTGAGTAGGCTTATTATAATAAGGAGTAACAACTAAAAACCCAGAAACAGGTAGCTGATCAATGGTTTTAGATAATTCTATAGTTTGTTTTGTTGAGTTTGAGCCAGTACCAGCAAGAATAGGAATTCTACCGTTAGCTATCTCACATGCGCGAGTAACGAGCTCAATATGTTCGTTATGAGCTAGTGTCGCTGACTCTCCAGTAGTTCCAGCAATTACGAGGCATTCAGTACCAGAGTGGATATGAAATTCTATTAATCTAGCCAGATTTTGATAATTAATAGAGCCATCTACCTCCATCGGAGATACCAAGGCAACCGTGCTTCCTGAAAACATATCACTTCCTAAAAAATATAATAATAGAAATATTACTTATTGAACATGAAGTAAGCAACAAAAAGACCTTAATTTAATAACAAAAAACATACTATAATATAAATGTTATATAAGCTAAAACAGAATATTATTATCAAATAATTGAAAGATTGAGGAAAAATATGAAGATTGCAATAGGAAAAAAAATGCCAAGCTTTATAGCTAAAGCTACAAATGACTTAACTATTACCAATAAAGAGCTATCAGGGGAAAAAATAATATTTTATTTTTATCCTAAAGATGATACTCCAGGTTGCACAATTGAAGGTCAGGATTTTTCAAAATACTATAATAAGTTTAAAAAACTCAATACTGAAATATATGGAGTATCAAGAGACTCAATAAAAATGCATGAAAAATTTAAAGAAAAGTTTAAATTTCCATTTAATCTAATTTCGGATTCTGATGAAAAGCTATGTAATATTTTTGATGTTATAAAAGAAAAAAATATGTATGGAAAAAAATATATGGGTATAGAAAGAAGTACTTTTATTTTAGATGAAAATCAAAAACTAATAAAAGAATGGAGAAAAGTAAAAGTTAAAGATCATGTTGAAGAGGTTATAAATACAATAAAAAATTTATAATGAATTATATATATAATATAAAATTATTGCTTTTTTACTGTTTGATATTTGTAAATTCAGCTATTGCTCAAAATCTACCAGATTTTGGAAATCCAGCTGATTATATTATTACAAAGAATCAAGAAAGAGAATTAGGTCGTAATGTCATATCTCAACTTAGAAATGCAAATGCTATTATAGATGATCCTTTAACCAGCGAATATATTCAAAATCTAGGTGATAGATTGGTTGGTCATGTGAGTGATGGAAGTCAAGAATTTAACTTCTATTTAATAGACGATAGTTCTATTAATGCATTTGCTCTTCCTGGAGGCTTTATAGGGATTAACTCGGGCCTTCTACTAATGACTCAATCTGAAAGTGAGCTTGCAAGTGTACTTGCACATGAAATAGCTCACGTAACACAAAGACATATAGCTAGATCCATCTACAACAATCAAAATAATACCATGATCTCATCAGCAGCTATGATAGCAGCAATATTACTCGGTGCTTCAGCTGATATTAGTGGTGACGCAATAACTGGTATTGTAACTGCAGCTCAAGCTGCCAATGCACAAAACCAGATAAACTTTACTAGATCTAACGAACATGAAGCGGATAGGATAGGTATACAAACCCTTTCTTCTGCAGGCTTTGATCCTAATGCTATGTCAAGTTTTTTCGAAAAAATGGCTAGGAGATATGGGAGCTCACAAAGTGAAATTTTCTCCTTACTACAAACCCACCCTGTAACGACGGATAGAATAGCAGAGGCGAGAGATAGAGCAAGACACTTACCAAATAATTCCTTAAATTATAGTTCTAGTTATGAAATTTTAAAAGCTAGACTTAGAGTGCTCCAGTCAACTAACATAGAATCCACATATAACTTTTTTCTAGAACGCTCTAAGAGCTTTAATGCTCAATCTAATGCTTATGGAATGGCTCTCTGTTTGTCATTATTAGGTAGAGATGATGAAGCATTATTAATTTTTCAGAACCTTGTTAAAGAACATGAAGAAGTTATAGCATATAGAATAGGACTAGGTGAAACTCTTTTGCGAATAGCTAATATTGAAGGTGCTCTTAATCTTTATGCAGAGTCAGTAGCTCTATTTCCAAGAAATGTCCCCTTAACCATTAGTTATTGTCAAATATTAATTTCAAATAACGCATCTTTAGCTCATGAATTACTGCTAGATCTTCTTAATAACATTCCACCTACTCCTAGCCAGATTAGGCTAATTGCTAGAGCTGCTAATGCTGAAGGTGATATAGCTAATGCCCATTACTATATGGGTGAATATTATATCTCTACTGGTAACTTATCACTTGCAATTAATCAAATGACTATGGCCCTAGAATCTCCTAATATTAACCAGATAGATAAATCTCGTTTTGAGGCTCGTCTTAAACAAATATCCGAATATAATTAGAATTTGACTATTATTTTAAATAGTACTAAAATGGTACTATTATGATCTAGGGTTTCGTAATGCTAAAAATAAGCAGAATGACTGACTATGGAACAATTGTACTTAGTCAGCTAAATAGCAAAAAAGTAATAAGTGCTGAAGATATATCCTCTAATACTAATATAGCTAAACCTACAGTAAGCAAACTGCTAAAAGTTTTTACTAAAAAAGGCTTAACGGTTTCAGAAAGAGGTATATTGGGAGGCTATGCCCTCGCTAGATCAAGCAAAAAAATAAATATAGAAGAAATTATTAATGCAATTGAAGGACCTGTTGCTATTACTCAATGCAACTCTTCTCAAGATAGCTGTGAGATAGAAAACACATGTATGACAGGAAGCGTATGGAGAAATATCAATAATAAAATATCATCTGTACTAAGTGATATAACTCTTCATGATATTAAAAACAATAAAACAACCTCTAAATTAACCTTTTACACTAAAGAAGAGATAGGTATCAATTAGTATGAGTAAAAATAATACAATAGAGAAAATAGTTAGTAATAAGTATAAGCATGGATTTATTACTGATATTGAACAAGAGCTTTTCAAACCAGGATTGAATGAAGAAGTAATTATTAGGCTCTCAAAAAAAAAGGGTGAGCCTGAGTTTTTAAGAAATTGGAGATTAAGGGCATATACACAGTGGCTAAGTATGGAAGAGCCAAAATGGCAACATCTAAAATATAGGCCTATAGATTACCAAAAAATATCATATTTTGCTGCGCCAAAAAATCTAAAGGATGCACCTAAAAGTATCGATGAAGTTGATCCAAAATTATTAGAAACTTATGAGAAATTAGGCATTCCTCTTCATGAAAGAGCTAAGTTAGCTGGTGTAGCAGTTGATGCAGTATTTGATAGTGTATCAGTTGCAACTACATTTAAAGAAAAACTTTCAGAAGCTGGAGTTATTTTTTGTCCATTCTCCGAGGCTATAAAAAAATATCCAGAAAAAATTGAGGAATATCTTGGATCGGTAGTTCCCCAAAGAGATAACTTCTATGCTGCTCTAAATTCAGCTGTTTTTAGTGACGGATCTTTTGTATACATACCTAAAGGTGTTAGATGCCCAATGGAGCTATCAACATATTTCAGAATTAATGCTAATAATACTGGTCAATTTGAAAGAACTCTAATTATTGCAGATGAAGATAGTCATGTAAGCTATCTAGAAGGCTGCACAGCTCCAATGAGAGATGAGAACCAACTGCATGCAGCTGTAGTTGAATTAGTAGCACTAGATAATGCTGAAATTAAATACTCAACAGTGCAAAACTGGTATCCAGGTGATGAGAATGGTAAGGGCGGTATATATAACTTTGTAACTAAGAGGGGTGACTGTCGTGGTAAAGAATCAAAAATATCTTGGACTCAAATTGAAACTGGTTCCTCAATTACTTGGAAATATCCAAGCTGTATTCTAAGGGGTGAGAGTTCTGTAGGAGAGTTCTATTCAGTGGCTCTAACAAATAATTATCAGCAAGCAGATACTGGAACAAAAATGATTCATATAGGAAAAAATACCTCTAGCACAATTATCTCTAAAGGGATATCTGCTGGTTTTGGAAAAAATTCATATAGAGGTTTAGTAAAAGTCCTGCCTAATGCTACTAATTCAAGAAATTATACTCAATGTGATTCTCTACTTCTCGGAAATAAATGCTCAGCAAATACTTTTCCGTATATAGAGTCAAAGAACAATAAATCAAAAATAGAGCATGAGGCCACAACATCAAAAATTAGTGAAGATCAACTCTTTTACTGTAGACAAAGAGGCCTATCAGAAGAAGATTCAGTAAATCTTATTGTAAATGGATTCTGTAAGGATGTTTTTAAGAAACTTCCTATGGAGTTTGCTGTTGAAGCTCAAAATCTTCTAAATGTTAGCTTAGAAGGTGCTGTAGGGTAATAAAAATGTTAAAAATAAATGAACTCACTGTTAAGATAAATAAAAACAAAATACTAGATCATCTTACTTTGAACATAGGTAAAGGTGAGACCCATGCAATTATGGGTCCAAACGGATCTGGTAAAAGTACACTAGCTCAGGTTATAGCAGGCAAAGATGGTTATGATGTTTCTAGTGGCTCAATAACTTTTATGGGCAATGATCTACTAAAGCTATCTCCAGAAGAGCGATCGCTAGCTGGAATATTTCTTGGTTTTCAGTATCCAATAGAAATACCAGGAGTAAATAATGCATATTTACTTAAAGCGGCTCTTAATGCTCAAAGAGTTGCAAGAAAAGAAAAAGAAATTGATGCATTTGATTTTATGAATCTAATAAAAGAAAAAATGAGCCTAATGAAAATCCCTGAATCTTTTTTGTCAAGAAGTGTTAATGAAGGATTCTCTGGCGGTGAAAAAAAGAGAAATGAAATATTACAAATGCTTTTACTTAGTCCAAAACTATGTGTCTTAGATGAAACTGACTCAGGCCTAGATGTAGATGCATTAAAAATTGTTGCTAAAGGTATTGATTCGATGCGAAACAATAATAGGTCCATAATACTTGTTACTCATTATGAAAGATTACTTAAGCTAGTAAAACCTGATTTTGTTCATGTGCTATCTAATGGAAGAATAGTAAAATCAGGAGATAAAGAACTAGCTCATCAACTAGATAAAGAAGGCTACGATTGGATAAAATAGAAAATGTCAATCAACTATATTGAAGATTATTTTAATAAAGAATTAGATAGGAATACATCTAATAGCTTCATAAAAGAAATAAAATTAGAAGCCATAAATAATTTTATGAAACAAGGATTTCCTTCTAGAGAAATAGAAGAGTATAAGTATACTGATCTTAGCTTTTTAAATAAAAAAGAATTTATTTTTTCACCTAAACATTCAGATTCCCTAATAGATAGCAAATATGAAAGTTTTATTAATACAATTCCATCATATGAAAATTATCAAATAATTACTCTTGATGGAAAGTTAAAAGGCTGTAATATACCTAAAGGGATTAAGATAATAAAACTTAATGATGACTCTGATAATAAAGATATAAATAAAATAATCAATCCTGTAAATAATCAATATCTCTCTTCTTTGAATACTGCCCTATCTCCTGAAATATTGTATATAGAATCCTCTAAAAATATAAATATCCAGAATCCATTTCATTTATATATTTTATCTTCTGGATTACAAGGTGTTTCTCAACAGCCAAGATTAATTTTTAATCTTGAAGAAAATAGTTCTATTAATATTATTCTTAAATATATATCTTTAAATGATGAAATTGGTTGGACGAATAGCGTAATCCAATTAAACCAAAAAAAGGGTTCAAAATGTAATTTTCATAGAATTCAAGAGCAATCAAATCTTCAGATTCATACTGATACTATACATGCCAATCTAGATGTTGATTCATCGCTTTTACTTGGAAATATTGATATAGGAGGTAATATTGTTCGTAATAATACTATCATTAATCTTAATCAACCAGGCGCATCTTGCAATATCTATGGAGCTTTTTTAACTAGTGATTCTCAGCATATTGACTACCATATTGATGTTAATCATATTTCCAGTAACACATCAAGTGATCAAATACTTAAGAGTATAGCTAAGTCTAAAGGGTCTGGCGTCATTAATAGCAAGGTCTTAGTTAAGGAAAACATCAAAAACATTATTGCTAATCAATCTATAGATAATCTTCTTTTGTCAAAAGAGTCAGTTATTAATGTAAAACCAGAATTAGAAATATACTCTGATGATGTTAGGTGTTCACATGGAGCAACTATCGGTGAACTTGATGATGATCTATTGTTCTATTTACGATCAAGAGGTATAGAAGAAGAGAAAGCGAAGGCAATTTTAGTAGATGCATTTATTACAAGTATATTGTCAAAAATAGATCATAAAGAACTCAAAGAATATCTTACTAATATATTTTCTAATAAGCTTTAAATATAAAAAAATAATTAAATAATATGACTAATAGCATAAATAAATTAAGGAAGAGATTTCCAATATTAAAAACAGAAATAAATAACAATCCTCTAGTATATCTTGATAATGCAGCATCTACACAAAGACCAGATTGCGTTATTGAAGCTGTATTAGAATATGAAAAAAGTTATCACTCTAATGTACATCGAGGTGTGCACCAGCTAAGCTACATGGCAACTAAGCTTTATGAGTCAACAAGGGATAAAGTAAAAACATACATAAATGCTAATGATGATAAAGAAATTATATTTACTAAAGGGGCAACAGAATCCTTAAACCTTCTTGCATCATCTCTTGGAGAAACATTTAAGAGCGGTGATGAAATTATGGTCTCACAAATGGAGCATCATTCAAATATTGTTCCTTGGCAGAATATATGTAAAAAAAATGATCTAAATCTAGTCATGATTCCAATTGATAATAATGGAGAAATAATTACAGATAAATTTAATGAGTTGTTAAATAGCAGGACAAGGCTAGTTGCTATTTCTCATGTTTCAAATGCCCTTGGTACAGTTAATCCAATTAAGGAATTTATTGATAAGTCGCATAAAAATGGTTCGCTTATTGTCATTGATGGTGCCCAAGCAATGTCTCATATGAGGGTAGATGTTAAGGATTTAGATTGTGATTTTTATGTATTCTCAGGTCACAAAATGTTTGCACCTACAGGGACTGGGGTTCTCTTCGGTAAAAAAGAGTTATTAGAAAGTATGCCTCCTTATCAATTCGGAGGAGAGATGATACTTTCGGTTAATTTCAATCAAACTAAATATAATAATATACCATATAAATTTGAGGCTGGAACTCCTAATATATCAGGCATTATAGGGCTTGGTGCAGCTATCGACTACATCAAATCTATCGATATAGATAAAATAGCTCAGTATGAGTCTGATCTTTTGAATTACTTATTAGAAAAAATAATAGATATTCCTGGAACTAAGATAATTGGCACCCCGAAAAAAAGATCTGGTGTAGTATCATTTCTATTAGAAGATATTCATCCACATGATATTGGAACTATCATAGATAAAGAAGGTGTTGCAATAAGAACTGGACATCATTGTGCAATGCCGATAATGGAATTCTTTAAAATACCAGCTACTGCGAGAGTTTCTATTGCTCATTATAATACAAAAGAAGAAATTGATGTTTTTATCAATGCATTACTTAAAGTAAAGGAGATATTCTCTTGACTGATCTAGTTGAACTATATAAACAAGTTATCCTTGATCACAATCGTTCTCCAAGAAATTTTAGAGAAATGAGTAATGCAGACAAAACTATAGAAGGAATTAATCCACTTTGTGGTGATAAGATAATGCTTTATATTAATTTTGATAATAATATAGTTAAACAGGCTTCGTTTAAAGGAACTGGATGTGCTATTTCAATTGCTTCATCATCTCTCATGACAGAAGAAATCATTGGTAAATCTAAAAATGAATGTATTAATCTATTTAATAAAATTCATATTATATTGACTGCTGACTCTTCACATAATATCAATCTTGGTAAATTAAATTCTCTATCTGGCGTTCGTGAGTATCCATCCAGAGTAAAATGCGCTTCATTAGCTTGGCATGCTCTGAAAAGTGCACTAACAACTAGTGATGCAACCACTACAACAGAATAATTATGTATTCTACTCACAATGAACCTGTAACCTTTATAAGAGACTGTGAGGCTGTCCTTATACCATCAGGCGATCCTGTATCTCTATCAGAAGGGACAGTTGGGTTTATTACACAAACGCTTGGAGGAAGTTTTACTATCATGATTGAAGGTAATTTATTTAGATTAGCTGGTATAAATGCTGATGCTATTGGTAAAGAATCAATTAAAGCTCCAAAAGTCGAATCTAATGCATCAGATGACGATCTTAAAAAAATTGTCTGGGACCAGATGAAGACCTGCTACGATCCTGAAATTCCAATTAATATTGTTGATCTGGGTTTAATATATAGCTGTTCATTAAGCAAAAACCAAGCTGGTAACCTTGATGTATCAATCGATATGACACTTACTGCTCCAGGTTGTGGAATGGGTGAAATTCTAGCTGAAGATGTAAAAGAAAAAATAATTATTATTCCTAAAATAGATAATGTTGTTGTTAACTTAGTGTTTGACCCTCCCTGGAATCAGTCTATGATGTCTGAAGTTGCAAAACTTGAAGCAGGACTCCTATAGTTGAAAACAATAACATTTGTAAGGCATGCTCAATCCTTTTGGTCCAATAACTTATCTAAAGATCATGATAGGGTTTTATCTAATAAAGGAGAAGAAGATGCATATAATGCAGCTTATAGATTTAGTCTGAATGAAATTGAAATTGATTTAATAATCACAAGCTCAGCCATTAGAGCAAAAAAAACAGCAGAAATATTTTCCTCAACTATAAAATACCCTATTGATGAAATTATAATAAATAAATCACTATATTTAGCAGATAAATATATGATAATAAAGGAACTAACAGCCCAGGATAAAATAAAAAACAATATTATGATATTTGGACATAATCCTGGATTTACAAATATTGTTAATTATTTTCTTGATAGTAAAAATATTATTGATCTTACTACAAGTGCAATAATTACCTTTGAGCTCTATTTAGATTCATGGGAAGAGATTGATATATGCAAGAAAAATATTATCTTTACCACGGAGGAATCATACCTTTTGTAAAATATCTCTAGCTAGCGCTACATAAACAGAAAGAATAAATTTCTTTTGGATCGCTCAAATATTCAATAAATTTTAAAGGCATAACGATATCATTAATATAAGCATCAACTTTAGAAGAAAAAACAAAACTAGGTATGATTTTTAAGTATATTGGATAAAATACTTTCATTAGCGATAGTGAAAATTTATTTATAAATGATTCGCTATCATCATTTAGAAATTCTATATGAAAATCCTTACTACTTATGCTAGCCATATTAGCAGCAGAAGATATTGCATCATCAAGAGAACCTATCTTATCAACTAAGCCTAAATTAATAGCATCTCTTCCTGTCCATACCCTTCCTCTTGAAAATGAATCTACCTCATCAAACGATTTTTCTCTATATCTAGCAACACTTTCTATAAAATACTGGTAACTAAAATCAATATTCTGCTTTATTATTTTTTGAACATCTTGTCCTAGCTCTCTACTTAGATTTAGCTGTCCTGATAATTTTGTTGTTCCTATACCATCAACTGTTATGCCCAACTTATTTAAAGCCTCTTGAAATGTAGGGATTATGGCCCCTACTCCTATTGACCCAGTTAAAGTTGAAGAACTAGCCCAAATTTCGTCAGCACTCATAGATATCCAGTATCCACCCGAAGCGGCAACACTGCTCATAGACACAACAAGAGGTCTGTCGGTCTCTTGAAAAGCAATAAGTTGATCAAGGATTGCTGCTGATGCTGAAATACTTCCTCCTGGACTATCCACCCTAAGAACTAGAGCTTTAATATCTTTATCATTTGTAGCTTTTTTAATAAGATTTGATACTGAGTCAACACTTGCACTAAGTGATTCAAATTCATCAATTATTGGTCCAGAAACAGAAACTATAGCAATTTTATCTATATCATTATCAATAGGAGTAGAGAATAATGATAAATAATCATTAAATTGCATTAAATTTTTTCCATTAATCTCATTTTCTAATTTGAATTCAGCCTTAAGTATCTTATCAATATCTGAATTTAATGAAATCTGATCGATAAAACCTTTATGAACTGCTAATGCTACATTATCTCCATTAAATAATTCTAAATTTGATGCATAATTATCTACAAAGTCTTGAACTGCAGATGTATCTAAACCTCTTTGTAAGCTAACATCTTTTTTATAATCATCCCATAACCCATTTAGATAAGCCTCAGATGATTGCTTATCTTCATCTGACATAACATCGCGTGTATAAGGCTCTACAAAAGATTTATATTCACCAACAGACCAAACATTAGCTTCAACACCAAAATTTTCAAGACCAGACTTATAATAAGGAATAAATTTGTTATAACCAGTCATAGAGATAACCCCAAAAGGCTTTATATAGACTTTTGAAGCATGAGAAGCTAAGTAGTATTGATTTTGTGTATAATGATTAGACACAGAGATTATTGGCTTTCCACTAAGCTTAAAAGAAATTAACTCCCTAGAAATATCTTGAAGTTTACTAAGGCCAGCAGAAGATAGATTTTCTGTATTAAGTAATATTCCAACTATCTTATCGTCATCCTTGGCATATCTTATTGAAGTTATAACATCTCTAAGTCTTGTTTCAGAGGCTGGCAATCCTTGAGCATTAATAATGAGCCTATCTATTTCATCTGTAGTGAAATCTTCTACTATATTTCCCTGCAGATTTAAATTTAAGACAATATTATTAGAAGCTGGGGTGTAGCTAGATGGATAAAAAATAACAACAATTATTAAACATATAATTAAAAAAAAGAAGAACTGAAAAAGTCGAGTAATAACGTCTATAAATCTCCAACAAAATCTGAGAAACTTAATAAACATTAAATTTAAATCTTCTCCTTAATTCTTGCAGACTTACCACTTCTTTCTCGTAAATAATATAATTTTGCTCTTCTTACAGAACCTTTCCTTTTAACTTTAATTTCACCTATAGATGGGCTATGTGTCTGAAAAACCCTTTCAACACCTTCACCATGAGAAATCTTTCTAACTGTAAATGAGGAATTGATACCTCTATTTTTTTTAGCTATGACAACACCCTCGTATGCCTGTAATCTCTCCCGATCTCCCTCTTTAACTTTTACCTGAACTGTAATAGTATCGCCAGGAGAAAAATCTGGTAGATCTGTCTTGAGCTGTTGTTTTTCTATTTCATCAATAATATTAGACATTTTAAAATTACCTCTATAATCATTATATCATTTTTTCTCACTAATAAATTCATCAAGCAAAGCTTTTTCTTCTTCAGTTAAATTTTTTTTCTTAATTAATTCTGGCCTATTTATCCATGTTGTTCCTAATGATTGCTTCAGCCTCCAGAGCCGTATGGCCTCATGATCACCCTCAAGCAGAACACTAGGAACGCTTATTTTATCTATACTTGCAGGTCTTGTATACTGAGGAAAGCCCAGCAAACCTTCCATAAATGAATCATCTTTACTTGAATCATCATGACCAAGAACCCCGGGTATTAATCGAACAACTGAATCAATAATAACAGTAGCAGCTACTTCACCTCCTGTTAATATATAATCTCCAACAGAAATCTGGTCGGAGATTTCATTTTCAACTACCCTCTCATCTATACCTTCAAATCTCCCAGCAACTAATAGAATACCTTTTGTTTTAGATAGCTCATATGCAGTCATATTATCAAAAACTTTTCCTTTTGCGCTTAATACAAACTCATGAGAGTCATTAGGGAGTGTTTTTCTGGCATAATGTATAGCATCTCTAATTGGCTCATATTTCAAAACCATCCCAGGACCACCACCAAATGGCCTATCATCTACTGTATTATGATTATCTAAAGTAAAATCTCTTGGATTAATGTGGGAAATTTCTACTAACCCTTTTTGGCAAGCTTTGCCAATAACCCCATAATTACATACTGGCTCAATAATTTCAGGAATGAGGGACACTACATTTATCTTAAACACATGGCAACCTAATAATTAATATCCCAGAAAACAGTAACCCTTCTTTTATCTAAATTAATATCGGTAACAATATTTCCCAATGAGTACGGTATAAGATATTCAGAATTCCCTTCTTTTACTACCATAACATCATTAGCACCAGTCTCAAATAAGTACTGAATCTTACCTAAATAAAAACCTTCAGCTGTAATAACGCTTAGCCCTTCCAAATCTCTCCAGTAATATTCATTATCTTCAAGCTTTTTTAAATCTAGTTGGTTGATAAATACATCTTTACCAATGATTTCTTTTGCATCATCTCTAGTATCGATATTGGCAAACTTCACAATAATTCTTTTCTGATGCTCCTTGGCATCAATTAATACATAGTTGATAAAATTATCATTAAATAGAAAAAACCAATCCTTATAATTCAATATATTATTTATCGGCATTGAGTATGAAAAAACTTTAACCCATCCTTTTATACCATAATGGCCAGTAATTTTTCCAATTACTAAGTGGTCTTTATCAGGATATTCCATGCCTAAAAAGTTAAATCTTATAAATGAAGGTAAGATAGAAAAATCTACTGAGCACCTTCTTCTTTATTTTCCTTGCTTTCTTCTTTTTTTTCTACTTCAGCTGCTGCTTCTTTAGGTTCTTCTTTTTTTTCTACTTCAGCTGCTGCTTCTTTAGGTTCTTCTTTTTTTTCTACTTCAGCTGCTGCTTCTTTAGGTTCTTCTTTTTTTTC